>CAWFAZ010000047.1:0-272743 GCA_963813995.1 uncultured Verrucomicrobiae bacterium | reverse complement strand
TCTCTCCCTCTCTCTCTCTCCCTCTCTCCCTCCCTCTCTCTCTCTCTCTCTCTCTCTCCCTCCCTCTCTCTCTCCCTCTCTCTCTCTCTCTCTCTCTCTCTCTCTCTCTCTCTCTCTCTCTCCCTCCTCCTCTCTCTCTCTCCCTCCCTCCCTCCTCCTCTCTCTCCCTCGCCCTCTCTCTCTCCCTCCTCTCTCTCTCTCTCTCTCTCTCTCTCTCTCTCTCTCTCTCTCTCTCTCTCTCTCTCTCTCTCTCTCTCTCTCTCTCTCTCTCTCTCTCTCTCTCTCTCTCTCTCTCTCTCTCTCTCTCTCTCTCTCTCTCTCTCCCTTCTTCGGCGGCGCGTCCCGTTTGCGGACAAAAAGCTTTTTACCCTGCAACGGGCCCATCCCGGGCAAGTGCAACTGGTCCTGAAGCTGGTCTTTCATGGCAAACCGCCGATGCAACAAGCGGTCTCGGAACAACCCCACCGCTTGTGTATCATTAAAACAATGACGCTGCTAATAGACATCCAAGCCAGTTTTGTCAATGCGTTTTTTGTCATTCCTGGATTGCCTCCCCGGAGAAAGAACGCAAAGAAAAGCATTTCTGAATGCAAGGCCAAACATTGCGCCCATTGCTTGCCGGCGCAGCCTCGAAAGCTTTCGAGGCCGAATTCATTGGCCGTGATTATTTGTTGGCGGCGCTCTGTCGAGTCGCCGCTACGTCCCTTTTTTTGCCCCGAATTTCTTCGCATCCTGCCTGACGCCTTTGGGTTGTTCTTTTCGGCAGAGAGATTCCCATCTCCGTATTTGTTGGTGGACAGAGCGGGCGGGGCGCGGGCAGGCAAAATGTTGACATGCCCGGAACTGACGCCTGACGCCTCTCCGGTTGGATCCGTATTGTAATGATTCTTATCCCCGCCACAACCTCAACCCCCCAATCAGCTTCCGTGCCCGCCAGAAAGCCACGCATGCCATGCCATGCGCGGGTGCCGCGAACAACGGTGGCATCTGCCGTGTGTAATAAGTCCAACATTCGTGGGTCGTGCCCCAGCGTTCCAGAAAGTATCCCAAACCTGACCCGGCAAGAAAGGTCAGGGTCGCCCAGCGATGATTGGTGGGCGTGAGGATGAGGAGGCCGCACAAAATCATTGCCACCCAAGTCAAGGATTTGTCACACGTCGGCGCGACGAAACGCGCCATTAATGCGTAAAATCCCGTAAAAAGCACCCAATACGCCACGCGAAAAGAGCGTTCACCGCCAACGAACCATTTGCATTTCATAGCCACCCAATCCAGCAGCCGCGCCAGCCGGTCAATGGCCAGGCTCGAAATGGACCAAGCCGGGATGATCCATAAAGGAGGACGTTCCGCCGTGTAATAAGTCCAAAGGTTGGTTTGCGTCCCCCAGCATTCGATGGCCAAACCGCCCGCCAGACCGGCGAGAGCGACATTCAAATCCGCGCGCCAATCCGCCTTCGCCATGATGAGCAGGAACATGGCCAGAAAATTGCCGGCCAGCAGCCAGTCGAAATGCCACCGCCGTTCACCACTCCAGCCGTCATCGACCACGAAAGCTTCCCGCGCCAGCGGCCACCAAAGACATGCGATCAATCCCATCACCGCCAGATAACCGCCCAGCAGATAAAATGAATGTCGCGTCCACCCCAGGCGTGAAGCTGCTTGACACAGAAATGACGGCTTGGGCATAGGAAAGTCTATGTATTCCTTTTATCGATCAGCCGCAATCAAATCCTCCCCTGCTTTTTGGGTTGCCCCCCGGCAACTCTGATGTAGTACTCTTGACTTGAGACGCGCGGCAATGGCGCGCCAGATAAAAGAAAGGAAATTCCATGAGAAAACCGGCGGTTTGGAGTTCAACGCCCGCCTTGGCCGGCTTGGGGGCGCTTCTAATCTACATCCTGGCCTGCACCTCGTTCAGCCCGAACGATTCGAAGGTGCTTTATGTCACGGTGGACGCCAAGAGCGGCATGACCGGCGCCGCTGTTTATGACCGCAAAGCGGGCAAATCCGAGTTGCTCTTTGAACCGTTCAATCAAGATGTGCGGAAACTTGCCGCCAAGCCGGCCATATTGCGACCTCAGTGGTTGGAGGACGGACACAACTTTCTCACTGCCTGGGTGGCGGACTCCGATGACAAGTCATTGAGCCTTGCGGTTCTGCCCTTTGACCGGCGCGGACCGGCCCGCACCTTTCTGCTGACGGACTTGGGGGACTGGACCACAATGTTTTACTACTGGCCCCTGCCGGTGGTCGGGTCGTCCGTCTTTTTCAGCGGCGCATCCAACAGCATCATTCGCCTTAACCTTGGGACTGGCGTAATGCATCGCCAGACGAACCAACAGGCGTTGGTACTGCTCCCTTCGCCTGACAACGATCATTTATTTTATCTGGGCGGCATGGATAAGTCTTATCTGGACGGCAAGGATGATTCCAAAGGCCCCGATGAATGCGGTTTCCTGAATCCGGAGACGTTCGCCCGCACGCCGCTTTTCCAAATCAAAGACAAGAAGGTTTCCATTTTCTCCCTGGCTCTCAGCCGTGACGCCAAACGCTGCGCCTATCTGATGGAAGACGAAAGGCCGCCCGTGGTTCACCTGCTCGAAACCGGCCAACCCGCGCGGACCCTGTCGCTCGCCTCCCTTGGCGAAAAGACGGAGATCAATGTCCGCCACTTTTCGCCCAAACACGACATTCTATATGGCTCCTTCAGAGATGCTGCCGTTGGAACTCACGACGCCTACGGTTTTGTCGAAATTCCCCTGGATGGTTCCCCTATTCGGAAGACCACGTTGATCCGCGACGTTGAGAGCGATGACAAGGGGATGCTTGCGTACTTTCAGATTGATATTTCGCATGACGGCAAGACTCTCGCCGTCGAGTCGCTGTGCCTTGCTTGTGGCGACCATCCCCTAATAAAAGCGGAAGATTGCGCCCTCTTCCTCGTGGACTTGACAGATCCCCACCGCAAAGTCACCAAGGTGCCCATCCCGCTGCCGCCCAAAGACATTTTCAAATAACCATGTAAACCTTGATTCGCCGCCTTCGCGTCATGTACAAATTGCTGCTCCCCATCTTCTCCGCGGTCTGCGGCGAAAACCCGCAGCATATTTGGTCGCCGGGCGGACAACCTCTGCCCTGTTGCCAGCGTTGCACCGGACTCTATGTCGCGGCGTTGGCTGCCACCGCGCTGCACCTCTGGTTTCGGCCGCGCATCAGCAAAGGTTTCCTCCAGCTTCACGCCTTTTTCCTGCTGCAACTGGAATTGTTCGTGTTTCCCTGGCTGCCATCGTCGCCGGTATTGAGGACCATTTCCGGCTCGCTGTTCGGATTCGGCGTGGTTGCGTTTCTTGGGCCCGGCATTTTGGATTGGTGTCCACCCTTCAGGGTGTCCCGCTTCAGCGCCCGGAACTATGCGCTCGGATTGGCAAGTTGCCTGGGACTGATTCCCGCAATCGCCGAATGGGGCGGACCACCCGGAGCGTTCGTTTTAACGTGCATGGTTCTGGCTGGCGCCCTCACCCTCGCGGCCTTGGCCACCGCCAATCTCGCTCGCTGCCTCTTGCCATTTGCAGTTCAAAACAGGCTCGTTCCCCGCAAGCGGAGAGGGGTGGGAGGACGGGTTTGAAGTTTGTATCCGACTCAAGGGGCACGGTCCACAAATTTCTACCCCTTGACAATCTTTTTCAAAAGTAGTAAATACATTGTAATGACATTGCATAGCCATTGAATTTACAGTTTTTATGAAAATCGAATTGAACAATCCGCCGTTAAATGGAAATGTGGTCCGGGCTTTTGCGCCTGGCATCCCGATTCCATTCAAGCATGCCAATGATAACCAGTCTGCGCGGGCCTGTTGCTGTGCCTCCAAACGCACATTGACAAAGACGACCGTGAGGAGTAAAAGGATACTCAACACAGAAAAGCCCAATCAATTTATGAGAGCAACCCTGTTCCTCTCCCTCTTTGCCCAAACTCGCCGCGCGTTGACTGCGGGCGTCATCGCCCTGGCCTGCGTTCCGGCTTTCGCGACTGTTTTTACCAACAACACGAGCATCGGTGTGGGCAACACGAATTATGATGGAACAGCCATCGTCGTCACCAACTGCACACTGACAGTGGACGGTCCGCACGCCTTTTCCAGCGTGCTCGTGGCCGCCGGCGGCGTGCTCACACACTCGTTTTCTCCAAGCGGCACCGTCTCAAATCTGCTCTTTATTACGAACGAATCCCAAGTCCTGAGCGGCACCAACCTGGTGACTTTGCTCAATTCCAATGTCGTCACAGCCACCGTTGCAGTGACCGATTCCACCGGAGCAACCGATTACACCAACGGGGTGGATTATTCGTTGAGCAGCCCGGATGGCATTCTGACCCAATTGCAGCGGACGACCAACTCGAGCATTCCGGACGGCGCCACTGTCCTGGTGAGCTACGACGTGCTGCTGGGAACGGTGCCCGCGGGACTCAATCTGTCTGTCACCAATAATGTCGAGGTGGATGCCGGGGGAGCGATCAATGCAACCGGAAACGGCTACGGCGGCGGATATGGAACCGGCTCCGGCCAGAGCAGCAGTGGAAGTTTTCAAGACGGCAGCGGCGCCGGCTACGGAGGGATTGGCGGGATGAGTTCCAGCAACGCGTTGGGCGGCGCGACTTACGGCTCCTTCGCCGCGCCGGCAAATCTGGGCAGTGGCGGCGGCGCGGGATACGCAGGCTCCGGTGGCAGTGGAGGGGGGTTGATAGTAATTGTGGCCGGCGGCGGTGTGATCGTCAATGGTTCAATCTCAGCCAATGGGGCGAACGGCACCAACAGCCGTTCCGGCGGCGGGTCGGGCGGCAGCGTCTCAGTCACTGCGCTCACGCTCTCCGGGTCAGGAGTGATTACTGCAAATGGCGGCAGCGGCGATCCGACTCACGGCGGTGGCGGCGGCGGCGGCCGAATCGCGGTTCAATGCAGCGCGACCAGCTTCGCGGGTTCGATGGCCGCCTATGGCGGGGCTGGCGCGAACATCGGCGGCGCGGGCACCGTCTATACGCAGTTGACGGGGGAGAACGGATTTCTGGTCGTTGATAACGGCGGAAAATCGGGAGGCAACACGTCACTTGCCATTACGAACGGCACCATGGATGTGCTCATTCAAGGGAATGCGGGCGTCTTCCCGTCAGGCGCGTGGACCGTCGGGAATCTGACCATCGCTTCCAATAGTCTGCTGCAGGCCAGTACGACAACCACGTTAGCTCTCACCGTGGCAGACGCCCTTACAATCGAGGCGGGCGGCGGCCTGCTCGCCAACGTCGCAGGTTACGCCGGGGGTGCCGGCCCCGGCGCTGGCCATGCTTACAATCAAGGCCTCTATCCTTGCGGCGGCGGCGGGTACGGTGGCTACGGCGCCGCCAGTTCTCCCACGAATGGCACCGGCGGACCGGCCTATGGTTCCCAGTCAGCTCCCTCTGGTTTTGGCAGCGGCGGCGGGACCTTTCTGCCGTATTCCATCGGCGGCAGTGGCGGTGGCGCCATTCAAATCATCAGTTTGAGCGGCATCGTGCAAGTCGATGGAACAATAGCGGCCAATGGCGGCAACGGATACGGCTCCGGCGGCGGCGGCGGCTCAGGCGGAACAATATCCTTGACAGGTGGAACTTTGCTCGGCTCCGGCTCCATTACAGCCAGCGGCGGGAATGGCGCGGACACAATTGGCGGCGGCGGCGGCGGCGGCCGCATTGACATCAATCCCACAGCGAACCTTTTTGACGGAACGATTTCCGCATACGGCGGCGGCGGCGGCAATTGGGGCGGAGCGGGAACTGTTCTCATTCAAGCCACCGGACAAAATCAACTCATTCTGGACAACGGCGGACACGCCGGCACGACCACGCTGGTGCAATCGGCCAGCTCCACGGATTTAATCGTGCGCGGCGGCGCGATCGGGTCGGCATCCTCGTCCGTCAGCTTTGCCAATCTGTATCTGAATTCAAATGGTTGGTTGACTCCTTACTCTTCTTACCCGGCTTACGCCCTGACTTTCTCGTTTACTGGAAACGCCACGATTCAGGCTGGCGGCGGGATCATTGCGGACTTTGCCGGTTATGCAGGAGGGCAAGGTCAGGGTGCGGGAAGCTCCTATACATTGGGCGTGACCAATCTTGGCGGCGGCGGGGGACACGGTGGCTATGGCGGCAGAAGCTTTGGGAACTACGCCGCAGGCGGAACCGTTTATGATTCCATGACGTCGCCCAGCGCCCCGGGCAGCGGGGGAGGCACGAGTTCGAGTCTGTCGCCAGGCGGACCCGGCGGCGGGGTCGTCCGGCTTACAGTGACCGGCACACTGGAAATGAACGGCATCATTTCCGCGAATGGCGGCAACGGCTCAGGGTTTGGCGGCGGCGGCGGCTCAGGCGGGAGCATCTGGCTTGCAGTCGGCACGCTGGCTGGCGCGGGTTCCATCGCTGCGAATGGCGGAAGCGGAGTCGATGCCTTGGGTGGCGGCGGTTCCGGCGGCATGATCTACATTCCCTGCACCAACAATTCATTTTCCGGAACCATCACCGCTTATGGCGGCGGCGGAGCAAATTGGGGCGGAACGGGAACGACAATCATTCAAGCCTCCGGAAAGAATTCCCAGCTCATTTTGGACGGTGGCGGACATGCCGGACCTGCCACGCCCCTGCCATCCTCCAGCACGACGGACTTGACCTTGCGCAATGGCGCGGTGGGTTGGGCCAACAGTTCCAGTTCCACGACCGTCTTGGGCAATGTGCTGGTCAGTTCCAATGCCTGGTTGCTGGTGAGCAACACCGGCTCCGGTGCGGCGACAATGACATTCTCGAGCGCAACCATTCAAGCGGGAGGCGGCATTATCGCCGATTCCGAGGGTTATGCCGCAGGCCAAGGCAGTGGCGCCGGGCATTACTACGCGATTTCTCCCGCTTACCCTTGCAGCGGGGCGGGTCATGGCGGCAACGGCGGAAACAGCATTACGAATGCCGCCACGGGTGGCAGCGCTTATGATAGTGAGACGTCACCCGCCATGGTCGGCAGCGGAGGCGGAACGGAATCGTCATACTCGGTGGGCGGCGCCGGCGGTGGTGCGTTCTCGCTGACGATCAGCGGCCTGCTGCAAGTCGATGGCGCCATTTCCGCCAACGGTGGCAATGGTGGCGGTATCGGAGGCGGGGGCGGCTCAGGCGGGAGTATCAAGCTCACTGCCGGCACGCTGTCCGGCGCAGGTTCTATTACGGCCAATGGCGGCAGCGGAGCCGACTCGGTTGGCGGTGGCGGGGCAGGAGGCTGTATCGCCATCTATCCCACAGTGAACCTGTTTACCGGAGTGATCTCCGCGTATGGCGGCGGCGGCGCAAATTGGGGCGGTGCGGGAACATTATATATTGCGACCACGGGGCAAAGCGGCCAACTCATTCTGAACAACAACGGGCAATCCGGGGCCGCCACACCAATCCAATATGTCTCCTCCGCCGCTTTAATTTTGAGCAACGGCGCGGTTGGGTACCAGCCAGCCGCGATTTTTAATTCGACTTTTGCCAGCCTCCTGATCAGTTCCAACGCCTGGCTGAAGCCAAATCCCATTTCAGGCAACAACTCTCCTGGCATGGTGAATCTCACGCTCACCGGGAACGCAACGGTTGAAGCGGGCGGCGGGATTGTGACCGACAATTCCGGTTCCGCTGCCGGCATGGGTGTCGGCGCGGGACATTCTGCCTCCTCTGGGTGCAGTGGCGCCGGCTACGGGGGTTATGGCGCAAACGGCTTCGGGAATTTGGCCGCGGGTGGATCGGCGTATGGTTCCGTCACATCACCTGCAAACAATGGCAGTGGCGGCGGCAGTTACTCTCCTTACTCCATTGGCGGCGCGGGCGGAGGCTCGATTCGCCTCACGGTGAACGGTACTTTGGATGCGGACGGGAAAATCTCCGCCAACGGCGGCAATGGTTCGAGTCTCGGGGGCGGTGGCGGCTCGGGCGGAAGCATCTGGCTCACCGTCGGCACGCTGGCTGGCGCCGGCTCGATCACCGCCAACGGCGGTAATGGTGGAGGTGGCGGCGGCGGCGGACGGATTTCCATCGGATACACTGCAAATGACTTTGTGGGGCTTATGACCGCTTACGGCGGCGGTGGATACGCGTATGGTGGCGCGGGCACCATTTATACCAAAGTCAACACCCAGTCAGTAGGACAATTGCTCTTGGAGAATGGTGGAGTAGCCGGCACCAACACGCCTTTGTCCAGCACCTTCGGCTTACCCTCTCAACCCTTCAACCTTACCATCGGAAATGGCGCGATCGTCTGCCCGCAAACGAGCTTTCCGCAGTTGAACAACCTCACCGTTGCATCTGGCGGCCTGTTGACCGTTTTATCGGGTCAATCGACTCTGGATGTGTTGGTCTTCAACAATGTCAATGTCGAATCGGGCGGTGTTATTGCCGTGGATGGGGAGGGATACTCTCAGGGCGGCGGCCCGGGTGCCGGACAATCCCTTGATGGAGACGGAAGCGGCGCGGGTTATGGCGGCGCGGGTGGAGCTTCCGCCGCAGAACCCGGAGGCGCCAGCTACGGCTCTTCCAACCAGCCGGTGGATTTTGGCAGTGGCGGCGGCTTTGGAGGGGGACCGGCTTCCGGTGGCTCCGAAGGCGGCGGCGCCCTCCGGTTCAGCGTCGGTGGCATCCTCACCGTGAACGGCCAGATCAGTGCCGCCGGTGAACCGGGTCTTCAGGACAACTCCGGCGGCGGTTCCGGCGGCAGCATTTGGGTGACCGCCAGCACGTTGGCCGGCAGTGGCCAGTTTACCGCTGATGGCGGCGCGGGTGAACTCTATGGCGGCGGAGGAGGAGCGGGCGGACGCATCGCCCTCTACTCCCGCGCGAACATCTTCTTCGGCCTCGCCATCGCCTCCGGCGGCGAGGGTGATTCCCCGGGGGCAAACGGCACCGTTTATTCGAATAATGTTCCTCCGCTGCAAGTGCTCTCAAACTCGCCCATCGGGATTGTGAGCAACGGCGTCAGCTCTGTGACCCTGTACTTCAATGACACTCCGAATCCGAATGCATTCCCCGCAACCGCCATATCGCTGACGACTCCCAACGGGGCTTTGTCCTCCAGTTCGTTCTCGATTTCAATGTCGAGTTCAACCATCTACGTCGTCACCTTCCCGCTGCAAACCGCAGTCGGCAACTACGTGTTGGCGGTCGGCCCAAATATCAATGACCTGTATGGCCAGCCGATGTCGCAGGTGTACACAAATGGGTTCACCATTTCACTGCCAGTCGTTCAGGGCGTGATCACGGATACCAACAGCCAGCCCGTTGCGGGCGTCCTGCTCCAGCCCTCCACTGGATCCTTCACCACCACCGACACGAATGGGAATTACGCCCTCGGTTTCGTGCCGGGGTCGAGTTTCACCGTGACGCCGTCGCTGGGCGCCCTCGTGTTTCTGCCGGGGTCGATGTCTTATACCAGCATCTCCACTTCCATCTCCAATCAGAATTACCTCGCGGTCTCCACCGTGGCGCCAGTATTGACAGCCGGAGGCAATGCCACAAACATCGTCCTCAATTGGCAGGGCCTTCCCGGGGTAAGTTACCAGATCTATTCCTCCAGCAACCTTGTCAACTGGCTGCCCTTCGGCGCTGCCGTCGCCGGCAGCAACGGACCGGTCCAAATAATCATCGTGCCAACAGGCGGCGGCCCGATGCAGTTCTTCTCCGTGCAATCGAGCTATTAATTCGTTTGAATGTTGCGGCGGGAAGCTCGACCTGCGCATGGCCGTGCATGAAAATGGCGAAGCAAGTCACAATGAGATAGGCGCTCCCGCAAGCGGGATTAGATTCGTCCAGCGAAATAAGTCCTGACGCCCCGGACAATGATCTCTCAACCGGTAATGGACTTGCGTGCTCATGCTTCGCCGGATGTTTTTTACACCTGACGCGACAAAAGAGGCAAGCGAAAGTTATTGACAAAGTTATTCACTTATTCACGGGCGCAAGCCAGTCTTTTGAAGACCTTGCAAATTGTAATGCATCCGCCTTCACCGTTGCGGTTATGGCCGGACAAGCAAGCAATTTTGCCCTTCAGTTTGAAAAAGGGTTTTAATTTTCTCAAGAGCAACTGGCGCTGAAGCATAATGACCCGAAACAAACAGTAAAAAATTCCGCATTTTCAAATTAAGTAGTTGTCGGTCAGGTATTTACGTAGATCAGCGGTGGGCCGGATCCGACCTGTTTCAGCATGCAGGTCCGGAAAACCCGCAACACCGCAACAAATGTTGATAGTCACCCGACGCAAGGCCGGTCAAGCAGGTGCCATGTTTTGGATTTCGCTTCGTTTGCATTTTCTATTGAATCCATATCTTTATTACCCCCTTCGCGCAGTATTGAAAGCTAATGCGCACAGCGCGCCTTCCATTTTGGTTTCATCGCCCCACAAATCTTTAAGCGCGCAAATATAGGATTTGCGTGTCGTCTGGCGACTTTTGACGGCAATTTTATACGCCTCGAATTGATCAACAAACTGACCTTTGGAAGTCATGAACCCATCCTCTGACTTTGCGAACAGCCTGTTGTAATACGATGCTGATTTGTTTGCATATACCGCATGCGCTATTTTAAATGCTTCACCATGAAATGTTCCAATATAAACGGAGCCATTGGTCAGCCTGACCGCGGCACATACAATTCTTTCTGGGCCGCCCACACCATCGCACTGCTGACGTTGGAGCGCGGTCAAGTGCGCCCGCTCGACACCCACGACATGCCGCACGCGCGTGAGTTGGAACACGCTTGAGGTTGAAGGCTAAAGTTTTCATTTTGGCAATCCGTAAACGGGTCCCGCGCAATCGCAGATTTTTATTTCCAACAAGTGAATTGGAAATTGGAGATTGGAAATTGGAGATCTGATTGGCACGCTTCGAAACGCGCTTCCAGAGGAAGATATGTTCGGCGGGACGCCAAACATGGCGCGCGAGACGCACGCGCTCCCCGCGAGAGGGCGGACTGACGCAAAACCGGATTTGCGCCCGGACTTTTGCCTGGCGCGGGGTTTTTGATTGTGCGGGGCCTCCGGACGGAACAACATCCCGCCAAGCAAAATTATGAACAAAGGAAACACTCCCATTTTATTAGTATTTACAATTTTGGCGGCCTTGGGCGGCGGGTCCAGCGGGGCGGCGGCGCCGCCGCTTGCGCCCGTTGCGCTCCGTTGCGAGTACCGCGTCAATCCGTCCGGCATCGATGAAACGGCGCCGCGCTTGTCGTGGCAGGTGACGTCGAAGGAGCGCGATGAGAGACAGTCGGCCTGGGAGGTGTTGGCGGCGTCCTCGGAGACGGCCCTGGCGCATGACAACGGGGATTTTTGGGACAGCGGCAAAGTCGCCGGCGACGACACGACGGGCATCGTTTATGGGGGACGGGCGCTGGCTTCGGGAGAGGTTTGCCATTGGAAGGCGCGGGTTTGGGACAAGGATGGGAAGGCTTCGGATTGGAGCGAGCCGGCGTTGTGGTCAATGGGGTTGCTCAACCAGAATGATTGGCGGGGAGAGTGGATTGGTTATGATAAAATGCGCGAGGTGGCAACGAACACGGCTCCGCTTTTTGGCGCGAAGCACATCCCGCTGCTGCTGCCGCCGCCGCCGTATTTGCGGACGGAGTTCAATGTTTCCAAAAAGATCCAACGTGCCACTCTTTACGCGAGCGCGCTTGGACTGGCCGATTTCCATCTCAACGGCCAACTGGTGAGCGAAGAGCGATTCACGCCCGGCTGGACTGATTACACCAAGCGCGTTCATTATCGCGCTTATGATGTCACGAAGCTTCTGCGAGAGGGCCGCAATGCGCTGGGGGCGATTCTGGCGGACGGTTGGTACAGCGGATACGTTGCCTGGGGGCAGAAGCGGGATCGTTACGGGAAGAAGCCGCGCTTGCGCGCGCAATTGCAGATTGATTATGCCGACGGCTCCCATGACATCATCGCCAGCGGGCCGGATTGGAAGGCTGCGACGGGGGCGATAACGTCGGCCGATTTTCTGATGGGCGAATCCTTCGACGCCCGGCTGGCGCAAAAGTGGAGTGAGCCTGGCTTTGACGACGGGAAATGGGATTCGGTTGTGACCGGGGCGGAAATGGAGCCGGTGATGCAAGCGCATCCGGGGCCGCCGGTGCGGGCTTTTGCGGAGGTCGAACCCAAATCCATCACTCGAGTCCGGCCGGATGCGTATGTGTTTAATCTGGGGCAAAATTTTGCGGGGGTGGCGCGGCTGAAAATCAAGGGGCAGCCAGGGCAGAAGATCACCCTGCGCTTTGCCGAGAGACTGAACCCGGACGGTTCCATCTATACCAGCAATCTGCGCAACGCGATTGCGACTGACACTTATATATGTCATGGCAACGGAACGGAAACCTGGGAACCGCGCTTCACATTTCATGGATTTCAGTATGTCGAGGTCGCGGGTTTGAAGAGGCGGCCGTCCAAAGAAACCATCACGGGCGTGGCGTTGAGCAGCGCCACAACGGATGCGGGCAAATTTGAGTGTTCGGACCCGATGCTCAATCGGCTGGCCCAAAATACTTATTGGACGCAACGGGCCAACTTCATGGACATCCCGACCGATTGTCCGCAGCGGGATGAGCGCCTGGGTTGGATGGGTGACGCGCAGGTTTATATCCGGGCGGCGACCTTGCATGAAGATGTGCAGGCGTTTTTTACCAAGTGGCTGGTGGACGTCGAGGACGCCCAGCGCCAGGACGGGGAGTACCCGAAGGTCGCGCCGCTCATAGCGGGGGAGGGCGACGGAGGTCCGGCTTGGGCGGATGCGGGCGTGATTTGTCCGTGGACGGTCTATGACGCCTATGGGGACACGCAGGTTCTGGAAAAGCATTACAAGTCGATGGCGCGGTTCATCGATTTCTGCAAGAACCGGTCCACGCCCGACTTGCTGCCGCCGGAGAAATTCCATTGCTACGGCGACTGGCTGAACATCAAGGATGAAACGCCCAAACCGGTCATTTGCACGGCCTACTTTGCCTGGAGCACGAAGCTGATGGCGCGCATCGCCGCGACGCTCGGCAAAACGGAAGACGCCGTCATGTACAACGATCTGTTCGAAAGAATCAAGGCGGCCTTCAACCGCGCTTATGTCGGGCCGGATGGGCGCATTGAGGGGGACACCCAAACCGACTACGTGCTGGCGCTGTCATTTGATTTGCTGGATGGCGGCCGGCAAAAACAGGCCGCGCAGCACTTGGTGGAGAACATCGAGAAGCGCGGCTGGCATCTCTCGACGGGATTCATCGGCACAAAGAGCCTGATGCTGACCCTGGCCGGCATTGGCCGGAACGACGTGGCGTGGCGGTTGATCCATAACGACACGTTCCCGTCGTGGGGCTTTTCCATCCGGCATGGCGCGACGAGCATTTGGGAGCGTTGGGACGGTTGGACGCCGGAGAAGGGTTTTCAAGATCCGGGGATGAATTCCTTCGCGCACTATTCCTTTGGGGCCGTGTATGAATGGATGGTTGAAAACATCGGGGGCATTCAGAGCGACGGGCCGGCTTACAAGCACATCCTCATCGCGCCGCAACCCGATGACAAGCTGACCTTCGCCGACACCACGTATGACAGCATCCGCGGCCCGATCGAAACGCATTGGAGAAAAGCGGGCCGGCACTTCAGGCTCAAGGTGACGATTCCGGCCAATACAACCGCCACAGTCGTCATGCCGGCGGCGGATGGTTCGTCCGTTTTTGAGAGCGGGCGGCGGGTGGAGAATTCGCCGGGGGTGAAGGTCCTCCGATGGCCGCGGGTGCTGGCGGAGTTCGAGGTGGCCTCCGGCACTTATGATTTTGAAACAAAGTGAGGTTGCAGTGGTTCAATCTTCAGGCCGAGTATTGTGTTTGAAAAGTAGGAGACGACGTAAGGAGTCTCTGACTTCGGGAGCCGTTTGCGTGTGGAACTCAAGACGTCAGAGCCTCCTTACGTCGGCTCCTACAGGGATTGAAGGAGTTTTTGAATATGCTCTAAGAAAGTGCGGCGTACGGTGTCAAATAATGTGATCTTGATGCAAATGAGAAGGACAACATGAAAAAGCTTATTTCGATCTTTGTTGGCTGCCTGGCGGCGCAAGCGGTTTTCGCCTCTGATCCCGCTTTGACCATTTACAATCAAAACTTCGCGGTGGTGCGCGATTCCATTCACCTGGACCTGAAAGCGGGGGTCAATGACATCAGCTACAACGAGGCGACGATGCACCTGGAGCCGGATTCCGTGGTGTTGCGCGATCCAACGGGCAAACATGCCCTGCAAATCCTGGAACAAAACTTCCGGGCCGACCCGATCTCGCAGGCGTTGCTGCTCAATTATTATGAGGGCAAAACCATTGAATTCTTGAGCCAGCCGGAGGGCGTGCAGGGCAAAAAGGAAATCATTCGCGGCAAGATTGTGCGCAGCGGCTATGTGCCTCATCAACAGGCGTTCAGCCAATACGGACAGGAGTATTACCAGTCACAGATGGTTTATGCGTCTCCGGACAGCGGAGGCGGCCAGCCCATTATCGAGGTGAATGGAAAACTGATGTTTCGTCTGCCGGGCGAACCGCTCTTCCCCACCCTGCCTGACGAGAGCATTTTGAAACCGACTTTGACCTGGCAATTGAACGCCGGCCAAAGCGGCGCGCTGGATGCCGAACTGAGTTACGTCACCGGCGGCATGAGCTGGCAGGCGGCTTATAACCTGGTGGCTCCGGAAAAGGGCGACGCGCTGGATTTGGTCGGCTGGGTCACCATAGACAATCAAACCGGCAAATCTTTCAACCAGGCCAAGATCAAATTGATGGCCGGCGACGTCAACAAAATCCAAAACGGAAGGAACGTGAGCAGGTTCATGCAGGCGGACGCCGACATGGGCCAGGCTCTCGGACGGCCCCCCGTCACCGAAAAAGCCTTCGACGAATATCATCTTTACACATTGGAACGCGCCACGACCCTGCTCGACCGCGAAACCAAGCAAGTTGAGTTCGTGCGGGCGGATGGAATCAAGTCGCGGCCGATTTACGTCTATGACGGCGCGAAGATCAATTACAATCGGTACAATGGCTGGGGCTTCGAAAGCATCCGCAATGACCGCGACTACGGAACTGAATCCAATCCGAAAGTCTGGGTCATGCGCGAGTTTACGAATTCGGAAGCGAACCATCTTGGCATTCCGCTGCCCAAAGGACGCCTGCGCTTTTATCGCCGCGATGCCGATGGCCAAATGGAGTTCACGGGCGAAAACACCATTGACCACACGCCGCGCGATGAAGTGATCCGGGTCGCAACCGGTGACGCCTTTGACCTCGTTGGAGAACGCAAGCGGACCAATCACAACTTGGACAGTAATGGCAACAAGCTGGACGAGTCGTTCGCCATCAAGTTGCGCAACCACAAGAAGGAGGCGGTGGAAATCCGCGTGGTCGAACATCTCTACCGCTGGCCGACCTGGGACATCACGGAAAAATCGAGCGCCTTCGTCAAAACGGACGCGCAAACCATCGAATTCCGGGCGGAGATGAAGCCGGACGCGGAAGAAACCGTCACTTACACTGTACACTATAGCTGGTGAAATCCCGCAGTATTTTCTTGCCACCCGAAAGTTGAGAATCGAATATCCCGCTGCGGTTTGCCATGTAATACCCGCGCCGTAATGGGCGACCCATTTCTGGCACAAGCCCGCAAAATATGATCGGCCAACAATCCCCGCTAAAAGTCTCCATCGGCGCGGGCCGCGGGGAGCAACGCTGGCGGGTGGCGGCGGTTTGCCTTGTGCTGGCCGCGATCACGTTTGCCGTTTTCGGGCAGACACTGACTCACGAGTTCATCAATTACGACGACAATGATTATGTGTATGATAACCCGGTGGTCGCCCGGGGTCTGACGCTCAAGGGGATTGTCCGGGCGTTCACCAGCATTCATGCCGCCAACTGGCACCCGCTGACCTGGCTTTCCCACATGCTGGACTGCCAGTTGTACGGACTGCATCCCGGGGGACATCATCTCACCAACATCATCCTTCACATCGCGACGGTGATCGCGCTCTTCCTGGTTCTGCGGCAGATGACCGGCGCCCTGTGGCGCAGCGCGTTTGTGGCGGCTTTGTTTGCCATCCATCCGTTGCGGGTGGAATCGGTGGCATGGGTGGCTGAGCGCAAGGACGTGCTGAGCGGGTTGTTCTTCATGCTGACCATCGGGGCGTATGTCCGCTATGCGCGCCGTCCCTGGCCGGCTGTGCGCTACGGGCTTGTGGTGCTCTTATTTGCGTTGGGCCTGATGTGCAAGCCGATGCTGGTCACGCTGCCCTTGGTGTTGTTGTTGCTGGATTACTGGCCGTTGCAACGAATGGAACCCCGAAAGCTTTCGGGGTTGGTGCTGGAAAAGCTGCCCTTGCTGGCGCTCTCCGCCGCCTCGTGCGTCGCGACGCTTTTGGCGCAAAACAAAGTCATTCAATCGACCGAGTTTTTTTCGCTGCCGCTGCGCCTTGGCAATGCGTTGGTGTCGTCCATGATTTATCTTGGGCAGATGGTCTGGCCGGTGGGACTGGCGGTGTTTTATCCCCATCCTCACAACGGCCTGCCGGCATGGGAAGTGGCGCTGGCTGGGACGCTGCTGGCCGGTTTTTCAGCGGCCGCATTGTGGCAGCGGCGGAAGCAGCCGTGGCTGCTGATCGGATGGGTTTGGTATTTGGTGATGCTGTTGCCTGTGGCGGGAGTCATCCAAGTGGGTGGACAGGCCCATGCGGATCGGTACACCTATCTGCCGCAAATCGGGATCTACGTGGCCATAACGTGGCTGGTGGCAGAGTGGCGGATAAGCCGTGCGGCCCTTGGGGGGTTGATGGCTGGGTTGCTCGCCTTGTTCATGGTCTGCGCCTGGCAACAGACCGCGTATTGGCAAAACAGCGAAACCCTGTGGACCTGCACGCTTGCCTGCACCACAGACAACGACATTGCCCAAGACAACCTTGGCATCGTTCTTATGCAAAAGGGAAGAATCGACGCCGCCATCAACTGTTTCCAACAGGCGTTGCAAATCAGGCCGGATTTCGCGGAAGCCCGCAACAACCTCGGCAATGCTCTCCTGCAAACAGGAAGGGTGGACGCCGCCATCACCTGTTTCCAGGAGGCGCTGCAAATCAGGCCGGACTTCGCGGAAGCCCACGACAACCTCGGCAATGCTCTTCTGCAAACAGGAAAGGTGGACGAGGCCATCGCCCACTGCCAACGGGCGTTGCAAATCAAGCCCGACGATGCGGAAGCCTGCGTCAACCTCGGCAATGCTCTTCTCCGAAAGGGAAGAGTGGACGACGCCATCGCCCAATACCAAAAGGCGCTGCAAATCAAGCCCGGTTTGGAGATGGCCCGCAAGAACCTCGGCGCCGTTCTCCGGCAAAAGTCAGGCAGTCAGGCCATTCCATAGCCCCGCACAAACACATTAATGACCCAAGCGCGCAAAACATGATCGACCTGCAATCTTCCCTAAAAATCCCCGCTGGCTTGGGCCGCTGGGATCAACGCTGGCGGGTGCCGGCGGTTTGCCTGGTGCTGGCCGCGATCACCTTTGCCGTGTTTGGACAGACGGCGGGCTTCGGGTTCGTCAATTACGACGACGATATATATGTGTATGAGAACCCGGTGGTGGAAAAGGGTTTGACCCTGAAGGGAGCCGTCTGGGCGTTGACCTATGGAAAAATCGGCCACTGGCATCCGTTGACATGGCTGACGCACATGGCCGACTGCCAAATCTATGGCCTGTGGGCGGGCGGCCATCATCTGACCAACGTGGCGCTGCACGCGGTGGCAGCGGTGCTTTTGTTTCTGGCGTTGAGAGAGATGACGGGGAGCTTGTGGCGCAGTGCATTCGTGGCGGCGGTCTTTGCGATTCATCCGCTGCGGGCGGAGTCGGTGGCTTGGATTTCGGAACGCAAGGACGTGTTGAGCGGGGTGTTTTTCATGCTGACGCTGTGGGCTTATGCGCGTTATGCGCGCCAGCCCTCGCGCGGGCGCTACGCGGCGGTGGCGGTGTGGTATGGCTTGGGACTTTTATGCAAGAACACGCTGGTGACACTGCCATTTGTGTTGCTGTTGCTGGACTGGTGGCCGCTCCATCGCGTGACGCCGGACGGGGCAGGTGGCGGGAGGGTTAAGGCCCTTTTTTGGGGATTGGTGAAGGAGAAGATTCCGTTGTTTTTGCTTTCGGTTGGGTCATGCGTAGCGACTTTTCTTGTGCCGGAAAAGGTGTCGGACACCGTCCAATTGCCGCTTGTTGAACGCGTCGAAAACGCCGTGGCATCTTATGGCGTTTACCTGCGGCAAATGGTTTTTCCGGTTGGATTAGCCATCCCCTATCCCAATCCGCCAAACGGTCTGCTGTTCGGAGAGGCGGTTCGGGCCTTTATCCTGCTGGCGGTGATTTCCATAGTGGTGCTGGCTTGCTGGAAAAAGCGTCCGTACCTGCTGGCGGGCTGGCTCTGGTACCTGGGAATACTGGTTCCGATGATTGGGATTATTCAGATATCGTACTATTCCCATGCGGATCGATACACCTACCTGCCGCAAATCGGGATTTGCGTGGCCATAACGTGGCTGGTGGCGGAATGGCGGGTGAGCCGTGTGGCCCTTGGGGGGCTGATGGCTGGCATGCTCGCCTTGTTCATGGTCTGCGCCTGGCAACAGACCGCGTATTGGCAAAACAGCGAAACCCTGTGGACTTACACGCTTGCCTGCACCGCTGACAACGACATTGCCCAAAACAACCTCGGCCTCGTTCTTATGCAAAAGGGACGAATGGACGCCGCCATCACCTGTTTCCAAAAGGCGTTGCAAATCAGGCCGGATTACGCAGATGCCCGCAACAATCTCGGCTACGCTCTTCTGCAAATGGGAAAGGGGGACGCCGCCATCACTTTTTTCCGACAGGCGTTGCAAATCAGGCCAGACTTGGCGGCCGCCCACAACAACCTCGGCATGGCTCTTTTCGAAAAAGGACGAGCGGACGAGGCGATCGCCCATTTCCAAAGTGCGCTGCAAATCGAGCCCGGATTGGCAACGGCCCATAACAACCTCGGCAATGCTCTCCTGCAAACAGGAAAGGGGGACGCCGCCATCACCTGTTTCCAACAGGCGTTGCAAATCAGGCCGGACTTCGCCGAAGCCCACGACAACCTCGGCAATGCTCTTCTGCAAACAGGAAAGGTGGACGAGGCCATCGCCCACTGCCAACGGGCGCTGCAAATCAAGCCCGACGATGCGGAAGCCTGCGTCAACCTCGGCAATGCTCTTCTCCGAAAGGGAAGAGTGGACGAGGCCATCGCCCAATACCAAAAGGCGCTGCAAATCAAGCCCGGATTGGAGATGGCCCGCAAGAACCTCGGCGCCGTTCTCCGGCAAAAGTCAGGCAGGCAGGCCATTCCATAGCCCCGCACAAACACATCAGGGGAGGGCGCCATCATGCGACGGCGAAAAAAAGGGCTAAAAAAGGCTAAAGAAAAGGTTGACATCAAGCCGATGTTTTGTTGGAATAACCCGCCATTTTTGAGAGTTTTGAGAGTTTGAATATGTATGCTATAATTGAAACAGGGGGCAAGCAATACCGGGTGAGCGCAGGCGACACCATTGAAGTTGAACGCCTGCCGGCGGAGGCGGGTCAAACGTTTACGTTCGACCGGGTGTTGTTTTGCAAAGACGAAGGCAAAACGACGATCGGCTCGCCCGCCATCGGGCAGGCGGCCGTGGTGGCCGATGTGGTGAAACACATTCGCGGGGTGAAAACAGTGGCGTTTAAAATGAAACGGCGCAAAGGGTATCACCATAAGGTGGGCCATCGCCAGGAGTTGACCGTCGTCAAAATAACGGAAATCAAAGCGTAAAGGAGAGAAGGAGAGTATATGGCACATAAAAAAGGACAAGGAAGCGTTCGCAATGGGCGGGATAGCGTCAGCAAACGGCTCGGCGTGAAGGAATTTGGGGGCCAGCAGGTCACGGCCGGGAGCATTCTGGTGCGCCAACGCGGCTCGAAATTCATCGCCGGCGAGAACGTCGGCACCGGACGCGATTGGACATTGTTCGCGCTGATTGACGGGCGGGTCTTGTTCGACAAACAAAGCCGCCGCATCAATGTGCGGCCCAAGGTTGAAAAGCCCGACGTTGAAAAGAATTAATTTTCCCGGCAAAGCGCGCAGGGCGAGGTCCACAGCCTCGCCTTTTTTATTGATTGTCCCGCACGAAGCAAATTACCCGATGCCATGTTTGTCGATGAAGTGAAAGTCCATGGGCGCGCCGGACACGGCGGCAAAGGCTGCGTGGCTTTTCTGCGGGAAACCTACCGGCCCAAAGGCGGCCCGAGCGGCGGCAATGGAGGGCGGGGCGGCAATGTCATACTCCAGGCCGATCACGATTTGAACAATCTGGTGGCGCAATTTTACAGTCCCCGGCTCATCGCCGAAGACGGCAAACCCGGCTTGGGCAAAGGCATGGACGGCGCGGCGGGGAGGGATTTGGTGGTCAAAGTGCCGTGCGGGACGCTGGTTTGGCGGCTGCCTTCTTTGGAGCCTGCCCCGGCCGGGGAACCCGGGGAGGAGCCGGAGCGAGCCACCCTTTTGACCAGTTCCAGCCGCCGCCCGGTCATGCGTCACGCGGGTTCTGAACGCGCCGTCGAACTTGATTTGGAAGAGGAAGCAGCGCCGGCCGCGAGCGGGGAAACCAACCAGGACCTGGTGGCGGACTTGACGGAGAATGGCCGGCAATTTGTCCTGTGCAAAGGGGGCCGGGGCGGATTGGGCAATCGCAATTTTGCCACGGCCCGGCGGCAAACGCCGCGCTTCGCCCAACCGGGGGAGGCGGGCGGGGAGGGCGATTACCTGTTTGAATTGCGCATCATCGCGGATGTCGGTTTGGTCGGGTATCCCAATGCGGGCAAATCGACGCTTTTGACCGCGATCTCGCAAGCGCGCCCGAAAGTGGCTTCCTACCCGTTTACCACATTGCATCCGCAGGTGGGAATCGTTGAGTTCGCGGATTACTCGCGTTTGACGGTTTGCGACGTGCCGGGACTGATTGAAGGGGCGCACCGCAATGTGGGGCTTGGGCACAAGTTTTTGAGGCACATCGAGCGTTGCAAACTGATCGTGCTGATGCTGGACATGGCCGGAACCGACGGGCGCAATCCGTGGGATGATTACAAGCAATCGCTGCGGGAATTGGAATTGTACGACCCGGAATTGCTGAAAAGGCCCCGGCTGGTCGTGGCCAACAAAATGGACGAGGCGGCGGCGGAACAGAATCTAAAGAAGTTCAAACGGCGCATCCCGAAAGTTCCGGCGCTGCCCATGGCGGCGGCCTTCGACGAGGGCATCGAGAGTTTTAAGAAAGTCATCCGCAAGGCGGTTCAATCGGCTGAGAAGGGTTAGCCGGGTGTTTTTGGCCGTCTTAATTTTTAAATTCAACGTATAACGGAAGATTTGGAGCAGAAAGCGCGTGTTTTTTTCACGCATGATGCGTGGAATTTTCGCGCACAAGGGATTTTTGGGAAGAAAAGGGGCAAAGGATGCCCTGCAATGGCCCGGAAGTGGTCATTTTTGACCTTTGGCATCATCCTTGCTAAGAAAACGAATCAAATCGAGTTAGCACTGGCAACAATTTCTAAACAGTGTGCGCTCCATTGGCAGATAAACTTTAAATTATGAAAAACATACGGAACAAAAAAATAGGAGCCTTCACTCTCATTGAGTTGTTGGTTGTCATCGCCATCATCGCCATTCTGGCCAGCATGCTGTTGCCGGCGCTGGCCCGCGCCAAACAGAAGGCGCAGCGCATTTCCTGCGTGAACAACTTGAAGCAGGTGGGAACAGCCTATCGCATCTGGGAGAACGACAATGGTGACAAATACCCGCAGCAGCAGTATCAGTCTTCGGGAGGATGCATGGAGATGGTTGGCAACGGCACCGCCAGCCCCTCCGGAACCGCGGCCAAATGCGCCTGGTTACCCTACGCGCTCATGGCGAATGAGATGGGCCAATCGCCAAAGGTTCTTTACTGTCCCGCTGACGACTGGACCGCCAATACGAACTTTTATTGGGGTTCTACCCAGAACGCGTACCTGTCGCTTCCGACCACATGGCCCACGCCCGCCAACACAGGTTGCTTCGATAACACCAACATCTCCTATTTTGTTGGGATTGGCGCCGCCGATACGCAGCCACAATCGCTGCTGGGTGGTGATCGAAACCTTGGGAACGGCGGAACCATGACCACGGCCACTGGAGTCGTGGGTGTCCCGATACAAGATCAAAACTACGGCATTTCCGGCACAGGGACACAACAGGCTTCTGGCAACAGCGGGGCCGATGCGGTTATCACCACCAACGGAACTTGGATGAGTGCTGATAGTTTATCCGGGGGAAGTGTCGCCACTGGCACTGAGTCAGTCGCTTGGTCGGCGAAAATGCATTCTGCCGGGAACATTGCGGGCGCCGGCAACATCATGCTGGGTGATGGCAGCGCGCAACAATGCACCTCCGCCAGTCTTCGCAAAACCTGGCTGGCCAACGCGGAGGATGCGGGGTACTTTGATGCGTTGGGCGGCACCAGTTCCAGTGGTGACATTCACCTGATTTTCCCCTAAGCCATCCTGACTTGGATCGGTTTTAATCAAGGCACCCGAAAGGGTGCCTTTTTTATTGGACGGACGCGGCAGTCCATTCCACAATGTGGCGGAGGGATGTGGCGGGCTGAAAACCAACATATTTCGCCAACTTGTCCACTATCGGTTTGCGCCGGAGCATGTCTTCAAAGCCGGGGGCATAAGCCCTGGCGTAGGGAACATATTCAATGGACGAGGTTGACTGCAGTATCCTGATGACCAACCCGGCCAGTTGGCCAATGCTGACTTCTTCGGAACTGCCCACATTGAAAATCTCTCCTTTGGCAGCGGGACAATTCTGCAATCGCAGCAGCGCCTCGACGGTGTCATTGACATAACAGAAACAGCGGGTTTGGCAGCCATCGCCGAACACTTTGAGGGGCCGGCCCTTCCTGGCCGCCTGGATGAAACGAGGCAGAACCATGCCATATTGGCCGGTCTGGCGGGGTCCACGGTGTTGAACAGCCGCGCAATCACCACCGGGGTTTTCTTCTCCCTGACGTGCGCCAGGGCCAAAAACTCATTCATCAGTTTGGAACAGGCATAGCTCCACCGGCTCAAGTGCGGTGAGCCGATGAGCAGATCGTCCTCCTCCGAGAAGGCGGCCCTGGCGCTTTTGCCGTAAACCTCGGAGGTTGAGGCCAGCAGGATGGGCACTCCCCCGGCGCTGGCCGCGTCGAGCATCAACTGCGTCTCCCGCAAATTGCTTTCGATCGTTTTGAGGGCGGACTCCATAACCAGCTCCACTCCAACCGCCGCGGCCAGATGATAAATCGCCTGGCTTTCCCGGGCCAGCCCAGCCAGATTGCCGCATTCAGAAATCTTCGCCTGGATCACTGCAAGCGCCGGATGCCCTCGAACCGATTGCAGATTCTCCAGCCGCCCCGTCGAACAGTCATCGATTACGGTGACCGATTTGCCTTCACCGAGCAATCGCTCGACCAGATGGGAGCCAATGAACCCGGCTCCGCCTGTGACCAGGATGTGTTCGGTGCGATTTGCCATCGGCCCATTCTGCAACAGAGCCGGCCCGACTCAAGGCGCAAGTCACTTTTTGAAACCTTGCAAATTGTTGTAATGCTTTGATTTTCTCAAGCAACTTGCGTTGAACTATATTGCCCCGAAAAAAACAGTGAAAATTTCGACATTTTGCAAAGTCACAACATGTTGTCAGCAAGGTGTTTACGAGGGCAGACGATTGGTGAACTCGATTTGGTGGCGGACGATTACACTTACGATAATCTCAACCGGCGCACGCGGGCGAACTTGGAGGACGGGTCTCTGTGGAACTATTCCTACAATAACCGCAATGAGTTGACCGGGGCGGGGCGGTTCTGGTCGGATTGGACGCCGGTGACGGGCCAGCAATACGGGTACGGCTTTGACAACATCGGCAACCGCACCGTCGCGCAGTCGGGCAGCCTTGGAAATCTGTCCACCGTCAGCTACGCGGTCAACGGCCTCAACGAATACACGAACATCGTCACGCCCGGCTACAAGGACATCCTTGGTCTGGCGATTGCCACCAACGCGGTCACGGTCAACGGCGGGGTGGCCGACCGCAAAGTTGAATACTTCCACAAGCAAATCTCCATTGCCAATGGCGGCGGTCCCTTGTGGCAAAATGTCAGTATTAGTGCCGGCGGAACCATCAACGGCGGCTTGGTCTTTCCTGCCAACTCCCAGGCGCTTGTGTATGACGCGGACGGGAACTTGACATCGGACGGCATTTGGACGTATGAATGGGACGCGGAGAATCGCTTGATTACGATGAGCATGACGAACATTTACGGGATCGCCAATTCCAACGTGCTTCAGCTCACGTTCGCGTACGATTACATGAACCGGCGCATCAGCAAGACGGTTTCAACCAACAGCGGTTCGGGTTTTGTCCCGCAATCAACTAATTACTTCATTTATGACGGATGGAATTTAATCGCGGTTTTTACACCGGCGAGTGCCATTCAACAATCCTTCGTATGGGGATTGGCCTCTCGGCCGGTTTGCCAATGCGCCAAGGCAAACGATCAGCCGATTGTTGCTGGAAAAGGCGCCGTTTTTGCTCCTGGCCGTCGCTTCCTGCGTGATCACCTTTCTTGTCCAGAAACATGCCGGCTTTGTGTCGCCTCTGACCAAAATAACCCTCGGCGCGCGCCTGGACAATCTGCCCGTTGCTTATGGACGGTATCTGGCCAGGACGTTCTGGCCGGGTTATCTTGCGGCGTTCTATCCCCACCCGCGTCTCTGGCCACTGTGGCGCTTGATCACGTCCGCCGCTCTCCTGGCCGGGATCACCGTGTGGGTGGTCCGGCGGCGGAGAAGACAGCCGTATCTGGCGGTGGGGTGGTTTTGGTTTCTGGGCATGTTGGTGCCAGTCATAGGATTGGTCCAGGTGGGCAACCAATCGATGGCCGACCGCTACAGTTATTTGCCGATTGCCGGGATTTTTATTATGACAGTGTGGGGCGCGGGCGAAATGACGGCCGGCCGGCCCGGCGGCAAATGGACGGCGGCAATCCTCGGCTCGCTGGCCATCGGCAGTTGCGGGGCGCTGACGTGGCGGCAGGCGCATTTTTGGGAAAACAGCGTGACGCTCTTCGTCCACACCTCCGAGATCACTGCGGACAACTATGATGCTTTTTACAATCTCGGACGCTACTGGCAGCACAAAGGGGAAACAGCCCGTGCCGCCGAATATTATGAAAAGTCCCTGCAAGCCAAACCAGACTATGCGCTGGCGCATAATAATCTCGGGTACATTTTGTTGCAGGATGGAAAGACGGGCGCGGCCATCGCCCATTTTGAGGCGAGCCTTCGTTCGCAACCTGTTTACCCTGAAGCCTGCTACAATCTGGGCCGGGCCTGCATGAGCAACGGCCTGGCCGGAGAGGCCGCGGAGTGCTTCCAGAAGGCCCTTGGCATGGACCCCGGCGTCGCGGAGATCAATTACAGCCTCGGGGAAGCGCTCCAGCAACTGGGCCGGCTGGATTCGGCCAGGCCTTATCTGGAAAGAGCATTGGAAATCCGGCCCAACTTTGCCGGCGCTCATTACAAGCTGGCCAATCTGTTGCTGCAACAAGGCTGGGTTTCCTCAGCCGCGGCCCATTATCAAAGAGCCTTGGAACTTCGACCGGACTCCATGCAGACCTGCAACAATTTGGCATGGCTCATGGCCACCTGTCCGGAGGCCTCTTTCCGCAATGGCCCGCTGGCTGTCACGCTGGCCAAACGGGCGGAGCAACTCACCGGGAGCAGCAATGCGCTCGTCATGGGGACACTCGCGGCGGCGCAGGCGGAGGCGGGACATTTTGCGGAGGCAATCGCGGCAGCCGGGCGCGCGCGGCAACTGGCCGCGGCCCAAACCAACATCGCGCTGGCCAATATAATTGACACGCAGGAGCGACAATATCGCAAGGGTTTGGCCTGGCGCGACGCAATCCAGAAGGTGAAGGATGCCCGTGGAAAGTGATCCGGCCTGACCCAAGGCGCGAGCATGTGCCTTGAACGGTCAAACCGTTTCGGCTTGTTGCGTTGTGCTTTTCTGGCAGGATTTTAATATGATCGGCCAGCAACCTCCGCCAAAAAAGGCGGCTTGTGCTGACGGCTGGGATCAACGCTGGCAGGTGGCGGTGCTTTGCCTGGTGCTGGCCGCGATCACCTTTGCCGTTTTCGGGCAGACGCGAAATTACGAGTTCGTTAACTTCGATGACAACGATTATGTGTATAATAACCCTGTCGTCGCCCGAGGTTTGACGTTCAGGGGCATCGTCTGGGCATTCACCCATACGGACTGCAATTTATACCACCCGCTGACGATGCTTTCGCTGATGGGGGATTATCAACTCCATGGACTCCATGCTGGCGGATATCATTTCACCAATGTCGCGTTGCACACCGCATCGGCCATCCTGCTGTTCCTCATTCTGCGCCAGATGACCGGCGCTCTTTGGCGCAGCGCGTTCGTGGCGGCGGTGTTTGCCATTCATCCGCTGCGGGTGGAATCGGTGGCGTGGGTGGCGGAGCGCAAGGATGTCCTCGGCGGCTTTTTCTTCATGCTCACGCTGGGCGCGTATGCCCGCTATGTCCGCAAGCCAGATTCACCGGCCCGCTATCTGATGGTTGCCGCCGCGTTCGTGCTGGCGTTGCTGTCCAAGCCGACGGTGGTGACGCTGCCATTTGTGCTGTTGCTCCTGGACTACTGGCCATTGCACAGGTTCGAACCGTCGGGGCCGGTCGATCCACCGAAATATTGTGGGATTCCACGGCGGTTGATCCTGGAAAAGATTCCCCTGCTGGCGCTGGCCGCCGGGGCGTGCGCCATTACTGTTCTGGTGACGCGAGGAGTGATCCTCTCCGCTGTCCGAGTCTCGGTGCCTTCACGCATCGGCAACGCATTGGTTTACTACACGACTTATCTGCGCCAGATGATTTGGCCGGAAGGACTGGCGGTGCCTTATCCCTATCCGCCCGACGGTTTTCCGCCATGGGAAATGGCGTTGGCTGGGGTGCTGCTTGGCGGCCTTTCAGCGGCTGCATGGAGAGGGCGGCGGACGCGGCCGTGGTTGCTGATCGGCTGGCTTTGGTATTTGGGAATGTTGATGCCAATGATCGGCATTAAGCCGGTGGGGGAATTCCCACAGGCGGATCGCTACACCTATCTGCCACAAATCGGCCTTTATCTGGCGATGACGTGGCTGGTGGCGGAGTGGAGGGTGAGGTGGTTGCAGCACGGGTCATTCCGTGTGGCATTGGGGAGCCTGATGACCGGCATAATCGTCGTGTTGATGGTCTGCGCTTGGAAACAGGCCGCCTATTGGAAAGACGACGAAACTTTGTGGAACCACACCCTTGCCTGCACCACAAGCAACTACCTGGCTCACAACAACCTCGGTTTGGCTCTTGAGCAAAAGGGAAGAGAGGACAAAGCGATCACTCATTTCCAAAAGGCGCTGGGAATCAAGCCGGACTACGCGCTCGCCCACTACAACTTCGGAAACGCTTTTCTGCAAAAGGGAAGAGTGGATGAAGCGATTACCCAGTACCAAGAGGCCCTGCAAATCCAGCCCGGCATCGAGGAGGCGCATAACAATCTCGGCATCGCTCTGTTCCAAAAGGGCAAAGCGGAGGAAGCGATCCCCCATTTCCTGGCAGCAGCGCAAATCAGGCCCGACGACGCGCAAGCCCACTACAACCTCGGAAAGGCCTTTTACCAAAAGGGAAGAGTGGACGAAGCGATCACCCAATTCCAGGAGGCGCTGCAATTCAAGCCTGACTTAGCGGAAACGCGCTACAGCCTTGGCAACGCTCTGCGCCAAAAGGGCAGAGTGGACGAAGCCATCGTCCAGTATCAGGAGGCGCTGCAATTCAAGCCCTCCCACGGGGAGGCCCACAACAATCTCGGAACCGCTCTGCGCCAAAAGGGCAGAGTGGACGAAGCCATTGTCCAGTACCAGGAGGCGCTGGAAATCATGCCCGACAACGCGTCGGCCCATATCAACCTCGCCAACGTTCTTCTGCAAAAGGGCAGAGAGGGCCAGGCGATCGCCCATTTCCAAAGCGCGCTGCACATCGAACCGGTCGATATGGAAGTTCAAAATAATCTGGCGTGGCTGCTGGCCACTTGTGGTCAGGCGTCGTTGCGCAACGGTGACAAAGCGGTGCAACTGGCCCGGCAAGCCAATGAACTGGCTGGCGGAAAAAACCCGGTCATTCTCGGAACCCTCGCCGCCGCCTTTGCCGAAGCCGGGCAATTTGGCGATGCCAGGCGCAGCGCCCAGAAGGCCATCGCATTGGCCCAAGCCGCGGGGCGGCCGGAGATGGTGCGACAGTTCAACGACGAATTGCAGCTTTACGAGGCGGGGCGCCCCTTCCATCGGCCATGAGATTGGAATCATTTGGCAGCGACAAAACGGCCCGGCTTTGGTAATCCTCTGGCATGATTCAATTGTATGGACACACGCGCGATTTGATCAAAGACCGTTATGCCCTGCGGACGCCTGCCGGGTACGTGCCGAGCCGGCTGCCGGGCTGGCGCAATGCTGTTCCGATCGTGCAGATTTCGCCCGCGATGGGCGCGCATTTTTGCCAGTGGCAAATCACCTTCCAGAAAAATGGCGAGGGCCGGGGCAACACCGGGGCCAATGAATATTTTGCTTATCTCATCGAAGGCAGGTGCGCCGCCAATTTGTCCGGGGAAAAAAGCCGGCTGGTTGCGGGAAGCTTCGCTTACGTCCCGCCGGAAACCGATTTTCATTTCAGCCAGCCCGGCGCCGGCGCGCGTTTGTTGATCTTCGAGAAAAGATTCCAGGCCCTGGCGGGTTATGAAAAACCGGGCGTCGTTGTCGGCCATGAAAAGACGATTGCCGGCAAACCGTTTCTGGGCAACAAAGACGCGCTCCTGCAGGTGCTTTTGCCGGCGGACCCCGCTTTCGACATGGCAGTCAACATTTTCACCTATCAACCGGGCGCGACCCTTCCGCTGGTTGAAACCCACGTTATGGAGCACGGTTTGATGATGCTCAAAGGGCAGGGCATCTATCGTTTGGATGCGGATTGGCATCCGGTGCAGGCCGGGGACGTTATATGGATGGCCCCTTATTGCCCGCAATGGTTTGTCGCCTGCGGCCCCACGCCGGCCAGCTACATTTATTACAAAGACGTCAACCGACAGGCGATGGAGAAGTAAGAATTAAGAAGGAAGAATTAAGAAGTTGGAGGAATCGAGTCAGTGTTTTCATGTTTCTTACTTCTTAATTCTTACTTTTTACTTCAGATGTGTCCCGCCACGGCGAGCCGGCCTGGTAGAAGCCCAGCCGCTTCTCCAGCAACTCCGCCAGCACGCTGTTGGTCTGGGCCAGTGCCGCCTGGCAGGCGCGCTTGCCGGCGGCGACGGCATCGGAAAATTTTCCGGCTTCAGCATATCCGGCGGCGAGCGTGCCGATAACCACCGGATTTTGCCCGCCGGAAAGTTGATCGGCGCGCAACGCCAGAGCCACAGCCCTGGCGCCGTTGCGGATGGATGGGTCCGGGTGGCAGGCCAGTATCCAGGCCAGGTCATTGCGGGCCTGGATGTGGTCCGGGCTGAGTTGAATCGCCTTTTCATAGTGACGAATCGCTTCCACAACGCGGCCCGTCCGGAAGAGCGCGTTGCCCAGCAGGTAATGCGGCCCGGCGTCAGCGGGTTTGATTTCGACGGCCTTTTGCAAATACGCAATGGCGTCCCCGGCCAGACCGTTCTGCAGGAGAACGGTGCCCATGTTGTTTTGAGCCTTGAAATCCGCAGGCTCCAAATCGACCTGTGCTTGAAACTGATCCAAGGCCTCGCCCACCCGGCCCTTGGCCAGCAAAGCATGGCCGAGATTGTAACGGGCATCGGTCAACTCTGGATTCAGGGAAACGGCTTTCTGCAACTGCGCCAGCGCCTCGTCGTCCCGGCCTTCCATCAGAAGAATCCTGCCCAGATTCTTTCTGGAATATGGGTAATTGGGATTGATCCGCACCGAGGCTTCCAGGTAACTGATCGCCATGTTGGTGTGGCCGTGCAGCTCCTCATAATCCCCCAGCCCGGCGTAGGCGATGAAGTTGCCCTTTGTGTTCTGGATCGCATGCAGAAACAGGGTCCGGTCGTTTTTCCAGAAGGCTGCCTGCCGCGCAGTCAACACAAGGCAAATGGCCGCGGCCAGCGCACCCAAAACCGCCGGCGCCCGCGCGCCCAGGCGGACGCCCCAGTCCCGCGCAGCCCAAACGACCGCGATCAACAGTCCGATACTCGGGAGATAACTGTAGCGGTCGGCCATGGACTGCGTTCCGACTTGAACCACTCCAATGACGGGCGCCAACGCACCCAAAAACCACAGCCAGCCCACGGCCAGCCAGGGCTGGACACGGATTCGCCAGAGAGCCAACCCCGACAACAGCAGCAGCAACACGGTGGCGCCGGCCACTTCCCAAACCGGCCATTTCAACATGGGATACGCGATGGCCAGATGGGCGGGCCAGAAGGTCTTCGCAACGTAACGCACGCAGGCCACAGGCACGTTGGCCAGGCGCATGCCGAACGGCAGTCTGGCCAGCGGCATCACCGAGCCGCCCTGGAGTTGCGCGAAAAAAGTGACCGCGCAGGAGCCGGCCGACAGAATAAAAAAGGGGGTCTTTTCAACGAACAACCCGGCGATGGGAGTCCGGCGGCGTTGCAGAGGCCAATAGTCAAGAAGAAGCAATATGAAGGGCAGCGTCACCAGCATCGGTTTTGCCGCCAGGCCCAGCGCAAAAAGAACGACGGACAAAATATAAAAAGTTTTGCCCTTTGCCTTCCCGGCCCCGGATTCCTCCACCCAGCGCACATAGGCCCAAATCGACAGGATCCAAAACAGGGCGCTCAACACATCCTTCCGTTCGGATACCCAGGCCACCGACTCGACGCGCATCGGATGAAGGGCGAACAGGGCAGCGACCAGCGCGCCGGGCCACATCGCTTTGGTCATGCGCTGGAGAAGCAGAAACAGCAGAACGGAGTTGGCCAGATGCAGGGCCACGCTCGTCAGATGATGGCCGGCGGGATTCATGCCATAGAGTTGAAAATCCAACATGTGGGAAATCCAGGTCAGCGGATGCCAGTTGCTGGCGTGGCGCGTCGTAAAGGCCCAAATGAGGCCGGCCCAACTCAAGCCGCCCTGGACATGCGGGTTGGCGGTGACGTAAGCGGGATCGTCGTAGGTGATGAATCCAGCACTCCAAACCGGAGCATAAGCCGCCAAAACCGCCAACGCCAGGCCAAGGCAGATCAGCCAGGTCTGACGTCTCCTCTGTGTGTCGTTCATAATCAGGTGTTTAATTTCCCTTGACGGTGTCCCGAAATGGCGAGCCGGCGCGGTAAAGGGCCAGTTGCGCGCGCAGAAGGCCGGCCAGCGCGGAATCGCTCTCCGGGCCGGCCAATTGCAACGCGCGCCGCGCGGTGGCGGCCGCTTTGGAAAAATCCCCCGTCTCGGCGTACGCCGCGGCCAGAACGCCGATGATCTTCGGGTCTCGACCACCTGAAAGTTGATTGGCGAGCAGGGCCAGTTGGACGGCTCTCGCGCCGTTGCGCAGGGAAGCGTCCGGGGTGGTGGCCAGCATCCAGGCCAGGCTGGAGGCGGCCTGGACGTAGCGGGGGAGGATTTGCAGGGCTTTTTCATATTGACCAATCGCCTCCGCCGCGCGCCCCGTCTGGCGGCAGGCGTCACCCAGTTTTAAATGGACATCAGCCGCGCCGGGGCGCATTTGCACGGCTTTTTCCAAATGGGGCATCGCGTCCCCGGCCAGCCCATGATCCACGAGAACAAGGCCGAAGTTGTATTGGGCCAATGGGTCGTTGGGCCGGAGGGCAACCTGGGTCTGGAATTGACTCAGCGCTCCGGCCACTTTCCCCCTGGCCAGCAACGCGCTGCCCAGATTGAAATGGGGCTCGGCATTGTCGGGAGAGAACAGCACGGCGCGAAACAAGTGGGGCAGCGCCTCATCCAGGCGGCCTTCGTGATGAAGAAGCTGGCCCAGATTATTCTCCATGGCGCCGTTTTGCTCCGTGACGGCAAGGGCGTGGCGATAGAGGGTTTCGCTGTCTTTCCAATACTGCGCCTGGATTCGAGTTGCCATCAGGCAACCGGCCGCGGCCAGCCCCGCCAAAATGGCCGGAGCCTGCGCACCCAAGCGTGGAACCCATTCACGCGCCGCCCAGATGATCATGATAAACAGTCCGACGCTCGGAAGATAATCGTAGCGGTCGGCCATGGACTGCGAGCCGACGTAAACCAACCCAATGACGGGCACCAACATCCCCATGAACCACAGCCAGCCCACCGCCAAATACCGTTGCGCCCGGACGCGCCAAATCACCCATGCCGTTATCAGCGCCAGCAGCGCGGTGGCGCAAGCCACTTCCCAAACCGGCCATTGGCGGGGAAGCGGATAATGCACCGCCAGATCGGCCGGCCAGAAAGTTTTTCCCAGGTAGCGCGCATAAGCAATGGGCACATTCTGTAAACGCGCCCCCAGTGGCACACTGGCCAGCGACGCCAGCGCGCCGCCGCGCTGCTGCGCCACAAAAGTAACGACGCACGACGCAGCGGCCAAAATGAACCATGGAATTTTTTCCGCCAGCAACCCCGAAAGCTTTCGGGGCTGTTCGAACCGTTGCAAGGGCCAATAGTCAAGAAGAAGTAAAATGAAGGGCAGCGTGACCAGCATCGGCTTGGCCATCAGCCCCAGGCCGAACAAGACGACTGACCCGATGTAAAAGAATTTGAAATTTGAAATTTGAAATTTGAGATTCTCCACATAACGGACATAAGCCCCAACCGCCAGCATCCAAAACAACGTGCTCAACACATCCTTCCGTTCAGATACCCAGGCCACCGACTCGACGTGCATCGGATGAAGCGCGAACAAGGCCGCGACCATCGCGCTGGACCACATCGCTTTGGTCATGCGCTGGAGAAGCAAAAACAACAGAATGGAGTTGGCCAGATGCAGGGCCACGCTCGTCAGATGATGGCCGGCGGGATTCATGCCATAGAGTTGAAAATCCACCATGTGCGAAATCCAGGTCAATGGATGCCAGTTGGTGGCATCGCCCGTCGTAAACGCCCAAATGAGGCCGGCCCAACTCAAGCCGCCCTGGACGTGTGGGTTGGCGGTGACGTAAACGGGATCGTCGTAGGTGATAAACCCGGCGCGCCAGACCGGTCCGTAAGCCGCCAGAACCGCCAACGCCAGGCCAAGACAGAGCAGCCAGGTCTGACGTCTCCTCTGCGCATCGTCCATAAATCAATATTTAAGGGAAAAGGCCGCGCGGATGCCAGCTTAATTGACAATTGACAGTTCTGGACCGCCCCACTTTTTGATCTGAGACCAGCGACAAAATCGGAAAAACTGGATTTTCAGCATTTGCAAGTAGTTCATAGTCAGTGATTTAAAAATATCGGTTTGACCCACTTTGACGCACTTTGACTGGTTTGACAATCCAACATTAACGATAAAGTCGAAACCATTGGTTTGCGCCAGTCCATTGTAGCTCCACAAGCGGAGCCAAGGTGGAAGCAGGGTTGATTTTTGCATAAAAAAATGTTTCAAAATGGCTTGATTTACCTTGATTTGGTTTGATTTAGTAGAGTAGGCGGGGAGGTCGGGTTGAGAGGCACAAGGCCAATGACCGACTCTCTCCCGCCCCTCATCGAACCGAACGGACGGATTTCCCATATTCGGCTCTCCGGGCTCATTCATCGGGCTGCCTTCCACTTCGCCGTCGTCGGCAGTTCATAGAGTCCATAGTGTTCATGCAACTTCTCGGAAGCATAGTGCCTCCACAGGCTGCGGCGACAACCGTGTTTGCGCCACAGCCAACGCCGCAAGCGGTTTTGGCTGTAGTCTTTCATCCGCTTCATCACCGAAGTGCTGTTGCCGTAGTGGAAATAGCCCGCCCATCCGCGCAGCACTCGATTGGCTTCTTCCACCACTTCCCGGATCGGACGCCACAGCGTCCAGTGGTTGAGGATGCCGCCCAGTTTCCCGCGCAGGGCGCGCCGACTTTTCTGGCTGGGTTCAGCGTGCAGATAGCCCCGCCCTCGAAAGGACTTGCGCCACGTCAGATTGAAGCCCAGGAAGTTGATGCCCTCCTGGCGGATGTTCACCAGGCGGGTTTTGACTTCGTTGAGCGTCAGCCCTTTGGCCTTGAGCCATTTCTTGAGCCGTTCCATCACGCCCCCGCCGCACCCGGCGGGGCAGGCGATGACAAAGTCATCGGCATAGCGCACCATCCGGGCTTGTCCAGGGGTTTTATCGTTGACTCCGTGGTCCAGCGGATTGAGGTAGAGGTTGGCCAGCAGCGGCGAGATCACCCCGCCTTGCGGCGTGCCGCGCCGGTTGGGTATCACTCGTCTTGTGCCGTCCTTGTCCTCCTCCACGACCGGGGCGCGCAGCCAGCTCTTGATGAGCCGAAGCACGCTGCCGTCGCTGACCCGCCGGGCCACTGCCTTCATTAGTTCCCGGTGCGGTATCGTGTCGAAATACTTCGACACATCCGCATTGATGATTTCCACATAACCTTGTTGCACTGCCTTTTGGATTTCAGCAATGGCTTGGTGCGCCCGGCGTTTGGGCCGAAAACCGAAGGAGCGCGGATGAAAGTCCGCCTCCCACATCGGCATCAGCATCAGGCACAGCGCCGTTTGCACCACCCTGTCTTTGACCGTCGGGATGCCCAGCGGCCGTTCTCCCCCGCTGCTTTTGGGTATCCTCACCCGACGCACCGGACTGGGCCGATACGTCTTGGCTTTGAGCTCCTCTTGCAGGCGGTCGAGCCATTGTTGACGCGAGGCGGCAGTGGCGTGGATGGAGGCGAGACTCTCGCCGTCCACTCCCGCCTGCCCGCCATTGCGCTGTTGCGCTGCCAAGGCCGTGTCGAGCACGTCCCTGCGGCACAAATCCCCATACAGACTCCAGAACCGATACTTCGGTTCCGCTTGGGCTTTCCGATAGAGCGTGATTTGAAGCTGCCGAACTTTGTCCGGGGTTTGTATCCGGGTTGCCCCGGCCATCCCCGCGTCCTTCGCTTCGCCTCCCCGCATTGAGCAAGTGTCCCCCCTTCGCGCTTTGGCCGAGAACTCTCCGCTGAAATACGCGTCGAGTACTTCGGACTTCACGTCACTATGGGGGACTCCGACTTCTCCGGCAACGCCGCCCGCCTGACTGGGACTGCCAGCTTGCGCGGTCGGTTGGGTTTTGCACCCGTTGCCGGAGATCTCCCAGCTTACCTTGGTTGAACTTGCAGACGTGCCATCCACGCCGACCCCGCCGGAGCGTTGAGGAAACGCTGGCTGTTGCCCAGTCTCCTCCCTGCGGCCTTCGCCGATCAACCAGCGGCTCGGCTCTCCGGTTCTAAAGTTATCGAGGCTCATTAAATGTGGTTCACTTTTGTTATGGCCCATCTGTTCATCTTCCTCAGCTTCCAACCCCGCCTCACGGCGACGCTGTTGAGGTCGTGTTCCGTCGTGAACAACCTAATTCGACGGGTGGGACTTTCACTCACGCTCCAACCAACTTCACTGGCGCAACGCTTGATTTACCTTGATTTTTTGAGGGCAAATCAAGGCCACAGATTCGCACAGATTTTCCCAGATCGAATTCATAATTCTTACTTCAGCCTTTCCGCCCCCCCCTCCCCCCATACCCATGCGTAAAATTAACGCAAAAGCCGTAAAATCTCCCTGTCCCATTCCAGTTGGATCCGATTGGACAGCAGCGGTTTCCAATTGAAAAACGGCAAAAATCCATTTTACGGCTTTTACGGTTCTTTCGGTGATCTTTGTTGCCCTTGTCACGCCATCCTGTCCGCAGTCGCGCCTTTCGGCGAATGGGCGAATCGAACCTGCTGCGATTTGACTGCCACGAACACGACTGCGAAGGATGATTGAGGAGCGCAACTGTCCCGGTTGCGGGGCGGTGCGTCTCGCGCCGCCCTTTGTCTTCGTTACATTGATGCACAGAATGTCGCCCTGCGCGTTGGGACAACGGGCAAAGATGTGTTTGGCGGGACGCCAACCACTGCGCGCGAGACGCACGCGCCCCCCTCTTCCTTTTCGACATGGCCTTAATTGGTCATTCATTAAATGAACATTACAGTTAATATATCAAATCGTCAACAGATTTTTGAAAGAATTTTTAAAAAAGTTGTGATTTCTTGGGAAAACAGGTTTAAGGCCTTGCGCGGCAAAGACATACAATTCTTAACCACAAAGATCACAGATCACAAAGAAAAGTCGTTTCTTTTGGTCCTCCTTGACCGCCATAGGCCTGGCAATTGCGGTTGTGGTATGTGGCAAAAACCATTCCCGCAATGGCCCTTGAATCTACTTAATCGGACTTTCGCAATTTGAAAACGCTGTGGCACGGCTGAAATTTGGAGCTATTATTTTTGTAATCGGATTCCATTACCGCAACTTGTTGGGAACCTGTCATTTGCTTCCCTTTTGGATTCCAGGCGACGACTCCGGCCACGAAAAAGAATGATGCCTTTTCTTCCGCTCGCTTCTCCGCCTCTTTCGCCGCTTCGCACAGAAATGTGGTATCCCAGTTCGATCTCACCGTGACTGCGATAATCTCTCCCGGTTGAATTACTTGTGGCAAAATGGCGCCTGTCGTCGTGCAACGGCCCATGAATTTTCCCGTCAATGCTGGATCGATATGGATCATCACGCTGACGGCATGAATCAGAATTGGCCTCGTCCCGAGATTGGCAAGCGAAAATTGGAAGAGTGCACTCTCTTTTTCCGGGAAACTCGAGATGGGTGTGCAAATCACGGCGTCAACCTTCCGTAAATGCAACCAGCCGAACGTGGTCACGGAAACACCCAAGGCGAGACTGGACATAATTAGTGTCGGCGCATCCATGACTGAATGAATACCATTTGCCCGGCTATGTGTCGAGAGGATCAGCGGGCCATAGTAATCGCCGCCAGTCGCGGCGGCTGAGAGCGATTGATGCACCGTCTAAAATCTGATCGCGCTCCGCGCTTAGTGTATCGACACCCTAAAGAACTCAGGATCCCACCTTGTTAGGTCTTGCGTTCAGTGCCGCCCGGGTGGCGTCCACCAACAGTGAGGGCCTCGAGGCTGCGCAATAATCGTGTCGCAGCTTTTATCTTCTTCGCGTCGCTGCCCACTATTCTGCGCAACGGCGTAAGCATCTCTTCCGAAAGAGCCGAGGGCGGAGATTTTAACAGGAATTTCTGTGGCGAGATGCCGAGGTTCGCGCACAGAGAAGCGAGCACAGGCGTCAGCGCCTTAAAATTCCCGTTCAGGAATTTGGTTACTCGGTCCGGGTCGATTCTTGCTGACCTTGCAATCTCCGCGTAAGGCTTGGCGCCCGCAGCCCTTTTCAACCTGCGCGTGAGTTCCGCCACATTTACCTTTTGATGGTGCATTGTAAAAGTGCAAATAATAATTTGCAATTTTGCATCATCATTGTCTATATTTTTTTCATGCAAATTGTTTCGACCGTTCTGGGTGGCGAAGTTCGAGAGTTTCGCTTGCCTGATGCCCATGAAATGGTGATGCCTGGCGTGGTGTGGGGCGCGTTCGATCAGTTTTTTACTCCCGCGTATTGGGCGAGCCAACTGTGGATGCTCAGCGACGATCCTTCTGCACTCAGCTACAAACTGGGCAGAACCCTGAAGGAGGAGACGGCCGCCTGCATGCTGGGTGGTCACGGCATCACAGCCGAAATGTGCCTCGCCGCCTATGACGCGTTGCGGGAGCGCGGGCTTTTGTCCACGGAGTCCGTAACCCATGAGGAAATAGCCTCGGTTCTGAAGGAGAGACTTTCGTTCGGAAACCGCTCCTTCCGATATTGATTCCCAAACAGGAAAGCACAATTCCTCGCGCCTGCCCTCAACGCTCTGAGCCGCGAGGCTCCCCCGCTAAAGGACCATAAGTCATTCAGAAATTGGTTTCTACGATTTTCCGGCGTTGGGCTCAAAACTGCGTCCTGGATCACTCGTAACTGGCTCAACAGCGCCAGCGTCGCCATTCTCGATATTCACGTCGTTCGCGGCGGCCGGCTGTGCGGCCTTTTCCGGAGCAACCACGACCCCGCGCGCCACTATTACGAAATGGAAGACATTTTCCTGGAATTTGCCCGCCGCGTTCGGGTCGACGCTGCCAAACTGGACGTACTGATATGGCAGCAAATGCGCAATGCCAGCTCTATGGGACTTCCCATGCTCGCTGGTGCCAATTGAGCTACTAAAATTTTAATTGAACTTCCAAAGCCATCCGCTACACTGCGCATATGGCTGGCGGTGGAAAACATACGTGGCGGAGCACCGGTGTCCCGGAGAAACCACCGGGTGGCGGTGGTAGCGACGGCGACGAATCTGGCGGCGACCCATGCGACATACACTTTGAAACCACGCTGAATTCGGTTGACGAGAGTGCAATTCAAAAAGTCACGCGCGGCGACAGACTCAGCCTCTCCATTTCGGAGGAAAACAACATTCCCCGACTCCAGGCATCATTGGACGGTGTCCGCCTCGGCATCATCTCGCACCCTAAAACGCTGGAGGTAATCCGGTGCATCCAGGCAGAAAACCGATACGTTGCCGTTGTCGTTGAGAGGCAGGGAAACGTCTGCCGCGTCCGAGTCGAGCGGCAGGCGCCATGACCATCACAATCGCCGGAGGCTGGTACGAAGAGTTCTGCGCCGAACCCCACTGGCACGAGTTCTATGGTCCGGGAGTCCGCGCAGCGGCGGCTCTGGCGGGCCGCATGGCTGCCATCCGTCTGCTTACTTATTGCCCTTCGGCGCTAAAACCAAAACTCGAATATTTGGCCAAGACATTCGGTTTCGCAGTTGACACTTTCGGCACGGCATCTGCCGTCAGCCGATTTCGTTACCTTCACTGGTTGCGCCCGCCACAGGTTTCCCCTGGCAGCGTCCGCGATTCCGACTTCCCGCCCATCTGCGCTGAGTCCGCCGAGAACGTAATCCGCTATGGATTCTATGAGGGCGACGCCATCGTCAAGGCGAAGCGTGCAGTTTATGACCCTCAAAATTCCCCTGATCGGGTTCGCACTTTCAGCGGCAACGGTTCCTCTGCCGAAAAACTCGTCATCGTGTGTAATTTTTCTGAAGGCTCCAAACTGACCGGCGAATCGCTACCCGAAAAAATCCTCGATGCTCTCCTGAACACGCCTAATACAGTTGCTGTCGCGCTGAAGGGCGGCTGGGAAGGAGTCTTCATAGCGACTAAATCCTTGAGGGAACTTATCAGTCCGACTCCTACGACATATTGTCCACAAAATCGGTTCTGGTGACGTGTTTTCTGCCGAATTCGCCTACGGCTGGATGGTGCTCGGTCTGGATCCAATCGCCGCAGCACGGCGCGCCTCTCTTCAGGTCGCTTGTTACACTAACAGCGCCTCGTTGCCAATTCCAGAATCCGCCGCCGTTACGCCCGCTGCCGCTCCAAAGATAGCTACGCACGACGACCCAAAGAAGAGATATGATCTTTACGTTGCCGGGCCATTCTTTAACTTCGCCCAACTGTCGGTGGTCGAAGAAATGGCAAACCTTTTCCGCGATGCGGGTTTGCGTGTGTTTTCTCCTTACCACGACGTTGGACTCGGTCGCGCGGCTCAGATCGCCAAGCAGGATCTCGACGGGCTGAACGCGTCCCGAATCGTTGTGGCCTGCCTTGAAGGATACGACCCTGGAACTGTCTTTGAAGTAGGCCACGCGCGTGCAGTGGGCATCCCCGTTCTCGTCTACTCGCCGAATTTTTCGGACCTCCACTCAACGATGTTCATGGGCACGGGCTGCGAGGTGGCCAGAGACTTCACGACAGCGGTCTATCGGGCCGTTTGGTGGGCAAAGGGCACATGATCACCGGTCTCCTTCTCTCCGGCGGCATCGACTCCTCCGCGCTCGCCTTTTGGAAGCGCCCACCAGTCTGCTTCACTGTTGACTACGGTCAACTGCCCGCCTCAGCTGAAATCAGCGCGGCCAAGTCGATCGCGGCGTATGTTGGCTCTCGCCACGAGATTCTCCGAGTCGATTGCAGCTCCCTCGGCTCCGGCGACCTTAGCAAAAGGCCCTCCTTGGGACTTTCGCACACACCGGAATGGTGGCCATTTCGCAACCAGCTTTTAGTTACGCTCTGCGCAATGCGAGCCGTCGAACTCGGAGTTCAAGAACTACTCGTTGGAACTGTCCAAAGTGATTCTGTTCACGGTGACGGAACAGCAGAATTCTTCACCTCGCTCGACCGTACCCTGCTCTGCCAGGAAGGCGGATTGCGGATCCACGCACCGGCCTTACCGATGACCTCATTGGAATTGATTTCTGCGGCGGGCATTCCTCTTGATGCGCTGGCTGCCACGCATTCGTGCCACACCGGTTGCCTCGCTTGCGCTCGGTGCAGGGGATGCCAGCGCCGTTTCGCAACCTTCCAAGCGCTAGGTTTGGAATCTCGCACACGCTAAGCTTGCCGCCACTCGCGGCGGCTGTCATGGTGTAAACGTCATAGGCTTAAAAGGCTAAAGTTGAGTTCTGTTCCTTCGTGGTGCTGGGAATTCTCGACCGCGCTTCCGGGCGAAGATGTGTTTGGCGGGACGGCAAACACCGCGCGCGGGACGCACGCGCTCCCTGGGATTTTAACACTTTCTTAACACTTCCCTGCCGGTTTTTGATTAACGCCCCGCCCCATCCGTGTGGCATCTTGGCTTCGTTTGAAGCGCATGGCGCGCCGGAAATTTTTATGAATGACTTGATCTTTATCGCGGTGATGATCGCATTTTTTGCGCTGGCGGCGCTTTATGCCCGCTTTTGCGAAAACATCCAGGAGTGACTATGGAAAATATCGTCGTCGGGATTATCTCCCTGTTGCTGTTCGCTTATCTGTTCGTGGCCATGGTTTGGCCCGAAAAATTTTAAGGCCCCATTATGCGTGTTATTGACTGGTTGCAACTGGCTTGCTTTGTCGCCGTCCTGGCGGCGATCACCAAACCGATGGGCCTCTATCTCTGCCAGGTCCTGGATGCCAATGGAAAAACCTGGTTCGATCCCATCCTCCGTCCCTGCGAACGGCTGACCTACCGGGTCATGGGCGTGGATGCCAGGGGCGAGCAGGGTTGGCTGCAATACACCTTCGCCATGCTGCTCTTCAGCCTGGTGGGGTGTTTGTTCACCTATGCCATTCTGCGGTTGCAAAAACACCTGCCGTTGAATCCGCAGGGCTTTGACAACCTGACTCCCGATTTGTCCTTCAACACTGCCGTCAGTTTCGCCACCAATACCAACTGGCAGGCTTACACGGGCGAATCGACCATGTCTTATCTCTCGCAGATGGCCGCGCTTGTCATTCATAACTTCACCTCGGCCGCGACGGGGATTGCCATTGGCGCGGCGCTGGTGCGGGCCGTGACGCGGCATTCGGCCAAAACCATCGGCAATTTCTGGGTTGATCTGGTGCGCACGACCTATTACCTGCTGCTGCCCCTTTGCATCGTCATCGCCGTCTTCCTGGTTTCGCAGGGCATGATCCAAAATTTCAAGCCTTTCACCACGGCCAAACTGGTCGAGCCGATGAAGATCAGCGTCGAGAAGAAAAATGACAATGGGGAAACGATCAAGGGGCCTGACGGCAAACCGGTCATGGAGGAGCAAACCGTCACCGACCAATCCATTCCGCAAGGCCCCATGGCCTCGCAAGTGGCGATCAAGATGCTGGGCACCAACGGCGGCGGCTACACCAATGCCAACGCCGCCCATCCCTTCGAGAACCCGACCCCGCTTTCGAATTTCATACAAATGCTCGCCATTTTCTCCATTGGCAGCGGGCTGACTTATTACCTTGGCCGCATGAGCAAAAACCAGGCGCACGGCTGGTCCGTTTGGGCGGCGATGATGGTCCTGTTCATGGCCGGGGTGCTGATTTGCTGGTGGGCGGAAACGGCGGGCAATCCGATTCACCAGCATTTGGGCGTCGCCGCCGCCGGCGGCAACATGGAAGGCAAGGAAGTCCGCTTTGGCATTTTCAATTCCGCGCTCTTCACCACCATCACGACCGACGCTTCCTGTGGGGCGGTCAATACGATGCATGATTCCTTGACCGCTCTGGGCGGTTTCGTTCCGCTATTCAACATCCAACTGGGCGAAATCATTATTGGCGGGGTGGGAGCGGGATTGTACGGCATGTTGGTTTTCGTGGTGCTGGCGGTGTTCATCGCCGGTTTGATGGTGGGCCGCACGCCGGAATATCTCGGCAAAAAAATCCAGTCCTATGACGTGAAGATGGCCATGCTGGCGCTGCTGGTGCTGGCGGTGTCCATTCTGGGGTTTGCCGCGTGGGCGTCGGTCAGCAAATGGGGGCTGGACGCCCGGAGCAATGCGGGGCCGCATGGCCTGAGCGAAATCCTCTACGCCTACAGTTCCGCCAACGGCAATAACGGCAGCGCTTTTGCCGGGCTGAACGCCAATACGCCCTGGCTCAATACCACCATTGGTTTGGCCATGCTGATCGGGCGCTTCCTGATGATCGTGCCGATCCTGGCCCTGGCCGGTTCGCTCGCGCAAAAGAAGATTTCGCCTCCCAGCGCCGGGACTTTCCCCGTTTCCGGCGTGACGTTTGTGGTGCTGGTCCTTGGCACCGTGCTGCTGGTGGGCGCGCTGAATTTCCTGCCGGCGCTCACCCTCGGACCCATCGTCGAGCACTTCCTCACCCTCCAGGGCAAACTCTATAATTTATGACGCACAAGGCTCCTTCTCTATTTGACTGGGACATCGCCGGGCCGGCCCTGGTCAGCTCGTTCAAAAAGCTCAATCCCCGGCTTATGATCAAGAACCCGGTCATGTTCGTCACCATGGTTGGGGCGGCCCTGACCACCGCCGGCATTTTCACGTCAAAAACAGACCGGGGATTTATATTTCAACTGGCGCTCTGGCTGTGGTTCACCGTCCTCTTTGCCAATTTCGCCGAAGCCGTCGCCGAAGGACGGGGCAAGGCGCAGGCCGACAGCTTGCGCAAAAGCCGCAAGGAAACCATCGCCCGCCGCCTGCGCGACAAGCGGGAGGAACCGGTGCCGGCCACGGACTTGCAGAAGGGCGATCTGGTGGTGTGCGAAGCGGGCGACATTATACCCGCTGACGGCGACGTGGTGGAAGGCATTGCCAGCGTCGATGAGGCGGCCATCACGGGCGAATCGGCGCCCGTCATACGCGAGAGCGGCGGCGACCGCAGCGCGGTGACCGGCGGCACGCGGGTCTTGAGTGATCGCATCGTCATTCGCATCACCTCCGAAAAAGGCAACACGTTTTTGGATCGGATGATTGCCATGGTGGAAGGGGCCAGACGCCAAAAAACACCCAACGAAATTGCCCTGACCATTCTGCTGGCGGCGCTGACCTTTATTTTCCTGCTGGTCTGCGTCACGCTCAAGCCCTTCGGCATTTACTCCGACACGGTTTTTTCCGTGCCGGTGCTGGTCGCCTTGCTGGTCTGTTTGATACCGACCACCATCGGCGGATTGCTCAGCGCCATTGGCATCAGCGGCATTGACCGGCTGACCCGCCGCAATGTGCTGGCCATGAGCGGACGCGCGGTCGAGGCGGCGGGGGACGTGGATGTGCTGCTGCTCGATAAAACCGGCACGATCACGCTCGGCAACCGCATGGCCACCGCTTTTATTCCCGCGCCCGCCGTCAAGCCGGATCGCCTGGCCGACGCCGCGCAATTGGCTTCGCTGGCCGACGAAACGCCGGAAGGCCGCTCGATTGTTGTGCTGGCCAAGGAAAAATTCAACCTGCGCGGCCGCGAAGTGGCGCAAACCCATGCGCATTTTGTCGCATTCACCGCGCAAACGCGGATGAGCGGCGTCGATTTTCCGGCCCTGGACGGGCAGCCGGCCCGCAGCATCCGCAAAGGCGCCGCCCAGGCCATTTCCGTTTATGTGGACCAGGCGGGGGGCAAGTTTCCGCAACAGGTCAATGACACGGTCGAGGAAATTTCGCGCTCGGGCGGCACTCCGCTGGTCGTGGCCGAGGGGCGCGAAGTGCTCGGGGTCGTGCAACTCAAGGACGTGGTCAAAGGCGGGATCAAGGAACGCTTCGCCCAATTGCGCAAGATGGGCATTCGCACCGTCATGATCACCGGCGACAATCAATTGACCGCCGCCGCCATCGCCGCCGAGTCCGGGGTGGACGATTTCATGGCCCAGGCGACGCCCGAACAGAAACTCAAACGCATCCGCGAAGAACAGGCCGCCGGGCACCTTGTGGCCATGACGGGCGATGGCACCAACGACGCGCCGGCCCTGGCCCAGGCGGATGTCGGCGTGGCCATGAACACCGGCACACAAGCCGCGCGCGAAGCGGGCAACATGGTCGATCTGGACAGCAACCCGACCAAGCTCATTGAGATCGTCGAGATCGGAAAACAACTGCTCATCACGCGCGGTTCGCTGACGACCTTCAGCATCGCCAACGACGTCGCCAAATATTTTGCCATTGTTCCGGCCATGCTGATGACGACCTTCCCCGCCATCGCGCCGCTCAACGTCATGAACCTGCACAGCCCGACGAGCGCGATTTTGAGCGCCGTCATCTTTAACGCGCTGATCATCATCGCGCTCATTCCGCTGGCCTTGCGCGGCGTAAAGTACAAACCGATTGGCGCGCTGGCCATTTTGCAGCGCAACCTGCTCATCTACGGCCTGGGCGGCGTGATTATCCCGTTCGCGGGCATCAAAGCCATTGATCTCGTTATAACCGCCCTGAAATTTGTTTGACCTATGAAAGAATTCCTTGCTCAACTGCGCGGCGCCATTTTCTCGACCTTGATTCTGGCCGTTGTCTGCTGCGGGATTTATCCGCTGATCGTCTTCGCAATCGGGCAGGCGCTTTTTGCCGGCAAAGCCAACGGCAGCCTGATTGTTGACGCCAAAGGAACGGTGGTCGGCTCGAAGTTGATCGGCCAGAATTTCAGCGCGGACAAGTATTTTCATCCCCGGCCATCCGCCGCCGGCAACGGCTACGATTCGACCAGTTCGGGCGGCAGCAACCTGGGGCCGACCTCCCAAAAACTGGCCGATGCGATCAAGCAAAACGTGGCGGATTACCGGACGCAAAACGGCCTGGCGGCCGACGCGCCCGTGCCCGCCGATGCCGTAACCGGATCAGCCAGCGGCCTTGACCCGCATATCAGCGTGGAGAATGCCCAAATACAAGCCGCCCGCGTGGCCAAAGCGCGCGGCTTGAAAGTGGAGAACGTGGCTGCGCTCATTGCCCAATACACAGACCCGGCTGACCTCGGATTTCTGGGAGACCCCGGAGTAAACGTTCTGCGCCTCAATCTGGCCCTGGACGGGATGAAGTAAACAGAAGGTCAAATTCAGCGGGCAGCCGGGAGGGGGCGCGCATGCAGGACGTTTTCCGCTGTCAAAGGCTCGATTTGCGACTCGCGCAACGTGATCACATCGACGGTGTCTCCCACCGCGTTAAACACTTCCAGCGAGTATCCAGGTTCTTGTCCTGGCCGGCCTTGATGATAATCAACAATCGTCGCCAAGTCACCGCGCCGCAGCAGATGCTTGGGAAGATTGGCTTTCAACGCCACTCTGCTGAACATCTCGTATTTCATTTTCATCGCGAACCTGAGTCTGCTGATTTGCTCCCAGATGCGCAAGTGTTAGCATCGAAAGAATCGGAAGAATGCTCAACAGGGATTGTTCATGACCCCCAGAAAAATTGGTTTGATAATTGATTTGGCGCACGGCATCCTGTTCGTAGTTCGCTGGCTTGTTTCGCCCTAGCACTAGCGCGACAGCGGAAGCCTTGGCGAAGGCGGATGCTCAGAATTGCGACCTGATGGCCGTGTGCAAACACCTGCCCCTCGCAACACCGGCCAAAAGGGACATTCCCATAAAGTCGCGACAACTGTCGCATAAACACTTGCCAGCGGTCGGAAATCGGCTAATCTCCCGGCGTGAAAGCGCGCTTATGGGCTTTGATTCTTGCTGTCCTCTTGGGGGCCTCAGCGAAGGCGCAACAGCCCCCAACTCCGCTCGCAACCAATGCACTGGCCACAAACAGCCCCAGCCAACGCGCAGAAGTCCGCGCCAAGGCGGAGAAAGATGACCCGGCGGCACAGTTTGCTCTGGCTTGGCAAGTCGAGACTGGGCATGGTGTCCCACAGGATTCCATGGAGGCGGTGAAACGGTATCGCAAGTCCGCCGAACAGGGAAACGCACGCGCTCAATACATCCTTGGCGGTTGCTACTGCTACGGCCACGGCGTGACGCAGAATTACGCGCAAGCGGTGAAATGGTATCGCAAGTCCGCAGATCAAGGTTTCGCTGCCGCCCAATTCGCGCTCGGCATTTCCTACGATCAAGGCCAAGGCGTGGCGCAGAATTACACGGAAGCCGTAAACTGGTATCGCAAGTCCGCCGAACAGGGCAACGCAGGCGCTCAAAACAACCTTGGCTGTTGCTACTACTGCGGCCACGGCGTGACGCAGAACTACGCGGAAGCGGCGAACTGGTACCGCAAAGCGGCAGATCAAGGTTTCGCAGGGGGACAATTCGACCTCGGCGTTTGCTACCGTGACGGCAAAGGCGTGACGCAGAATTACGCGCAAGCGGTGAATTGGTATCGCAAAGCGGCAGATCAAGGTTTCGCAGCGGCCCAAAGCTACCTCGGCGATTGTTATGCAACCGGCAAGGGTGTGACTCAGAATGCCGTGGAAGAGGTGAACTGGTTTCGCAAAGCCGCCGACCAGGACGACTTGACTGCTCAAAACAACCTTGGCGTTTGTTATGAAGCTGGCACGGGCGTATCGCAGGATTATGTGGAAGCCGTGAGCTGGTTTCGCAAAGCCGCCGAACAGGGTGTAGCGGATGCTCAATGCAACCTTGGCGATTGCTACTACCACGGCAACGGCGTAACGCTGAATTACGCGGAAGCCGTGAAATGGTATCGCAAAGCGGCAGATCAAGGTTTCGCAGGGGGACAATACAGCCTCGGCTTTTGCTACGCTATTGGCGTAGGCGTGGCGCAAGATTACGCGGAAGCGGTGAAATGGCTTCGCAATGCCGCAGATCAAGGTTTCGCAGAGGCTCAACGCAGGCTCGGCGATTGCTACTACCAAGGCAACGGCGTGATCAAGGATTATGCGGAAGCGGTGAAATGGTTCCGCAAAGCGGCAGAGCAGGGAAACGCGGGTGCTCAATACAACCTGGCTGCTTGTTATGCAAGTGGCGACGGCGTGATCAAAGATTACGTCCAAGCATATAAATGGGCTGATCTCTCACTGGCGCAAGGCTACAAGTTAACCAAGGAATACATGCCCAATCTTGAAGTGCTAATGGCTCCTGAGCAAATCGCGGAAGCGCAGCGGCTCGCCCGTAAGTTTAAACCCAGCAAGGCAGCGGAATCGCCTCCATTCCTGCCGGGTGCCGCGACAGCCGATGCCGTCCCGGCCTCGCGTGGCACAGGATTTTTCATCACGACAAACGGTTTCCTGATAACTGCCGCTCATGTGGTGAGCGGAGCCACTCAAATACGCCTGGTCACTCGCACAGGACTTCTCAGTGCGCGCATGGCAAACCTTGATGCAGCGAACGACCTTGCGCTGTTAAAGGTCGAGGGGGAATTTTCGGCGTTGCCAATTAGCTCCAGCCGGACTGTCAAACTTGGTAACACCATCGCGACAGTCGGCTTCCCAAATGTTGCCCTGCAAGGTTTTTCGCCCAAGTTCGCGAAAGGCGAAATCGCCTCGATCTCTGGCGTGCAGGACGATCCGCGTTATTTTCAGATCAGCGTCCCAGTGCAGCCGGGTAACTCCGGCGGGGCGCTTGTGGATGAACGCGGCAACGTAATCGGCGTGGTGGCGGCCAGGCTGGATGCCGCTACAGCCCTTGCCACCAGCGGGGCCTTGCCGGAAAATGTGAATTACGCGGTCAAGAGCAGCTTTCTTCTCAGTTTCCTCGAATCCGTCCCGGATGTTGCTGGCAAAATAAAGGACCCCGTCCTCAAGGAACTAAAGTTCGAGGACGTGGTAAAATCGGTCGAGGACGCCACCGTGCTCGTACTCGTGTATTGAGAGTGCCAATTCACAGGGCCAAGCCGAATGCCAACACGCGAACGCGCCGCCCCGACAAGTGCCTGGTCGTGTCATCATTGTCCCCATGATTGCGCCCCCGGCTGCCATCGCAACACTGGGGCCAATGCCGCCACCACCAGGTCTATTTACGCGCCAGCATTACGAACAACTGTAAGACCGAGGCGAGAAACGCCCCGAACGCAATCCACAATGCGGTACGTGAAATGCGCGTTGCCGTCTTTTGCGACTCATGGCTTTGTCGCGCCAACTCTTCGCTCCGTCGAGCCACCTCTTCACTCTGTCGGACCACGAGCAATTCTCGCATGGTTTCCCCCATCTCGGATGCTCGTGCCCGATTAGCCTCATTCAGAATCCGGTATTGTACATTTGCCACTAAAAATTCCTGAAGCTCCTGTCGCGACGCATTCAGGATTGAGCGATTAGCAAAGGCTTTGCGAACGTCGTCGGGTGTTTTGCTCTCTTTCTTTTCCATTCGGTATGTTCGTTAAAAAATTCGACTCTCAGCCATTCTTCGCAAGCTCTGCCAGCCAACAAGAACAGGTTCGCGCCAAGGCGCAGAAAGGCGACCCGTCGGCGAAGTGCCTTTCCGCTTGCGTCATAGTTCCTCCAAAGACCACGTTTCCATCTCCTCCTGGTCACTGAAATAGGTCTCATACGTTTCATCGTCCACGCTCTCCCAGCCCATGCCAACGAATTTCAGCCCATATTCTTCCTTTCCCATTTCAGAAGTGGTATATTGCATCCAGCCAATATCAGGCCGGAACAGTTTACCGAGCATCTTGATATGGTCACTCTCGACTCCCTCCTCATCTTTAAATCGTATAACTTCGGCTTTATCGGGTAATTCCAAAATGGCCTGAACCATGACTTTGATTTTCTTTGGCATAAAATGCGGGAATGACACCCGCGCGGAGCATTTTATGCTCCATGGCGACCGAGTCAACCGTGGAGTTTTCCCGGATGTGCTTCCACTTGTCATTCGGTTGCTTGTCACGTCCGGGCTTATCTTGGGGGTTATCCTTTGGTGGCGGCATTCACAGAAGAAGCGTTCAGCTTCAACTTAGGACACACTCTCGGGAATGCGCCTCGCTCACAGTGGAGCACGGGAGAGAGCCAGCGCGGGAGTAAATTCCGTAACCAGTGGTGACGGAATTCCCGATTTTTTTCAGAACCGGCAGGACACATGATTCCGCAACCAGCGGTTGCGGAATTGCCTGAGTGGTCTGCGTGTGGGCACGGTAGAAAGCTGGGTGATGGGGGATGAAGATTTCCGCACCACTGGTGCGGAAATCTTCAATTGGCCAGACAGTGTCTGGCTTATTTCAGGAATCTGCTTGAGGCTGGTCAAGAATTCGGGGGACAGCGTCCCCCGAATCTACGGATACCTATGCGGTGAGGAGCCGCCGAGCCCCCGCCCCGCCGGTTTTGAATTACGCCGCCGCGACCGGCGCAGCCGCTTCATTGCGCTTGGCCATGATGGCGGCGACGATCTTTTGGGCCAGTTCCGGCTTGTCGGCCAGGGCCTGGCGGGCGGCGTCCTTGCCCTGCCCGATCAGTTCGCCCCCGAATTGCAGCCACGCGCCCTTTTTATCCACGACGCCATGGGCAATGCCGACCTCAATAATGCTCCCTTCCTTGTTGATGCCGTGGTCGTAAATGATTTCAAACTCGGCCTCGCCAAAAGGCGGCGCAACTTTATTCTTGACGATTTTGACCTTGACCGCGTTGCCCACGGCGACGCCGGCCGCGTCCTTGAGCGTGTCGCGGCGGCGGATGTCGATGCGGATGCTGGCGTAAAACTTGAGGGCTTTGCCGCCCGGCGTGGTTTCGGGGTTGCCGAACATGACGCCCACTTTTTCGCGCAATTGATTGGTGAAGATGCAGGTGGTTTTGGACTTGGCCAGAATGGCGGTGAGTTTGCGCAGGGCCTGGCTCATCAGGCGCGCCTGCATGCCCATGGTGGCCATGCCCATTTCGCCTTCCAATTCGGCCTTGGGCACGAGGGCGGCGACGGAGTCAATAACAATGACGTCCAGGGCGTTGGAACGGGCCAGGGTTTCGCAAATGCTCAGGGCTTCCTCGCCGCTGTCCGGCTGGGAGACGAGCAAATCGTCCAGATTGACCCCGAGCTTTTTGGCGTAGCCGGGGTCCAGGGCGTGCTCGGCGTCGATAAAAGCGGCCAGACCGCCGGCCTTCTGGGCGCTGGCGATGACGTGGAGCATGAGGGTGGTTTTGCCGGAGGATTCCGGGCCGAAAATTTCAACCACCCGGCCGCGCGGCACGCCGCCGACGCCCAGGGCCAGGTCCACGGAGAGCGCGCCGGTGGGGATGACCTCGATGCCTGTTTTGGCGCGGGCATCGCCCAGCCGCATAATACTGCCGTCGCCGTACGCTTTGGTGATGTGCGAAATGGCCGCGTCCAGATCGCGCTGGCGGGTGGCGGAAATCTTGGGATCGGCGGATTTGGTTTCGGCGGCGGCGGCTTTTTCGGCTTTTGGCGGCATAATATTGGAAAGTTTAAAGTTCTTCGACGTTTTTATGGGTAGAGGATTTGAGATTGAAAGGCAATGAGGAATAGTGATGTGAAAATGACGAATGTCGAAGCACGAATGACGAAATAATGACGAAGTCCCAATGACGAATTTTACCAAAGGCGGTGAGATGCCCGGTATCCCTTTTCGTCATTGGGTCATTTGGACATTGATTGGTCATTAGGATTTCGTCATTCGTCATTTTCACATCACTATTCGTCATTCTTCGCATCATCGCCATCGTCCTTGCTGATGGCGACCCCGCTGTCGCGGCAGACGCCGCGTTTGGCGGAGGCGACAAAATCCAGCAGGACTTTGGCCGGCGCGCTGGTGAACTCCTGGCGGGCTTGGGCCACGGCGTCCGACAAATTCTTCCCGGAGCGGAAGAGTTTGTGATAAAGCTTTTTCAATTCCAATCGTTCGTCCGCGCTGAAACCGGCGCGGCGCAAGCCGATGGCATTCAATCCGCAAATGCCATTGTCCCCGCGGGCGACGGTGTAAGGCGGCAAATCTTTGCTGATGGCCGAGCCGCCCTGCATGATGGCCAGCGTGCCGACACGGACGAATTGATGGACCAGGCAATTGCCCGAGATAAAGGCCCCGTCCGCGACCTGAACGTGGCCGGCCAGCAAAGCGCCGTTGGCCAAAATGACGTGGCTGCCCAAGACAACGTTGTGCCCGACGTGGGAATTGACCATCAAAAAATTGTTCGAGCCGATGAGGGTGGCCTCGCCGGCTTTGGCCGAGCGATGCACCGTGGCTCCTTCGCGCACCAGGTTGTTGTCGCCCATGCGCAATTCGGTCGGTTCATCCTTGTATTTGACGTCTTGCGGAGCCTCGCCCACGACGCACCCGGCATAAAAGCGGTTGTCGGCCCCGATGCGCGTATGGCCGGTCAGATAAACGTGCGGACCGACGCGGCAGCCCGGCCCCATGGAAACATGCCCATCGATCACGGCGTACGGCCCGATCTCAACGCTCGGGTGCAGTTGCGCTTCCGGATGAATTATGGCGGTGGGATGAATCATTTGTGCTTCAGGTGTTGAAAAAGCCCAATTCACGCAAGGAGGCGTAATCCCGGCCGTTTTCGGCGGTGCGCCGGCCGAGGATGATGTGATCGAGCACCTCGATTTTTAAAAGCTGGCCGGCGCGGATGAGATCGCGGGTCGCCCGGATGTCCGCTTCGGAAGGGGTTGGGTCGCCGCTGGGATGGTTGTGGACCAGGACCAGGGCTGAAGCGTTGGCGGCGATGGCGCTCCTGAAAACTTCGCGGGGATGGATCAGGATCGTATCGACAAGGCCGTGGGAGATGAGCTCCACGCGAATGAGTTTGCGCCGCGTGTTGAGGAGCACGGCCTGGAATTGTTCCACTTGGTAGGCCCTGTTGTCCTCGCGCAAATAATCGGCGATTCGCTCCGGGCTGTCGAGCAAGGGCGCTTCACCTTGCAAATCCCTGGCCATAATCCGGGCCAGTGTAAAGGCAGCGTTCAAGGTGACGGCCTTGGCGGGGCCAATGCCCTTGACGGATTCCAATTCCTCCAGGGAGACGCGGGACAGGGCGTCAAGTGACTTGTATTGCTGGACCAATTGTCGGGCGATCTCAATAGCCGAGCGGCCTTTCATGCCAGTGCGCAAAAGAATGGCAATCAATTCGGCGGGGCTGAGCGCATCCGCGCCCTTTTCGGCCAGGCGTTCGCGTGGCCGTTCATTTTTTGGAAGGTCTTTGATGCGAATGCCGGTCGTCATGGCGCCTGCGGTTTTAACCGGAAAGAGGTGTGGTGGGCAACGAAAATCCATTGTTTCCCTGGATCATTGCCGTTGAATTCCGCGCCCCGCTTTGCTACGGTGGAGACGTGAACCAGTCGTTCCCGTATCGCCATTTCCGGCCTGCCGCGCCTGCGCCGCCCCCCCGGCAACGGGCGCTGGCACAATGGCGGCGTTGGGATTGGAGCGCGATGGAAACGGCGCGGCAACCCTCCGCGCGGCCCGCCGCCGACATCATGCCGCGCGTCCTGGCTGGCTTGCGCATCGACAGCCGGCAGGCGGAAACAGAAATTCTCAAAGTGTGGAATCATCAACTGGACCCCAACATCGTGGCCCACGCCCAGCCCACCGGCATCCGCAAAGGCACCCTGTTCGTCACGGTGGACAGCAGCGTGTGGCTGGATGAAATTGTGCGGTATCGCCGCCGGGAAATCCTCGAGCGGCTGCAAAACAGTTTCGGGCGCGATTTAATCACCAGAATCTCGTTCCGAACAGGCTAAGGCCCCGCAGCGGCGGCCGGGCCGGGCGCGGCGGCGGGCGGAGGCGCTTGGGGCAGTTTGGAGAGCAGAATGGCGCGGGCCTGGGGTGGCAGGCGATCCAGGACCTTTTTCAACTCAAACTGTTGCAATTGCGCGATCGGTTTCAAGCCCACCCGCTCCGGGGCGGAGCCCTTTGTTTTCTGGTCATAATAGGCCCAGATTTTTTTCGCCATGTTCTCGTAATTGGCGGCCTGGGAGTCGTTGTCTCTGATCAAGCAAATGAATTCCCAGTCAAACATGCCCAGGATGCTGGCCTGGATTTTGTTCATGTCCGTTTCGTTAATGTCCGTGGCGATCTGGCTCACCGCATAATCCTCCATGCTGATGCTGGCCTCTTTGCCGACGAAGGCATTGGTGTAGATGGTTTTTAAATAATTGAACCACTGCTGCGCCTGTTTTTCGCGGCCAAACTCGTAGAGGAAAGGAATCGCCTCCTTGAGAAAATTCTTGTGGGCGTTCTCCATGTTCTGTTGCAGGCCGTGCGGATGATTGGTTTCCTCGGCGATCATTTTTTGTACCAGGCGCTCATGGTCGGGATCTGATCAAGATTGGGCCAAAGAATGAGATTCTGCTCAGTCACGTTCGTCACGTTCGTCACCGAGCTGTCGAGCGCTCCTCCGCGAAACATCATCTGCCGCAGACTCTGATAGATGGAGCGGCGCAACGTTTCCTGCTCCTCCGGCCGGCCGTAAATGCGGCCCATTTCCGCCCAATAAACCGCGTGGGCGTCCGGCAAACGCCAGTCGAACGGGCCATATTGCTCATCGACCTTTTGGACGATTTTCGGGTCCATTTTATAAATCTCCCGCAACTTGCGCACCCGTTCCTTCGCTCCCGGCGTGGTGGGGTCCAGCAACTCCTTGAAATCCGGCCGGTTGCCCAGGACGCCCTGCATCTCCTGCGCCCAACGCAGTTTGTAAAGCATGTGCGCGTCATCGAGGTACGCGCCGATTTTATGTTGAAAAATCCAGGACAGTTCGTGATAGAGCAGCGTTTCGTGGGGATTATAATGCAAGCCCTCATCGCGCAGCAATTCAATGCCCCGCTGCACCCAATGCCAGCGGTCTTCGTGGCTCTTGAACTTGACCGAGACGTTGTAGGCCATGTTCCAGGCTTGGAATTGCCAGACCGCCACCATGTGCGGCTGGAGCTTGGTGATCCAATCGGACAGTTGCACCATTTCGAAATACTTGTCCTCCAGTTGCAAATCGGACAACCGCATCCAAAGGGCGTTGGCAATCAGCCCGCGGAAGCTGCCCAGGGCCACCGTGGTGAAAGCCAGCACGGGCGGCGCATTCTGCAGCGGGTCCATCCGGGTCAACCCCAGTTCCTTGCGGTCCACATTGAGTCGCGCCTGCATTTGCGCCACGACGCAAAACAGAATGGCCGCCAATCCCAGCAAGGCCGGTTTATACAATCGCGTCCTGAAATTCATCTCATCCGCAACATGGTTGTCCGGTTTGGACCATCTGACAAGCCTTTCGCTCGAACTCAAACGCGGGTTAATCAGCCGCCAAAGGTGCGAAAATCTCCGTGCCGTTCTTTTCCGGCGGGGCAAAGTCCGCTCCGCAATGGGGGCATTTCTCACGGTCAACCTCGCGGAGTCTTTTGCAGTGGGGACACGGTTCCCGCGCCGGCCATTCCTGGACGCTCAAGAAGGCCAGCAGCCCCGGAAGGCCGAAGAGCAAATGAAACATGCCCCAACCAACCTGCGCTTTGGCCGGAAAGCTGTAACGCCGCCCCAATCCCCAGCCAACAATCGCGCAAAGGAGGACAGAAATCAAACTCGACGGCTTCCAAGGCCAGTCTGAATCATGCAAACAGACAACCGCAGCCGAAGGGAGCGGTGGCAGGAGCAGAAGGGCCAGTTTTTCCCCGAAATCAGCCATCGACCGGGGCAACTCTGGCAAATCCACGCTCCTTGAGATGCCGGTCTGGGGAGTGAGCCATTCGATCCGGGTGGGCAGTTTCCAACCGGATTTTTTATCTGCTTTATCGTCCCGGATAAAAATCAATCGCGAATCGGTTGGTCGGTTCCAGGAATAAAACCCTGATTTGGGGATAGACCGGATAGGAAGGTTGATAAGGAACGCTCCATTCCACCCGGCCGTCAAAATCCAGCAATTGAATGGACTGCCGCGTCACCACCACCACGCTTTGCGGCGAGTTGGTATGAATCTCCGCATATCCGCCAATGATGTCGTCGTTTGTGACGGTGAAAATGGGTTTGAGCGCGCAGTTTTCAGGATTCACCAGATAAACGGTTGTGGATGAAGCCAGAATTCGCGCCTGATCAGGCGTATTGAAACCATCGTCGTAATCCTCCGATAAAGGGATGAAACCGGCTGCGGCGGACGAGGCGTTGCCGGAGTTTCCGGGCGCCTCCAATGTGCCGGTCTGCCGGCGGGTGACGAGATCATAGCCCGCCAGACGGCCATCGTGTGTCTCATACCAAACCGTCTTGCCGGCTCTCAGCCAGGGATTGAAAAACCGGGAATTGCTCAAATAGTCACCGGCCCAATTCCTTTTTCTCCGTTCCTCCAGAGTACCGAAGTGCGCGGACACGGGGCGGGATGGAGCGCGATTCCGCTCGAATTCCGTGAATTTCACTTTCCTGCCCGTCTTGTCATCCAGAAGCGGCTTGCCATTTAAATCCACTATTTCCGGTTCATGAATATCATAATGGGTTACCTTGTAAACAACGCCGTCCTTGGCCACCACATATTCGGACCAGGAAAAGTGCCGGAATGCCTGCGACTCGATGAAAATAATAGCCGCCATGATGAGGATGAACCCGGCCGCGACACAAGCAGCCGTCAGCGCCAGCTTTCCCGGCATGGGTTGGCCGCGGTAATATCCTCCGGACTGAAAACTGCCCCACACGGCGAGGGCCAGAATCCCGCCGGTAATCGCAAAAAGCAGGAGCGCCTGCCAATATTCATGCACGATGAATACTTCGAATGAAGCAAAAATTGCCAGTCCCAACCCGAAGCCGCGGCTGCCATACCAGCGCGCCTGCCGCAAACCCGTGAGCATCCCGGCGAAGTAAAAAACAATCCCGAGGAAGAAAGCGATGGCAACCGGCAGCGTCATCGCCCACTCAAATGGCGCGGCTGCATGGCCGGGTGTCCAAACGAAAACGATAAAACCCAGCAACGGCAACCCCGCCCCCAACGCATACAGACACAGGCCGGCGGCGATTTTGCCCAGCAGAATCGTCGTCCGCGTCATCGGGCGATGAATCAGGAATCCCCGGAGATCGGGATGTTTCTCAGCGCGTATTTGCAGCCAGCCGAGCACAATCCCAAAAATGGAGCAGAAAAACGCGGCCAGAGCGAACAGCCCGCGGGCCAATAGCGGCTGCATCCCATAGACCGACCGAAAATCCTGATCCAGGTTCATGCGTTCCAGTTGGTCGGCATAGCTTTTGTAATTCATCGTCAGGACAAAGATGAAAAGGGCCATGCCGAGCAAAGCGGCCTTTGTTTCCTCCCGCATTTCTTTCACAAACAACTTTTTCATGATTCCGCCTCCGTATCCGCCAGTATGAAGGATTTTTCGCCCCGTTCCCCAAGGTAACTGATGAACGCATCTTCCAGTCCCAACGGCATTATTTCCATCGCCTCGGGCGACAGGTTTCGCAGCGCCTGTTCGGTTGCGCCGTCGTAATGGACGCAGGTGACGCGCAATTCGCGGTCCAGGCGAAAGGCCTGGAGCAGCCCGGGTATTTTTGGCAACACCGGCGGCGCGCCTGAAAAGCGCAGCCGCACCTCCTGCACGCTGCTGCGGAAGGATTCCAGCGGACAACACGCCCGCAACACGCTGTAGTCCAGGACGGCGATGTAATCCGCCACCCGTTCCACGTCGGCCAGATTGTGCGAAGAAAAGAAAATCGTCCGGTCGGACCGGCGTGTCAAATAGATCATGGACTCGACCAGCGAGCGTCTGGCCACCGGGTCCAGACCCATCGCCGGATCGTCCAGAATCAGCAACTCCGGGTCGGGCGCCAGCGTCAGAGCCAGGCACACCCCCGCCCGTTCACCCCGCGACAAGTCCTGGATGCGCGCCTCGGGCTTGAGGCCGAAATGATCAATGACCCCCCGGTAGATTCTCCCGTTCCATCTCGGGTAAAAGGCCGATTGGAAATCAGCCGCCTCGCGCAGGCTCATCCAGCCGTAAAGCTGGTGTTCCTCAGTCAGGTAACCGATGCGCGCCCTCATCTCCGGCGTCAGGGCCTGGCTGTCGCAACCCAGCACGCTGGCCTCCCCGCGCGTGGGGGCCAGCAGGCCCAGCAACATGCGGATGGTGGTGGTTTTGCCCGACCCGTTGCGGCCCAAAAAGGCAAAAACGCATCCTTTCGGCACTTCCAGATTCAGGGCTTGCACGGCGCATTTCCGTCCGAAATAGCGGGTCAACTCCCGCGTGTGGATGACTGGTTGTTCACTCATTGTTTTTCCTGCCTCCGTTCTCGTGCTGCCATTGGCTGAGTTTTTTTGTAAAAGCCGCCTGCAAATCCGAGGCCGTGAAGTCCATCGCCATCGCCTCGCCGATGAGGGCGTCCAGCAGCGGCTCCAGGCGGCGGCGGCCTTCCTCGCGCGTGAACACCTTGCGCTTGCGGATGATGAAAACACCGCGCCCGGGCCGGGATTCGATCAGGCCCTCCCGCGCCAGATCGGAATAAGCGCGCGCCACGGTATTGGGGTTGAGCACCAGGGTTTCGGCGAAGACACGAACGCTCGGGAGTTGATCCCCCACCGTCAGGCGGCCCGTGGCCACCGCCAGGCGAACCTGGTCCGTGATCTGTTTGTAGATCGGCGTGCTCGAACCGGTATTGATGATGCAGTTAAAATTCACGGTCTTTACTTACTGTTCTACTACAATTAATACAGTTAGGCGAAATTGTCAATGGTTTTTTTTAACTTTTTTTCCATTTGGATTTTTTCCCAATTCTAATCTCGGTAATGCTGGTTTTTTCGGTGATTATTCCCCCTGCGGTAATGCGAGGAGGTGTGGTAAGGTTACTTCATGTCAACATCGACACTGGCCTTGCATTCTTCAAACAGCCACGCCCGCGCGCAGGCCCACCATCGCTTGGCGGTTGGCTCGGAGACGCCGAGCACCCCGGCCGCCTGCTCCAGCGTCAATCCGGCAAAGAAACGCAATTTGACCAATCAATTTGTCTGCGCTCTTGGGTGGAGAGTTGATTTAGCCCGAGAACTGCCTGCGATTACGGCGAGTACACGCAGTAGAATCGCTGCGGGTAAAGCGCCGCTTGCGCATCAATGAACTGGAACTGGCCCAGCGCGATTTCCGTGACACCGCCCAGCACTGTCCAGTTGGTCATTGGCAGCGCCAGATTCGTGGTGGCCAGCACGCCGAACAACGCTCCAACAGTGTTGTTGGTGAAGCCGAATTGGATCGAGCCGTCGTTCAGTGTTGTGGCACCCATGAGTGTGGATGCGGTCGGAACCGGAACACTGATGTCGAGGATGTTCCCCTTGCCTGGAATGTCGTCGAGGGGTAACGGCGGATCCGAGGGCACGCTGGGAATGCCATTGACGAACACCGTCGCCAGCGCGTAGCCGGGCGGGAATCCACTCACGGGCCCGGAAGTGTAAGACGTGTCCGACCAGGAGGTGTCCGGATCGGGCAGCAGGAACATAGTCTGCTCGTTGGCCAGACTGAGCAGTTGCACCACCGGAACATCACCCGGCGAGTCCTGAGAGTTGCCGCACGAACCTTCGGAGATGCCCCGAAAGCCGGAGCCGCTGAGCGTCAGGTTGCCGCCCAAAGCGAGTTCCGAGGCAAACGGGTCGAGCTGCGGTTGCCAGGTGCTTGTGAAACCCAATCCAACATTATAAATCTCCGCGCTGGTAAGAGGGATGCCGAGGCTGTCAAATCCACCCGCGGCCAGCACATTCCCATTGGGCAACAACGTCGCCGTGTGATCGCCGCGTGCGGTGGTCAGCGGGCTGGTCTCCGTCCATGTCTCGGAGGCTGGGTCGAACACCTCCGCGCTGCTGACAGCGTTGCCGCTGGAATCATACCCTCCCGTCACCAACACCTTCCCGTTGGTCAGCAAGGTCGCCTTGTGACCATGACGCGCGGGGAGGATCATATTGCCGGTGGTAGTCCACGTCCGATAGACTGGATCGTATAGCTCTGCCGTGGCGACATCGCCCGAGTCGCCGGAGCCCCCCGCGACCAGCACCTTCCCATTGGGCAGCAACGTCGCCGTGTGACCAACGCGAGGGTAGTTGAGGTGGCCATGCCCGGCAAGACCGGGGATGGTAGCAGATGGATGGCATACTTCACACTTCATGGGTGGCGCCCATGTCCCTGTAACCGGATCGTACTGCTCCACGTTAACCTCCACGCCAGTTTGAGTGGGATTATTGGGTTGAAAGTGCAACAAATAACGGCCAGTGGCGTTCTGCCCCCCCACGACCAGTACCGTCCCGTCGGGCATCAATGTAGCCGTGTGACCATAACGAGGGGTGTGCAGGTGGCCTGCCGGGGTGTCCCAGGCACCCGAGGTCGGCGGGGTGGTGTGGCAGGTTGTGCAACTTCTGGCTGTCACCGGCCATAGCGACCAAAACCCGGTGGCCGGATTATACAACTCTGTGATGTTGGTAGCGCCGTTGGTGCCTTGACCCCCGGCGACCAGCATCTTCCCGGTGCCCAGCAGCGTTGCCGTGTGCTGACTGCGTTCAACATGCAGGTGGCCTGTCGGGCGGCTGTCCAGAGCTGCCGGGAACGGCGCGGTGTGACAAAGCGTGCAACTGGCGGGTGGCACCGTCCATGCCCCGTTGTCCGGATTGTACTGTTCCACACCATAATGGGTTGGCAGATAGCCGCCGCTGTTCGTGCCTCCCACGACCAACACCTGTCCGTTTGCCAGCAAGGTCGCCGTGTGGCCGGAGCGTGCGGTGTGCAGCGAGCCGGTCACTGTCCAAGTCCAAGTGGCCGGATCATATGATTCCGCATTGGGAAGCCAGCCGGTGGGGCCAAGACCCCCTGCGACCAGCACTGTCCCAAAGGGCAGCAGCGTCGCTGTCTGGCCACCGCGCATTTGGTTCAGCGCACCGACACCTGTCGTCCACCACATCGGCTCGGACGGATCGTACAGTTCCGCGCTGGAGAGAGGGACAGGGACACCGAAAGCGTTGGGTTCGTAGCCCGCCACGACCAGCACCTGTCCGTTTGCCAGCAAGGTCGCCGTGTGATGGGTGCGTGAGTGGGCGAGCGGGCCGGTGGTCGTCCATGTGCCACCGGCTTCGTTCGGATCGAATACTTCAGCGCTGGCAAGACTTTCTTCGACAAACCCCGGGTAAAACGACCCTCCCGTCACGAGCACCTTTCCGTTGGGCAGCAATGTCGCCGTGGCGGCACAACGTCCCTGGCTCAACGAGCCGGTGCTCGTCCACGCTCCCGCTCCGCTGTCCGGAGTGTAAAACTCCGAACTGGTAAGAACGCCGGGGCTAAGGCCGCCTGCAACCAGCACCGTCCCGTTGGGCAACAATGTTGCCGTGTGACCATCGCGGGCGATGCCCATATCGCCGGCCGCCGACCATGACAAACCAGTGACGCCTGGAGTATAAAGCTCGGCACTGGAAAGAATAGTGCCGGGCGTGCTAAAGCCCCCCGCGACCAGCACCCTCCCATCGGGCAGCAACGTCGCCGTGTGCATATAGCGCGCGGTGAGCAGATGATTGCCCTTCGACACTGTCCAATATCCGCTGGCTGGATCGTACAACTCGCACTTGGTGGTGGAGTTACCGCTGATGTCCTCGCCTCCCGTGACCAGCACCTTGCCATTGCCCAGCAACGTTGCCGTGTGATAACAGCGTGCGTTGAGCAGGCCGCTGGCCGCCATCCACAAACCAGAGGTTGGGTCATACAACTCCGTGCTGGAAAGTACGGTGCTGCCGTCAGTGCCCCCGGCGACCAGCACCTTCCCGTTGGGCAGCAAGGTTGCCGTATGATTCATGCGCGCGGCGCTCGGCGAACCGGTGGGAGTCCATGCTCCCGTGGCCGGATCGTAAAGCTCCGCTTCGCAAAGAGCGCCGCTGCTGCCGGAACCTCCCACAACCAGCACCTTTCCGTTATTCAGCAAGGTGACCGTGTGGCCCCACCGTGCGGTGTTCAACGGCCCGGCGCTGGTGAAATCGACGGCATTTACCGACTGAATGGCAGACAAGTTGATTACCAGCGCGGCTAGCGCCAGTGTGACTTGAACAACATTTCCCGGATAAGTTTTCATTGAATCATCTCCTGGTTTGGAGTTTTGAGGGGAGGGGGACAAACGCGGCCACTGCCATTAAGAAAAGATTCTGGAGATCGAACCCTCTGGTCTGAATTCCAGATTGCGCCGTTACGACTCGTTGTATTCGAACCTTTCACAGCGACTCGAATTTCAGCACTGCATTGGAAATTTGTCAAGCCATATTATTCTGACCCCCGACGCCGGTCATTTATGTGACAACACACTGGCCTTGCATTCTTCAAACAGCCAGGCCCGCGCGTAGGCCCACCATCGCTTGGCGGTTGGCTCGGAGATGCCGAGCACCCCGGCCGCCTGCTCCAGCGTCAATCCGGCAAAGAAACGCAATTTGACCAACCCGGCCTTTCGCGCATCCAGCGCGGCGAATTTGTCGAGCGCGTCATTGACCGCCAGAAGTTCATCTTCCCGGGCGGGCGCGGCGATTTCAATTTCGTCAATGTCCACCCGCTGCTGGCCGCCGCCGTGGCGTCGGGCCGCCTTGCGCCGCGCGCGATCGATCAGGATCCGGCGCATCGCCTCCGCCGCCGCGCCGAAAAAATGCGCGCGGCCATTAAACCGCGGAGACGCGCCGCCCGCCAATCTCAGCCACGCTTCATGCACCAGCGCGGTCGGCTGCAAGGTCTGTCCCGGCGCTTCGCGGGCCATCTTGGAAGCGGCCAGCTTGCGCAGTTCCTCATAGACCAATGGAAGCAGTTCGTCGGCGCTTTTCGCATCGCCCCTCTCAATGGCCTGGAGAAGTTGCGTGACTTCGTTCATTTGACAATGACGCTGCGCGCCTCGCGGGCGAACAACGCGGTGGTCATTTGCTCATTCCAATCCCCTCCAGTGAGCGAACCCTGTTTTTCGCTGATGATTGGGGTGTCATCGGCCTTGCCCAGCTTGCTCCGGGCCATGGTCAGGATCATCTGGGCTTGCTTCGCCGTGTTGTTGTTCGACTGGAGATAGACCGCTTTTTCGAGGCGCGCGGCGGCGCGGGCAAATTGTCCCTGGCGATACTCCGCCAGCCCTTTGACGAATTCGGCCGATGGCCGGGGCGGCGTGGCCGCGGTATTGTCAAGCATTTTGACTGCGCGTTGCGCGACCTCGTCCGATGCCGGCAGGATCAGGCAATCCAAAGCCATCCGCTCGGCGACCGCCGGGTCGGTCGTGGACCCGAATTGGTCCAGCGCCTTGCGCCGCCACTCCTCGAAGTCATTGGTGCGCCCGGTCTGCGCCAGCAGCGGCAGCAGGCAATGAAAGCCAATATCGTTGGTCGGCTGCACGGTGGCGCATTTGACATAGTTGGGGATGGCTCTGGCCAGCCTTCCCCAACGCGCCTGATACATCCCCATGACGTTGTAAATGGCGGCGCTCTGCGGAATGGGCGGAACATCCTTCATCAGCTCCTCGGCCTGGTCAAATTGGTCTTGACTCAGCAGCACGCCGGCCCGCCACAGCTTGTTGCCGATTTCCGCGTACTCCCGCTGCTTGCGCTCGATCTCCAACCCCGCTTCCGCCTGTTTGCGCAAGCCCGCTTCCTCTTGTTCGACCTTGAGGGCGCGGCTCAACGCCGCTTTCTCCTTGACATACAAATTCAGCGATACGGCCAGACCCAGGGCCAGCGCCGCCACAATCCCGAAAATCGCCGCGAACGCCACTTTGTTTCGCCGCACCAGCTTCTGGAAACGATAGACATTGCTTGGCGGGCGCGCCTCCACCGGCTCGTTGTTGAGGAATCGTTGCAAGTCCGCCGCCAGCGCGTTCGCCGTGTCAAAACGCCGCGTGCGATCTTTCTCCAGCGCCTTCATCACGATCCAATCCAAATCGCCCCGGATGAAATGCACCAGGCGCGGCGCTTCGGCCCGGCGGCGTTTGGCGGTCGTGGTCAAGTCCGCATCGGCCATCGAGCTTAAGCGTGTCGAGGGCGAGAGCGGTTCCTTCTCTCGAATCGTCCGCCGCATCTCGTCCAGGCCGGATCGGAGAAGTTCCTGCGAATCGAACGGCGTTTTGCCGGTGAACAATTCGTAGAGCAGCACCCCCAGGCTGTAAATGTCGGTGCGCGTGTCTATGTCCAACTCGCTCATCTCCGCCTGTTCCGGGCTGATGTAAGCGGGCGTGCCGATGAATTCGTAAAGTTGGGTGTAAATCGTCTGGTCGGTCAGCCGGCCTTCCGTCGCCTTGGCGATCCCAAAATCAATCACTTTCGGCACAGGCACGCCGTCGTGCAGCGTGACCAGTATATTGGATGGTTTGAGATCGCGATGGATAATGCCCTTTTGATGGGCGTGTTGCACGGCGTGGCAGACTTGGATGAACAAACGAATCCGCTCCCCGGTGTCCAGATTGTTCTGGTCGCAGTACTCCGTGATCTTGATCCCGCGCACCAGTTCCATGACAAAGTAGGGCCGTCCGGCGGCGGTCGTGCCCGCGTCCAAAACCCTGGCGATGTTGGGATGGTCCATCATCGCCAGCGCCTGGCGTTCGGCTTCGAATCGCGCAATCACCGTCCGTGTGTCCATTCCCAGCTTGATGACTTTCAGCGCCACCCGCCGTCGCACGGGTTCGGTCTGTTCGGCCACATACACCACCCCGCAGCCGCCTTCGCCGAGTTTCTCGCGGATTTTATAGCGCCCGATGACATCGCCCGGATTTTCGGCGGGCGGAACAGCCGCGACCATCGTGCCCGACGGTCCCGCCGGCGGCGCTTCCAGGAAACCGTCGGATTGGCCGTATGCCTTGAGCAAGGCCGCCACGCGCTGGCGCAAGGCCGCGTCCGGTCCGCATTCTTTGTCGAGATAGGCGGCGCGTTGTTCGGGCGGGAGAGCCAGCGCAGCCTCGAACAGTGACTCTTCGCGGCTCGGCGCTGCGCTGTCTGGCTCACGTTTCATATTATGGCCGAGCGTATTCATTTCGGGCCTCGGTTGAAAGCAGATTACTGCTGCGCCGTCGCGGACGCCGCGAGCAGGCTTTGCAGAGATGGATTGTCCGGATAGAGCGCGGCCCCGCGTTGCCAAACCTGCTGGGCGGCATCCGTCTGGCCGGCTTTCTGGTATTGCTTGCCCAGCCATTCGTAGGTCTGCGCGAACTGCGGTTGGGGCGCCTGCTGTTCCTGCTGTGCGATCAGCGTGTTAAACTGCTGGATCACCTCATCGCCCTTGTTCAGATTGGCGGGCCAGTACGACATCATGACCGCCTTGTTATAGCGCGCGTCCCAATTCGACGGATCAAGATTCAGCGCCGTCTCAAAATCCACGTCGGCAGTCATCGCCCAAACCGCCTGCTGACGAACGTCCGTGGTCGTGGCGCACATCCTCATATAGGCTTGACCAAGAGCCGCCGGATACAAGGCGTTATTCGGGTCGTTGGCCATGCGCTGCTCCAATTCGGCCGCCGCGTCCGCGAGGCGGCCGGAGTCCTTCAGTTCTTTCCAAGCCGCCTGTTTCTCCGCATAAGTGGCATGTGGCAACACCAAAGTATCGATGGCCGCCGTGAACGCAACGCCCGCCACGCTTCCCGGCGCCGGCGTGCCGGAATCCTGATTGGAGACAGCGGTTTCCGTGCGCGCTTCGCGTTGCGCCACTGGACGCGGTTTCGTCTTCGGCGCAGCCGCCGTTGCTGGATCAGCCGCAGATTCAGCCGCCGCAGGCGCGGCCGGCGGCGCGCTCTGCTTCGTGGATTGTGCCGTATAGTGAATCGCCAGGCTGCACACGGCTGCCAGGCCCGCCAGGAATAAGATTGTTCGCTTCATAATTGCCTTTCCATCTAACAGTGCGCAATTCGGCCGGAAAAGGGATCACTTCCGAAATCGTCCCCCCATGCAAAAGCTGGAAGTTTGAACCTCAACTCCATGACATTTTGCAATTTCAGACAAGGAATTGCCAAAAGATGGCCAGTGTTCTCGTGATCTGATTACTATCGTTGATGTGTTATGCCTGCGATTCAATCAGGTGCGGCATTTGGGTCCTTGCAAATTTTGCGGCCCGCACTCAAAACAGACCTCGGCAAAGGGTTTATGAAGACCTCAAAACTATATGAATCGTGACCTGATATGGAGGATTGCGGGCGGGCTGGCCAACATCGGCGTGGTGCTGCTCATCGCGCCCTTGTGCGAAGGGTTGCTGCGGAAGGTCACGGCCTGCCTTCAATCGCGCCGGGGACCGCCCTTGTGGCAGCCTTACATTGACCTGCTGAAGTTGCTCGGCAAGGAGGACATTGAATCGGGCGAATCACCGGCGCTGCAACGGTTCGTTGCCCGGCTCTCGCTGGCGGCGGTGTTGACGGTGGCCTGCCTGGTGCCGATGGGGTTTCCCGCGCCCATGAACGGCGCGGGCGACGTGATTCTGCTCATCTACCTGCTGACCTTGTGCGGGATATGCACCTTGCTCGGCGGCCTGGCGGCAGGCTCCACTTATTCGTTGCTCGGCATCGGGCGGGAGATGATGACGATGATCGCCCTGGAACCGTTGTTTGCCATCGCTCTTCTCGTCGGCGCGGTCCATGTGCGGTCGTTCCGGCTGGACGCCGTCTTGAACGGCTCGGTTTATGCCGCCGAAGGCATTCCGTGGTCGGGCTTGATCCTGCTGGTCGTCATGGTGCTGTCCTTTCAGGCCTTTGTGCAACGGGTGCCGTTTGACATGTCCGAGGCGGAGACGGAACTCATGGACGGGCCGTTGATGGAATACTCCGGGCCGAAGCTGGCCCTTTTCAAGTACGCGCAAATGGCGCGGCTGGTCGTTCACAGCGGGTTGTTCGTCGCGCTGTTTGTGCCTTGGGGATCGGAACTGGCCTTCCCGCTGGGCTGGTTGCTCTTTTGGGCCAAAGTGCTGGCGCTCGTGCTGCTGGTGACGGTCGTCGCCGCGACGCATGCGCGTTACCGGATTGACCAGGCCATCCGTTACTTCGCCGGATTGCTGGCGGTGGCCTTCGGTGCTCTGGCGCTGGCGGGTTACGGATTCTGATGGAGACTGATTCATGTCCATTGCAAGCAAATTGAAGGAAGCGATGGTCGGCCTCAAGGCCGGTCGCGTCACCCTGGATTATCCGGCGCAGCCGCGGCCCGCGCCGGAGACCTTCCGCGGCCGGCCCATCTTCGATGCCCAAAAATGCATCGGCTGCGCGGGCTGCGCCAACAATTGTCCGGCGCGCGAAATCCTCGTTTTTGATGTCTGCCAGGAAATTCGCATCCTGAAGTATCTGGGCCGGCGCTGCACCTACTGCGGACGCTGCGCGGAAGTTTGCCCGGAGAAAGCCATCACCATGAGCCATGACTTCGAGACGGCCACCAACAAAATCGGCGACCTCCAGCAACGGCTGGATTTGTTTATGAGCACCTGCCAGCGGTGCGGACGTTGTTTCAAGGAAACTTCGCCGCTGGAACAGTTGAAGCTCAAAGGCTACCGCTTTGACGATCTGGACAACGAACGCTGGATCTTCCGCTCCCGCGCCTACCTTGAAACTGAGCCTGTGGTGGACGACATCAAGATCGAACTGGATTGAACCGCCATGCTGAAAAATCTTTGCCAGAAAATGTTCGGCCGGTCGCTGTGGGTTTACCACGCCAACAGCGGCGGCTGCAACGGTTGCGACATCGAGGTGCTCAACGTGCTGACGCCGTATTATGACGTCGAGCGTTTCGGCATCAAGCTGGTCGGCTCACCGCGGCACGCCGATGTCATGCTCTGCCAGGGGCCCGCCATGCGCGCCACCGCGCGGGCCTTGCGCTGCGCCTATGAAGCGATGCCCGCGCCCAAGCTCGTCTTTGCCATCGGCGGCTGCGCCTGCGGCGGCGGCATCTGGCACGACTCCTACCCGGTGCTCGGCCCGGTGGAAAAAGTCATCCCTGTCAACTATTATATCCCCGGCTGTCCGCCCCGGCCTGAAGCCATCATCTTTGGCGTGGCGGTGGCCGTCGGCCTGGTGGATAAAAAAGTGGCGCCGGTCGAGTTCAAGGAACTGGAACTGCCCATTCCACGCTACCACCCGGCTGACCTCCGCGGCCGGGGTGAAATGGTGGTTTACGAAAAGGTGGAGAAGATTTAGGCTGATGCACGAGTTTTCTATCATGCAAAGTGCGTTGAATCAGGCCTTGCGCGAAGCCCGGCTGGCCGGGGCCGCGCGAGTCCATGAAATCCGGCTGCGCATCGGCGTCCTCAGCGGCGTCGTGCCCGACGCGCTCCGGTTTGCCTTCGAGGCCCTCACGCCCGGAACATCCGCTGAAGGCGCCCTGTTGACGATTGATGAGGTGCCGGCGCGATTCTGGTGCGCGCCCTGCGGCAAGGAATTTGTGTCCGCCAATTTCTATTCCGAGTGCCCCGATTGCGGCACCCCCAGCAACGAACTCCGCGCCGGCCGGGAACTGGAATTAAGTTCGATGGAGGTGGACCATGTGTGAAGACTGCGGCTGCGGATTGTCCGCGGGAAGTCCAGTGACCGTTTCCGGCCACGACCACCCTGACCATGGTGATCACGATCATCACCATCACGACCACGACCACGACGATCATTCGCACCATCATCACTCGCACGAACCCGGCGCCGAAGAACGTCAGACGCTGGACCTGCGGCACGCCATCCTTGAGAAGAACGACCGCCTCGCCGAACGGAACCGCGGCTTCTTCCGGGCGCGCGGGATTCTGGTCCTCAACGTCCTCTCCTCTCCCGGCTCGGGAAAAACGACGCTGATTCGCGAAACCATCCGCCGGCTCGGCCCGCGCCTGAAAACCGCCGTCATTGTCGGCGATCTGGCCACCGACAACGATGCCCGCCGCCTGCGCGATTCCGGCGCGCCTGTGGTTCAGATCAACACCGGCACCGTCTGCCATCTGGAAGCGGACATGGTAGCCCGCGCCTTGAAGCAATTGGACATGACCAAGCTTGACCTCCTCATCATCGAGAACGTCGGCAACCTCGTCTGCCCAGCCAGCTATGATTTGGGCGAGGACCTGCGCATCGTGCTGTTATCGGTCACCGACGGCGAGGACAAGCCGCTGAAATACCCGCCCATGTTTCACAGAGCCAGCGCCGTCATCATCAGCAAGCTCGATCTGGACCAGGCCTGCGACTTCAACCGCGCGGAGGTGACCGCCAACATTCGGCATATTGCCCACCACGCGCAGTTATTCGAAATCTCCGCCAAGACCGGGACCGGTTTGGACGCCTGGTGCGACTATCTGATCCAGCAGCATGAGTCCGTGAAACGCCGCGACCCGCTGGGTGCGTAGCAAATTCCCGATAATATACGATTATGCGGGACTGACCCGTTTACAGATGGTGTGCCCATCGTTAAATAGGTTGCCGAGCCGAGATTCAGTGGGTGACTGTGAAATCAAGCTCCGCATGAGTGAGGCTTTCCCAGGCCAGATTGCACATGGCGATGACATCTGAACGCCGCACTTTCGTGCGGATCAGGGTCTCGGTCAATGGCAGGGCGAACCCTCTGCGATTATGAAAATGGTTAAAGGCTATCTCCCACGTCGGCAACAAGTCTGACGCTGCAAATCCGTTGGGGAAAAGCGCTGCCGGCACCGGCTTTCCCAGCAATGGGCCTGCCTGAAACTCCATCGCGGCCATGATGCGCTTGTCGTTTTCGGCGTAAAGGTCAATGCCTTGATGAAAAGCGATCTCGGCCGAATTAACTGCGGAGGCCAGACCCATTTGCATATGATGTCCGAAGTCGCGAATGGTTTCCTGGCACAGTCCGTCGAAGTATTGGTGAGGGTTGCACCAATAGTTTTTAATGTCACTATCGGTATCCAAGCTGGTTGTTCCGTAGGGCCGGATTGGGGTGGGGCCGTCGGTGGTCAGATAGAAATAGGCAGGCACCCGTTTGCGCCAGAGAAATACTCCCCGATTGAAAGTCGTGGCATCTTCGTTGAAAACGCCGATGCACATCAGCGCATCAATCATGGATAACTCCCAATTCCCGTTGAAGGTGGGACTGCCGGAGACGAGGAGCGGCAGAAAAGCAGTGTTGAGCATGGCGGAGAATTGCTCGATTTCGCCATGGGTCCATTTCGGATAACTGGACCGCAAGATTTCACCCGCCAGCGGAAAAACGGAACCGCACCAGGCGGCCGCCAGTTGTTTTTGGAGATCGGGGCTGACATGGTTGGTGAGTTTCGAGGACCAGGCGTTCAGGATTTCGACGGACTTTTTGGCATAAGCCTCATTGTCCGTGAAATACCAAAGCAACGCCAGGGTATAAGCCGCCGTGGCGTCGTTGTTCTCGATACTGGCGTCGTTGCTCCATGCATTGACCACCGTCAACGGATGCGGCGTCCAGTTCGGGTTTCCATACGGGGATTTCTTCATGGCGTTGAATAAAGCAGTCCACGGTTCATTGCCGGCCTTGATTTTTGCCTTCACAAAATCCAACTCGGTCCTTGAATTGAGCAGGCCGGGGTGAGTGAAACCGGCGGCAGCGGTGGAAGCAGTGATCGCCAGGACTGAAATTGCCACGGCCAAAAGTTGGATCGGTTTTTTGTTCATGCTTTATGCGCTTCTCCCCTCTACCACCATTATGACGGCGTTGCAATAATTCAAGTCGCGGGTATCAGTTCCCGGGCGCATCCCGGTTTTTGGCAACCCCATTGGTAAAGGTAAAGTTAACATGGGGTCGTCAGGTGAGGGAAAATCCGCTACACCTGACGCCCTATGATTATATCTAACAAGAAAGTTAATAGCAAAAAGCAACCGCAACCGCAACCCCAAACACCAGCTCGTGGTCCGACAGCAGCCGCTGTAAAGGGGTCAAGCCCGCATAACCACATATTCTTTGTTTTTCATTTGTTTTCCAGGGCGCGCACGCCATTCGCCACCGAGCCGCCCGCTCCCATCCACAAGCGTTGCGCAATCCAGCGCCACGTCATCGGCGTTTCCTCTCTCAACCGGCGCGCCACCGCCATCTTTTGTTTGTCCCCTTTTTTCCGGTTTTTCAATTCCTCCTCTTTCCACCCCAGCCGCCGCAACTCTCCCTGCACCAAACGCTCCGCCCGCGCCTCTTCAGTTTCCTGTCGCTCCGGCAGCGTGTGATGGGGGCCCCCCGCCCTTCCATTTGTTCCAACAATTCCTGCTTGAATTCCTTTTCCCCAAGACACCAGCCACGCCGCACCGGTTGCCAGTCCCGTGCTTTGGCTGCCCTCCGCCGCTCTTCCGTTTGCCGGGCAAATTGCCGACGCCCGGCCGGGTTGTCTCTAAAGACCCGGTGTTCCCCCAGCAAGCGATCCACCCGCAGCCAGAGCGGCCGTTTCCGTCCCAAATAGGCGGGATAGCTGCTCCAAGCGTAAGCGGAAAGCTTTTTCTCCGCCGGTATCAGTCGCGCCCGCGCTGGATTAAGATGAACATAATCGCAAACCGTTTTCAGGTAGCCCGTCCTGCTCCCGTCCACGACCAACGCCTTGTAGCGCCCGCTAAACAAGTGTCCGAAGAACTTGTGCCGGCGATTAAACCGTGCGGTGTAGGTTCCCATGAACCATTGCATCCCAGCCACCAGATTACCGCGCGGAGTCCCCACCACCAGGTGAAAGTGATTGCTCATTAAGACGAAGGCATGAATCTGCCAGCCGGTTTTCTCGCAGGCTTCGCCCAGAGTCTTGAGAAATGCCGCCCGATCCTGGTCATCCCGGCAAATCGGCTCGCGCCGGTCACCCCGGTTCAACACATGATAGACCGCTCCCGGATATTCGATTCTGGGCTTTCTGGCCATTGCCGCATCTTAACAAGTTGCCGCGCTTTGTCCACAATTATGTTGTTATGCGGGCTTGACCCCTTTCTCGGGCTTGACCTTTACCTTTACGGCGATGGGGAATGGATTGCGTCAACGTTTTTCAGCGGCAAGCCGCTGAATGAAATTCTCTTGGCACAGGCGCTCCGGCCTTACGGCATCAGACCGGTACAAATTCGCGTGGGCGAGGATGTGAACAGGGGCTATCCCATTGACGATTTCAAGAATTCTCTCAAGCGCTATGTGCCCCGGATCGATGTTGATGCCCGGCTGGAACAAATCAAGACCAACGCGGTTTTACGGCAGGAGGCGAAGGCGGAAGAAGCCGAACGGTTGAAAAAGGAGGCGGAGGCGAAAAAACCGGTACTACAGGAACGCCAGCGGCAGGAGGAAATGGCCATGGATCAACTTGCTGGGATCCTGGCAAGGGCGGGAAAGGGAGAAAACCAGTAACATGTTACCGCTCTGTTACTTTTCGTGTTACCGGCTAAGTCGTTGATTATCAACACTTGTTGCGGTGTTGCGGGTTTTTCAGACATAAGCATTAACCTAACGATTCAAAATTTGGCCGACTTGGATTAATTGCATTGGACGGCGCGGTCGCAGAACTCGCCAGGCCCTTGCTATATCTGGGTCTGGGCCTCGCCGCAGAAAGTTCGGCAAGCTCAAAGCCGGTGCCAGCACCTGCAATAATGTGTCACGCGCCTCCAACGTGGCGCGCCAGCGGCTCAAACTCTGGCAAGCCATATCCCCAGGGGGAAAAAATCTTTGCCTCCAGCAACAGTCGCTCCAGCAGCAGTGCCGTCAGTATCTTGGCTTGCATCCAAGCCCGGGCTGACTGGTCGTTGCTTTTGGGCACATGACCAGTTGAGAGCAAACTCTTCAGGCGCTTGAAAGCCAGTTCCACCTGCCAGCGGCAGCGGTAGAGCGTCAGGGCCTGGCTGGCCGTAAATTCTCTGGGCAGGGTGGTCAGCACCAGGACGTACTCGGCCAATTCCAAGCTTTCCGCACTGGCCTGATAGCCATGAATCTGGGCATTGTCCAAGACTTGGCGCCGCGCCCGCTCCGTCGCCAGCCGGTTCTTGCGGATGGCGCACAAGCGCAGACGATAAACCTTGCCCTGATGAAAAAATTGGACCTTCCAATGATCCGAATTGTGTTTGGGCAAGCCCCGCAGAAGTGCCAGCAGGTCCAGCGCCCTGCCGTGAGGATCCTGCACCGGAAGCGCGGTGGTATGCCAGCGCATCAACAGCGCCGCGCCGCTCTCCAGGACTTTGGCCACTCCAGTCGCTCGGCTGTAGCCCCGATCCACCAAGATGAGTTGATCCTTTTTAAACTGGAATCGCCCCAGGCTCTCACCGCCATGCTGGTCGGTGACTTCATAGTGGTCGCAGACCAGTTCCGGCAGAGTGATGCTGTAGTGCAGACGCCAGGCGCTGCCCGTACTGCCGGGTTCCTGGATGTCCGTCGCATCGATGGCTCGAACCCGGTATTGGCTGGGCCATAGGCACTGGCCCAAACGGTTCTGCTGCTCCGCCAGCAAATGTTGGCAGAGGCTTCCCAGCCAGGCTTCAGCCTTGCGCAACCGCTTGAACAAAGCCACCCCGCTGATGCTGGCCAGCCCCAATTCCCTGGCCCGCAAGGCGGTTTGTTCCAAAGACAGTCCGCCGGCCACATGCATGAGGATTAACCGCAACCACCGCTCACCGTCGGTCAAGCCCCGCGTCCGCTGGAAAAAGTCAAATCGTTTGGCCCGGGCATTGAGATCTTCGGGGAGCCACCGGCGCAGAATCTCCCAATCTTCTGGAAGGCAATCATCATTGTTCATGGCTCCCCAGCATAGCCCGTCCAAACCATTTGGCAAGCCTTTAGGTTAATGCTTATGGATTTTTTGGACCTATGTATCTATAAAGTGGCGAGTGGGGAGTGCATAGTGATGAATGAAAGCTCGTAAATGCCTTTCTGACAATATATTACATTGATGCCACGGTTAAAACCGCGAAAAATTCACTGAATTGCCCGTGTCGCGGGTTTTGGGGCGTTGTTTGGCGCTTGCCTCGTCGCGGCGTGCCGCCTTGCAAATCCAGTTGAGCGTGGTTTTGCCGCAGGTCTGATGCGGACTATGCACACATTTGGATGCGTCCATCCTGCTTGCCGGGGCTGTTCAGACGAATCCCGTTCTGGTAAAATTCAAATATGAAATCATTAACCGAACATTTGTGGTTTGAGGTTCCGGGGCGGCGCGGCTTTGTCAACATCACCGATGCGGTGGAAAAGCTGGTGCGGAAAAGCGGCGTCGCGGAGGGCCTTTGCCTGGTCAATGCCATGCACATTACGGCGTCGGTGTTCATCAACGACGCGGAGGATGGGCTTCTGCACGATTATGACGTTTGGCTGGAAAAACTGGCCCCGCATGAACCGGTCAGCGGTTATCATCACAACCGCACAGGCGAGGACAATGCCGACGCCCACATGAAACGGCAAATCATGGGACGCGAAGTGGTGGTGGCCATCACCCGGGGGAAATTGGACTTCGGCCCGTGGGAGCAAATCTTTTATGGCGAATTTGACGGACGGCGGCGAAAACGGGCGCTGGTCAAAATCATTGGGGAATGATTTGCAGAAAACGGATCACGGTGTCGCCGTGTTTGAGCCTTTTGCTTTCATGCCAGGGGGGCGGAAGGTCCAGCGTGTCGCGTTTGGTGTGGCCCAGGATGAAGAGCGCGCCGGGCCGGAGAAGTTTTGGCGGGCTGGCGTCGTCCAGCAGTTGTTGGGCAAGGGAGGTCGAGCGGCGGTTGATATTTTTTTCGCCGTAGGGCGGATCGGCCAGGAGCAAATCGAATTGACAGCCGGCGGCGGCGAGTTGCGCCAGGGCGGCGAATGCGTCCTGAATGCGAATTTCCAGCGCGGCGTCGGGCAGGCGGGCCAGGGCGAGGTTTTGCCGGATGAATCGGGCGTGACGGCCCGATTTTTCGACGCAGACGGCGCGCGCCGCGCCGCGGCTGAGACATTCCAAACTCAACGCGCCTGTCCCGGCAAAAACCTCCAGCACCGCCGCGTCCGCGACGCGCGGGCCGAGGCTGTTGAAGATCGCCTGGCGGACCAAGTCCGGCGTTGGCCGGACCTCAAAGCCCTTGGGGACTTTGAGGATGGTGCCGGCCGCGCTTCCGCCAATGATGCGCATTGATGGGCAACCGCGCTGCTACAGCCCTTTGGAAATCATGAACTTGACCAGGTCGGCCACGCGGCAGCTATAGCCCCATTCGTTGTCGTACCAACTGATCAATTTGAAAAACCGCTTGTTGAGTTCGATGCCGGAGCCCGCGTCAAAAATCGAGGAAAAACTCGAGTGGATGAAATCGGTGCTGACCACTTCGTCCTCGGTGTAATCGAGAATGCCTTTCAAATAGGTTTGACTGGCCTTCTTCATGGCGGCGGAGATTTCCGCGTAACTGGTGTCCCTGGCGGTGCGCACGGTGAGATCCACGCAGGAAGAGGTCGGGGTCGGGATGCGAAAGGCCATGCCGGTCAGCTTGCCTTTGACTTCCGGGCAAACCAGCCCGACGGCCCGGGCGGCGCCGGTGGTGGAGGGAATGATGTTGAGGGCGGCGCTGCGCCCGCCTTTCCAATCTTTTTTGCTGGGGCCATCGACCGTCTTTTGCGTGGCGGTGTAAGAGTGAATGGTGGTCATCAATCCTTCCTCGATGCCAAATCCTTCCTTGAGCAAAACATGGACCAGCGGAGCCAGGCAATTGGTCGTGCAGGAGGCGTTGGAAATAATGTTGTGTTTGGCCGGATCGTATTTTTGCTCATTGACACCGAGGACGATGGTGACGTCCTCATTCTTGGCCGGAGCGGAGATGATGACTTTTTTTGCGCCCGCCGCGAGGTGGCCTTTGGACTTCTCCGCGTCAGTAAAAAGGCCGGTGGATTCAATGATCAATTGCGCCCCCAACTGCTTCCAGGGCAGGCCGGACGGGTCTTTGGCGCTGACCACATGGATGTCGCGGCCATTGACGATCAGAATATCGTCGTCCGCCTTGTCCGGGGCCGATTTGCGGGAAGACACAGTGCCTTTGAAACGGCCCTGGGTGGAATCGTATTTGAGGAGGTAAGCCAGATTGTCGGCCGGGACGATATCGCCGACGGCGACGATTTCGACATCTTTGCCGATCATGCCCTGTTCCTCGATGGCGCGGAAAACGAGCCGGCCAATGCGTCCAAATCCATTGATTGCAACTTTAACTGCCATATATTAATTCTTTCTCAAATTTATCCGGTGTGATTACCGAAGTTGGCGGGGATGTTACCGCAGCAGCCCCCATCGTCAACGAAATTTGGAAAGAAGATCGGAAAGTTGTTGAAAAACGGGGAGAGGTTGGCGAGAATGGGTTGCGGTTGTCCGCAACTGGCCGGGGCGTAGCGTAGCTTGGTAGCGCGTCTGAATGGGGTTCAGAAGGTCGTGAGTTCAAATCTCACCGCCCCGACCATCTGACTAATTTGAGGATGTCGAAAAAGGCATTCGCCAACGCACCCCCGCGCTATTATCATGGCCAGGTGGAAACGATTGGCCAAAACGGCGGCAACGAGGCGCAGTTCTTGAGTCAGGAAGCGGCCGTTTCGGAACTTCGAGAAAGGGATCCAGCTTTTCCGTCGCGTTTTGTGCGAGAACCCCACGCATGTCCAATCCTTCGGGAACCTGGCCCTGGCCTATGCCGGACTCGGCCAGCGGGCTGCTGCGATGGAGTGTTTTGAGCGCGCGTTGGCGCTTGACCCGGGATATGAACCCGCAATCACCAACCGACGTGTTGTTGCGCAGATGCGAGAAGGAGAACCCTTTTTCCCAGACGCGATCCAAGAGACGCATTATTACTTGGAACGTCTTAACCGAGCGCGGTGATCACGGTTGCCGCGCGCAACCCGGAAAGTCGAAATAACATGGTTCCCAGCACGGCACAAGATTGTACCCGCCGAAGCAGGTCGGCCCATTCCGGCGCGCGGGCGGCCGGGGCTTCGTGCAGAGCCTCTCCCGCGGCCAACTTCGCCACCGTCCGCGCGGAACATTCTCGGAAGAGTGGATTCCTTTCCGCATTTGAAGAAATCGCCTCCGGCAAGTCGTCTCAAGCGCCCACATTCGCTGAGCAAGCACCGGGAACGGTGCAAACAGCAAACATCCTGAACCGCTCTAATAAGTCCATACTTGAGATCTGTGTTTTCAGGATCCACTTTTGGGTTGGATGACATTCCGATGCTTGACAGATGGCTTCCCGGGGTCCACTTTTGGATTTGAACTGATTTCAGAAGTGCTGTATTGGTAGCGCGTCTGAAATGATTTCAACAGTGCCGGGCCTCCTGTGGAAACGGGCGGCGGCTTTGGCACACTGGAAACGTAAGGAAACTCGGGGGAGATTTAATTTATTCCCTCTATGGTGTTCTGAATGGGGTTCAGAAGGTCGTGAGTTCAAATCTCACCGCCCCGACCATCTTCTTCATGGGTAAATCCAGTCCTTGCCTCAAGAATCGCTTCGGCGTATTCTAAGCCATTATATTAGTGAATCGTGAGACGCATATGAGAAAAACCATTGTCCATTTCTGTCTTCCCCGTCGGCTCCAGGCAGTCGTAATCCTTTTGCCGCTGATTTGGAGAGGCATTTCATGTCTGGCGCAGCCGTCGGGCGGTCCTTATGGGCCGGTGCAACAAAGCTATGCGGTTCCTGCGGATGCGGCGCACGCATATTTTGTGGCGCCGGACGGCAAGGCGGACGCCACGGGCGCGCAGTTGGATGCCCCGACGACGCTGGAGTCGGCGATCGAGAGGGTGACGACGGGGGATGCGATTGTGATGCGAGGCGGGACGTATCGGGCGGGGAATTTGAAATTGAACCAAGGGATCACGATGCAGCCGTACGCTGACGAGCGCCCTGTGCTCAAAGGGACGCAGGTTGCGACCAACTGGCAGGCTCTTCGGGACATCGTGTGGCGGACGAGTTGGCCGACGTTGTTTCCCCAGAAGCCGGCGGATTGGTGGCAGCGGGAACGGGAAGGGATGCGGACGCCACTGCATCGTTTCAACAACGACATGGTGTTTGTGGATGGGCGGCGGCTGATCTCGGCGGGCTGGGAGGGTGAGTTGACGACGAACAATTTCTACATTGATTACGAACACGGCCAGGTATTCCTCGGCTTCAATCCGGCGGGGCATTTGATCGAGATTACGGCGTTCGACGGGGGGCTGGTCCGGACGACAGGCGATGTGCATGGGAAGAAGTCGGACGGCCGCGGGCTGGTGATGCGGGGATTGACGCTGACGCAGTATGCGCGTCGCGCGATTGAGGTGGAAGGGCGCGAGCCGGAAGGCGTGGCGGACGAGTCCACTTACGGGAAGGACGTGGTGGGGTCCGTTTTCGAGAACGTGACGATTTCGCAGTGTTCGCGCGCGGCGGGATATTTTCACGGGGACCGGACGGTGTTCCGGAATTGCCGGATCAGCGACACGAGCACGGAGGGGATTTACCTGATTGCGTCGTCGGACTGTCTGCTGGAGCGGAACATTTTTGCACGGAACAACGTGCAGCGGATCACGGGGTATTTTCCGGCGGCGGCGAAGATTTTCAACCAGACGCACCGGGTGGTGTGCCGTGACAATGTGGTGATAGACCAGCCGGACTCGAACGGGATCTGGTACGACGTGGGGAACCAGGACGGGATATTTGTCAACAATATTGTTGAAGGCTGCGTGGACGGATTTATGTTCGAGATCTCGAAGCGTGTGATTTGCGCGGGGAATGTGTTTGTGCATTGCGACAAAGGGGTGCGGATTTTGAACAGCACGAACGCGCAGGTTTATCACAACACGTTTGTGAACGCCGTGGCGTCGTTCGAGCGCACGGAGCGGAGCGCGGTGAACGATCACTTCGGGTGGCATCCGAGCACGGGGCCGGCGGTGGAGGAGCGGGACGGGCACAGTTTTGTGGGGAACCTGCTGACGGGGGACGAGAATTTTCACAAGGCGCTGCTGCGATTCGAGCAAACCAAGGCGCTGTGTGACAAGCTGACGAAGCCGCAGGCAGCGCGGCTGGACGACAATGTGTATGTGCGGCGCGGCAGTTCCAGCGGGCAGGCATTGATGGTGTGGAGTCCGGTGGAGGGGGGGAATTGCGTGACGGAATTGAACAATTTGGAGGAGCTGCGGCGGGTGCGTCCGGAGTATGAGGCGCACGGGATTTACGTCACGGATTGGTATGGATCGGTATTCAAGGGGCCGGAATTGGGGAACTACGCGCTGAACGGGAGCCTGAGGCACGCGGTCGCGGAGCAGATGCCGGCGGAAGTCCAGAAGGTGCTCGGTTGGGCGACGGAGGGATCGTACGCGCCCGGCGCATACCAAACACCGGGCCAATGAGCCCTGGCGCCTTTCGCGGCCCGATCAGCACCACCAAATCTCTGCCCCGGGTAGTGCCCGTGTAAACCAGCTTGCGCTGCAACAGCATGCACTGCTGTTTGGCCAGATATTGGCCGGGTCGCCAGGCTGGCGGCGTCCAGGTGCAGATTCCAAAGTTTTGGAGCTTGTAAAAAAATGGATGAAAAGTCCATTTCCAGACCAGAGAACACACCTGCCAGCAGGACACCCTGCGGCGCTGAAAAAGAAATTGCCCATCAGCCAAGTGTTCAACCGCGCTTCATCGTTGCGCGAGTTTTCGGAAAGTTCGCTGTCTGAATTGAGTTCGTATGGCAATTCAGACGAACAATTGCCGGCGCGGGAATCTGACAGCGGGCGACAGCGAAGACATATAACCCCATTTTCTCGCAGGTATGAATGTCTGAATGGGGTTCAGAAGGTCGTGAGTTCAAATCTCACCGCCCCGACCATCCTCAACCCCTCCCTGGCCATCGTCAGGTTTCGAGCCATCTGCTTCATCCAATCATGCCCTGATTTGACCACAGATTGAAGACGTGGCACAGTGGGAGGGATGAAAAACTGCTTCTGCCCGAAATCTTCACCCCTTGCCGGAATTTTTCTTGCTTTGCTGGGTTTGATCAATTTAGGCCAGCCCGCCCGGGCGCAGACCGTATTCGTGGTTGACCAGTTCAATCCATCGGGAGTTGGCGCCAATAACTACGCGAGCGGCCAGATCACCAATGTCTGGGGGAATTGGTTCGGGGATGCGTTTCAATCCCTGGTTTGGGATTCCACCAGCGATGCCAGCAATAATCCTGCTTCGGGTTCGATGAAAATCACCGCCAATTTCAACGGTTCCGGTTCAATCCCGAACCAGTTTGCGGTCTTTGACGGCTACAACGGCATCAGCCCGCCGCTGAACGGGTTGATCTATACAAACTTCGGATGCGATGTGCGTTTTGCGCCCGGCTCCGCCACCGTTATGCTCAACGGCACAAGCATTTTTGGTCACCTGGAATTCGGGATTGAGACTCCCGGCTACGGTCAGGACTATTTCGGCGGCATTGACGTGCCCGCCAGCAACACCAACTGGGCCCACGTCAGCATCAGCCTCAACGCCGTCGCCGACACCAATTTGCTGGGCATCAATGATGTTCTGATTCATATTTACGGGCCCTATTATGGCAATCCCGGGCTGAGCGGCGCTTCGACCCTCTGGGTGGACAACATCAAGTTTACCGGCGTTGCATCGCCGGCCACCAATTGCCTTGTGGATTGGAACAACGTGCATCAAAGAATAGACGGTTTTGGCGCTTCCTCGGCGTGGGATTGGAATTGGAGCACAGCACAAGCCGACATGTTTTTCTCCACCAACAGCGGCGCAGGCGTTTCCTCGGATGGCAAAACCAATTTCTCCTTCAAAGGCATTGGTCTTTCCCTGCTGCGCAGCCGCATCGCGCCCGGAGGCACCACGGTTGAAAACAGCATCATGCAGATGGCCCAAGCCCGCGGCGCGAAAGTGTGGAGCACGCCCTGGAGTCCGGCGATGCAGTTCAAGAGCAATACCAATGTGAACGGCGGCAGTTTTGTGGGGACCCCGGCCAATTACCAGGCTTACGCCAATCAACAGGCCGGCTATGTGGCCAACATGAAGAGCCAATACGGCGTCACTCTTTACGCCATTTCCGTTCAGAACGAACCGGATGCGGATGTCACCAACTATGAATCGTGCAACTGGAACGCGCTGCAGATTCATGATTTTGTTCCCTACCTGTACAATGCGCTGGCGGCCAGCAATGTGGCTTCGACGAAAATCATGCTTCCCGAAAGCCAGAACTGGCTGGATTACTCCAATCTCGCCGTCATCGCGATGACCGACCCGAGTGTCGCGGGGGACGTGGGCATTGTCGCCGACCACAATTATGATGGCACAAACGGACCGGCATCGTTGACGAAGAACAGTTACGGAAAGGCGCTTTGGGAAACAGAAGTTTCCACGTTCGATCCATTTGATGGCAGCATTACCAATGGCGTTTATTGGGCGCAACGGATTTACCTTTTCATGACCGGGGCGCAAGCGAACGCCTGGCACTTTTGGTGGCTGATTCCCTACAACCCGGATAACGAGGGATTGACCGATACCAACGGCATTCCCGCCGCGCGGATGTATGCGGTTGGCAATTACAGCCGCTTTGTCCGCCCGAATTTTTATCGCATCGACGCAAACGCGAATTTCAGCCCGATATGGATCAGCGCCTACAAAGATTCAGCATCAACGGCCTTTGCCATTGTCGCAGTCAATACCACCGCGACTGCCGTCAATCAGATTTTTAATCTGACCAATTTCACCGCGGCTTCCGTGACCCCATGGATTACCTCCGGCGCTCTGTCGCTTGCCAGCCAGACTCCTGTCGCCGTTGCCAATTCATCGTTTACGTACGCGCTGCCCGCCCTGAGTGTGGTGACCTTCGTCGGGCAGGCATCCCTTCCGCCATCCAGCATCACGATCTCGAACGCTGCACGCAACGGGAACGGTCTGGTTCTGACTTGGAATTCAGTGGAGGGCGCATTCTACAGTGTGCTCAAAACCAATGTCCTGACCCACCCCGCCACCAATTGGCCGGCAATCGTGACTGGCTACCCGGCGGGAGGCGCCGCGGCCGGTTCGCTCTCCTACACGGACACAGCAGTGAGCCTCTCCACGAATTTCTATCAGGTGCGCAGTCCATGACTGCGGCGAGGGTCAAATCCCTCATGGATTCGCCGCCAGGAGTTCGTTCACTTTTGAGATCACCGCGAACGCGTCAGCCACATAAAGCACGTCGGCTTTGCCGCGCGCCCAGCCGCAGTTTGGGTCGAGGCTGATGGCGCGGCGCTCGCCGATGAAACGCCAGCCAACCGTATGCGGCTCTTCGCCGTGGCAGCAGGTGCTCAAACCTTTCGCGTGCCGCGGTGTCGCACCGGTCTGGCCGATCTGGTTCAGATGTGAGAGGAACGGCAGCACCGCCTGCCCTTCGCCTCCCAAATCCACCAGTGATTTGCTGCTGCCCAGCGAAGCGCGTGTGACCTTGAGAAAATCCAGGATCAACTTCTCCGCCTCAGGAACGTGCGTCCGGCCATCCGCCTGTTTTTTCGTCCAGCCCGCGCCAGTGACGAACAGCAGTGGCGCGTCGGGACGGATCGTTTGCGCATCGGCCTTCGGCTCGCGGATGCCAACCACCGCGGTGCGCTTGCCGGCATCGGCCAGATTCACCGGAACCAATTCAACAGCCGCCGCGCCCGCGCCGCAGTCGCACGCCGTCTGGCTGCCGGGGTCAATGAGCATGAACCACGGACGCTGCGTTCTCGTCAGCGCGGCCTCCATGCGCTGGCGATAGTACCAGCGGTTGACCGCAGGCTTCCCACCGGCATCGCCGATGCTGGTCACATGGGAATCCACGCGTCCGCCGAGCCGTTGCGCAACACCGGGCAAAACGCGGTTCCAGCGTGAAGTTGCCGGAGCGACGACCAGGGTGGCCCGCGCCGCCTTGCAGATGGCTTCCGCCGCAGGCGCGTCGGTGCAATAGCGCGACTGGCCAAACTCCGCGCCCGCCACGCCGAAATACTTTGTGGCGGGACAGGCTGCGATGGAATCCGCCGCCGCTTGAACGCTTTCGCCGACCAGCCCAACGAACAGATTCGAGCCGGCAATGGCTTTGTTCAGAGCGCGGGCGGCATGCAACGCTTCGCGGGCAGACTTGGCGAGCGAGCCGCCGGCTTCGACGTGAGCGAGAAGAAGAATGGTTTCCATTTTAATGATTTTTGTGCCTTTTGTGCATCTTTGTAGCAATCACTTCTTTGCGGCAATCATTTCTTGATCCACTCCACGATTTCCTTCGCGATGTCGTCAGGCGATTTGTCTTTGACGATTCTGGTGGCGCGAAGCTGTTTGGGCAGCGTCACGCTCACGAACGTTAATCCTTCGCTCTCGAGTTTCGCCGGCCTGGCCTTCTGCAACGCCGGCATGACGGTGCGCATGTTGGCCATGCCGACCTGTGGATTGTTTTTCGGTTCGGGCAGGTTGCCCGTGGCCCACCCCAGCAACGCCGGCGGCCCGGCGCACTTCGACGCCTGATGCCTGCCGCCTTCGATGCGCTCCAGAATTTCCAGCGAGCCGTCGGTGTTCACCTTCAATTCGTCCACGCCTTGAAACTGATCCACGATGCCAAGCCGTTCGCCGACCATCTGCATCGTCGCGCCCGCGCCGCGCGAGGCGGATTCCCAGCCGCCAAAAACGAGCAGCCTGGATTTGTCGAGGCCGGGGATCGTCTCAATGGCCCCGGCCAGCGCGGCGGCCACTTCAGCCGCCTCGGTGAATCCGCTGGCCGGACCGTCGAGCGCCACGAGTTCAAACGGCACTTTTTGCGCGACGGTCATCATCACCTGCTGGAGCCTGGCCTTCGGACCGAGGCTGACGAGCCAGACTTTGCCGCCGAGCGCGTTCCTGGCAAGGTTCGCCGCCTCATACAGCGCGTGGCCCGCCCACGGATCGAGGACGGCGGGCAGCATCATTTCATTTTTCAACGCCGGGCCGGTCGCGGCGGCCACTGGCTCCAGGGTTTGAAGCGGGTCCGGCACAATGCCGCCGCAGACGACGATTTGATAAGCAATGTTCATGTGAATCTCCGCTATGCAGCCGGAGGAAAATGGGATGTGACGGTTTTCCCGACCTCCAGCAACCATTTGGCGCGTTGCTGCGGCGTGCTGGTGATGACGACCGAAAATGTCCGGCGATGCACGTTGCGCACGCCGCAAAGGTCAAACACGCATTTCTTCCACAGACTTTCGAGCGGATCACCGAAAACCTCGCGCTCGCGATCCTCCGGCGTGTTGGCGGTGTTGAAAACAATCGCCGACTTTGCCTTGAGCAGACCGACGGGCACGCCTTCGCCTTTGTCATTGGCAACAAAACGATAGGCGATTTCCATCCGCAACACGCGGTCAATCCAACCCTTCAAAATCGCCGGCGGCATGCCCCACCAGTTCGGATGCACGATGATGATTCCGTCGGCGGCGACGATTTCCTTGCAATGACCGGCGATGATTGGATCGAGCCTGGCGTTCGTCTGCAATTCAGCGGCGGAAAGCAGCGGCGGAAATTGTTCCTGGCAAAGATCATGGAGCACGACATTATGGCTGTTCTTGCGAAGCGCTTCCGCCGCTGTGCTGGCGATGGCGTGGTTGAAACTTCCGGGATTCGGATGGGCGAGGATGATCGAGATATTCATTAATTTTCGGCTGAGTGCAATCCGCCCGTGCCGGCGCGGATCGCAGTTTTCATCTTGTCCGGGATGTCGGCAGATGTCCAGAATGTTCATGCCGGAGATGGGTGTGAGACAAGGTAGCTATTCATCAATCATTATTTTCAAACAATGTATCAAAGTACATTGATATGATAGGCTTTTTTGGCCGCCGAAAACATTGAGTTTTTGTGTTCGCCGTCAAGTCTATGGCGGGCTGGCCAGTCAAGGTGGCCCGAACAGCTTGTTTATTCTGTAAGTTATTCATGTTAAAGCATTTAAATCTAAACTGGCGGCAGTCACACCTTGACCGAACTGGTTTGATTCACTTTGACTCACTTTGACTGATCTTGACCGGCCTTCCGTCCAGCCGGAAACCTTTCGACCTCCTTCGAGCCGGCCTTCGACTGTATTCTCCAGCGGCACACTAGGGATTCTGGCAGGGGAATGGAAACCACGGACTCTTAAAACGGCTAAAAGACGAATTGGGAGCGCGTGCATCCCGCGCGCGATGGCTGGCGTCCCGCCAGACACATCTTTGACCGGGAGTGCGGCGCGATAAAACGGTCGCGATTCCCGGACATTCTCCCGACCCGCCGCCGCTGCGGCTATGGCGGGCAGGCGCTCCCAATTGGCGCGACACAGCGTGCTCATGGCAGCATCATGGCATAAAAGGCGGAATTTGTACAGGTCATGGTGGAGATTATTTTTAAAACACGAAACCTCTGTAAACATTGACAAAAACAGATGCCGGAAGCCTCTTTGTCAAGTATGTATTCTTGACATTGGCCAAAAACAGGGCCTTTTTAGCGGTCCGCCACAGCCGCTTCAACGACGGCGGAAGCCGTCACAACCCGGCACAGAGCCGTCACGGAACAAAGGCTGATCCGCCGTCGCTCCGCTATGGCGCGACAAGAGGATGAAGGCTAAATGCTGAAGTTGAAACCGGCGGCCAAAAGGCCAGACGCATCATGCGCAAAGCTTGGCCAGATATGGATGAATAGCTCTGGAAAATCCGCAACACCGCAACAAGTGTTTATAATCAACGACTTAACCCGCAACATTTGGTTCCTCAACGTTTTCGGTGGAATAGAAATCCGCCACGACCGACCACGATCTGCTGTCCGAGTGATTTTGTGATGCCATGTTTCAGGGCCATTTCCTATATAACTCCTTCTATATGAGCTTCTTCCTCTTGGAGCCGCCGCACGGCGGCGGCCTGCGGCCTGGGAGCTTCGCTCCAGGCCGACCCCCAGATAAGGCTTTTAATGAGAATCTATTCCACTGAAAACGTTGAGGAACCCAACATTTGCTACAAACCCGCAACAAGCCCGCTACGTTAACGTTAAAGCTGGCTTCCGAAGTGAATTAAGATTTAAGAAGTAAGAATTATGAAATCTGAAAAACAGCCAAAAGTCGCACCGGATTCCTCCCGGTACGGTGTAAAAATCAACTGCTGAAGCGTGGCGTCCGCCGGGAACGGAACCCTTTTTGAACCGCAAGCGCCATGAGTCCAATTCATCAATATGTTGAAATATGAGGACTTGACGCCTTTACGGAGCCAATAAAAGACGCGAGGGTTTAAAAAGTGAGTGAGGACTGACACCGGCACGCTGGCCACAATAAAGTCCCGCACGCGTTGATCTAAAGAGTCGGCCAGGCACGCGGCCCACACCGTTAACGATTCCGATGGCTCGGTTCTGATGACACTCACACGGTCTATTGATTTGTTGGCATTTTGTACTCATGGCCCCTTTTACCAACTCCCCCGGCCAATTACCCGCTCAAAAACTGAGATGCGCACCGCCCCGCAGAACGAGTTAATTCTCCAACGACAACTATTCTTCACCATCAGCGACAATTAAAAATCACCACTGAGGCCGGTTGTTAAGGTTCATCGTTTCACTGTTCTGTAACGTTTGTCCAGCCCCTTCTGTGGAACGGAGTCTTTGGAGCGTAGCGACAAAGACGCAGTGGAACCGAAGGGGCTGAGGGCTTCGGGGTTACCCGCCGTCCTTGTTTTGTTCTTTTTCCTTGGGCACTCGCAAACTCTCCCCCTGGAACTCCAACAGGATGGCGTGATGCACCAGCCGGTCAACGGCGGCCATCGTCGTCATCGGGTCCTTGAAAATCTGGTCCCATTTGGAAAAAACCAGATTGCTGCTGATCATCACGCTGCGCCGTTCGTAGCGTTCCGCCAGGAACGTGAACAGCACTTCCATTTCGTCACGCTCCTGTTTGACGTAGCCAACGTCGTCCAGAATGATGGCGTCAAACTGGTCCAGTTCGCGCAAGCGCTCTTCCAGACGCAGATCGCGCTTGGCTGTCAATAATTGTTGCACCAGCTTGAACGTCGGCACAAAGAGCACGGCGTAGTGATGGCGCAGGATCAACTCCCGTCCCAAGGCGGCCAAAAAATGGCTTTTGCCGCGGCCGGGCAGGCCAATGGCGATGACGTTCTCGGCTCGCTGGACAAAGCCGCCGTCCAGCAAGCTGGGCAGCATCCGGCGCACTTTGGCGGGCAGTTTGGTTTCCTCCAGGCTGCCCAGGTCTTTGCCTTGCGGCAGGCCCGATTGCTTGAGCAGCCGCTCCAGTTTGCGTTGCCGCCGGTCCTGGGCTTCGCTCTCGCACAGGTGCAGCAGGAACTTTCGATAGCCCCAGTTTTGTTGCTCGGCTTGTTGCAGGGTGCCTTCGTAGATCGCCGCCATCGTGCCCAGGCGAAAGGATTTTAAGAGCAAGGCCAGCGCGTCGTTATTCATGGGACACCGGCCTTTCCAGCAACGCGTCGTAGCTGCTCAGTTCCGGCTCCAGCGTCATCTCCGGCCAGCGGACGCCGGCGTCCAAGTTCAAGTATCGCCGCAAATCCGCCGCGCGCCATCGGCCCGGTCGGCTCGGCCCAGCCCACTCGCCGACCAGGGCGCTAACAGCCGACTCGCCCAACTCGGACGCCAGTTTGAGCAGGTGCAGATATTCGATTTGACCGGCCCGCAAACCGTGATCGTGGACCAGACGGTCATACGCCAAACGGAATGACGAATCGGGAAAAAACTCCTCCCGATGCACGTAATGGGTGAAGGCACCGGGCTTGCGCAGCAGATGCCCGATCAAATGCCGATAGTCGATCTTGACGCCGCGATCCCCGGTGGCCCGCGCCAACTCCAGCAGCCGTTCCCGCCCATGAAAGATTTTCAAATGCCCTTCGTAAACCTCGACTTTGACCTCCTGGCCGATCAGCCGCGCCGGCACCGAATAGGTCACCTTCTTGACCCGAATGGTGCTGTGCTGGCTGACCGGGCAGCGCAGTTCGTCATACTCGCTCAAACGAGTGGGAGGCAGCGGACGCAGCGTCTCCCACTCCTCCTTTAGTTTGACCGAACATTTCTGATTGCCCTGGCGCAACGCCGCCCACAGAAACCGGTCATACGCTTCCGCCGCCTCAAAGTCCCGGTGGCCCCGCAAGAGCAGATGTTGCTTGAGCCGCCGTTTCAGATGGCCGTTGCGCGATTCCACATCGCCGTTTTCGTGCGGCTTGCGGATGCCAATGGTCTGGGGCTTCAGCCCGTAGTGCTCCGTCAGCGCCAGAAAATCCCGGTTGAACTCCCGTCCGCCGGTGCCGATGCGATGGGTGGCGGCGCTGCTGTTGTCCATTTGCAGCCGCTCGGGCACCCGGCCCAATTGATGCAGCGCCTCCTGCAAACCGTGGCGCAAACTCAACAGCGACTCGGATTGACAGCGCGTGGCCCACGACCAATTGGAATAAGGCAGCACCGCATGACATAACAAATGCTCCAACGGCACCCCCCGCACCGTCACCGCCAACTCGTTGGCGTCGGTCCAATCCACCTGCATCACCCTTCCGGGCACATGTGCCTGCTCGAAAAACACCTCCTTGTCCCGGCCATGCTGCAAACGCCATTGCAGCACCCGCCTTTGAAACGAGCGCAACGCCGAGCCGGCGGCTTGGTCAGAATAGATGCCCCGCAGATACTCGAACAACTCTTTGGCTTCCAGTTCGGGCGCTTGGGAGAGCATTTGCCGGGCGGGTTCCCAAATGGCCGCCAGCGGATCAGGCCGGGTGCGCCAGCCATGCTTCTGTTGTAATTGCTCCGGCGGTTGGGCCGCCTGGATGTATTTTCGCGCGGTCTGCGGATGCACATCCGCTTTCATCGCGCTGACGACAATGTTCGCTTCCTTCTGATATTCACTCATGAGCTTTCGGTATTGTTTGTTTGTGATCATTTGCGGCGGTTTGGGGATGGCCTCCGGCCATCCCAACCGCCGCCTGATCATTACCGGCTCACTGGTGAATTTTAATTGTCGTCAGTGGTGATTTTTAATTGTCGTTCGACAAGTTAATCGATTCGTGACTTGTTTTTATGATTGTGCTATAAATCAGGCGGACCCAATGAAGTGGACAAAACTCCAGATCATTATCGCAGCCGTATTTGGTTGCCTCTTCTTTTTTCTCTGTTTATTTGCTGGTTGCGTTGCGGTTCTGGGATTACTTTTCTCCGCCGAAGGAAGCGGTGTTTATTCGGAATTTTCAGGCCCACCGAGGCGAATTCGAGCGGCTGCGGACGATGCTTGAAGAGGACAACCAACCGGCGAGGTTGGACTTGAATTCCGACGCACCTTGTCCGTCCTGGCTTCCAGCCGCGCGATACCACGAGTACTTGAAGCTCCTCCAGCAGGTACATGGCCAAAGCGCCAGCTGTGATGAAGACGATCCAGCCGCGCCGAGCGTTGTGCTCTGGGCGGAAGGCTTTGCCGGGGACTCTCAAACGGTTGAGATTTGCTGGTTGGAGGAAGCTCCGACAAACCAAGTTCAGTCGTTAGATCATTACACAACGATGGCCACGCGATATAACCGAATCTGGACGTACCGTCACATCGAGACGAATTGGTATTTGCGGACGGACAGGTAGACGACAACGTCTTTAATCATGCGGCCACGACGCTGCGCAAGAACCGAATCCGGAATCTTAGTCAGCAACTTCATCTCGGCAACGGTCCAAGCTCTCCGCTGTAGATTTCAATTGGTTTTTCCTGCGTAAAATTCTGTGTGCTGCCTCAGACGCATACCCTGAAAGTGCCGACGGGCGGCGGAAAAACTTTGATCGCGTGCGCGGCGTTGGAACGGATCAATACGGAGTACTTCAGAAAGCAAACGGGCTTGGTTTTGTGGATCGTGCCGTCTGATGCGATTTACTCGCAGACGTGGAAGCGTTTTGCCAACCGCGAAGACCCTTACCCGCAACCAGTAAGCGTTGCAATCCGACATTTGGCCGGTTGAATGGCTCAATTCTCCGCCGAGTGCAGGCCGCCTGTGCCGGCACGGAAGGCGACGGCCATGCGTTCGGGGTTTTCCGGCGAGGCGGACGCGCAGTTCCACAGGCACGCGCCGCAGTGAACGCATTTCTCGCGGTCAAATGCCGGCACGCCGTTTTCGCCGGGCGTGATGGCCTGGCCGGAGCAGACTTCGACGCACAGCTTGGTGCCGCATCGCCGGCATTCGTTCGGAAAAACAAACGCGACATGATCGGCGTAACCGTGCGGCGCCTGCACTTTCCCGCCCACAAGCAATGCGTCCTGGTGCGAGACGAGCAACCGGCCGTCGTACGGAATCGCCGGCCAGCCCGCGCGTTCCATGAGCGCGGCGTGCGCGGAAACGCCGCGCGCGTAACAGTCGTCCCGAATCTTCCGCGCTTCGCCGGGAGGAATGCGGCCGCGAAAATAATCTTCGAGCGGGGGAATGCGTTCCCAGGGACGCAGCGGTTTGCCGGGCAGGACGAGCCGTCCGCCGCTCAAACCCGCCAGCGCCATGCCGATCAGGCCGGTGACAACGCCGCGTTGAAAACCGTCGCGCGATTTTTCGGCGGCGCGAGCTTCCTGTTCCACCCAGCTCGCGCGGCGGCGTTGCGCGTAGGTCGCTTCGAGATTTTCCTTCGTGAACGGTTTCTTCGCCTTGAGCAATTCGAGCACGGCTTCGGCGAGTTGCGCGCCAGTGGCCCAGGCTTCGTCCACGCCCGATCCGGTGAGGATGTTGGTGCTGCCGCTGCCTTCGCCGATGCGCGCATAGCCGTCGCCGGCGAGATGCGGTTCGCCGCGCCGGCCGGATTCGCCGAGGGTCTTCGCGCCCCATGACCGGAGCTTGCCGCCCTTGAGAAAATGCCAGAGATACGGGTGCATCATCCAATGCTGAAGGTAGCGGTAGGTCGTGCGCACCGGACTGTCGAACCACGACGGGACGAAGATGCCGAGTGAAGCGACGCGGTCGGGATGAACGTAGAGGAAACCGAAGATTTCCGGCTCGGGATAGCCGAAGGTGTGCAGCACCGTGCCCGGTTTGAGCGGCGTGTCCTCCGGCAAATCCACCACGAACTTCATGCCGATTGCCCAGTCGCGCTTGTGATGATTTTCGGGCATGCCGAAATGCTCGTCGAGTTGTTGACCGACAGGACCAACAGGACCATCTCCGACGACTGTGAGCGCGGCGTAAATGTCCATGCCCGGCGTGAAGCCGTCAGCAGGCGCGCCTTGCTTGTCCACGCCCTGATCGAGCAGGCGGACACCAACGACTTTGTTTTCCTTTATGAGCGCCTGCGAGACGGGTGTGCCGGGCCAAATCTGGACTGCGCCCGTGTTTTGCACCTGCGCGCCGACCCATTGCATGAATTGCCCCATCGAGAGCACCATCCCGCCGCCCTTGTGAAGGAAGTCGGGCGTCCACGGCAGATTCAAGGCGTCGCGCTCGAACGGCAGCGCCCATTTGAACGCGCGAACGAATTTGTCGGCGAGCCGCAACGGGGTCGAACGCCGGCTCGCGCCGATGGGATCGAGCAGGTAAAGCACTTTTTCTTCGCCGACCGGCGCGGCCATGGGGATGCCGGTCTTGTCAATATCCGGAATGCTCGTCCGCAATGCGCAAGCTCTGGTGACAACACCGGAAACACCGAAGCCGATGTCGTCCGCGCGTTCGTAGCAAAGCACCTGGGGCGGCAGGCCGGGCGCGACGGCGCTCTCCACGGCGGGCGTGCCGTCGGGATTGGCGAGTTGTTTGGAGAGCGTGAAGAGAAAGCCCGCCGCCGCCGGGCCGAAACCGACGCAAACGATGTCCGCGTCCATGCGCTGGCGGTCAATTTGAGATTGTTCTTGTTCGTTCATTGGCTCACGCAAAGACGCAAAGACGCAAAGTTATTCCTGCAATCCGTTCACGATTCTGAAAATACCGTCTTTGATGACGGCAGAACCAAAGTTAATCAGCAAACCCAGCCGTTTATCAGCGAGCCGAAGATAAGTCAGTAGTTGTTTTTTGTGAACTGGCGCGGTTTGTTCGACGGATTTTAATTCGACGATGACTTTTCCCTCGACGATCAAATCGGCGCGAAAGCCCTCGTCAAATTTCAAATCGCCATAGACAATCGGCACTGGCTGCTGCCGGACAACACTCAGACCACGCTTCTCCAGTTCACGGGCGAGAACAACTTCATAAACGGTTTCCAGCAAACCCGGGCCAAGCGCTTTGTGAATGTGAAATGCCGCATCTACAATCTCATGCGCGATTTCGTTTTCAGTCCAGATTCTCATAACAAAGACATCAACAAACCCTTCTTTGCGCTTTTGCGTCTTTGCGTGAGGCTAAACCGGATAATCCAGCGCCTCGCGGATCATCACCTTGGTCAGCGATTCGGCGGCGCGATCTTTCGCGAGGCGGCAGCCGGTGAGACAGGTGTCCAGTTTTGCGCGGAGAGCGACGAACCCTTCGAGTCCTTCGCATTTCACGCACGGGCCTGCTTTGGGCGGATGCGCCTGGCCGGGTTCGGACACGTCGGAATACGCGCGGGCCGAGGCGTCCAGGCCGGCAATGATGCCTTCGAGCACCGTGAGTTCCTCGGCGGAGTAACAGGTGTGGCAGCCCGCTTCGTCCCACGCGGGGTGGCGATTGTAGCCGTGAACGGTTTCGGCGCAGATGCGTCCCACTTCGCCCGCGGCACGGGCCGCTTGCACATGGCAAAGATCGGTGAAGAACGCCACCGTGCCGGCGAGTCCGTCGGCGAGCGCGGGGTTTTCCGCGCCCTTTGTTTCCAGCTCAATGACGTCGAAGATGAATTGCCGCGCGGCCAGCAGCCAGCACAGCGCGTCGGCCAGCGGGAACGTCACGCCCTGGCGCGTCTTGTGGTAAAGCTTCGCGCCGTCGGCATCCGTGGCAGTTTGCACGTGTTGCAGCGTCCAAAGCCAGAGGTTCATCGCCGTGCCGAGCGCGCAAGCGCCGGTGCCGGGACGTTCGGACGCGATGCGTTTCAGTTCGGCAATCCATTGTTTGAACTGCGCGAGGAACAGCGGGTTGGTCATCGTGATGGAAAGCTGCAATCGCTGCACCGCCTCCGGGCCTTCGTAGGTGGCTTCGAGTTGCGCGTCCATCCATTTCTGGCCGAGGAAACCGGGGCAATCCTCCGTGACGCCGTAGCCGCCCATGAGGCTGACGGCTTCGCGCATCATGTTCGCGCCGTGGCCGGTGTTCCAAAGCTTGCACGCGGGGCAAAGCACGCTGGCGAGCGAATCGAGCTGGGTGAACCTGGCCAGCGGACTTTCAACGGGCTTGTGCGTCTCGAGCAAATGCAACGCTTCCTCTTGAGCCTTGGCCATTTCCTTAAACGCGGCGCGGCCTGCCAGTTTTTTCCCCGCGAGGATGCGGTCCATTTCCTTTTCAAGCGGGTCGAGTTGGTCGAACAACCGCGCCGCCTCGAAGCCCAGCGACGCGCTGGCCTCGCCCGTGGCCCAGATGTCCACGAGGCGGTGAAGGGCGTCTTCCTTTTGCTGGATGCCCAGTTCGTAACGCGGCGTGCCGGGCGCGCCCTGGCCGCCGCGAAAGCGCCGGCGCTGATAAAGAATCACCGGCTCAATGGCGGAAAGCAGTTTCGCCGACGTCATCAAGCCGACGGTCACGCGCGTGCGGCGGAACACGGCTTCGATGATTTCGCTGTGAGAGTAGTTCGGGATGATGACCCCATTCTGGATCGTGTAGCCGCCGACGATCCGGCTGGCGGGCACTTTCAGGTTGAAGACCGGGTCCCTGGTGGACGAAAGCTGGTGAACGAGTTTTTTTGTGGGCGTGCCGCGATCCCATACGCCCGGATCGCCTTCTTCCAAAATCACCATGCAACTGCCCTTGAGCTTCGGGTCGTCGGACTGGACGGCGGCGGTGACGACGTTGGCGAAACCCATGTTCGTGATGAAGCGGCCGCGTTTGTCCACTTGCAGCAGCGGTTCCGAACCGTCCTTCCATTCGGCGATGCGCACTTTGCCGGCCAACATGCCGGTCTCGACGCCCACGAACGGAATGGGTTCGGTGAGGGCGAAGGCGGCGCGAACTTGTTTGCGATTCTCTCCGGGCTTCAGCGGAGCGGCGTTGGCAACGTATTTGGCGCGTTGCTCCGGTGTGCCGCGCTCGTGAATCGGGGCCAGGCCGAGATTGCCCGCAAGACTGCCCGTGGCCGCGCCCGCGTCCACCCAGGACAATTCAAACGCGATCAGCGCCAGCGCGAGATTCTTTGGCCCGGCGATGAACCCGCCGTGTTCCGGATCGAGGAACGCCGCGGTGATGCCACTTTCGTCGAAGTGTGGCAGGAGACTGGCTTTCTCCGCCGTCCAGTCGTGCGAGTTGCGAGCGCCGCCGGCGACGAGCCTCGCGACCGGCCCGCGCGCGACGCCACGCGCGCTTTGCACGAGCATGTGCAGGTCGTAACGGCCGGCAAAGCGCCACATGATCTGGCGGAGGTCGTCGGAGGGCAGTGTGGTCAGCGCCGGTGACAGTCTTTCTTCAGCAATGGCATTCATATTTTTTATCAGAGGGTTTCGCACGGCAAATTTCTCCGGCGCGATCCTGGCAGACAAGGTCGGCGGGCGGGCCATAAGAATCAATCTTATTTCGCCGCGCGGTTCGAAAAATTTCTTGGGCGAGGATTGGATGTGAGACAAAATTCTTCCTTGGAGGGCGTAGTGCCAGGGAAAATTCGAGATTGTGCATCCAGGTTCCGCGTCCACCTCGGTGTTTTCCCTCTCTCCCCGCCAAGCGGGGAGAGAGTTGGAGAGAGGGGTTCCTCAAACCATAGTTTTGTCCGATTTGTGCCCGAATCACCGGCTGTCATTTAGGAGGATTGGACAAAACTATGGTGACTTTGACCCCTTTGACAACCGTTGCCCTCCCGGCGGCTTGCGCTGGCCTCATTCCCAGTCGCCATTGCTGGTTCGGCGTGGCAGACTCGCGCATTATGTCAAAAGAGCGTCCAAAGAGTGCCTGGGTAATCGAATGGGGTGCAATTGGCACCTCGTTAAAGATAAAAAGGAAGATTCTCCATGTCTTGAATCCGCGTCTGCACCCGAGAACGGTTATCAAGTACATGCAGTGCCTGTATCTAAACTCCGAAATGGCGTCGGGTATGGATAGACTTGCGTCTTTGTCCGGTGATTATTGGTGCGGCTATATGGTCATAAACGAATGGACGCGCATTAGGGTAACTGAATTCAATTGCGACGAGTTCCGACGCACGAGGCGATCATCGCCAAAGAACTGAGGCGGTTGGGATGGAAAGAGGGCGGGTTGAGCCAGCGGGCCAAAAGCGATCCGGGCAAAGTGGGGTTGGCGGCCAAATTGCGCCAGGAGACGACGCTGACGATGGGGCAGATCGCGCAGAGGTTGCACATGGGAAACCGGAACACTTTGAGCACAAACCTTCAAGAGAGAAAAGGCACGAATGAATGAACAGAATAAGGCAAACGGTGACCCCTTTGATCGGAAAAGGCTTGATGTTTATAGAGACATCAGTGGACGAGTCGGATGAACAGCTTAAAGAGTTTGTTGATACGTTCATCGTTTCTATTTACCAGAGGATTCCGGAATGGTTGACATTTGAATTTGGGCGTCGTTTTGAACGACGAGGGAAAATGTATAGAGAATTCCTTTGCCGGTCGGGCATCGTCTATCTCCGCATCTTAATTAACGCGGAAAAGAATAATCTGGCACGGGCAATCATCATGCGCGGCACGAAGGGAAACGCGCCAATTTGTTTTGAATATCGAGCAGGCATCAGAACTGAATTTAATTGCGACGAGTTTAACCCTGTGCCAATGCCGTGACGGCACAATAGACAGCAACCAATAGCAGGCTTTTGGCCCACTTTTCTTATGACGGTGCCAGGCATAGCTTTTTGGAGTTCGCGGCCTTGCAACAAAGGCAGGTTCCTCCTTCGCCAAGGCTACGGGCGGACAAGTCGCCTTCTCATATATTCGTCCCATCCGCCTTCGCCAAAAGGCTTCCGCCTTCGTCAAAAAAACTACGGCGGACAAGTCGGCGGGACAAGAGGGCCACCCACGTTAGAGGCGCGACTGCGTCCGGCTCTGGCAACATCTTGCGGGATTGCATTGGCCCGGGCAAGTGATGGGATTTCCGCCGCATGATTTGGCGCCCCATTCTGTTTTGGCTCTTGGGAGCAGGTTGGAAACGCGCTTCCGCCAGCTTTCAGATGGGTTCCGCTTAAAACCAGATTTGCGCCCCTTGCCCTTCGCGCCAGCGCAGATTACGATTGTGTTTTGCGGGCTGAACGCTTAAATCACCGGCCACTGTTGGCAACAATGGACATCCAATACAAAATCATCGGGGGCGATGGCGTCGAGTATGGACCGGCGCCGTTGGCGGAGTTGAAAAACTGGATCCGCGATGGCCGCGTCGCCGCCATGACGAAAGTCTGGCGCAGTGATCTGTCGTTCTGGTCGCCAGCCGACCGTTACACGGAACTGCACGAGGAGTTGGCGCGCCTGAATGCATCCGTGGCCGCCGCCGCTGACCACGCCCTGCCGCCGGCCGGATTTTGGATGCGGCTCGCGGCGTTTATGATCGATCTTATTCTGCTCTCGGTTCTTTTCCTTGCCGTCTGGACTCCCCTCGCCGGCCCGCGGCATTGGCAAATACCCGATCCGCCCCATACGCTGACCGATGCCTCCATGCAACAGTATAACGAACAACTTTGGACGAACAGGGTCCTGCCCGTGTTCTATGCCGTTTTCCTGCTTTATAGCGTGCTGCTCAACGGCCGGTTCGGGGCCACGGCGGGCAAGATGGCCATCGGGGCGAAAATCACGAGGCTGGACGGGTCCCCGATTGGTTACAACCGGGCTTTGCTGCGCTGGCTGGCGGCCCGGTTGAGCGACTTCTTTTTTTTCGCCGGCTATCTTTTAATCGGCCTGCGGGGCGACAAACGGGCGTTGCACGATTTGCTGGCGGGGACGAAGGTGGTTTTCAAACGATGAACTGGACCGCAAATCGCCGCATGGCTTTGCTCGCGCTGGTTGTCTTTGTGCTTGACCAGGCGGCCAAGCTTCTTGTCCTGCGCTTCCTCGGCCCCACCCAGGAACGGGTGGTCGTTGAGGGCTTCTTCAAATTCGTCCACTGGGAAAACACCGGCGCGGCCTGGAGCTTGTTTCACGACCGCAACGATTCGCTGGCGGCGGTTTCCGTCCTGGCCCTGGTCGTCTTGTTTGCCTGGCGGCGTCATTTCCACGTCCATTTGCCGCTGGGCCAGCTTTCCCTGGGGCTGATTTTTGGCGGCATCGCCGGCAACCTCTTTGACCGCCTGCACTATCATCAAGTGATCGATTTTCTCCGCTTTTATTTGGTGCGGCGCAGCGGCCAGGAGATCGGCTTCCCCGCCTTCAACATCGCCGACAGCGCGATTTGCCTTGGGGTCGCATTGTTGATTTTGGTGTCCTGGAAACACGAAGCGGATGGCGGCAAAGGCGCGCCGGAACGCAGTGAAGCCGCGCCGGACGCCTTTCGGGCCGGCCACTGAGAGAGGTCCATTGACGACTGAGCCTCCAACGATTTTGACCGTTGGCCAATCGCTCCCCCTGGAACGGCTGGACACATTTCTGCGCGCAAAATTTCCCGCTGTCTCGCGCGGCGCCATTCAACGGCTGCTGGAGGAGGGCCGCATCCGGGTCAACGGACGCGCGGCCAAACCGGCCCATCATCCGCGCGCCGGGGAAACCATTTCCGTCCGCTGGCCCGAAGCTCGCGCGGACCAAGCCCTGCCGGAAGAGATTCCCCTGGACATTCTGCACGAGGACGACGATTTGCTCGTGCTCAACAAGCCGGCCGGGCTGGTCGTTCATCCCGCCGCCGGGCACCCGGAGCATACGCTGGTCAACGCGCTGCTGCATCACTGCGCCGGCCGGCTCAGCGGCATCGGCGGCGTGGCCCGCCCCGGCATTGTTCATCGTCTTGACAAAGATACCAGCGGCTGCCTGATCGTGGCCAAGAATGACGCCGCCCACCTGAAATTGTCCGAACAATTCGCCGGCCGCCGGGTGCTGAAGATTTATCAGGCCATTGTTTGCGGCCGGATGCCGCGGGCCGCGGGCGAGATTATCGCCTCCATCGCCCGCCACCCGGCCCAGCGCAAGCGCATGGCGGTCACGCGCACGGGCGGACGCCAGGCGCGCACCAGCTATCGGGTGCTGGAACAATTGAAGGACGTGGCGCGGGTTGAAATGCGCCTGCACACCGGGCGGACTCATCAAATCCGCGTTCACCTGGAACATCTCGGCTGCCCGGTGCTGGGGGATTTGGTCTATGGCAAACGCCAGAACCTCCGTCTCAAAGAGGCCAGCGGCTACGTTGCGCCCCGCCAGCTTCTTCATGCCGCGAAACTGGCCTTGATCCATCCCCGCACCCAAAGGCGCATGACTTTTGAAGCTCCGCTGCCCGAAGATTTTGCTGTTGCTATGGATTTCTTTGGCATAACAATCGGGCGTTAAACATGAAGCTTGGAATTCTGCGCCTGCAAGCAGGCATCCCGTGGAAGAGACGGGGATGGCATTGGTTAGGCGATCATGGAATCCTACAAACATTCCTGCCCTTTTTGCGGGCAGCATATCGAGTACACAGCCGGGTACTGTGGAAAACAGATGGTTTGTCCAATCTGCGGGAAAACCGTCACCTTTCCGGCCGTCCTTCCTGGCGGCAAAGGACCGTCCTTGCACATCCATCGTCCCGAGGCGGCTCGCGCGGCAAAATGGTCTTTCGATTTCTTTGGCATTCTTGCCCCCCTCCGGCGATTCGAGCATTGGAACATGGTTCTGGTGTGTCTTGTGCCATTTATTATTGTGGGCGCGCTGCTGGCTGGAGCGGCGGTGGTTAGGAAGCAGTTCAACAACGCCCCAGCCGCGCCGGTTGCGCCCCTCATCCAGGCCGATCCAAATGCGTGGCAAAAGATGACCGACCTGGCCCGAGCCGATCAGTCGGTGCAGGAACAACTGGGCGCCATGCGCAGGGCCGGCGCCGCGGTCGCCATGGCGGAACGCAGCCGCGCCAATTTGCATGCCTTCTACCACGGAAAAACGTTGGACCAAGCCACCTACAACAACGTCATGCGTCAACGCAGTGCCGCCGACCAAGCCGTCGCCAACGCGCAGCAGGCCCTTGCCTCCGCCCGTCAACGCTTTGAGACCGCCTTCCAGAAATATCAACAGCTTGGCGGCACAACCGATTACCGCCGGCAATTGCCCCAGTAGCCATTTTATATGCGGCCGATCGATCTTCAACAAATTGGCTCGGAATTGGCCATCAAATGGGATGATGGCGGGGAAAGCTTCATTCCCATCGAAAAATTGCGCCGGGCGTGTCCTTGCGCCGGCTGCATCGGCGAACGCGACGTCATGGGAACCCTCCACAAAGGCCCGGACCAGCCGCTTTCCCCCCAATCATTCCAACTCCAAGGCATGGTGAACGTGGGTGGCTATGCCATTCAGCCGGTTTGGGGCGATGGCCATGCGTCGGGCATCTTTTCCTTCGAGTACCTCCGCCGCCTCGCGGGGCAGGAGACTTAAAGGTTGCTCCTGCTCCTAATCTTAATCCCCGGCCCCGCTTACTTTGGCGCGGGCGGTCCGGGGACATTCGCGGCTTTCAACTCATTCTCAATTTCTGTTTGCAAGCGGCGCGCCATCCCGAAATTGGGGTTCAGCAGCAGCGCCTGGGCGCATGCTTCCCGCGCTTTGGCGGGCTGCCCGGTCCGCTCATACACGCTGGCCAGATTGAACCAGCGCTCTGCGAAGCCCGGATTCTGCCGCACCGCCAATTCCAGCAGCGCCACCGCTTCCCGCCACCGGCCAATTTTCGCCTCCGTCAAACCGAGTTGCGTTGTCAACTTGTCGTTTTCCGGGTAAATCTGCCGCGCCCGTTGCAATGTGGCGATCATCTGTTCCGCTTGCTCCGGAGTCAGCGTCTTCGCCGTCCGATTCACCGCCATCTGCGGCAGGCCGAAGACGGCCACCACCGCATTATGTTCGATGCGTTTGATCCCCGGATGCTCGAACTCCGTGCGCATATACAAGGTCAGCTCGTCCCGCCAGACTCCCATCTGATTCAGGCTCGTGCCCGTCCAGATGACCATCAGCGCCGCCGCCAGCGCCGCCGCCAGACGCGGGCGGAGGCGCGAAAGATTCAAGAACACGCCTCCCAGCGCCAGCAGAAATCCCATCAGCGGCAAATAAAGAAACCGTTCCGCCATGTATTGCATCATGGGCAGGAGATTGGAAACCGGCAGCAGAAACAGGCCAAGCCAAACCAAACCGAATCCGGACATCCGCCACTCCGGACGCCGCCACAGCCACACGGCCAGCGCGGCGAAGAACAACACCAAAAACACCCCGCCCAGCACGGCGCCTGAAAGAAACGAATGCGGCTGCCCTCCCACCATAAAATCGTAATCGGCGCAAAACGGCGGGATGCCCCAAAGAAGCCGCCAGTATTCCAACGCCACCGGGAACATATCGATCAAGGTTTTTCCATAGCTCCCGGAGAGCGGCGCGCACTGCGCGGATTGGCCGAGGACCAGATGGCGATAGACCACATAAAACCCCGCCACCAACACAAACGGAACCGTCAGCGCCGCGCTCCGCCGCCAGGGCAGTTTATGGAACCCGGCAAAAACGAAAAACACGATCATGGCCAGCGGCACCGCTGATTCCTTGGAGAAAACCGCCAACAGATAAAACACCAGCGCGGCCACATAGCCGCGCGCCCCCCCATTCCACTTGAGCAGGGACCGCAGGGCGGCAAGCACAAACACCGCCGCCATCAAGTCATCGAGGCACTTGATCCAGCAGACCGCTTCCGAAACCACCGGGTGCGCGGCGAAGCCGAGCGCGATCCACAACGCCGTCATTCTGGCGGCGGCGGGCGGCGCTGCGCCGGCAAGGCGCTGGCAGAGCAACAGCGCCACCGAAAAGAGCAGCATGGCGGCGAGGCCGTGCCACAGAACATTGGCCAGGTGAAAAATCCACGGCTGCGGCGACGGCTGGCCGCCGATGGCATAAAGCAGCGCGTAAAAGGCTGTCCGTATCGGGCGAAAACTCGGCGCCACGTCGGCCGATTGCGCTTTCACGGAGGTGAAAATTTCCGGGATATTCCTGAGGGAGCGGATGCTGGTGTTTTGCGCCACAAGCGCAGAATCATCCCAGACAAAGCCGAACCCGACCGTGGTTCCCCAAACCAGGAGCGTAAAAAGCGCGATCAGAGCGCAGCAAAACCCGTTTTTGGCCAAATATTTTTCCAATGCCACGCTCTGGATTATAATCCCCGCGCCGCAGAAGTCGTCACAAAAGCGGGGAACCATGAGGACGATTTGACCACGGATAAGGCCGGATAAACACGGATGAAAGCCAGCCCAAAATATCAAGCTGATACGGCGATTCTGGAGCCGGTTGGCTGAGCGTTGCGGCCAGGTGCTTGAATATAAAAGAAAATGCGCCGCCTTACCGGGCCGGCAGGAAGACGGCTCAACGCGCCTGAAGTTGGCCCCAGGTTTCAAACCGATGCGAAGCCGACAGAAAACACGAGAGTTTAAAAAGTGACGCCTGCTTTCCCCTCATAATCGCCACTTCGATCTATCTAAAAACTGAGATGCGCCCAAGGCAAAACTCATTGCAAAACTCGCTTGACCTTCGCGTCCGCCTCAAGTATGCTTGCCTCCATGTTAATCGAAACGCTGCAGGTTCTGGTGGTAAACGGGGTCGTCGTCGTAGGCGGCCGCGCCGTTGGGTCTTGTCGCGTTTAAGGCAAATTTTGACAAAACTCCCACGGCTGGAAACGGTCGTGGGTTTTTTATTCCCACTCCGGCCAGTCCAATAACGATATGAAAACAGTCAAACTCGAAAAACGGAAGGCAACACCGCCCAAGGCGGAAATCGGCCAGCCCATGATGGGCCGCGACATCCTGGTCCGGGCTTTGGAACGGGAAGGCGTGGAATGCATCTTCGCCTATCCCGGCGGGGCCAGCATGGAAATCCATCAAGCCCTGACGCGCTCGACCATTCGCACGATATTGCCGCGCCACGAACAGGGCGGGGGCTTCGCCGCCGGCGGTTACGCCCGCGCCACGGGCAAGGCCGGTGTGTGCATGGCCACGAGCGGGCCGGGCGCGACCAACCTGGTCACGGCCATCGCCGATGCCTATATGGATTCCGTGCCGGTGGTCGCCATCACCGGCCAGGTGCCGCAAGCCATGATTGGCAAGGGCGCCTTCCAGGAAACGGACTTCTTCGGCATGACCCTGCCCATCGTCAAGCATAGTTATTTGATCACCGATGTGAACGACATCCCGCGCATCGTCAAGGAGGCCCTTTATATCGCCACCACCGGGCGGCCGGGGCCGGTGGTGATCGATTTCCCCAAGAACCTTCAAACCAGCAAAACCCAGCCGGTCTGGCCCGCGGAGGCCCATTTGCGGGGATATGATCCCAACAAAAAGGCCGATGACCTCGCGCTCAATGAAATCATCGGTTTGATTGCCAAGGCGGAGCGCCCTGTCCTCTATTGCGGAGGCGGCATCATCACCGCCAACGCCGCCCCCGATCTCCTGCAATTTGCCGAGGCCACGGGCATCCCGGTGGCCACCACCATCATGGGCTGCGGCGCGTTTCCTGAAACGCATCCGTTGTCCCTGCGCTGGCTGGGGATGCACGGCTGCGCCACCGCCAATTGGGCCGTCAGCGGCGAATTCAAGCACCGCAAAAGTCCCGACGAGCCGCTGGTCAAAATCAAACCCGGCGCCGATCTGCTCCTGGCTTTTGGCGTGCGCTTCGACGACCGGGTGACAGGCAAAGTGGACGAGTTTTGCAAAACAGGGACCATTGTGCATGTCGATATCGACCAATCGGAGCACAATAAAAACCGCAAGGTCCATTTGGCCATCGAAAGCGACATCAAATACGCCCTGGGCCGCTTGAACGAAATGATCCGCAAACGGCCCATGCCGAAAAAATTCCCGGCCTGGCACGCCCAAATCGGGGAATGGAAACAGCGCGCGCCATTTCGTTACGGGGTGACGGAGGAGGTCAATCGTTCCGAACACATGCGCGACCATCTGCAAGGGCGCGAATCCGAAGTCATCCTGCCCCAGATGGCCGTCGAGATGCTTTACGAGCTGACCCGGGGCGAGGCGCTGATCACCACCGGCGTGGGCCAGCACCAAATGTGGGCGGGTCAATACTATAAATTTACCGCCCCCCGCCAGTTCATCACCAGCGCCGGTTTGGGCTCCATGGGCTTTGGCTATCCCGCCGCCCTCGGCGTCAAAGTCGCCTTCCCCAACAAGCAGGTGGTGGACATCGACGGCGACGGCTCCTTTCTCATGAACGTGCAGGAACTGGCCACGGCCCACATCGAAAGGATCGCGGCCAAGGCCATGATCCTGAACAACCAGCACCTGGGGATGGTGATGCAATGGGAGGATAGTTTTTACCAGGGCAACCGGGGCCATACCTACCTCGGCGACCCCGATCATCGGCGGGGGATTTATCCCGATTACGTGGCCATGGCCCGGAGCTTCAATGTCCCGGCCCAGCGCGTCATGTATAAAAAAGACCTGCGCGGCGCCATGCAACAGATGCTGGATTCCGACCAGCCGTATTTGCTCGATATCATCTGCCCCTACACCGAGCACGTCATCCCGTTCATCCCGGCGAACCGGACGGTGGCGGACATGATCTATTGATCTCATGTTAAAGCCCATCCCCGCCCTGTTCATCGCCGGGTTCGCCATTGGCGTTTCCGCGGCGCAAATTGAGTTTGACTTCAGCAAGGACGCCGTGGACCAGCCGCCGCCGGGATTTATCAGCCTGGTCACGGGCCGGGGCGAACCGGCGCAATGGAAGGTCGTGGACGAACAGGTGCCGCCGATTCTCGCGCCCCTCGAACCCAACGCGCCGGGGAACACCGCCAAACGCGCCGTCCTCTCCGTTCAATCCTTCAACCTGGAGGAGGACCATTTTCCCGTGCTGCTGTACACCAATGAAATCTTGAGCGATTTTACGCTGACCACGCGTTTCAAGCTGGCCGGGGGCATTGTCGAGCCGTCGGCTGGCGTGGTGTTCCGCGCGCAGGACCAAAGCAATTATTACGTGGTTCGGGCCAGCGCGGAGGGCAATCTGCTGTGGTACCGGGTGGTGGGCGGCCAGAGCTACGCAGGGCTTGGCATTGGCGTAAAAGTGCCGATGGCCAAAGATGTCTGGCGGGAGTTGCGCATCGAATGCGAGGGCAGCCACATACGCTGCTATTTGGACGGACGGCTGGCCATTCCGCCGGCCCGGCCGGGAGCGCCCACCAATGAGCTGGCCATCAATGACACCACTTTTTCGCGCGGCAAAGTCGGCTTTTGGACCAAGGCCGATTCCAAATGTTATTTTGTCGATGCGGGGGTCCGATACACCCCGCGTGTGCCCTATGTCCAGGTCGTCATCAACAACATCGTCAAAGAATATCCGCGCCTGCTCGGCCTGAGAGTCTATGCCAGCAAGGGTCCGGGCTTGCCGGTGGTTGTCGGCGCCATGAATGAGCATGACTTTGGCGCGGCGGGAACGAAAACAGAGGCGGATGTGATCGAGCGCGGCTCGGTTTATTATATGAAGACGGGCCGGACGGTGGAAATAACGATGCCCTTGCGCGATCGCAACGGGGACATTGTGGCGGCGGTCGCGGTCAAAATGAGAACATTCCGCGGCGAAACCCAGGCCACCGCGGTGGCCCGCGCCACCATTGTCAAGAAAACGGTCGAACTGCAAATCCAGACCATGCAGGACATCAACGGTTGATGGCGGATATTTTCCTTCCCCTTTCCCCGTCCAACCTTCTACTATCCTGCCCCGGTCAACGCGCCGCGCGCGTTGGCGGAAAAAATATGCCACTGACACATACCAAAGATCTGTTCGCCAAGGCGCTCAAAGGCAAATACGCCCTCGGCGCTTTTAACGTCAATAATATGGAGCTGCTGCAAGCCATCGTTGAAGCTTGCGAGGAGGAAAAGGCGCCCGTCATGCTCCAAATCTCCAAAGGCGCCCGCCAATACGCCAGCCCCGTCTATCTCAAAAAGCTCATCGAGGCCGCCGTCAGCACCTCCAACATCCCCATTGCCGTCCATCTCGATCACGGCGATTCCTTCGAGCTGTGCAAGGAGTGCATTGACGAGGGGTTTACCAGCGTGATGATCGACGGCAGCCATGAGCCGTTCGACAAAAATGCCGAGGTTTGCCGCCGCGTCGTCGAATACGCCCACAAGCACAACTGTGTCGTCGAAGGGGAATTGGGCATGCTCGTCGGCGCCCAACATGACGATGGCGAGGCGGGCGGCGGCTACAGCAAGGGCGGCGTTTACACCCATCCGGAGGAAGCCGTCCTGTTTGTCAGGCAAACGGGAATTGATTCGCTGGCCGTCGCCATCGGCAATTCCCACGGCGCCTATAAATTCAAGGGCGAACAGCGCCTGGATTTGGACCGCCTGCGCGCCATCAAAAAGGCCTTGATGGACGCGGGCTTGGGCGACTATCCCCTGGTCTTGCACGGCGCCTCCAGCGTGCCCAAGGACCTCGTCGCGGAGATCAACAAATACGGCGGAAAACTGGGCGAGGACACCGCCGGCGTTCCAGAGGGGGACATCGAGGCCGCCCGCCGCGTTGGCTGCACCAAAGTCAATATTGACACTGACCTCAGACTGGCCATGACGGCGGCCATCCGCAAATGCCTGGCCGAAAATCCCAGGGAATTCGACCCCCGCAAATATCTCGGCCCCGCCCGCGAAAGGGTCAAGGAACTGGTGCGCCACAAAGTGCGCGACGTCCTCTGCTGCGCCGGCCACGCCTTCGACTGACTTCACCTTGAACCGTTTTCCAAGAGCTTCCCTTGCGGCGCTCATCATCGGGGCTGTCGCGGCCGGCTTCACCGCCCGCGCGCAATCGCCCCAGGCGGCTCCCACCAATCTTTTCCCCCATCCGGTTTCGCGGGCCGAGGCGGTGGACATCGCCCTGCGCCAAAACAGCGCCATCCTCAAGGGCAAAGCCGACTTGGAAGCCGCCCACGGGGTGGTGGTGCAGTTGCACTCCATTGCCTTTCCCACGCTCTCGGCCCGGGGCGCTTACAACGCGGAGCAGCCTTCGCTGATCGAGCAGTTCCCGCTGCCCGCGCCGTTCAATAATGTCGTGCAATTCCCCAATCAGAATTGGAACAGCGACATCCGCGTCCAGCAATCCATCTACGAAGGCGGCCGCATGACCTCGGCCTTCCGTTCCGCCAAACTGACGCGGCAACAGGCCCTGCTCAATTATCAGACCCTCCTGGCCGACACGCTCCTCTCCGTGCGCGTGGCCTATGACGATGTCCTGGTGGCCCAACAGCAGATTGCCGTCAACGAGGCCTCCGTCAAACTCCTGAGCCATGAATTGGAAGACGCGCGGCGGCGCTTTCAGGCCGGCACGGTGCCGCAGTTCGATGTGCTGCGCGCCCATGTGGAACTGGCCAATGAAAGCCCCCGCCTCATTCAAGCCAGGAACAGTTATCGCATCGGCAAAAACAACCTGCTCAATTTGCTCGGCTGCAATCTCCCCAAAACCATTTGGGAAGACGTGCCCCTGGAGTTGAGCGACACCCTCCAAGCCACCCCGCTGGACATTGATTTGCCCGCCGCCCTGGCCCGCGCCGTGGAAAAACGGCCCGAATTGGCCGCGCTCCGCAAAGTGGAGAGCCTGCGCCGGGAGGACGTGGTCCGGGCCAAAGCCGGTTTCAAGCCCAGCGCGCAAATTTTTGGCGGCTATCAATGTCAAAGTCCGCCCTACGAAAATAATCTCGGCGCCGATTTATACGGCTGGATCGCGGGGGCGCAAATCAGTTGGAACATTTTCGACTTCGGATTGACCCGCGGCAAGATCATGGAATCCCAGGCGCATTATGAGCGGGCCAGGCTCGATGTCGATGAGACCCGGCGGCAAATTGAGCTGGAAGTGCGCACGGCCTGGTCCAATTTCATCGAGGCGCGCGAAGTGCTGGAGTCGCAGAAAGCCGTGCAGGAAGAAGCGGAGGAAGCGTTGCGCCTGGCCGAAGCGCGCATGACCGCGGGCAGCAGCACCCAATTGGATGTGCTCAACGCCCAAACCGCCTTGACCCAGGCGCGCACCACCCAGGCGCAGGCCTTGCACGATTATTCCGTGGCCCGCGCCCGGTTCCAAAGAGCGGTGGGAGAAGATATGGAGATTGTGCGGAAGTAGGGCCTGTGGCATGGTGCCCGATTGCGCGTGCCCGCAATGCAATGAAGAAACGATCCATTTCCATCATCTTCTTGACTGTCGCAATCGACCTGATTGGGTTTGGCCTGATCCTGCCGCTGATCCCCATTTACAGCCAAAACTTCCACGCCAGAAGCTTCGTCATCGGCGCGATCATCAGCGCGTATTCCTTGATGCAATTCATCTTCGCGCCGGTTTGGGGCCGGCTTTCCGACCGGATCGGGCGGCGGCCGGTGCTGCTGGCCAGCACCTGTTGCGCGTGTCTTTCCTATGTCATTTTCGCCATCGGCTCCGGCCTTTCCAATTCCACCGCGGCCCTGGCCGTGATGTTTGTCTCGCGCTTGTTCGCGGGAATTTGCGGGGCGAACATCACTGTGGCCCAGGCCTATATCGCCGACATCACCCCGCCCGAAAATCGCTCCGCCAAAATGGGATTGATCGGCATGGCCTTCGGCCTCGGATTTGCCTTCGGCCCGGTCTTCGGCGCGGTGAGCAGCAAATGGTTTGGCATGACCGCCCCCGGCTGGACCGCCGCCATCCTGTGCGCGATCAATTTTATCTCGGCCTTCATCTGGCTGGGGGAAAGTTGGGAGCCCGCCGAACACGCCGTCCTCCAGCGGCCCCACATCGAGCAATGGCTGCACACCCTGCGCGCCCCGCGCCTCAATTTGCTCATTGGCATCTATTTTTTGGCCACCTTCTGCTTCACCTGTTTCGAAGTGACCATCGGCCTGCTGGTCATCAGAAATTTTAAAATTGACACCAAGACCAGCCTGGTGACGGTGTCGTGGCTGATTGCCTACTGCGGAGTCATGGGTTTCGTTGTGCAGAGTCCGGGCGCGATAGGCCGGGTGGTCAGAAAGCTGGGCGAACCAAAGATGATCGCCGCCAGCCTTGTGGTGGCCGCCATCGGCATTGGCCTCCTGCCTTTTTTGACGACGTGGGCCGCGCTGCTGGTTGGGCTGGGCATTTTTACGATTGGTTCCAGCCTGACCCGCCCGCCCGTCTTCGGCATGATCTCCATGTTGACGCTTCCCACCGAGCAAGGGGCGGTCATGGGCGTGACGCAGGGCATGGGCAGCCTGGCGCGCATCGCCGGGCCGATCTTTGCCGCCACTCTCTTTGTGGCCCACGCTTCCCTCCCCTATCTCATCTGCGCCGCCCTCTGTTTCGCCACCGCCGTGCTGACGTCGCAATACTTGACGCACATCCCCGCGCCGGTGAAAACCTGAACATTCAATCCAAAAAATGACCCCCGCCGCGCGGCAACACGCGCCGCCCTGCCCTTCGGAGCGAAGGAAAAACAGTGGATCGACCGCGCCACGGCCCCATGACGCTTTGCGGCGGCGAACGAGCCAATGGCGTTTTGCATGGAAATGGAAGTTTTGACTTTCGCGGTTTTGATGTATAGTCCATTAGTGTGGCTGTTTTATGATATGAAAGTTTCGAACCCTGTTACGGCATGAACCTGTCAAACCCCGTTGCAGAGACGCCGCCGCCGGGAAACCCCTGGCAGCGGAGCGCGTTCACCCTGATTGAACTGCTGGTTGTCATTGCCGTGATCGGAATTTTGGCGAGCCTGCTTTTGCCGTCACTGGCCCGGACAAAATCGCAGGCGCAAGGCGCCTTCTGTCAGAACGATGCCCGGCAGCTCATGCTGGGTTGCCTGATGTATTGCGATGACAACGGGGGTTTCTTTCCCTACAACCAGGCCGGCGCAGCCGTTCACACAAACATCAACTGGGCCATGGATGTTCTCGATTGGGAAACCACTCCTGATAATACGAACACGGCGCTTTTGACCGATGCCGCCCTCGGCCCGTATGTGGCCCGATCTTCCGCCATCTATCACTGTCCGTCCGATACCGTTCTGAGCACGGTCCAGCACAGCGCCGGCTGGCCGCGCCGCGCGCGCAGTTATTCGATGAACGCGTCCGTCGGGGACGCCGGAGAAATCACGCAGAGCGGCGTCAACACCAACAATCCAGAACTACGTCCAGTTCTTCAAATTGTCATCCGTGCCGGTGGCGGCGCAGATTTTTGTCTTTACGGAGGAACATCCAGACACGATTTCCGACGGGTATTTTATCAACAGAGCTTATCAGGGCGAATGGATCCGTTTGCCGGCTTCCTATCACAATGGGAGCGCCAATATTTCATTCGCGGACGGCCACGCCGAACTGCATCACTGGCGGGACGCCAGCACCCTGGCCCCCGCTGAACCGGATGCCGCCGACCCCGTGGTTTACACCAACCTCCCGCCTGGTCAACTAGACGATTTAAATTGGGTCATCGCCCGCATGTCGGTGATTCAGCAAGCTCCGCAGCGTCGCCTCTGGTGAACAGGACGATTTTGATCGGGTCATCGCCCGCATGACGGTGAAAGCGGATTAAAAGTATTTGCGCAGAAACTCTTCGTCGCCAGCCGCGGCGAGAACGTACATTTTTCCTCCCTGAGTCCAGGCGGCTGTCATCAGTTTATTGACCCGGGCAACGATGGGCGGGCGGGCAGCGGGGCCGTTCCGCATCGGGGATTGATCAACGATGAACAGCCATAGGTCCGTTTGCTCGCCGGCGGGAAGCGGCTGCCCGGAGCGGAAGCAGATCATGGACACGGGTTGGCCTTGCCATCGTAAAACCGCGCAACCGACAGCTTGCGCCTTTAACACGCCCTCCGGCAAAACATAATCCGTCGGAGCCTTGCGCCCGGCGAGAAACGCGTTGATGGACTGCAAATCATGGCTCTGCAAATCCATGCCGTAGGGTTGCATGGCCGTCCGGGCCATTCGGCTTCGATAAATGTTAAAATCATCCTCCCGGCTGTGGGATCGCCAGAACAATGCGGCCAAACCCAAACACAGCACGAGGACCGCGGCGGCGCGAAGAAGAACCATTGGCCGGAATGGGATGACCTTTGTGGCGGGAATCCTGACTTCGGCCAAAATCTGGTCTTTGAGTCCAGGCGGCACCGGGATCTCGCGGAACCTGGTCCGGATACTGAGGTGGGATGAGCAATGCTCTTGAAACCAACGGCCCAACTCAGGGTCAGGCTTGTCTTGCCGGCCTGCCGGCGCTGGATATGGTATGGCGCGCTCAAGGGCCTCCTTGAAACTCGGATCGGTTCGATCGGCCGTTTCCGGCCGGTATAAGGCCAGGATTTTTCTTGCCTCCTCGTTATTCATGTTGGGCCTTTCCAATGCGGCCAGACGGGCTGGTTTGTATGAGCATCTTTTTCAGTTGTCCCAAACCGCGCGCCAGGCGCGATTTGACCGTCCCAATGGGAACCTCCAAAATCTCCGCGATTTCCCCGTAGGAGCACTCCTGGAGGTAAAAGAGCGCAACCGCCGCCTGATAATTCTCCTCGACGCGGCCCAAAGCCTCCAGCACCTGCTCCCAATCCAGTTCACTGGCCATCACGGGGTAAGTTAAAGGCAGTTGATCGTCCGTTTCGTTCAACGGCTCATGTGGAAAGCGTGTTTCTCTCCGGCGGCTTTGTAAAAAGACCCGGTGCAAGGTCGTAAAAAGCCACGTTTTGGCGCTGTTTTGGTCGCGCAATTGATGGCCCTTGGTCGCCCAGACATAAAAGGTTTGCTGGGTGAGGTCGCAAGCGTCGGCTTCAGTCCGCGCGAGGCTGAAGGCGAACCGGTAAAGCGGCTCGTAATACTGCTTTACAAGGCTTTCAAAACTCACGCTTTCCATACGTTTGCATTCCAAGTAGGAGGCATGGTCTGCCGGATTGTTCCTGAAAAGAACAAAAAAATCTATTCTTTGGAACAAAACTGCCGCCCGGCCCTCTTAACAGGTGAAAGGCACTTATGCCAGCGACTATACGATTAATTCCACAATGGAAAATGCAACGTTGGGACTGCACCATCAGTTCCGGGCGCTTTGAACCGGCTCCGTCCTGGGAGCGAAGGGCTAAAACGCCTTCGGTCTATCGTCCCGGGAACAAACATGCCTTTCGCTCCTCCCAATTGAAAGGCGGCCTGTTGCCAGAATCGGCGACGAGGTGGTCAACACTTATGAAAATAATTCTATTCGACAATAAAACGGGTCTCATGGCGATGGCGCTGTGCCTCTGCACCGCTGGAATTGTCCAGGCTCAAGTCGTAGTTTCCCCTCCAAATTACACCGTGACTACTCCCGGCAATGAATTTGAGTACGTGGTCAATGGGTCGAGTTCAGGGCAGGCGGCGCAGAATGCGAATGTCGATGACAGCTTAAACTTCAGCATCAATGCGGGAGCGACCTATATTTTGCAGATGAACACCGCCTCCATTCATCCGGTGGACATCTGTACCGGCCCGAACATTACCTCGCATTACAGCGGCGCCAGCGCGCAAGCAGTCAGTTCAGGAACTGTAACTCTCACCATTCCCGCCACAAATTATCCAACCACTCTTTATTATATTTGCAACAAACACCACTTTTACGGCATAATTACGGTCAATCCGCCCCAGCCGCCGCCCCCGGCAACCATCCTCCACACCTCGCTGACAACAACCAACATTGTCCTGACCTTTTCCGGCGGAACCAACACCATACAATTGATCCCGCAATTCAGTTCCAACCTTGTTCACAACGTCTGGCTCCCGGTTCCGAGTTACACCAACACATTCTCCGGGAACCCAACCAACACCGCTTCGTTTGGCCGCCTGGATGCGATTTGCGGCCCGGATGTTTTTCTCCGGATTTCGCAGGCCCCAAATTAAAATACAGGAAACTACTCCGTGCCGGCCGTAAATCGTTCCAATGTTTTTCTGGCAATCAGCAGGCCGGCCTCTTCCAATTTCTGGCCGCGCTGGCGGTCCGGGCCGGCGTTGTCGTGATCACGATAGACCGGGTCGTGCCAGCCTTCGATGTTCAAATCCGAATCATAGCCGGCGCGCAACAGGGCATGGACAATTTCCGCCCAATTCGCCTGGCCCAGCCCCGGAAAACGATGTTCCGCCACCCCCGGATGGCAAATGCCGTAAGTCTCGAGCAGCGGCCGGTTGATATAGGCGTCCTTGGCGTGAACGTGAAAAATCCGCGCGCCGAATTTATGAATGTTCGCCACCGGATCAATGAACTGGCACATCAGATGGCTGGCGTCCCATTCGAGGCCAAGATTCTCGCACTTGCCTTGGTTGAAAAGCCGTTCCCACATGGCGGGCTGCCCGAGCATATTATAATGCATGACAGGCAGGTGCCAGGCGCCCTGGGGGCAGTTCTCAAACGCGATGCGAACGCCCTTTTCCGCGGCGTATCGCGCCAGCGGCTCCCAAAAGGCCAGCAGTTGCGGCAAATAATTCTCGAACGGCTTGCACACCGGATTGCCGCCGCGCTCATTGATCTCCCATTCGATGACCGCGCCCGCAAAACCGGCCACGGTCCGGATGCCGATATGGGCGGCAACCTCGATGGCGCGGCGAAAAACGGCGGCGGCGGTTTCCGTTTGTTTGGGATCGAGCGGGTTTTGATAAAGAGCGCCGATGGCGGAAATGCGAATGCCGCGGGCCTTGCATTCGGCGGCCAGCTTTTCGGCAAAAGGTTTCCAATCGGCATGGGGCGGCGCGGCCAGGCTCCCGGCAAAACCCATCCATTCAATGGAACGGAATCCCAGCTTGCCGGCCCAATCCAAATCCGCCAGGCCCCCGCATAACACGCCAACTCTCATTCCGCCAGAATGCTTGGAAAACAACCAATGTCCAAGCACTAATGACCATTGGTCCCTTCCGTCACGGCTTGCCTGCCGGCCCGGATTTCCAGGCATAGATTATGACATTTTCCGGCGGAACATGCCCAAAGACAAAAGGCAGGGGACCGTCCGAGGAACTGTAAAAGCCCGCGCCGATGTACAGATTCATGTCGGTCAGGAACCGCGGTCCGTTGACATAAAACGCGTCCCTCCTCGGAGCAGCCGGAGGGTCCAAGTTGGTATTGTTGAGCGGCACGGCCAGAAAATCGCCGTCGCGGAAGCCTGGGCGCCGCTTGTCCTGCGCCTGTCCACCCAGCTCCGCCAGGTAGTATTGAAAACCCCAGTGACCTTGAAACCATACTGTCTGCCCGCCGCGTCCACACCGCTCGCGGGTTTGCCGCGCGCTTTGGCGCACGGCGGCGGCAAGAAGAAAATCCGACAGCGCCACCAGCAAAGCCAGGAGCGCGCTGGCGGCCAATGCGATCACGATTCGACGACGGCCAACAGCGGGATCCTTTTCATTCGCTCCGGCTCGTGGTTGCAATCGCCGGGCGAGTAAAATTCCCACGGCGGGCGCCATCGGCAGAATGGAGCGTCCGTTGATCGTCCAATTGAAGGCGGCTGTGAAGACAAACGTTCCAATGACCCACAAGGCCAGCAACCACGAACGGGCGTCGCGGCGCTTCCACACGTCCGCCACCGCCAGCGCCAGCACGGACACTCCGCCGACTGTCCAGAAGAGGATTTGCCCTTCCATGGATATGCGGGGCCAGCCTTGAATCCAGTGGTACGCTTGCAAGAACGTTCCCTCGCCAAAAAGCGCAAAATCCAGCAGCGCCACCCCGCCAACCAGCGCCAGCAAGGCCCGCGGCCGCCAGAACCACCACGGCGCCAGGAAAATGGCCGCAGCCAACCCTCCGCCAGTGAAGCTCAATGCGATCATGCCCGCGTCGGCTCTTGCGCCGGTAAAAAAGCCGCTCTTGCGACTGGCGTAATCCGCCGCTTTCCAAAGAAGGTCGTGCTGGTACAATGTTTGTGTGGCCCATTGGTAGCCGCTCAGGACCAGCAGCGGAATGAGCAGACAGCCGGCCCATCGGCCCAACCGGCGCTTGCTCATCACGCCGTAAACAGCCAGCAGAGGAATTAGACAGGCCCCAAAATACTTGGTGAGCGCGGCCAGCGCGATCAGCAATCCGGCCCCGGCCACCCGCCAAAAGGAATCCTGCTCAACACCCTCAACCCACAACACCACCGCCCACATCCAAAAGGCCAGCATCAACACATCGCACATCACGCTCGTGCTTGACACCAGGAAAACCGGCGTGAACAAAGTGGCCAGCGCCGCCAGCAGCGGTTGATCACAAAAGTGCCGGGCCAGCCGGTATGTTCCCAAAATCACCGCCAGCGCAGGAAGCAGGAACGCCAAATGCAAAGACATTTCACTCCACCCCAAAACTCCGGCCGCCAGCGCCAGATAATAAGAACCCAGCGGCGGATTTTGCGTCACGCCCCACATGGGCGCCGCTGACCCGTACCAATTCACGTTGAAGCCGTAAGGATTCCATGGATGGACGTGGATTTGGCGGGCCGTCCAAACAAAGAGCGGATCATCCATGTTAAACGGTTTCGCCAGGAACGGTCCCAAGGCGATGACCACCGCCAGCGCCAGCATCGACTTTGGATGAGCCGCGGCCCACTGCCGGGTTTTGTCCCACCAATTCCCGCGCGCAGGCGATGTTAGAGCAGCCATGACCGGGTGATTTTATCCTGATCCTAATCTTAATCCTAATCCTAATCTTCAAAGAAATAGTTGCTGAATAATTCCGGGCGTGGGCTACACTCGCCCGCAAAGCGATGACCATTCAAGTGGCAGTTTTGTGCGACGCGGCTACGGAGTACAACGGCAAGTTGAATTTGTTGGGCACTTTTGACACCATCTACGCCCCGGCTTTGCCGGCCCATCATCCGCAATGTTCCGTCGCCCTGCGCATCGCCTTTGATCGGAGCGAGGACGGGCCGCATCATTTGGAGATCCATTTCGTGGATGAAGACGGCCAGCCGATCTTGCCGGGCACGGATGTGCCGGTGGAGGTGGCTTTTCCAGCCGACGCCACTTTCATTTCACGCAATTTTATTGTGAACATTCAACAGTTGAAATTCGAGAAGACCGGCCTGTATGCAGTGAATCTGGTCCTGGATGACCGGCAATTGTGCAGCATCCCGCTGGCCGTCAAAAGTATGGAGCAAAAAGAGGCTTAAACGGAATGTTTTCCGATTTTCCAGAACAGGGCAAAATCACGCAATTGCTTCAGCGCAGCCTGGAACGCAATCGCCTGGCGCACGCTTATCTTTTTGGCGGCAATTCGCTCAAGGAGTTGGAGGACATGGCCCGAACCCTAGCCAAGGCCGTCAATTGCCTGTCGCCGCCCCGGCGCGCCTCCCATAAGCTGGCCCTGGATTCTTGCGATGCCTGCGACAGTTGCCGCCGCATCGACCACTTCAACCATCCGGATGTGCTGTGGGTCCGGCCGGAGTCCAGGTTGCGCCTCATCACCATCGACCAGATTCGGGAGTTGATGCAAATGGTCAACTTGAAGCCGACGGTGGCGGAGTTCAAGGTGGGGATCATTGTGGCGGCGGACCGATTGACCCTTCAGGCGGCCAATGCCTTTTTGAAAACGCTGGAAGAGCCGCCCGCCAAATCCATTTTGATCCTGCTCAGCACCGAGCCGCAAAGAATTTTGGAAACCATCCTGTCGCGTTGCCTGCGTCTGTCTTTCGGGGGTGACGAGGCGCATTTTGACGCGGGGCAGATGGCCTGGCTGGCATCGTTCAGCGCGACCGCCGCCGGCGGGAAGCAGGGAATGCTCGGACATTACCGGTTGCTGGGCATCATTTCCAAAAAGCTGGCCGAACAAAGAGCCGCCATCGAGGAGACTCTGGCCGCGCGCTCGCCCTTGGAACGATACGATGATCTGGAGACCAACATGCGCGAAAAGTTGGAAGACGAATTGGCTGCCGCCATTGAAGCCGAGTATCGCCGTCAGCGGGCGGATTTGATCGGCGCTTTGCAATGGTGGCTGCGCGATGTCTGGCTGCACACCCTGGCGGCGGGGGGCGGGCTGCTCTCGTTTCCCGATTTGGCCGGGGAGGCGGGGGAGGTGGCCCGGCGCATTTCTTCCGACGAGGCATTGGCCAATTTGGAAGAGGTGGATCGTTTGCAACGCCACCTTCATTCCAATGTTCAGGAGGCGCTGGCATTGGAAGTCGGCCTGCTGAAACTCAAGTTGTAGGCAATGGATAAGGGATAATGGACAATGGTCGTTTTGTCCGGTTTGTGGCCTGAAAAAGACAGCGAAAATTTCAGCATTTTGAGTATAAGTAATTATCAGTAAGGAGCTTACACAATTGATAATGGATAATGGTCAATGGTCAGGTTTGCCGGGAAGAAAGGCAGGATTGATACATAGGTCTGGAAAATCGGCAACACGGCAAGTGTTGCCGTGTTGCCGATTTTTTGGACCTATCATTCATATCTTGTGTTTCTTGCGCTTTTTAGCGTCTTCGCGACTTTACGTCTTTGCGTTGAAGTCGGGAATGCACTAATCTGGCAGCGGCCTTTGTGCCCCTGTACCTCAAATGGATAGAGGAGCGGTTTCCTAAACCGCCCATCCCGGTTCAATTCCGGGCGGGGGTACCACTCACCCTTCAGCCTTTTCCTCGCCCAACACCCGAAAAGAATGGCTCCACGGGTCAAACCGGCAGATGCCCTGGTAGTCGCATTTGTCGCAGGCGCGTTCCCTGCCTTTCTGGAACGGATTCAGCCCGATCTCGCCGCTGTAAATCTCCCGTCCCATGCGCACGAGTTGCGCCTCAACCTGGTCCAGCAGTTGCCGGAACTGATCGGACGGCATCAAATCCGTGTTGCCGGCCATGGGTTCGCCGTCCTTTTTCAGCCTGAATTTAAATTGCGTGCCCTGGGGCAGGCGGCGGTTGTCCAAATAGGGCAACGCCGCAAAATCAAAGCGCCCCGAATGCTGGTAGCGCGACTGCCGCACCGCCTCCCGTTCGCGCAGGACATCGGAGCGGGTTTGGCCGCGCTCGAATTGGCCGCGCAAATTGACGTAAAAAACGCCGGCCGGAATCAACCGGGCCGCGCCAAAGGTCTTCTTCGGATCGGCCAGATGGCGCAGCACGCTCAAATAGGCCGCCAATTGCAATTGCAGGCCGTGGGCCATCTTCACCTTGTCCAGCTTGCGCGCGCCGGATTTATAATCGACAACGACGGCGAGCGCTTCGTCCCCGCCGCCGGGGCGGCACAGATCGATCCGGTCAATGATGCCGCGAAAGAGCAGGCGGCGCCCCCCGCCCAGATCCAGTTCCCAGGCGGGCAGCCTGGCGTTTTCCGTGCCAAAGCCCAACTCCGCCTCCCGCGGATCGAATTGGTATTGACTCATCCATTGCACCATGGCGGCGGCGAAATCCTGCAACGACCCGGCCAGAATCCGGGCGGAGAAGCGCGACTGGGCGCTGGACTCCATCAAGCCATCCCGGAAACTCGGGGCCATTGCGGCCACAATCCCGCCCATGCGCTGCCGCGCCTCGGCGGGGGTGATGTCGCGCCAGCGCTTGTTCTCCGACTGCAACTGTTGATGAAAGCGGGCCAGCGCCTCGTGTTGGAAGCTGCCCCGCTCTTTCACGTCCAATTCAAAGAACTGCCGTTCCTCGGCCCGCAATCCTGAATGGACGAAAAACTGGAACGAGCAGGCGGCGAATTGCTCCAACCGGCTCACGGAGGTGTGCAGGGCCGGACCATGCAGTTGCGCGGCCAGCTCCGGGGAAAGGTGTTCCGATTCGAGTCGCGCCCGAAAAGATTTCAACTGGCCGCGCAATGGGGCAAACATCGGCCAGGCCAGGAGTTCCCTGGTCAACGGGCCGGCCTCCTGATCCGCAACCAGCCTTCCCGCCAACTCGCACGGATGCTCCGCCCGGGTCCAATCGGGCGGGGAAAAGTTCTCGATTTCCAAATTTGAAAAAAGACTTTTGAGGCGGGAAATGAACCAGGACGGATTGAGCGGCTGATCGTCGCCGTCGCGCCGGGCGCACGAAACGACCAGGCGCCGGCTGGAACGGGTGCAGGCGATGTAACCAAAAAACTGTTCGCGGCTCAAAAATTCGCGCGTGTTATGGCCGAGGGGCGTCCCGCACTTCCTGAGTTCTTCGCGGTCGGGTTCGCCCAGCAAATTGCCGGAGGGAGGCGGGGCCGGGAAAATCTTCTCGTTGACGCCCAGCAGGAGGGCAAGCTTTAACTCCGGATTGCGGGAGCGGTCTATGGCGCCGATCAACACCTGGTCCATGACCGGCGGAATGACGCCGATGGACAATCCGCCCAAGCCGGCTTCAAGGATGGGCAGCCAGTCGGGCAACGGCAAAGATTCCCCGGCGAAGGCCAGCGCCAAATCATCCAGCCAGGCATTCATTTGTTGCCAAACCGTGGCATGCACCGCCGCGCCGGACAGGCCGGGCGCGCCGCTCCAGGACTCCAGCTTTTTCTCCACGCCCAAATCGCGCCAGAGTTCGCGCAGAGCCAAGGCCAGTCGCGCGCCGTTGGGGGCCGGCAAATCGCCGGAGGACACGGCCTTCCTGAATCTGGCAAAGGGCGCGATCCAGGACGCGCGCCGGCGCTCGGCCCAGCGGAGTTGTTCCGCGTCGCCGTGGAAGGGCGCAAACCATGCCTCCCCTTTCCAGCCGCGTTCCAATGCCTCGTTTTCCAATTGATCAATGGCGGCGTCATCCTCGGAGACCAGCCCGGATTTGAGGGCGCCGAACCAATCGTCGTGTTGCCAGCCGCGGGCCGCCGCGCGCAATGAGCTGCGCGTCAATTCGGCGAGCGGATGGTGCGCAACCGGCTCCCGGCGATCGAGAAAGAACGGAATCTGGTAACGGGCAAAGACGCGCCGCAACTCGTCGTGGTAGCCTTCCATGCGGCGCAGCAAGACCGCCGCTTCGCGAAACCGGCCCCCGGCGCGCACAAACGCCAGAATCTCGCGCGCGGCCAAAACGGCTTCCGCCGCCGCCGTGTCACAAACCGCGACGCGCAATGACGGCCCCAAAGACGCCGCGGATTCGCCGCCTGAAAAACCTTTCGGCTGGGTCCAGTTTTCTTCCAGATGCCGCAAAACCGGGCTGGCGGCGAAGCGGCCCGCCGGATTGTTGCGCGGCAAAACGTCCACGCTCAGTCGTGCGCCGGGCAGCGCCGAAAACCTGGCCCAACATTGACGCCAGGTCCTGCCAATGCCCGACCAAATGGACAACCAGGAAGTTTCCGCATCCGTCCGCTCCCGATCCAGGCAAAAGGCCAGCGTCAGTTTTTGGCACAATGGGGCCAGGGCGGACAGCAGGGTCAATTCCTGCGGGGTCATTTCGGCAAAGCCGTCGAGCCACAGGGCGGAGATGAAGGTGAACTTCGCGGCAATGTTTCCGAGGGCGCGCGCGGCCAAATCCAAAAGGCAATCGGCGTCCTGCAAATTATTTTTGCGAAGCCACTCCAGATAATCGCCCAGCAACAACGAAAGATCCTGCAGCTTGCGCCGCAACGACCCGGCCAGACCGGGACGCGACGCCAAATCGAGCAGCGCGGCGGGGGAGAGTTGGTGCCGCTGCAACTCGCGCAATTCCAGGCTGAGCTGACTCGCGAAACCGGCCAATCCGGCGCTGGCATGGAAAATCTGCAAGTCCTTGTGCCGTCTGGCGAGCAAGGCGTGCAGGACCATGGTTCGGCCGTCTTCGGAGAGCAACGGCGGCGGCGGCTGATGCAGACGATTGAGAACGAACTCCGCCAGGCGTTCAAAGGAAAGAATATGCAGCCGCGTATAACCGGGCAAAGCCGGATCGGCCAGGAGTTGGCGTTCCAATTGGAAGGTCGCCTGTTTTGGCGCGAGCAAAATCAGCGGCGGCCCCTGCGGATCGTTGAGGAGGGCCTGGCGAATTTCTTCAAGGCACAGGAATGTTTTTCCCGTGCCGGCGGGACCGAGAAGAAATCGTGCTTGCACCCCTCCTTTGTCGCGCAAAACAGGGGAAGGGTAAAGGAAGAAGGTTCTCAGGGCGCATCGCCGTTTTTGGGAAGCCGCTCCTAATCCTAATCTTAATCTTAATCGCCTTGTCAAGGCGCCGCACGAGCATGCCGTTCTCGACTTCAAGGACAACACCACGGTTTCGTATTTCGTCAGCGCTGGCGCAAATGATGCAAATCCCCGGAGCATTCTTAACGGTGATCGCAATCTCGGCCCCGGCGCCATCCCTGATCCCAACTACGGCTATTCGCCCGCCAACGGAAAAGGCAACGACGTTGCGGTTCCGGTTTCCGGCCCGGTCTCCTGGTCATTGAAGATGCATTCTCACGGCAATCCAAGGGGCGCGGGCAATATTGTGCTCGGCGATGGCAGTGTCCAACAAGTTGCCAGCAGCGCAGTTTCCCGCTATTTCGCCGCCACGACAAACTGGCCAGCCGGCTGCACTCCGCCCGTTCCCTCAATCCGGTTGATCTTTCCGTAAACTGGGCGGACTGCAATTGCGATTTTTTTCGACGTTCGGCATCCGAACTGCTACCTTTTCCCTCAATCAAGATGCGCTGGAACAAGATCAGTTTGATCGGCATGGGTTTGATGGGCGGCTCGCTGGCTTTGGCTGTCAGGCAAAAGCAGTTGGCGCTCCAGGTCCATGCCTGCGTCCGCCGCGATTCCAGCATCGCGGAAGGCACGAAACTGGCCATTGCCGATGTCATCACGCGCGACTTGAAGGAGGCGGTGCTGGGGGCTGACCTGGTAGTTTTATGCACACCATTGTCGCAAATGAAGGCATTGGCCGCGCAGATGCAGCCCCATCTCAAGCCCGGCGCTGTCGTGACGGATGTGGGCAGCGCCAAGAGCGCCATCGTGCAGGAACTCGAACCCATCATCCATGCCGCCAGAGCTTGTTTTGTCGGCAGTCATCCCATGGCCGGGTCGGAGAAAACCGGTCTGGCCGCGGCTCGCGCCGATTTGTTTCGCAATGCCATCTGCCTGGTCACTCCGGGAGTTCATGCTTCGGCGGACGCCATTTGCGCGGTGCAAAATTTTTGGAAGGCCGTGGGCGGATGGCCCATACGAATGACGCCTGAGTTGCACGACGATTTGGTCAGCCGGTCGAGCCATCTGCCGCATGTGGTTGCGGCGGAACTGGCCAATTATGTGCTCAGCCCGGCGCATCCCAAGGAACAGGCATTGGTCTGCGCCAACGGGTTCAGGGACACCACGCGCATCGCGGCCGGCTCCCCCGAAATGTGGCGCGACATCGCGCTGGCCAACCGCAAAAACCTGGGCCGCGTGCTCGGCGTTTTTATCGAAGACTTGCAGGAGTTTCAACTGGCCCTTGAACGCGAGGATGTCAAGGCCGTCGAGGAGTTTTTCGCCAAAGCCAAACAGCGCCGCGATCAATGGCGCGCCCATGCCCCGACAACCTCCTCGGAATGAAAAGTCCGATTTCCAGTGGAGATCGCCCCACCGCATTTTTACTTCTTTTGCCTTTCTGTCATACGCCGATGTCTTCGTTCCACAATTGCGGGTTTTTGGCGATGAAATCCCGCATCAACTGGACGCATTCTTCGTTTTGCAGGACTTCCACCTTGACGCCGTTGGCCCGCAGATGTTCTTCCGCTCCCATGAATGTCACGTTCTCGCCGGCCACCACGCGCGGTATCGCATACAGCAAAATGGCGCCGCTGCACATGGGGCAGGGGGATAGTGTTGTGTAGATGGTGCAGCGTTTGTAAACCGACGCCCGCTGCCGGCCCGCGTTTTCAAGGCAATTCATCTCTGCGTGATGAATGACGCTGCCTTTTTGCACGCGCTGATTGTGGCCGCGGCCAATGATTTTTCCGTCGCAGACCAACACCGAGCCAATGGGAATGCCGCCCGCGGCGAGTCCCTTTTTTGCTTCATCGACGGCAGCTTGCAGAAATGGGTCCATAAGTTTCAGGGGTTCGTAATGTCCTGGTAGGTTTCCGGGCGGCGGTCCCGATAGAACTGCCAGATGTCGCGCACTTCCTGGATTTTGTCCAAATCCAGGTCGGCCACGACCAGTTCGTCCTTGTCGCGGCTGCCGACGGCGAGCATCTGGCCGCGGGGATCGCAGAAATAGGATTGACCATAAAATTCGCCGATGGACCACGGTTTTTCCACGCCGACACGGTTGATGGCGGCGATGAAATACTGGTTGGCCACGGCGTGGGCGGGTTGTTCGAGGCGCCAAAGATATTCGCTCAACCCCGCGACCGTGGCCGAAGGGTTGAAGACGATTTCAGCGCCGTTCAAACCCAGGCAGCGGGCGCCTTCGGGATAATGACGATCGTAACAGATATAAACGCCAATCTTGCCGGCGGCCGTCTGGAACACCGGATAACCCAGGTTGCCCGGCTTGAAATAGAACTTTTCCCAGAACCCCGGCGCGCAGTGCGGGATGTGGCTCTTGCGATATTTGCCCAGGTATTTGCCGTCGGCGTCGATCACCGCGGCGGTGTTGTAATAGATGCCGGTGCCTTCGACCTCGTAAATCGGAACGACCAGCACCATGCCCAGCCGCCGGGCCGTTTCACACATCAGTTGTATGGTGGGGCCGTTGGGGATGGGTTCGGTGGTGGCATACCAATGCGTCTTTTGCTCGGCGCAGAAATAAGGCCCGTAAAAAATCTCCTGCAGGCAAACGACCTGACAGCCCTTTTTTGCGGCTTGTTCAAGAAAGCCAATGTGCTTCTCGATCATGGCTTTCTTGATGACGTCCAGAGGCGCGGTGCCTTCGTGGGTGCAGATGGCTTGAATCAATCCTCCGCGAACAATTCTTGGCATATTCCAGTGTTGAGTATCCGGCTGCCGGAGCGCGTCAACCTCTCGCAACAGCAAATTTTTATTCTGGCTTGACGCCGCCTGTCGCCATAGAATGCCGGAGTCGTTCAGAATTGGAAGTCAAATTTATGCCAACACTTGCCACGACAGTTGACGGACTCAAACTGAAGAATCCATTCATCATTGGCTCCGGTCCGCCGGGGACCAACCTCAATGTCATCGGCCGGGCCTTCAAGGAAGGATGGGGCGCCGTCATTGCCAAGACGGTCAGCCTCGATGCTTCCAAGGTCATCAATGTCTCGCCCCGCTATGCCAAATTGATGGCCGATGACGGCAAGGAGGTCATTGGTTGGGAAAACATCGAGCTGATCAGCGACCGTCCATTCAAAATTTGGGTGGAAGAATTCAAGAAGTGCAAGGAGCTGTTTCCCGATGGCGTCTTGATTGCCTCCATCATGGAGGAATATCGCAAGGACGCCTGGATCGAAATCGTGGAACGATGCCAGGACGCCGGGGTGGATGGTTTTGAGTTGAATTTTTCATGTCCGCACGGATTGCCGGAAAGGAAGATGGGCGCGGCCATGGGACAGGATTGCGACATTTTGCAGGAAGTGTGCGGTTGGGTCATGAGCGCGGCCAAAAAACCGGTTTGGGCCAAGATGACTCCGAACATCACCCACATTGAGGACCCGAGCCGGGCGGCGTTGCGCGCCGGTTGCCAGGGGATCAGCGCGATTAACACGATCCGTTGCGTCATGGGCATCAACCTGGAAACGCTTCGCCCGGAACCTTCGGTCGAAGGTTACAGCACGCCGGGCGGTTATTCCTCGAAGGCCGTCCGCCCCATCGCCCTGCGCATGGTCATGGAAATTGCCCAGCTCATCCGCCAGGACTTTGCCGGCCGTTCCCTCTCCGGCATCGGCGGCATTGAAACCGGAGGCGACGCCGCCCAATTCCTTTTGGTGGGCGCGGACACGGTGCAGGTTTGCACCGGTGTCATGAAATTCGGCTACGAATGCGTCAAGCCCATGTGCGAGGATTTGCTGGCCTTCATGGCCGGACACAAATTCGAAACCCTGGCTGATTTCAAGGGCATGAGCCTTCCCTATTTCACCACTCACGCCGACCTCGTCCTCCGGCAAGCCGACCGCAAAGCCGCCCAAAAAGCCGCCGCGCAAAAGAAAGTGGTCAGCGCCGACAGCGAATGGAGCGGAGATTCTTTTGTCCAACAATCGGACGCGCTTTCAAAGGGCTGATGCAATCCCCCTGTTCCTTCTTCATCGACGGCGAATGGATTCAATCCCCATTGGCTGGCACCCCGGTCCATAATCCATCCACCGGCGAGGTCATCGCCCAATGTCCCGCCGGGGGGGCGTCTGAAGTGGGCGCGGCGGTCGAAGCCGCCGCCGCCGCGTTTCCGGGCTGGTGGGAAACACCGGCGGTGGAACGGGTCCGCGTTCTCTTCAAGTTCAAGGTGCTTTTGGAGGAGCATTTTGAAGAACTCATCCGGCTCAATACCCGCGAACACGGCAAGACCCTGGGCGAATCGCGCGGGGACGTGAAGCGCGGCATCGAGATGATCGAGTTCGCCTGCGGCATTCCTTCGCTGCTCATGGGGGAAAGTTTGGAGAACCTCGCCCGGGGCATCGACTGCGACACCGTGCGGCAGCCGCTCGGGGTGTGCGTTGGCATCACGCCTTTTAATTTTCCCGCCATGGTGCCTCTTTGGATGTATCCGGTGGCGCTGGCTTGCGGGAACACCTTTGTCCTGAAGCCCAGTGAAAAAGTCCCGCTGACAGCCATTCGCATTGTTGAGCTTTTGCGCCAGGCCGGCCTGCCCAAAGGCGTGTTGAATCTGGTTCATGGCGGACGCGAATGCGTCGATGCCTTGTTGACTCATCCAAAGGTCAAGGCCGTTTCGTTCGTCGGCTCCACGCCCGTCGCCCGGCACATCTTCGAGGTGGGCACCAAACACGGCAAGCGCGTCCAATCCAACGGCGGCGCGAAGAATTACCTTTTCATCATGCCGGATGCCGACGTGGAGAATTCGACGCGCGGCCTGATCGAGGCGGCTTACGGCTGCGCCGGCGAACGCTGCATGGCCGGTTCGACGGCGGTGCTGATTGGCGACGCCAACAAAACAGTATTGCCCTCGATCCTGGACGCCGCCCGCGCCATCAAAGTCGGCCCCACCGACCGCGAAGCCCAGCCGGACATGGGGCCTGTCATCACCCGGCAACATCGTGACCGCATCCTGCAGTTGATCGACGCCGGCGCAAAGGAAGGCGCGAAAATTTCCGTCAACGGCCGCGGCGCGCGGGTGGCCGATGCGCCGGATGGTTTTTTCGTGGGCGCCACCGTTCTGGACGACGTGCAAAGCGGGATGAGCGTGGCGCGCGAGGAGATTTTCGGCCCCGTGCTCAACGTCATGCGCTTCGCCGATTTGGATGCCGCCATCGAGCTGGCCAACCGTTCGCCTTATGGAAACGGCGCCTCGATATTCACGCGATCGGGCAAGGCGGCGCGCGAATTCAAGCATCGAGTCAAAGCCGGGATGGTGGGTGTCAACATTGGCGTACCGGCGTCCATGGCCTGGTTTCCGTTCAACGGCTGGGGCGAATCCTTCTTCGGCGATTTGCACATGCAAGGCAAGGAAGGCGTGCAATTCTTCACCCAGCAAAAGGTGACCATGACCCGCTGGTTCAGCTACGGCGAAGGCGACATTTGGCAGAGATAATGCCCTCTCCTTGTTCGTAGCCTTCTCCCTCTGGGAGAAGGTGGCCGAAGGCCGGATGAGGGCCGGGGTGAGCAAGAGCGTTTCCACCATTGTCCAGCATATTTGATCGGGCAATGGGATGGACGACGGCAGGGCAATACGGCTTGCCAAAACCAAGTTTTGCCGGATATTTAAACCATGAGTGCGTTTGAAATCATTGAGCAAATCAAAGAATTACCAGCGAACGAACAGGTGCGAGTCGCACAGTTCATCGCAGAAAACGGCAGTTCAATGACGTGCCGCCAATTTTCCGTTGGCACGGAAGGCGACGGCCTGCCTGTCATCCGCGCCAATGGCGGAACCATCACTTCGCAACTCGTTCACGAGATTGAAAGCCGGACACCGTGACCCGATTGCTTGATGTCAACCTGCTCATGGCGTTGCTTTGGGAAAATCACGAGCACCACACCCAGGCCCGTTCGTGGTTCAAGAACGTTTCCGCGTTTGCGACCTGCCCGGTTGTCCAGCTTGGTTTTGCGCGCGTCTCCTCGCATCCGCTGCTCGGTTACGGCCTGACGCCCGAACTGGCGTTTGGCGTTCTCCGCCAATTCATCGCCGACCCGCGCCATGAATTCATTTCCGACGACTTGAGTTGCACCGACCGCGTTGTGCGGACGGAACTGATGGCTGGCGCAAATCAGATCACCGACCGCTATCTCGTAGCGCTTGCCAGGCAACATGGATTCAGTCTCGCAACTCTCGATCAACCGCTGGCAAAAAGTTTTGCGGATGAAACGGGTCTGGTGGAACTGCTGCATTGAAAGCGGATGTTATTGGAGATGCTTTGAAAGAATGTAAGCGGTAAAGGAGCGTCCCCCTGTTGATCGGCAGGTGGGGGTGGTAAAGATGGGGCCATGAAGACATCCAATGGTTCGTTTCTCCGCCGCCTGGCCCCGCGCATCGACGCCGCCCGGCGCGCTCAACTGCTGGCCTCGTTTGATCGCAGCGGGTTGTCCGTCGCCGCCTTTGCCCGCCAACAGGGCATTCACCCCACCACCTTGTATGGCTGGCGTCAGCGCCAAGGCCGCGGCAGAACTTCGCCCGCCTCTGTCCAAGTTGAATTGGCACCGCCCGCCGCCCCGGCTGAACTGATGATTGAACTGGGCCCGGCGCGGCTGCGCCTGGTTTCCGCAGCGCAGGTTCCTTTGGTCGCGCGCCTGCTCCAAGCCTTTAACGACTCACGGTCATGCTGAGTTTTCACGCTCATCTCAAAGTGTTCCTGGCCACGGCGCCGTGCGATTTGCGCATGAACTTCAACGGCCTGTGGGCTGCCGCGCAAGAGCGGCTGGGCGAAGACCCCAAGAGCGGGGCGCTCTTTGTCTTTGGCAACCGGCGGCACAACCGGATCAAGATTTTGTATTTTGACGGCACGGGCGTGTGCGTGCTGGCCAAGCGGCTGGAAGAGGGAACCTTTCACTGGCCGCAGAGCGCGGGAGAGCCAGGGGTCAAAATCCGTCTGGCCCCGCAGGCCTTGCAGTTGTTGCTGGACGGGGTGGACTTGAAAGCGGGCGCGCGCCGGGCCTGGTACGAGTGCGCGGCGTAAAATAAAAAAAGTTCGACAAAGATTGAACAAGTCGGCGGGGGCACCGTCTGATTGACAGTGCAATGAACGATGCTTCGCTCCAGGCCGAAAACGCCGCGCTCCGTCAACAACTGGAGCAGGCCCGCCGCGAAATCACCCTCCTGCGCCAGAAGCTCGACGCCCTGGCCCGGCGGTTCTTTGGCAAGAAGAGCGAGCAGTTGGACGGCGCCCAACTGGAACTGCTCATGAGCGGCCTGGCCGATGGCAGCCTGGCCGCGGACGAGGAGGAAGAAGAGCCTCCGGCGCGGCCCCTGCCGCCACGATCCCGCATCCACACCCAGCGCCTTCGCACTCCGGACAACCTGGAAGTGGTGCGCGAAGTCATCGAGCCGGAACTGGTCCTGGCCCAGCCGGAAGAATGGAAACGCATCGGCCAGGAAGTCAGCCGGCAACTGGACTACCAGCCGGGCAAATTTTTCTGGCAGGAAACCATCCGGCCCAAATATGTGCGCGCGGGCCAGCGCCAGTTGCCGCCGGTGATTGCGCCTGCGCCGGAGCGCGTGGCCGAACACAGTCTGGCCGCGCCCGGCTTGCTGGCGCAGTTGCTCATTGGCAAGTATTGCGACCATCTGCCCTTCTACCGGCAGGAACAAATTTTCAAACAACGCCACGGCGTCTTCATCGCCCGGCAGCAAATGGTGCAATGGACGGCGCAAAGCGTGCGGCTGCTCTCCGCCATCAGCCGTTGCCTCAAAGAGCAACTGCAACGCAGCCGCTACGTGCAAGTGGATGAAACGCCCGTGCGCTACCAAGACCCGAACCTGCCGGGCCGATGCGGACAAAGCCATCTGTGGACCGGATTGGTTCCCGGCCAATGCGTGGTCTATGAATGGCACGCCAGCCGGGCGGCCCACTGCGTCGGTTCCTTGCTGGGAGAGAACTTTTCCGGCAAGCTACAGTGTGACGGCTACAGTGCCTATCCGGCCTTTGCCAAGGGAAAGGACAATTTAAAACTCTTTGGCTGCTGGGCGCATGCGCGGCGCGGATTTTTCGAGGCCAAGGAACAAACGCCCAAAACGGCGGGCTGGATGTTAAACCAGATTGGCCTGTTGTATGGATGGGAAAGAGATTTGCGACAAAGCCGGGCCGGACCGGCGGCGCGACAAGCCCATCGCAGCGCCCACAGCCGGATGGTGGTGGAGCGGTTCCATCGCGCCTTGAAGCGATTGCAGAGCCGTTACCTGCCACAGAGTCCGATGGGTCAGGCCATCAGCTATGCCTTGAACCAGTGGGCGACATTGCAACGGTTCATGGACCACGGCGAAGTAGAGATCGATAACAACTTGGTGGAGAACGCCATTCGACCCACCGCCATCGGCAAGAAGAACTGGCTCTTTTTCGGATCGGAAGAAGCGGGCCAGCGTAGCGCGGTGATTTACACGCTGATCGAGAACTGCCGGATGCAGGGCGTCGAACCTTATACTTACCTCAAAGACGTGCTGGAGCGATTGCCCACCATGACCAACCATCAAGTAGCCCGACTGACGCCGCTCAACTGGAAGAAAGAACATCCGTCGCAAGTCAAAATGGCCGCTTGATTTTGATTCGGCACCAAGCCAACCGCTCATCCTATCACAATCCGCCCACTTCAACAGGGGGATACTCCTTTACCGCTTACGAAAGAATTTTGTAGGCCAAACCAGCACTGTCGGCCAGATTGAGGATAGCTGCCTCCAATGTCGGAATGGTTTTGGGCCAGGCGGCACGCCTTATTTCGGCAATAATTCTTTCCAAATCATCAGTCCATTTTCCATCCCATTTCGGAGGTACTTGGCACATCTCGTATACAAGTTGATCCCACTCTCAAAGGCGATGGACATCGTAGCCCGCTTCGCGCGCCAGTTCATCCTTGATGCGCCAGACTTCTTCAAGAATCGGATTCGATTTCATGCGTCAATCTCCCATCATGCGATGAATCGCATAGTGCAGACGAAGCTTTCGCGCCAGGAGAATGCCGCGCCCCGCCCGCCCTTGTCCACCAACAAATCCACCTTCGCCTGGGCCGCTTCCGCCGTCGCTCTGCGAGCTATGGCGGGACGAGACGGCGACAAGTCCGGGGAGAAGCCCTTTCATTTCCTGCGTATTTTGAAGGCGACTTTTGCCTCCGGCAGGGTCATGGGTTCGGTTTCCCCTTTGACCCTTTGACGGGCGACATATCAATCGCCGGAATTTTTTGCGCTTTGGAATCCAGCTTCAGCGTGATCACCGTATCGCTGGCGTCGCGGTCAGCAGCAGCAACGGAAATTACAATCCCACTTTCTGTCTGTCGAACTTCTGCCTTGCCGCCACCGAGCACTTTGGCACTGACAATTCTCGCCGGAATGCCCGTCAGCTTCACCGGACCATCCGGCCATTTCAAAATGTGGACGTAAATTATTTTACCCTTGCGCGTGCTGGTGATGGATGGCGTGGGCTTCCATGGCCCGCCGCGCGTGCCATGGATGCTGTCGCCATTCGTCTTCATCCACGCGCCAACTTGTTTCAACACCTCGACCTGACGCGGCTCGATGCGCCCGTCCGGCATCGGGCCGACATCCAGCAGCAGGTTGCCATCGCCACCAGCGGTGTGCGCCAGGATGCTGATGGCTTCGCCCGCCGATTTGATTTTGTCATTCGGCTTCCATGACCATTGTGTGCCCAGCGTCATGCAGGTTTCCCACGGACGCTGATCGTCGTAAACACCAATATGTTGTTCGGGGGTGTAATAGTCGGCGGGCGGGCTTTTGATCATTTTGTCGTTGTCGCCGATGCCGAGGTCGAGCCGGTTATCAATGATGATTTTCGGCTGCAATTTTTTTACGATTGCGTAGGTGTTGGTCTGGTCATATAAGGGTTCGCGTCCGTCCCAGTCCAACCACATCACATCAATCGGTCCGTAATTTTTGAGTAACTCGCTCAATTCGCCCTGCATCCGTGTGACGAACGCGGCATTGCGTTCCGTGCGAAAATCCGGATCACGCCAGTCCATCGGCGAGAAATACCAACCGAGTCGCAAGCCGTCTTTGCGCACTGCTTTCGCCAGTTCGCCGCAAAGGTCGCGCTTGAACGGCGTCGCCATGATGTTGTAGCCATCCACTTTCGAGTCCCACAGCAGGAATCCGTCGCAATGCTTCGCGGTCAGCACGACGTATTTCATGCCTGCCGCTTTGGCGATGCCGGCCCAGTCGGCGGCATTGAAATTCGCCGGGTTGAACGTTCTGTAGAGATTGTCGTAAACCTCGACGGGCGTCGGGCCTTTGTTCGGGCATCGCGGATTCGAGTTGGCGCGCGACCAACTGAGCTCCTTTCCGGTGAGCGTTACCGGCCCGTAATGAATGAACATCCCGAACCGCGCCTCGCGCCACCAAGCCATGCGGTCGGCGCGTTGCGCCGGGGTTTCGTTTTCCGTGCAGAACGCCGGCAGACAGATGATTACCAGAAGGATGCAAAGTGTGTTTTTCATGTTTCAAATCATTTCCTGTGCTTCGAACTCCATAAAACTTCAACATCAACTTTGCTGTTATGCCCTTTCCGTCTGAAGGTTAACGGAAGGTTCGATTCCCGACGCTCTCCGATTACAGCAGATGAGATGATCGCCCCGGGATATTGCAGACGAAGCTTTCGCGCCATGCCGGGATAATGCCGCGTCCCGCCCACCCTGTCCACCAACAAGTTCGGGGAAGCCCATTTATTTCCTGCGTGTTTTGCAGGCGACTTTCAACCACGGATAAACCCAGCGCGGCAGAGCCGCAACCACAGGGAATTGCCGCAAGAGAACACAGAGAACACAAAGATGGAAGTGGTTGCTTTCGTGTTCTTTGCGTTCTTTCGCGGCCATTTTCTTGTCGGGAAAACAAAGACCTGCGTGATTGTGGTACAGATGAACACTGATCAGGTGATGAATAAAGAATCCCATCCGTGTCAATCCGAACCTCGAAAGCTATCGGGGGTGTCCATCCGTGGTTAAAGTTGCTGAAATGGTTGACGGCCCGAAACCCGGGTTGCGTCCCGGCGGTTGGTAAAAGAGAATTGCGTCCTGCCGCGAAACGCTTATGCTGCCTGGATATGCCATTACTGATTAAAAACGGAGAAATCGTCACGGGCAGCCAGCGCTATGTCTCGGATATTTTTTGCGAGAACGAAACCATTTCGCGCATTGATAAAAATATTACGGCCGCGCCCGGCACGGAAGTCATCGAGGCGGCCGGCAAATATGTCTTCCCCGGATTCATCGATCCGCACGTCCATGTTCATCTGCCGTTCATGGGGACGTTCGCCAAGGACACGCATGCAACGGCCAGCCGCGCGGCGCTGGTCGGCGGCACGACGACGTTCATCGAAATGATTTGCCCCGGACGCACCGACAAACCCCTCGAAGCCTTCGAGCTTTGGCTCGGCAAGGCGCGGGGCCAGAGCGCCTGCGACTTCACTTTTCACATGGGCGTGTCGCGCTACGACGACGAGGCGGAGCGGGATTTCAAGGAGATCGTCAAGCGCGGCGTTGGCAGCTTCAAGATTTTTCTGGCTTACAAAGGCGCGCTGGGTGTGATGGACGACGAACTTTTCAAAACATTGCGCCTGGCCAAACAACTGGGGGTCATCACCACCGCGCATTGCGAAAACGCGGATTTGGTCCTCGAATTGCAGAAGCAGCTTCTGGCCGAAGGCAAGACCGGGCCTGAATACCATTATTGGAGCCGGCCGCCGCTGGTTGAAGCCGAAGGCGTGCATCACTTGATGACTTTTTCCGAAATGACCGGCGCGCACGTCTATATTGTTCACCTGAGTTGCGAGGAATCATTGGCCGAGGCGATGCGCGGCTCCGCGCGCGGCGTCCAGGTGTGGGTCGAAACGCTCATTCAGTATTTGCTGTGCGACAAAACGGACGCCGAAAAGGCGGATTTTGAGGGCGCGAAGTTTATCATGTCGCCGCCGTTGCGCGAGAAGCACAATCAGGCCGTGCTGTGGAACGGGTTGAAAAAAGGCTTCGTTGCCACGCTGGCCACGGATCATGCCCCGTTTGATTTCGCCACGCAAAAGCAGATGGGGCGGGGGGACTTCACCAAAATTCCCAACGGCATCCCGTCGCTGGAGGACCGCATTAATTTATACTTTACGCATGGAGTCAAACGCGGCCGGATTGACCTGCACCAGTTCGTCAACACCGCCAGCACCCATGCCGCGAAAATATTCGGGTTGTTCCCGCGCAAAGGCGCGATCCAGCCCGGCTCCGATGCCGACCTGGTCATCTACGATCCGAAATACAAGGGCAAAATCTCCTCGCGCGCGCAGCAGATGAATCTGGATTACAACGTCTTTGAAGGAATGGAAATCGAGGGCCGCCCGGAGGTGGTGACCGTGCGCGGCAAAGTTGCCGTGCGCAGTGGAAAATTTGTGGGAGATCAGGCGCGCGGGCAGTTTTTAAAGCGCGAGCCGAATCATTTTTAAGAGAAGCTTCATTCCGTCCTGTGTTGCACGAACAGGCTGAAACGCGGCTGTAACTCGCGCAGTAAATCGTGGTCAGCCAATTGCGTGGCGCGGCGAACGGCTTTGTCCTCCCAGGCGATGGCTTGGGAAAAATCGCCGTCGGCCGCGTAAGCGCGGGCCAGCGTATCCATATAGCGGGCGTTCTGGCTGGTCGTGGCGTCGCAGGCACGGGTGGCCAGCAATACCGCCATTTTCGAGCTGCGAGCTTCCTGGTTGGTGGCGGTGGCGTAAAGGAGGGCCAGATTGTTGAGCGCCGCCACATCGTCCGGGATTGAGGCGAGGGTTGCTTCGTAATGCCCGATGGCATCGGCGTATTTGCCCTGGCGGTCCTGCGCGACGGCCAGTTGGAATTGCGCCGCGCCCAAGCCCGGCTGTTGCGCGACTGCCGTGTTCAGGCAGGCTTCGGCTTGAGGGAGTTTGCCCTGCCTGTTGAGCAGCGTGCCGTAGCTGCACCAGAATTCCGGGCTGTTCATCCCCAGCCGCTCTGCCGCGGCGTAATGCTTCGCCGCGTCCGATCCGAAGAGTTGCGCCCCGGCGGCGGCTTTCGCGGCTGCCTGGGGTTGCCTGGCCAATTCCGCCGCGTGTTGGGCGGCTTGCGCGGTTTGCTGTTGCTGTTCCAGCACCAGGGCCAAATTGTAATGGACTTGTGCGAAGTTGGGATTGTGACGCAATGCGTCCTGATACAACTGCACGGCTTCGTCCGTCTTTCCCTGGAGCTTTAACGCTTGTCCCCACGCAATGTAAACAGCCTCCAGGCCGGGACTCAGGCGGATGGCTTCTTTGAATTGCGAGAAGGCCATGTCCGGGTTGCCTTGTTTGAGCAGCACGTTGCCCAGATTCAGGCGGCCTTCCGCGTTATCTTGTCCGAGCAACGCCCGCCGATAATGGAGAATCGCTTCGCCGTATCTCTTCTTCGCTTCCGCCTGGCGGCCAAGGTCGGTATTGGTCAGAAACTGACTTTGATCCGCCACCAGACGCCTGAGTTTGGTTGGACGTTTGGACAGGGTGTCTTCGGTCGTCAAGTCCGTCCATTCATCGACCACGTAAGCCGCGCCCGAAATCACCAGGGCCGCCAGTAAAAATATCTGGAGCGGCTTGCTGGGCGGAAGTCCGGGACGGGACAGGCCTCTCTCCGCGGCTTCTTTCACCCTCATGGATGCCGGACGCGGATCGGGCGGATTCGCGCCGGGAGTGTTTGGATCAATTGGCATACTTCCATTAAATGCAGGGGAAAAGCACCAACCGGTGGAGCGATCTCATTTCCGGCTATTTCTTCGCTTCCGCGCGCTTTTTGATGTCGCGAAAATTCCCCTCTTCGCAGCAGCGGACAAATTCCTCCGTGACAGACTTGAGTTCCTCCCAGCGCGCGCGGATGGATTTGGCTTCAGCGGGTGTGATTTGGCCGTCGTGCGACGCCGCCGCCATGACGGAAAGCAAATCGGCAAAGTCCTGGACGACGGTGTGCATGGCCGGCACCAGGTGGAGCGGATGCATGCTGTTGGGCCTGGGGTTCTTGACAAAAAAACCGCCGGCCTTTTGACAAATCCATTGCGCTATTTGCGAATCGTTGCTGCACTGCATCAAGGCCGCGACGCGATCCAACGGATTGGCCGCGCCGCTGCGTTGCTCCGGCGGTTCGGCCCATTTGTAAACCATGGAAAGGGAAAGACCCAATTCCGCCGCCGCCTGCTTGGGACTTATCTTCTGGAACACATCACGCAACACTTCATGGGATTCCATATGTCAAACATGCTCTGTCCCGCCGTCCTTGGCAAGACATTTGACAGCACATTCGCGCAATCATGCTTCCAAGTCAATAAAACCCTTGTTGGGATCGACGCCGGCCAGGCGCACCCGAATTTTTTGGCCGACATCCAGGCCTTTCTCACCGCGAATGACGCGGCCCTCGGCTGGAACAGTCAGCAGCCGGGCGTAGGTGCCTTCCGGCGTCATGCCGGTCACAATGGCATCGAAGACTTTCCCAATTTGCGGGCCAAGCATGAGGGCCGCGGCCACTTTTTTCATGAACCGCTCCACATGGCGCGCGGCGGATTCGCGCTCGGTGCAATGCGCGGCAAGCGCGGTCAATTCAGCTTCGGAATACGGGCACGGACTTTGGCTGATGCTCGCCTTCAACAGCCGCTGCATGAGCAGATCGGCATAACGGCGGTTCGGGGCGGTCGAGTGTGTGTAATCACCCACCGCCAGGCCGAAATGGCCCTCGTGCTCCCGGCCCGGATGCTCGACGACATACTCGCCCGGGCCCATTGATTTCAAGACCGCCAGGGAAAGTTCCGGGAAATGGTCCGGGTCGGCCTGCTTTTGGGCCGCCAAAAAATCGCCCAAGGCCCGCGGGTCCGGTTGTGGCGGCAACTTCGTTCCCAACGAGGCGGCGACGGCTTGGATGCGGTCCCATCGTTTGGGCGTGCGCACGATGCGGCGCACGCACAACGAATTCCGGGCGCGAAGAAAGCGGGCCATGGACGCGTTCGCGGCCACCATGAAACTTTCAATGATGTTGCGGGCCGGATTCTCCTCCAGCATGGCAAAGCCGGTTATTTTATTATCAACCACTATGGGAACGCTTTCGACCCCGCCAAAGGTGAGCATCCCGTTCTCCTTGCGAAATCGTTGCAGGCGCGCCGCGGCTTCATTCTGCAGGCGCAATTGTTCGCCCAGCCCCGCCGGCGCATTGCCTTCGCACGGAGCGCCCGACCCGTCGTGCAGCCAGCGTCCGACCTGGTCGTAGTTCAATTGCGCCTGGTTGCGAACGACGGCGGCGCAAACGTCCGCGCAGACAACATCGCCGTCCCGGCCCGCGACAAATTCCATGAGAATGGCCGCGCGGTCAACATTCGGGCCGAGGGAAGTCAGGCCGGTGGAGAGCTTTTCGGGGAGCATCGGAAAAACCGGGCCGCCCGTATAGACTGAAGTGGCGTTCGCGGCGGCGTTCTGATCGGTCGCCGAACCTTTCCTGACAGTCGCATCGACATCGGCGACGCCCACCAGCACGCGAATGTTTCCATCGGGCATGCGTTCGGCCCATTCGATCTGGTCCAGATCGCGCGAGTCGCTGTTGTCAATGGAAGACCAGAGCAACTGGCGCAGGTCCTTGGAGGCGCCCGCGCCCGATGCCGCGGCGTTGATGGCATTGACTTCCGCCATCACTTGAGGTGGAAAATCCGGTTTGAAACCCTTGCGGATCATTTCCGACCGGGCCTTTCCCCGGAAATCGAAGGCGGCAGGTGTTGGATTCATGCTGTGGAAATTCTATGAAGGGCCGGGGGACTTTGTCGAATGCGGAATCTTGAACCACCCCCGAAAGCTTTCGGGGTGCAGATGGACACGGATTGCCTGCCTTGAAAACTGGTTTGACCCAGTTTGACTGACCTTGACCGGGTTTGGCCTGGTTTGAGTTGTAAATAGTTCATGTTAAAATATTTGCAAATAAAACGGTGGCAGGGTGAGACGCCGTCGAACCCTTGATCGGTTTGACCCTTCTTGACCAAGCGATCACAGGGGGAACTTTAGCCACAGATTCACACAGATTTTCACAGATCGAATTCATAATTTTTCCTTTTTTCGCCCCCCCTCCCCCCCATACCCACCCGTAAAATTTACGTAAAATCCGTAAAATCCCTGTCTCCTATTGCGGTTGGAACAGATTGGACGGCAGCAGGTTCCAATTGAAAAATGGGCAAAAACGGATTTTACGGATTTTACGGATTTCTTTTCCGCCTTTTTTGGCCATCCCGCTACTGCATCGGCGGACTCGTCGCGCCGTCTTGTCCGCTGAAGCGGCCCCGGCGCAGGCGGAAGCCCTGCGAAGGCGGAAGCCTTCCCAAACATCACTGCGACTGACTGCGACGCGGTGCGACGGTGGTGATTTTTTGGCGCCGGAATTAAACGCAAAGTCGCCAAGGGCATCCGCCGCCGCCAAGGCTGAGGCGGACAGGAAAGACGCAAAGCGAGAGGCAGGGCGCGGTCTCCGCACCGCGCCGTCCTGGATTCTGCACTCTGCACTCCCAACCCTTCACTCACCATTTGTCTTTTCATCATGCTTCCCATTCTTCAGCCTTCCATTATCCATTGTCCATTATGGACTGTTCATTAAACGAACTATACAGTTAACATATCATATCCGTCAACAGATTTTTGAAAGAATTTTAAAAAAGTGTGATATTTTTGCGCAAACACGTTTAACTCATTGCGCGGCAACGCCTTAGAAATCTTTTTAACCACAGGCGTGAAAGAAAGAGTTTTTAACCGCGAAATACTGGCGAAATACGCGAACCCCGAAAGCGTTCGGGGCTGTTTCATCCGCCCGCCTTTTGGCCATAAAGTTAACTTTGCGTTTCGTCTTTTCAGGGCTTGGTGGCGGACTTGTCCCGCCAAAGCCGCTTCCACCTTCGCCGCAGAGGCTACGGTGGACGAGTCGGCGACGGCGGAAGCCGCCACCGCGAAGGCGGATTTGTTGGTGGACAGAGCGGGCGGGGCGCGGCATTATGATGCGAACCGAGCCAAATCCCGTTGAAAATACTTGTTTGGCTGGTAGTTTGGCTTTATATTGTCAACATGAGTACGGCAGGTGAAATCGAAGCCGCCATAGAGCAATTGCCTTCGGCGGAACAGGCAAAGTTACGCGACCGATTGTTGGAGCGCACCGCGACGAAGCCCAAAACAGGGGCTGAACTCGCCGCACTCTGGCCCATGTGCTTTCATCTGACCACACAAGAGGCGGATGAATTCGCGCGGGATTTGGAGGCCGCCCGTCAAAGCCCACCGAAAGCCTTGGCGTGGGAATAGTGATTGACAGTTCGCTGTTCATCGCCAGCGAGCGAGGGAGGTTTAACCTTGATGGTTTCCTGGCCGCGCACCCCACTGATCTGCTTTTTATCGCTGCCATCACGGCATCCGAACTCCTGCATGGTTGCGCCCGTGCCACGGACGCAATTATCCGGGAACGCCGCGTTCGTTTTGTGGAAGGCGTGTTGCAGAATTACGCCGTGCTGCCGTTTGCGCTGGCAGAAGCGCGGGAGCACGCCAAGCTCTGGGCGGAGTTGGAGGGCCGGGGCCAGATCATCGGGGAGCGCGATCTTCACATCGCAGCCACAGCCACGGCGAACGGTCATGCGGTGGCGACGCTGAATCGCAGGGAGTTTGAACGGGTTCCAGGATTAATTCTTGTGGAAACACTGAGGATGGGTTGAAGCTGCGGAATTGGTTTGGAACTTGGATTTTAAAACCAATGCCCGCACTATGGGCGCGATGAACAAATGTTTCTATGTGACCACGGCCATTGATTATGTCAACGGCCAGCCGCATTTGGGCCACGCTTACGAGAAGATCATTGCCGATGTCATCGCCCGCGCCCGCCGCAGCCTGGGCGAAGAGGTTTTTTTTCTGACCGGGCTGGATGAGCATGGCCAGAAGGTCCAGCAGGCCGCCCAGGCGGAGGGAAAAAATCCACAGGCCTATTGCGATGCCCTCGCCGCCAGTTGGCAGGAGTTCGTCCGCAAACTCGGCTTGTCCAATGACGATTTTGTCCGCACGACCGAACCCCGCCATAAAGCCGTCGTGCAAGCCATCCTGTCGCGGCTCCATGCCGAAGGCCAGTTTTACAAGAAGAAGCACAAGGGCTTTTATTCCACGACGGCTGAAACTTTTTTGACGGAGAAAGACCGTTTGCCGGACGGGACGTTTGATCCGGGCTACGGAAAAGTCGTCGAACTGGAGGAGGAAAACTATTATTTCAACCTGCGCGAGCACCAGTCGTGGCTGATCGAACATATCGCAGCCAATCCCGATTTCATCGCGCCCGAATCGCGGCGCAACGAGGTGCTGGGCTTTTTGAAGAACAACGATTTGGAAGACCTTTGCATCAGCCGTCCGGCCGCCCGGCTCAATTGGGGCATCCCCATTCCTTTCGACGCCGATTTTGTCACCTACGTTTGGTTCGATGCGCTGCTCAATTACATCACCATTCCCTTTGCCCACGGCGATCCGGTCCTGCTCAGCGCGCTGCCATCGTCCATCGTCCCTCCGGCCCCTGCGCTTCACCTCTGGCCCGCCGATCTGCAAATCGTCGGCAAGGACATTCTCAAATTTCACACTGTCTTTTGGCCGATCATGCTCAAGGCGATGAAACTGCCCCTGCCCAAACAAGTCCTGGTGCATGGCTGGTGGCAGAAGGACGGCGAAAAATTGAGCAAAAGCACCGGCAACGTGGTGGATCCCATCGCGGTGATCAACGAATGGGGCCTGGATGCGTTTCGTTATTACGTTGTGCGCGAATTGGACATTGGGCCGGATGGCAATTGGACCGATGCGGGTTTTCGGTCGCGCTATCAAGCGGAACTGGCCAACGGTCTTGGCAACCTGGTCAACCGTTCGCTTTCCATGATCAAACGGTATCGCAACGGGTTGGTTCCCCGGGGGGCCAACCGGTTGGAAAAGGAAATTTCCGAAACCCGTTCCCGGGTCATTGCCGCCTACCGGGCCAATGGCTTGCAGGAAGCGCTGGTGCAATGCGGAGCGCTCGTCACGCGCGCCAATCAGTACATTGACCAAACCAGCCCCTTCAAGCTGGCGAAAGACCCCCAACGCGCCGGTGAATTAAATGACATTCTCCATACCCTGGCCGAAGTCTGTCGCGCACTGGGCACGCTCCTGTGGCCCGTCATTCCGGGCGTGTCGGAAAAAATTCAAGGCCAGTTGGGTTTCCCGAAAGCCGGGACGAACCTGGCGGAAGCAACCGCCCCGATTGCCGAAGGCCACCCCATTGGCGAGGTGTTCCCACTGTTCCCACGCAAGGATGTGTAACCGGCTTGTTGCCACGGGAGGTTCCACCCATTGAGCGGCCCGTCGGGGAATTACAAATAGCGGCGCATATTATACTGGCGGCTTTGACCGGAAGGGAGTTCTCTTGTGGAAATGAAAAGGACAAACATGAATCTCCAAAAATCGATTTTAGTCACCCTCCCGCTGGCAGTTCTGGCTTTGCTCTGCGGCTGTCATAAACAAGAAGAGAAACCGGGCGCGCCTCCCGCGGCAGGCCCCAAAGCCGCCATTGTCTCCGCCGAAAAAACGAGCTTCGATGAAGTCACCGCCAAGCTCGACAAGGGTGGGAATTTCTATCTCTACCTCAGCACCGAGCAGGCCCTCACCGGGTTGTCGGCGAAAATAGCCGGGTTCAGCAATTTTATCGGCTGTTTGCCGGGCATGGCCGGGGATCAAGGCCAAACCATCAGCAGGGTTTTCGATTTCGCCACCGCCTGTCTCAAGGACAGCGGCATCGAGCAAATCAGCGGCGTGGGCATGAGTTCGATTGCCCGCGAGCCGGGTTTTTATTACGGCAAGATGATTGTTCATCATTATCCCGGCCAGAATGCCGGGGCGATTTGGTCCATGTTCGGCAAGGCGCCGCATCCGTTGCAAGAATTGGATTTGCTGCCCGAAACCACCGTCTTTGCCACCTTCTCGGACCTCGATGTGCCGCTGGCCTGGAACAATATTCAAAAGCATCTCGAACTGCTCGACATCCCCGCCGTGACCGGTTCGCTGCAACAATGGCCGGCGCAGTTTCGTAAAATGACCGGGCTGGACTTTGACAAAGTGCTGGCTTCGCTGGGCGGCAATTACGGGATCATCTTCACCCTGGATGAACAGAAAAAATTCTCACTGCCGTTGCCCGGCGGGGCGTTGGAAATCTCAAGCCCCGGCCTGGCCATTGTCGCGAAGGTCAATTCCGATGTCATTTTCAACCGCGTTGACGAACTCTGCAAAAGCAATCCCCTCGTCGTGCGCGTGGATAATCCAGACCTGAAAATGCGCACCATGACCATTCCGCTGCCGTTGCCGCTGGATTTGCGCCCGAGCATCGCCCGCAGCGGCGATTACCTGCTGCTGGCGAGTTCGGACACGCTGGTGCAAAACATTCTTGCCGTCAAAGCGGGCAAGACGAAAGGTTTCAAATCCACGGCCGAATTCGCAAAGCTCTCGCAGGGGATTCCAGAGGAAGGCAACAACTTCTCGCTCGTTGCCGACCAATTCGTGAAATCGATGATGCAACTCCAGCAACAGACGCTCACCAACAAGGGAACCATGACTGCGGCCCAGATCGAAGCCATGCAGCACGCCTTCCACAGCGGGACCAACTACGGCAGCTACAGCGTCGGGGTCAATGGTCCTGAAGGATGGGAAGGCTGCGGCAACGGGAGTCAGAGTATGCAGTCAGTGCTCATTGGCGGGGCTGTTGGGGTGGGCGTGGTCGCCGCCATCGCTATTCCCAATTTCATCAAAGCCCGCGAGGCCGCCCAACACCACAAATCCGCCCTTTACATTCCTTAACCCGCCGGCGCTGCGCCCGCCGCCCCGCTGGCGCGCGATTTGCGCGGCCATGCCGCCAGTTCGGAAATTTCCGCGCCCGCGGCCCGGAAAAAGCAGCCGGCCGCATCGTAACGTGCCGAACTGCACAACGGCACTGGATGTACTGAAACCACGCCGGAATCAGCGCGTTCGCTGTAGCAATGGTTAGGCATCATTTTTGTGGCTTTGTAATAACCTCTGATGCTTTGTTCGTCGTTGTCTCTGATTTAGCCCAAGGTGTCTTCACTCCGGGCGCATAAAAACAATGTGCCTTCTCAGCAGCTTCCTCGCTTGGATAGAGCCAGCAAGCCAGGTGAAGGTGCGGCGTCTTGTAATCGGGGGAGCGTTCGTATGTGGCCGTCATTACTTGAAGATTGGTCACTGGAATCCATTCTGACGTCGGGATATGTGCGCGGTCCGTCCAGAAATCAATCATACACCTGTCTCTTGTCCCCGCTATCGCTGCTGCTGCTGCTTGATAGTTCGTAACGTCGCGACTCTTCCCCTCTGGAATCAGAACGAAATCTATCGTGCCGCCAAATGAGTTTGGCACAGACCTAACCAGCTCCCAATCACGGCGTGGCTGCGTAGAAGAATGCGCCGAGTCCAAATTCGTATCCCCGGCAGCAACATGAAGACTCGCTAAAATAAAAGCCAAACATGACAAGTCAGCGATTTTCATACGGTGCGCGCGATGATGCCTAACTTTTATTGTACAGTGGCTGGTTCGTATATTGCAAACAATCTCCGACCGAAATCGAAAGTCGTAAGTTGTTCATAATCAACGACGCCTTGAATTAGTATACAACCGCCGGATCGCACGTCGAAACACAAGAATACAGCTCCTTCGGGTGGCACCCGTCCGATTCAAAAACATGCCCATTCTATCTGCTAACAGTTAACTATGAACAACTTGCAAATTCACCAAGCTCAAGTTTTCGATTTGGCCGCTGGCTCCGGGTCAAAGGGGAGGGTACAGAATCAGACTTGCGCCCATTGATTTTCCGCCGAACAGGCTGGCGCATCGCCAGTCTTGGAATATCATGGCCGCGCCTTTTCATTCTATGAAAACAAAATATCTGCCCGTCTTTTGCAGTCTTTGGTTCGCCGCCCTGGCACTCCTGGCCGGACCGGCTTCCGCCGCCACCAACCTTTACACCGGCGACACTTGGGCGTTCGTGGACGCGAAGAAGGCCCTGGCGGCCGCGTCTGAAATCACGCTGGCCAAATATCCGGATTGCGACCAGGCCACCGTGGAGAAAAAACTGGTGCGGGTCTATCGCGCCGACGGCACCGGCGAATGCCAGGACGAGGCCTTTGTCAAAGTGCTCACGGAAAAGGGCAAACGCGACAACCGCACCCTTTCTCTTTCTTTCATGCTGCCTTATTCGACCGAGGAGGTCATCAAGCTGGAGGTGATGAAACCGGACGGCACGGTGGTCCCGGTGGACGTGACGGCCAATTCGAAGGAAGCCATTGATGCCAGCCAGATGCAGGCGAACATCTGCGACCCGAACATGCGCATACTGCAGGTGAATCTTCCCAAGGTGGAAATCGGCGACGTCGTCCACTCCATCTCCCGCCAGACGATCACGCGTTCGTTCATGCCCGGTCAATACGCCGATGTGAACGTTTTTGAAGACGAAGGGTACATCCGCCATATCTCCTACGAAGTTCATGCGCCGGCGGACCGGCCCTTGCAGCGCATCGCCCTCCGGGACGAAGGTCCGGGCACCGTCCATTACTCCACTGAACCCGGCCCGGACCACTCGGTGATCCACCGTTGGGAGGTCAACAACGTGCCGCGCATGTTTGACGAACCCTCCATGCCGCCTCCGGAAAATGTTCTGCAACGCGTGCTGGTCAGCACCACGCCCGCCTGGCAGGACGTGTCCAAATGGTACTGGCTCCTGAGCCAGCCGCATCTCGAGGCCACAGCGCCGGACATGACCAATACGGTCAATGAGCTGGTCGCCGGAGCCAAAACCGACATGGACAAGATCAAGGCGATCTTTTATTACGTGTCCAAGAACATCCGTTACATGGGCCTCACGCCGGAAAAAGACCGGCCCGGCTTCGAACCGCATGATGTCAAGATCACTTTCGGCAAAAAGTACGGAGTCTGCCGGGACAAGGCCGCCCTGCTGGTGTCGCTGCTCAGGGCGGCGGGGTTGAACTCCTGGCCGGTGCTCATCAACGTCGGCACAAAGATGGACGCGGAGGCGCCCGATCCGTTTTTCAACCATGCCATCGTCAGCGTGGAATTGGCCAAAGGCAAATATGTCCTCATGGACCCGACCGATGAACACACGCGCAATCTTTTGCCCGAGGAGGATTGCGACCAAAGTTACCTGGTCTGCCGGCCCGACGGCGAGAAGCTCATGATCAGCCCGATTGAGCCGCCGGAAGAACACATGATGGAAATCAAGACCACGGGTGTTTTCACCGCGGCCGGCGCGCTGGAAGCGAAGTCGGAATTGTATTTCGGAGGGATCAATGACGATGCCTATCGCAATGCCTTCGCCCGCATGAAACCGGACGACCAGCGGAGGTTTTTTGAAAGGAACCTCAAAAGAGCAATGCCCGGCGCGCGCCTCAACTCGTTCAAACTTCTGCCGGAGGACATGCTCGATGTCTCCACGGTGGTGCGGGCCGAACTGGAGTTTTCGGTGGACGGCATGACCGCCACCGGCAGCGGCAAATCCATGGTCAGCGTGCCGTGGATCGGCAAACATTTTGGAGTGGCGAATTTCATCCTCGGCGGGTGCGGCCTGGATAAAAGAAAATACCCGATGCGGACGGAAGTGGCGTGCGGCTTGAAAGAGGACATCTCGATCAAAATGACCGGCGGTTTTGCCGGCGCCGTTTCCATGCCCGCCTGCCCGCCGGTGGACGACGACTGCGTCAGTTACGGGGAAACCTTCGCTTACAAGGGGGGAACGCTCGTTTGTTCGCGGGCGTTGAAGCTCAAGGTGGTCGAGTTTTCGCCCAAACAATACTTGACTCTGAAACAGACCTTGAAATCCACGGAGTACGACGAGCGCAAAGTCCCGGTGCTGGCCGTATCCGAAGGCGCGGCGACCGAGCCGGAGGCGAAGGCGGATTCCGCGGCGGCCCCTCCGGTCGAATCCGATGCCAACATTTTGGAAAGCCACAAGGAACTCGCGCTGTCCGGCGCGCACGACGCCGTTTATCGTGTGCGCTACTCGAAGCAAATTCTGAATTATGCCGGCAAAATCAGGGAGGCCGAGGTCAAGGTTGATTACAATCCGTCCTGCCAGGGGGCCAGACTCATCCGCGGCTCGGTCACCTCCAAAACGGGCGGGCACCAGGAAATTGCCACCAACGAAATCAACGTGATGGACGCCGGTTGGAATGCGTCCGCCAAACGTTACACCGGCGGCAAGATACTGGTGGCCAACCTGCCCGGGGTGGACATCGGCTCCACCATCGAGGTCGAGTTCGAAATCACCAGCAAAGGCAGGGCCTTCATCGCCGGATTTGAACCCTTCCAACTCCGCGATGCCCTGGAGAAAAAATCGTTTCAGTTGACAGTTCCCGGCGGCGTTCCATTGCGGGAAATGGTCACCGGCAAAACCGGCCTCATCCGATGCGAAACCAATGGCAACCCCGGCTCGCAAGTGTTCCTCTGGCAGTCAACAAATATCACCGCACTCCCGGCGGAAGGGCAGCTCCCACCGGATTGGGCTTACAATACGGGCGTCGCTTACTTTGCGGGCGATATGAAGGACTATCTGAAAATACTCAATAACACCATGCTGGACCGGTCGCAAAAGAGCGCCAAAGTCGGGGAGATGACGCGGTCGTTGACCCGTCAGAGCAAGACCAGGATCGAGGCGGTCAGGGCCATTCGCGATTTTGTCGCCAAGTCCATTCGTCTGGCCGGACCTTCATTTACGGAATTGCCCTTGAGCGAACTTTCCGCCGCCGACACCACCCTGGCCGAGGGTTACGGCCACGCGGCGGATCGGGCCATCCTGTTGCGCGCCATGCTGGCCGCGGCCGGATTCCAGCCCGAATTTGTGCTGGCCTCGGACTTGCCGCCCATCGCGGGCATTACCAATGTCTCGCTCTCTTTCCCGCTGCCCAATTCCTTTCAATCGCCCCTGGTCAGCGTCCGCGTGCATGGTGAAACTTATTATCTGAATGACACCGATCAATACGCGAAATTGGGCGCGACTGCCTGCGACGGAAAAGAGGCCCTCGTGCTTTCCACCCAGGCGCCCGTAATCATCCACGCGGCCAGGGGTTGCGGGGACAGGACGGAAACCGATTACTCCCTCTCCATTTCCGACGGCGGCCAGACGCGGGTCGGCGTGACGCGGCATTATTACGGCGAATACTACGCCGGGAAGAACAAGTATTTTTCGGAACTGCCGCCGGAGGAGCGGAGGCGCTACTATCAGGAGATTGTTTCCCAAGTGGCGCAGGGGGCGCGGCCGGTCGGTGATCTGAAAACCCGGTTTGACACCTATCCCGGCCTGGAGCAATTCACGGTTGAGGTCGATAACTACAGCGTGGTGGATGGGAAATATCTTTACTTCGATCTCCCCTTCACGCCCTCCCTTTTTCCCGCCGGCGCGGACCGGCGCGTGCTGCCCTTGTACCTCGCGCGGACGGACCGGAACACCATCCGCACCGAGATCAAGCTGCCGCAACGATTTCGCCACGAGGTCATCGCGCCGCCGAGCCGGAACCTCGACGTGCCTGACGGCGGGGGAACGGCCCGGATAACCTCGGCGCAAACCCACGGCAAATGCGTCATCACCGATGAACTCGACACCTCGCCGGCCATCATCGAACCGCGGGACTATCCCGCCGTGCTCAAGGTCGAGTCAACATTGGAACGAAAATCCTCCAAGGTCTTCCTCTTCTCGTCAGCCGAACCGTGAAACCACCCGAATCCCTGGCGGATTTTTGGGAGCGCGACCGTCCCGGTCGCACCCGCCGGCGTCTCGCCGGCGGAAATCAGTCCACGGAGGCTGGCGAGTTTTTGGGAATTTGCCTTCTGGCGCTGCTGGCGGTTTGGTTCCTGCATGAGTCCTGGCGAAAGTGGCCGGACCCGATTATTGACTCCGGGCCGCAATGGTATGCCATCTGGCGGGTGTCGCTGGGGGCGGCGCCTTACCATGACTTCACCTGGTACTATGGGCCGCTGTCCCTTCTTTTCAACGGCCTTCTCTTCAAATGCTTTGGGCCGGGAATGATGGTGCTGGCCGCGGCCAACCTGGTGGTTTACGCGGCCATCGTGTCGCTGGCCTGGCTCGCTTTTCGGATGGCGTGGGGGAAGCTGGCGGCCTTCGCCGCGCTGGCTGTTTTCATTTCGGTCTTCTCCTTTTCCATGCTGAACGCGGTGGGCAATTACAACTACGCGCTGCCCTACTCCAACGAAACGACGCACGGCATGTTGCTCATGCTGATAACCGCCTTTGTCATGGTGCGATGGAGCGGCCAACCGTCGCGCGCGGGGGCATTTCTGCTGGGCCTGTGCGGGGGCGTGGCGGCGGTGTTGAAACCGGAATTCATGCTGGTGGGAGGCGTTTTGGGAATGGCCGCCTTGCTGTTGCGTTACCGGCAGAAACAACCCGTGAGCCTCGCGGAATATGGAATGATACTGGCTGGCGTGGCGTTGCCGACGCTGGGAATTGCGGCCTGGTTTGCGCGGGGGGAATCCTGGAAATCAGCGTTGATTGACTCCTGCCAGGCATGGTGGTTGGTGCTGGCGACTCGCACGGGGCCGAACGTGATGGACGAGTCATCTTACATAGGCTCCAACCATGCCTGGCGCAATGTCGGGTGGGAATTGGAGTTCACACTCTGCGCCGTTTTGATGGTGGGCGCGATCTGGGCCGCCGGATGGTTTGTCAACCGTCCCTGGTCCTGGCCTCTCCGATTGGCCACAGCATTGGGCGCGGGCTTTCTGGCTTGTTCAGTCAGCATGGGCGGCGGATTTGAAATAGGCCCGTGCCTTCCGGGATTGATCCTCATTATTTTCATCATCGTCGTGGCGCGTCTTGTGCGCGAACTGCGGCAAACCGGACGCGCGCAAGGGCGCAATGTCATGGCGCTGGCGCTCGTTTTACTGGCAGGAACCATGCTGGCCCGCATGGCATTGCGCGCCCGCATAAACCATTTCGGATTCATCCAGGCGGCATTTGCGGGGATGGTGGCAACGGCGGTCATCGTCTCGGAAGTTCCCCGATGGACCGGCAACGGCCGGTGGGGGCGGCGAGTGGCGCTGGCGGGCATCATGGCCATGCTGGCCCTGGGCTGCGGCGCAATCGTTGCCGAATCGGCCAGAAACCATGCCGCCCAAACCCAGCCCGTCGGAACCGGCGCGGACCGCTTTTACGCATTTGGCCCCAAGCTTGACGAAACCGGTTCAGCGGTCAACTGGTGTGTCGAACGACTGCGGTCCATACCGCCCGGCGCCACCCTGCTCGTCCTGCCCGAGGGCGTGATGATCAACTACCTCACCCGTCATGAAAGGCCCATGCCCGAATTCGTGAGTGACGAAGAGGATTATATTAGACAGTTAGGCCGGACGCGGCCCGATTACGTGATATACATCTGGGGCGACCAGCGTGACGGCGGCATCCGCCGGTTTGGAGACCCCGGCCAGCCCGGAGAAAAGATCGTAAACTGGCTGCGTGAAAACTATGCAATCGAGGCCACGCATCAAGGCCGCCTGAAGTGGGCCTTCATTTTCCGCAGAGCGCGAAGCGACAACAGGTAGGGTGAGACTCCGTCGAACCCCATCCCGATCGAGTCACGGCTCGACAGAGTCTCGCCCTACCCTGACAAGAAAACTTCGTGACCCCGCTTTTCACCTCTGCCTTCATAATTCATAATTCTTAATTTTCTTCAGTGGGCCTTCATCCTGCGCCGAAAACCAGCCCCTTAAACAGCCAACGGAATCCGAATCGTAATCCGAATCGTAATCCTAATTGACAAATCGCGCCTTTTTGGTTCAACTTTGCTCATGGCGGCGCACCCTCTCGAAGTTCAAAACACCATGCGTTTGGGACAAATGGCGGACAAGATTCAAACCTAGTCTTGGGAATGAACATGCAACCTTTCGACGGCAAACCATTCCGTTACTCGCCTGACAAAAAACTTATTTATTCAGTTGGTCCTGATTTGAAAGATTTAGGTGGAGAAGGTTTCCACAAAAACTCCGAAACTTACAATCTTCCATTCAAAATTGAGTTTTTTAGTCACTGTCGTGAGTGTTCACCTTAAAAAGGAAAAGGGGTCGGCTCTAACAATTGACAATCCTTTAATGCGGGCTTGCAGGCGTCATCCATCGCTATTGACACAAATTCAGCGTCGTCATTTTTCATGCAACAGGTTGGAGACATCGGGCCAACTGCCCAAGACAATCAGTGTGCCGAGTTCGCGGAAACGAATCTGTTCGTCTCGTTCAACGCTCACAATCTCTGCTCCGACAACCTCTATTTTGTGGCCAGCCAGAAAACCTTCACCTCGCGCTCGACCGCCTTGAATTCGGTGTCGGCGGTGACGAGTTCGGCTTTTTTGCTTTTGGCCAGCGCGGCGGCAAAGGCGTCGGCGAGGCCGAGGTCGTGTTCGTTCTTCAAAAGTGCGGCGGCTTCCGCCAGTTCGCGGTCAACGGGCACGGTTTCCAATGGAGTCGTGCATTCAAACTGGCGCGCGGTGTCCCAGCCGGCTTTGCCCCTTTTGCGTTCCATCCGGTAAAGGACTTCGGCCCAATTAACGGCGCTGATGAATACGGGGCGGTCGGCCTCGGACGCCTTGTGGAACAGGTTGCGCATTTCCTCCATGCCCGGTTCGCCAAAGAACATGGCCAGCAGCGCCGAGGCGTCCAAAACCACGGGCTTCATTCGCGGTTCTCCTTGTCGCGTTCGGCGCGGCGTTCTTCCAGATGTTCCCGCACCACGGATTTCTCGCCGGGCTTGAGTTTGAAGATGCCGCAGAAGGAATCTATGTATTCCCGCGTGACAGGCTGGAAGATGAGGCGGCCGTCTTCCTCCACGAAGTTGACCCGTGTGCCGGGCTTGATGCCGAAGCGGCGGCGGATGCGTGAGGGAACGACCAATTGGCCTTTTGATGTCATGTAGGCGGTATCCATAATTTTTCTGTCATTCTGCCAAACTCTGCCATATTGGAATAGGTAAGGCAAGTAAAATTTTGTAAGACATATTCATCATGCAGGTGTGCAGGCGACAGTCCACTATTGCCACAAATTCAGCGTCGTCGTTTTTCATGCAACAGGTTGGAGACATTGGGCCAACTGCCCCATACAAACGCCGCGCCATCCATTTTGAGTTTTATGGTCGTTTCTTGCCGCAGCCGGCGCGCCAGCGCCACTTCATCTTTATCCCAATCCACTACCGGACGCCTCAGCGCACTTCGATGATTCGATTTCCATGTTCAATCTCTTCGAGAATGGCAGGCAGCAGCGGCGCAAACCACACCCGCAAAGCACTATTGGAGCAGTTGCCAATCCGCAGCCAGACCACTACAGGTCCGCTCTGACTCTGCCGGGATCGGACCGCAAAGTCCTCATCCTTGCTCAAAAGGATGGCTTTGTTCTCTAACGCATAGCGCCAGATCGGCTGGTCCTCGGCGTCGCGCAAACCGATTTCTTCCACCAGCCACCGGGCCAGCGCCGGAGGCAATTGAGCATCAACGATAAATCGCACTCGGCCTCACTGGCCACCAGCCACGAGCGCCGGATGATCCACTTCCCCGGCCGCGTATTCCAGGCAGGCCCGAATGTCTTCGGCTTGAAGATAAGGAAAATCCCGGAGGATTTCCGATTCACCAACGCCGGCAGCCAGCAGGTCGAGCACGTCCTTGACCCGGATGTGCATGCCGCGAATGCAAGGTCGCCCGCCACACTGGCTTGGATTAAAAGTGATCCGCTCTGCGTACTTCATGGCAACCAATGTATCGGATTCGGTGAATTCTTTCAAGCGAACATTAGCCGTGCAGGCGTCAGTCGCTATTGACACAAATGCAGCGTCGTGGTTTTTCATGCAACAGGTTGGAGACATGGGGCCAACTGCCCTATGCAGCCGCCGCGCCATGCGACTCAGCGGCACGGCGCCTTTCGCTTCTTCGTGCGATACTTCGCCATCAACCTCGCCGCCGTCCCGTTTAACGACAGGTAAAATTTCTCGTGGCCGAGCCTCGCCGCTTCCTTTGACATTTCCTCTTTGATGCGGCGCACGTCGCGCAAGACTTTGGATTCCTGGTACATTGTCATATCATCATCACTTCTTCCGGCGTGTGAATGCGGATCGGGCGATAACCCGCGCGCATGGCGACCAAATTGATCGCCTCAATCTTTCGTGGATTGACCAAATGTTTCATGTTCCAAGTTACCAGAACATCCATCTGATGTAAAACGCATAATGCCGCATGAACCGCGTCGTCCCGATAACGATCGGGAATCACTCCCTCCGCCACCAGGCGTTCGGAGAAACCCTGCGCCTCGCGGGTAATAGGAAGCACGACACATTCAAGATTGGAGAGGGCGGTCAGGAGTTTTTGGCGCAAGGATCGTTCCGGCGTCCGTTCCAGTTCGGTGAAGACCAGTTCCGAGGTGTAAAGTTTGTCCGGCGAAATTCTCAACCAGTCAAAAAAAGCCTCCGTCGCATTCTGTTTCTCCGGCGCATCGCTGGCGAACAGGAAATTCGGCACGGTCGTTTCCAGATAAAGTTTCATTTCACCTTCACTGTTTTCGTCGTGTCGTTGCCTTGCAGGTGAGGATGTTGCTGTCCAGAAGCATCGTTCAGTGCCTGCCCGGCAGGGGGCGTTCCTTGCGTTGCTCGCGCTGCCAGGCCACCACAGGTCCGCTCTGACTCTGCCGGGATCGGACCGCAAAGTCCTCATCCTTGCTCAAAAGGATGGCTTTGTTCTCTAACGCATAGCGCCGGATCGGCTGGTCCTCGGCGTCGCGCAAACCGATTTTTTCCACATGCCAGGCCTCATGACCCGCTTCCACAAGCCACCGGGCCGGCGCCGGAGGCAATTGAGCATCAACGATAAATCCCACTCGACCTCACTGGCCACCAGCCACGAGCACCGGATGATCCACTTCCCCGGCCGCGTATTCCAGGCAGGCCCGAATGTCTTCGGCTTGAAGATAAGGAAAATCCCGGAGGATTTCCGATTCACCAACGCCGGCAGCCAGCAGGTCGAGCACGTCCTTGACCCGGATGCGCATGCCGCGAATGCAAGGTCGCCCGCCACACTGGCTTGGATTAAAAGTGATCCGCTCTGCGTACTTCATGGCAACCAATGTATCGGATTCGGTGAATTCTTTCAAGCGAACATTAGCCGTGCAGGCGTCAGTCGCTATTGACACAAATGCAGCGTCGTGGTTTTTCATGCAACAGGTTGGAGACCAAAGGAAAGGCCAAAGGCTGAAGGCTTCCGCCGTCGCTCCGCAAAGCGGAGCTATGGCGGACCGGGGAAAGTCCTGAAAAACTGCCAGTCGGAGCGCCGCAAACCGACCATTGTCAACTGCAAATAATTGCGACTTGTGCAAGCGCCTTGCTGTCAACATGTTATGACTTTGCAAAATGCCGAAAATTTCACGGTTTTTTCCAAGGGCGTCTCATCCACCCTGCATTGCAGTTGAAAAGCTTTCGGGGTTCGGGGTTGCAAACTGAAAGGCAAAATTGCTTCTGCATGCAAAATGCAAGGTTTCGAAAACTGGCGCCTGGCGGATTGAACTTGCTTTTCCAGTCTCTTTTCTGTGAGAGTGGCGTGTCAATATGAGCAAGTGGCCCAAACAATTTCCTCCTCTTTCGCCCGAAGACAAGCGCATTTGCGACGATTTCATGGAGCATTGGCATGATATTTTCCCCAACCGCTACTCGATGGCGGACCGCTTCGGCCACGAGTATGTCGCGCGCCATCGTCCGGCGCACTTTGCCCGCACCCTGGAAATCGGCGCGGGGCTGGGGGAACACCTCAAATACGAAACGTTGACGGACGAACAGGCGCGCAATTACGTGGCGGTGGAAACCCGCGAGAACATGGCGCAGCGGCTCCAGCAAAACTGTCCCAGGATTCAAACCTGCGTCGGGGATTGCCAGGCGCGGCTGAACTTCCCCGACGGTTTCTTCGACCGGATCATCGCCATCCATGTGCTGGAACATTTGCCCAATCTCCCGGCGGCCATTCGGGAGATGCACCGGCTGTGCGACAAGAAGACGGGCACCTTCTCGATTGTCATTCCGTGCGAAGGCGGGCTGGCCTACAGTCTGGCGCGGGAGATTTCGGCCAAACGCATCTTTCAAAAGCGTTACAAACGGCCCTACCATATTTTTATCAGCAGGGAACACATCAATGTTCCCTGGGAAATCCTGGCCGAATTGAAGCCCTGGTTTGAAATGACGCAGACGACTTATTTTCCCGTTCCGCTGAGGTTTGAGTTTTGCAATCTGTTTATCGGGGCCATGTTCAGGCCCAAAAAGACCCTCGAACAATGAGCGCCGATCAGCGGTTTTAATCTCTCCGGCGAAAGCGCATCCAATAAAGGCCGCCCAAACCAAGGAGCAATAAAACGCAGTCCGCCGTCGTGCCGCTGCCGGGAAATTTTGGGAAAAAAACCAGCGCGGCCGCCGCCATGGCCGGACCGGTTGCGTTGCCCGCGCCGATGACGGCCTCGTGAATGCCGCCGTGTTCGCCTTTGGTTTCCCCGACGTCCATGGAATAAAACAGGGAGGAATAATAGATCAACCCGATGGCCAGCCCGAAGACGGCCTGGGAGGCGATCAACACCCACATGTTCCGCGCCAGCAGCATCGCCCCGAAAGAAACAATCATCGCGATATAAGAGCCGGCCAGAAAACGGAACCTGTAATGCCACTTGGGCCAGAGACGCAGGAAAACAAATGCGCCGGTCCGGGCGAAGAGCCAGATTGACCAGACAAAGCCAGCCTGCATGGGCGTGAACTGGAAATGTCTGGCAACGGTGGGAATGGTCGAAATCACGGTGTTCATGGCCAGATAGGCCATGGGATTGGCCAGCCAGGCCATCTTAAGAAACAGGGCGGGAGGAATGGGCGATGCATGGCCTTCCGGTGTGGGGCGGAGCAGGGGGCGATCCAATTCCACCGGCGGCTGGCGTCGCGCCTGCCGCTCCAGCCAGAAGGCCAGGCCCATTTCCAGGAAGAACAAACCGGCCGGGACGAAGAACAGGCTTTTGACTCCCCACTTTTGCTGCACGACCCCGCCGAAGAAATAGGCGAACGCTCCAGCCGCGGCCCAGACGACATTATAAATGCCGACCAAATTCTGCAAACGAACAGGCGGTTCGCCCTCGCTCATCAACGCTTCCAGGGCCGGCCAGGTCAGGCACATGCCGAGGTCGGCCACCACGAGGACTGCGATGGTGGCCGGCAATCCTTTGACCTGGCTGCCAATAAGAATTACCGACGCCATCAAGGCCGTGCCCCATCGGACCGAGGTGAAATAGCCGAACTTTTGGGCGAATTGACCGCCAAAATAAGCGGCGATGGCATACACCGCCCCCAGCGCAGCCGCGAGCAGCAAGTTTTGCAAAACGTCGAACTTGAATTGGTCCCGGGTGTAGAAATAAATGTAGTAAAAAAAGAAAACCGTGCCCAGGGAATTAAGCCCTTCCATCGCGAAAACACCGATTTTCAATTTTCCTGCTGTCTTCAAGAAATTTTGGCCTGCAAAAATTGCCTCGCGCCCTAATTGCGGCCTTGCCAGGCGATTGTGCCGTTGACGATCGTGGCCCTGGTTCTGCCTTTCATGGACCATCCGGCAAACGGGCTGTTGCGCGATTTGCCGGGCGATGTTCCCGGATCAAAAGTCCATTCCTGTCCGGGATCAAACACGGTCAGGTCGCCGTCGGCGCCGATGCCCAGGTGTCCCTTGCCGGGCAGGCGGAGCAAACGGGCGGGGGCAACGGTGAATTTCGCGATGAGATCGGGGAGGGACAGTTTTTTGGAGTGATAAAGTTGCATGAGGGCCAATGCCAGTTCGGTCTCGAAACCGATGATGCCAAACGGGGCGTAATCGAATTCGACTTCCTTTTCGTAGTCGCAATGCGGGGCGTGGTCGCTGCTGATAATCTCCAGGGTGCCGTCGGCCAGGCCTTCGATGACCGCGGCGCGATCGGCGGCGGAACGCAAAGGGGGATTCATTTTGAAATTCGTGTCGTAGGATGGCCAGCGGGGCCGCCCCGTGGGCGGGCCGGCCATGATTTCCCGGCCGTCAGTGCCCCAGAACTTCTCGCTTCCGGCCAGCCCGGTGTCGGTCAGGGTGAAGTGATGGGGGCAGGCTTCGCCGGAAACGGGGATGCCGCGTTTTTTGGCCTCGCGCAGCAATTGCACGCTGCCCGCCGAACTCAAATGCTGGCAATGCACATGCGCCCCGGTCAACCCGGCCAGCAGGATATTGCGCGAGACGATGAGTTCCTCGCCCGAAGCCGGCCAGCCGCGCAACCCAAGGGCCGCGCTCCAGTACCCTTCATGCATCACGCCGTCGGTCACGATGGAATAATCCTGGCAATGATCCATGACGGGCAAATCGAACATCCTGGCATATTCCAACGCCCGGCGCATGAGATCGTTGTTCTGCACGCAATGGCCGTCGTCGCTGATGGCGATGACGCCGGCGGATTTGAGCGAGCCGATGGGAGCCAATTCCTCGCCGGCGATATTTTTCGTGATGGCCCCCGCGACGAAGAGGTTGATTTTGCTTTCGCGCGCCGCCCGTTCGCGAATCAACGCGACCGTGCCCGGGTTGTCGATGGCGGGGGAGGTGTTGGGCATGCAAACGACAGAGGTGAAACCGCCCCGGGCGGCCGAAGCCGTTCCGGTGGCGATGGTTTCCTTGGCGGACTGTCCCGGTTCGCGCAGGTGCGCGTGCAAATCAATCAATCCCGGGCAGACCACGAGTCCCTTGGCCTCAAGCCGTTGAATTTGCGCCGGCCCGCCCGGCGCGAGGCCGGGGCCGACAGCGGCGATTTTGCCGTCCACAACAAGAACGTCCGCCACGGCATCGAAGCGATTGGCGGGATCGATCACGCGTCCCCCGGTCAGGAGCATCGAATTCATTGGGGCGAGGATATACGGAGGTGAATTGACAAGGCAAGCGCGGCCATTATGATAAAGGGGAAATGGCGCGGGCGTAACTCAATGGTAGAGTGCCAGCCTTCCAAGCTGGCCATGAGGGTTCGATTCCCTTCGCCCGCTCCAATCTTCATAAACTGCTTACTGTAAGTAATTTGCAGATTGTTTTATTCACTGAAAAAAGGTTACTGCTAATGCCTACTGCTAACACTTCCAACGAAAACCAAGCTTGTCCAACGGTGTCCATAGTTGTCAATCACATGAGAAATTGAAGTCCGCGAACGCTGGAATTGTCAGCCGCACCCCCGGCGGGGGTTTTCGGAAGGCAACGCCAGCGGAATAGAAGGAGGGGGAAGGAGGTTTACACGGCCATTTTGTTTGACGAAATTCCTTCGCGCACGGCGTTCTTTTCGCTGGGGAAATTGCCACTCAAAACGAGACGATTTACTATCCCCGCTTTTTAAAAGCCAGTATCAGCTTATGGCACAACAGCCACGAGGGAAACAAGCCTCAAACCCGCCAAATTTCGTGCAGCATCGGAGGTGGAGAATCGTAGCTGTACCACCAGGGACACGCCATGCTCCAAGTGACGAGAAATGTCGAATCAGGAAGATGGCAATCCCGCCTTTGTTATGCAGGGATGTAGATATGCAGTAATCCAGAGAAGCAGTGATGCAGGATGCAGTATTCAGACGAATGGGTGGTGGTGGTGTTTGCTCGTTGAAATAACCCTCCCCTTGCCTGCCGGATGTCCGCATAGCGGAGCGTAGTACAACCACGGATTTAAAGCCGGGAATGCCGCCTCGCATGGAGCCATAATGGCCGGGTGTATGGCCGTAGGTGTTCAGGATCGCGTCCCTTCAAATGGCAGCAGTTTTTTCGAGTTTATTCAGCACAGCACACACGGCTTTTTCAGTGCGACTGGCATCGCCGCTCATGTGGGTGCCAGGCCGGAATCAGGACGCTGGGCACGGGGACTATCCACTCACCCTTCAAACTTCATTCGTGGATTCTGCAAGGGGCAACACGATCTTTTGTTGGCAGGCCGGGCAGGCAATCTGCTGGCCGGCCATTTCAGGCGAGTACTGCAAGTGCTGGCCACACAAGCCGCACATGCACTTCGCATCCGGCTGGACGGCGGCCGGTACGATCGGCCCCGCGGGCGCGCTGGTCCGGGTTTGCTCACGGTGGTTGGATGCGATGGCGGAAACGCTGGCAATAAGCCCGCCTATCAAAAGGAAGATGATGGCCAGTGGAGGAAAGACGAAGACGAATAAACCGCCGAGCATGAAAATGGCGACGCCGCAGCCACCAGTTGGCGAAACGTCTTGCCCGGATGCTGGCGTTTGTGTGGGGCCAGGGCGGGGTGAGCCGCTGGAATAATAATCGCGGCGGTACCACCAGCCTTTGATGGCGTCTGTCTTTCGTCAAGGACGCCAGAATTGGATATTTTTGAGGTTCGCTCATTTGAAATTCCACTACGGACTTGCCGAACCCGTTTGGAATAGGCTTACGTGTTGGAGATTCGCTGTTGCGAACGCCTTTGTTCCGCTCCTTGTTCCGTCCAAGTTAATATATTCGTAACCGATGTCATAAATCAACTTTGTGGGCCTATTTCCCTTGTAAATAGCAAAGGCAATTCCACCGCGCCCTATCATTCCAACGTGAACTTTTCCTCTGATGTAATCCGTCGTTTGCTCGGAGGAATAGTTGTACCCCGCCGAGTCCTCTAAAGTGAAATCAGAAGGCCAGAGATGTTGTTCCTGAGGTCCAGATACATTTTTAACCGAAACCTCAAAGTAAATTATTTCCTTTTTGGGGCTATCCACTTGAAATGAATGAAGCAATCCTTCCTCGAAGACTCGCTTGCCCCTCAGAATTCGTTCAACTCGAATCTCGAAGAACTTCGTCTCATCATTAAACAAGATCGGTTCGTTAAACAGGATCGGTTCAGTGCTTTCATCTGCGGGCGAAGATGTTGTGGTCGAAAGAGCTGGGGGCGATTGATCTGCGGGCGAAGGGCCTGTGGCTTCCGGGGTTGTGACCGCTGGCGTTGCGACTGTGGGAGCTATGGTCAAAGGGGCTGCGGCTGCGAAGGGTGCCGCTGAATGGTTTGGGACCGAGTGGGATTCTAATTTTGCCATTGCAAAGATCACCGCTGCGGTGATTAAGAGTAACGGAATTACAAGGCTGACTGTCCGCCGTGAGAAACGGATCACGAATTCCGCATTGGCCGGTGCCGGCGTTCTGAACGGCATCGAAGCAGGAGGTCGCGCCGTGGCTTTACCAAGCGAACCGTCTGCGCTTGCTGGCTGGATTGGAGGGGGAACGGGAATGGATGGCTTTGATTGAATCCAATAGAGCCGGGTGGTTTGGCCGCATGTGGGGCACTGGATTTTCGTTCCGACGCCTTCAGCGGCGAATTCCAGTCGTTGCGAGCAGTGGTCGCAGGTGCAGGTCAAATATTTAGGTTGATCGCTCATGTTATTCGGTTTCGTTCATAGGCGCGGCGGCTGTTGCCAACAGTGATTTGTTGTGCGGCACCTTCTCATCGCTGGCCTTCTGAAGAAGAGTCTCAATCCGACTTAAACGCCGTGCTGACTGGAAGATGTGCTCAATAACCCTCGCAAATCCACGCAGTATCAGTCCGCTCGTAAGTCCACTCACAAAAATCATCCATCCGAAAAACGTATTGTCTTGGCCGACCATCGAACCGGCAATCGGCGCGGCGGCAAACCGTGCCTCAATGACGGTCGCCAAGTATCGGCTCTCTTGTGCGGGCTGGCCCTGTTCGCGGGAAATGCAACCTCAGAGGGGAAACCAGTGCCAAAATGATGCGGGGCGCACTTACTCACGCCCCGCCACAGGCACTAGGATGCCCTCAGAGGAACGCTTTCGGCACGCCCCTGAGCGGGGCGCACCTCAAGCACCGTCCTCTGATCGAATTTCCTAGTTTCGTGGCGGACAATAGCCGGGTTACGCAAATTTTTGTTGTCTTTACATGCCCCCAAGATTCCGCTTCCCGGCCATTAGATGCAAGGAGATTATGGGTGGATGCCCGCGCTTAAACACCCGTCCATTCGGTCTTGAAAGCCGAATGTACTCACGCGCCAGCCGGCACTGGACCCGGATTGTGGTCGGAACTCACAGCAAGCAGCCAGCGATATTCGCCCGCCACTCCAGGCACGCCTTGTGCCCGGCGCACACCTTTCGCCAACTGCTCAACCAAACGGTAACTTTCCAATTTCCACATGATGCGTTGCGCCTGCGTCGGGTAAATTCCCAGCCGGTCTCCAAGGCCGTTGCACGACATAAAAAATGTGTACGGGTCTTTCTCTGGATCTTCCAACAGAGCCAGATCACGGCATATCCGAAAGGCGTCTTGTTCCTCCTTCGATGGCAGTTCCTCGTATATTCTCCGCTCACCCTCGGCCAATGAAACGAGGTATGTGCGGGCGACGGACTCAAGCATGGCGCTGGCCTCCTTCATGTGCTGGTCACGGGGGTCGTTGAATAGGGCGCGGTTGCAATCATAGAAAAGGCCAACGAGTTGCAAGAGAACTGGTGGAGCAACTGCGCGGTAAAGAAAAGGCACGGCTTGGACGATGAAAGCATTCCTGGCCCCTGCCTGCGCTCTGTGGCGCCGTTCAATGAGCTTGGGGTAGAGCCGGAGAACGTTCGGATATTCCGCTTTCAATGATTCCCGCACTTTCTGTGCGGCTTTGATGTTCTCCAGCACGCGGACAGCCTCATTTTGCAGAAATGGAGGACTGCTGCATGGCCTGGGTGCAGCCACGGCAGATTCGGGAGTCAGCCGACCGGGTGAGGAAGCTGGTTTTGATTTTTCAAAGCACCCTTGCGGAAAAACAATTTCCTCGAATCGAATGCGGAATGGAGCGGCTTCATTCAGGAACTTGTATTCTGTCGGCTCGGTTTCGCCTTTACGTTTGTCAATTGCACTTCCAAAAATCACAGTCTGGTTGCCGTCAGCCCGCCACTCGCCAAGAGCTTTCCCGTCAACTTGGAGCTTGGCACTTCGCGGAAAACTGCCATCTACACGAACCCACACGTTGCAGCCTCGGACACGTTTTGTTCGCGTGGTTTAGCGATGGCGGCGCGGAGCGTCTCCATCTCGTGATGAGTGTAACCGCGATGCACAGCTTCGGTTAGGTGCCCGGTAAGCTTCATTCGCAATTCCGCTGGAACGCCAGCGTTGGCCAAACCGGAAGCGAAAGAGTGCCGCAACGCATGGAACGAACGTCGGCAGAGTGTCCTTACGCCAATATCCCGCTCCACTTGCTGCGAATCCACCCCGGCCTTGCGCATGATCGTTTTAAAGCTCTCAGATAAGCCGTGGCGCCCTCCAGGGCCTTTGTCGGCCATGCCAGGCATGATATACCGCTCCGGGCGGTCGCTCGTGGCCAGCTTGCTCAAATGCGCCTCAAGTTCGGGGTGGAGTGGCAAGGTAACGGTGCCGCCTGTTTTGCCTTGCACGTAGCATAAAACGGCCTTTGTCAGGTCCACCGATTCCCATTCCATGCGGACGCAATCAGAAAGCCGCGCTCCGGTGAAGTAGGCCAGTTGAATGAGCGTTTTCCATTCGCCCTCTGCCGCGTCCACCAGCATTTTGACTTCGGCGGCCGTAAATGCGCCACGCTCCACCGCGTCATTGCCGGGCAGGTCAATCGCTTCGGCGGGGTTGGTGGAGATCAAACCTTGCTTCCGCGCTTTGTTCAATGCCGTGCGTATCACTTTCGCGTCAAGGGAGACGGTGCTTGGCGAGAGTCCCGTCTTGCTCCGCATCGTGACGAAACTCTCCACCTGCCGCGGCGTGAGGCTGGACAAGGGCTTGCTGGCGCGGTCGCCCAGGTGCGCCAGGAATTCGTTTACCGACTTGGTGTAGCGCGTCACAGTGCCCCCGGCCTTGGTTGCTTCCTTGCCCGCCAGCCATTCGCGCAAGTAAACGCTCACGGAAGGACAGCGCAGCGTCTCGCCCGTGGCCGCGCGCTCCAGGATGCCATTAAGGATGTTCCGGGCTTGCGCCTCTGTGAGAGTGCCGGCCCCGGCCAGCTTCTCCGCACGCTCGCACTCAAGGGCAAAAGCCATTGCCTTTTTTTTGTCGGTTTGTTTGGTGGAACGGAGAATGAGCCGCCCATCGGCGGATCGCCACGCGCCATGCCAATACGGTGTATCAGGTCTTTTATGTATGCTTGCCATAGTGCTGCTAACGATACTGCTAACGTCCAAGCTTGTCAAGCCTGTTCAAGAACGTTGATTTTAAAGGGGTTTTGTAACAGGAAACGATGGGGATGGACATGAGGGTTCGATTCCCTTCGCCCGCTCCAAGTATTACAAGGGGTTTCTCACATTTTGCATCAGTTTTGCATCAGGCCGGCGCTTCCCGCCGCCTGAAATGCTCCAGGCCGGTTGTCTTTTCCCAGCCCTGTCTTTTCTTTCCCGCACACGCGGACTTGGACAGTTTTTCCAAGGAAAAATCACCTGTGTTGGTTGCGCCGACACCCAAGCCCCGTAAAACGACCTATGGAGATTGGTGTTCCATCCAGCGAGAAGAAACCGTTTGCGACCGTCACAGTCGGCTCGGTGACGATTTCCATTATCGCCGCGCCTGTTACCATCAGGACAGGATCAAAGCCAGCGGCAGCCGATTCAGACAGTGCGGCCAGCGCCCCGGAATTCAAAACCTACCAGTCATTTCAGGTTTCCCACTACGAAGGCAAGCGGCGGATTTTGCAGCGCCGTAATACGCTGGAAAAGGCGAAGGCTTTAGCCAGAGAAATTGCCGGGCGTTTGCATCGCGACGGCTCCCGCGCCCAATACTTCACCGAAAAAGACCGCCGCCTTTACAGCCTGGCCCAAGTGAAAAGCCAGTCGCTTGGCTTGGAAGTGGATGAGGTTTGCCGGAAATATGGCGAGCTTCAGCAGCGGCTGAAAACCGGCACGCTGGAGGAAGCGGTGGATTTTTACAACGCCCACGGCCAACGGGTCCGCCACGGCGCGGCCATTGAAAGTGTCTATGTGGAGTACTTGGAGCACCTCACCAAACGCGGGGTGGGGCATTACCACTTGCGCGACGTAAAACGCTATGTGGGCAATTTCGTCACAGCTTTTCCCGGCTTGATCAGTGCGATTCAAACGCCGCAGATGGACGCGTATTTGGTGGGTCTCGGCGGCAGCGCCCGCAACAAAAACAACCACCGCAAGGGCCTCATTGCGTTTTACAATTTTGCGCAGGGAAAAGGATTTTTGCCGCATGGCATTCTCCACGCCGCCGCCACCACGACGGCCTTTCGCGATCCCCGCAGCCAGATCACTTCCGAGCAGGAAGCACTTGCTTTGCTCCTGCCCTACGACATTTATTCCCCGGAGGAACTGCGCAAGATGCTGGCAGCGGAGGACGAACCGCTCCTCCGCCCGACGCTGGAAATCAAAGCCTTCTCCGGCGTCCGCACCGAGGAAATTGTCCGCCTTTGGTGGGTCATGGTGGCCGAACCGGAAGGCTGCCTGAAAGTTCCTGACGCCGTTGGAAAAATTTGCGCCCGCCGTGTGCCGCTGTTGCCCAACCTGCAAGCGCGCCTGGCGGCTTATACCGCCGAGGCCAAACAGGGGCGGGTGTCGGTGGACTGGCTCAGTGCCAATTCGCTCACGCGCGCCTGGCGGCGGGTCATCGAAAAAGCGGGTGTGCCCTGCAAACGCAATGCGTTTCGGAACAGCTATATCACCTACCGGCTAATTCTGACCGAGGACATTGCCAAAGTGGCCGAGGAAACCGGCACCAGCCCGAGGATGATCAGAAAGAATTACCTGTCGCGTGCCGCCATCTCGCGAGCCACCGCCGAGGAATGGTTCTCGCTATGAGGACTTTTATTCAACCCCAGGCCAACAGGAAGGCTCCCCCGGCAATTTATTTGCAACAACCTATAATCAGACGGCGGGACGAATAATTGCCCGCCCAGGAACTATGAGCACGAGACTAAGAACCAATGGCGACGCCGCGAATGTTTTGCGGATAACGACCGACAAACGCGGTTTGGCGGCGCGCTACAGGGTAGGCATTCGCACAATCGAAGCCTGGAAGGGTGATGGAATCATCATCGGCACCCGTCATGGCAAACGCATCATCTTCGATGTCGGCGATTGTGACCGCCGCTTGCTGACATTCAGGAATCAGAAGGACACTTATGGAAACAACTGAACAAAACCAGACGGAGCCGCGTTTCGCCGACAAGAAAACGCTGGCCCAGCGCTACGCCGTCAGCGAACGAACCATCACCAACTGGATGAGCGCGGGCTTGCTCGTGTCAATCAAAATTCGGCGCGTCATTCGCTTTGATATTCCCGCCTGTGATGCCGCGCTACGGCAGCACGGATTCACCAACCACCTTGCAAATCTATGAGACTAGAAATCCCAAACCCAAACGGGCTTCCGCCGGGAAACGGCCGGAAGCTAAACATCCCTCCGCTTGGCACACCTGTGCCGAAACCGGAGATCAAAATCACCAATCCCGCCATCCTCGCCCAAATGCCTGGCCCAAAGCCGTTGAGCTTGGAAGCCGCCGAGAAGGTAAAAAAGTGGATGAATGCGCGCGGGCTGGCTCAAAATTCCTCCCAACAGGAATTCTTTGAGCTTTCAAGCGATCATCGCTTTTACCGCTTTGACCAAATTGACGCGCTGCGGCCCACGATTTACGGCGGAGCAGCCGCCGTTATATTCCGCTACCAGGACCGGACAAACGGCGAATTGCAAATTGTCATCGTCAAACTCGACTGTCGCGCCGACGCTGTTCTGCTGGTGTGCGCCATCGCGTGGAAGATGATTCTATCGTTTCCGTTAGGGCAATACGTTTCCGACGGGACGGAAACCGACATAAAACACGGTCCACCCTTCGACCCTGGCAGTTGCGTGGATCATTATTTCCGGAAGCAGTGGCTTTCGAATGCCAAGGCCAAGCTGGCAGCCGACCGGGCGGCGATTGCACAGCCTTTGGCAAAAGCGAACCAGCGAATTGCCGAGTTGGACGAACGCATCCGTCTTGATGAATGCCAACGCAACGCAACCTTTGCCACGTTGATCGCAACCGAGACCAAGCTGAAACAGGAACACGACCGCGCGGAATTTCTGATCCAGCTCGCATCCTGGTATGGCGGCATCACCATCATTATCATTATTATCATCTTCGTGGTTCATGTATGGCGAGCATAGTCGTGTGGCCACAAAGTGGCCCACGACGCTCGCAAGGAAGGGTTGCCCCTTCCTTGACCTACCCTCAAAAATCCGCCACCCGTGAAAACCCGCCGCCAGCACGTTTTGAAAATCCGCCTTTCCGAATCGGAATGGGCGCATCTCCAAAACGTGTTTCCAAAACGGGCGGTCGGCACATCGTTGCGCGCCCTGGCGATGGACCAGCCGGTTCCCCGGCGCAACGGAGCGGTTGATGTTCGGCGCGATTTGACGCGCCATCTGGCGCGCATCGGCAACAATCTGAATCAAGTTGCGCGCGGCATCAATCGTGCCGTTCTGACCGGCGAGAAGATTGAAGCCGTCAAAATAGTGGTGGAACTGGCAGCGATCCGCGCCGCGATGGAGGAATTATGGTAATCAAGATTCTTGGCGGCAAAAAGGCGTCCATCCGCTACCAGTTGAAAAATCCCACCGCGCGGATTTTGCACGGCGACCCAGCCGTCACACAGCGGTTGATTGACGGCTCGAATTTTTCCCAAAAATACTGCGGCATCGTTTTGAGCTTTGAGGAAAATATCACCGCTGAAACCGAATCGGCCATCCTCGACGACTTCCGCCATTTGCTGCGCGGCGGGCTGGAGGAGGACGCGCTGGATATTCTGGCGGTGGGTCATGCGGACAAAATTCATCCCACGACCAAGGCCACGCGCCCCGACTACCACATTACCGCCGTCGAAACCGATCTCCGCACCGGCAGGCACGTCACGATTTATCACCACCGCCGCGACCACGATCTTTTTTACGCCTGGGAACGGATGATCAACATCAAATACGCCTTGAGCCGCCCCGATGACCCCGCACGCCGCCGCATGATTCAGATTGGCAAAAAACTCGGCCAGAGCCGGAAAGAATTGCTTGCCACCGTTGACGCGGCGGTTTGCGGTGAAGTGAAGGCCGGACGGATTCAAGACCGCGCCGATGTCATTCGTTTTCTTGAGCAGGCCGGGTTCAGCGTGCCGCGCCAGGGCGAAAATTATCTGACGATTGCCGACAAGGACGGCAACCGGACCCGGTTGAAAGGATTATTTTATGAACGCAGCTTCGATCACCAGCGACTTGAGACAGGCACAGCAGGAACGGGAACAGGCAGCCCGGATGAACTCCGAGAAGCTGAAAACCGAGTGGCAAAATTATTTGCGCGCCGAGTCGCAGCATTTCAAAAACTTTATCGCCGAAACCGAGTCGCGATGCAGGAAGCTCATGCGGTTGGCCGTGACGGTGACGGCCTTGGCGACGCTTCTGGCATCGGCTTTGATGCTGGCGGCGACATGGAAGACGGCGCGCGCGGAATCACGCCTTCAGCAGTTGCAGACCGAAATTGCGCAAAGCCAGGACAGGCTGGCGCGGTTGCGGGCGGCACAATTCATCCCCAAAGGCCAGCCGTTCAGAGCCCAAGGCAGAACCTTTATCGAACTCGAAGAAACAGAGTGAACCATGAAAAACAGCGAACCGGAATTGACCCAATTATTATTGCGCACCTTGGAAGCCTTGGTGCGCGATCACGAACAGCAGCAGCGGCAACAACAGCAATTCTTCGGGCAGCAACAGCAGCAATCGGAAAACAGGCTGGCGGCCTTGACCGGGCAGGTGCAGGACTTGCAGCGGCAGTTGCAGACGTTGTTGGCGTCATTGCAGCCGTTGACCGCGCAGTTGGATTCTGTCGTTGCCCTTTACAATTCCTTGCCCAAATCCTGATTCACGAAATCCGCCAGCGGCGGATTTCTCCGCACCACGCTTGCCCGCAACTGCCGCAGCACAAACTGCCACTGCCATCTCTATAATACGCCTGCCCGCCAGCCACCAGGCGACGCCCCGAGCTCTGCATCGCTTGCAGCCTGGGCAAACTAATTTGTAAAGTTCTTGACATAAGACAGGGAAATAGGTAAAGCAGAGTCAGACATTGGGTGTTTTTGGTTCGCTAGCCCTGAACCTAAAATCCAGATGATCCCAGTTTATCACTATAAACCTAGGGCCAAGTGGATTATAAAAAATGAAAAGTAAAAAGAACCTTCGTATCCTTGCTGCAGTTGCAGCCATGCAGCTTGGGATGCTTGTCTGTTCCGCCCAGACCGATCTATACCTGTATACTGGGTCTGAGGCGACCATCACTCTGAACCCGGGCATTTACGACATCACTGCCTACGGAGCTCAGGGCGGCGGAGGCGTCTACGGCGGCGGACAAGGAGGCGAGATGGACGGTGAATTTTCCTTCTCAGGGCTAACGACACTCACTCTGCTGGTGGGCGGCGGCGGCGGCGAAGGTCCCGACGCCGGCGGCGGTGGTGGCGGCAGCTTCGTTGTCGATGGCAACACACCGCTTGTGGTTGCCGGCGGTGGCAGCGGCGGCGGCTACTTCTACAGCGGCGGCTCTGGCTTAATCACTACCGGCGGCGGCGGCGGTGGCAACGGCGGCGGCGCCGGCGGCACCAGTGGCGGTGGCGGAGGCAGCACCTATGGCGGTGCCGGCGGTGGTGGCGGCTACAGTGGCAACGGCGGCAACGGCGACTCCGGCGGTGGCGGTGGATTTGCTTTTAGCAGCGGCGGCATCGGAGGCACCGCCGGCGTCTACGCAGGTGGCGGCGGCTTCGGTGGCGGTGGCGGTGCCAGCGTCCTTACCGGCGGCGGTGGTGGCGGCTACAGTGGCGGCGGTGGTGGCGCCAGCGGCGGCTACAGTGGCGGCGGCGGTTCCATCATTGCCTCATCTGCAATAATGGATCTCACCGAGGTTTCCGGCGTTGCCAGCCCCGACGACTCGCCCAATGGCGAAATTATTATTACCGAAGTTTCCGAAGTCCCCGAACCCACCACTTTGACCTTGGTCGCTTTAAGTGGATTATCCCTGAAGTTATTTCGCCGTCGGCGGAAGTAAGCATTGGTTTTCTATCTGCCCCGCTCTGGGAAACTGGAGCGGGATTTTTGTTTTTTCATCGTGAAAGGGTCCTCGGAAATTGGCATTCGTTCATTTTCGTCAGCAATTTCCCAATAACTTTTCCAGAAAGCCAGGTGTAGTGTCCGGGGATATAGGTAGAGATCAGGTCGTGTGGTCTCCTGCCGGACGCCGTGCGGGCAGCGGAGGACACGGACCAGCGGAATTCTCTGAGCTTTACGTGAAAGGTGAAAGGGTCAGGACTGATGCATGCACCTGCACACCTGCACGCCAAAGAATCTAAACTGTTAACCCGTGTGCTGCAAGACGAGAAAAATGACAGTTTCCATATTTCATTCTGGCCGAGCTTGCCAAAAGATTATTGCCAGTCAAAGCCATAATCGCATTGTCACTTTTCTAGGATGACCCTTCCAGTTTGACGGTCTTGACGTACTTCAATGTTCCTGTCTCCATCGACTTCCAGGCGTGAACGTAACCAGAAACGCCCATCGCTTGGCCCGAAATGCTAAGCCAACCGTATGTATCAAACTCCGAAGCCAAACCTTTGCTTTCAACATAGTAGTCAACGCACTGAGAAAAAGCATGATTCTCTTCCCTCGTGCCGTCGCAGCGAAAATAGAGGGATCGAAACTCGTGATCGACGACGCGCTCAAAATTCAGAGTTTGGCCATCGAACCGAAACGTTAGCTCATACGTTCCTGGAGGGATAGGACCGGCTCCCGTGTGTCCGAGAGATTCCAGAAATGCAGACTGCCTTTGGTCCGTAGTGAACAAACGGTGGTTCCCGGAAGCATTTCCACGCTGTGGAGTCCCAGGAGTGAAATACGGATCGATATTGGATCCTGTTACTCCTGTGATAATGCGCGTAGCATCGAAACCCGTCGGATGAACGAAAGGGGCAAAGCCACACTGAAAGACGCGCTCGATGGTTGGAAGGAACTCGGTGTATTGTGCTGGAGGAATCATATCGCCGAAAGTAGAAAGCTGAACCACCGCCGATTAGCGACGTGAGCCGCGACAGCGGAACTGACCGTGCCAACGGCGGTTGGCTCCGGCGTCTCTTAGGCCCGTCATCAACCTAATCCTTCATTGCATCCAAATGTAACTCGACATACTCAATCATGCCGTGGTCAATCCAAAACTCCCGCTCTCTGACGACATGGCGAACGCCGGAAATGCGGATTACGTCTGCCTTGGCGGGGACGCTCTCAACAGCAATGTCGGGATGATGGAGTGCGCCGCCAGAATCGTAATCGAATCGAATTGTGGTCATAATTTCTTGTGTGATGTGGTAGTTGTCTAACAATTAACAACATAAAATCCAACGCAGGCAACAATTAATATAAAAATGGAGGTTCGCGTATTAAATTGCCCGAATAAACACCATCGAAGCGTTGCGCCGACTTACGGAAGTCATTCGGCGCAAGGATCTTGCGCTCGTGATGGAGCGCAGTTAGTGCGCCTGGCTCACGCGATGATGCCACGACCTCAAAAGGCTTCCATTTCATTTGCCGAGTGAACAAAGACTTGAACGCTTTCTGACCTTTCCCGCCAGCAAACGTGTCGCCGCTAGCGCCCGATGTCAAGCCTTTAATGCGATTATCTTTTTCTGCAAAGCGGCCTTTGGCGTGGAGATCAAAAACGACCAGGCTTTGTGGGCCGCTCCTCCGGCCCAAGTTCTACATCCCCGACACCGACCACGACCGCCGATGAGTCGCCGTAGAATTCTCCGTTTACGGTTCTCGTGCCTGCGAGCCTGCGCCTCCAAATTCTGCAACGACACATCGGCTCGTTTTCGGGCCTGACTCCGCCCATTCAAGCCGTCTCCACTCCGCTCCATTCCAGTGCCGCCAGTGAACCACTCCACCGGCAGGCTCTTCCACGGCGCTCCATTCCACCGTCTCGAATCGTCTGAGACAGGCTTTCCCCCGCGTCCTGAGAGCGGCGGCTTTCGCTCCGGCTCCGCGCCCCGCATCCCTTCCGCTTCGCTCCGCAAAACCGCCGCACTCATGCCGCCCCGGATTCCAGCTTGTCACTCAGCCTGAAAACCCTTCCGTTCCGCTTACTCGCCCATTTGCTCCGGTTACGATGCTCGGTCTCGCTCCGCTCGCTCTGCGCGTCTGGGCCTTCGCAAATGGGCGACCGCTCCACTCCGGGCCTTTCAGTCTGAGAGACAAGACATCGCGGCCCCCGCGTGCCCGGTTTATATGCCCCCTTTCCCCGGCGCTGGGCTTCACGCCAGCCCAGACCCGCGCCTGAGGTCAAGACCTCATGGACTCCAATTCCGCTCGCGCTGGCCTTTACGCTCCGCGCCCTTTCCGGCGGGCCGGAAAGGATTTCAGTTTTAGCTCGCAAATTTGCCGGATTGTGATAACTTCGCACCAACGCGCAAGGCCGGGAAATGACGTTGGCACTTGCATCAATTTGCATCAGCGTTTGGTCATCACCGTGCCTTTTGATGCGGAGATGGTGGAAGCCATGCCGTTTGCAATGCACTGTTATTGGGCAATTTAACGAATTATGAGAATTTTCAGACAGGATTCGATTCCCTTCGCCCGCTCCAATTTCCATAAGCCCACTGAGCGGGAATTGCGGTGAGCGATTTTCCAACTTCTGTCACCAGCCCGCCAAACGCAACCGCTCGTTCTCAGATGGCCCAAGCTGAAACCAAGGGTTTTCCCAGTGGTGGCAAGGAACAACCTAGTGGCAGGCAGTTCTCGCAGAAGGTATAAAGGGAATGATGGTTCTCCCCAACCCGCTTGTGCGGGTCGGGCGGAGTCCGGATGTGCATAACATCTGGACTCCGTATCGCTTTTACCCATGTTGCCGTTGGCACGGCACAAATTGCAAGCTGCCAGCGTGGTCCCGCTTACAACGCCTTCTTCCCCTCCGCCTTCACCCTGGCCCGTCTCGCCCGGGCAGTCTCCGCTGTTGTTGAACATTCGGCAGTTGCCATGATGCGATCAGGCTTAAGATTGCCTTCAGTTGTTCGATCAGGCTGGCCGGGCGTTCAACATCAGGGGTTGTGTTCCAAGAGAGCACAGCAGCCGATCAAGCCAACATCAGCTTTCCTGCGGAATCAATCCTGTGCGCAGAGCGAACCGCACCAGGCCCGGAACATCATGAATCTTCAGGCAGTGCATAAACTTCATGCGATGGTACTCGACGGTCTTTGGGCTGATCTTCAGCACCGCGGCGATTTGCTTGGTGTTCTGGCCTTCGGCGATGAGTTGGAGGATTTCGCGCTGCCGGCTCGTCAACTGTTCGAGCGGGCTTTTCTGGTCGGCAATCCTTTTCAAAGGAAGCCTTTTGAGGAGTCGCGTGGAGATTTTTTGAGGCAGGTCAATTTCTTTGTGAACCACACGTTGCAGGATTGTTACGGCTTGCTCGGTTCGAGTCTCGGCCTGCTCAGTTCGGGTTTCTGCTTGTTCGGTGCGCGTCTTCGCCATTTCTGTCCGGGTTTCGGCCTGCTCCGTGCGCGTCTCCGCCAATTCCGTCCGGGTTTTGGCCTGCTCCGTGCGCGTCTCCGCTTGCGCAGTCCGGGCTTCAGCCTGCTCAATCCGCGTCTTAATGCCGGCTACGCCCGTGGGTGGCTCATTTTTTTTCATTTCTCTTTCATCATAATAGGCAGAAAGACGTTGCGGGCGTTATGGGGTGTTCACCCCATCTGTGATTTTTGGCCCAAGCTGAAACCAGGGGTTTTCCCAGTGGTGGCAAGGAACGACCTAGTGGCAGGCAGATCTCGCAGAAGGTATAAAGGTAATGCACGCATCACCAACCCACGTGCAAGGTTCGGGCGGAGTCTGGAAAAGCCCAACATCTGGACTCCGTTCCGCTCAACGAATCGATCCAACTGCGAGTAGGCGAGCCATCAAAAGTCAAAAGGGTCAAACCATGGTTTTGGCCGATTTGTGCCCGATTCACTGGCTGTCATTTAGCAGGTTGGGAAAAACTATGGTTTTCTCTGCGACCCCTGCGATCACGGCCACCGCCCATTGGTCCGACCTGAACCTGCATGGCAAACGCATGGTGCGCGATCTGTGGCGGCAACAGGACATCGGCCGATTCAACGGGCAGTTTGCGGCGGTTGTCCCTGCGCATGGCGTGGCGCTGGTTCGCCTGGACAAGCGCAGGAAGTAGAGTGAAAACCGTTCAGTGACCCCGCCAGGCGGGGCGCGGTCAGCGGTCGGCGGCGGCTTCGGGATTGGCGGAGAGCTTCTCCCAATTGGGAATGTCGTCCGCGCAGCCGATGGATTGCAGGTAACTGGTTTTCCAATCCTCGAGGGGGAATGGATCGGGCGGAAACGTTTGCGAGGCGAGGTGGTCGGCGATGTAGAGGGCGGACGTCATGGAAAAACCGGGGGCCGGGTCTTTTTCCGGGTTGTCCTGGAGGGAAATGCCGTTGATCACCGCGGAGGGGAGGCCCCAGAGTTCAAGCACATAGGCGGATATTTGAGACGGGCCAGCTTGAAAAGCCTCGCGCAGGCACGCGGCCAGGGGGATTTTGGATTGACGGGCACGGTCGCACGCGGCCTGGAACTGGTCCGGGAAATTGTCAACAAGAATGAAGCGCCCCGCTTCGTGCAGCAGGCCCGCCAGAAAGGCTTCTTCGCCGGTTTTGTGCGGCAGTTTCATTTGGCGGCAGAGGTATTGCGCCAGGCAGGCGGTCCCCCAGCAGTGGGCCCACACCCGCGGCAAATCAATTTCCCGATGTTTGAGCGATTCGTAATGCCGGAAAACGCTCTGCGAGAGGACGATCGCGGCGACCATGTCGGTGCCGAGACAACTCACCGCGTCAATCGGGCTTGTGACCAGGTAGCCCCGGCCGAAAAGAGCGGAGTTGGCCAACTGCAGCACTTTGACCGACAGACCCGGGTCATCCCCGATCAGGCGCGCGATGGTCGCGCTGGGGGTGTCGCTGTCCTCCAGTTCTTTCAGCAGCGATTGGTGGGCTTGGGGCAGCGAGGGGATGGCACGGATCGACGTCACCAGGGCCTGCAAGCCTTGATTATTAATCCGTTCCTGCGCCACGAAGCTCCGCTCAATCAAGTCCCGCAATTTGAAGGCGTCAAATGGCTTGGCGATGTATTGGTGCGCCGATGTGATGAGGGTGAGTTTGTCCAGGGCCACGCAGCCGGACATGATGAGACGGATGGTAGTCGGAGAGACGATTCTGACCTGCTCGAGCAATTGGCTTCCCTGCATCCCGGGCATCAGTTCGTCGGACAAAATGGCGTCCGGCGCCTTTGCCTTGACCGCTGCCAGGGCGGCGAATGGGTCTGTGAAACCGGTCACTTCCCAATCCCGGCCCAGGCTGCGGAGAACGAGCACCGTCGTTTCCAAAACGGGTGCTTGATCGTCCACAACGTAGATGGATCGCTTCATGCTTTCGTTCGGGCAAGCTTTTGATGGGCCAGCGCCAAATTCATTCTCATTGTCAAGCTGGAACATTTTGCCTGAATCGCCAGCAGCGTCAATCTCCAACTTTTGGCTTTTTTATAGATGTCATGGCAGGGTCAAAATCTCCGGGCGCAACTGGCCGACAAACTGGCCCGGCAGTTTTGGATCAATCGAGCCGGGCACCATCGTTTCCATTCCCACATGGCCGTCACAAAAAATGACGTTCGCCTTTTGCAAATGAAGGAAATGGCCGTTGGGGTAATTATCGGGGCTGGAATAATTAGTTTCCAAATCCAGGTAATACCATTCTTCGAGCATCGGATCTGAGTGTGAAGCGGGGGCTTGAAAATTGTTCACCTGCGCCGCGTCGGCAAACAGCGCCGTTTGAGCCGGTCGGTGAAGCCTTGAAACATTGATTTGCGGTTTTCCGGGTGGCGTGGAGAGGTAAAAATTGTAGCCGTAACTGAAGATCATGTTGGTGCCCTTCAATTTGAACTGCGAGAGCGCATTGGCCAACGACGGACAAATCCGCACGTCGCTGCCGTCGAGATACGGATACATCGCGCCATAGGACAGATTATATGGGCGTTGCTCTTCCGCTCCCGGACCAATCCAGCCAAACCAGTAGATTGCGCCATTGGTCGGGGCTGGGACGTAAGCCGGGGCAAAGACATAATTGAAACAATTCCCTTTGTTATCGTCCCAATACAATTCCGCCGCGACTCCGAGCTGGCGCAAATTGCCCATGCACTTCGCGCTTTGCGCGGACGATTTGCCCTGGGTCAAAACGGGCAGCAACATCGCCGCGAGAATCGCGATGACGGCAATGACGACGAGGAGTTCGATGAGTGTGAACGCACGACGGTTTTGAACTGTGGCCAGTTTCAGACGGAACGATTCAATGCAGCCGGGACAGATGCAGGCGCGGTTGCGGAGTTCGACCGGCACGCGCGCAAGCAATTCATCGGGAATTTCCACATGCGCGCACCAGCACGGGCTTTTGTTGCCGGACGCGCTGCAAAGCCGGCAGTCGTTGCGCTGGCCGCACAACGGGCATTGGCCGGAATCAATCGTCGTCTGAATGCGCGTCAAATTCATGGCCTGCTTGCGCTCACGCGGTAAAATGCCTTATCTGCTGGCGGATTTACGTCCTGCAAAAACAGGTTTATCCCGTTGCCGGGGGTTGCCGGGGAAACGTTTGTCCAACATTGCAAATCGCCTGTGCGCTCCAAAGTGTAGAGCCAGTTGCTCTGGCTGCAAAATTGCGCCTGCCAGACCGCGTTGCTGAACGCGCCGGTCAGATTTTGAATGGGCGGCGGCGGCAGGGTGACGACGAAATTATCCACGACACCCTGCGCATGGATGGAATCACCATAGCCATCGTCCTGATAGCTGCTGATGGAAAGCGCGTCCACGCGAAAATCGGTGAAAGGAAGATAATACTCGGAGCCGGTCAAGCTCAGCGGATCAATGATGGCCACGCCGGAGGTTTGCTCCAAATTCATCATCGTTGTCACCATCGCCAGATTTGTCGCGGTGTAAGTCATCACGATATGATACCAGTCACCGGGAATTGGCGCGTAGATGGCGTAATCAGTGAACCCATTCCAATTGAAGCCAGAGTTTGTATCCACGAAGAGGGGCCACACCGTCGCGCCATAGCCCACATCCGGGAAATAATCGAACTCAACCAAATCAGGCGAGCTATAACCAGTGCTGCGCTGGAAGTTTGTGCTCGTGGCTTCGGCTAGATTAAAAAAGCCGATGGCCAGTTCAAAACCGTAGCCGCCGGCTTCCGCTTCGTTTATTTGCAAATCGAACGCGAGAGTGAAGTTATCGTTACTCGTGAGAATCGTGCCCAGCGGATGATAAAAATAGCTGTTGCATTGCGACGAATCCCAAGTGACGTCAAGATTTTGATTCGTGGAATCCCACTGAAACAGGTTGGTGTCGCCGAATATCCGCCAGCCGTCCTGCAACGGATTGGTGGAGAAGTTTTCGGTGAGGGTGATTGCCTGGCCAGATGAAGCGGCCATCAAACCGGCCAGAAGAAACAAACAGACTTTTTTCATGATGCTGATCTTTCCATTGTGTTCCGCGAAAAAGTTTCACGAAACGGTTTTGCGATTGCGAGACCAGCGCGAAGCCTGAAGATAAAAAAACCTCCAGACTCCGCCAAAGCGGGGAATGAAGGCATCCAACGAATCCTGATGAAAACGGTTCATCAAGCCGGCCTCATCCTTCTCATTGACGGAGAAGCGACTCCGAAACAGTTCGGAATCCGACGAGCGCAGCCAAACCGGTATCCTGACTTGGGCTTCAAACCTCACTCCCGCCTTCCCGTTTCCGCTCAGCGGACCAGTGGCATTGGGAATTTGTAGCCGTTACAGTGGCGCAACCGTCCCGGATTCACACCGGGTTCCCTGACGTTTGACTGCATTCAAAGCGAACACGCGTTCGCTGTTTTCAAAGAACGCCGCCATTCTGCGATGCGCGCGAAACTTTGGCAAGAAAAATCCGTGGCCGAACGACTTTGCGCGCTAAACGTTGCGCCAGGCCAGGTTGACCACTTGCCCGTGGTCTTTGTGCGCGTGATCCAGGCACCGCAATTCCAGCCGCGCGCCACCGTCCTGCACCGCCGCATGAACCCAGCCGTTGGGCCTTCCTTCGTCAAACAGATAAGCGGTCGGCGGCAGATTAATGAGATGAATGCCGCTCTCGTCCTGGCGCACGTCCCAGCGATGAGTGTGGCCGAAGAACCAGGCTTTGACCTGCCGGCGCGGACGCAAAATCGCAAGCAGTTCGGCGGCATCTTCCAGACCGCTTCCTGTTGTGCCGGCAACCAGCGGGGCAAACAACTCAGCGGCTTTTTCCAGACCACTACCTGTTTTGCCGCCAACCAGCGCGGCCGGTTGATGATGAATCATGATCAGCGCGGGTTTGTCGGCGTTGGCATCCAGCGCGCCGGCCAGCCACGCGAGTTGCGCTTCGCCCAGAAGGCCGGGGGTGGTGAGGGTTTGGATCAACGAATCGAGCACGAACCAATTTGCCTCCCGCGCGCGCACAACGGCGGCCTGGCGGCCGGGCAAATGCGGTTGGACAGTCTTCGAGGCCCGCAAAACCTTCCAGAAATTCCCGCGATCATCATGATTTCCCATCCCCAGGTGAATGGGCAATCCCTCCTCGCGCAGGGGACGGAGCAAACCCAGCACGGCGGCGTAATCGTGTTTCGTGCCGCTGTTGAACGCCACATCCCCGTTAATGAACACCATCCCCGGCCGTTGCGGCCAGGCCAGGACTTCATCCGTCACGGCCTTCAAATTATGGGTCATGTTCACAGTGCGTTCGATCTGTTGCGGGTTTGCGGCAATGTGAATGTCCGAGAGCAGCGCCACGCCGTGTTCATCCCCTTTGCCTTTGGGCAGCGCGCAACCCTGGCCGAAGGCGAGCGCGGCGGCGGCCGCGAATGAACCGGTCAGGAATCGTCGTCGGGAAATGGGCGGCAGATAAAATGGCATGGCAGTGCTGTAAATACTATTTGGACGGATTCGCCCCCTTGAAGTTCAGCCGGATCGAGTAAAGGCACTTGCTGGCCGTGATGAACAGTGTCTTGTGGTCCCTGCCGCCGAAGCTGACGTTGGCCGTCCACGGCTCAGGCACGTTAATGTGATCAGCCCGGCCCCCCATCTTATCAACCACAGTGACGCCGTGGCCGCAGAGGTAGAGGTTCCCCTGTTCGTCAATGGTCATGCCGTCGGAACCCTTGAGGCAAAACAGTACCTTGTTCGTCAGGGAACCGTCCGGCTGGATGTCGTAGCGGTAGGTGCGGTTGGCGGCAATGTCCGCCACGAAGAGCGTTTTGCCGTCGGGCGTGCCGGTGATGCCGTTGGGTTTTTTCAAATCGCTCGTGACGCGGGCCAGTTTTTTCCCGTCCGCTGAAAGATAATAAACCTGCTCGCCGTCCAGCGCCATCGTTTGGTGGTCCCACCAAGTGCGCTTGTAGAATGGATCCGTGATGAACATCCCGCCGTTGGGCGCGACCCACACATCATTGGGGCCGTTGAGATATGTGCCCTGGTAATCCTTGATCAGCACCGTCACTTTTTTGTCGGGCGCAATGGACCAAAGCTCGTTTTTTTCGTCCGCGCAGGCGATCAGGTTGCCTTTGGCGTCCATGTACATTCCGTTGGCGCGGCCCGAGGGTTGCATGAAGGTGGAGAGCACGCCGTCCACGCTCCATTCCATGATCCGGTTGTTGTTCTGGTCGGTGAAGAAGACGTTGCCGGTGGCGTCGCAGGTCGGTCCTTCGGTGAACGAGAAATCGCTGGAAAGCTTTTCGAGCTTTGCGCCCGGCGCGATCACGCTCTGCGCGGAAGCGCAAACCAACGAGGCCGCAAAAACTCCAACGACGACTGCAACCGCTTCAAGGAATGTATTCATGTTGCATGGATACCGCGTTTCGTGGGCCGGGTCAATCCGGGGCTCTCCTGCGCTCATGGCGCCTTCTCCCCAAGCGCGTTTTGGTATGCGGAGAATACCTCCTCCGTGAAGCACGCGAATATGACACGCTCCAGAGTATCGATGGTTTTCAAAGCAGCGCGCGTTTCATGCACCGCGATCCGCGCGGCATCGGGAATTGGATATCCATAGACGCCACAACTGATGGCGGGGATGGCAATCGTCTTCACTGCATGTGCTTGTGCGAGTTCAAAGCAGGCGCGGTAGCAGGATGCCAGCAGCTCTGGTTCCCGGTTTTTGCCGTCCCGCCAGACTGGTCCGACTGTGTGGATCACAAATTTTGCAGGGAGTTTATGACCGCGTGTGACCTTTGCCTGACCAGTGCGACAGCCACCCAGTGTGCGACACTCCGCCAGCAACTCCGGACCGGCTGCCCGGTGGATCGCGCCATCGACCCCGCCGCCGCCGAGCAGCGAGGTGTTTGCCGCATTCACAATGGCATCGACTTCAAGCCGGGTGATGTCCATTCGGGTCAGTTCGATTCGTTCTTCGATTTTCCAAGTTGTAAAGAATCGGGATCTCATATTGCAGGGTTGCCATTCTCACAAAGGTGGGTTTAATTACGGGCATGAAGACAAACTCCGTTGTCAAAATTGACCCGGAAATCATGAGCGGCACGCCGTGCTTTGCCGGTACGCGCGTTCCTGCCCGCACCCTGATTGATTACCTGGAAGGCGGCGACTCGTTGGCTGATTTTCTGGAGGATTTTCCGACGGTCAGCCAGGAGCAGGCCGTTGCCTTGCTGGAAGAAGCCAGTGAATTGCTGATGCCCCACGCCTGAATGCGCCTCCTGCTCGACGAATGTCTGCCGGCACGTCTGCGGCACGATTTGCCCGGCCACGAAGTCCAGACCGTCCCAGGTATGGGCTGGGCGGGCATCAAAAACGGAAAACTTCTGCGCCTCATTGCCGACTCGGCAAATTTGATGTCTTCGTGACGATGGACAACAGCCTGCCTCACCAGCAGAAACTCAAAGACCTGCCTTTTGCCGTCCTGGTGTTGCGGGCAAAATCGAATCGTTTTGAAGACACACACCCGTTGATGCCGGAGGTGTTTCGCCGCCTGGGCGAATTTAAGCCCGGTCAGGTCTATGTTTTGCCGTGGCCGAATTAAAAGCTCCGAAACAGGTCCCGCGCAATGGCAGAGATGCAAAAACAAGGCTAAATGCTTCCTCCGTCGCTCCGCCAAGCGGAACTTCCACCTTCGCGGCAGCGGCTACGGTGGACAAGATGGCGGACGGGATGGCGGACATGATCCCTTGTCCGACTGAATTACGCACTGTTGGATAGAAACGGAAAGGCATGTCAATGAATGACGGACAATGGGCAATTCCGGCGTATTCGGTGTGCGGTTCGGGCTTCGCCAGCGGCCCAATCTTGACTTTGGCGGGGATTGGCCAAAGCTGTGGGGCTGAGGTATGAGTTTCAACCAGGATTCCATCGAACAGCTTCGCATCCAGCGCGGCCCGGAAATGAAGGGTTCCTCCTTTTCGTGGCTCGCCGCGGCCCTCCTTGTCGCGGTGCTTCTCGCGGGGGCGGCGGTTTGGTGGCATGGGCGCGCCGACTGCATTGAAGTGCAAACCGTCCCGGCCCGCCAGTTGGCCGGCGGCGGGACCGATCGGACGATCCTGAACGCCTCCGGCTATGTCACGGCCCGGCGGCAGGCAACCGTCTCCGCCAAGGTCACGGGCAAGGTGGTCGAGGTGCTGATCGAGGAGGGAATGAAGGTCAAGGAAGGCCAGGTCCTGGCCCGGCTGGACGATTCCAATGTCAGGACCAGCCTCGACGTTGCGGAGGCCGAGCTGAAGTCCACGCGTCTTACCCTTGAAGAGACGCGCGCCCAACTCAAACAGGCCGATCTCGAATTCGCGCGCGACACCGACCTGGCCAACGCCAAGCTCATCTCCCCATCCGATCTGGACAAGGCCGAGTCCGACGCCATGACGTTGCGGGCGCGGGTCAGCCGCCAGCAGCAGGACATCACCACCGCCGAACGCCAGGTCGCCCTCTGGAAACAGCAGATTGAAGACATGGTCATCCGCGCGCCCTTCGACGGCGTGGTCACGACCAAGAACGCGCAGCCAGGCGAAATGCTCTCCCCCATTTCCGCCGGCGGCGGATTCACGCGAACGGGCATCGGCACCGTGGTCGATATGAACTCGCTCGAGATCGAACTGGACGTCAACGAGAATTACATCAACCGCGTCGAGCCGGCCCAACCGGCTGAGGCGACCCTGGACGCCTACCCGGATTGGAAAATCCCCTGCAAGGTCATCGCCATTATCCCCACGGCGGACCGTCAGAAATCGACCGTCAAAGTGCGGGTCGGTTTTGACAAACTCGACCCCCGCATACTGCCCGACATGTCGGTCAAAGTGGCCTTTCGCGAGACCGCGGCCGCTCCCGTGGCCGTGACCCGCGCCGTCCTCGTTCCCAAAAGCGCCCTTTTGAGCCAGGACGGCCACGATGTCGTCTTCGTGGCCCGGGAGGGACGCGCCGAACGCCGCGCCGTCACCGTCCTGGACACGCAGGGCGACGACGCGGTGTTGAGCGCGGGCGTGAGCGCGGGCGAAATAATTGTTGTCAATCCGCCGCCCGCCCTGAAAGATGGGGCGGCGGTAAAGGAGAAAAAGTCATGAGCCAAAGTCAAACAACCAACGGCGCCCTGGTGCGGGTGGAGCGCGTCGAAAAAGTTTTCCATCGCGGGGCCGAAGACATCCATGTGCTGGCGGACCTGAGTCTGGATGTTCCGGCCCGCGAATTCCTCGCCCTGATGGGGCCGTCAGGATCGGGCAAGACCACCCTGCTTAATTTGATCGGCGGATTGGACCGGCCCACCAAAGGCACAGTCACCGTGGGCGGCGAGCGCGTGGACCAGCTTTCCGACCGGCAACTGGCCCGTTGGCGCGCCCGGCATGTCGGTTTGATCTTCCAGCTTTACAACCTGATGCCCATGCTCAACGCGGAACAAAACGTGGAACTCCCGCTCCTGCTCACCCACCTTTCCAAAGCCGGGCGCAAAGAGCACGTCCAGGCCGCCCTGGCTGTCGTCGGTTTGTCCCATCGCGCCAAACATTTTCCGCGCACCCTCTCCGGCGGCGAACAGCAACGGGTTGGCATCGCCCGCGGCATTGTCACCGACCCCACCCTCCTCCTCTGCGACGAGCCCACCGGCGATCTGGATCGCAAGGCCGGCGACGGCATCCTCGATCTGCTGCAAGCCCTCAACCGCGAACACGGCAAGACCATCATCATGGTCACGCACGATCCGCATGCTTCCGCGCGTGCCGGACGAATTGTTTACCTCGACAAAGGCCAGCTCGGCAACGAACCACTCAAATGAAGTTCGCGCCTCTCATTTGGAGCAATCTCAAGCGCAAGAAGCTGCGGACCTTCCTGACCCTCCTTTCCATTCTGGTCGCCTTCGTTTTGTTCGGGCTGTTGATGGCCATCAAACAGGCGCTTTCCGGCGGCGTGCAATTGGCGGGCGCCGACCGCCTCATTGTGCGCGACAAGGTTTCCATCATCCAGTTCCTGCCCGAGAGCTACAAAGCCCGCATGGAGCGGATCCCCGGCGTCTCCCTCGCCACCCATCAAACCTGGTTCGGCGGCGTCTATCAGGATCCGAAAAACTTCTTCATGCAAAACCCGGTCATTCCCGTGGAATTCCTCGAGATTCATCCCGAATTCATCCTCCCGCCGGAACAGAAAAAGGCCTGGCTCCAAACCCGCACCGGCGCCATTGTCGGACGGAAAACCGCCGATCGTTTCCACTGGAAAATCGGCGACAAGGTCCCCATTCGGACCACCATCTTTCCAAAGGACGGCGGCAACGACGTTTGGGAATTCGACATCGTGGGCATCTATGACGGCCGGGACAAAGGCACCGACACCACCCCGATGTTTTTCCGCTACGATTATTTCGACGAAGCGCGCCCCTCCTGGGCCAAGGGGCAGGTCGGCTGGTACACCATTCGCGTCCAGGACCCGGCCAAAGCGGCCGAAATCGCGAAACGGGTTGACCAGGAATTTGCCAACTCCTCCTCGGAAACCAAGACCGAGCCGGAGGGGGCGTTCCTCCAGGGCTGGGCCGGCCAAATCGGCAACATCACCTTGATTGTCGGCTCGATTCTGGGCGCGGTCTTTTTCACCATGCTCCTCGTCTCCGGCAACACCATGGCCCAATCCGTGCGGGAGCGGACGGGCGAGTTGGGTGTGCAGAAGGCCATGGGCTTCACCAACGCCCTGATCGTTTCGCTCGTCCTCGCCGAATCCTGTCTGCTCACCGTCCTCGGCGCCGCGCTGGGTCTCGGTCTGGCCTGGATGCTCACTTCGCGCGGCGATCCCACCGGCGGCCTTCTGCCCTTGTTCTTTTTCCCCATCCCCGATTTGTTCCTCGGCCTGGGCATCAGCCTGGCGCTGGGTTTGGTGACGGGATTTTTCCCCGCCCTCTCAGCCATGCGGCTGCGTGTGGCCGACGCCTTAAGGAGAATGTAATATGGCCGGCCCCATTAATTGGCTTTTGCAAATCGCGTCCATCGCCAAATTCGGGTTGCTCAGCATTCCCCGTCGGCGCGGCGCGGTCGTGGCCACGGTCATTGGCATTGCCGGCGTTGTGACCGTTCTGGTCGGCGTCCTCTCCATTGCGGCCGGCTTCAAGCAAGCCATGGTCTCTTCCGGCTCGCCGGACACCGCGATTGTCCTGCGCAGCGGTGCCGACAGCGAAATGGTCAGCGGCTTCGGACGCGACGAAACCCGCATCATTGCCGACTCCCCCGGCGTGGCCCGCTCTGCACAAGGCCCTCTTTCTTCAGCCGAACTTTTTGTCATCATCGACATCCCCAAACGCTCCACCGGAGCGGACGCCAACGTCCCCTTGCGTGGCGTCGAGCGCGCCGCCTTCCAGGTCCACGATAACTTCAAAATCAGCCGCGGCAGAATGTTTGACTGGGGCAAGGACGAAGTCGTTGTCGGCAGCGGCGCCGCCCGGGAATTCGCCGGGCTGGACGTCGGTTCCTCAATCAAGGTCGGACGCGCCGATTGGCCCGTTGTCGGGATCTTTTCCGCCAACGGCGGGGTGGCGGAATCGGAGATTTGGACCGACGCCACCGTGCTCCAGGAAGCCTACCATCGCGGCGACAGCTTCCAATCCGTGCAGGCCAGGCTCATTTCCCCCGGCGCTTATGCGCAATTCAGGGATTCGCTCACCGCGAACCCGCAACTGAACGTCAAAGTCCAACGCCAATCCGAGTATTACGCCGGGCAATCCGAAACCATGACGCGGCTCATCACAACCCTGGGCTTCCTCATCGCGTTTCTCATGGCCATCGGCGCCGTCTTTGGCGCGTTGAACACCATGTACAGCGCCGTCTCCACCCGCACCCGGGAAATCGGGACCCTGCGCGCGCTCGGTTTCGGCGCCGGCGCGGTCGTGGTCGCGCTGATGATTGAGTCCCTCGCCCTGGCCCTGATCGGCGGCGTCATTGGCGGCAGCGTGGCCTGGTTTGCCTTCAACGGATTTCACACCTCGACCATGAATTTTCAGAGCTTCAGCCAGGTGGCCTTTGCCTTCCGCGTCACCCCGCAATTATTGCTTCGCGGGATCGTCTGGGCTGCCATCATCGGGCTTATCGGCGGCCTTTTCCCCGCCCTCCGCGCCGCCCGCCTGCCCATCACCGCCGCCCTCCGCGAACTGTGACGCAGGGTGTGATTAAACGTACCAAGCTCAGGCACAGCCGCCGGAACTGAACATAGAAAGGGAAAATGATAATCGGACTCATAAATCATCCGCAACTGTACAAGCGTACAAGCGTCAGTTCTCTCACTTTTTAAACTCTCGTCCTAATTTCAGCAGTTCCTTCGGCGACCAGACCCTGACCGCGCCGGACTTGAGGTCAATGGTTTCGAGCCGGTCCGTGCAGGAGAAACACGGGTCAATGCTGCCCAGTGTAATCGTCATGTCCGCCAGTTGCTGGTCCTTGATCATCATCGGGACGCCCTGCAAGTTCTGATAGGTGGGCGCGCGCACCCGCCAGCGGCGCGGACGGTTGTTCTCGCCGGTGATGACGAAGTGATGGCACTCCCCGCGCGGCGCTTCGACGGAGGACAAGCCCAGCCGGCCGACCGGCAATTCATCCTTGAGCGCCAACTGGATCGGTCCGCTTTCCATTTTTTCCAAACATTGGCGGATGATTTTGATTGACTCGAACACTTCGCGCGCCCGCACCACCAGCCGCGCCCAGACGTCGCCGTCGGCGGCGGTGATGACGTCGAAGGCCACGCGGTCATAGGCGGCATAGGGATGATCCCGGCGGCAATCAATATCTACCCCAGCCGCGCGCGCCACCGGTCCGATCAGCGCCGCCTCCTTCACGAGATTGCGGTCGGCGATGCCGACGCCGCAGGTGCGCTGCTGGATGTTGCGGTCCTTGAGCACCGCGCCGGTCACCGTCTGCCATTCCGTTTCGAGACGGTCGAGCACCTGTTGCAGTTCGGCCTTCAACTCATCCGTCAAGTCCCGCCGCACGCCGCCGATGACACACAGGCCGTAGGTTTTGCGGTTGCCGGTGATTTTCTCGGCCACCCACATGACCGGTTCGCGAATGCGGAAGCATTGCATGAACAAAGTGTCGAAACCCACGATATGGCAGGCCAGCCCGACCCAGAGGAGATGGCTGTGCAGGCGCTCCAGTTCCAGCAGGATCGTGCGGAGATATTCCGCGCGCGGAGGGGCCTGCAAGGCGGCGGCGCTTTCCACGGCCTGCGCGTAGGTGACATTATGCACGCAGCCGCAGATGCCGCAAATGCGTTCCGCCATGATCGGGATGTCGTTGTAGGTGAGCACAGACTCGGCGAGCTTCTCGATCCCGCGATGGGCCATGAAGCCGCGGTATTCGCACCCGCGCACCCGTTCGCCATCCACGTAGAGCCGGAAGTGGGCGGGCTCATCGAGGCTGGGATGAAACGGGCCGAAAGGCACGACCGTACAACCCTCGGGCGGGTCGTCGAATTTGAATTCACGTTCGACATCGTAGTCACCGGGCACAAAATTCCAGGGGATGTCCTTTCGGAGCGGGTGGACGTCCTCCGGCCAGCCGTCCGGCAGGACGAGGCGCTTGGGATAGGGATGTCCGGTCAACTCGATGCCCACCAGATCACGCAATTCCCGCTCGGCCCAATTGGCCGGGGGCACGACGTCCGAGATGCTGTCCACGCGGGGATGGCCGGGGGGGATCTCAGCCAGGATGCCGCACAGCAGATGATCGCGATCAAACGCAAAATTGTGCGCCACCATGAACGAGCCGGAGAATGGCCGGTCATCCGCGCCGATGCTGGTGACATATCGGGCATCCAGCCCGCGAAAAACGTACTGACACACGGTCTTCAACGCGGACGCTTCCACGAAAACGAACAGGCAGCGATCTGAGGGGAGGTCGGCCCGCCGGATAACGGAGCCCAACCCTGCCTTCAATTGATCCAGTTTCTCGCGCGCAATCATTTCAATGTTCCTTCAGGTCGGCGGATTTCGCCGGCGGCGGCGCGGGGGCACCGCCGAGCCAGCGGAAATAACGTTTGATCTCGCCGTACCAGCCGTGCGCCACGTAACGGTTGCTTTCCGCTTCGCGCGCGTAACCGCAAAGCCAGGGAGCCGCGGCGCGGCGCTCCGCTCCACCGAGTTTCGAAATGAACCGGGCCACAAGAAACGCCAGACCAAGGACGACCACCAATGCCAGCGGAACGAAAACGGAACGCGACTGGACCCCGGAGAGGCCGGTCCATAAGTTGCCGGGCGCAGCCGGGGCATCGGCAAGGGCCGGGCCAAAACCATGAGGGCTGGCCGCAAGCGCCTTGTGAATCAGGCCATAAGCAATGGCCGGCAGGATCCCCAAGAGCACACAAATCAGCGCCAGCAACAACTGGGGAATTTGCATCATCATGCCGACTTCAAGGCGGCGCCGGCCGGCGGCCTTCTCCTTCACCAGCGCGCTTGTTCTTGACAGGAAACTTGCGCCGAAGAACTTGACGAACGAAGCCAGGGTCAACGCGCTCGTGAGGATGGCAATGGCGGCACAGACGGCCAGCCAGCCGGCCCATTCGCTTCCTTGCACGGTCGCCACATAGATGCTCCATTTGCTGGCAAAGCCGTTGAACAACGGGACGCCGGAAATGGACAGGGAGGCAACCAGCGCCGTGGCGGCCGTGAGAGGCATGTATTTGAGCAATCCACCCATTTTGTTCAGGTCTTGCGTGCCGGTGGCGTGGAGCATGGAGCCGGCGTTCAGGAAAAGCAGCGCCTTGAAGACGCCGTGGTTGAGGCTGTGAAAGAGCGCGCCGATCATGCCCAGGGCCGCCAGCGCGGCAACTTCCGGTCCCGCCGGCAGAAGTGCCATGCAGGCCCCGAAACCGAGTAGGATGTAGCCGATCTGCCCGATACTGTGAAAGGCAAGCAGCCGTTTGGTTTGCTCCTGTTTCAGGGCCTGCATGGTTCCCGTGAAAAGTGTAATTGTTCCGAGCACCGCCACCACCAAACCCCAGCGCGCCAGGGGAAAGTTGGCCTGCGCATCCGCAGGCGCCAGCCAGAGGAAATAGCGCATGAGGCCATACACCCCGGTCTTGATCATGACACCGGAAAGCATCGCGCTGACCGGCGAAGGCGCCGCGGGATGCGCGTCCGGCAGCCATATCTGCCCGAAGGGCCACATGCCCATCTTGATGCCAAAACCCGCCAGAAAGAGCGCGAATGCCAAGGCCGTGAGAACGGGTTGTGCGCGCAACAAGGCCGGCAGATTCGCACTCACGGTGTCGAAGTCATACTTCACCCCGCTGCCCGAATTTACGGACGCGTCCCCGCGGGCCAGAATCCACGCGCCGATGAGGGTCGCCACGCAGGCAATTTGCATCATCAGCAGGTATTTGTTGGCGGCGCGAATGTTGTCCGCTTTTTTGTGCTCGAAGCGGATGAGCGCGTAGCCGGGCAGAGTCATCATCTGCCAGAAAATGAGGAAGAACCAGATCATGTCCGTGGTGCTGAGCAGGCCGTACATCGCCGCCAGGAACAGGAGAAACCAGGGATAATACCGGGCGACGCCATAATCCCGGTAATGCCTCATGTAGGCGATGGAATAAAACGAGGCCGGCACCGCGATGAGCGCCGTCAGCATCAAAAACAGCGCGGTCAATCCGTCCACATGAAAGCGCAGGACGAAACCGATGGCCGGCAGGCTGCAAAACGATTCGGAGCGGGCTGAACCTCCGCCAGCCAGCACCGTCGCCACGGCGAAGAACACCAGCATCGCAGTCGCGGCGGTCGCCAAAAAGGCGAGCCAGCCTGCCAGCGTCCGCCACCGTGCGGTCAGCAACGTCAGCACCGCCCCTGCGATGCAGATGAGGATGGACGCGAACACGGCCTGTTCGGGAGTCATCATGTTTCAATTCCTTCGCTGACGACGCTGCTGATCAGTTCGGTGAGGATGGCCAGGGTCGTTCCGATGGCGGGCGAAAGCGCGGGCGCGGGTTTCAAGGACGCCGGTTGCGCGCCCAGGAGCCAGGCCCGGGTCATTCCGCCGCTTTCAACGTACTTCGCCAGCATTCCCAGCGAAATGTTGTGCGTGGAAATCTGCGGAAACCGCGCGGCCATTTCCTGTGAATTCAGGAAGACCACTGAACCCGGCGCGGCGCCGAAATCCACGGCATCCAGGAAGACGAGATGGTCGAACCCCGAGTCAGCGCAACGGCCGGCCCATTGCTCGGGGGCGGTACCGGCGATGACCACATCCGGCACGCCGGCGCGGGCCAGCGCTTCCGCCAGCCGCACCCCGAAACCGTCATCGCCGCCGTCCATGTTGCCCAGGCCCATGAAACAGACCCGGCCGCGAAGAGAAGACTGAATTTGTTCGCGCAAGCCGGGCATCAAATGTCCTCCCCAAGTTTTTTGATTTGTTCGTAGGTGAACACGGGGCCGTCCACGCAAATGTAGGCGACGCCGATGCAACAATGGCCGCACTTGCCCACGCCGCATTTCATGTAGCGTTCGAGCGTGGAGACGATGTGGCTCTCCTTGAAACCGAGGGCGAGCAGGTCCTTGATGACGAAGCGGAACATGATCGGGGGGCCGCAGACGAAGGCGATGGTGTTGTCCACCGGCACGTCCACGCCGGCTTTCTTGAAAAGAGCGCCGACGACGCCGACATGACCACTCCAGCCATTGCCGGCCCGGTCCACGGTGAGATGACACTCCATGCCGGCGGACTTCTCCCATGCGCGCAAATCCGGCAGGTACATCAGTTCGCCGGGAGTTTTTGCGCCATAAAAAACCTGGATGCGCCCGTATTGCGCCCGGTGTTCGAGCGCATAGACGATGCAGGAGCGCAAGGGAATAAGCCCGATGCCGCCGGCGACGAAGGTGAGGTTCATGCCTTCGTAATCCTTCATCGGAAAACCGTTGCCGTAAGGGCCGCGCACCGCGAACTTGTCGCGGGGCTTGAGTAGATGGAGGGCGGAGGTGCAACTGCCGACCTGCCGGATGGTGAAAAAGGTTTCGTCCTCGGTGGGGCTGGGCGGAAGCGAGGCCGGGAATTCGCCAGCGCCGAACACGGAAATCTGGGCGAATTGTCCGGGTCGGAAGCGTTTAAACTCCGCCTGCGCCGCCGGATCCTCGAAGCGCCAGTAAAACGTCTTCACCTCCGGGATGTCGTCCACCACCCGGTCCAGGACCGCCAGCTTCGGCAGATAAATATTTTCAGTGTTGGGCGGGTTCATTTCCGGCAGTTTCCGGCGCGGCGCGCCGGATCATTTCAACGACGCTGGGCATGCCGATATCGCCGTGGCAAACGGCGGCGCAACGGCCGCAGCCGACGCAGGCCATGTCGAGTTCGCGCTGGATGAAATAATACGCCAGCTTGCGGAAGAAGCGGCGGTTGCGGCGGTCATGCACCGCGCGGCGGGGGTTGAAACCGCCCGCCATGCGGGTGAAGCCGCTCAGGGCGCAGGAATCCCAGATCCGCACGCGCTCGATTTCTTCCGGCCCCACCTGACGGTCGGAAACCGTGAAACAGGTGCAGGCGGGACAGACATAAGTGCAGCCGCCGCATTCCAGGCAGCGGTTGCCGATTTCCTCCCAGGTCTTGTCCAGGATTGTGCCCTGCGAAACGTAACGGACGGTGGCCGGAAACCAGCTCGTCGTGGTCCGGAACCGCTTGCGCACCGCGGCCAGAATGGCGTGGCGGCGCTCCAAATGCGCGGCGGTTGCCTTGCGGAAAATCGGCTCGGAGAAAAGTTCTTCGCCGGCCGGTGTGCCGGCCACGGCCATGAATTCAGCATCGCCAAGGTCCATGAGTTGCAAGTCAAAATGGTCGCGCGCGGCGGGACCTGTGTCGGTACACAGGCAAAAGCAGTCGTCGCTGATGTCGTGCGCCGGGTCGGTGCAGACCACGTTGACCAGGAAGAGATTCTTCCGGCGCTTCTCGTAATAAACATCCCGGAAGTCGCGGCCCAGGTAGAAACGGTCCAGATGCCACAGGCCGGCAACGTCGCAGGAGCGGACGCCGAAAACGGCACGCTGGCGCTCCTGAAAAATCGGCTCAATCTTCATGTCACCGTTCGGCCCGCGAACCTTCATCAAGCGTTCGATGTGCGGAAACACGAAGCGCTTGGGAGGGTAGTAAGGATTGGGCAGATGAATCTGCACCTGCTGACGATTCGCGTCCGTGACGGTGTCGAAGAAGGTGTCGCGCCCGCGCCCGCAGAAGGGCGCGAAGACGTCGTATCCGCGTCCGCGGAGCAGGTCCACGATTTTCAGAACGTCCGCGAGGTCAACGAGGCGCGCCTTCATGACCCCTCCTTTTCCACGCGCACCGGAACGAGCGATCTGCTGTCGCCAGTCGCGCCGAGCATTTCCGGCTTCAATTGCCGCACAAAGTACGGAACAAACGCCGTGCCGCTGCGAACTTCGGACGTCACCCGGGCGGTGGAGGTCAGCGAACCGCCGGCGGTGCTGAGCCGGATCCGGCCGCCGTCGCGGATGTCGAGGCCCTTGGCGTCATCGGTGTTGATCTCGACGAATCCGTCCGGATAATCCAGCAACAGGAGACGGTATTCGCGCTTGAGAGTTTCACTGTGCCGAATGAGGACATTTTGGTGCCAGTAGTAAAGCGAGCGTCCAAACACCAGCGTGAAAGGGAACCCGTCCGGATTACCGAACGGTTTCGACGGGCGGAGGACGGGAACAAATTTGAAAGGCCGGTCCGGTGCATCGTCGGCAAACAGGAGGGCGGTGCCGAGCGGGTGGTCCGTGGTGCAGGGCCATTGGCGGCCGTAATCGCGCGTGAGGTTGTCATGGCTGGCCCCGCTGTAGAAGGGGATGACCTCGCCAATCTCCTGCATGACATCTGCGGCGGACTCATAATTCCAGTCGGCGCCCAGGGCGCGGGCCAGGCGGGTCAGTTGTTCCCAGGCGGCCATCGGTCCCTCGGGCGGGTCAATCACGCGTTCGGCGATTTGAATGCGTCTCTCCGTGCTGGTGAATGAAACGCGTTCTTCGCCAAAGGCCGTGGTCGGCAGCACCACATCGGCGAAGTCCGCGGAATCGGTCATGAACAGATGCTGCACCACGACCAGTTCGCAGCGGTCGAGCGCTTCGACAGCGTCGCCGAAAAACGCCGTGCTGACGGGGTCATAACGCCCCAGCCAGAGCGCCTTCAGTGGCGGGCGTCCGCCGCCGCTTCGCTCTGGCGCGGCAAGCCCGCCGCCGGCAAACAGCGTGTCGGCTCCCACGCCTGGCGCGGCGGGAACATTGGCCCGCCAGATGCCTTCCAGCGCGGCGCGCGCCTTGGGATTCGTGACGGCCTGATAACCCGGCAATCGGTCCGGCAACATCCCCATGTCGCACACCCCTTGCAAATTGTTATGCTCGGTCAGGGGGAACACGCCCGCGCCTTCCTTGCCGAAGTTGCCGGTGAGCAGGGCCAGGTTGATGATGCCGCGGATGCTGTCCTCGTCGCGCGCTTCAATCCCGGTCGAGTAAAGGATGGCCGCGCTCCGCGCCCGACCGTAGGTCAACGCCGCCGCTTCGATCAACTCCGCCGGCACGCCGCAACCTTCGGCCGCCTGCAGCAGATCGTAATCCCGCACGCCCGCCAGAAAAGCTTCGCAGCCGTCGCAGCGGGCCTTGACGAAGGGCAGATCCGTCAGGCCGCGGTCCACGATGACCTTGGCCAGCGCGCCGTAGAGGAGAGACTCGGCGCCGGGTTTGATCTGCAAAAAAATGTCGGCGTTTTCCGCCACCCGATGACGGCGGGAATCGACGACGATGAGCCGGGCCCCATTGAGTTTTGCGCGAATGACCCAGCCGCCGATGGTCGGCAGTTGGCGGCCCAGGTCAACGCCGTCCACGATGATGACGCCGCTGCGGGCGAGTTCGCCGATGGAGTTCGTGGCCGCGGGAACGCCGATCATGTCAAGAAGAACATTGATGGAGTTGTTGCAATAGACGCCGGCGCCGTGATCGACGTTGTTGGTGCCGATGAGGGTGCGGGCCAGCTTTTGCAGGAGGTAGGCTTCCTCGTTCGAGCAGCGGGGCGAATCCAGAAAGGCAACCGAGTCGGGGCCGTATTGGTCGCGGATTTTTCCGAGCCGCGAGGCGACGAAGCCCAGAGCTTCATCCCAGGAGACTGGATGAAACCGGCCGTTCTTGCGGAGCAACGGGCTGGTGAGGCGGTCCGGGGAGCTGGCCACTTCATGCACATGCCAGCCGCGGACGCAAATCTTCCCCTTGTTGGCGGGATGCGACATGCTCGGATAGACCCCGACGATCCGGTTGCCGGCCGTTTCCAGATAGATGCCGCAGCCGGTGCCACAGAAAGTGCAGGTGGTGAGCTTGGGAAGCACGGGTTGTTCTTTACGGCGGCGCGGGTGGCGACGCGGGATGGCTGGTGATGGCCCGCATGTATTGCGCGCGCTCGAACGCGGCGGGGTCGGCGCAGTTCATCTGGCTCAGGCTCCCCTTCAACTGCCGCACCGATTCGTACTCGTGCTTTTCCATCCACAAGACGAGTTCCCGTTCGATGGTGCTGATCTGCCGGATGCCGTCGCGCAGCAGCACCGAGCACAACATGGCAACGTCCGCGCCCGCCAGCAGCAACTTCAGGACGTCCCCGCCAAAGTACACGCCGCTCGTCCCCGCCAGGCTGGCTGCCACGCGCCCGTAGAGAATCGCGATCCAGCGCAACGGCAGCCGCATGGCCATGGGCGTGCTGCGCAGAATGTTCGGGCGCACCTCCAATGTTTCGAGGTCAATGTCCGGCTGGTAAAACCGGTTGAACAGCACCAGTCCGCCGGCGCCCGCCTCGACAAACCGCGCCGCGACGTTGGAGAAATTGGTGAAGAACGGACTCAATTTGACGGCCACGGGAATCGTCAGTTCCGATTTCACGCCGCGCACGATTTCCAGGTACATGGCCTCAATGTCGGCGGAGGTTTGTTTGGCGTCGGTGGGGATGTGGTAGATGTTCAGCTCCAGCGCATCGGCGCCGGCGTCCTGAATGGCGCGGGCGTAACGGGTCCACCCGCCCGCCGAGCACCCGTTCAAGCTGGCGATCACCGGAATGCCCACCGTCTGCTTGGCCTTTTCGATATGCGCGAGGTATTCGTCCGGGCCCAGTTTGTATCCTTCCAGATCCGGGGAGTAACTCAATGCCTCCGGTGAACTGAGGGCGCCGCGCTCCAGGTTCTCCTCCAGTTCGAGGCTGTCCTGGCGCAACTGTTCCTCAAACAACGAATACAGCACCACCGCCGAGGCGCGGGCGTCCTCCATCCGTTTGAGATTGTCAAGCTGCTGCGACAACGGCGAGGCCGCGCAGACCAGCGGCGTGCGCAGCTTCAAACCAAGGTAGGTGGTGGTCAGGTCCATAGGCTGGGTGATGGGTTCATGGTGTTCACGTTCCAGGCGGCGGCTCCACAGTGATGGGGATTTTTTGCCCGGCGGGCGGCGCGGCATCCACCTTGAGAGTCCGGCTTTGCATAAACTCGTAGAATTTTCGGCGGCCCTCGGCATCGGCCTGCGCCTCGGCGAAAAACTGCCGGGCGGCGTCCGGCTTGCTCAAGGTCAGCATTTTGAAGCGATTTTCCGAAAGCAGATAATCCCGGACGCCGGCTTTCGGCGGCGGGCAGTCCAGTTGCAGGGGGTTTTCGCCGCAGTCGGCGCGGCGCGGATCGAAACGGTAGAGGAGCCACTGGCCGCAATCCACCGCCATCTTTTGCTGGCGGGCGCCGACGCCGGCGTCCAGCGCGATGCCCTGCGCGATGCAAGGGCTGTAGGCCATGATAAGCGACGGACCGGGATAGGATTCCGCCTCGACAAAGGCCTTGAGGGTCTGATCGTCCTTTGCGCCCATCGCCACGCAGGCCACATAGATCTGGCCGTACGCCATCGCGATGAGGCCCAAGTCCTTTTTGCGGCCGGGCTTCCCGCCGGCGGCGAATTTTGCCACCGCTCCGCGCGGGGTGGACTTGGACATCTGCCCGCCGGTGTTGGAATAAACTTCCGTATCAAGAACCAGCACGTTGACATCACGTCCGCTGGCCAGCACATGATCCAGCCCGCCGTAGCCGATGTCATAAGCCCAGCCGTCGCCGCCGACGATCCACACGCTTTTCTTGACCAGTTGATCGGCCAGACTCAGCAGGAGCAGCGCCTCGGGAGAATCGAGATGTTGCAGTTTCTGCTTCAGGACGTCCACACGCGCGCGCTGCCCGGCAATTCCCGCCTCGTCGGTCTGGCTGGACTTCAAGAGCGCGGCCACCAGATCATCGCCGAGGGCGCCGGCAAGTTTGCGCAACAGTTCCTCCGCCAGCTCCCTTTGTTTGTCCAGGGAGACGCGAAAGCCGAGGCCGAACTCCGCGTTGTCCTCAAACAGGGAATTGCACCAGGTCGGACCGCGGCCGTCGGCATTTTTCGCGTAGGGCGTGGTGGGCAGGTTGCCGCCGTAGATCGAGGAGCAACCGGTGGCGTTGGCAATGATGGCGCGGTCGCCGAACAACTGGGTGAGCAGCTTCAGATAGGGCGTTTCGCCGCAGCCGGCGCAGGCGCCGGAGAATTCGAAGAGCGGCTGCATCACCTGCTGCTGCCGCAGGAGGGCGGTGTTGATTTTGCGCCGGTCCAGTTCCGGCAGCTTCAGGAAGAACTTCCAGTTGTCGCGCTCGGGCTGGCGCAACGGGGCCTGGGGCCGCAGGTTGAGCGCCTTGAGCTTGTTCTCCGTCTTGTCGCGCACGGGGCAGACTTCCACGCAGAGGGCGCACCCGGTGCAATCCTCCGCCGCCACTTGCAGCACCAGCCGCAATCCCTTCCATTCCGGCGCGCGCGCGGCGGCGCTTTTCAGGGTGGCGGGCGAGCCTTCCAGTTGCGCCGGTTCGCAGACCTTGGCGCGAATCGTGGCGTGCGGGCACATGGCGACGCATTTGAGGCATTGGATGCAAATCGCCTCGTTCCACACGGGGATGTCGAGGGCCAGATTGCGCTTCTCGAACTGCGCGGTCGCGGTCGGGAACGTCCCGTCGCGCGGGAAGGCGCTGACGGGCAGGTCATCGCCGTTTCCGGCGGCCAGTTCGCCCAGCACCTCCCTGACGAACGGCGGGGCGTCCGGCGTGATGGACGGCAGGAATCCGCCGGCGCCGTTCACGTTGCCGGTGAGCGGGACTTCGAACAGGTTGGCCAGCGTGTTGTCCACCGCCTTGAGGTTCTTCTGGACGACTTCATCGCCCTTTTTGCCATAGGTCTTTTTGATGGAATCCTTGATGGCGGCGACGGCTTCGTCCCTGGGCAACACACCCGAAAGCGCAAAGAAACACACCTGCATGATGGTGTTGATGCGGCCGCCCATGCCGCTGGCGCGCGCGACGCTCGTCGCGTCAATCACATGGAACCGGGCCTTGCGCTCGAGCAGCGCCTGCTGCACCGGCGTCGGGAGGCGCCGCCAGATTTCCTCCCGGGAACAAGGCGAATTGAGCAGGAACGTGCCGCCCGGCACCAGGTTCCGCAACAGGTCGTACCGCTCCAGGAACTCCGGCTGGTGGCACGCGACAAAATTCGCGCGCGTGATCAAATAGCTCGAACGGATTGGCTGCCGGCCGAATCGCAGGTGCGACACGGTCATCGAGCCTGATTTTTTCGAGTCATAGACGAAATAACCCTGCGCGCAATTCGGCGTGTTCTCGCCGATGATTTTGATCGAGTTCTTGTTGGCCCCCACCGTGCCGTCGGAGCCAAGACCGTAGAATACCGCGCGGATGACGTCGTCCGGTTCGGTGGAGAATGCCGCATCCACCGGCAGGCTGGTAAAGGAGACATCGTCGTTGATGCCGACTGTGAAATGGTTTTTCGGCGAGTGTTCGGCGAGGTTGTCAAACACCGCCTTGACCATGGCGGGCGTGAATTCCTTGGAGGACAGGCCATAGCGGCCGCCAACGACCACGAAAGGCTCCCGCCCGTGTTGCGTGCCGTCGAGGCGATGTTCGACCAGGGCCGTCACGCAATCCTGGTAGAGCGGTTCGCCGGTCGCGCCCGGTTCCTTGGTGCGGTCGAGCACGGCGACGGCCTTGACCGAGGCGGGCAATGCCTTGACAAACCGTTCGCCGTCAAACGGCCGGTACAGCCGCACCTTGATCAGGCCGAGTTTTTCGCCATGGCGATTGAGATGTTCGACTGCCTCCTGCGCGACCTCCGCGCCAGAGCCCATGATGACCAGGACGCGCTTGGCGTCGGGCGCGCCCACGTAATCGAAGAGCTTGTAAGGGCGGCCCGTGTGCTTCGCAAACTCGTCCATGACCTGCTGCACAATGTCCGGGCAGATGTCATAGACGGGGTTGGCCGCCTCGCGCCCCTGGAAAAAGGCGTCCGGGTTCTGGGCCGTGCCGCGCAAGACCGGATGGTCGGGGGTCATGGCGCGGGCGCGCCATTCCGCGATTTCGCCATCATCAACAAGCTCCCGCATCACCTCGTCCGGAACGAGTTGAATTTTGGCCACCTCGTGCGAGGTGCGGAAGCCATCGAAGAAATGGACGAAGGGCAGGCCCGCCCGCAGCGCCGCCGCCTGCGCAATCACGGCGAAGTCCATCGTTTCCTGAACGGACGCCGCGCCGAGCATGGCCCAGCCAGTCGAGCGCGCCGCCATGATGTCGCTGTGATCGCCGAAGATGGAAAGCGCGTGCGTGGCCACCGTCCGCGCCGTCACATGGAAGACGGTGGGCAACAGCTCCCCGGCGATTTTGAACATGTTCGGGATCATGAGCAGAAGACCCTGCGAGGCGGTGAAGGTCGTGCTGAGGGCGCCGGTTTGGAGCGCGCCGTGGATGGCTCCGGCGGCCCCGCCTTCACTTTGCATTTCGACGATTGCCGGAATGGTCCCCCACACGTTTCGTTTCCCTTCGGACGCCCACTGATCGCACCATTCGGCGATGGGCGACGAGGGTGTGATCGGGTAGATCGCCATGACCTCGTTGAGCCGGTAGGCCGCGTAGGCGGCGGCTTCGTTGCCGTCAATGGTTGCAAAAAGCGGACCGTTGGAACTTTTGTTGGCTGTCATAAATTATGGCATGTATGGGGCGGGTGGAATGTGAATTGAAGGCCAATGAATTCAACGAGTTCATCGACATCGGCCTGGCGCAAAATCCGGGGCGGTTGCCCGGTTGACACAGGCATTCGAAACCTGCTTTTCACAATTCAAAGATTGGCGATGAAGCGCGCCAGCGACTCCACGCCTTTTGTCAAAAACTCACCTCTTTTTGTGTAACCGGTCAGTTTTGGGTGGGTGCTCCTAATCTTAATCCTAAGATTAAGATTAGGAACCAGAAGCCGCCACCCAAAAAAGTGAAATGCCCCCATCCCCATTCATTTATTGATCGGTTTCCAGAATTAGAAAGGCAAGTTCCTTGTACCGTGCAAAACCGGAATCGAAACTCACGAGCCGCAGTCCGGCGCACGTGGCAAAGGCGGCCAGATAGGCATCGGTCCAAAAATCCCGGGACGCCTTCGCTCCATTGGCAAAATATTTCAAACGCGCGTCCAAACCCGCCGGCTCATCCACGAATTCCGCCGCGCCTCCGTGCATCAATTGTTCATAAGCTGCCCAAGCCGCCTCCGGTTCCAACACCGCGCCGCCCATGACATGCGGGTTGCACAACAACCGCAGCAAACCGAGTTGAGTGAGCCGGCAAAAGCTTGGCCGCGTCAACTGGCTCCACGCCTTGAGGGCGGCTTTATCAGAGGCGGCACGCCCTTGGATGGCGGGATTCCAAGGGATGCAATCCTTTGGGCCGGGATTCGTAAGGGCGGCAGCCCTTGCGGGGCGGTGCAACCGCCCGTCCAAAGCAAGAGTCCGTGGGACGGCTTCGGAGTTCCGCACTCGCGGGTGGTTGCGAGGCGGGCGCGGCCAGCGTCGGCCCGGTGGCCATGGGCGGCTGGAAAAGCGGCCTTGAGGCCATCGAAGCCTGAAGATGGCGAAGCTCGACCGTTGCTGGCTTGGTCATCTCAATGATTAACGACCTTGCCGACCGCTTCAACGTAGGCAATCAGGTAATTCGGGAATACTTGCGTCCACTGTCCGAAGCTACGGTACTGAAAATCGCGGGCCGTGTAATCCCGGCTCATCGCCATCACGGCGTCTTCCACGTCCTTGGGCGCGTCAACCGCCAGCCCCTTGGCTTTTGCCTCAGTGAGAGCGACACAAAGCTTATGCCCGATTTTGAACTGAATGTCGTGCATCGTAGCCCCACGCGCCAACAGATAGGCTTTGAGGAAATTTTCGAGCGATTGGAATAGCAGAAAGTAGGTCGGCCACATCGGAACGCCTTTAAAACCCGCGTGCGTGAACTTCGCAGCGTCAAGGAATTCCCTCGCCAGCTTGGAGAAATTGTGCGGGGAGTCGTTGTCTAAAAATTGTCCCGTCGGGACAATGCCGTGGCTCAGAATGCTCATAATCGGCAGGGTAACGGAAATCAAACACCCGTTCAAGCGTGGTGGACCCTTTCAGCGCGTGTCCCCCCGAAGGAGGTTGGATTGCGCCAGCGCCTTCAACATGGTCTTCAACTGCTCCGGCAACAGACGCTAGCCTTCCGCCTCCAGGTGCTCGATTTTCGGGTAAGCCGCGATGGGCGCTTCGACGCCGCCCGCGCCGCCCGGCCCTCGGCCCATTGTGCTCGATTGGGGCGGCTTGTGGCGGGCCGTCCTGTTGACGCTGGCCACAGCAGGCGGCTTGCTACAGCCGGAGCGATTACGCGCCAGGGCCTTGCTGCCCTGGACTGGCATTCAGGAGCAGCGCCCCAAAAACCCGGCGTTGGGCCGCACACTGGCCCAGACCCGCACGCGAATGGGCATGGACCTCTCCACTCCAAGCCAAGACGCCAATCTCTTTCGCTGGACTCCTCTCGCGCAACCTGTATCATTTGGTGTTATGGCTCTCCTTGGTGAAGAAATCGTTGAAGAGTGGTTGAACCGTCAAGGCTACTTCACAATTCGCGGAATCAAACTCGGAAATGATGAAATTGACATCCTGGCAATACGGCCACTTCCCAACGGAAAGCACGAATGCCGGCATATCGAGGTTACGATTTCGATTAACCCAATCTCCTACATCACAAAAGTGCCATCGGCCATTCGGAAGGCAACCGGCATCGGTGCTCACAACGCGAAGAAAAGGGACGTGACACAACTCAAACAAGGCGTGCATGAATGGATCGAGGCAAAATTCAACCTTCCCCGCAAGGTTGAGATGAAGAATCGTCTTTGCCCGGGTTCTTGGACCAAGGAACTCGTGGTTGGGTCTGTCAAACATGAGGAGGAACTTGACCTCTTGAGACAAGCCGGAATCACCATCCACAGCCTGAAGGATGTTCTTTCGGAAATGATCGAGAAACCAACAGTCCTCAGGGCCGCAGCAGGCGCTGATTTGTTTGATCTCATGTTGCTCAGGAAATAAGTCACCTTCAAAAGCTCCGCAATCCCCGTTGCGTGACCACCTGCGACTTTGCCGTTAACGCAAAAACAGGCGGAGGGAAGCTCACTTGGGCGGCGCCCCTTGGAAAACCTCCATCTCTAGGCGCGACTGCTTAAATCAGGATAAAACCTTTTTCCAAAAAAAAGGAGCAACATGTTGCCAACCGTTGCCGCTGTGTTGCCAGCCGAAAAGCTCAACGAAACCCTTGTAAAATAAGACTTGTTGCCGTGTTGCCGATTAAAAAAAGATGAACTTGAAGCGCAAGGCAGACGGGTTCTTGGAAGCAATCACAAGGATATTCTGCATATTCCGTATTCTGCGGTTAAGAACATTGGAGAGCTTCAGGCCAGCCAAGCCAAGAGCCTGATCAGATGGCTAAATTTATACAGATTCTCACGAGGCAGCGACGAAAACCCGCAACATGTTGCACCTCTGTAGCGGTTTGTGTTGCGGGCTAAGTCGTTGACTATCAACACTTGTTGCGGTGTTGCGGGTTTTTTGGACCTATCTATCAATCTTGCGCTTTCTTGCGAGGCTTTGTGGCTGGCAGGCAGAATCTGGTGTGCGCCCTTCCCGCGGCAGCCCGCATCGTATTGCTTGCGCCAACGGGCCGGATAACTACACTTCCACCATGACTGTCGAGGCGAAGTGAAATGGGTGACGCCAGAGACAGGCTCGATCTTTATGAAAGGCCGCATTTCCTGCTCGCTTTTTTCGGCAGCAGTGATTACATTTGAAACGTGAACGCAACTCAAGTCATCGAAGAAATCCAGCGGCTGCCCGATGAGCAAGTCGAGCGCGTCTATCAATATCTTTTTTCGACGGAAAGCGAAGTGGACCGCGCGTTGGCGGCTTTCGACCGCCTGCCGCGCAAAAGCGGCCTGACGGAAGAGGAGATTCTCGCCCTGCCTCGTGCGCGTTCTTCTCGACAGTAACGTGTGGCTTGCCATTTTGACGACGGACGGATTCTGTCGGCGCGTATGGCGGGCGACGCGCGGCACATGCAAGTTCGCCGCGTCGCGCGATGTCGTGGAGGAGGTTGAAGAAAAGCTCCGCCTAAAATTTGGGTTTTCGCACTGGCACGCCCGCTTAATGACTTTCTTTGTGGAACGGCAAACAGAAGCCGTGCGAGTTGTCTCAATCATCAACATTTGCCGGGATGCGGATGACAACTGCATTCTCGCCGCTGCGTTGGATTCGGATTGCTCGCACCTGGTGACGGGCGATGCGGATTTGCTGAGCCTGAAACAATTTGGAACGGTCAGCATTGTCACTCCCCGCCAATTCCTGGAATTAGCTCCCACGGATTAAACTCAAAAGCGAGAGGGTCGTGAAGCAGTGCATCCGCCATGCCATCCTGTGACTTGGAGAATTCGGAAGCTTGCAACCAAGGGCATGGAGAACATACAGTGCTTCAGGTTGAGGCGCCAAATTTATGACATTTCTTCAAAAAATTCTCGTTCGCATTCTGCCTCGCAAATGGGCCGGGAGCATGGAAGCAGAGTCACGCTGTTGGATCTTTCGATGCCCATGTGGTCTTGAGAGGTCGTGGTGGGATGCCGGAGGCATCCGCTGGAAGGCAGCGGGTCATCCGCGCCGCCTGATGCGATGTCCGCAATGCGGCCAGAACACCTGGCACACGTCATATAAGAAACAGGCAACCACCGAACCTCGCGAGCACGCCGCCTGACATTCGCTGAATCTGATGCGCGCCCCTGCGGCGGCAGCCCGCATGGTATGGCTTGCGCCAACGGGCCCGGGAACTACACTTCCACCATGACTGGCCAGGCAAAGGTGTGGAAGCCGCTTCGGGTTGCGACGGCGGGAATGGCCCGGAGGCTCGCGCCGATGGTGTTGCCCGCCGACGCGCCGCCGGGCGGCACGGTGATCTCGCTGCTGGGGGTGGATTACGTTCACTTGAAAACCAGCGACGAAGGGGATCTCTATTTGACGCGTTTTGGCGCGCCGTTCTGGCGGCATTTGCTGCTGGAAAACTGGTTCGCGCCGGAGTGGTTCGAGGCCGAGCGCAAACGGCTTTGCGGCACGGGCACGGTCTATAAGCTGCCGACGCGCCCCATCAATGGCCGGAGCCTCAATTTGGTGGTTAAATGGTCGCGCGTGGGCGAAGACGTCCCGCTGGACACCCTCACGGTGAACAAATTCATCAACGCCGAGTTCAACAGTCCCTTCGAGGAATTTTCCCTGTTGATGGAACTGCGCCAGGGCGACCTCGGGCCTGCCGGCATCCGCATCCGCACCCAACTGCCCCTGGCGATCTACGTGCCAAGCAAGAGGCTGCAATTATGGCAGACCGGACGTTCGGAATATAAAATCCGGGCGAAAATCGCGCAGCATCCCGGCGTGGAAATTGACATTTTGCGCCAATACGTCCTGCTCTTCGGCTGGATCAAGGGGCTGGACGCGGTGGAAACGGCTGAGCACTTCGGGTTCGGCGGACGGAGGCGCGCGGAATTTCTCGCGCAGGCGACGGGCCTGGTAACGCACGAATTGCGCCAGAAGGGTTACGAGGTCATTGACATGAAGCCGGCGCACATCATTCTGCGGCAAGCGCGAAACAGAGAGTTGTTGCGCGACCGCCACGGGCAACTCGCCTATGCCCTCGTGGATTACGAACTGCTGGAGCGGACGCCGGAGCACGAGCAGGCCGTCCGCACCGCCAACCGCAAGCTCTACCTGACGCACATGGCGCACCGATTCGAGGAGGTCGCCGGCAAGCCCATGCCGGATCACTTGCGCGCCACCAGCCTGCTGGGGGTGGATTTTGTTTTCGGGCGCGCCGAGAGCACCGGCGGATTGTTATGGGTGGTGGGCAGGGACCCCGACCTGTTCAGTTATTTTCTGCCGGAACGCTGGCGCCGGACGCCGAAAAAGAAGCTTTCATCGCGCAACCAGGTTTTCCGCACTTGCACCAAGGACAACATCAATCTCGTGTGGCGGGTTTCGCGAATGGGCGATCCGGTGCAGTTGAGGAACGCCAGAGCCATCCTGGAGGCGGCCCGGGCGCACGAGTACAACAGCCCCTTCGAGGAGTTCGCGCTCGCGCTGCACCTCAGTCGTCATGGCATCAAGACCATCTATCCCCGCGCCATTTACATGACGGGCAGCGCCCGCGAATCCTCCCGCGCCGGCGCCGATGCGCGGCGTTACACCACCCTGGCCCATCTGCTCACACCGGACGGCGAGCCGGCCCTCCGCAAGGATTATGATTACATTACGATCTGGGGATTTTGGAACGGGCCGGACGCATTGCTGGCGGCGCACGACGGATCTTCTTACTCGTCCATGAATGCGAAGCACGCCTGCGCCAAAGGCCTGATCACGCGCCGGATGATGGAGGAATTGTTGAAGGCCAAGGCCGCCAAGCTCGCCCATTGCGGACTGGAGGACCTGAATCTCAAGCCAGACCACCTGTTGATCTCCTTCAATTCAGCGGGAAAACTGGTGCTGGACGCGGCCGGGAAGCCCGAAGTGCGCCTGTGCAACTTCGAGTTCGTGCGGCACCGGAGCGCGTGAGTCAGGGAATTGGTTCCCCAAACTAGTTCAAAATAATTGCACAATGAGCAATCTGGGCTAGGATAATGGTAACTATGCTTCGCAATCAGAACGTCTCCGGGATTCTTCTAAAAGTGTCGAAATTCATTCTGGCGATGTCGCTCGCAGCGCCGGCGGTGTCGGTGGCGCAGAATATGACGGTCTATTCCAATGCGCTGGTCAACGGCTGGCAAAACTGGGGTTGGGCCACGCTGAACTACACCAATACTTCACCGGTCTATGCCGGCTGCACGTATTCCATCAGCGTGACGATCCCCACCAATGGATACGAAGGGATTCAAATCTATCATGCGGAAATGTCGGATTCGAATTACGCCAGCATCAGTTTTTGGCTCAACGGCGGCGCGAGCGGCGGGCAGGATCTCCAAATGTATGCCATACTACAGGTCGGTACTAATCTGAACGTGGCGCAAAGTTCCCGCTATGCTTTGAGCACACCGCAGTCAAATACCTGGACGCAGTACACGGTGCCATTGTCGAACCTGGGTGTGGCGAACGTGACGAACTTCACCGGTTTCGTCATCCAGGACTCCGCCAATAAGGCTGAGCCTGCGTTTTACCTGGATGACATCCAACTCAACAGTTCCGCAGCGCCGACGCTGACGCAACTGACGGTGAATGCCAGCCAGCCCATCCGGACGGCTGACGCGCGCTGGTTTGGTTTGAACGCGACCATTTGGGACGACGATTTTGACACACCGCAGACGATCACTTTCCTGACCAATATGGGCACGCAGGCGCTGCGTTTCCCGGGTGGTTCCGACTCCGACGATTACCACTGGCTTTATAACCGGCAGGATCAGGACGATTGGACGTGGGAAACGAGTCTGGCCAGTTACATTCAAGTGATCACCAACCTTGGCGCGGAAACCATGATCACGTTGAACTATGGCACTGGCACCTCGAATGAAGCGGCGGCGTGGGTGGCGTATGTCAATGCCGCGACGACGAACACGCTGGCTTTGGGCACGGATCAATACGGCACCAACTGGCAGACAGCGGGATATTGGGCCTCCTTGCGCGCGGCCGCGCCGCTCGGAACGGACGACGGCAAAAACTTTCTGCGCATCAAGCGGACGGCGCCGCTGGGATTCAAGTATTGGGAGATTGGCAACGAGGTTTACGGCGCTTCCTGGGAAACCGACAGCAATAATGTGCCTCATGATCCATACACGTATGCGGTGCGGTCCCAAGGATACATCTCGTTGATCAAAGCGGTTGATCCGACGGTCAAAATCGGGGTGGTGGTCGAGAACGGCGAGGACAGCTATGTCAATAATCACAACCATCTGGTGACCAACCCGGTCACGGGCCAGACGCACTACGGTTGGACGCCGGTATTGCTGGCGACTTTAAAGAGCCAGGGCGTCACGCCGGACTTTGCCATCTTCCATAATTATCCGCAGAATCCGGGCGGCGAGTCCGACGCGGGGTTGCTGGGATCCACGACCGGATGGGCAGGCTACGCGGCGGACCTGCGGGGGCAAATCACCGATTATATGGGTTCCAATGGCACGAACATTGAATTGGTCTGCACCGAAAACAATTCGGTTTCCTCCGCTCCCGGCAAACAATCGGTGAGCCTGGTCAACGGCCTTTACAAGGTGGACAGCCTGGCCCAGCTCATGCAAACGGAGTTCAACGGGCTGTTCTGGTGGGCTTTGCGCAACGGCGCGGAAACCAATGGCAATATGAGTTCATCGCTCTACGGCTGGCGTGAATATGGCGACTACGGAGTGGTCTCCAACGGGTATTCGACCCTTTATCCAACTTATTTCACGACGGAACTCATGAAGGATTTCGTGCAGACGGGTGATACTGTGATTACCGCCGCAAGTGGTTATTCGCTGCTCCCGGCTTATGCGGTCCGGCGGCAGAATGGCAGCTTGACGGTGCTGACCATCAATAAAGACCCTATCAATACTCTCAATGGGCAGGTGTCGGTGGCGGGCTTCACCCCGGCTTCAAACGCGGTGGTCTATTCTTACGGGATTCCCCAGGATACTGCCGCGGAAAACGGCACTGGCTCAACAAACGTTGCTCAAACAAACATTTCCTTCACCGGGACAAACATCAGCTACGCCTTCCCGCCTTACTCGGCGACCGTAATGGCGCTCTCCCCGGCGCCGGTAACGGCGAGTGCGGGCGGCCCCCAGACGATTTGCGCGGGCGGCAGCACGCCCATCGGCGGCAGCCCCACCGCCACCAACGGCGTCTCCCCTTACACTTACAGTTGGAGTCCCGCCACGGCATTGAGCAGTACGACGGTGGCCAATCCCACGGCTTCGCCCACCAGCACGACCACCTACACAGTCACGGTCACCGATTCCCAGATGTCCACCGCGCAATCCAGCATGACGGTGACGGTCCATGCTTTGCCAACGGTGAGTGTGAATTCGGCGACGGTCTGCGCGGGCAGTTTGGCGACTTTGACGGCGACAACCGGCGCGGGCAGTCCGAGTTATCTGTGGAGTCCGGGCGGGGCGACCACAGCGTCGATCACGGTGTCGCCGGCTTCAACAACGACCTACACGGTGACGGTGACCGATGGCACAACGGGTTGTGCGAACAGCGGTTCGGGCACCGTGACGGTCCATGCGTTGCCGGCGGTGAGCGTGAATTCGGCGACGGTGTGCGCGGGCAGTTCGGCGACTTTAACCGCGACAACCGGCGCGAGCAGTCCAAGTTATTTGTGGAGTCCGGGCGGGGCCACGACGGGATCAATCACGGTGTCGCCGGCTTCGACGACGACCTACACGGTGACGGTGACGGACGGCACAACGGGGTGTGCCAAAAGCGTTTCGGGCACCGTGACGGTCCATGCGTTGCCGACGGTGAGTGTGAACTCGGCGACGGTGTGCGCGGGCGGTTCGGCGACTTTGACAGCAACAACCGGCGCGAGCAGTCCGAGTTATCTGTGGAGTCCGGGTGGGGCCACGACGGGATCAATCACGGTGTCGCCGGCTTCGACAACGACCTACACGGTGACGGTGACCGATGGCGCGACGGGTTGTGCCAACAGCGGTTCGGGCGCCGTGACAGTCCACTCATTGCCGACGATCACCTTGGGGACCAGTCCGGTTTTGACCTATTACAGTTCGACAAACGCAAACTTGCCCTATACCGCGACGTCGGGCAGTCCGGACGGATACAGCATTGCCTACGGTTCCACCGCCCAAGCGGCGGGCTTTACGAATGTGGCGCTGACCTCCCTGCCCGCCAGCCCGATCAGGCTTGCGGTGCCGATTGCAGCCGGAACCAACACCTACACCGGCACGCTGACGCTCAACAACAGTTCCACAGGCTGCAGCAGCACGAACTATGCGTTCGCGGTGACGGTGACCCCGTTGCCGCTGGTCTTGACCGGCACCCGGGCCTATGACGGGACAGCGACTGCGGCGGCTGGGATTCTGTCGGTGGTGAACGCGGCCGGCAGCGACGATGTGTCCCTGGCCTCGGGCAGCGCCATCCTGGCAGGCACGAGTGTGGGGCCGGAAGCGATCACATTGCCCGGGTCACTTGCGCTGGGCGGCCTGACGGCAGGCAACTACACGTTGACGGGCGTCAGCGGCATCGTGACAATCACGAACCCATCCATACCGTTCTTGATCTCCTCTTCGTCCCTGGACATTACAGGAACCAACTTCGTCGTGTGCTGGCAGTCTGTGCCCGGCGTCGTTTACAATGTGCTGACCAACACCAGCATGGCCCCGCCTCAATCCTGGGCGGTCGCAGGCGGCCCGATTACCGCGACAAACACGACCACCTGCTTCACATTGCCCGGAGGGATCGTCGGGAACACCAATGTAAACGTGGTGATACAGCAATAGTGACGGGCGATAAATTTGCGCGTCACTTTTGGCATTCGCCAAAGCTGGCAAGCCCAAGTCCAGGTCACGAAAAAGAGCTTTTCAAGTTTTCGATAAATGGGATACGGTGGGGGCATGAATAACCGAGCAGGGGGGGCATGAAACCACGTCAATGCCATGCCATAGCCATCTCCGCATGTCTGCTGCAAATTTCGGCGGCGTGGCTCTGCGGACAGACAAACGAGATTATTTATTCCAACAGCCTGCAAAATGGGTGGGTGGATGGAAGCTGGGCAAGCGACAATCTGGCCAACACCAGTCCCGTGCTTCCGGGCTTTTCCAACTCGATCAGTGTCTTCTGCACCGGGTATGCGGCGCTCCAACTGTCTCAGACCCCGTCTTCTTCGGCCGCCTATACGAATCTGACCTTCTGGCTCAACGGCGGGGAGACCGGCGGACAGGTTCTGACGGTGACAGGGACGCTCGACGAGGTTGACCAGACGCTTTACACGCTGCCACCCTTGGCCGCCAACAGCTGGCAGGAATTTACCATTCCCCTTTCGGCCATAGGCGTGGCCGACCAGCCGGACTTTGACGGCATTTGGATCTGGAACTACAACGATTTCACCATCCCGACCTTTTATGTCGATGACATCTTCTTGGTGGCCGGGCCGCCGCTTCCTCCGCCTCCTCCTCCGTTGCCGACCATTCCGCCCAATAATTTCCTTGTCACCAGTTATGGCGCCAAAGGCGACGGGAAGACGACCAACACGACCGCCATTGCAAATACCATCGCCGCGGCCGTGACCGCGGGCGGAGGCACGGTCGAGTTTCCGGCGGCGACGAACACGTATTTGAGCGGGCCGATCACTTTGTCCAGCAGCATCAGGCTGCAAGTGGACACCGGTGCGGAACTCCAGATGCTGCCCTACGGAACTTTCCCGGCCACCACCACCAACTCGGACAACAACGTATATACTTTCATCTATTGCAAAGGTATTCATGACTTGGAAATCAGCGGCGGGGGCACGATTGACGGTCAAGGCGCGGCTTGGTGGGCCGCCAAGGTCTCCACCCCCCCCATGTTGCTTGACCTTCTTTCCTGCGACCGTCTTTTCATTCACGACATCACTTTTCAGAACTCGCCCTATCATCACTGCGGAATCAGGAATAAAGGCGGCAACATCACCGTCAGCAATCTCACGGTGAGCGCGCCTTCGACCTCGCCCAATACCGACGGAATCGATTTCGTCGGCACCAATTGCCTGATTGAGAATTGCCACATCAGCGTCGGCGACGACAACATTGCCCTGGGTTCAACCGGCCCGCTCATCGGCCTGGTCATCAGCAATTGCGCCTTTGGCAGCGGGCATGGCGTTTCCGTCGGCAGCACTGTTACCGATGGGATAACGAACGTGACGGTCATTAACTGCAGCTTCAACGGCACGGTCAATGGCATCCGCATGAAGTGCGATCCGGACGCGAGCTCCCTCGTAACCAACCTGAACTATTTCAACCTCTCGATGACCAACGTAAAGCTCCCGATAGTCATTTACACTTATTACAGTGTCACCGGAACGCCCGATAACATCGCTACCGCTGAAGTTCTGGCTCAGCCAAAGGAGTCGATCAATTCCACCACTCCCAAGTGGAGCGGCATTACCATCAGCAACTTGAACATTACCTCCGGCGGCAGCAGCGACATCGGCGGCATCATTTGGGGGCCGGTGGAATGGCCCATCTCGAATATTACGCTCGTTTGCATCACCAACAACGCTCCGAAGACGTTCGACCTTTACAATGTCTATGGCGTGCAGATTATTGACTCCCAATTCAATTTCGGGAGCGGCAGCACTTTTACCCTGTGCAACGCCGGGGTGACCATCAGCAACACTGTTCCTGGAAGCGGCGTGGAAACATTCACCGGGGCGAGCAGCACCAATTCACTGGCTCTCTACAACGCCTCTGCGGCCATGAGCAGCACCAATCTGTTCGCCGCCAATCCCATCACCATCAGCGGCGGCGTGCTGACAGACAGCTCCAGCCTCACGCTGCCTGCTTCAACCAGGCAGAATTTTTCCCTCGGCACCAACAGCAGCGCCATTGCCGTCACCGGCAATCTGACTCTTGGCAGCACGCTCAACATCGCCAGCGCCGGCGGTTTCACCGCCGGCAACTACACCCTGTTCACCTACACCGGCACTTTGAGCGGGCAGTCGGTTCTTGGCGCCACGCCGACAGGCTTCGAGGGCTACACCTACGAACTCAACACCAGTACGGCCGGAGAGGTCATGCTCGTGGTTTCACCGCCACCGCCGCCGGCGCCGGGCTTCGGCACGGCCAGTTTTGTCAGCAGCAGTGGCGGCCTTGTTTTGAGCGGCGCCGGCGGGGTGAAGAACGGCACTTACCATGTGCTGGCCTCAACAAATGTCGCGTTGCCATTGAAGCAGTGGACCCCCATCGCCACCAATCAATTTAACAGCAGCGGCAATTTCATCTTCACGAATGCAGTGCAAACGAATGTCCCGCAAAGATTCTTCCTGTTGCAAATTCCGTGAGACCCGGCATGAGGCGCCGCAGAGACAAGCTCAAACGGCGCGGGTGACGAAAAAAAGCTTTTCAAGTTCTCGAAAATGGGATACAGAAGTGGGCATGAATCAAAGAGTGGGGGGTATGAATCAACGCCGATGCCGTGCCATAATCATCGCCGCATGTTTGCTGCAAATTTCGGCGGCATGGCTTTGCGGACAGGCAAACCAGATCATTTATGCCAACAGCCTGCAAAATGGGTGGGTGGATGGAAGCTGGGCAAGCGACAATCTGGCCAACACCAGTCCCGTGCTTCCGGGCTTTTCCAACTCGATCAGCGTCTTCTGCACCGGGTATGCGGCGTTCCAACTGTCTCAGCCCCCGTCTTCTTCAGCGTACTATACGAATCTGATCTTCTGGCTCAACGGCGGGGACACCGGCGGACAGGTTCTGACGGTGGCAGGGACGCTCGATGGGACCTACCAGGCCCTTTGTACGCTGCCGCCCCTGGCCGCCAACACATGGAAGAAATTTACCATTCCCCTTTCCGCCCTTGGCGTGGCCGACCAGACGAACTTTGACGGCATTTGGATCTGGAACTACAACGGTTTCACCATCCCGACCTTTTATGTCGCTGACATTTTCCTGGTGGCCTCCGGGACGCTGCCGCCGCCGCCCCCGCCGCCGCCCCCGCCGCCTCAACCGAATACTCTGGCGATCTATTCTAATTCGCTGGTCAGCGGCTGGGTGGACTACAGCTATAATTGCATACGGAACTTCTCCAATACTTCACCGGTCGATTTCGACAGCACAAATTCCATCAGTGCGGCCATAATCAGCGGCTACGGCGGCATTCAGTTGTATCATGCTCCCATGACGGACACCAACTACGCCAGCATCAGCTTTTGGCTCAACGGCGGCACGAGCGGCGGACAGAGTCTGCAAATGTATGGCATTTTGGGCCCCGGCGTCAACATACAGAACGCCCGCGTTTCCTTAGGCACACAGCAGGCCAATACCTGGGTGCAGTACACGGTGTCATTGTCGGCTTTGGGCGTGGCAAACGTGACGGGCTTCAGCGGTTTCGCCATCCAGGGCTCCATCGCTTCGGCTCAACCCACGTTTTACCTGGATGACATCGAACTTGTCGGTGTCGTCACACCGCCGTCGGTGACGCTGCTGGCGGTGAACGCCAGCCAGCGCATTCGGACGGCTGACGCGCGCTGGTTCGGCATCAATACGCCCATGTGGGACAGCGAACTCGACTTTCCGCAGACGCTGACATTGCTGACCAATATGGGCACGCAGGCGTTGCGTCTCCCGGGTGGTTCTGATTCCGACGATTACCACTGGCTTTATAACCGGCAGGACAACAACAATTGGACGTGGGAAACGAGCCTGGCCAATTTCATTGACGTGATTACCAACATTGGCGCGCAGACCATGATCACGTTGAACTATGGCACAGGCTCCTCGAACGAAGCGGCGGCGTGGGTGGCGTATGTCAATGCCTCGACGACGAACACGAAGTCTTTGGGCGTGGATGCCATGGGCAGCAATTGGTACACGGCGGGACATTGGGCCTCATTGCGCGCGGCCGCGCCGCTGGCAACGAACGACGGCGAAAACTTTCTCCGCATCTCGCGGACGGCGCCGCTGGGTTTCAAGTATTGGGAGGTTGGCAACGAGAATTACGGTTCGTGGGAAACCGACAGCAATTCAGTGCCTCATGATCCTTACACGTATGCGATGCGGGCCAAAGGTTATATCTCGTTGATGAAGGCGGTTGATCCGACGATCAAAGTCGGGGTCGTGGTCACGCCTGGCGTGAGCAGCTATGTTAATAACACCAGCCATCCGGCGGTTGACCCGGTCACGAAGCAGACCAACTACGGTTGGACGCCGGTATTGCTGGCGACTTTAAAGAGCCAGGGCGTCACGCCGGACTTTGCCGTTTACCATAACTACCCGCAGAATCCGGGCAGCGAGAGCGACGCGGGGTTGCTGGGGACATCGGGTGCATGGGCGTCCGCCGCGACGGACCTGCGGGGGCAAATCACTGATTATATGGGGTCCATCGGCACGAACATTGAATTGCTCTGCACCGAAAACAATTCGGTTTCCTCCGCTCCCGGCAAACAATCGGTGAGCCTGGTCAACGGCCTTTACAAGATGGACAGCCTGGCCCAACTCATGCAAACGGAGTTCAACGGGCTTTTCTGGTGGGATTTGCGCAACGGCTACGAAACCGACGGCAATATGAGCACGAACTTCTACGGCTGGCGCACCAACTATGGCGATTATGGAGTGGTGAACGGGTTTACGGACCTTTATCCAACCTATTACACGACGGAACTCATGACGCATTTCGTGCAGGCGGGTGATACTGTGATTACCGCCGCCAGTGATTGGCCGCTGCTCCCGGTTTATGCGGTCCGGCGGCAGGACGGCAGCTTGACGGTGCTGACGATCAATAAAGACCCTGTCAATACTCTGACGGGACAGGTGTCGGTGGCGGGCTTCACCCCCGAATCAGAGGTGGCGGTCTATTCTTACGGGATACCCCAGGATGATGCCGTGGAATACGGCAGCGGCTCACCGGACGTTGCGCAAACAAACATTACCGTCATCGGAACGAACTTCAACTATGACTTCCCGCCTTACTCGGCCACCGTAATGGCGCTCTCACCGCCGCCGGCAACCCCATTCATTTACACGACAAATGCCGGCAATACTCTCACCATCACCGGATACGTCGGCTATGGCGGTGCTGTGGCCATTCCAACCAATATCAACAACCTGGTGGTCACCGGCATCGGAAATGGCGGGGATTCTGTCTTCTCCGCCAGCCTGAACAGCGTCACGATTCCCGGCAGCGTTACAAGCATCGGGGCGAATGCGTTCTCTGACTGCACCAGTCTGACCAGCGTCGAGTTCGGCACAAACGTCACCAGCATCGGGCAATATGCATTCTTCCAATGCATCAGCCTGACCAGCGTCACGATTCCTGACAGCGTCACCAGCATCGGGCAATATGCATTCTTCCAGTGCATTAGCCTGACCAACGTCACGATTCCGAACAGCGTCACCAACATCGGAAGCCATGCGTTCCAATACTGCTCCGGCCTGACAGGGGTCTATCTCCAGGGCAACGCCCCGAGCGCTGATTCAACTGTGTTCGCCAATGACAACAATGCGACGGCCTATTACTTGCCGGGAACCAGGGGCTGGGGAACGACATTCGGCGGGATTTCGACCGCGCCATCGTTCCTTCCTAACCCGGTGATTCTAAACAATGGTCCGAGCTTTGGGGTGCAAACCAACAGATTTGGTTTCACCATTTCCTGGGCAACCAACACCTCCGTCGTGGTGGAAGTCTGCACGAATCTGGCCAGCCCGGTTTGGACTCCGCTCCAGACCAACATGCTCACCAACGGTTCGTTCCATTTCAGCGCAGCCTTGCAGACGAACAGCACCGGCCACTACTACCGCATCATCTCGCCCTGAGCGGGGCAGCGCCGAAGGAACGGGGAGCGCCGCGCTGTTTTATTATGATGCCGGTTTGGTGTTTGCAATGGTGTGTCTGGCTTCAATCTCACAGCGGCGGCGGGGCAGCCGGTGGTGGTGGCCGGCGCTTCAACCGATTTGGCGCCCCGGTTTACTCAAATAGAAATAGCCGTTAAGTCATCAGCCCCAACTGCCGATAACAAGGCGGAAATGTCACGATCCCCAGCCAGTCTTTCGGGCAACTGCTCCTCAGGGCGGCGGAGGCGGCTCCCTGTTCCCAAATGCGACAATCCAATGTTGTGCGGATCGCCGCAGCTAATCCAACAGAAGGCCACGTCATGAAGGACTCGAATCCTGTTCGATCCCGGCGCCCCGTTTCGCGCCGGCTGCTGGTTGGAGCCGTCGCCGTGGCTTTTGTCCTCCAGACAGCGGCTCAGAACTCTTTCCCCGCCCGCACCGCGCCAAGTCCGCCCCCGCAGTCGATTATCTCAAACCGAGTTGATGTCTCAGCGCCCGCATCCAAGGTCATCACCAACCTGGAGGACGCCTTGGGCCTTTCTTTGGAGCAGGCGGAACGCGGGCGGCCGGTGAAGGCGCTGGCCACGGTTACCTACTGCCACCCGCAATGGCGGATGCTTTTCGTCCGGTGCGGGGACCTCGGCACCTATCTCAAGATTTCGCCCGACACACGACCCTTGCGGCCGGGAGATGTTGTGGAGATCGAGGGTTCAACCAGTTCGGCCAACGGCTACTCCGAAGTGAAGATTAAGAGCCTGAAACCGACGGGACAACGGCAGACCCTGGCGCCACAATCCTGGAACTTGGAGGACATTCTCAGCGGGCGCGCGTCCGGTCAATGGCTTCAAATCGAGGGCCGTGTGCTGGCGGCGTTCCCACGGGAGGGGCGTCTGTTGATCCAAACGGCTCATGGCTCCACCAATGTAACCACTTTCCTGCTCAATTGGCAGCCTGAACAGGCCCGCCAGTTGCTCGACGCCCGGGTGCGCATCACCGGCGCGCTTTCCGTCCAGTTTGACGACCAGGGGCGCCGCACCGGTGTCTCAGTGCTGGCCCAGGAACCGGAGCAGGTTCAGGTGCTGCAAGCGGCGGCCACCAATCCGCTCGATCTCCCATTCACTCTCATCGGTCGGCTCACAGTGTCCAAAGACGGCAAGCCCGCCCAGCGCGTCCATGTCCAGGGTGTGCTCGAACAACGGCCGGACGGTACCGGCGGCCGCCGTGCGCGATCACACCGGCTGGGTCCAAGTTCAATGCCTCTACAAACCCGGTTTTCCCCCGGATTCCGTCGTGGATCTGTTTGGGTATCCCAGCCTCGCCGACGGCGAACTGATCTTGAAAGACGCGGTGGTGCTGCCGACGGGTTCGACGACGCCTGGCAACCACATCTCGCCGGAGATGGCCGCCACTCAAGTCTCTCTGCCTTTGTTGGAGGCGGCCCAAGCCGTTCGCCGACTGAGCAAGACCGAGGCGGCGCGCGGTTACGCGGTGCAGTTGGAAGCCGTGGTGACTTTTAGCGACCCCCACTGGTGGTCCCTGTTTGTGCAGGACGCAAGCGGCGGCGTTTTTGTCACGCCAGCCGGCAGCGAAATGGACATTCGTCCCGGCCAGCGGGTCCGAATCCGGGGGGTGACGGCGGCGGGCGATTTTGCGCCGACGGTTACCAAGGCCACCTTTGAGGTGTTGGGAGAGGCGCCGATGCCTGCTCCGGCGCGGGTGGGGCTGGATGCATTGCTCACCGGCCAGTTCGACTGCCGGTGGGTCGAGACTCACGGCGTCGTTCAATCCGCCACGGAAGAGGATCATCGCTGCTGGCTTCATGTGATGACGGCTCAAGGCCAGATCCCCGCCCTGCTTGGCCCAACGATGTCCATGGCCCAGGCCGAGCAGCTTGTAAATGCGCGAGTCACTTTGCGCGGCGTTGCGGGGGGTCAGTTTAACCAGCAGGGCCAAATCGTTGCCATTCGACTCCATGTGCCGAACGCCGGCGCCATCTTGGTGGACGAGGCCGCTCCCTCCAAACCGTTCGCAATCCCCACCCAGCGAATCGCAGATTTGTCCCGTTATCAACCCGATCAGGATTTCTTCCGCCGGATCAAAATTTCCGGCCGGGTCACGAGCGTGGCTCAGGACGATACGATCAGCTTGCAGGATCAGAGCGGCGGGATGCTGGTCCGACTCATACGCCGCGACCGGTTGCCGCGCTTGGGAGAAGAGGTGGAGATACTCGGCTTTCCGATGGCGGGCGACTTCTCGATTACCCTCAAGGATGCCTGGTGCAGGATCACAGGACCAGGCGGGGATCCCCCGGCGCTTATCATGACGCCGGCGGAAGTCCTCACGAACGAGCCGAACGCCAGGTTGGTGCGAATCCAGGCCCGCCTGATCCAGGATACTTGGTTGCGTCCGGCCCAGGTTTTGGTGTTGCAGTCCGGTTCCGTCGTCTTCGAGGCCGTGCTGCCTCGGACCTTCAAGGCCGAATCCGGGGAACAACTCGATGCCAACACCCGTTTGCAGCTCACCGGCGTGTGCCTCCTGGAAGGGGGCCGATGGGGACAAGTCAAATCCTTCCGCCTGCGGGTGCGCGAGCCGGGCGATTTGAAAGTCCTGACCCGGCCACCGTGGTGGAATCTCCGCCGGCTGCTCTTGACACTGTCTGGCACGGGCGCCCTGGGAGCATGGGGCCTGGTGTGGAGCCTCCTGCTCGCCAAAAAGAACCGTCTGCTCAGCGAGCAAATCCATGAGCGGGAACGGGCCGAGGCGGAGTTGCAGCGGGCTCACGCCGCGTTGCAGCACGCCAACGACAACCTCGAGCACCGTGTGGCCGGGCGCACCCTGGAGTTGCGGGAACAGATCGCGGCCAGGGACAAGGCGCATGCTGAATTGGCCGCGGCCCAAAAGGACCTCATGGAGGCTTCCCGCGAGGCGGGCATGGCCGAGATTGCCACCGGTGTCCTGCACAACGTGGGCAACGTGCTCAACAGCGTTAACGTTTCGAATAACATCATCCAGGAGAAACTCCGGGGGTCAAAATTCCTGACTTTGGGCAAGGTGAGAGACCTGCTCCAGGAGCATGAGGCCGACCTCCCCGCTTTCCTGACCACCGACCCCAAGGGCCAACTCGTGCCCGGCTTCATCATCAAACTGGCGGACAGTATTGACAAGGAACTCTCCTTGCTGCAGGCGGAGCATCAGCAACTTACAAGCAACGTCGAGCACATCAAAGAAATCGTGGCCATGCAGCAAACGTACGCGCGAGTCTCAGGCTCCCGGGAGGAATTGTCCATCGCCAGCCTTGTGGATGACGCGCTGCAGATCAACAGCGCCGGCTTCGCGCGCGATGGAATTCAGGTCGTTCGCCATTACTCGGACGTGCCCCCGGTGACGGTGGACAAGCACAAAGTCCTGCAAATCCTCGTTAACCTCATCACTAACGCAAAACACGCGCTGGACGAGTCGGGACGCCCCGACCGGCGGCTCACTCTCAAAACGGGCATGAATAAGAACAACCGTCTGAATGTCACCGTTTCGGACAACGGCATCGGCATTCCCCCGGAAAACCTCACGCGGGTGTTCTCGCATGGATTCACCACCCGGAAGACGGGTCACGGCTTCGGGCTGTACAGCGGAGCCAGCGCCGCCAAAGAAATGGGCGGCCAGTTAACGGCCTACAGTGAAGGCGCTGGCAAAGGCGCCACGTTTGTCCTGGAAATCCCACTGGACGGTCAAAATAACAACTGAGACCATGAACCACTCCTGGCGGCAAGGGCGCAAGTCCGATTTTGCGCCGCCCACATTTTCCGACCATTTTTGACCAGCCCTTCTCATACAATTGCCTTTCAGTTTGCAACCCCGAACCCCGGAAGCCTGTCAATTGTCATGCAGGGTGGATGAGATGCCCCTGGAAAAAACAGTGAAAATTTCCGCATTTTGCAAAGTCCCAACAAGTTGGCAGCAAGACACTTGCATAAGTTGCAATTATTTGCAGTTGACAATCGCCAGGATGCGGCGCTCCGACTGGCAGTCTGAGTGAAAGACGGCAAGCCGTGCTTTGCCCATTTGCAGGCTTGCGGATGCAATCGAGTCGGAGGAGGATTGGGAACATGGCGCGTCAATTGCGAGTCGAGTATCCCGGCTGCACATGGGCAACCGGAAAAATCTTGGCGCCAAGCTACAGGCCTGGAGAAGATCTCATAAATGAAGACGAATGGAAAAGCTATGGTACGACCCCTTTGACTTTGACCCTTTGACCTTTGATGTTGCGCAACGAAAATTCGGATGTTTTATTGACAGAGCGACGCGGTCTTGCTGGAAGTTCTCTGAATGTGAAAAGCGGACGCGCATCCACAAGAAAAGGAACAAAAATGAAGAAGCTGATTCTGATTCTGACCCTGTTGGCGGTCGCCGGCCTGGCGCAGAGCCAGGAGAGCCGCACGGAAATAACAAAGTCCACCACCGCCTTCGATGATTCGAAGCCGAACAGCGACGTGGTGCCGGAGGCGTACGCCATCAGCGGACAATTCGAGCGCATTGTCGTTGTGCGCCTCAAATACGAGGCCGACCTGCTGGCCGGACTCGAGAGCGTGGTCAAGAAGGAGAGGATTTGGAACGCCGTGATACTTTCAGGCATCGGCTCGGTGCGGGGTTATCACTATCATACGGTCAGCAACCGGACTTTTCCCTCTAAAGATGTGTTCATAAAAAATCCGACGGCGCCCGCCGACCTGGTGAGCATGAATGGCTACGTGATGGACGGACGAATCCACGCGCACGCGATGTTCGCCAATCCGGACAAGGCCTTTGGCGGGCATCTGGAACCAGGAACGGAAGTGTTCACGTTTGCCGCGGTAACGATTGGTGTCTTGAGTGAGAAGACCGATCTCAGCAAGGTGGACGACAAGACCCACCGGTGACGTTCAGTTTCCAGCGGGCCGTTCGCGCGGCAGTTCACTTTCCGCCGCTTCTTCCGTGGCGTGCCGGGCGCTGGCGAGCGTGTTGCCTTCGAGCACGACGCCCTTCAACTCGCCTTTGCCGGCGGAGAGAAACGTTTCCGTGCCCGCAAACGCCCGGCTGTTTCGCACGATGGCGCCGAAGCAGCGATCCAGCCGGATCACGGGAGCTTCCGCCAAAGGCTTGCGATCGGACACTGAGTCCAGTTCCGGTTCCTTCGAGTCCTGGATTAAGAAGGCCGGGCCTCTGTCAGCGTTCACCTGCACGTTGTGCAGTTCCAACGCCTCGGTGTTGCATGCCTTCATACCGATCTTTGCCGATGCGATCACGTCGCTGACCCGCAGCCCGGAAATCGGCAACTCCGGCAGTCCCTCGATGTCGATCGCCACCCTCGCGCCACTGATGGACATGTGACTGATCGCGATATTGCGGAACGCCGGCGTCTTCTCCGAGACGGATTGTGCCGGGGGCGTCACCTCGCCCTCCATGAGATAGTAGCTGGTCACGTTGATTGCCTGGCCGACGTCTTTCATCGTCCAGTTGTCAAAGCGGACGTTTTCAACCATGCCACCCCGACCGCGCTGGCTTTTGATCCGCACGCCCATCTGGGTGCCATCGCAGGCAAGGTTGTCAGCGACCACGTTGCGTATGCCGCCGGCAGTTTCACTCCCCAGCGTGACAGCGCCATGGGCGTGATGCACGGTGCAGTTCGCAATGGACACGTTTTCGGTCGGTCGATTAACCCGGCGTCCGTCAGCATCCTTGCCGGATTTGAGAACGATGCCGTCGTCGCCCGTGTCAATGTAACAATCGGAGATTCGCACGTTCCGGCTGGAATCCACGGCAATGCCATCGGTGTGAACGCCGGGATAGGTTTCAATGAGGACGTTGCGAACCACGGCATTGTCTGTGTAGAGCAGGTGGATGGTCCACATGGAAGAGCCGACGAAACGGAGGCCCTCGATCAGAACGTTCGTGCTGTCCATGGTGCGGACAAAGGAAGGCCGGAGTTCCGGCGCGGCTTTCTGATAAAACTCGTCCGGCGCGGGCGTCTTCACTTCGAGTTCCGCCAGGAGGCGCTCCCAGTTGGGTCCGTTGGCTGATCCCGGATCACTGCCAGAACCTTTGGCGCGTGGCATGAGCTTAAGCCACTCAGCATTGTCGGTGGCAAGCACGCCCCGGCCGGTAATCGTTACGTTCTCCAAATTTCGACCGCCGATCAGCGGAACGGGCGTAAGGCATTCGATGCCCTGCTGCCGGCCTTTCGTGAACGGAAGCCTGGTCGCTGGGAACCGGAGCGTGGCTCCTGCCTCAATGTCGAGCACAAGGTTGTTCACCAGTTCGATTGGCCCGGTGATGTAGTTTCCCGGCGGGACGCAAACGGTTCCCCCTCCAGCAGTCTTTGCTGCCTGGATGGCGGAGCGGATGGCATCTGTGGACGGTGTCGAGCCATCGTTGTGCGCTCCGTAGTCCATAATGTTAAAGACCGGAGCGGCGCTTTGGGCTCGGAAAGGCAGCAGCAAAAGCAGTAACAGATTCCGGCTGAAGCGCCGGCGGGACGCGGAGGTGAAAAACTTCATGCCGGCCAACATATCGAAAACGCTTCTGTTCGTCCAGTCAGGCCGACTGCTGAAATCAAACCGTGCTCATTCGCCTTGAATCCAGCGCACAGGGCAGGATACTCGCGGGATGAACCGCAGAAGATTCATCAAGCTTGGTGTCTTGGGCGCAGGTGCGACGTTCGCCTTAAGAGTTCGAGCGTGACGGTAAAAGGACCAGAGCCGTTGATGCATGATCGGCTCTTTCCAAAAAGCATCGGATCCCGCCGGCGCATATTGACTGAACCATTTTGGCTCGAGGTTTTTCGTCGTTTTCCTTTGCACGGCAGCGATTTTGCGCTAAAGTCGAGCGCATTAATTGGGGTCGTAGCTCAGTTGGCAGAGCGTCTCGTTCGCAATGAGAAGGTCAGGGGTTCGATTCCCCTCGGCTCCACCATCCTTCGCTCGCAGCGTAGCCGCGAAAATCAGAAATTCGCCATTCACAAGTCCAGGTCAAGCGATCTCTACTCCACTCACGGGCTTGAAAGCCGTGCATAGTCGCACAGCGCCTGCAAGTTCGCTGCCGGGGTGTCGCGCGGAACCTCACAGCCGGCACCGACGATGAAACGCGCGCCGGCATCCCGATGACATTGTGTCACGGCTTCGGTGACGGCCCCGGGGGTGCCGTTGCGCAGCATGACAACAGGATTGAGGTTGCCCAGGATGATTTGTTGGGGCATTTGCCCGCGGGCCAGAGCCATTGGCGTCAGCGAGTCCACTTCGACGATGTTGCAGCCCAACCGGCCCATGGCCGCGACGAGGTGACGCGTGTTGCCACAAATGTGCAGGCGCGTGCGCGCACCGAGAGCGTGGATGCCGTCCACCAGTTGCTTCTCATAAGGCCATACAAACTCCTGGTAAATGTCCGGCCCGACCAGAGAGGCCACCGCGTCCCCGATTCCAACGATGTCCGCCCCCGCTTTCACCTGCTCCCGGGCAAATCGCAGTTCCATTTCAACGACAAAGGAGAAGAGGTCGCGCACAAAAGCCGGGTCATCGAAAAAATCCGTCATCAGGGCGTTGATGCCGCGCAAGTCAGCCGCTTCGGCGATTGGACCTTCGACCCAGCCTTCGATGATCTTGTCGCGGCCAATCTGTTCTTTGAAGACGGCGAGCGCCTTGATGCCGTTGTGCATTCGTCCGCCGCCCAGCGGGTCGGGCATCTTCAGCCGGGCCAGTTGGGTTATGTCTGCCAGCAGCGCCTGGTCTTCAACGATGGCCACAGGCTGCTCGTCGAAATACTTGACGACCGCGCCACAATCGGCCGCTTCGCGCGCCGGATCGGACATCGTGTTGACGTAATCCAGGCCGAACACTTGGGCGGTGTGAATCTGGCCCCGCACGAGCACGCGATAATCGGTGCAATAGTCCCGGTACTTCGCGCCGATCTGGTTGCAGGCAAACTGCATGGTGATGGGCATCAGAGGAAGGTGATCCACTGGCTGGCCGTTCAAATGAGCGAAGACCCGTTCGCGGCTGTTCATAAGTATGGCTACAAGCTCCAGCCTTGACGATATTCGGTTCGGACAAACTGACTGGCTTCCGGCGCGTTGGTGAATTTCATCGAAGCGCCATCCCACTGCAAGGGAACGTCCGTCCGCTTGGCGATGTTTCCCAGCAGACAGATTTCCGTCAGCCGGCCCGCGTATTCGAAATTCGAGCCAGCCTGCTTCCCGTTTTTGCACGCCCGCACCCAATCCATCTCGTGATTTTCTCCTTCGACACGCGGCAGGCTTTTGGCTGGACGCCGGTAATCCCGATGAAGGCCGGCCGGCAATAACATCGGCCGGCCGCCCGTGTGCGTGGCCATGATCTTTCCTTTGCTGCCGTGGAAAATGATGCCGCCTTCGTGCGGCATTTCGAGATCGTCATCCAACCCTTCGGGCCACGGGGCGCGCAAACCTTCCCACCATGTGAGTTTGACCGGTGGCAATTCTCCACGCGCAGGGAATTGGTAGGTCACCATCGCGGAGACGGGATGCACGTCTGCATTGCCTCCGCAACTGGAGGCGTGAATTCTGGCGGGATGCCCGAGCTTGAGCGCCCAGAGCGCGGCATCGAGCGTGTGTGCGCCGCGGTCGCCCATCATGCCGCAGCCGAAATCCCACCAGCAACGCCAGACCGCCGGATGATACGCCGGGTGATAAGGACGTTCTTTGGCCGGTCCAAGCCACAAATTCCAGTTGAGTGATTTCGGAACGGCAGGCGTGTCGCTTGGGCGTTCGCCATACTTTGAGCTCCAATAAGCGTGCCCCCACGGATAGTAGGAAAGGTCGCACCAGGCATGAACCTCCCGGATGTCGCCGATGGCGCCGTCCCAGATCCATTCGCACAGGCTGCGGACGCCATCGGCGGAGTGACCCTGGTTGCCCATCTGGGTGATAACGTGGTGCCGGGCGGCGGCAAGAGCCAGTGTCCGGGCCTCGTGAACATCGTGTGTCAGCGGTTTTTGAAGATAGACGTGTTTGCCCGCGCGCATCGCGGCCATGGCGATCACAGCGTGGGTATGGTCGGGAGTGGCGATGACAACGGCGTCAATGTCCTTTTGCTTCTCCAGCATTTCACGATAGTCGGTCCACACGCGGGCATTGGGATGCTTTTTGAAAGTTGGGGCCGCGTAGTCGTGGTCCACGTCGCACAAGGCCACGATGTTTTGACCTTTGAGATTATCGAGATTGTTTGCGCCCATGCCGCCCACGCCGATGCCGGCAATGTTGAGTTTCTCGCTCGGAGGAGTCCCGCCCGCGCCAAGGACGCTTCGTGGCACAATGGAGAAAGCCGATGCCGCGGCCGCGGACGTGGCAATGAACTTTCGCCGATTGAGCACGGGGCGGTTTGGCGTGACGGGGTTGAATTGGCCGTTATCCGGATTGGAATCCGCAGATTTCATATCTCGACATTGCCGCAGAAATGGACTTGCAAGCCAAGTTCAGACAACATGGCTGCCTTGATTCGACAGGCGCGAGAGGCTTGCGCAGCACTGGGGGCATAGACGACTTGAATATGGTTGGACTTATGCCTGGCCATCATCTGGTCGCGCGTGATGCCGTGAAAGACGGCGTGCATAATAGGCCATTGCGACGTCGTTTCGCGCCAGCGGAATTCCGTTTCGGTCCGGGGTAATTCCACCACTGTGCCGACGCCGAGGTCACAGTGCAAATGTCCATCCATAACGAAAACACGGCTCCAAACGATGTGTCCCGGTTTGGAAATCCCTTTGATTGTTCCGCCGCCCAGACGGAAGTACATGGGTGGCTGCCGTTCGCTGACGGCGCCGGCGTAGCCGCCTGTCAAGTGTTCCGGGGGCACCGCGCCGGAAATCAGCAGCACCCACACAAAATCATCCACGCCGTCGGCCTTGACATGCTGCCCCCAACGAATGTCATGCAGGGTATTCTCGGGAGCGAACCCTAATTGAGTCCACAAACGATAAGTGATCAACCCGTCCAAACCGGCGCATTCGTCCGCTTCGTTGAAGTGCGGAAGCGGCTGGCCGGGGAAGAGTATCCGTCCGCTTTCCGCACAAGCCACTGGCGGCCGGTCGCTGTTGTTGAGCAACCCCTCGGCCAAATCGCTTGCGGGAGCCAGGTCCTTAAGCCCTTGCTGATATTGAATCCCGATGGTGTCGCAGCCAAATTCGCCGGCCATGCGGAGGGCGGCGATGTACATTTTGCACTGTTGCAAGGTTTGCGATCGGGTCAGTTCAGTTTCTTCACGTGTTCCCCAATTAAACTTCATCCCTTTCCGCAGCAGCCAATCCAGCGCCTGGGAGGCCTCGGAGTCGGGGACCTGCTGCATGGCGGCGTAGAGGGACGACTGACTCAGGCGCTCCTTGAAGACGCCAACGCGGTTGAGCAATTCATCCGGGATGATCGCATTAAACATGCCCATGCAGCCTTCATCAAAGACTCCCATGATGGCCTTTCGTCCCTTGAATTCGGCGGCCGCGCGCTGGCCAATGCCCCGGTCCCCCCCGGGGATTTTTGCCTGGTCAAAATTCCTGACATGGCTTTGATCGTGTGTCACGACGCCCTTGGTGAGCCATTGGCGCAAGCCATCCCGGAAAAACGCATCGCGGAAGTCCCCGCTCCAAAGCGTGCTGTAGCGGACACCCATCTTGGTCAGCGACGCATTAAGATTGAGCAAGCCCACCAGCCCCGGCCATGTGCCGCTCCAATTGGCGACGGTCAGAATCGGGCCTTGATGTGTGAACAACCCGCCCAGCAGATGGTGGCTGTATTGCCAGACCGCTTCGGCGGCAATGATCGGGGCGGAAGGATCCAGTTCGCGGAAGATCTCCAGCCCCATCCTCTGCGAATCGATGAAGCCGTGTTTCTTCTGCTCATCGTATGGATGCGCTCGCACGACTGTCCACCCCTCGGTTTTAAGCACCCGGGCCAGACTGGCTTCCATTTTGGCCTGTTCGGGCCAGCATTGCTGATTGGAGGAGAGCCTTAAATCTCCGCTGGAAACGAGATAGGTTTGATTGGATTTTGCAATGGGTATCATGGTCACTTTGTCACTTTGTCACTTTTGTTATGCTCATTCGGAAGCGTTGTCCGGCAGGCCTGTGCCGTCGCCGTGGCGGGAGCCGGATCCCCCCGCAAACTGCATCGACTCCGCGTTGCTGTATGCGGGCCACATGAACGCGTAGAAGGCGATGAAAGCAAAGCAAAACATTGGGACGATAAAGCTGCGCGACATGCCGTATAGATCCGCCACGTGTCCCATCAGTTTGGGCAGCATCGCCCCGCCCATGATCGCCATGACCAGGTAGGCCGACGCTCTCTTGGCGCGGACGCCGAGGCCGTGGATGCCAAGCGCGAAGATGGTCGGGAACATGATGGACATGAAGAAATAGCTCAAAAAAACGCAAATCACCGAGGGCCAGCCCAGTTTCAGAAAAATCAGCAGACAAAGGAGCACGTTCAGGCAACCGTAAAGGCTCAAAACCTTGTGCGCGGAGAATTTTTTCAGAATGGCCGCCCCGGAAAATCGCCCGGCCAGAAAGCAGAAAAATCCAAACGCCGCCAGGTTGGAAGCCCCTTTGTCGCTGAAATGAAAAACGCCGTCCTTGAGGTCGAACCAGCTTTTCATCCAGCCGGAGGTCCAGGATGCTGGAAGCGCGGGAACTTCCGATGTCATGTAGTTAATCAAGAAACTGAAGATGCCGGCCTGCGCGGCGACGTAGAAGAATTGCGCCAGGGTCGCGCCGGAAAAGTGCGGGTGCGACCAGATGCTGTGATGCGAAATCTTGCGCACGGCCGGGAAGAGGACAATGGCGGCAATGGCGAATGCGGCGCCGCCAACAGTCCACAAGGTCTTTGCAATCGCGGCATCACTTGCCCCGGCAGTGTTGAGAATCACCCAGAGGATCATGACAAGAACGCCCACCAGAACAGACGCGTTGACCAACAACAAAAAATAGACCAGGCGACGATTGATTTGCCTTTCGGCCACCGTCTCCGCGTCCGTCCCGGCATCCTTGTCATCAATATGGTAGTCGTCTTTGGTTTTAATATCGGGAACGTTGGCGAAGAAAAACACCAGGGCGAGAACAATGACCAGCACGGCCACCCCGGCATAAGGAATCCAGAGCGTTTGACTGCCCGTGTTTTTCCCGGCGGCGTCCTTGGAATAGAAGAACAAGCCGCCGGCAATCGGCCCAAACATCCAGCCGATGCCGTTGCACGACTGCGCGAGATTGATGCGCGTGGCCGCGTATTGCTTTGAACCCAGCACCGTCGTGTACGGGTTCGCGATGGTTTCAAGAAATGTGAGGCCCGACGCTATCAAACAAACCCCCAGCAAAAAGGCCCAGAAAGACGCGATCCGCGTCGCCGGGATAAACCAAAAGCCGCCGCAAGCGACTAACAGGAGGCCTGCGATGATCCCTCCTTTGTATCCCAGCTTGATGGCCAGCCAACCCGCCGGCAATGACATCAGAAAATAACCGAGATAATGGGCAAACTGCACCCAGGCGGATTGGGACAACGTCAAATGCAACTCTTCCTGAAAGTGCTTGTCCATCACGTCAATCATTCCGTTGCAAAATCCCCACAGGAGAAACAACGAACTGACGATGCAAAAGGTAAAAACCACGCTCCTGCCGTCATCCGTGACGAACATGCCCTGCTTGTTGGAAGTCATGGGGTGGAATTAGTTCGAGTGAAAGGCTGATTTTATCTCCGCCAGCGAAACGCCCAGAACAGCGCGCGCCACCGGGTCCAGGGCCGTTTCCGGACCCGTCAAATGAATGGTGCGGTGAAGGTGGGCCAGGCTCCCGCCCGGGGCCAGGCTGGCGGCCGGGGAGGAAGACTCCATTTCGAAAAACGGCCCCAGCGGCGGCTGTCCAGGCCCGACCGGCCCGTCGTTGTAGCTGTTGGCCACGTCGCCTCCGTAAGGGTTCTTCTGCAACTCCCACAATGAATTGACATAGTCGGTCACACCTGCGGGCTGGTCGAATTGCACGATGGTCAGGACTTTATTGTCCGCGTCGTAAGCCCCCAGAACACCCTTGCTGCGCTTGGGATTGATGCCGATTTTGCTGCGAAACTTCCCGTCACCGCGAAAATAGATCAAGTTTTCCTCCGCTTTCAATCGCTCCGGCGGGATGACCCCGAAGCTGGCATAAGAAGTGATCTTCGAACCCAGCTCGGACTCAGGCCCCGGCTTGATCGGCACGACGATCGTGACGGAGGGCGAAGGGGTGAACATGCCGAGAATCCAAACCGACAACAGCCCGGTCTCCTTCTTCCATGCGTTCTGGCCGGTGTTGGTGATGCGGTTGTCCGTTTCGTAGGCCACGAGGCTGGCCTTGTCCGGGCGTGCCAGGCCGAGTTTCTCCCAGGCTGCAGAGGTGTCCAGCAGACGAACTTCGCGGTTCACCGCCACTTGGAATTGAGTGCCCGAGTAATTGGTGAGCGCGATGTCCAAGGCAAAGGTGGCGCGATCGTTGGACTTGCTGACCGTCTTGAACGGGAGTGTGTCAAAGGGCGCGGGCACAAACCAGTTCGTGAACTCGAACTTTGTTCCTTTGGCAAAGTAGATCGAAAACTGCCCTCCTTCCGGCCCCAGCCAAAACCGGTCCTCGCCTCCAAAGGCGTTCATGTGGGGGACAAGTTTGCCGGAGGCGATCAACGCGCGGTTAATCCAGCCAAAACCGCGGCCGGGATCATTCCCGGCCGTGCTGGTCATGACGCGGCCCTGCCAGGCCGGAGCGACAGCCACCCTGGCGAGACCCTTCTCATCGCTCAACACAATGATATCAGTGTGGGATCGAAGAAACGCAACGTCCTCGCCGAAAGTTGCGGTGTCTGAACCTTGGGTCATCGCTGCGGATGCGGTCATAAGAATTATTGTCGGAATAACGGGGTGTTTCATAGTTCCATTGAGTAAACGTTTACATTGAACCGGGAATATAAACAGGTGCAATGAAAAATGTCAACAGCGATTTTGCAACCACTTTTCCACTTTTTCCACCTTTCCCGTTGACAGGTTTATTGTAATCGTTTACTCTTCCGCCATGTCCAGACGAAAGTCGAACAGGCGCGCATCATCGCGACGGTTGAAAACAACCGTCACCATTAAAGATGTTGCGGCGCGCGCCGGCGTGTCCACGGCAACCGTCTCGCGCGTGCTGGCCGGTCAGAATGGAGTCGGGAAGAAGGTGCGCGAACGGGTCACGGAGGCTGCACAAAAGCTTGACTATCAACCCAATCGGCTGGCTCGTTATTTGCGCGTCGGCCTGCGCAAAGTCATTGGCGTTGTTATTCCAGATTTGCAGAACCCCTTTTTAACGGCCGTGGTGCATGGAATCGAAGACGTGCTGTGCCGGGAGGGGTACAGCTTGTTGCTGGCGCACTCGGACGGGTTGGCGGAACGCGAACAAACACATCTTGCGGTGCTTCGGGGCGAAGAAGTTGCGGGTTTGGTTCTCATTCCCAACAACGGCCCCGAAGCCAGTTACGAATCTCTCCAGGCTTGGAGAATTCCAGTGGTGGCCGTGGATCGAACGCCTCGCGGCTTTCAGGTGGACTTGGTGCGCAGCAACAACCAGGAGGCGATGCGTGAGGCGACCAGGCATTTGCTGTCTCACGGTTACAAGGAAATCGGCTTCATTAACGGGCCGACCGAAATCAGCGTCGCCCAGGAACGTTTGGCCGGGTATTACGATGCTCTCAGGGAGGCATCGTTAACTCCCCGGGATTCCCTCGTCATTCACAGTGATTTTCGTCAGGAGGGCGGCCACGCGGCGATGGGTCAGTTGCTCAGTCTGGCCAGGCCGCCGCGGGCGGTGCTGATTGCCAACAACTTAATGGCGTTGGGCGCGCTGCAAGCCATTCACGAACGCGGCCTGCGAATTCCCGATGAAGTGGCCGTGCTGGGATTTGACGACATGCCGTGGGCAACGTCACTGCGCCCGCCACTGACGGCTGTGGCGCAGCCCGCCGAAGAAATAGGGCGAACGGCGGCGCAACTGTTGTTGGACCGCCTCAAAGACCCGACGCGGATGGCCCGGCAGGTGATTTTGCCAGCGACCCTGGTTGTGCGGGCCTCATGCGGCGCCCACTCGCCGGCCTTGAGCGCCATTTCCAGAAGCTCCGCCGCCGCTGAAAGAGCCGAACGGCCGTCCGAATCGACCGTGGACGAAGCAACGAGCTAAATCCCATGTAGATCGAACCCATCAATAACGGCAATGCCATCTCTCAATAAGCCAAATGTAATCGTTATCTCAAATTCTCCCCGACTTCGTTGCGTATCATTGTCACATGGCCCAATGAAACAAAAACATCACTCGCATCGGCAGTTTTGGGAAAAACCGGCGCAAAAAACCCAATGTATGAAAACATTCTATTCGACGAAGGATCGGCAATTCGCTCCCGCCCTGCCCATTGCCTTCACTCTTATCGAATTGCTGGTGGTGATTGCCATCATCGCGATCCTGGCAGCCATGCTCTTGCCGGCCCTGGCCAGGGCCAAAGCCCAGGCCCAAACCGCCAAGTGCCAAAGCAATGAAAAACAGATCGCCATGTGCTACCTTATGTACGCGCAGGACAACTCGGAATTCCTGCCCAACGCCGCGTGTTATTACATGGCCAACGAGTTGCCTTTGGGCTGGTTCGTGGAAATCTCGCCATATATCAATAACAAAAACACCAACTTCGAAACCGCAATACACCCCATGTCCGCCCAGAACACCGCCGTCGCCTGTCCCAAGGCCGACTTGCTAAAAACCATCCCGGCGACAATCCCCGGCTATCTGGCCTATGGCGGCTATGGACACAACTACATGTACCTCGGTTATGACGTGACGGAGCCGCATGTCAAACTCACCACCATGACCAAGCCCGTCACCTGCTGCATGAATGGTGACGCCCTGGACCCGGCAGCGGGTCTCCAGTGGTATAATTACGGCTATCTCTATCCGCCGAGCAAAAAGCCGCCCAACTGCACCGGTGGCCCGTATTTCTACATCCGGCACGGCAACGGCGGCAACTATTGCTGGGCTGACGGACACGTCGCCTTGACCCCTTGGAGACTCATGACCAACGGCATGAACGGCATCACCAACTGGTATTACATGCCGACGCCAAACGCGGTGCCGGATGATTGACCCCGAACGACGCTTGCGCCCGGCGCCGCGACAACTTTTGTCCTGCGCAGCCCGGGGAAGAAGCACCGCAACCCACCCGCGCTCAAACTCGATCCGGATCAGGCCCGCACTTTGCGCTTTGAAACCGTGGCATCCAAACCATGAAACTAACCCGGCTCATATCCGAAAGCGTCCAAACAGGGCCGGAGAATTTCCTGGCAAGGCTCAAGGTGCTTTCGATAATTCTTCCAGCGGCCGATGGCGGTGGTGTAGAGCGGCTGGCTGACGGCCTCGTAGGTGGGCGAACTGACCGCTTTCGTTTTCAGGCGGTCGCGGTAACCGAGCACTTGCGGGTCCCAGGGCAATTCGAGAAACTGGAGCGCGCGCCGCGCCTCCCGCTCGAGGTGCAGGACACAATCCTCGTAACGAACCTCCAGCCAGGGGGTGCAAATGCTTTCGCGAAACTTCCGCCAAATGCCCATGTCGTGAGCGTAGCGCTGGGCGGCGCGCTCCAGCGTAAGGAAGCAAACACTATTGCTGTTGAGCGGCAGGTACTGCATGAAGCAACTGAGGATGACGTCACGCGGATCCCGCAGCGCGATGAGCAATTTCGTTTCCGGAAACAGTCTTAACATGCCCGGGAGAAGCAGGGTCATCGTCGGGTTCTTGTCGAGATGGACGCGATCGCCGATGGGTTCGTTCAATGCCGCCGCCATATAGGCGAAATAGCGGTCACGTTGGGCTGCCAATCGTTCAAGGGGCACGCTGTCCAAAATCTCGGCGGTCGGCACACGGATTTTCCCGGTGCGCCACAGGGCGGGGAAAATGTCCCGGCCAAAGGCTTCGCGTTCGTCGGAGCTGACGAGGCCGGGATGACTGTCGAGAACCTGCTCCAGCAGGGTCGTGCCGGATCGGGGAAAGCTCGCCAGCACGGCCATCTTTTTTTGGGGGAAGGCCTTGCCCGCCTCGACCCATCGTTGCCAGTGGGCAGCGGTCAGGGCTTGGGCCAGGTTCTGGAAGACGCCCTGCAAAGCTTCGGATTCCTTTCGAAACGAACCTTCCCCGGCCATTAACAACTTTTTGCCTTGGAGCATCGCCGCCATGGCCCCGTCATAGTCTCCCTCGCGGTCGAGTTTTTGGGCGATTTCCGTCCAAGCCTGGGCGCGGACCAATGGGAGCGCCTCGTTGTTCGCCGCGAGACTTCGGTAAATGGCTTCCGCGCCCGCCGCGTCGTTCAGCCGGCGGAGCAGCCGGGCCTTGAACAACAGGGCTTCCAGATACTCGGGCTCGGCGCGAAGGCAGTCTTCGATCAGAGAATGCGCCTCGGCCACGCGGTGGCGGCGCTCATAAAGCACGGCCAATTCCAGTTGGGTGTCGGGGATTCCTTTGGTCATCGCCATCACGCGTTCGAAGCATTGCATGGCCTTTTCCGGCCGAAAGATCATCCGGTAACTTTGGCCGGCCAAGTGCATCAGTTGCGGGTTGTGCGCGCTCAGCTTGAAGAGGCGATCCAGCATCACCTCGGCCCGGGTGATCTCGAAACGCGCGCCCAAGGCGCGGCTGGCGTCCACCAGCGCCACCAGGTTCTGGGGATATTGGCGCACGGCTTTCTCGAACAAGGCCAGGGCTTCGTCGAAACGGTTGAGTTGCCACAGACGGCGGGCCTGCTGGAGTTCCGGAACATCCACCCCCAGGCCGGGAATGACGCTGGGCGGACGATGCGCCTGGGAAACCGAAGCGGCGTGGCGAAAATGTTTATTCCCGTGATTGGCCATCTTTATTCGGGCAGTCAAACCCTGCTGCCGGAGAGCATATCAAATTCACTCCCTGAAGAAAACAAAAAAGGTTCGCCGAATTTTCGCCTCACGGCTAACGAAGCCGGCTGGCCGCCTCATAACGGCAAATCCGCACCAGAATTTTACGGCCGGGGCAAGTGGCTCTTCCAATCCGGGTCGTTGCCGCCGCGCATGCTCCAATCCGACGGGCACTTGACCATGGCCCGCAACGCTTCGAGGGTGGCTCCGTAGTTGGCCCGCGGTTGAATGGCCAGATAGTTTACGCCCTGGTCTTCCTTCGGAAAATCCAATACCTCGTCGTAGGATTTCATGCCTTGCAAGCCCGCGACATAAGCAAGCGACGGCTTCAACAGCGCTGCGAATATCGGCACCTGCGCGCCGCCGAGTCCCGAACCGATCACTGCGACGTTCGGCGAGTACCGCTCCATCGCTTCCGCGGCGGCGACCGCGTCCACGGCCATGGCGAACGCCGGCGCAGTGCCCAGATAAGTCATCAGGCGAATATCAAGCCCCTCAAGCTCGCCGGCGCCCCGGGCGTCAATCGCCAGACAGGCATAACCGGCGGCGACCAGCGCCGGAATGTCGAATTCCTTTTCCGCGGCGATTTTTCCATTTTCAGACACCAAAATTACGGCGCCTTTCGGCGTTCCTTGCGGCTGCCAAAGAAGACCGGGAATCGTCAGCCCCGGTTCAGACTGAAAGGTCACCGCTGATTTTCTGCCGGTGGTGGCGAGGACCTTGAAGGCCAACGGCGCGCGCTCGGGCAGGCCGCCGTTGAGGCGCACAAAGTCGTCGAAAGACGCCCCCGGTTTGGAGGCGGCGAGGTTTTCGCGGGCGATGTCGCGCATCGTTTTGAGACCAGCGGGAACATTGGGCAGCGCGAGAAACTGGCGGTCCGAAGGGTCTTCAGTTTGAATGGCCGGTTCGGGCATGGGCGAGCCATCGCCTTGGCCCTTGAGGAACTTGTCGAAGAATCCCATGGCTCTTTCGCGCATCAATTTGTTGTAATCATGCGGGCCTTCAAAGATCTGCCAGCCGGTGGCGGCGGCGGCGCCGTAAAGGCCCCAGATTTTTTCCAATTTCCCGCCGGTGAGCTGCGTTCCCGCAGGCGGAAATTCCTGGTCCTGCCGCGCGCCGATGACAAACAGCGGCGCAGGGGCGCGGATGGCCAGGATGTCGGAGCGGTCCCCGATTTGCAATACGCCTGGCACATGATTGCAGGGGCAGCCGTTGTCCGGATTGATCTCCAGGCTCGAGGGATACACCACCGGCACGGCGCAGGCGATGCGGTCGTCGGCGGCGAATTCATACATCGTTGCCAAACCGCCACCGGATGCGCCGGTCAGGCCCACGCGGGTCATATCCGCTTCCGGGCGCGTCTCGAGATAATCCAACGCGCGCATTAGATCCCAGACATAAATCGCAGTGGCGTTGGCCGAGCCTTCCACCAATGGGAAGTCGAGATGGGAACCCGCATAACGGCGTTCAACCAGGGCGTCGCCCTCGAAACTCCAGCCCGGACTGTCGATGACGAAGGCCAGGTATCCGTTCAAAGCTTGGGAGATGAGGCGGAATTGCACGGTGGGTTCCATTTTCTTGCGCGGCCAATGGCCGTGGGGGTTGAGAATGACGGGGAACTTTGATCCCGCCGGGCCATCCGGCACATAAAGCAAACCAGTCACCGGAAAATTCGGCCGGCTTTCAAAGACGATTTTCTCGATGTGGCAGCCCGTGCGTTTGATAATGCCGGTGACTTGGGCCTTGAGCGGCGTACGGGGCGGAAGCGGATCCAGGCCCAGGCACCGCATCATTTCCCGCCGGCGGACTGGTTTGCCGGCCTCCATTTCCTCCTTGGTCGCCGGGAGCGGCCGCGCTGCGCAGTGTTTGACCTTCTCTTCCAGGAAACGCTTCATGTTGGCTGGTCCGCGACCCAGCAGGACGGCGTCATCGGCCACCTTGCCCGGGACTTTTTCGAATGAATCCATCCCTTGTTCCCTGGCGATCACTTCGCCGAGCGTGAGGAAGGGAACGTCCACCGCATTCATCAGATCGGTGAAATACGATGAGGCGCCGGCGGCTGTTTCGCCGGAATGATCCAGGAGAACGACCGGTTTGCCAGGATCCAGGCGAACGACCGCCGCGAGGAGTTTGGAAGCCGCAGGATGGCGGGCGAGTTGAAAGGCACGGGCTTGAATGAGCCAGATTTCGCCCCGGCCCAATTTGAAACGGGCAACGCCGCCGTTGCCAAAGATTTCCCAGCCTGCGGCGGGCAGAAACGTTTGCCGCAGGATGTCGCGGGCCGTGACCTTCGGCAGGCCGAGCGCGCCGCCGGGATCAAACTCGTCGGATGAGCGGTTAGCCACGCGGGGAGGAACGGGCAGCCAATCCAGCGGGTAATCGGTCTTTTCACTGTAGTTCTGTTCGAGCACGACCAGGCGCAGGCCGCGCGCCACGGGGTCAAGAATTTTGCGCCGCGTCACGAGATCGAAACACTGGAAGAATCGCTCACTGCGAGTTGGGAGCAGCAGCGTGCCGTATCTCCCCGGGGTCAGCACTTCCGGCTTTAGATAGGACATGGCTTCCGCGCTGCCATAATAGAGCGGTGTCGGGCCGGGCAGGCTTGGAATGATGAGGTAAGGCGCCGATGTCTCCCAACTGGGTATGCGCGCGACGTGTCCGTCAAACTCCACATCGGCGGCGATCAGGTGGCCGCAGTTCATCCTCTCGAAACGCGCCTCGAAAACAGCCCCGTTCTTCTTCATCGGGGTCTTGTGGAAGCAGGTCGTGCTCGGCAGCGGCTTGGCCAGCAGCCAGGCGGCGGTCAAACCCCGGGCGGGAAGCGTGCAAACAATTTCGTTCCCGCGGGCAGTCCAGTCCAGCACCGCGGACTTGGGGGCCGGAGGAAAAACGGGGAGATGGGAAAATGTTTCGGAGTCAGCGGGCCGGGCGGGCACACTCTCGATCAGGCGGTCCAAGGCGGCCATCTCGCTTTTCCAATGGAATGAATTGGTGTGCATGCGAAGAGGCTCGGTAAAGGGCTTATAGTAATTCGCCTCCGGGGAATCACTCAGGAGTTCCCAAGCGGCTTTGGAACGCGCCAGCGCGGCACGTATCCGCGCGTTTTGCCGGCCCTCGTTTTGGCCGGGCAAGGCGTGCCAGTAGGCGGATTCCAGGCGGCCTGAGTAGTAATCGCCCAAATGGCTGACCATCATAATCGCCACGCGCAGTTCCTTCAAACGCCTGGCTGCCAGGGGCGGCAGGCCGGCGTCGCTGATGGCCGCCAGCGCCGCACGGGCTTGCGCGGCATAAGATTCCAACTGGCCGGCATAGGCATAGTTCGGCACGCGTCCGTCCTTGCCGCCGACAGCGCTCCAGGACAGCGATTGCCGGACCGACATGACGGAGAAAGTGTCGAAGGGTTCATTGTCAACAAAATCGTCCAAATCTCCGCCCAGTTCCATTTCCGGATTATGATCGCGCTGGTCCGGTCCCAGGCTGTATAACGTGTACGCGGTGGGGATGATTTTGCTGGCGATCTTCCAGGCCCTGGCCACCGCCGGCCCCTGTTTGCCGAAGGCATCCTCAAACCACAGATCCAACGCCGCCTCCGGGGTTTTGGGGTCGTATCCGTACCGGCCCCAAAGCATGATGTACGGCTCATCGCGGTCGAGAATCCACCTGGTATAAAGGTCCTCCGGGTTCGCGACATAATACCCCGGAGAGTCCGGGTAAAAGGCGTTGAGCGGCTCGACGGAGTAGCCGGAAGCGGCTCCCAACCGCATGGTCTCAATGGTGCGCCGGACCCAATCAGGCTGGTAAAAAGGGAAGATGCGGTGGGTGCCATTGGCCCGGACTTGCCACACCGCTTTGTAAGGTTCGGACGGCCAGGCCCCGTCTTGAGGAATCGGGTTTCCCGGCCATGTGCGCGCGGCGGGTTCCGAACCCGAATAACTGAGGTAATCCTCGAAGGAGTAACTGTGCCATCCCGCCATTCGTCCGCCGGCGACAAAATAAGGCGGGCCCCATTGCTCGCCATTGTATTTGATTTCGGCGCTGTAATCGTCGCTTGCCCGGGCCAGCGGGAGGATTTGGGTCTTGCGCGTGAGCCAGGTGCGCGTGAACAGCGGAATGTCCTTGCCGCCGGCCTTCACGGCCTCCTGGTAGCAGCGGAAAAAGGACTCGCCTTTGCCGCTCTCGCCAACCCGGTAGCCGACGGCGTCGAGTTCGGGCGCCTGACGGATCATTTTCTCCACCATTTCCTTCGTGTATTCATAGGCGGCTTCCTCCGTTTTGCGGTAAGGCACATCGCGTTTTTGGGGAATGCGCAGTTGCGCCTCGTAGGCCATCAAACTCACTTTGATGCCCCGCGCGTGGGCCATCTCGATCACCTTGTTCAATTGCTTCAAGTTCTTCGCCTTGATCCCGGGCGCGACCCCGACTTCCGGGAATTTGTCGCTCTGAATGAAGTACGCGTAAAGATTGGGCGCGTCGGTGACGCTGACATCCCACGCTCCGTGAATGTCGAGCCAGTTCATCCGGTGCCGGGCCATCGAGTTGAGCAGCATGTGCCAGTAATCGTCGTTCTGAAACCACCATTTGTCCGGGTCGGTCAGGGACTCGGGACGGTAATCGGTGTTATTGGCCTCATAATTCCAGGGCAGGGTGAGAAAGAGATTGAGTCCGCGGTCCTTGAGAAAAGGCGCTCCATTAACGGCGCCTTTCTTCCAGGCTCGCGCCCCGCGCAACCGGGCGCGTTCGCCCATTTCGAGTTCTCCGTACATGGCGCCGGCGGCATCTCCGCCCTCGATGACCGCATGCCGCCCGTCAAGCTTGATGCTGTAGGTTTCCGGCGCGCCCGACCTGGCCACGGTCACTGCGATGTCGCCAGCGCGCGCGGCAAGTCCTGCTTTGCGCAGCGCGCTGTCCATTTCCTCGCGGCCAAACTCAACCGGCCCGCTCCGAACCGGGGCCGGCAGCAGGAGGAGAGTTGACAACGTCAAAATGGACAAGACGTTCCTCATAAGAATGGCGTTATCCGCGGGTAATGGAGACATGAATTTACAGATCGCTTAAAGCCTCGTCCTTAAATTGGAAGCCCCAGCCGGGATCCGTTTGCGGATAAGCAAAACCGTTTTCCATGCGGATGGGATGAGTGATGATGGGATCGACCCAGTCGAAAGACTCCGCTCCGAAAGCGTTGGGAATCGTCATGAGCAGCGGCACATCGTATTCTTTGTAGTAGTGCGGCAGCACGGGAACATGGTGCGCGTGGGCCAGAGCGGCCGAGGCGCGCCAGGCTTCCACGCTGCCGAGGCGCAGAATATCCGGCTGCCAGAGGTCCAGCGCCGAGCGGTTGATCAACTCGCGCAAAGCGACGGTGTCGAATTCCCGTTCGCCCATGGCCAGCGACATGCCGGCCTGGCGGCGCAATTGCGCATAACCGTCGAAATCCGTGTGCGGCACGGGTTCCTCAAACCAGGCGATTCGCAGCGGACGAACCAACTCCGCAAGACGCGAGGCCGACTCCACATTCAGCCCCTGGTTGGCATCCATCATCACGTTGACGTCCGCGCCGACCGATTCGCGCACGCGCGAGAGGCGTTCGACATCCCGCTCCAACTCCGGCGAACCGACTTTGACTTTCACCGCGCGGAAACCACGTTTGACGTAGCCCTTTGCCTCGGCCAGCAATTCGTCGATGTTGTAAGAAAGCCAGCCGCCGCTGCCGTAGAGGGGGACGCGGTTTTGGCAAACTCCGAAGAGGCGCCAGACCGGCTGGCCCAGGGTTTTGCCCCAGGCATCCCACATGGCAATGTTGATTGAGCCCAGCGCCCAGCGGTGGATGCCGGCGCGGCCAAAGTATTCTGATTCCCTTTCGTAATCGGCGATAAACCGGCCCGTCTCCGAGACATCCCTGCCGAGCGCGAGCGGCTGAATGTCTTTCAAGGCTCCGGCTATCGCGCGCGGGGAGTAGTGAAACGAAAGAAGATAGGCGTCGCCGGTGACACCGCTTTCGAGTTCGAGGCGCGTGACGATGAAGGCGATTTCGCTGATGGAATGGGTGCTGTCGGCGATGGGGCGGGACAGCGGCGAAACGGCCTTGAAAAAGTGGATGCGCTTGATCCTGTGCCTGCTCGAAGCGGGTCGCTTGTGATGTTTGGCTGGCGCAGTCATTGGCAAACGTAAGGCATTTAGAAACCGATGCTGGCTCCGCCATCGACCGGCAGAATGATCCCGGTGACAAATCTCGCCGCAGGCGAACAAAGGTAAACCGCTGCCTGCCCGACATCATCAATGCTGCCCAAACGGCCCATGGGTGTCCGTCCCAGGATTTTGTTCAGGCGCGCTGGATCGCCTTGGAGTGCCTTGGAAGTCATGTCCGTTTCGATCCAGCCCGGAGCGATGGCGTTGACACGCACGCCGGAGCCGGAAACCTCCGCCGCCAGGGAGCGGACCATGCCGAGGTGCGCGCTCTTGGCGGCGGAATAGGCCAACACCAGCGGCACCCCGATGATCGAAGCCATCGATGTTATGAACAGAATGTTGCCCTGCCGGCGTTCCAACATCCCCGGCAAGACGGCTCGCGCCAGCGCCTGCGCGGCACACACATGAGTCGTGAGCACGGCTTGAAACTCCTCCGGCGTGGTGTCCACGGCGGATCGTTTCAAGTGATTGCCCGCGTTGTTCACGAGAATCGAAATCGGCTCGCCGGCGGCCTTCCCGGCCGCCTGGATCAGTTCCCCGGCGTGCTCCAGCCTGGTAATGTCTTGGGACACGAAACTGGCTCGCGGACCGATGGCGGCAGCCGCATTGGCCAGTTTATCCTTGCGCCGTCCAACGAGCACCACGCGTGCTCCAGCCTGTGCCAGGCATCGGGCCATTCCCAAGCCGAGGCCGGTTCCCCCCCCGGTGATGAGGGCGGTCTGGCCATCCAAACGGAACGGGTTTTCAGCCATGCTGATCCTGATGGATGCCCCGGCAAAGCGGCCGCCATCGTCGTCATCCGGACAGCTCGCAACTGCGTCTGCCGCTGCTGTAATTTGTATGGTAAATTTCTCCTTGTCGTCGCCGACTTTGTGGAGTGCAAGTTTTGCCCCCTGCTGCCGGATTTCTTCCGCGAATTCCTTATTCGTCATTTGACACCATCCAACCAGCCGCCCGCGCACCGTCAAGGGATTACTTGCCGTCAGCGCATAATCCCGCCGGCATGCCGGGTTGCATATGCAGAAACTTCACCACCGCTTCCGTCCGGTTGCGGACGCACAATTTTTCGAAAATATTTCTTACGTGCTCGTGGGCGGTATGGATGCTGATGTCAAGCCGGGCGGCGATTTCCTTGTCCAGTTGGCCTTCGCTGAGCAGGGCCAGCACCTCACGTTCGCGCTGTGTCAGGTTGGTCATAAAAACTATTGTCGGGATAAGGGGTGTTTCATAGTTCCACTGAGTAAACGTTTACATTGAACCGATAATAATCAGTTTTCATGAGAAATGTCAACAGCGATTTTGCGCCCGCCTCTTCCGTTGACAGGATTGTTGTAATCGTTTACTTTTCCGCCATGTCCGGACGAAAGTCGAACCATCTCTTTATTCGTCATTTGACACCATCAAACCAGCCGCCCGCGCGCCGTCAAGGGATTACTTGCCGCCAGCGCATAATCCCGCCGGCGCGCCGGGTCACTTATGCAGAAACTTCACCACCGCTTCCGTCCGGTTGTGGACGCGCAGTTTTTCGAAAATATTTCTTACGTGCTCGTGGACGGTATGGATGCTGATGCCGAGCCGGGCGGCGATTTCCTTGTCCAGTTGGCCTTCGCTGAGCAGGGCCAGCACCTCGCGTTCGCGCTGTGTCAGGTGGGTCAAATGATACGCCAGGCCGCCGATGGGCAGGGAAGCAACCGTGTTTTTGAAGTATTGCCACACCCCGGCAGCCATTTCCTCACCAGAGCGAGTTCCCCTGGCCAGCACTTCAGCGATTGGTTCGAGGAACCGGGTTGGCGGAGTGCGTCTTAACAGATATGTGCCCGCTCCGCCGGGAGTGGTCCTGAACATTTCCTCGCTATCCTTGTAAACCGAATAGAGCAAACCGGCAACCCCGGAAGCGGCGACTTTCAACTCTTCCAGACAGGCAGTGCCCGGTTTGTCGGCGAGACTGTGGCTGACGAGAACCAGGCAGGCGGACCGACGCGGCAATTCCCGAAGCGCCTCGGCGGCGCTGGCGAAAGTGGCGGCACAACAAAACCCGTCCATGTGGTTGATGCACCACGCCAGGGCCTGCCGAATTCCGCCATCGGATTCTGCAACGGCGACCTTGAGGCTGCCAGTCCGCGCATTGAAGGTGTCAGCCGATGGCTGCCGGGGGATGTTGCCTTGGGTGTGAATGGTGGTGTACGTCCAGGCCAATGGATTATCGAACCATCGGAAAGCCACGGTCAGTTCACGACGAAATCGTTCGTTCGCGGTTTTCCATCCCTGGCTGGTGACGGCCTGGTAGATTCCCAAGGCCCGGCTTGCCGCCAGCTTCGGATCATCCGTCCCCAGAGGGAAATAATGGCTGGCACCCTGATGATTGATCTGCACCGAAAGCTCCCGGGCAGTTTTCATATCAAGGCTCATCGTGTATTCACGATGGATTAACCTTTGGTCCCAAAAGTCCCGGTCGAATCGGTCAGAGCCCAATCGCATTGCCTCCCCGGGCGGAAGACCGGCGGCCACACTTCGCCGGCCACCTGGCAGGGCGTCGGCGTCCTCCCAGCCCTGGCTGACGATGGTTCGATAAAGCTGACAGGCCTCCGCCGCGGCTTGTCGGCGATGGCCGGACGGCAGAGAAAAGGTCTTCCTTCGGCCCAGATGCTGGATCTTGACCGACCAGGCCCTCACTTTAAACCGCCTGCCATTATAAGTGTAACTGCTCTTGAACAAGCGATCCCGCCAGTATTCAGGTTCCATTTTAGAACCAGCCGGCGCGGAGAGGCGGGCAAGCCGCCATCCGGTTCTTGGACGTTTTTTAGACATAATTCCATTTTGCTTCAGCCACGAACGGCGGGCAAGGCCATAAACGCGCGAGCCGGCGGCACCGCATACAACCGGCAATTCTGCTGCGCGGGCGAAGAAGATGCTCCCGCCAGCGCGGTTCTGCGAGCCGCCCGGCGCCAGCCGCGCGAGGAGGGGAAGCCGTTTCGATGGCCTTGAGCCGTTCAAGACCGTTTCGGCCGGGACAGGGGCGCTTGCGGCATTGGGACCGCGCTTGGGGAGCGGTCCGTTTAAGTCCCCCTAGAACGTGGGATTGTGAAAATCCTCGCGGCGTGATTAAGTTAATTGGCAGGTATTGGAATTGCAAATGCGCCTAATGCGTGAAATGCGAAAAAGGCAAAGCGCCGGGCAACTCCCGGGCAGTGAATCATCACATTTTAAGAAGCAATGAAAGTTAAGGATAAAAAAGCGGACCACGCCGGCGGGAAGAGCTTTACGCTGATTGAGCTTCTGGTGGTCATTGCGGTTATCGCCATTTTGGCTGCGATACTGCTTCCGGCGCTGGCGCGGGCAAAAGAAACGGCGAAGCGGACCTATTGTCTCAACAACCTGAAGCAGATTTCCACCTTGTTCCAAATTTATACCGACACTTATCAGGACATTTTTCCCGCGCACTTCAACGAGGACTATGATGTTTCCAATTTTTGGGTGTCCTTCATCTGCGGAAGCGGAACCCCAACCACAAACATGGCTGGCAGCAACACCATGCCGCAACAATTTGCCAACACCTTCCACTGTCCCTCCCTGACCGGCCAGGAAGCGGCCGACAAAGGCCTGTTCGTATGGCAATTTAACGCCCTGGCTTTGGGTTATGGGTATAATGCGTTTTTCCTTGGGCTTTACCCCCATTCCTCACCTGAAATTGATTGCGGGCTCAGTTCCAGCGCATGGTTTAAACGCGCTGAGGTGAGGGTCCCCAGCGAATGCCTTCTCGTCGGGGACTGTCTGAAGAAGAATTATTCCTCCGCCAGCGGCGCTTATAGCTTGAATATCTGGTGGCCGAACGCCGGAATGCAACCCACGGATGGCCAGGAGGGCGTTGATACCAACCGGCATAAGGGGGTTGGCGTTGTCGTGTTCGTGGACGGCCACAGCGAGGTGCGCAAGGACCAGAACATCAATCCTCCGTTCAGTTGCAACCTGGCCAATGGCAAGTACTGGGATCCTTTGCGACGCCTGACACACTGATGAAAAATAAGGTTGCAAAAGCGGACCGCGCCGGCGCGAAGGCCTTCACGCTGATTGAGCTTCTGGTGGTCATTGCGGTTATCGCCATTTTGGCTGCGATTCTGCTTCCGGCGCTGGCGCGGGCAAAAGAATCGGCGAAGCGGGCCTATTGTCTCAACAACCTGAAGCAGATTTCCACCTTGTTCCAAATTTATACCGACACTTATCAGGACATTTTCCCCGCGCAAATCGACACGAACTATTATGCTTCCAATTTTTGGGCTTGCTTCATCTGCGGAACCGGAAACACAAGCATGGCTGGCAGCAACACCATACCGCAACAATATGCCAACACCTTCCACTGTCCCTCTCTGACCGGCCAGGAAAAGGCCGACGGCAGCCTCTTCGTATGGCAATTTAACGCTTTGGGTTTGGGTTATGGGTATAATGCGTTTTTCCTTGGGCTTTTCCCCCATTCGTCACCTGAAGTTGATTGCGGGCTCAGTTCCAGCGAATGGTTTAAACGCGCTGCGGTGAGGGTCCCCAGCGAGTGCCTTCTCGTCGGAGACTGTCTGAAGAAGAATTATCCCTTCTCCCCCTTGGGCTCTTATAGCATGAATCTCTGGTGGCCGAACGCCGGAATGCAACCCACGGATGGCCAGGAGGGCGTTGATACCAACCGGCATAAGGGGGTTGGCGTTGTCGTGTTCGTGGACGGTCACAGCGAGGTGCGCAAGGACCAGAACATCAATCCTCCGTTCAGTTGCAACCTGGTCAATGGCAAGTACTGGGATCCTTTGAGACGCCTGACACACTGATCGGGAGCAGTCAAAGGTCCGGAGCTTGTTGTGCCAGCCCCCTCCGGCCGGCATTCAGGTTCGATTTTGGAGCCAGCCGGCCGGGAGGAAGCAGCGGGAGGCCATTCAGCTCTTGGACGTTTCTTGGACATAATTCCATTCCGCCACGGCCGCGAACGGCCGGCAGGAGGAGAACCATGCCAGCCGGCCTGGCACCCCAAAGCGGGCCGGCAAAGCTCGTGCCGGGGTGAAAATGTTCCCGGGGCGCCGGCGCCCGGCTGTGGCGGCTGCACGGCGCAGACAGCACGAAGACGTTCGACCTTTTGCGGCCCGGCTGCGGTTCGCGGCCGCCAGCGCAGACAACCGGGTTCCCGGATGATGCGGCCGCCCCACCGGGGAGGCATTCGGCCAAGCCCCCCCTACAACGTGGTATTGTGTGAAGCAGGGCCAATGCTATTATGCATAGTATGCCAGAGTTGATATGAAAAGAAAACAACAACCCCAAAGAAAAATATGAAAAATATGAAAAATAGAAGGTTCAGATTAGGACTCTCCATTCTCGCCGGTGGATTGTCCTTCGTCGGCGCCGCCAATGCGACCGATTTGATTGTCAATGGCAGTTTTGAGCTTCCCAGTGATGGATCCTGGAACTGGGCGCCCGAGGGCCATTGCGGGGATTGGAGCGGCAATATATGCACGGGTGGCTCCAGCACATGTGCCGATGCCATTGGGTGGCAGTGCTTCGCCCAATACAACTTCAGTCAAACATATTATGACGGGCCGCCCATCCCGGCTTCCGAAAACCCGGGCAACTTTTACTCCTTCCGCCAGGCCACCGCCTGGACCGATTGGCAACACTTCAGCACCCCCCAGGGCGAGACCCAGTTCCTGGACGGGAATATGGCACAATACGCCGCCTCCGAAACGGTGATGTTGACCGATGCGGTGCTCGCTTCGGATATCGATGCGAACTATGGCCAATACACCTTCAGTGCCTGGCTGGCTTCCTATTCCTCATATCCTGAACAGCCCTACCTGGTCCTTCAGTTTTTCAGCACCCCGAGCGGCAAGCCGAATCCTGAAGACTTTATCGACACCGCCGTGATCTTTGACCGGTGCACCAGCCCTTACGCGGTGCAATACGCGGACGGCGGCACCGACTTTGATTTCGACCTTTCCGGTGATCACAACTGGATCAAATACGTCGCCAGCGGTTGGATTCCCGCCGGGGCGCGTGAGGCGACGGTCTTTATGACACGCAGCCCCCTCGTCACCACGGGTGGCAACGTCAACGCTGGCAGCAGCGACGCAAAATGGGCCAGTGCCCAAACCTACGTGGATCTGGTAAAATTGGACGTGACCGGCGCGACGCCCTACGTTGCCAGCCAGACCGCCGCCATTGGCAGCAGTGTCACTTTCTCCACCGCAGTCAGTGGCAGTCCCACTTACCAGTGGGGGCTTAACGGGACACCCATTCCGGGGGCCACCAATTCGACGCTGCTTGTGCAGCCCGTCCAGCCGGCCAGCGCCGGCACCTACACTGTCCTGGTGAACGGCTATCTTACCAATGCCCCGGCTACGCTGACGGTCCTCAGTCCTCAAGTGTTCGTCACCGGCGAATGGGATTTCCTCCAAGGCAATCTGGCGGCAACCGTCGGGGCCGACCTGCAATACTTCGATGGCGGCGTGCCTGCGATCACGACTTTCGGCAGCATGAGCATCAACGGCGTGCCGACCACGGTGATGCACTTCACACCCACCGGCGACGAAACGGGCGGTTACACGTTGACTCATGGGGCGGCAACCCCTGTCAATGCGTACACCTTGATCTATGACGTCTATTATCCGGCTGGCTCGGATACCACCTGGCGAACCTTATGGTCCCTGGATGACTACGACAAGAGTGTTTGGATCAACAATAACGACAACATGGGCGCCCAACTTTATGAGGGCGTTGTCACTGCCGGCGTCTGGCACAGGGTGGCGCTCGCTTTCGACGCGACGGGAACGGAGACGGGGACGGCCACGACGCCGGTGCTCGCCAAATTCGTCGACGGGGTTAAAATCAGCGATGAGCTCCTCCCTACCTGGCCTGCTGCTTGGGATGATTATCAGTTTCCGATAACCGGCCCGTCCGGATCGATCTTCAGGGACGGATGGGGAGACTCGTCGGAAACCTACGTCAGCAGCGTCCAGTTCAGCAATGGCCGCCGGCCGGATGGCTTCATCGAGGCGTTGGGCGGGCCTAACGCTCTCAAGATTCCGGGCGTGATCAACGCCAGCCTGAACGGCGACGGCAGCGTGACCGTTACGTGGACCGGCGGCGTGCCATTGGAAAGCGCCCCGACCAGCACCGGGCCGTGGACGACAGTGGCTGGGACCTCCGGCCACTCCACCTACACGTCTTCACCGTCGGGCACGGCACAGTTCTATCAACCGCTGATAGTACCGTAATCGGCGAGGTGAGCCGGTTCGGCGGATTACATATCCGCCGAACCTGGCGAGTTAAAAGGCCACTGGACTATCCAGTGGCCTTGTTGTTTGAAGGGGGTCCAATCTCCGGGTGACACGATCATACGGCGAATCGGCCTGCACCCAACTCGAGAGTTTGCCTTCCGCCAACAGGGTCGGGTTAACCGCCCGGTTTCAATGACGCGTCCGCTTCGTCCAGCCCGTCATGCCAGATCAACGGGGCAATCGAGAGGCCGCCGTTCTCCCAGCCGGCGTGGCTGATGTACCACTTCCCATCCATGTCGCGGACAACCTCAGAGGCGTGAGCATTGATGGTTCCGACATGGTCCTTGAACTCCCAGTGGAACGGGTCTTTGCTGAGATAGACGTTTATCGTCCCGCTGTCGCAGGTGAACAGGTAGTACGATTTCCCTCTTCGCACCACGAACGGGGATTCGGTCGGGCCGCCGAACGTGCCCTGCTCCGGATGCGTGAAGACCACCTTGCGGTTGGCCCAATGGAGCAGGTCGCCGCTGGTCACGCAGGCCACCACGTGGTTCCCGCCCTCCGGTTTCGAGGTCGCGGCGTAATACAGAATCCACTGCTTTCCCGCCTGGAGAACGTTCGGGTCGCGGGCATCGAAGCCGTCGGTGAGCAGCGGATTCGCCGGGCTGCGTTCCCAATGCCACAGGTCCTTCGAAGTCAACAAATGGATTTTATATTGATGCCCGTGTTTGTTCCCGGCGCAGACGAACATATAGTAAAGCTCGTTGTGCCGGATCACATGCGGCGCCCAGAATAACCATTCGCCGTATTTGTCCCAATCCGCCGTCACCGCAAACGGCTCTTTGTGCCAGGGCGATTGGGTGAGCGACTGCGCCGTGGCGTGCAGCAGATTCTTGCCCGGATCGCGGGCGAAATTGACGGGCAGAATGTGCGTGATGCCGAACACGTGCCACGTCCCGTCCCGCCCGCGAATGAACGCATGGTCGTTGATGCACCAAGGGTCTTTTTCGCCCGCCTTCGGATCGAAAATCTCGGTGAACTTGCCGGCCTCGACCAGCACCTTTTCCGCTCTCGCACCGGTAAGCGGCCAACTAAGAAGCACCAAGCCAAGCAGAAATGAACGCAGCATGGCCCGAGTGTAGGGCGCCGCCCGGGATTGGCAAGTCCAAAGCCCGGTTCCATCGATTTCGCAAGGCGGATGGGATTTTTGGTTTCGGCAGGCATTTGATTTTTTAGCCCGACAGATTGACCTTTCGATCAGAGTCAGGCATCCTGGCTCAATCATGGATCGTCGCGAATTTGTTGTTTCGTCCGCCGCGTTGGGGGCCGCGGCAGCTCTCCCAACGGTGGCCGCTGCTCAAACCGGCACCCTGTCAAACACCGGGAGTGACTCCCCGTCCGCCCCCCCGGACGGCTTGCGGCTGGCGGCGTTTCGCAAAGAAACCACCCGCCAACTCACCACGTTCAACCTGGCGCGCAAGAGCAAGACGATCCCGGTTCCCCGGGGCAGGCGAGTGACCATCGGCGAGGTCAAGGGCCACGGCTACATCGCCCAGTTCTGGCTCACGTTTCCGGGCTGGTTCTGGCAACATTGGAACCCCAAGGCCCCCATCAACCAATCGATCCTCAAGACCCTGATTCTGCGGATTTACTGGGACGGCGCGGAGCAGCCGGCTGTGGCAGCCCCGGTGGGGGACTTTTTCGGCGCGGGTTTATGCGAGGTCGCCAGCTTCGCCTCGCGGTATTTCGGCACTTCGAGCGGCGGTTTCTTCTGCAAGTGGCCGATGCCGTTCCGCAAGCACTTCCGGGTGGAGTTGGAAAACGTTGACCCGGAACTTGACACGGAGGTGTTCAGCAACATTCTTTATCAGCTTACGGATTCCCTTCCGGAGCCAGTCGGCTATTTCCACGCGCAGTTCAACACCGCTCAAAACAGCGGCGCGGCGCCCGTGCCGATCGCCGAGGCGCGCGGACAAGGCCACTACACAGGATGCCTCCTTTACATGCAGGGCCAGGAGCGGAACTATCTTAGCTTTCTCGAGGCGCCGGAGTACGTTTACGTTGATGGCGATTGGGAGACGCCGCGCATCGTCGGCACTGGTTTGGAGGACTATTTCCTCGGCGGCTGGTACTTCCGCGAAGGCCCGTTTATCGGTCCTTATCACGGTGTGCCGGTCAAAGACGCCCTTAACGCCAGCGTGGCCATGTATCGGGTCCACGAAGCTGATGCGATTCGCTTTCAGGAACGGCTGAAGTTTGCCTTCGTGAACCCATGGTCGCCGGACCGTCTTAAACCGTTCTGCTATTCGTCGGTCGCGTTTCTTTACCTGGACCGGGCTGAGGGCCAGGGGCCGTTGATGCCATCAGCCAAAAAGTTGCTTTGCTGGTATCGCATTCGCAATACCGACCATCAAAGCATCCCGTAGTCAGTAGTTGAGTGTCAAATCGACCCGCCTTTGCGTCTGCGAAGGCAGGGTCACGGTTTCTTCGAGTGCGTCGAACTGATCCCATGGTTTGCCGTTCACCTGCACTGAGCGAAGGCGGTGGCCGGCGGGAACGCGAAGACACAATTTGACGCGCGCCTCGGGCGGCCTGGCCGGCAAATCCAGCGTGGCGTCGATTTTCCCATTTCCAAGATGCGAGCGCAGGCTGAAGCTGGCACGTCCCCAGCGGGTCGGCGCGTTGGACACGGCGATGGTTTGCCCGTCCTCCAACCAGGCGCGCGGCGTGCCCCTGGCCAGCCAAAGCACATCCGACTCCGGCTCTTCGAAGAGGAGCATCCACCGGGTCAGCAAGGGAACGGTCATCTGTGCCGGACTGCAATACGGAGCGGCAAAATGATTTGGATCGAAGCTTCGGGTTTCCGGCGCCGTCCAGGTTCCGCGGGTGTATTGGTGGGCCATGAGGCTGTAGAGCAGCAGGAGATATTCGCGCGTGTAATCGTATTGCATCAAACCATACCCATGACCGTAACTGAGGAAGCCGCCCCACTCGTGCGTGTTGTACCCATAGACTGTCGGCATCCCGAGGATGATGTCGTGGTGCGCGGCGCGGTATTTGACAATCGTTTCGACTTGCCCGCGCGTCAGGTTGCCCGAGTAGAGCATCTCCATATAGGCCCGGTAGGAGCGGAATTGCGGATCGAGATTGTCGCGCGCGACCGCGATATGGAACGGCTCCTTCGCGCCGGCAATCGACGGCAGGCACGGCGGCTGCGTGTTGGTCAGCAGCGAGCGCTCGATGGCTTTCTGGGTGTCCTGCTCCAAAACGCGCGATTCGCGCCGGAGTTTCTGGCCCCACGCGGCCAGTTCCGGTTGATGCTTCTTGGCGCCGATCCTTTCCCAAACTGCTCCCAGGTCTTCAAATCCTCGCGCGGCTTCGGTGTTGTTCGAGAGGTAAGGCTGCATGTAGCGGGTCGGCTCGGGATCGAAACAGGCATCGGCCTCGCACCAGCCGGCGATGATGCCGTGGGCCGGGTCTTCTGCCGGCAGCAGCAGCGCCTTTGCCCGCATTGCCAGGAGCAATTTCGCCACCGCGTCCAGGCGATGCCGGTGACGCAAAAGGAGATCATAATCGCCGGTATAATTGGCGTATTGGGCCACCACGGTGAGCATCCGTCCATATTGGCCGGTCTCGGGGCCGCGATAGAGAATCGAGCCGTCATCGCGCACGAAATACGTGAAATAGTTGTCGATATACTGGCGCGCCAGGTCGGTCAGCCCCCACGCCAGCATCGCGGCCGTATCGACCGTGAAGTTGTCGGGAAACCCGTCGTGTTCACTGCCGCCGTAGCTGCGGTCAAACACGCCGTACTTCGAGAACGCGCCCACCCGCGCCATCATCTCGCGCACCAACGAATGGCGCGCCAGGTCCGCCAGGCGCTGGTCGGGCACCTCGATCTGCATCCCCTGCGCCAGGGCCTGGTTCCACCCCGCTCGCATCGACAGCAACTCCTCGTAAAAGGATTCCTTCCGGATTTCGGTGCGGGGCGGGAACGGATGGTACGAATCAAAGTAACGGACCCAGCGGAGTTCGTTGTTTTCGATCCGGCTCACACGATACCAAACCGGCTGCACCCGTTGGTTCCCATTCTCCACCCGCATGGGCGCGTAAATGACCACTTCGGACCAATTCCCGGGCTGCTCGGGATACACAAACCGCAGCGCCGGCAGCCAGCCGCCCACCAACCCGTCGAGCACACGGCCCTGGTCGCGTATTTTCCGCATCGCCGGAACATAGACTGCGGGATCAAGGTTCGGCGTGATGCCCCCGTAAAAAACTCCAACCTTTTCCAAACACTCGTGCGTTCCGACGAAGCTGTCGGTGTACATCTTCGAAATCGGCGGAAAGCAAGCCGCCACAGCGGTGTATTCGGGATCGCCCGCCCGGGCCAGCATCTCTTCTCCCAGCAGGTCGCGTTCGCTCTTGACCACCTCCTCCAGACTATGGCCGAGGTACAGGCTCTTCGGGTCGGCCCAGGTCGGCTCCAGCGACTTGGGCAACTCCACTTTCACCCCTTCTTCGTCCACAAAAAGGAGCGGGCCGTCCGGTTGGGTGAAATCCTCGAAAACCGCCAGCCGATGATGCGAAGGAGCGCGGACCACCGCCATCAAAGACCAGTTCCCCACCCGCTGGCTCTGTTCGAGCCTGACCTCCTTGCCGGCCCGCGAAACCACCACCGACCCCTCGCTGGAAATACGGGTCACTTTTGGGCCTTCGGTCGCGGCCTTCGCGCAGACAAAGCCCGGCAAAAGGAAGCACGCGGCCAACCAGGCCAAAAGTGAATTCCGAAGCCTGTTCCAATTCATCCGCCACATATTTACGGCATCTGCCTTTTCCAAACCCGGCCATACTGTGCATGAAACCAGGCTGCGTCAAACTATTTGTTTCGTTTTTTTCTTTTTCGTTGACTCCGTTCGGCATTCCTGTCTCATCTCCATCTGCATGGCGCGGATTCATTTGCTCTGGCTGGCGCTGCTCGCCGCACGCTGTCTGGCGGGGGACGAGCTGTCCGATTCGGCGCTGAGTGAACAGGTCGGACGCAGCAGTGCCGGGCGGATCGTCACCCCGGCAAATCAGGTGGTCATGCCCGCCGGCCAAACGGTTGATTTGCCTGGAATGCGCCCCCAGGCGCTGGCGTTAAGCCCGGACGGGCGGATTCTCGTGGCGGCTGGCAAGACTCCCGAGATCATTGTGATGGATCCCCAAACGGGGCGGATTCTCAAGCATGTTCCTTTGCCGCCGGAGGGGCAGGCCGCGCCGGCCGCCGTTTCGACCCGCATCTTGCAACCCGATGATGAGGAACAAGTGAGCTTCACGGGACTGGCCTTCTCCCCGGACGGTTCCCGGCTCTACCTTGCGAACGTCAACGGCAGCATCAAGGTCTTCAGTGTCAGCCAGGACCACGAAGTGGCCGGTTTGTTCTCCATCGCCCTGCCGCCGGCCAATGCGCCACGGCGCGAGGCCGACATTCCGGCGGGACTTGCCGTTTCCCGCGACGGCAAACGGCTTTATGTCGCGTTGAACCTGTCGAACCGGCTCGTCGAATTGGATGCGGCGACCGGAGCGGTGTTGCGCCTTTGGAAGACAGGCGTCGCGCCGTACGACGTGGCGCTCGAGGGCGACAAGGCCTATGTGAGCAACTGGGGCGGCCGGCGGCCTGACAACAACAGCGTTGCCGGGCCGGCGGGACAGGGCACTTTTGTGCGCGTGGACCCGGTGCGGCACATTGCCAGCGAAGGGTCGGTGACTGTGATTGAAGTCCAGACTCCGAAAGCCGGCGCCCTTCAGAGTTCCCAAATCCAGGAACCCAAGTGCGAAGTGCTGACGGGGCTGCACGCCTCGGCGATGGCCCTCTCGCCCAACGGCCGATATTTGGTCGTTGCCAATGCCGGCAGCGATACGCTGAGCGTCATCGACACCCGAACCGAACAGATCGTGGAAACGATCTGGGCGCGCCAAAATCCGGCGGACCTGTTCGGCGCCAGCCCGAACGCGCTGGCGTTCGCTCCGTCGGGCAAAACGCTCTTTGTTTGTAACGGCACGCAGAACGCGGTGGCCGTAATCGCTTTCGCGCCCGGCAAGTCGAAATTGAAGGGCTTGGTTCCGGTGGGCTGGTTTCCCGGCGCCATCGTCCATGATGCGCGGCGGAAGAGCCTTTATGTGGCCAACATCAAGGGCATCGGCCCCGGACGGGCGCACAAATCGGATGGCCCGCCCGAATTCAATTCCCTCCAGTATTGCGGGTCTTTGTCGCTGGTGCGCGAGCCTGGCGCGGGCGAGTTGGCCAAAATGACCCGTCAGGCGCTGGCCAACATGCGTTACCCGCGGCTGGCCCGGGCGAGTCTGCCTCCGCGGAATGGCGAACCCCTGCGGCCCGTCCCCGAGCGAGTGGGCGAACCCAGCGAGTTCAAGCACGTCGTTTACATCATCAAGGAGAACCGCACCTATGACCAGGTGTTGGGCGACATCAAGGAAGGCAATGGCGACGGGAATCTGTGCGTCTTCGGTGAGCAGATCACGCCCAACCAGCACAAACTCGCGCGCGAGTTTGTGCTGCTCGACAACACCTATTGTTGCGGCATCCTCAGCGCCGACGGCCATGAATGGGCTGACACCGCATTTGCCACCGATTACATGGAGAAATCCTTCGCCGGATTCCCGCGCAGCTATCCGGACGGGATGGAAGACGCCGACGTGGACGCGCTGGCATACTCGCCGGCCGGGTTCATCTGGGACAACGCGATCGCGCACGGCAAATCCTTGCGCGATTATGGTGAATTCGCCATCACCCGAAAGTCCTGGAAGGACAAATGGCGCAGTGGCAGCCCGAAATTCCTGGACCACTATCACGAGTTTTTGAATGGCACGGAAACCATCAACCTCCACAGTGAGCCTGCCATTGAGTCGTTGCGTCCCTGCCTGGCCACCAACACCGTGGGTTGGGACCTGGCTGTGCCGGACGTGTTCCGGGCGGCGCAGTTTATCAAAGAACTAAAACAGTTCGGGCAAACGGGTGATTTCCCGAGTCTGGCCATCGTCTGTTTGCCCAATGATCACACGAGCGGGACCGGCGCCGGCTCACCCACGCCGGCCGCCCAGGTGGCGGACAATGACCTGGCTCTCGGCCAGATTGTCGAAGCGCTCAGCCATAGCCGCTTTTGGAAGGAGACTTGCGTCCTGGCGATTGAAGATGATCCTCAGGACGGCTGGGACCATGTGAGCGGCTACCGCACGACCGCCTACATTATCAGCCCCTACACCAAACGCCGCCAGGTCATCAGCACGCAGTACAATCAAACCAGCCTCCTGCGCACCATGGAACTCATTCTCGGCCTGCCGCCGATGAACCAAATGGACGCAACGGCCACCCCGATGTCCGATTGCTTCACCGACACGCCTGACCTCACGCCGTTCGTCGCGGTGACGAATAACGTCCCTCTCGACCGGATGAATCCGGAGCCGAAGAAGATTTCCGATCCGCTCTTGCGCAAGGAGGCCTGCGCCTCGGCGCGCCTGCCGCTCCAGAAGCCGGATCAATGTCCGGAAGACCTGCTCAACCGGATTCTGTGGCACTCGATGAAAGGTTCGCAGGCGCCCTACCCGGCGTGGGCGGTCCAGGAGACGGACAACGACTAACGGAGTTCTCCGGAGTTTCCACGGCGCATGACGCGGGCTGTTTTACGAGGATGCTCCGCAGCCGGTCCGCCGTGCTTTTTTTCCCCGGCCGTCCAAAACCTCGCTGAGCCGTTGTTCGATTTCCTGGCGCGTCGGCGCCGAGGTCTGGGCGCCCAGACGGGATACGGAGATGGCGGCGGCGGCGCTGGCAAAACGCGCGGCTTCAAGCAATGACTTCCCTTCGGCCAGGGCAACCGCCAGCGCGCCGTTGAAAATGTCGCCGGCGCCGGTGCTGTCCACCGCCCGGGTTTTGAACGCGGGAACCAACTGCCTGATTCCTTTCCCGGCGACAAACGCGCCGCGCGCGCCCATCGTCAGGATCACGTTTTGCACCCCGCGCGCCAGGAGTTGGTCGGCGGCCTTGTTCGCGGCCGTCTCATCGTCCACCACCGTGCCCGTGAGCGATTCGGCCTCATTTTCATTTGGAGTGAGCAGGTAAAGATTGTTGAGCAGAGCGTCGGGCAGCGGCCGGGCTGGCGCGGGATTGAGAATCACCCGCACACCGTCGGCGGCGGCCAGTTTCGCCGCCGCCTGGACAGTTTCCAGGGGGGTTTCCAATTGGAGGAGCAGGACGGCGGCGCCGCGAAACGCATCTCTGGCCTTCGACACATCAGCCGGGAGCAATTTGGCATTCGCTCCCGAAGCAACGGCAATGCTGTTCTCGCCGTCCCTGGCAACGAAGATCAACGCCACGCCCGACGGGCTGGCGGGGTCTCGAAAAACGTGGTCCACGTTGATTCCCTCGGCAACGAATCCGGCCACGGCTTTTTCTCCAAAGACGTCGGCGCCGACGCGGGCGATGAACGTCACCGTTCCGCCCGCGCGCGCGGCGCCCACGGCCTGGTTGGCGCCTTTGCCGCCGGCGGCGCTGACAAATTCACCGCCGAGAATGGTTTCGCCGGCTTTGGGGATGCGGTCCACTTTGATGATCATGTCGGTATTGGAACTGCCGAGGACGAGAATGGAGTTGTCAGGCATAAAAGAATCGGTGTCTTGCGTTGATTATTGAAACGTTGTCATGCGGGAATGGATTGGCACAGTCTCCTCATTCGTTCAGAGTTTCGACGCGACGAGGATTCCCAGTCCCAACAGATAAAAGAAAAACATGGCCGCGAGCAATTTGCCCGTTCCGGGCGGCGCACCCTTGAATTCCTTCCAAATGAACACGCCCCAGAGGGCGCCGATCATGGTCGCGCCCTGGCCAAGTCCATAGGCCAGCGCGGGATCGACGGCGGTGGCGGCGACGATGTTGAAGCTCATGCCGAGATTCCAAATCATGCCTCCCAGAATGCCGATCAAGTGAAGACGGGCGTTGCCCTTCGTGAAATAATCGCCAAAGGGCACCGGGCTGCCGGAGAACGGTTTGACCATCATGATGCTGTTCCAGATAAAGTTCGAGAGCAGCAGGCCGGCGGAAAAAAACACAATGGCCGTGTAGGGACCAAGCTTGCCGGCTTCCAGCGTCTTCGTGACGGGATCAATGTGCCCCATCGCCTGGGCCACAAAACTGTAAAACCAGCCCATGAGCAATCCGGCCGCCACGGAGATGACGATGCCTTTGACGGGTGTGTTCCGGGCGGTGCTGGTCAGCCGTTTGTAAGCCAGGCCATCGAGGATGATGGCAATCACCACCGCCAGCACGCCCAGAGCGAGCATGGGAACGTTGCCCTGTTTGGTAGCCAGATAGGTCGTGATGACGCCGACCACGAGCGCCAGGCCCACGCCAACGGGAAACGCCACCGCCAGCCCGGCGATGTCAATGGCGGCGACCAGCAGGATGTTCGACAGGTTGAAAATAATGCCGCCCAGCAGCGCCGACCCAAGCCACTTGCCGCCGGCCTGCTGCACGTCGGCAATGAAACCGCGGCCGCCGCCGCCCGTGCTGCCCAGGGTGAAAGCCAGGATCAGCGCCAGCAGGAACACGCCGATGGCGTAGTCCCAGTAGAAGAGTTGAAAACGCCATTCCTTGGTGGCGAGTTTTTGGGTGTTGGCCCACGAACCCCAGCACAACATTGTGATGACGCACATGGCCACCGCCAGGGGATATGATTGAACAATGATCATCGGTTTCCTTTCTTATTTGGTGATTGAAGAAATGTTCCCCTCGCGCGAACGGGTTCCCAAGCCGTTCAGGAGAAGATTTCGACCGGCCCGCGGCGGACCGAACGGCAGCCAAACCTGGTAGTCGGCGCCGGTGGCTCCCGCGTCGGCGAACGGCACCAGGCGCATGGCCAGATTCGTTCCGCCGTCGGCCACGCGAAAGACCCTCGCGCCCGGCCAGGATTCAACTTTGTCAGACGCGGCTTCCGCAGTGATGCGCAGTTTGTTTGGATCGGAGCCTGGGATGGAGAAAGCGGGCGCCTTTTCCGCCGACTCCCCGGACGCGGCCGCATCGGCGGCCAGCACCAAAGGGCCGTACAAAACCGCCAGCTTGCCTTCGTTTTTGTGGTCGCCAATGAGGATGCGGGGCTTGATCTTGAAGTGAAGTTGGATTTTATCCTGGTCCCGCCAAAGTCTCTGAATGGCCAGGTAGCCGTCAGCCCCGATTTTGCCTTTGGCGTTCCTGCCGTTGACTTGAACGCGGGCTTTTTCGCACCAACCCGGAATACGCAGCTTGATGGCAAACGGCGTTTTGGCTGCGCTCGTCACCGTTATCTCAATGTCCCCGCTGGAGGGGTATTCGGTTTGAGTTGCGAGCGCAACCGAAGTCCCGTCCCGGAGGGTGAGCCGGGCCGTTCCAGCGTCGTAAAGATTGACAACCACGCCATCGGCATCCGTGGCAAGCGCAAATGTGGCGACGAGAGCGACGCCCCTGGGGCCGCTGGACAGGCAGCAATTCCCATCCAGGTTGTTCGTGTACGGTTTCCTCCCTTCCATCTGCACGTAATAACCCCATTTTGTGCCGTCGCAACTTTGGGCGCCCATCAACTGGTTCAAAACGGTTTTCTCGATCTGATCGGCAAAACGTTTCTCACCGGTCAGCCGCAATAACTGGGCGTTGAATTGCAGCCAGGTCACCGTGACACAGGTTTCGCCGACATCGTGGACATTGGGAAGATCGAAATCCCCGTGGAAAAGCTCGCAATAGCTCGCGGCGCCGGTGAGGTAGAGGCGATGGTCCACAATGTCCTGCCACGCATTGAGACAAGCTTCGAGGGTTTTGGGGCCGCCGACCGTGCGATAAAACTCCAGCGCGCCGTTGAGGCACGAAAGCATCTCGTAAGCTTTGGCGTCTCCGACTTGATCCACGCGTTTGGAGGTCAGAAGGGTTGAGATGATCTTTGGGCCATCCGGTTCTTCCCATGAGCGCAGGATGTATTTGCAGAAATCAAGGTAACGCGTTTCGCCGGTCATGCGGTAGAGCAACACCATGGGCTCGAGCACGCTCGTCGGCGCCATGCCCGCATGGAATCCCGCAGCGAGGATGTGGCGCTGGCCGGGTTGGCCGCCAAAACTCCGGCAGAGAAGATCGGCCATGCGGCGGCAGGCGGGCAGTGGCGCCTGGTTGCCGGTGTAACGCATGTAAGTGATCAGGCCAATGAGATTGTATTTGTGCGCCCAAACATCCCATTCCGTCCAGCGGTCCTTCTCAAGGTACGTTCCCAGATAGCCGTCTGGAAGCTGGCATTTGACCAACTCGGCGGCGACGTAATCAAGTTTCTGGCGGAGCAGCGGATCGCCTGTATTGACCCACGCCAGCGTGGCGGCGTGCAACCATTTGCCGACGTGTTCCCCATCCCAGGTCTGCCGGCCCGGACGCTTGCGATACCCTTCCAGGAGGCGATCCACATCCAGCATGGCCAGGCGATTTGATTCGTTGACAGCCATCCGCATCCCCACCCATCCAGTAAGATGCACCCGGTCCGGAACTTGTGCGTCCTGCCGATCCGCGATAACAGGCTCCACTTGGTCGGGCAGAGGTGAAATAGCGGAGGCTGACACGCGCGAAAGCAGAGCGACGGACGCGAGGGCAACCACGGTCAGGGCGCTTCCAAACCGGGACCGAATCTGACAGTTCATCAAGGTAATAATTAACGCAAACGATTGTGCAAAATGCCGCATATTGTCAATCTTTTTGGCAGAGCCTGTTTAATGGTTGTTGTGTCGGCGCTGCGCGCCGATTTCGAGCCACAGGCCGACACTACACCAAATTAAGGCACTACCACCTTTCTTCCTCTTTTCCTCCCTTTTCCGCCAAGTCCGCCGCCCGTTGCAAACCCAGGTTCTCGGAATTCTCTGCCGGTGAGATGGGACTTATGGGAGCTATGGGAGGAATGGGACTTATGGGTGCCAAATCGGTTTGATTCACTTTGACTGAGTTTGACTGGGCCTGACTGGATTCCGGCTCCTCTTCACCCTCCATCTCGCTTTCCTGCAATGGTTTAGACAGGTTGTCCGGCTTGGTTTTCCCGGCCTGCTTAACCGTCCGCCGCTTTCGGGCCGGTTTGACTGGTTTTGCTTTCTTTTCCGCCACTTCTTCATGCTCGTACTTGTCGGTGGGCAAGAGGTCAAAGTCGGCATCCAGATTCCCTCTCCGAACCGCCAGGATGTATTGGGCGATTTTCCGCCCCGCCGTGCCGCCCCCGAACATCCTGGCCATCGCAGGCAATCTCAACATGTCAAAGCAAGGTTTTACCAGTCTCTTCTTTAACACATCCTCGTCGGCTTTCTCCTTTTCCTCCCACTTGCAGGTTAATTCAAAACCCTCCCGTTTGGCCCGATGCATGCCCCGCTGCAACTGCACCACACTCCGGCACAGCCTGTTGAGCACCCTTGACTTGGCCTCGAACTTCTCGTCCACTTCCCCGTTCCAGTTGGCAATCAGGCTGCCAAAACGGGCGGCCAGCACCTGGGCCACGTCATCGGCCAGCACCATGTGCGAATCCTCGCCGTCCATCTCCTCCGCCAACTCGGTCAAATCCCGGGCGTCTTCGCATAGATTGCGCCGGGCCAGCCATTCCTCGAAACCGCCCTGACGCCATTCGCTGAGGTTCTGCTTGCTGATGGGGAGGCCGGCGAAGTCGTTTTGCACGACTTTCTGCGCCTCCGGCAGGGCGTTGAGCCATTCGAGCAGTTGGGGGCTTTGCTCGGAGCGTTCGAGGCGTTCATTCAATTCGTTGCGGACACAGCGGGGCAGGCGGGCGATTTTGCCATTGCGGGCACTCATAGTTTGGAGGGGGTTGGTGGTGGTTTCAATATTTCAGTTTTTCGGCATGGCCTCATTGGGCCAATCATTTCCAGACTATGATAGCATACAAGTGTGATTTTGTACACATTTATTTTAAACTATTTTTGTAATCGGTGCCCACGCGGCGAAAACAGGCTTAAGGCATTGCGCGGCAATGACTTAAGAAACACGCAAAAACAAAGAGGTGAAGGTTTTTGACCTGCGATCGCTCGGAAGCCATGGCGGGCGGGGCAGGATTAACAAGATTTACTGGATTTCGGAATGGAAATGCCCGGTCCCGTTTTCCCCCTGGCAGAAGCGATGGAACTCCCCACGCTCGTTAGGGTCGGGATTCAAGGTTCGGTTTTTGGGTTTCGGCCTTCGTTGGGCCGGGCGTTCCAGATGGAAATCATTAGCGCGGCGGGTATCAGAGGCAAAGCCGCGAGCACCCAGAAGACCAACGCCCAGTTGCCGTGGGCAATATCTTTCAGATAGCCGAAACCGGCGCCGGAGAAGATGGCGCCCAGCGCGCCAATGCACATCGTGAAACCCGTCGCGATGGCCGCCGCCTTCGGATGGCTCAGATCAACCGTGGCGGCGCCGGCCATCAGCATGTCGGGGCCATAGATCATGAATCCGGCCAGGCCCAGGAGGACGGTGGCTGTCCGCCAGCCCCCTTGCGGAACGAGTGCCATCGCGCCGCAGGTCGCGGCCAAACCCAGCAGCATGACCACGCAGACCGGAGCACGGCGTTTGCCGAAGATCACGTCCGAGGCCCATCCGGCCGAGATGGCTCCCAACGAACCGGCCAGCGGAATCATGATGGCCGTGAGCACGCTGTTCTTGATGCTGCGCCCGTGGAAATCCGCCATGTATTGCACGCTCCAGTTTATGAAGCTGTAGCGGACGGCGTTCAGGACGAAAAAACCGCTGGCCAGAACCCAGAGAATCCGGTTGCCGAGCGTCAACCGCACGATCCGCCAGGTGGACTCCCAGTTGGCCGACATCGGAGGTGACGGCTCCGGGCCAACGTCATCCCGGACCGGCGGGAAGCCCGCTTCCACAGGTGAATCGCGCAGAAAGACGAAGAATACCAGCGCCACCGGGAGGAGAAAAAGACCCGGCACCAGGAAAGCCGCGCGCCAGCCAACGGAGTCGCACAAGGCTCCCGCCAGCAGCCATGAGAGCACATTGCCCACTTGGTAACACGTCGAGAGCCGGCCAATCAGGGTGCCCCGGCGGGCCGACGTGTTCCAGTTGGCCACCGTCTGGACCATCAGCGACCAACCGGCGGACTGGCCCCACCCATTAATCGCCCACAGCACTCGCATCGCGTTCAACGAAGAGGCACAGGCAAAGAACAGATTGCTGACCGCCGCAATCAGCAAGGCCCCCGTCATCAGCCGCCGGGCGCCATAGCGCTCGCACAGCGTGCCGTTGACGATCTGGCCCGCGGCGTAGACCACCGCGCAGGCCGAGGGAATGCTCCCAATCTGCGCGCTGGTCCAGGCCGGAAATTCTCTCAGGATCAAGGGCTGGGCGACGGCAAAATTGACGCGGCAGAGGTAGTAAGACGCATAAGCCCCCCAGAGCAGTCCAAAGATCCGGAGTTGCCAGGAGCGTAACCTCTCGTCAGATGCGATGACATTGGTCGCCATGGTCGCGGGGCCAGCGCAACTTCATGCCGGTTGGCGCGCTCTCCGTCAAGCAAATCCGATTTGGGCAACCCGCCCGTGAGATGCGCCCATGGAAGGAGAAAGAAGCAATTGGCGCTCGATTTCACAAGGGTCATCTGGTACTGATTTGATGAGTGCCGGCGCGCCGGCCACATTATGTTGAACAGACAATCCATCACATGAACCGAATCTATTCGTCCATCCTTGTCCTCGCGTCGTCTTGCAGTATTGTCCTTGCGCAACTGGATCCTGGCAATCCGCTGTCGGGCCTTGAGAAACTCAAAAATTTCAGGACCATGCGCGCGTCGTCCTCCGACCCGGACTGGCGCAATGGCAACGGGGACTGCCGGCGGATCAAACCGGGCGGCAGCCTGACTCTGGCGGAACTCAGCGGGCCGGGTCAAATCGTCCATTTCTGGTGTACGATTGCGGACCAGGAGCCGAATTATTCCCGGTTGCTCACGTTGCGCATTTATTGGGACGGCGAGACCAATGCCAGTGTTGAATGTCCGATTGGCGATTTCTTTGGCATGGGCATGGGCGTAGACAAACCGTTCACTTCACTGCCGGTTCGCGTGAGTTCCGAGGGCCGCGGCCGCAACTGTTACTGGCCGATGCCATTCCGAAAATCGGCCCGCATCGTCGTTGTCAATGAAGGCAAAAGATCGTGCGACGCGTTCTACTATTACATGGATTGGCAGCAACTGCCGTCGTTGCCGGACGACAGCGCCTATTTCCACGCGATGTATCGGCAGGAATTTCCATGCGTGATGGGCCAGAATTATCTCATTGCGGACATCAAAGGACGCGGTCAATACGTGGGGACAGTGTTAAGCGTTTATCTGGTCTCGCCGGACTGGTTTGGCGAAGGGAATGATTTCTTTTTCATTGACGGCGAAAAGGAGCCAAGCCTGCGCGGAACCGGGACGGAAGATTATTTTTGCGACGGCTGGGGCTTTCGCGAGCAGTCCGGCCCGTTTTATGGCACGCCGCTGTGGGAAGGTTACAACACTGGCGATCGCGGGAGCGCCTACCGCTGGCATGTTGCCGATCCGATCACGTTCAAGAAATCGTTGCGCGTGGAAATCCAACACAGGGGCGCCCAGCATTTTCCCGACGGCACGTTTACCGGCTTCATTGAACGTGACGACCTGATGTCCAGCGTGGCATTCTGGTATCAAATCGAGCCTCACAAGCCCTGGCCGGCATTGCCGCCCGGGCCGGAGCGATTGCCGTTCCACGAATGGATCATGCTTAAAGGCCACACATCTGTGGTTACGGCGAAGCATTCCGACGACCCAATTGAAGCGCAGTCTTTGGGCGGCGTAACCGATGGCAGGCAACTGTGGTTGCACCCGCACAATGACAAAGGATGGGTGGAAATGTCGTTCGAGTGCCCGACAAACCAAAATGCCGAACTGACGGCCAAAATGGTGCATTCTTACGACTACGGAGTTTATCGCGTGTTGCTCGACGGCAGGCAGATCGCCCAACTTGACCTTTACGATCCGCAAATCGTCCCCACGGCGGAAAAGCTGGGGACACACCAACTGGCGGCAGGAACCCATGCCTTGCGATTTGAATGCGCCGGCAAGTCGTCCAAATCAGCGGGGTATTATCTGGGCTTCGATGCGCTGGTGGTGCGTGTTCCAGTTTACAGCCGGCCTTCCAATGTTGATTTGCGGACGTTACAGAAGCACAAATGATCCGGAACCCAGTTTTGAGCCGCCTGCTGGCTGTCCTTCCGGGCGTCGCATGGTTCTTGGGCGCCAATGTCCTGCCTGCCAGCCAACTCTTCTGGCACGAAGTCCGGCTCGATGACAAAGGGAAGCTTCTTAGTTGGGTTGATTCTGAAGCCCCGTACGACAGGATCGTCCGAAGTGACTGGGAGATGTTTAAGAGCATTCCAGTGCAGCCGGATGGTTGCCGAACCTATTTTACCCACCCGACATTCAACGGACTGAATGATCCTGCCCTGCCGCTGTTCTCGGGACGCCCCTGGGCTCATAATCCTGCCGGATTGTTTGCCATGCTCACCGACTCGGCGATACTCTATTATGCCTATAGCGGGGACCAGACCGTCATGGATCGGGTGCGCGAGATGCTGGACCACATGATAACGCATGGAACGACGGACACCACCGATTCCTGGGCGCTGGCGCCTTATGCCAGCTCCGATGCGGGCAATCTTGATTACCGAGGCGGCACGGACACCATTTACTGCGACCAGGAAAACCACACGCCTTGCGGTCGCGGGGACGGCGTGGGATTTTTGGAACCGGACAAGGTCGGCGAACTTGGATACGCCTATCTCCAGTTCTACGAGTTTACTCTGGAGAAAAAGTATCTCCAAGCGGCTCTCCATTGCGCCGACGCCCTGGCGGCGCATATTCGTCCCGGAGACCAAAGCCATTCCCCCTGGCCTTTTCGTGTCGATGCCAAAACGGGGGCTCGGATTCGCGAAGAATACACTGCCAACACCATCGGTCCCATACGCCTGTTTGACGAGCTTCTCCGGCTCAAGCAGGGCCGCCAGAAATCCTATGCGCGCGAGAGAGACATGGCGTGGCGATGGCTCATGACTTACCCCGTCCAGAACCAAGTCTGGACGCAGTATTTCGAGGACGTGTTAATCTATGCGGACTACCGAACCAACCGGAACCAGTATTCGGCGCTGGAAACCGCGCGCTACTTGCTCCAGCACCCGGAAAAGGATCCCCAGGCGCTCCTCCATGCCAGGCGGATTCTGGATTGGGTGACCGGCTTCTTCGCAACCGACTCGGTGACCATGGCTGGACTGCGCGAAAAGGGGCTGCAGTGGGGCGCGGAAGTGCTTTCCGAGCAGGTCAATGACAAGGATAAAATGTCCAGCCACACGGCGCGCTACGCTTCCGTGCGCGCCCTTTTCTACGAAGTAACTGGCGACCTTGACTCCAAAGAAAGAGCCTTTCGCTCTTTTAATTGGGCAACTTATGCCTCGCGCGAAGACGGGTTGGTCAGGGCGAGTATTGATGAAGCCACCGGCTACTGGTTTGCCGACGGCTACGGGGATAACATGCGCCACTTTCAGCGAGGCATGGCTTCGGCGCCGGAATGGGCTCCGCCAAAAGAATCGCGGCTGTTGGGATCGACTTCAGTGGTGCGCGTCATTCATTATGGGGACCACAAGATTGATTACCTGACCTTCGACAAGGCTTCACGCGAAGTGCTGAGATTGCGTGATATGCCAACGGTGGTTTGCGCCGGAGGGAAAATCCTGTCGCGTCTGAACAACCTCAATGGGAGCGTCCAGGGATACACCGTGGAAGCAATTACCAGTGGTGGTTTTGCGGTTCGCATCAGGCACGGGCATTCGGGTGATGTCAGCATCCAATTCGAGAACCCCCGGAAGACGCAGCCATGAGAATACGAGACAACCAGGAGATGCACATGCGTCGCCGACGGTTCCTTCAACTCGGAGCGACCTTGCTGCTGCCTCTGGCGGGTGAGTGGCGTATTCTGGCGGCTGGAGCCGCTTCCTCATTCAGCCTCGATGCCTCCGGGGGGATCATTCCGGCTCCAAACGCTGCCGCGCAGTGGCCAGCCTACCGGGTGGCGCTGGCCAGGTGGCGCGAAGAAACCCGGGCACGACTTCAATACAACGATGTTTTGTATCGATGCCCGGAGTTTGCGTGGTCCGCTTCCAATTACGCCTGCTGCTTTCTCATGATGTGCGATGAGATGTTTTACGACTGCCGTGGCAGCCGCTACACTGTGGAGACAATCCTTCGCCACGGGGACCGTGAATTCGGCGGCTATGACAGCGTTTTGCTTTGGCACGCCTATCCACGCATCGGAGTGGACCAGCGGAATCAATTCGATTTTTACCGCGACATGCCCGGCGGATTGAAAGGTGTGCGCAGCGTTGTGCGCCAGTTCCACAAGCACGATGTCAGGGTTTACCTCGACTACAATCCTTGGGATGCCGGCACGCGCCGGGGGAAGGATTCGGACCCGGAAGCGCTGGCCTCCATCGTGCGTGAAGTCGGGGCCGATGGGGTTTTCCTGGACACATTGAACAAGGGTGGGGCGGATTTTCGCGCAAGGCTTGACGCCGCGCGGCCGGGCGTGATTCTGGAGAGCGAGGATGCCGTGCCGCTGGAAAACATCCACGACCACCTCGCCTCGTGGGCGCAATGGTTCGAGGATAGTTATGTCCCCGGCGTGCTCAAGCATAAATGGATCGAGCGACATCACATGCAGCACCAGACCCGGCGGTGGGACCAGGATCATACGGGCGAGTTGCACGCAGCCTGGATGAATGGCAGCGGGATGATGATTTGGGAAAATGTGTTTGGCTCCTGGGTGCCATGGAACCAAAGGGATCGGTCCATTCTCCGTGGAATGCTCCCAATCCAGCGCCGCTTCACCAAGCTGTTCAACAACGGAAACTGGACGCCGCTCGTTCCCGTCGAACAACCCGGCGTCTTTGCCACGTTATGGGAAGGTGACGCCCTGCGGGTGTGGACGCTCGTCAACCGCAACGAAACCGCCTGCAACGGGATATTGCTTAAAGCGCCCTCCCTGGCAGGGCATCGTTACTTCGATCTGTTAAGCGGCGTCGAAATCAGAGGGAATCCCGACAAGGAAACCATACTCCTGCCCGGCAATATCCCTCCACGCGGCATCGGTTGTTTCCTCTCCGGCACAAGGGCGGCTTTGGGATCGGATTTCGACGGATTCCTGATCCAACAAGCCCGGTTGGACTCGCAGAAATGTTTCAAAACCGACCGGCCGAAGGTCGAAACGGAAACGTTCCCGATTACCCGTTCGCTGCATCGACAAATTCCGCCTGGAATGGCGGAGATTCCTCCAGTCACCATTGAGTTGAGCATTGACATGCGCGTACGGGAATGCGGCTATTATCAATCCACGCCTCCGCCAGATGAGAATCTCGGGGATTCCCATGACTTTCGGGTTCACACCATCCGCCGCCCTGTCGTGCTCACGCGTTTCGCGCTGGATGAGACGCTCGTCACCAATGCGGATTACGCCGCCTTCCTGCGCGCGAGTGGTTATCAACCACGGCGCCGGCAAAACTTCTTGAAGCACTGGCGGCACGGACGCCTCCCGGCGGGCAGGGAACAACATCCTGTTGTCCATGTGGACTTGGACGACGCCCGCGCTTATGCCAGGTGGGCGGGCAAACGACTTCCCACCGAGGAGGAATGGCAATTCGCGGCGCAAGGAAGCGATGGCAGGAAATACCCGTGGGGCAATCTCATGGAGCCGGGCCGCTGTAATGGCGGAGAAACGGGAGTCACCACGCCCGTGAAAGCCTTCCCGCAAGGCCGCTCGCCGTACGGTTGCCATGACATGTGCGGCAACGTTTGGGAGTGGACCGAAAGCCAGCGCAGCGACGGCCACACACGATTTTGCATCATACGGGGAGGCGCCTTTTTCCAAGCCAGAGGCTCCGGTTGGTATGCCGATGGCGGCCCGCGCCCGGCCGATTTTGCCGCCAAGTTTTTGCTGATGTGGCCGGGTCTTGACCGGTGCAGCACGATTGGCTTTCGCTGCGCCGTTGACCTTGAGGGTTAAGAACCTCTCGTTCGCAATGAGAAGGTCAGGGGTTCGATTCCCCCCGGCAGGCCAGCCTTCGCCCGCATCGCCCAAAAGTCATTCTTCAAAACACGATCGCGACGGGTTGCACGATGTCTTGTGGACCCGTTGGTCGTCGGGACCGGCGACGGTTTGCGTCCGGTTGCACCAATAATGGCAGGTGGAGGCTTCCCCGCCTTCCTTGTCCGCCAGCGCCTCCCCGGGCGTGGCGTCAATATACATTTTTTTGGTGCGAAGATGTTTGCAGAAGGTGCGGTTCATGGCTTCACCCTTTGAGGCTTAAGAGTGCGCGGCGGATCAGCGTCCGCGCCAGCGGCACTTTGTAGCCGTTGAATGCCAGCGGTTGAGCGCCCTGCAGGACCAGGTCGGCCGCTTGCGCGACAGTGGATTCATCCAGCGGCTTTCCTTCCAGAAAGTCGTTGGCGGCGGCGGACTGATGCGGCATCGGCGAAATGCAGCCCAACGCCACGCGCGCCCGGCTGAGTTTGCCGCCTTTCACACGGGCGGCGGCGGCGCAACTGACCAGCGCCCAGTCAAAAGCGTGCTTGTCGCTGACTTGCAGAAAGACGCTCCGCGTCCGCGCCACCGGGATTTCCACCCTCAATATCAAATCGCCGGGGTTGAGCGAGTTGTGCGCGGTCGGATTGTCCCACGCTTTTTGATACAGTTCCGGCACGGTCAGGCGGGTTTCCTTTCCCTCGCGCAACACGATCACCCTCGCGTCCAGCGCGGTCAACGCGATGGCCAGATTGGAGGCGACCGGGCTGATGCAGGTGTTGCCGGTGAACAGGCTGTGATACCGGTTCTCGCCGTGGCGCGCGTAGCAAAGGTCGCCGCCCTTTTTGAGGCAGACGGTGTCGCGATGCCGGTAATACCAACAGCGCGAATGCTGGGCGAGGTTGCCACCGACGGTGGCGACGTTGCGAATCTGCGGCGACCCGACCTCCGCGGCGGCTTGCCGGAGACCGGGGAAGACCGCGCGGATTTCCGGATGGTTCTCGATCTGCGCGACCGTGACCAGCGCTCCAATCGTCCAGGCCCCGGCGCCGGCGGTGATGCCGTCCAGGCCGGGAATGGATTTTATATTGACAAGAATCTCCGGGCTGTCCAGGTATTCCTTCAACCGGCCCAGGAGATCGTTGCCGCCGGCGAGATAGGCGCCGTTGCCGGCCGCCAGTTGCCGGGCGCTGTCGGTTGAAAGTGCGGTGGTGTATTGAAATGCTTTCATGCTGGCCTGGCGGTTGACGGCGGCACTTTGCCCAGCGCCGCCAGCACTTTGGCCGGGGTGATCGGCAGGCTGGACACCCGCACGCCCAGCGCGTTGGCCACCGCGTTGCCGATGGCGGCGGCCGTCGGGATGGTCACGGGTTCGCCCACCCCGATGACTCCGCGCTCCGGCATGTTCAGCAGAACGATGTCGATTTGCGGGATGTCGGCCAAACCGGGCAGTTTGTAGGTTTCAAAATTAGGGTTGAGCACGACGCCGGAAAGACGATCCATGACCCGCTCTTCGTAAAGGGCGTAGCCCAGACCCATGATGATGCCCCCGTTGACCTGGCTCTCCAGCGTGTTTTGATTGACAATCAGCCCGCAATCCTGCACGCACAGAATTCTATTGACAGTCACCAGGCCGGTTTCGGTATCGACGGCCGCTTCCGCGAATTGCACGCCGCCGGCGCCACTGGACGAAAGTCCCTCCTGCCATTGGCCGTGGACCACCAGCGGGCTTGTCCCGAGCTTCTTGCACGCCGCCGGCCAATTGTCGCCCCGGGCGTCGGGCACGCCGGTTTGCGTTTGCAATTGTTGCAGGGCCTGCGCGCAAACGTCGAAAACGGTCGGCGAAACCGACGCGCACGTCGTGCTCCCGCCGCTGCCCGGGCCGGGTGGATAATGAGTGTCGCCGATCTTGACCGTGATTTGTTCGGGTTTGAGGCCGAGGATTTCCGCGGCCACCACGGCGATGACGGTGCGTGTGCCGGTGCCAAGGTCTTGCACGCCCAAGCGGACTTCGATGCCGCCGTCCGGATGGATTTCCGCCTCGCCCTGGGTCCTTCGGGTGCCGCCGCCCCACCAAGTCGCGCCCGCGCAGCCCACGCCGATTTTGACCGGGCTGGCGGAAGAGCCGGGCTTTTGATACTTTTGTTTCCAGCCGAAGCGCTCGGCCCCGAGGTTGTATTCCCGGCGGCGGACGGCGCTGGGATCGTTTTTGAGCCGCAGTTCCACCGGGTCCATCCCGAGCTTGACGGCCAGGTCGTCCATCGCCGACTCCATGCCGAAGGAGGCGGGCGGATTGGCGGGCGCGCGAAAAGCGCGCGCGGAACCGGCGTTGACGGCCACGGACGTATGTTTGACACGGAAGTTCGGGACCTTGTAAATGTAAGGAGCGGGGATTGCGATGTCGCCGCCGCCGCCCTCCGTGGAACCACCGCCGCCAATGCCGGCGGTGCCGTAATTGTCCAACTCGAAGGCGTGCAATGTGCCGTCCGCCTTCGCGCCCAGCTTGATTTTCTGGAAGCTGGAGGGGCGGTTGCCGACGGCCAGCGCCTGGTCAAAACGGGTCAGCATCAGCCGCACAGGCGCTTTGGCCGCGCGCGACAGCCGGGCGGCCATCAACCCCTCGACGCCCGCGCCGAATTTTGAGCCAAATCCGCCCCCCATGTATTCGGTAATGACGCGGATCTGGCTGTGCTCCAGTTGCAAGCCGCCCGCCAATCCGTCGCGCACGCTGGAAATGCCCTGGGTGGATGCCCAGGCCGTCACGCCCTCATCGGTCCAGGAAACGGTGCAGCCGTGCGTCTCCATCGGATGATGCAGTTGCACGGGCGTGGTGTAAAATCCCTCAATGACCGCCGCGCACTCGCTGAAAGCCTGGTCCACAGTGCCTTGTTCCTTGGGCTTTCCTTCGCTGGCGTTGGCGCTGTTTGGCCAAACTCGCGGCGCATCTTCCGCGCGGGCGTCGTTTTCCCTGACCACAAACGGCAAAGCCCTGGCCTCGACTTCGATGGCGCGCAAGGCATCCAGACACGCTTGTTTGGTCGTCCCGGCCACGGCGGCCAATTCTTCGCCGTAAAAGCGGACGGTTGATTCGCCCTCTTTGACCGCCAGGGCCGCTTTGATGCCGGGAATTTTCAGGGCGTTTTCAAGATTGATTTTGGCTATCCTTGCCGCGGGCCATTTCGAGCGCAGGATCATGCCGTAAAGCCAGCCCCCGGCCTGGATGTCCGACGAATATCGCGCCCGCCCGCTGACTTTCGCGGGCGCGTCAATGCGCAGGGTCGAATGGCTGATATACTTTGTCTCGGCGGGCCAGCTAGGCATGGATCACCTCCGTCGTGGAACCGGCGCCCGCGGCGCCGGCCGTTTGCAAAGCGGCTTGCATGATGTGCGGCTGCGTGCCGCAACGGCATATATTGCCCGCGCATGCGTGGCGGATTTCGTCCGCCGTGGGATGGGGATTCTTTTTAAACAAGGCGGTCAAACTCATCAGAAAGCCGGGCGTGCAATAACCGCACATCGACGCGTCCTTCTCCACGAAGGCCTTCTGCAGGCCGGACAATTCGCCGTTTTTGGCCAGGCCCTCCACGGTTGTGATGGCATGGCCCTGGGCTTCAATGGCCAGTTTCTGGCAGGAATAAACCGGCACATTGTCGAGCAACACCGTGCAAGCTCCGCACGCGGCGCGGTCGCAACCGTCCTTGGCGCCCGTCAGGCTGGAGTAATTGCGCAAGGCGTCCAGCAGCGTGACCCGCGGTTCGAGTTGCAAACGGAGTTGGGCGCCGTTGACCTCCAGCGTGACCGGAACGCTGCCGGGGCCGATGATCTTTTCGGCATTGGCCTTCTCCAATTCAGCCGCGACCGATTGGGCGCCGGTCGTGGCGGCCGTGACCGCCACCGTTCCCACACTTTTGAAGAACGTGCGCCGGGATTGGACACCGAGACCGTCAGCGTTCGAGTCTTTCATTTTCGCAATCGTTGATTTACGGACAACAGTTTTCTATATAGTCCATTGGAGATTCCAAGTCAAGATTTGGTAGTGGGTACTTTGGGTCGTGTGGGGTTAGATTGTATCTAAGGCTAAAATCGAGGGAATTGGACGTGTTTTTTAAGCAGGCGCAATAAACGGGCGGGCGATTTCAATTGGCATTCCCAGACGCGAAAAACCTTCCATCCGTCCTTGCGGAGTTGCCGCGAAACTCTTAGAGCGTGTTTTGAAAATGGCAAACAGTCAATCATAAGTAAGTTGCTTATGTTGTACAACATTACAGTACTGCCATAGATAGAATGGATGCAAACGCATCCTATAAAATATCCGAGTGATCTGACCGATGAAGAATGGAGCCAAATCAAGTCGTTGGTGCCCGCGCCCAAATCCGGCCAAGGCAAACGCGGGCGGCCCCTCAAGCTGGATCGTCGCACCCTGGTCAACGCCATCTTCTATGTGGACCGAACGGGCTGCGCTTGGCGCTACTTGCCCAAGGAATTCGGCCCCTGGCAAACCGTCTATGGCTACTTTCGCCAATGGAGCCAAGATTGGACCTGGACCTTCATCCATGACACCGTGCGCGACTGGCTGCGCAAGACGGAAGGGCGCAACGTGGCACCCACGGCGGCGATTGTGGACAGCCAATCGGTTAAAACTCCCGATCAAGCCGGAGAACGCGGCTATGACGCGGGTAAGAAGATCAAAGGCCGCAAGCGGCATGTGGCGGTGGACACCTTGGGGCTGGTGCTGACCATGTTGATCACCAGCGCAGCCGTGCAAGATCGAGACGCCGCCAAGACCTTGGTCGGTTCGCTGGTCAAGATGTTTGGCCGACTGCAAATCATCTGGGCCGACGGCGGTTACTTGGGAGCCTTGGTGCAGTGGGTCAAAGCCCTGCGGCCGTTTGGCCGGCTGCGCTTGGAAATTGTGCGGCGAAGCGATCAAGCCAGCGGATTCAAGATCCTGCCCAAGCGCTGGATCGTCGAACGAACCTTTGGCTGGTTGAGCAAATCGCGGCGGCTCTGCCGTGACTATGAAGTGCGACTGGATCATAGCGAGGCGATGATTCGGATTTGCATGATTCGACTGATGGTTAAACGGTTGGCGTCAATATGAAAAAAGCATTTTCAAAACACGCTCTTAGATCGCGTTTTCTGTTTTTGGAGAGCTTTTGCCGCCAAAATGCCAGTGACGATTTTGGGGCGCTATAACAACGCGGGCAGCCGTGCCAAAAGCATCCATCAATAAACAAGGCAAGTCGGGCTTTTGGAAACGCGAAATCCGGCCGGCCAAAAATTGGAAAATGGCGTCGCCAGCCTGTGACCGCGCCCCTTCTCAAAATCTGCAAAGCTTTAAGCTCCGTGCTGGCGTTGCCCCGCGAGCGGACTTTCGCCATGATTTCAGAGCGTTTTTGGCTGTTGAAACTATCCACCGAATTTAGTTCGCAACCATTCAAAAACCGCCTTTTGTTCATCCTGTCCGGCACGTCTGATCTGGGAAAGCAGCCAAATCGTAGTAGGCTTTTCGCTTGTGATGTTCTTTGCGCCCTGATTGCAGGTGGAGCAAAGCGCACGGAGATTTGAAAGCTCATCTTTCCCGCCCAGGCTCTTGTCTTTGATGTGGCCGATATGCAGCCGGACCTTCCGGCCTGTATCAGGGTCAATCTCGCCCGGGCAACGCCCGCACATCTGGCAAGTGAATCCGTTTCGGTCAAGCACTTGCGCCCGCAGTTTTGCGGAAATGGGATGGGAAAAACTGACTGGCGGTTTATCTGGCGGCTTCTCATTTAAGAGATACTCGTTTGGTTTTAAATCCGCCCTGTCGTGGTGCGTGAGAATCGGCCAATGCTCATCCCCGCGCAATTCGCGGAGTCGCCTTGCCCACTCACTGACATTCACGCCAGCGGCATCGCGCACTTGAATTGAGGTGACTACGTTGCCAATGTTCGCAAGGAAAAACCGGCGAATCCGTTCTTTTGATCCTGGTTTACGCATTTTTTAAGGTAAGCAGGTGTTTCATCAATTGCTTGCCGATGAACTCTGTATAAACGGGCGGGATTGCTTCATTCAACTCATTTTTAGTCATCCAATCAATGCCCATTGCCTCACGGGCGGCGGCAATGGTGCAATTCCCCCCGCCCGTCACTTGCACAAAGTCGCGCATATCATTCGTCTTTCCGTAATGCGATTTGCGCTTGTCGAAGGTGTGGACTTTTGGGTGTTTTCCATGAGGCGGCACAAGAATTAGAAAATTCGATTCAAAAAGACGGTGACGCAGAACCCGCAAGCCTTTGAACATGGTTCCGCAAAGGACAACCGGATTAAGCAGGGGTGCCCCGGAAACATTTTCGATGATGTAAGGCTTGCCGGATTTAATTAGCATCTCGCGCACTGGTTCAATCAGGCGGGGCCATTCATGGCCGTTGCGGTTGCGCTTGGCGAGGTCCGAATATGACTGGCAGGGCGGCGATGCGTGGATGGCGTCAAACGATTTAAGAAAATTCGCCGGGAGCGTCAGCGCGTCGGTGTGGATAAATTCAAACGGAAAGTTCGGCTGCGGCTCAATGTCCACGCCCACGACTTCAAACCCGGCGCGGCTGTATCCGACAGCAACGCCCCCCGCACAGCAAAATAAGTCCAAAAGTCTGAACTTCATATTTCCAGAAACAATTGTTGCCAAATTGGCGGGCGCGTCAAGGGGGATATTATCAATGACTTGCGTAAATCATCCTCTCAGACCTTGTCCTTCTTCCGATAGGCCAGGCCTTGGAAGTGCGCAATCAGGTCACCTTGGTCGTCCTTGATTTCGACCGAATAGGTCCCGATTTTGAAGTTCTTGGACAGTTCCCGCGCCTCGGCCCAAAGCGTGCCCGTGCCGGCGGCCTTCATGAAGGTGATGCTGGCGTTGACCGCCACAGCCACAGTGCCGTGCGAGTTGGACGCCGCGGCGAAGGCGAAGTCGGCCAGTGTAAAAATGGCGCCGCCCTGCACGGTGCCGATGCCGTTGAGATGGTGCGGATGGAGTGTCATGCGGGCGGAAGCGCGGCCGGGTGAAACGGAGAGCAATTCAATATCGCATCGCCCGGCAAACTGGTCGTTTCGAAGCCGCTGTTTGACCTGTTCCATGTGCGTCCTGTTGTGAAATCAATGGTGGCTCTGATCCGTTGAGCTGGACCGGCTTGTTCAGCCTTCGAGCCGCTTGAAGAATTCGATGTTTCCGACAACGTTGATCTTGCTTTTTTGCAGCACGCCAATGGCTTTGTCCGGGTCGTCGAAGCGGAAGAGGAAGAAGCCTTTGCTGTCTCGCTTGAGCGGGATGGCATACGTGTACTCCAGATTGATGCCGGTGTCCTCGATCACCGCCAGGACCTCGGCCAAACCGCCCGGGCGGTCGGGAATTTCTATGGCCAGCACGTCGGTGACCTTCACCACCAAACCGTTCTTCTCAAGAAGTTTTTTTGCCCCCGCCCAGTCGTGAACGATCAGGCGAAGGATGCCGTATTGCCGGGCCTCGGCAATGCTGAGGGTGAGGATGTTGATGTTGGCGCCAGCCAGAAGTTTGACCGGAGCGCTGAGCGCGCCGGGTTTGTTTTCCAGGAAGAGGGAGAGTTGCTTGAGTTTCATATTGACTCCGTAGATTACATTTTGCGCTGATCGATGACGCGTTTGGCTTTGCCTTCGCTGCGCTGAATCGAATGCGGCTGGATGAGACGGACGCGCGGCCGCAATCCGGTCGTGGTTTCGATGGATTTGACGAGGCGGGCCTGCAATTGTTCCAGTCCGCCCATGGTGTCGCTGAACACCTCGCGCGTGACTTCAACCTGCACTTCCATTTCATCAAGCCCCTTTTCGCGCGTTAGAATAATCTGGTAATGCGGCAGCGCGCCCTCGACTTTCAACAGCGCGGTTTCGATTTGCGATGGGTAAACATTCACGCCGCGGATGATGATCATGTCGTCGCTCCGCCGGCTGATGCGTTTGATGCGGCGCAACGTCCGTCCGCATCCGCAGGGTTCCGAGGTCAGGGCGGTGATGTCGCGCGTGCGATAACGGATCATGGGCATGGCGTGCTTGCTTAATGTGGTCAGCACCAGTTCGCCCTCCACGCCCTCTGGGCACGGCTTGCCGGTCGCGGAATCGATCACCTCCGGGTAGAAGAAATCCTCGAAGATGTGCGGCCCGGCCTGGCAGGGGCATTCCATCGCCACGCCGGGGCCGATGATTTCCGACAACCCGTAAATGTCATACGCCTTGATTCCGCTGTCTTGTTGAATGTGCTGGCGCATCGATTCGGTCCACGGCTCCGCGCCAAAAACGCCGACGCGCAAAGGCAATTCCTTGAGGTTGACGCCCAGCTCGGCCGCCTGATCAATGATGTGCAGGAAATAACTCGGCGTGCAGCAAATGGCGGTGACATTGAAATCCTTGAGCACCATGATTTGGCGCTGGGTGTTGCCCCCGGAAATCGGTATCACCGTTGCGCCAAGCGCCTCCGCGCCGTAATGCGCGCCCAAGCCGCCGGTGAAAAGGCCGTAGCCGTATGCATTCTGAATGATGTCCCCGCGATGCAACCCGCACGCCGCGAAGCTGCGACACATGACATTGGTCCAGACATCGATGTCTTGTTGGGTGTAGGCGACGACGATCGGCTTGCCGGTCGTGCCTGTCGAGGCGTGCAGCCGGACGATCTCGCTCATCGGGCTTGCGAACAATCCGAAGGGATAGCCGTCCCGAAGGTCCGTCTTGTCGCAGAACGGGAGGCGCGTGATGTCGTCCAGGGATTGGATGTCGCCCGGTTCCATGCCGCGGTCGCCCATGCGGCGCCGGAAGAGGGTGACGTTGTTGAACGCTTGCGCAATCATAATCCTCAGACGTTCCAACTGCAATTCGCGCAACTGGCTGGGAGGAAGAAAATCCGGCGCGCTGATGGGATCGAAGGGCGCCACTTTCTGGATGGTGTGTTTTTTGCTCATGGGGATTTGGCTGCCTTGGCCATCCCAACCGCGAACCAATCGGGCGGCCGAATCGGTTTGCGGGTGGCATCGGTGAAGGCATGGATGGTGTAACCGCGCACCACCGGATTTCCGGTGGACTGATGGTGGATCTGCACGTCGAAGCGAAGCCGCGCGCGCCCGGCAAGGTCCGCGGAAGTCGAAACCGCCAGCAAATCATCATAGCGCGCTCCGCCGCGAAATTCCAGGTGCGCTTCGACCAGGGGCAGAAACACGCCTTGCGCCTCCAGCGCGGCGTAGGAAAGACCGAGCCGGTGGCGCATCCATTCCGTCCGCCCGCACTCGAACCACTCGAGCGCGCGCGAGTTGTAGAAAGTTCCCATCTGGTCCGTTTCGCTGTAGCGGACACGCAAGTTCAACAAGTCCGTGAGCTTGTTCAATGCGGGTTTATGCGGCGGCGGTTGCATGGACGCTCTTGTTTTGGAATAGCTTTCGCATATTTCGCATATTTCATGATTCATGATTATCTATTCCCGTCCCAAATCCAGCAAAATCTGAGAAATCCGAAGCGGATTGGCTTGTTTTGACCATGCTTAACTAAGTTTAACATGGTTTAACCCGGCCAAAGCTGTTTATTTTGCAAGTTGTTCATTGTTATGGATTTACATACGATTCGGACCGCCAGCTTGACCAACAAAATCACTTTGATTCACTTTGACTGGCTTTGACTGGGCGTAGCAAGGGGGATGATTGGGGAGCGCGACCGTCCCGGTCGTGGTGCGGGGCGTCTCGCGCCGCACTCCCCCTCTGTTTTCCACAACAGGTCGTTGACATGTTGATGCGCAGAGTGGGCGCCGGGCGGAGATGTGTTTGGCGGGACGCCAAACACGACGGGCGAGACGCCCGCGCTCCCCTTTCCTTCATCCTTCATAATTCCGCCTTTCCTTCATGGCCTTAACGGGTCATTCATTAAACGAACATTACAGTTAATATATCATATCGTCAACAGATTTTTGAAAGAATTTTTAAAAAAAGTGTGATTGTTGGCGGAATTCCTTTAAGCCCTTGCGCGGCAAAGACTTAGGAAACGCAAAGGGCATAAGACGCAAAGACGCAAAGATTTTTGACCCGCCGTCGCTCGGAAGCTATGGCGGGCAGAGCAGGATTGACAAGATTAAATCATGGATGGAAGAGCTCGCGCAGAGGCGCGGAGGACGCAGAGGGGAAGGGAAAAGCAGTTTTCCTCTGCGCGCTCTGCGCCTCTGCGCGAGAAAGTGCCCATGCCCGTATTTGTTGTTGGACAGAGCGGGCGGGGCGCGGCGGGCAAGATGTTGACATGCTCGGAACCCCTTTCCCGACCTTTCCGGTCCGAGATTTGCTTTTCCTTATCCAGGGATAAGCCGTCAGGTGGACGATAAATCGGCTGAAGATACCAACTTAAAACCATCTTCCAACCCAACAAAGTCGGAGTGATTATCAGTGACCAGAAAGGCCACTCCTGCCTTTGTTGCGGCGCGAGCATGCATCCAATCATGCACCCGTCCGCCCCGAATTCCGTGTTCCCGCGCCAAAGCCAGGGCCGCCAGCGCTTCCTTTCTGTCCAGTTCCACAAAATGCATTCCACGGGTGAGGTTATTGAGCAGTGCCGCCGCATCATCCGGCGCATACTTGAAGCCCAAACGTCCGCCTGTTAATGTGGAAAAAGCTTCCGAAAGCGTGTGTGGGCGCGTCCACTGGTCAGGTTCCAAAGCTTTGGCTTCAAGTTTTAGATCGTGCAGGGCGTTCACCAGCGCCGAAGTTTCCCAATAGCGTTTCATCTTGAATCTCTGTCCGATCGAACGGCCGCTGCCACTGTTTTGGGACTCAAAAGAACGTCCGCACCGCGCAAGCGTCCATTTATGCGGCGCGGTTTGACTATGGGCACTTCAGCGGCCACCAGTTCAACCAGGACAATGCGGCCATCAGCGCCTTTTTCAGCATCATAAACCGCGCGGGGTTTAAACAAGACGGTGCTTGCAATTCGACTTCGATCATCAGCCACCAATTTCATAATGGGATAATCCCACCAAAGCCGCCTGCTGTCAAGGGGCCTTGATTGGAAACAGCCGCCTCTCGATAAATGGCGCGGTTATTCACGTCTGAGGGTCTGAAAGGAACAGGACTTGTCGCCCCGTCTTGTCCCGCCATCTTGTCCGCAGTAGCCGCTGCGGCGAAGGGGGATGCGGCGAAGGCGGATTTGTGGGTGGACAGGGCGGGCGGGGCGGTCTAAAGATAAAGAGGCGCGGGCGGGCCGGTTGCGGCAAGAAATGACCATGAAGCTCAAACTGGGTTGCCAAACGATTCAACAGGGGTGCGGCGGGTTTTCTGGCCAACCTGCTGCGCGAAGAAAACGAAAATATGCGGTTATGCGGGACTGACCCCTTTATGACCCCTTTACATTTATGAACAATGCAAAATACTCGATTCCGAGGACTGACCCTTTCACGAAGAAAACGAAAATATGCGGTTATGCGGGACTG
>CAWFAZ010000046.1:0-149346 GCA_963813995.1 uncultured Verrucomicrobiae bacterium | reverse complement strand
AGTTCCTTACATTATCATATCATGGATTGACAAAATGGGAGGATCGCGGCATTTTCCTGGCATGGCGCGAAAACTTCGTCTGCAATATCCGGGGGCCGTTTATCATCTGATGAGCCGCGGTGACCGCCGGGAACGGGTTTTCTTGGACGACGCCGACCGGCATTTGTTCCTATCCACCCTGGCCGAAGCCTGCGCCAAGACCGATTGGCAGGTCCACGCCTATTGCCTGATGAACAATCATTTTCATCTTGTGCTCGAAACGCCCAAGGCCAACCTGGTCGCCGGCATGAAATGGCTTTTGGGGACTTACACCGCGCGCTTCAACCGCAAACACCGGCTCTTTGGGCATCTGTTCAGCGGGCGTTACAAGTCGCTGCTGGTGGACAACAGCGGCAACGGCTATTTGAGAACCGTTTGTGACTATGTTCATTTGAACCCGGTGCGAGCCAGGCTTCTCCGGCCGGGCCAGGCGCTGGCGGCGTTTTGCTGGAGCAGTTATGGACAGTATTTGCGCCCGCCCGGCAAGCGGGCGCCCTGGCTGCGGGTGGACCGGTTGCTGGGAGAAATGGCCATTGCGGCGGACAGCGCGGCGGGCCGGAGGGAATTTGCGCGGCGGATGGAAGCCAGCCGCAGGGCGGAAGTCATTGGCGAATATCGAAACATCCGTCGGGGCTGGTGCTATGGGGAGGAGGCGTTTCGACGCGAATTGTTGCTCCAAGCCAGCCAGCAAATGGGGGAGCACCATTATGGCCAGGAGCGACGGGAAAGTGAGGAGGACAAAGCGGCGCGGATGGTCGCGGCAGGATTGAAGGAGGCGGGGTGGACGGAATCCGATTTGGCTGTCCGGCGCAAGGGCGACCCGGTGAAAATGGGGCTGGCGCGGCAGTTGCGCCGGGAAACGACGTTGCCGCTCAAATGGATTTGCGGCCGGCTGGAGATGGGATCGTGGAAATCGGTCAACCAGAGGCTCTATGAATCACGACAAACAAAATATTGAAATGTGAGGAACTGACCCCTGCTATGGGGAGAATTGTCAAGCGCGTCCGAAAACCCCGTCTTTTTATTAAAAGCTTCTTCTCTTTTTTCTTCTTTCTCTTTGTCTTTCTGCCGCTTTTTTGTTGGATCGTCTCCTCTGGTGGAGCACCGGTCAATTGACCTGGCTTAACCTGCTATCCGTACAACCGCGAGGCGTACACTTTATCGTTTCCAAGTCCAGAGGAGCGCGCGGACACCATACTTTAAAACGGGCCATCAAAGGCCCAGGGGTCAGTTCGGTTCCGCTACGCTCCAAAATGTGTGGCGGCAAAATCATTCGTTCAGTCATTCCTCAGGCGCTGGGCAACGGCTGGAGTTTCAGTCCCAGGTCTTCGGCTTGACAGCGTCCGGTGCGCACCCGCCACCAGTCCACCGCAAAGGTCCGCGCCAGGGCGATGATGAGCTTCTTGCGCCGCGACGGGCTGGTCTTGTGGTCCAGCAGGGCCGTCCGCCACTTCTGGACGGGGCGATAGCCGGGCTGGAAAACCATCAGACGCCAGGCGCCTTCCACCAGCACCGGCCGCAAGCGCCGGTTGCCGTGCTTGTTGATGGCGCCTTGAAAGCGCCGCTGGCTGGAGGTGTCCTCCCGGGGACACAGCCCGGTGTAGCTGGCCACTTGTCGCCGGTTCTTGAACCGGTTCCAATCGGCCACTTCGCGCTCCAGGATTTCGCTCGTCATCTGGCCCAGTCCCACCGGCAACCCGGCCGGCGCGGCTGTCTCCAGTTCCCTGGTCCGGGTGTGCAACTCCACTTCCACTGCCGCCAGCAACCGGCGCAAGGGTTCCAGCAAATTGACCACGATGGCCGGCATCTCCAGCAGCGTCCTTTGCCAGGCCGCTTCCCGCCACCACTCCCCTTGCAGATGTCCGCCGTAATAGAGGGCATGACTGCGCCCCTGCGCGGCCAGCCGTTGCCTGGCCTGTTGCAGACTCTCCCGCTGCCGCGACAAACTGCGTTTCTGCTCCTGCGCCTCGGTGGGAACGCGCACGACACAAAACGCCTCGCGATTGCCGCTGACGTAGCGATCCAGACACAAGGCCATGGCCAGGGCGTCGCGCTTGTCCGTCTTGACCTTCTTGCTGTATTCGTCCCAGTCCCGTGGCCGGATGACGTAATTGGTCACTCCCATCTTCTCCAGCCGGCGATGCAAGGTGTAACCGAAGGGACCGGCCTCATAACAGGTGAAGACTTTCTCGGCCAGGGTCAGTTGCCTGGCGCACCACAGCAGGAAATCCGCGGGCTTGAAACGTTGCGGCGGCTGGGGCGTGCCACCGTCGATCACGCGCACGACCACGTAAAGGCCCAGATGCACGTCCACGCCCAGTTTGATCGTCTTGGCTTTGCACGGAGCGGCTTTTATGGGGCCACGAGCTGGTGTTTGGGGTTGCGGTTGCGGTTGCTTTTTGCTATTAACTTTCTTGTTAGATATAATCATAGGGCGTCAGGTGTAGCGGATTTTCCCTCACCTGACGACCCCATGTTAACTTTATGACCCCTTTAGGAACTCGAATTGTGAACCCAGCGGGCTTAGGAATTAAGTTGTAGCAAGTGACCGGACACCGGAAGCTTGCAAATCAACGACTTACGCTTGGGCTATCGGGAAGTTAGGCTAAGTCGTTGACTATCAACGATGTAACGGATGTTTCGGGTTTTCCAGATCTACATATCAATCTTGCCATTCTTCGAGCACGATGGGTTTGGACTTTTGGGCACCGGTTTCAACTTCAGCATTTAGCTTTCAGCATTTAGCCCGACTTTCGCACAAAACCGCCCTGTTCAACTTTTTTCATGAGCGGGTGTGTTGTGTAGCAATGGGTTATAAGGCGGAATGGCGACCCAAGGCGTGTGTGACAACCTACCCTCTGGACAGACAGGCGTGGTAACTGAGAAGATCGGGCCATGTTCCTGAAAACTCATCGGGTGCGCAAAGACGGCAAGGAGCACATTTACTATTCGCTGGGGGAGAGTCTGCGCGTGAGCCGCTCGCGGGTGACGCAACGCACGGTGTTGCATCTGGGAGAACTGAACACCACCCAGGTGGATCGCTGGCAGCGAACCATTGAAACGATCCACGAGGACGGACGACGGCAGCAGATGCGGCTGTTCACGGATCGGGAGGGACAAGCTCCGGAGGCCGGCGATGTGGCCGAGGTTATTCTGTCCAGCCTGTTGCTGCGGCGGCCGCGCCGTTTTGGAGATGCCTGGATAGGGTGCAAGCTGTGGGAGGAGTTGGGGTTGCGGGCCTTTTGGCAGCAGGCGCTGGGAGAGGAACGCGGGCAGGTGCCGTGGGCCAAAGTGGTGGAGTTGTTGGCCGTCAACCGGCTGTGTGCGCCGCGCAGCGAACTGTCCATCCACGAAAAATGGTTTCCGCAAACGGCGATGGATTTGTTGCTCGACACCGACGCCAGCGTGGCGGAGCAGGACCGGCTTTATCGCTGTCTGGATCGGATGCTCGCTCACAAGGAGGGCTTGGAACGGCATCTGGCGGAAAAGTGGCGCGATCTCTTTGGGGCCAGTTTCGACGTGTTGCTCTACGATTTGACCTCGACCTATTTCGAGGGCGAAGCGGTGGAAGTGGACCAGGCCCGGCGGGGTTATTCGCGCGATCACCGGCCGGATTGTGAGCAGATTCTGTTGGCGGTGGTGGTGACGCCGGAAGGTTTTCCGCTTTCCTACGAAGTGTTGCCAGGCAACGTGCGGGATGAAAAGACCTTGGAAAGCGCGCTGCAAACGATCGAAAGCAAATACGGCAAGGCCCGGCGCATTTGGGTCTTTGACCGGGGGGTGGCCAGTGAAGCCAACCTGCAAACGTTGCGGGAACGCGGCGCTCAATATGTGGTGGGCACACCGCGCCAACGGCTCAAAGAGTATGAGCAACGGCTCTTGAGTGGGGACTGGCAGAAGATTTCCAACGAAGTCCAGGTGCAACTGTTGGCCGAAGGGCCGGAGACATTCGTGCTGGCGCGCAGTGCGGATCGGGCCAGGAAAGAAGAAGCGATGCGTTGGCGGCAGGTGCGCGGGTTGATGGGTGACTTGGTCCGCCTGCGGCGGGCGATCCGGCGCGGCCAGCTCAAGGACCCGGACAAGATATTGATGCGGGTGGGCCGGTTGCAGGAACGCTGGCCCCGGGGTTGGCCCCATGTGGAAGTCCACTGGCAGCAAAGCCGGTTGACTTGGCAATGGGATCGGGAAGCCTTGCGCCTGGCCGCCTTGCGCGACGGAGCCTATCTGCTGCGCACCAACCTCAACGACCACACCCCGCAATCCTTGTGGAAGATGTACGTGCAGTTGACCGAAGTGGAGGCCGTCTTCCGGGCGCTCAAGAACGACCTGGCCGTGCGACCGATCTGGCATTGGGTCGGAGCGCGTGTCGAAGCGCACGTCATGGTGGCGTTCCTGGGCTATTGCCTGTGGGTGAGTTTGAAGCACAAACTCAAGGCGGTGGCGCCGAGCCTGACGCCGTGGCAGTTGCTCGATCAGTTTGGACGCATCATGCAATTGGAAGTGTGGTTTAAACTGCGGGCTGGCGGAGCCATCTGCCTGCCGCGCGTGACCCAAGCGGAACCGGCGCAAGCGATCCTGCTGCACCAGTTGGGCTGGCAGTTGCCGGAGCAACCCCCGCCCAAAATCTACAAGGACCAAGTGCCGGATGTGTGGACAACCTGAGCGGCAAAAGTTACCGGCTTCCCTCGTAACCCAATTTTAAAATCGCCGAATTTGCGAAAGTCGGGTTAGCATTTCGCCTTCGCCCTTCCCTGATCAGATGGCTCATTTTATACAGCTTCTGAAGGTGCGAGAGACGAAAAGCGGTAACATGTTACCGATCTGTTCCTTTTCGTGTTACCGGCTAAGTCGTTGACTATCAACACTTGTTACCGTGTTACCGATTTTTTGGACCTATGTATCAATCTTGCCCTTCTTGCCTTTCTCAGCGGCTTTGCGGCTTTGCGTTGAAGTCGGGAAATCGCAAATTCAAGTTTTGTGGTCGCTGCAATTGGCAGCTTGAAAGTCCTCTTTCTCCCTTTCCCCCATGAATTCGCGAACCAATTTTTCGAGGAAATCCAGCCACTGCGGATGCTCATTCAAGCAAGGAACCAGGTGGAAGTCCGTGCCACCGGAGTCCAGGAAGATTTTCCGGCCGCGGATCCCCATTTCTTCCAGGGTTTCCAGGCAGTCCGACACGAAGGATGGGCAGATGACCAGCAGCTTCCTGGTCCCGGCCCTGGCTAAACCTTCAATGACCCGGTCTGTATAGGGTTTGAGCCACGGCTCGCGTCCCAATCGGGATTGAAAGGCGACCGAATACCTGGATTTTGGAATCGAGGCCGTCCGCACAAAGGCTTCCACCGTTTTGAAACATTGCGCGCGATAGCAGGTGCCCAGGACAGGACTGTCGCCCTCGCAGCAATCCCGCGACCCCAGGCAATGGCGGCCGGTCGGATCGGACTTGCGCAAATGTCTCTCGGGTATGCCGTGAAAACTGAAAAGCAAATGGTCGTAGTCTTGTTTTAAATACCCGGATGCATTTGCCGTCATGGCCCGGATGTAATCAGGATGATCGTAGTAAGGCGGCACGACCGTGAGCGACATCCGCGGCGCAACTTCAGCCATCACTTCCCGGACCCGCTGCACGGCCGTTTCATAACTGGACATGGCGTAGTGCGGAAAAAGCGGGATGAGCAGCACCTCGCGGATGCCTTCGTCGCGCAACCTGCCGATGGCATCCGGGATGGACGGATTGCGATAACGCATCGCCAGCTCCACCCTCACGCCGGCGCGGTCTTGCAGCGCCTTCCGCACCTTCCGGCTGGTCGTCACCAAGGGCGAGCCTTCGGGCGTCCAGATTTTCTCGTAGGCTTCAGCCGATAGCGCCGGGCGCCTGGGCAAAATGCCGAGATGAACGATGCACCAGCGCACAAGATAAGGCGCGTCGAGAACGCGGCCATCCATGAGAAATTCACCCAGATAGGCCCGCACATCTTCGACGGACGCGGAATCCGGCGACCCCAGATTCACCAGAAGAACGGCCCTCGTGTTCATGCGGAAACGGGGTGTGGCATGGCGTTGAGGCGACTTTGCTCCGAACTCAAAAAAGTCTCGATTCTTCCCGAAACCTTGTGGCCGGAGACAATGGAATCGCCCAGGGAAACCCCGTCCCGGGCGTGTCCGGCCACAAACAGGCCCGGCGCCTTCGCTTCCATGTCATTCATCAACGCGCGGAACTTCCCAAAGCCCAGATTGTATTGTGGAATGGCCTGGCGATAGACGGCGACGTGCTGAAATGTTGGCCGGCCCCGGACTCCCAATATCGTTCCCAGGTCCTTGACTGCGGTTTCTGTCAACACTTCGGGCGTGTTCAGGGGCAGCAGCGGATGGCGCGCGCCGCCGATGTAACAGGTAATGGTCACTTCCCCCTCCGGGGCGCGATGGGGAAAGAGCGACGAGGAGAAGAGAGCGCCCAGGATGTTAAACCCTTCCTTTTCCGGAATCAGCATGCCAAATCCATCCAGCGGATGAGCCACGTCGGCGCGGTGAAAGCCCAGCACGACCGAGGCCACGGGTGGATAATAGACTTCGGCCAAGGACGCAACCTTCAGCGCCGGAGTGGTGATAATATCCAGGGATGCGATTTTGTGGCTGGGCAGGGCGAGGAGAACCGCGCCGCACTCCACCGGGCCGCCGTGTTCCAATTCAATCCACCAGCCCTCCTCCCTGCGCCGCAAACAACGAATGGGCGCGGCGGTTTGAATATCTCCGTCCAGACGGGATTGCAGCGCATCAATCAGCACCTCCAGCCCGTTATCGAACGAAAACTTCTTCGCGTCCTGTTTGGAAACTTCCCCGCTGCGTTTGCGCGCGCGCGCCCCCAGAATTTGCCCCAAAAAAAGCGAACGATAGCGTTGCTCCAGAGCGTGGAGTTTCGGAAAGGCCTGCGACACGGAAAGCAGTTGCGGGCTGCCGGCGTAAATCCCGGCCACCAGGGGATCAATGGCGTAATCCAGAAATTCCTGGCCGAGCCGCCGCTGCACGAATCGGGCAATCGACTCTTCCACTCCGTCCGGCGCCCGCCCGATGAACGGCTCGGCCAAAACCCGCAACTTGGCCGGGAGCGAAAACAGGGGCGTCGTCAGAAAACCTCCGGCGGAATTTGGAATGGCCACCGGCTTTTTGTCGCGCACCACGTAGCGATTTTCCGCGGATGGATTGGAATAAACCCGGCGCGATTCCAACCCCAAGTCGCGCACCAGATTGGATATGACAGGGGATGTCTCCAGGATGCTGTTGGGACCAAATTCAGCCAGATACCCGTCGCGGCGCACGGATTGGATCACGCCGCCCACGCGATCGGCGGCTTCAAACAGGCGCACGGGGATGTCGCGCTGCCTGAGACAAAAGGCGGCGATCAGCCCGGTAATGCCGCCTCCGATGATGGCAACACGTCTCATATCGTTTTGGAGAAACGTCGTTCCCTGGCCGCTGGAAGATAGCGATCAAAGCGCATGGCAATGTTGCGGATGAAAAGCCGGCCCACCTCGCTGACCACCAGACCGTTGGCCTCGCGCCGCAACAAGCCGTCCTTTTCAAGGTCCGTCATGGACTCCAGTTCGGCGTTAAAATAGCGGGTAAACTCCAGCCCCAGGTCCTTTGAAAGTCCGGCATAGTCCAGACTCATGTCGCACATCAGCCGCATGATCGTATGGCGGCGAATCTTGTCGTCGTTGCTCAAAACGCAGCCCTTGGCAAACGGCTCCCCGCCGGAATCCAAGGCCCCGTAGTATCCGGCCAAATCCTTGATGTTTTGCCAATAGACCCCGTCAGCCTGCGAAATGGCTGACATCCCGAAACCATAAATGTCCGCGCCGCCTTTGGTGCTGTATCCCTGGAAATTGCGCTGCAATGTTTTCTGGCGTTGCGCCACCGCCAGTTCATCGGTCGGCCGCGCGAAGTGATCCATGCCGATATAGGTGTACTGGTCGTTTTGAGTCAGTTTCTCGATGACGAGTTTCAATAGATTGAGCTTGGTTTCGGGGCTGGGCAGCGCCTGCTCCAGAATCTTTTGCGCCGGCTTCATCCACGGCACATGCGCATAACTGAAAACCGCCAGCCGGTCAGGCCCAAGCTTGATGATTTCGTCCAGTGTTTTCTCGAAGGATTCGACCGTCTGGTAAGGCAAACCGTAAATCAAATCCAGGTTGATGGATTGAAAGCCCGCGGCCCGCGCCCACTCCATGGCTTGCCCGGTTTGCTCGCGCGGCTGAATCCGATGCGTGGCCGTTTGCACCGTCAGATTGAAATCCTGCACGCCAATCGAAGCCCGGTTGAAACCCACCTCCCCCAAGGCGGCGACGTGATCGCGCGTCAGCCGCCGCGGATCAATCTCCACTCCCGCTTCCATCCCTGGCTCCAGTTTGAAATGCTTGCGGATGGACTGGCCGAGAAAGCGAATTTCGCCGGGTGACAGAAACGTCGGCGTGCCGCCGCCCCAATGCAATTGCACCACTTGGCGCTGCGGATTGATGCGGGCGCTCATCTGCTCCATTTCCTTGTCCAGGTATTGAAGGTAGAGCGCGCCTTTTTCCCGTTGCGTCGTGATGACGGTCGTGCAGCCGCAGAACCAGCAGAGCGACTCGCAAAACGGAATGTGGAAATAGAGGGACAGACCGCGCCCGGACGACTGCGTCTCGGAGATTTTCGCCGCCACCTCCGGCCAGGTGACTCGATCCGTAAACTGCGGGGCGGGCGGATAGGAGGTGTAACGCGGCCCCGGCACGTTGTACTTTTGAATCAACTCGAGATCGACCTTGAATTTGCTCATGCGAAGTTTTGCACGGTGCTGACCAGTGCTTCAATGTTTTCCATTTTGGCATCGGGCGGCACGCCGTGGCCGAGATTGAAAATGTATCCGTCACGACCGCGCATCAATTCGAGCAGGCGGCGGGTTTGCGCCGCCACCAACCGGGGTTCCGCGCTCGCCAGCAGCTCAGGAGTCAGATTGCCTTGGATGGCTACGCGGGCGGGCAATTGTTCCTTCGCCTCGGCCAGGTCAATCTCGTGATCTATTCCGATGGCTTGCGCCCCGGTCTGGATCAGCGACTTCCAACTGCGGGCACCTTTGGAATAAACAATCACCGGAACCTGTCCATTAAGGGCGGAAACAATCGTTCGCATCCATTGGCCGGAAGCCTCCTCGAAATCCTCCGCCGGCAACAGCCCGCCCAAACTGTCAAATATCTGGATGGCATCCACACCGGCGGTGATCTGCATGCGCAGATATTCGATGACCGCCAGCGTCAATTTCTCTGACAGCGAATCAAACAGCGCGCGGCCGCGTCGAAATAATTGCAGAGCCTTGGTCTGCGCGCGCGCGCTGCCGCCTTCGAGCATGAAGCTGGCCAGCGTCCAGGGTGAACCGGCAAAGCCCAGCAAGGCCGTGCCGGGGCCCAGTTCCAATTTGACACGCCGGATTGCCCCGGCCACGTACTGGAGCCGCTCAGTGATGGCCCGGGTATTGAGCCGTCGAACATCATTGCGGTCCCGCAGGACGTAATCCATTTCGACCCCTCCACCGTCGCGGAAGCTGAATCCCTGGCCCAACGCTTCCGGCACGACAAGGATGTCACTAAAAAGAATGGCTGCGTCGAAATGAAACCGGCGCACCGGTTGCAACGTCACTTCGGCGGCCAGTTCCGGGATTTGGATCAGTTGACGGAAGGAGTATTTCTCCTTGAGGGCGCGGTACTCTTGAAGGCAACGCCCGGCCTGGCGCATCAGCCAGACAGGCGGACGGTCCACCGGCGAACATTGCAGGGCGCGCAACATCCGTTGCCGGCGCGTGACTTCCGTCCGCGTTGGCAGCAAAGGCGCGACTCCACACGCCTTCCTTTTTCTTTCATTCGCCAGTAAATCCTGCATGACAACAGAGTGGAGTCTAAGGCCAGACCCAGCTTCACTGCAATTGGCAAACTATGGACATTTCTTGCGCATGGAGAGCGCCATTTATGGCCAGTCGGCGGGAAAGTAAGAATTAAGAAGGCAGAATTAAGAAGTCGGAGCGATCGAGTCCGTGTTTTCTTAATTCTTAATTCTTACTTCTTAATTTCTCGCGCGGGCGCAAGGCCAGCGCGTCCACGGTTCGTTGCAAAATTTCAGGCGCTGTTCCTTCGGCGGATATGGTTAGCAACAAGTCGCGCTGGCGGTAGTATTCAATCAGCGGTTCGGTGCTGCGATGATAGGCTTCCATTCGGACACGGACGGCCTCGGGACGATCATCCTCGCGTTGAATGAGCTTGCCCCCGCAGTGAGGGCAAGTTTCAGGCGATGGCAGTTTGTCGGTCACATGAGAAATGCCTTTGCAACTGGAGCAAACACGCCGTCCGGCCAGCCGCTCGACGATCTTATCAATGGGCAAGTCGTAATTGATGACCGCGGTCAGAGGCAAATCTTCCGCTTTGAGCAATCGGGCCAGGGCTTCCGCCTGGACCACTGTGCGCGGAAAGCCGTCAAGCAAAAACCCGCTGACGCAGCGCAGGCAACCAGCCCGTTCGCACACCAGCGCCACCACCGTTTCATCGGGCACCAATTCGCCGCGCGCCATGAAACCGAGCGCGTTCTTCATGGCGGACGTCTGTTGGCCAGGCGACAAACTTTTGGCGGCGCGGAAGATGTCGCCGGTGGAAAGATGGCACGCGCCGGACCATTGGTGCAGCAGTTCGGCTTGCGTGCCCTTGCCCACGCCGGGCGCGCCCAGCAAGACCAGGCGGCAGAGTTCTTTTGGCGGGACGGGCGAAGTGGCGCAACTGGTGTTGCCGCCGATCAGCCACGCGGCGCGATCGCCGACCTGGAATTTGGTTACAGGGATGGTGATAGTTGAGCGGTCGTTTTTTGTTTTCATAGAAATGCAGATCGTGCTTTGGGTTTGCGGCGGTGATCCGTTTGCGGGCCGGGCGTCCAGCGAATGTTCCCCGGCATACCACTCCGCAGAAACCCGGCCATCCACGCAGGCGCGGTTCAATGGATAGATATCAGGATCAAAAATGACGTCATAGAAATGCCAGACCAATACGGCCAGGCAGGCCAGAACGGCTTCGTAATAATGAACGGTCGTGGCAACATCAATGGACCAGCGCGGAAGCCAGTGGGTGGTGCCGAGCTTGAACCAGATCATCAAACCCGTCACGCCCATGATGATGGTTCCCCAAACCACCGCCCAGTATTCCATTTTTTCCGCATAGCCAAACCGCCCGAATTCCGGTTTTGCCTTCGCCAATCCGGTCAAATAGCGGGCATTGGCCGCCACGTCGCGGGCATCTTTTGCGTTGGGCATCATATCCTTGACAAGACTCCGGCCTTGTCGTGTGGCCAGAACATAACCGACATGATACGCTCCTGTCAGCAACAAAATGACGCCGGCAATGCGATGCCCCCATCGGCGGAGGCCTTCGTTGGAACCCAAAAGGACCGCGACCCAGGAATCGGGAAATTTCAACGCAAAACCGGTCAATGCCAGAAGGATGAAGCTGAACGCCAAAACGAAATGTTGCGCCCGCTGGGAAAAATCCATCCGTAACACGGTGCGGCCTTCGCGGCGCGCCCGCGCGGCGGCTTTGCGCCCGAAGATCAACGCGTTGTGCGCCGCCATCAGCCCGATCACTGCGAAAATCAGCCCCAGGTATATTTTGCGCACCCACCAATTGATGCGTTCGCCCAGGTTGCCGCCGGCTTCGGCGGACGCGACGTCGACGTGGATTTTGCCTTGCGCGAAATTGGCGCTGGCGCCGGGATGGCATTGGCCGCAGGTGGCCGTCAGATTGGTTTTGTAAATGGTCGAACGCGGGTCCGTGGAGGGAAGAATTCGATGCACGCCGTGGCAACTGGCGCAATTGGCCGCCCGCGTCGAACCGTACTGCGCCGCCAGCCCGTGGTAGCTGGCGAAGAACGTCTTCACGCGATCGGCCGGCAGGTTATACTTGGTGTTCAGCCGCTCCGAAGCGTGGCACTTGCCGCAAGTGTCCTGTGAGATCGTCAGTGACGAACTGTTTTTGAGCGCCCGGATTTTGTGTTCCGAATGGCAGGCGCTGCAAGTGGGAGCGTCACGGCGCCCGGCGGCCAGCGCCTGGCCGTGAACACTTTCGATGACATCGCGGGACTGTTGTTCGTGGCATTGGCCGCAGGTTTTGGCCAGATTGGCAGGATGGAGCGGCGAAGCGGGCAAGGCCGCGGCCAGGATGCCGTGGGTGCCGTGGCAATCGATGCACTGCGGAGCGGCATGCGCGCCGTTGTGGATGTGCTTGATGCGGGCATCGCCATGGACACTCGTTCCGTACGAGAGGGATTCTTCTTCATGGCAGTGCGAGCAGTTGACCGGCTGCGCCGCAACGTTATCGTCAGGATGTTTAGCAGTCAGATCGCCATGGCAACTGGCGCAGGAAGTCTTTTGATGCGCCGAACCGGCAAGGACCGCCGCATCCATAAAACACGAGCGGACCACTCCGGCCGCGTTGGTGGCTGTCAATGTTTTATCGCCATGACACTCCAGACAATCGCTGTTTTTGATTTCGGCAGCCGTCAAGGCCGCCGTCCCCAGGAGCCAGGCGGCCAGGGTTAAAATCAAGCGAATACCCATGTTTCAAGCGTGGCTCCGGGCGCGGCAAACTGCTGGTCATTGGTTGGCCTTTGCTTTACAAATTTTGTGCGGTAGAACAGTAAGATGCGCCCCATTGTTGATGGCATGACAACGTTTAGTGGTTTTATCTGCGCCATGCGGCGCATGCTGTTTTGTCTGCTGGTCGGAACACTCGGTTGTTTCTCCGCGTCGTCGCGCGAAGCGGAGTCCATTGATGCCGCGCGCATCCGCGAAATCGCCGCGATGCTTCCGGTGCATCCCGCCGCTTTCGGCCAGCCCGTTGCCAACCGCGCCGCGTGGGAAAACCCCGCCGTCCGCCGCCCGGAGTTGAACAACTTGATTCCGAGAGCGGTCAAGCTCGCCGCCCAGCCGTTGCAAGATGAGTTTTAACGTCATTGGCATCGGAGAGATTCTCTGGGACATCCTGCCTTCCGGCCAACAACTGGGTGGCGCGCCCGCCAATTTCGCGTATCACGCGCGCGCTTTGGGAGCGCGGAGCCGCGTGATCTCGCGCGTCGGCCAGGATCCTTCGGGCGTGGAAATCCTGCAACGGCTGCAAGCTCTCGGCCTCCCCATTGCGGACATTCAAGTCGATCCGTCGGCCCCGACCGGAACCGTCAGCGTGGAACTTTCGGCCAATGGCCAGCCGCGCTTCACCATTCACGAGGATGTGGCCTGGGACCGTTTGGCTCTGGAAAAAACCGCTCTGACCGCTGTCGCCGAAGCGGATGCGGTGTCATTCGGCACCCTGGCCCAGCGTCGCGAACCGGCGCGCAGCACGATTCAGGCGCTTCTGGCCGCCGTTCGCCCCGGCGCGTTGCGGATTCTGGACATCAACCTCCGCCAGCATTATTTCTCGCGGGACATCGTCGAAACATCGCTGCGCCTGGCCAATATCGTGAAATTCAACGATTCCGAACTGCCCGTCCTGGCGGAAATGCTGGGCTTGCGCGGGAGTGTGCGCCGGCAAATCGAACGGCTGGCACGGCAGCGCGCCCAGCGCCTGGTGTGCCTGACCCGTGGCGCGCATGGCAGCTTGCTCTATTCCGAGGGCCAATGGGCTGATGATCCCAGCCAACCCGTCGCAGTCAAAGACACCATTGGGGCAGGCGATGCCTTTACTGCGGCGCTGGCCATGGGTATGCTGGCAGGAAAGCCGCTCGACGCCATCAACCGCCGGGCCAATCAAGTGGCCCGGCATGTCTGTGCCTGCGAGGGGGCGACTCCGCCACTCCCTGAATTTCCGGGACTTTGACCCTCAAATATCGAGCCTTTTATTCCTTTGGCATCTTAAGAAACTCCATACGTAGTTCATTGCAGATCAATATCTTATGGAAATCCGTTTTCCGCGAATGCGCGCTGCGCGAAAGGAAGGTTTCTTCCTGGATCAGCCCCCTGAGGGGGTCCCTGCTTCAGCCTGCAGCCGCAAGATCGTCGGCTGGGCCATGAGTGAGCGCATCGACACCCTCCTCGTTTTGCAGGCTTTGGCTATGGCCCTCCTGCATCGCAATCCTCCAGCTAATTTGCTTTTCAACTATTCGCGGCACATTCCCAAGGATCGCGCAATCTGGTTTTTCTGGCATTTCCGGCATTTGAGATTGATTTCACTTTTTCAAAAAGCTAGGCTCCAACGATGGCATTGATTAGTTTTGACTGGATTAGAGGCGGAATCATTTCGGCCTTTCTGGTCGGGTGCTGCTCTTGGATTGCTCTTCCAGCCCGGGCGGCTTCGGGGTCTAACGAGGTGTCGGTTGTTGAACTTCGGCTCAACGATTATCTCCACGAGGTCCTCCAATTTAACGAACCGCTTCAGGCGCAGATGCTGGAAGCGGAGTCGAGCCGCCTGAAATGGAAGGCGGAGCGGGGGATTTTCGAGCCGCAATGGGATGCCTCGATCACGCGCGAAGCCAACCGGCGCACCAATAACATTATTCAGCAGGCCTCCCAGGCGGGCAATTTGCTCTTCAACGAGCGCAACACCATCGTCGATACTGCGATTGAATCGCTCGTCCCCACCGGCGGCAAAGTCCGCCTCGGCTACACGGAGAGCGACCTCGTCAACAATGTCAATCCCCTGGGCAATATCATCACAACCAGTAGCGCGTTCTACACCCGGCAGTACCAGACCTTCGTCGGGGTGTCGCTGACCCAGCCTCTGATGAAAAACGGCGGTTTTACGCCGACGCTCGTTTCGATGCGGGTGGCGGCGCTGGATTCGGACATCGCCTTCGAGCAATACCGCCGGCAATTGATGCTGACGGTTTCGCGCGCGGAGACGGCCTATTGGAATTTTTATTTCACGCAGGAGCAATTGCGCTTTTTCGAGGACTCGGTTTCCGTCGCCCAACGTGTCCTGGACGACAGCCGGGAGAAGTTGAAGGCCGGGCAAGGCTCGGAGCTGGACGTGATTCAGGCGCAGTCGGACCTGGCCCTCGGCCAGACCAAGCGGAACGAGGCGCAGCAGGATTACTACGATGCGGTCCAGACGATGGAAACGCTGACAGGCACCTGGCCCGCGCCGAACCTGTCCGGGCCGACGACGGAACCGCGCATTCATGCCGCCGACGTGCCGCGGGAGACCAATGCGCCGATTTCCTACACCGAGGGTTTTGCGATGGCGACGCAGTTGAACCCCGATTACCGCATCCAGCAGCAAAAACTCAAGCAGGAGAAGCTGCGCGTCGGCTACGCCAAAAACCAATTGATGCCTGAGTTTAATTTAAAGTCGGCTTATGGCTTCAACGGTTTGGGGGCCACGCCCGGGGACTCCTGGGCGATGGCGCAGACCGGGAATTATCCATCCTGGTCGGTCGCCCTGGAGTTGACCGTTCCTCTGGGCGGCAACATCAAAGGACGCAACCTCCTGAAGGCCGAGCGGGTCAATTTGATGGAAGCCTGCATGAATATGAACGGGGTCCTGGCGGAAATCGGCAACAACCTGTTCATCGCCATCCAAAAAGCTCAAACCTGGAGCAACAGCATCCAAAGTTACCAAACGGTCGTGCATTACAACGAGGAATTGCTCAAAACCGAGCTTGAGCGGCTCAAGGCCGGCACCATTGGCGGCCACAAAGTGCTCGAAGCCGAGGCTGATCTGCTGGAATCGCGCCAGGATCTGGCCAAGGCGCTCGTGCAGTACCAGCGCACGCTCACCGAAGTCGAACTGGCCGATGGGTCGCTTCTCAAAAGCCGGAACCTTGAGACGACGCGCGAGGAATTAAAGCGGCGCGCCGCGACCCTGATGGGCGCGTGGAACAGGCCAGGCGCCGGGTTCTAAACTGGAATGATGCGTCATCGTCTTATCTTTCTTCTTGTCATCACCGCGGCTGCCTTGTGGTCGCTGGCCGGCGCCGCCGGGCCGGCGGCTGTGGACGGCATCACTGAACCGTTCATGGACGTGACGCTCGGTCTGGCGGATCCCGGAATAATCCGCCAACAGTTTTTCAAGGAGGGCGATTATGTCCAAAAGGGCGGGGCGATTCTCGAGCTGGACAAAAAACTGGAGGAACTTGAAGTCCAACGCCGCAAGGCGGTGATGGAACAGGACCAAATGGTGCGCGACTCGACCCGTGAATTGATCCAAACCACCAAGGCTGTCAGCAAAGAGGACCTGGCCAAGGCGGAAGCCGGGTACGAGGTCTCCGCCGCGGAATACGCCATCGCCGTCCAGCAATTGGCCAATCGCCGGCTGGTCGCGCCGTTCTCCGGCAATATCACCGAGATTCTGTTGCGCCCGGGCGCCGCCTGCGCGCCCTATCAGCCGTTGGTTCGGCTGGTTGATGTCTCGCGCTGCTATTTTGTGGGGCACATTGACGGCGTGGCCGTGTCGAACTTGAAACTCGACCAGCCGGTAAAGATTGAGGTGACGGGCGGCCGGTCAGTCACCGGGAAGATTTGTTTTATTTCACCGGTGGTGGATCCGGCCAGCGGATTGGCGCGGGTCAAAGCCATCTTCGACAACATGGACGCAAAAACCCGGCCCGGCCTGGCGGCAAGAATGTTCATCGAATAATCGCTATGGAGATCAACGGCGGCTTGAGCGGCGACAGCGCCCTGGTGCTGGAGGAACTGACGGCCCTGCGGCAATTCTCGGGCGAACCGAAAAGCTTCTGGCCGGCCTTTCTTGCCGCGGCCACGCGGCTGGTCTCGGCGGACATTGCGGTGGTTTTGCTGGGTCATCCGGGTCAGACGCCGCGTTGGACCAAAATGGGCGAATGGGTTTCCAGTCCCGCGCCATCGCATACCCGCACGGGATTCACTTCGAGATTGGAAGAGGTGGCCGGGCGATGCCTGAGCGCCAACTTCATCGAACAGACCGACGCCAAGGCGGGGAGTTTCACCGTGGCCGTGCGCTTGAAAGTGGCGCGCGCCGGGGATGAAATGGTGCTGGCCGCGCAAATGAAGGACTTCACCGAGGCTGCCGCGCGGGAATCGCTGGTCCGCCTGAGCCTGGTTGCGGACCTTCCGGCTGTCTATCAGTTGAATCTGACCGCCCGCCAGGCGCGGCACGACGCTGAGAAATTCGCCGCCGTACTCGATTTGAGCGTGCCGGTGAACCAGGCGACGCAATTCCTTCCCGCCACGCTGGCAGTTTGCAACGGTGTGGCGACGCGCTTCCGCTGCGACCGCGCCAGCCTGGGCTGGCTGGAAGGCGGATATATCCGGCTGCGGGCCATGAGCCGCACCGAACAGTTCGACCGCCAGATGGCCGCCGCGCAATGTCTCGAGGCTGCGATGGAGGAATGCATCGATCAGGACGAGGAGATTCTCTGGCCGCCAACCGAAGGGACGACCACCGTGACGCGCGATCACGAAGCCTTCGCCAGGGACCAAAAGATCGGCCATCTTTGCTCGGTCCCGCTGCGTCTGGATGGAAAGGCTGTCGCGGTATTGACCTGCGAGCGGCAGGAGTCGGCCTTCACGCAGGGCGAGCTTCAGCAAATCCGCCTGTATTGCGATCAAGTCACGCGCCGCCTGAGTGAGCTGAGGCATAACGACCGCTGGTTTGGGGCGCGCTGGATGGCGTGGATGGGCGAATATGGCGCGCAATGGCTGGGGCCGGAGCACACTTGGAGCAAGTTGGCCGGAATCCTGATTTTTCTCGTCCTGGCCGCGCTGTTTTTGGTGCGGGTGAACTACCGCGTGGGGGGCAAGTTTATTTTGCGCAGCGACGAGGCGGAGTATTTAACCGCGCCATTTGACGGCTACATCGAGCAGGTATTTGTCCGCCCCGGCGACCAGGTGACCAACAGTCAACCGCTGGTGGGCCTCAATCGCGCGGAGTTGCGGCTCCAGGAGGCATCGGCTCAAGCGGACCTGACACGTTTCCAGCGGCAGACGGAGAAAGACAGGGCGGCCAATAACATCGCCGCCATGCGGATCGATGAGGCGCAAGCCAAAGAAGCCCAGGCGCAATTGGATTTGGTCCGCTTCCACCTCGCCTGCGCCGTGGCCCGCGCCCCGTTTGACGGCGTTGTGGTCGAGGGTGATTTGCGGGAGCGAATCGGCTCGCCAGTCAAGCAGGGCGACGCGCTGATGCAAGTGGCGCGCATCAACGCGCTCTATGCCCAAGCCGACATCAACGAAAACGACGTGCAGGAAATCCTCGGCAAAACCAACGGCGAGATCGCCTTTGTCACCCAGCCGAAGGTGAAGTATCCGGTGACGATTCAGAAGATCGAACAGGCGGCGGTGGCCAAGAAGGATGGCAACGTCTTTCTCGTCCGGCTGCAGCCTGTTGGCGGCACGGCGTCCTGGTGGCGTCCGGGCATGACCGGATTGTGCAAGCTCTCAACGGAGAAGCGGTCGTTGTTTTGGATTCTGACCCATCGCACTGCGGACTTTCTGCGCATGAAACTCTGGTGGTGAACCCCATCTCGATTGAGTCACTTGTCGCGCCATGGCTTTTGGCGACGGCAGCCGTCGAACCCATCTCGATTAAGTCCAAAATACGATTGCGCAGAATCCGATTATGTCCCGTTTACGATTGAGCAATTACCTGTCTGGCCGCCAACTGGCGGGCATGGGTGATTTCCCGGTTGCCCACAGGGCGCACTTGCGCGGATTCCAGAGTGGCCACCGCGGCGGTTTTTCCGTCCAACGTTGTGAATTCCACTTCGTAGGCGAGGCCGTCATTGTAAACGTGAACCACGTCCAGGTGTCAGTTCTCACTTTTTAAACTCTCTGTTTTGTATTGGCTCCGGCAAATTCGTTGCGCAATGGACGGAGAAGGAGCATAACTTTGGCCCCCGCCGCGCGAAGTCCTCGAATTTTCCGCCTGAAAACGTTGAAATCTCGGTCATCCATGACTGGCGTTTTAAACGGGATGGGAGCGCCGGTCAATGCAAGGTAATCCAAAAGCAGCGGTCTTAAAATGACTCCGGGCGGTTCACCCTAAAAACGGCAGTTGAGGGAAGGCAAAGCATGGAGTCCCGGCTTCAGCCGGTGGGACGCCGGACCGGCTAAAGCCGGGACTCCATGCCTTCCCATTCGTGTCGATCTGGGTTTATCCGTGGTTAAACTGCTTTTTCCAGGTTCATTGTGGAGGGCGTCAGGCCCCGGCGCGGTGTGGGCGGTTTTAGACAGGCGCGGGCCTTGCCCTGGGTGTGCTGCCAGGGTGCTACAGGTGCAACAAATAAGTCAAATTGTAGCACCCTTGTTGGGTTCCTCAACGTTTTCAGTGGAATAGATTCTCATTAAAAGCCTTATCTGGGGGTCGGCCTGGAGCGAAGCTCCCAGGCCGCAGGCCGCCGCCGTGCGGCGGCTCCAAGAGGAAGAAGCTCATATAGAAGGAGTTATATAGGAAATGGCCCTGAAACATGGCATCACAAAATCACTCGGACAGCAGATCGTGGTCGGTCGTGGCGGATTTCTATTCCACCGAAAACGTTGAGGAACCCCTTGTTGCACCCTAACTCATTGATAATCAACGTTTGTAGCACTGTAGCGGGGGGGGGTGGGCATAAGCATTAACCTAAAGGCTTGCCAAATGGTTTGGACGGGCTATGCTGGGGAGCCATGAACAATGATGATTGCCTTCCAGAAGATTGGGAGATTCTGCGCCGGTGGCTCCCCGAAGATCTCAATGCCCGGGCCAAACGATTTGACTTTTTCCAGCGGACGCGGGGCTTGACCGACGGTGAGCGGTGGTTGCGGTTAATCCTCATGCATGTGGCCGGCGGACTGTCTTTGGAACAAACCGCCTTGCGGGCCAGGGAATTGGGGCTGGCCAGCATCAGCGGGGTGGCTTTGTTCAAGCGGTTGCGCAAGGCTGAAGCCTGGCTGGGAAGCCTCTGCCAACATTTGCTGGCGGAGCAGCAGAACCGTTTGGGCCAGTGCCTATGGCCCAGCCAATACCGGGTTCGAGCCATCGATGCGACGGACATCCAGGAACCCGGCAGTACGGGCAGCGCCTGGCGTCTGCACTACAGCATCACTCTGCCGGAACTGGTTCTGCGACCACTATGAAGTCACCGACCAGCATGGCGGTGAGAGCCTGGGGCGATTCCAGTTTAAAAAGGATCAACTCATCTTGGTGGATCGGGGCTACAGCCGAGCGACTGGAGTGGCCAAAGTCCTGGAGAGCGGCGCGGCGCTGTTGATGCGCTGGCATACCACCGCGCTTCCGGTGCAGGATCCTCACGGCAGGGCGCTGGACCTGCTGGCACTTCTGCGGGGCTTGCCCAAACACAATTCGGATCATTGGAAGGTCCAATTTTTTCATCAGGGCAAGGTTTATCGTCTGCGCTTGTGCGCCATCCGCAAGAACCGGCTGGCGACGGAGCGGGCGCGGCGCCAAGTCTTGGACAATGCCCAGATTCATGGCTATCAGGCCAGTGCGGAAAGCTTGGAATTGGCCGAGTACGTCCTGGTGCTGACCACCCTGCCCAGAGAATTTACGGCCAGCCAGGCCCTGACGCTCTACCGCTGCCGCTGGCAGGTGGAACTGGCTTTCAAGCGCCTGAAGAGTTTGCTCTCAACTGGTCATGTGCCCAAAAGCAACGACCAGTCAGCCCGGGCTTGGATGCAAGCCAAGATACTGACGGCACTGCTGCTGGAGCGACTGTTGCTGGAGGCAAAGATTTTTTCCCCCTGGGGATATGGCTTGCCAGAGTTTGAGCCGCTGGCGCGCCACGTTGGAGGCGCGTGACACATTATTGCAGGTGCTGGCACCGGCTTTGAGCTTGCCGAACTTTCTGCGGCGAGGCCCAGACCCAGATATAGCAAGGGCCTGGCGAGTTCTGCGACCGCGCCGTCCAATGCAATTAATCCAAGTCGGCCAAATTTTGAATCGTTAGGTTAATGCTTATGGGGGGGGTGGGGGGCAGAATCCCAGTCACTTCAGCCGTGCGCCACGCTACTTCGCTCCGGCTGGCCGCTCCAATTTGGTGCCAAAGAAGGCTTTTAATGAAACTCTATTCTGAAAACAGCGATGAACCGAAGGTGTTGCCAACCGTTGCCGCTGTGTTGCCAGCCGAAAAGCTCAACGAAACCCTTGTAAAATAAGGCTTGTTGAACTAAATCCGGCTTGCGCCGGATAGTCTTCGAAGGGTTCACATGGCATCCAATCCTTTCGGCCAGAGCCGATGGCTCTTTCGAGTCATCCGCCCCTGCAAGGGCGTTTTACCCACTCTGGCCAGAAAGGATCTCAATGACGCCTCTACGTAAACGAATGATGGAAGACTGGCAACTCAAAGGCTATTCGATCGCGACCCGGCGGGCTTATCTGCGGGCCGTGGCGAAGTTGGCCCGACATTATCACCGCAGCCCGGAACTGATTACCGAGGAGCAGTTGCGGGGCTATTTTCTGGGTCTGGCGCCGCAGTGTGCCTGGAGTACGTTGCGCATCGCCCAGGCCGCGATCAAATTCTGTTTTGCTCAGACGCTGCAAAAACAGTGGCCGGTCTTGGGGTTGCTCCGGCCCGGCAAGCAGAGCCGATGGCCGGTCGTCTTGAGCCGGGCCGAGGTGCGCCGCGTGTTGGGCTGCGTGCGCATTCCGCCTTACCGCGTCTGCCTGAGCACGATTTACAGTGGCGGTTTGCGCCTCAGCGAAGGCACCCGACTCCAGGTCGCCGACGTGGACTCCGAGCGCATGGTCTTGCGCGTGCGCGGCAAGGGCAACCAGGAGCGGCAGGGGCCTCTGGCCCAAGCCACTTTGCAGTCCTTGCGCGCCTTCTGGAAGTTGCACCACTCCAAGCCCTGGCTTTTTCCGGCCGCCTTGTCGTTTCACTCCTATGCTGGCCAGGGACCCGTGCCGGCCGGCAATGTCCGCCTGGCCTTTCAATCGGCCTTGCAGCAAAGCGGCATCGCCAAGCCCGCCACCGTCCATACTTTGCGTCCTTCCTACGCCACTCACTTGTTGGAAGCCGGAGTTTCTCTGCCTCTGATTCAGGAGATCCTGGGCCATGAGCGTCGCCCTCTCCCCAACCGCTGTGGAGCCGCGTCTGGTTGGTCTTCAGACGCCGGGCGGCCTTTTGCCCCGCCTCCTTAAAAAGCACCGTTGCGCCTCCGCCACGGACTCCCACTCACGCCCCACCAGCGGCTCTCGACGCCTTCGGCAGCCTTTCCACTTCAGAACTGCCAGTCACAAGAGTACTGCCTCCGGAGCAAATTGCAAGTCTGCCGCCGGTCGGATTTAGTTCAACACGGCCTTTGTTGCGGCTCGATTCCGCCCCTCTGCTGTTCTGCGTCCAAGGCTCGCGCAACAAAAACCTTAATTCGTTGCCGTGTTGCCGATTTTCCAGACCTATGTATCAATCTTGCGGTTTTGCCCATTTTGCGCCCTTCATCCGCTTCTCTGATTCAAGGAAGGCAATCTTGATTTTTCCGCTCTCCTTTCCCACGTTTCCGGGCCATGCTGGAGGGCGGATGAATCGAACGGCTGTCATCAACATTGTCGGATTGACCGGTTCCCTCATCGGGCCAGCCATGCCGAACATCTCGCGCTTCGCCGGCCGGGGCAAAATGGCCCGCGTCCTGCCAGCGTTTCCGGCCGTCACTTGCACGGCGCAATCCAATTATCTGACCGGCCAAAACCCCGCCCATCATGGCATCGTCGGCAACGGCTGGTATGACCGCGCGTTGGCTGAAGTGCAGTTTTGGAAGCAATCCAATCACCTGGTGGCGGGACCGAAAATTTGGGAGCAAATGCGGCGGGCCGATCCGAAATTCACCTGTGCGCAATTGTTTTGGTGGTTCAACATGTATTCCACCGCCGATTACTCGATCACGCCGCGTCCGGCCTATCCGGCCGATGGCCGCAAGGTATTCGACATTTATGCGTGGCCGGCGAACATCCGCCCGGAGATCAAGCGGGATTTGGGGGAATTCCCGTTTCCGGCGTTTTGGGGGCCTGCGGCCGGCGTCAATACTCCGCACAGCGCGGCGGATGCGGCGTCGCGCTGGATTGCGGCATCGGCCAAATGGATCGAAAGCCGTTATTCTCCGACGCTGAACCTGATTTACCTGCCGCATCTGGATTATAATTTACAGCGGCACGGCCCGCTGGCCAGCCGGGAAACAAACCCCGTCATTCTACCGGACCTCGCGCAAATGGACGCGATCGCGGGCGATTTAATCGCCTGGTTTCAGTCTCGCGGAGTGCGGATCATTTTGCTTTCCGAGTACGGCATCGCGCCGGTGGATGCGCCCGTCCATTTGAACCGCCTTTTCCGGCAAAGGGGCTGGATTGCGGTGCGGGAGGAACTGGGCCTGGAACTGCTTGACTGCGGGGCAAGCCGGGCCTTTGCCGTGGCCGATCATCAGGTCGCGCATATTTATCTCAATGATCCATCGCTGGCGGGGCCGGCGCGCGAATTGCTGGAGAGACAACCCGGCATTGAATGTGTGCTTGGCGACGCGGAAAAGGCGGCGCTCGGCATCAACCATCCGCGCGCCGGCAATTTGATCGCCGTGGCGGCGGACCGGGCCTGGTTCACCTATTACTATTGGATGGACGACGCGCTGGCGCCGGACTTCGCCCGATGTGTCGATATCCACCGCAAACCGGGGTACGACCCGGTGGAACTTTTTCTGGACCCGCAATTGCCGCTGGTGAAGCTGAGAATCCTGTGGCGGCTGGCGCGCAAACAGCTCGGTTTTCGGATGCTGATGGATGTCATTCCGCTGGATGCGAGCCTGGTCAAAGGATCGCATGGCCGCCGCGTCACCGCGCCCGGGGAGCAGCCGGTATTGATCTGCGACGAGTCCGCCGCTTCAATGCCGGAACAGATCGATTCCACCGGAGTCGCAGCGGTGATCAAACGTCAAATGTCCTAACCTATTTTATATGGCCGGCGATAGGGGCGGGTCATCAAGGCCGTCGCTGCGCGGTCGCCCAAAATCTCCTCCTTTTGCGCGTCCCAGCGCAGCTTCCGGCCGACCAGCATCGAGATCAACCCCAGATGACCGGGAATGGTGGAATGATGCGCCGTCTCCACCGGGGTAATGGTCGGCTGGCGCGACTTCACGCAATCAATGAAGTTGCGGTAGTGATTGGTGGAACGATGGAGCCTGATTTTGACGTCGTCGTAGGGCAGTTCCTTGATGTCGTTCCAATCTTCGTTGGAAGAGTCGAACCCGCCCCGGCTCACGTAAACCCAGCCGTCCGTGCCGATCCATTTTGTTCCACCCTTGATGTCGCCGTAGCCGCCTGCAATGGTCATGTGGATGTTGCCGGGATATTTGCATTCGATGCGATACTTTGTGCAAGTATTCCAAACGGCATCCTTCGGCGGAAACTCGCCGTGGCCTTCCACTTCGTAAGGGCCGTTGGTGTCAAAACCCAGCCCCCAATGCGCGATGTCCACATGATGGCCAACCCAGTCCATCAACTGGCCGCCGCCGGTATTGTAATTCCACCGCCAATTCAAATGACTTTGGCAGGGGATGTACGGGACCATCCTGGAAGGGCCGATCCATGTATCGTAGTCCAATTCGGGAGGCGGCTTGGTCGGTTTCGTTTGCTCGCCGTCATGGCCAAAGTCGGTATGGCCCGAGGGCAACCCGACTTCGACGCGGGTGATTTTGCCGATCAATCCGTTGCGGACGATTTCCGCCGCTTTATGGAAACTCCCTGTGGAACGCTGCCAGGAGCCGGTTTGCCAAATGCACCCGTGCTCCCGCACCGCTTTGACGATGGCCTGCTGCTCGACGATCGTTTTGGCCAGCGGTTTTTCGCCGTAAATGTCCTTGCCTCGTTTGGCGGCTTCGACAGCAATCAATTCGTGCCAATGGTCCGGCACGGCGATCATGATGGCGTCGATGTCTTTTCGCGCCAGCATTTTCCGATAGTCGTGGTAAGGCTTGCAGTCCTTGTTCTGGTAAAAATTGTTGATGGCGTCCAGCGACTGCTGCAGATGCTTTTTGTCAATGTTGCAGGAGGCGACAACCTGGCAATCGTCCAACTTCATCAACCCCTCCGTATTCTCGGGCGCAATCATGCCCCAGCCGACGATGCCCACGACGATTCGTTCGGAAGGAGCGGGTTTGCCCCCGCGGCCCAGGGCGGTGGCGGGAATGAGCGCCGGCATGGCGATGGCCGCTCCAGCGGCGCCCGCCAGGCCGATAAACCGGCGGCGGCCAATGGGAGAACTTGCGGAAATATTTTTCACAGGAGACAATGATGCTGTATCGCCATTGCCAAAACCAAGCGAAAAGAACCGGCCGCCTCAGTTCTTTTCCTCCCACCCGCCGCCCAGCGCCCGGTAAATGTTCACCAGGTCCGACGAAATGGCCTGCCTGCTCAACGCCAGCGCCGTCTCCGACCCGAGCAACGAGCGTTCCGCGTCCAGCACCGTCAGAAACTCCGTCGTTCCCGCCTGGTAAAGTTGCTGCGATAACTCCAGCGCGCGGCGATTCTTGACCACGGCGTCGCTCAACGCCTTGCGATGGTCCCACTCCCTGGCAAACGCCACCAAATAACTCTCCACGTCTGACAGCGCCGCCAGCACCGTTTTCTGATAGGTGATATAAGCCGCAGCCGTCGCCGCCTTCTGCAACCGCACGTTGGAAACCATGCTGCCTCCCGAAAAAATCGGCCAGTTCACCTGCGGGCCGCCGGAATAGATGCCGCTGCCGCCCGCGAATAAATCCCGCGCCACGCTGTTCTGGTAATTGACAGACCCTGTCAACGAGAATTGAGGATAGAAGTCGGCCACCGCCACGCCGATTTGCGCCGCCGCCGCATGCAAATTCGCCTCCGCCGCGCGGATGTCCGGCCGCCGTCGCAACAGGTCCGATGGCAACCCCACCGGCACTTCCGGCGGGGTGAGCGGGATGTAACCGGGTTTGGACAAATCTTCCAACAGATCGGCTGGCGGACGGTCCAGCAAAATGCCCAGCGCAAAAATATTCTGCTGTATGGTGGTTTCCAGCGGGGGAATGGTCGCGGCCGTCGTTGCCACTTGCGCGTCGGCATTGGCCTCGTCCAGCGCGCTGACGAACCCGGCCGCCCCTTTCTGGCGCGTCACGTCCGCCGTATGCATTTCGGACAGCAGGTTGGTCTGGGCAATGGCGATTTGTTCCTGCGCGCTGCGCACTTGAATGTAGTCCAGCGCCACTTCCGACACCAGTGTCACCTGCGCGCCGTATAGATTTTCGCAGGCGGCCTGGATGGAGGCGTCGTCGGACTCAAGCTGCCGCCGCGTGGCGCCAAAAAAATCCAGGTTCCACACCGCCGTTGCTCCTGCGCCGAACGCGTTGTGGGAACCGCCGCTTTTGGCCCCGTTGACCGTGCCGGTGCGGGTGGCGGATCCCGAAACCGCCAGGGACGGCCACAGTCCGCCCGCATTCTTCCCGCGGGTGGCGCGCGCCTCCCGCAGCAGCGCCACGGCCAGTTGCACGTCCAGATTGGTTCGGAGCGCCGCATTCACCAACTCGGTCAGCTTGGGGTCCTGGAATTTGGTCCACCAACGGGCCAGGTCAACCGCGTTGTCCGTCAGGCGCGTGCCCGCGGTCGCGCTGCTGTTGGTCACCCCGGACCAGGCTGGCGGCGCCTGGGTTTTCGGAGGCTGGTAATCCGGGCCGGCCATGCAGCCGCTGATCATGGCCAGCGCGGCCAGGGAAACGGCCAGGGCCGTCCACGCCATTGGAAAAGTTTTGTTCATTGAATTTCGTTCATCGGTTATCCCGGCCTTTTATTCGTAACGCAACGCGTCAATCGGGTCCAACCGCGAGGCCTTCCACGCCGGATAATACCCAAACACCACCCCCACCGTCGCCGAGACCACCACCGCGGAAACGATGGCCCCCATGGACACCGCCGTTGGCCACTTCAGCATCACCCGCACCAGCCAGGAACAGGTGCGCCCCAGGCCGATCCCCACCGCGCCCCCAATGAGGCAGAGCACCACCGCTTCGGTGAGGAACTGCCGCAAAATATCCGTGGGCTGCGCCCCCACTGCCATTCTCAACCCGATTTCCCGGGTCCGTTCTGTCACTGAAACCAGCATGATGTTCATAATGCCCACCCCGCCCACCACCAGCGAAATCGTCGCCACGATCAGCAACAGCTTCGTCATCAACAACGTCGTCGAACTGACCGTTTTGGTCATTTCCGTCATATCTCGAATCGTAAAATCGTCCGGCGCGCCGGGACCGAGGTGATGCCGCTCGCGCATCAGCGCTGTGATTTCGTCAATGGCCGTATGAATCTGGCCGGCCGATTTGGCCGCCACCACTATTTGATCCACGTTGGCAAACCGGATCGGCTGCGGCGTGTCGGCCGTTTGCACGGTCGAGGGCACCGGGTAAAGGGCCACGCCCGTGCTCGGATAGACCTGGCTGGGCAGAACCGTCGTCGTCGCGGAAGTGGATACGGCGCTCTGATTTTGGGTCGTGGCCGAACTCCCGGTGACCCGGTACTTGATCGTCGTCCATGGCGCCAGCACAATGTCGTCCTGGTCCTGCCCCATCATATTGGCTCCCTTGGCCCGGAGCACCCCGATCACTTTGAAGGCAACGTTGTGCAGCCGGATTTCCTTGCCGATGGGCGATTCATCCTGGAAAAATTGCCGGACGAGGGTCTGCCCAATCAAGCAAACCTTGCCCGAGTTGCGCACGTCCGCGTCGGTAAAGGAATCCCCTTGCGCCATGTCGGCCCAATCCCGCACCTCCAGAAATGCCTCCGTGGTGCCGGTAATGGTATTCGGCACCCAGTTACGGTTGCCATAGACCACCTGGGTGCGCGCCCGCACCACCGGCGCCGCCGCCGCCACCGACGGGCATTCGTTCAGGATCGCGTCCGCGTCCACCGGGGTCAGCGTCATGATGCTTCCGGTGCCCTGGCTGATGCCGCCGGCGAAGGAGTTGCCGGGAAAAACCATCAGATTGTTGGCGCCCAGCGTGGCAATCGTGTGCTGAATCTGGAGCGAGGAACCGTTGCCGATCTCCATCATGGCGATGACCGCCGCCACGCCAATGATAATGCCGAGCGTGGTCAGCGCCGCCCGCATAATGTTCCGGCGCAAGGCGCGCAAGGCTGTTTGAAATGTCCGGTAAAATCTCATGGTTGTTTCTCCTCTTTTCTTGCCTCCGCCCCCCCCTCGATCAACCCGTCGCGGATGTGGATAATTCGTCTGGCATGCTGCGCCACTTGCGGGTCGTGCGTCACCAGGACAATAGTCAGCCCTTCCGATTGGTTGAGTGTGCGGAACATCTGCAAAAGTTCTTCGCTGGTGCGCGAATCCAGATTGCCCGTCGGTTCATCGGCCAACAGCAGCCGCGGCCGGTTGATGAGCGACCGCGCAACGGCCACCCGCTGCTGCTCTCCGCCCGAAAGTTGCGAGGGCTGGTGATTCATGCGATCGTCCAAGCCGACTTTGCGGAGCAACTCGGCGGCCCGCTCCTTCATCTCACGATCGTGAACATATTGCGCGCCATAAGCCAGCGGCATGCAAACGTTGTCCAACGCCGTCGTGCGCGCGAGCAGGTTAAAACTCTGAAAAACAAAGCCGATCAGCCGGTTGCGCAGCCCGGCCCGTTCATTGGCCGAAGCCTTGGAAATTTCCTGTCCGTCCAGCCAATACTCCCCGGTGGTGGGGTGATCCAAACAGCCGAGGATATTCATCAGCGTGCTTTTGCCCGAACCGCTGACCCCCATCAGCGCCACCAGTTCACCCTTGGCAATGGACAGGGTGATGCCTTTGAGCACAGGCAAATCCATTTCGCCCAGGTGATAGGTCTTGCAAACCTCGCGCAATTCAAGCAATTCCATAACGATTCCTGGCCGTCATGGGTTGTTGCCCCGTCTTTGGCCGCTGCCTCCGCCGGATTCTCTGGTTCCACCCTGCCCGGCTGGCCCGCCTGACCCGGCTGGCCCGGCTTGTGTCCCTTGCGCGGGGCGCCGGCCAAACTGCGGAATGAAGGGACTCGCGCCAGGAGCCGCATCCGCCGTCATGTCCGGGGTCTGCACGCCAAGCACCACCGTCAGGCCATCGCTCAACCCTTCGCCTTGCACTTCCGTCCAGGTTCCGTCGGACAGTCCGAGGTTGACGTGAATCGGACGGACAAAGGCTCCATCGGGCACCCACAAGGAGCCGGTTGGTTGGACGGGCGGGTTGTCGTCACCGCCGCCGCGCCGCCCTCTCCGCTGGCCGCTGTCGGGTGATCCGCCGGACTGTTGGTCCGCGTGACCGGATGCCGGAGCAACCAAGTCCGGCGCCGGACGAAAGCGCAGAGCCGAGTTCAAAGCCAGAAACGCATCGTGGACTTCTCCGGTCAGGAATAGAACATTCGCTGTCAAGTATGGCAAAAGCCTGCCATCCGCGTTGTCCGTGTTGACCTCCACGGTGTAAGTCACCACATTTTGCGTCATCGTCGCGTTGAGCCGCACCTTGTTCACCTTTCCGTGAAAGGTGCGATTTGGAAAAGCGTCCACGGTAAAGGTCACCGCCTGGTTGGTTTGAATTTTCCCAATGTCCGCCTCATTGACTGAAACCCAAACCTGGATCCTCGTCAGGTCCTTGGCAATCAGGAACAAACTGGGCGTGTTCAGGCTTGATGCCACCGTTTCGCCAATGTTGACCCGCCGGTCAATGATCACGCCCTTGACCGGAGACAAAATGGTGCAGTAATCGAGTGTCTGTTGGGCTTTGGCCAGGGTGGCTGCCGCCTGCACCGTCGAGGCTTTGGCCTGGGCCAGGGACGCCCTGGCCAATTCCACGTTGGCTTTGGCAATTTCGTAATTGGCCTTGTAGGAATCATACGTGGTCGGCGCCAGCGCTTCCGACGGCCCGAGCTTCTTTGCCCGTTCCCAATCTGCTTCCGCCTCCGCTTCCTTGGCTTCCATCTGTCTCAAATTGGCCGCAGCCTGTAATTCCCCCGCCTTGTCCGAAGCCACCACGGCGGTGTCCAGATCCACGTCCGCCTTGTACAGGCTGCCGTCAATCTTGGCCAGGAGCATGTTTGACTCCACTGTGGATCCATAATCAATGGGCTTTCCAGCCTTGTCCTTGCCAAACTCCAGAAATTGCCCGGACACTTGCGCCCCCACGTCCACCACCTCTTCCGGTTCCACCGTGCCCGTTGCCGTAATCGTGGCCCTGAGGTCGCCTCTTCGCACCACGCCCGTGCGCCACGAAGGTCTGTTGGCATGACGCGCGTGCCAGACCCAAACGGCCGCCGCACCCGCGAGCGTCAGCGTCAGCGCCACGATGATTATGACTCTTAATGATCTTCGCATAAGTTTAAATTCCTGGGGTGAGCCTCATACGCCACTCCGGACTGGTTGATTGATTCACCCCCTGTCCAAAAGAGCGGTCATATTAAATCAGAAAAGAACGCCGCCCAACACTATATTTTCTAATTCATCAGGCGGCTTCGACGGAGTTCCGCGGGCAGACTTCCGCGCACCACGCCTTAATCTTCGCTTCGATGGCGTCGCGCACTTCACGGGTTTTGACCAGCTTCTCTTCGTGGGTGCCCTGAAAGCTGGATTTTCATGTCGTTGTTCCTCCTTTTACTTTGGCGCAACATTGTTTCATTGCCGTCATCTGCGGCGGCAAACCAGTGCCGCGTCCGGTTGCAGGCTGCGCACACCGAAAGCATCACAGGCACTTCCACCAGCACGCCGACCACCGTGGCCAGCGCCGCGCCGGACCCCGGCCCAAACAACGTGATGGCCACGGCCACGGCCAGTTCAAAAAAGTTGCTCGCGCCGATCAGCGCGCCGGGCGAGGCGACGTTGTGCGGCACGCGCAACCAGCGCATGAGCAGGTAGGCCAGCGTTGCATTGAAATAGACCTGGATGATGATGGGAACGGCCAGCAACAGCACGGCAAGCCAGCGCGTGGTCAGGTTCTCCGCTTGAAATGCGAAGATAAGCACCAGTGTCAACAGCAGCGCCGCGATGGTCATGGGATGAAACTTCGCCAGAAAGTTTTCCTCAAACCACTCTTTGCCGCGCCAGTTCAGCAGTATTGTCCGCGTCAGCCAGCCCGCCGCCAGCGGTATGACGATGAACACCACAACCGACGTGATGAGGACTTTGGACGGCACAACCACCTTCGCCACGCCGCACAAAAACATGACGATGGGCGCGAAGGCGAACAGCATGATGAGGTCGTTGACCGCCACTTGCACGAGGGTGTAAACCGGGTCGCCGTCGGTGAGATACGACCACACAAACACCATTGCGGTGCAAGGCGCGGCCGCGAGAATGATAAGTCCGGCGGTGTAATTCTTCGCCGCCTCCGCATCAATCCAGTGCGCGAAGACATGCTGCATGAACAGCCAGGCCAGCAGCGCCATGCTGAAGGGCTTTACCAGCCAGTTGATGAACAGCGTCACCGCCAGACCCCTGGGCCTTTTGGCGATGCCGGCCAGCGCGGTGAAATCCACCTTGAGCATCATCGGGTAAATCATCATCCAAATCAGCACGGCAATCGGGACGTTGACGTGCGAACCCCGGCCAAATTCCAGTTTGCTCAACGACGCCGTGAGGCCGGGCGCGAGCCGGCCCAGCGCGACGCCGGCAACCATGCAAAGAAAAACCCAAAGTGTCAGATAACGCTCGAAAACCGCGAGGCGTTTGGGAGTGGCGGCGGATTGATTTGTTTCGCTGCTCATAGTTTTAAAGATTTGTTTTTCAAATTCATGCGTTCCACAAAAGATATCCGCCTGCCAGCATCACCAGCGCGCCGCAGAGCCATTTCACGATGGTTACGCCTTTGGATTGCTCGTTCCAATTGAGGAAGCGCCGCACGATTTCGGTAGATGTGCCAGCCAGCACAATGACCAGGCAGTGACCAACACCATAGGCCAGTAAAAGCGAAGCCCCATAAAGCGGAGCGGATTTCGCCAGCTTGAAGGTCACGCCCAGCATAGGGGCCATGTAAGCAAAAGCGCAGGGGCCAAGCGCGATGCCGAAAACCAATCCGAGAATGAACGCCGCGAACAATCCCTTCCGCTTCATGCCGACCTGGCCCGGCCCGGACCACGGCAGCGGAATCACGCCCAATAGATGCAGCCCCACAAGAAAGAACAGGCCTCCGACGAGATAATTTTCCCACCGCCCCACGTCGCCCAGCATGCGGCCCGCAGCGGCGGTGATCGCGCCGAGGGCCGCGATGGTGATGAGAATGCCCACGGCAAAGAGCGTTGAAGTCCAGAACGCGCGCCGCGTCGTTATCCGGCCCTGTTCGCTGACGAAACCCACGATGAGCGGAATGCTGGCCAGATGGCAGGGGCTTAAGATGATGCTCAAAACTCCCCACACCGCCGCCGCAGCCAACGCGATGGCTGGCCCGCCCTCGACGGCGTGGCTCAATGCGGTGAAGATTTTTTCCATGATGAAAGCTGAATGGTACTCCGGTCGCGGACTATTTTGCGCCATTCAAATCCACGCCGAGTTCCTTCCACTTGGCGAGAATGTCGTCCTTGGATAAGAATCCGATATGGCGGAACAATTCCTTTCCAGTGGTGTCGTAGAAAATCTGCGTCGGAATCAACTCAATCCCGTATGACTTTCCGGCGTCGGGGGTCTTCCACACATCGATGAACTCAACCTCCAGCTTGCCGGTGTATTCCGTTTTTAATTGTTCCAGAATGGGTGCCATCATTTTGCACGGAATGCACTTGCCTGCGCCGAGGTCCAGCAGCTTGGGCAGCAGTTTCTTTTTCAGTTGGGGTGCAGGAGTGTTGGCCGGGGCATTGCTGGCGATGGTTGCCAGATTGGTGATGGGCAGGCAACACGCGCCCGTGTTGTCGGCGACGGGGCGGTTGGTTTGTGCGATTGCCAGCGCCGTTCCGATTGTGACCAAAAGAGCGGTTGCCAGACTAAATCTTGGATGTTTTTTCATAAGCGTCCGGTTGTTTGTTTCGGTGTTTAGCTGCCGCTTGACAGAAGCACGGTTTTGAGTTCGTCCACCGACGGCACTTTGCCGCTGACCTTCACTTTGCCGTCCACGACCAGCGCGGGCGTCATCATCACGCCAAACGACATGATGCGGTTCAGGTCGGTGACTTTTTCGAGTTCGTATTGGAGGCCGAGCGTTTGCGCGGCTTTTTCCGTGGCCATCGTCAGTGCGTTGCACTTGGCGCAACCGGTTCCGAGAACTTGGATTTTCATTTGGCTTTTCCTTTCGTTTGCTTCTTGCGTTCAAATCGGTCATCGGCCTGGTGATCATTCATCGTGACCCTGTCGAGCCAACCGCAGTGAGTGACTTCAACGCAATCGAAACGGGGAATGTAAGGTTTGATGTCCAGAAGCGGCGTGCCGTCCAACACATCCACATCGGCAATGCGTAGTATCGAACCTTCCACTGCCAAAAGACGAACGTGGGATAAACCAATATGGTTTGGACGTGAGGGAGCACGCGTTGCGAAAATCCCGCGTTTTCGGGAATCCAGAAAAGGCGTTACGCGCATCCTTGGCGGCTTGGCCCGATGGAACCAGAACAGCAGCCAGATGCGGTCAAAACCTGCCAAATCTTTCAGGCCCGCCGCGAATTCATCAAACACCAGGACGTTCCCCGTCACGCCTTGAGCCATTGCCGGCTGAACGGGCATGTCCTGGCATTCCTTGAACGGAGAATGAATTACTCCGATCGGGCGCAACCGGATGAATGGCTGGCTTTTCACATGATCAAATTGAACAGGAAACGCCCGAAGAATTCCAGACGCTTCGGCTCCGCTTCTGGCGGCTCAAGCCCGGTGGAAGCAGCATTGCTCATGACCGTTCCCTCAGTTGCAACACTTGCCACCGGCTGGGGTTTCACTCGCGGTTTGCGAACCGCAGCAGGGATCGTTGGAATCCGCCGCCAACACCGGCTTGCGCGCCTGGACCTCCAGGCTGGTAATGTAATCAGACGGTTTGGCCGCCGAAGGCAGGTGTTCGACAATTCTCCGGTAAAGCGGATCCTCAAAACTTTTCATCGCCTCGACATAGCCGGGCTTGGATTTGAGAACGATGCCGGTCAATCCGGCTTCGCGGACCATGCGTTCCGTCTCACTCACCAACGTCGCCCCCGCCACACATCCGATGAGAGCCTCGACCATTTTCAACACTTCCGGCGGCAGCGGCTTGAGCAAGGCCATGTCTGACGCCGCCACACGACCGCCTGGTTTGAGCACGCGCGCGATTTCCCGCCACACTTGGGGCTTGTCGGGTGAAAGATTGATGACGCAGTTTGATATGATTGCATCCACGCTGCTGTCCGCAACAGGCAAGTGTTCGATTTCACCGAGCCGGAACTCGACGTTCTCCAGGCCGGTCTCTTTCAGGTAATGAGCGATGTTGCGACGGGCTTTGCCCAGCATCTCCGGCGTCATATCCACTCCGATGGCGCGCCCGGTTGCGCCAACTTTGCGGCCCGCGATGAAAATATCGAAGCCGCCGCCGCTGCCGAGGTCCAGCACCACTTCACCGGCCTTCAACGCCGCGAGCGCGGCGGGATTGCCGCATGACAAGCCCATGTTCGCTCCCTCAGGCAAGGCTTTGAGGTCTTCAACAGAATACCCAAGTTCGCTGGCAAGTTTGTCAGCGTCCTTCGGTGCCGAACCACAGCACGACACGCCGGGTGGGCCGCATCCGGCAGACGTGGTTTGCGCAATTTTCGTGTATCCTTCGCGCACCTTGTCGCGCACGGCATCGTTTCGTTCTTCTACAGGGGGCATGCTCATAAACTCCTTCGTTGTTTGGGGGTGGACTGGCATCGGCATTGGCGGCGGCAGATTTCCTGCGCATCCATTTTCAAGATCGCTTTGAGCTGTTTGGCGTCGGCCACGGCTTCGCCGGACTTTCCCAGCGACCTCCTGATCCAATCCAGCGCTTCACGAACCATGACGGGCGCCGTTTCGTCCGGCAGACGGTAATAAACCCAGCGTTCCGCCTTGCGCGAGACAATCAATCCGCCTTGATGAAGGACGGAAAGGTGCCTGGACATGGTGGACGGCGCCAGGCCGAGCAATTCGGTGATCCGGCAAACACACAGTTCGCCCCGGCGCAATGCCAGAAGAATCCGGACGCGGCCCGGATCGGACAGCGCCCTGGTGACGGCGATGAACCCTTTCATATTTATATTTCGCCACATAACGAAATAACTATCGCACACCGCCGCCGGGTCCGCAAGCGTTTTTTAAAGGATTTTTTCCAGCGTCTCCACGACCGTAGTCACGCAGCCTTTGCAGGTCTGGTTCTGGAGATCGTTTTCCTTGAAGTATCGCTGTCCGCCTGGCGTGTCCAGGTCGCACCCCTTCAGCAATGCGCGGCAGATGCATGTGCCGTGCTTTGATTCAAATTGCGACATGAGTTCCCGCGCCTTCCGGTACGTTTCCTCTGTCGGCGTCCTGTCTTGTCCCTCGCCGCGTCCGTGCTTGAGTCCAAGGGCGATGATGCCCCCGGTGATCGCTCCGCAAACCTCCTGCTTTCGCGCCATCCCGGCCCCGAACCCGCAGGCCAGTCTCAGGGCGGTGTCCTTGTCCAAGCCAAGATCATCGCAAAACGAGTAGAGAACCGCTTGAGAGCAGTTGTACCCGGCGAGAAACTTCTCCACAGCAACATCTCTTTTTGCACTCATATATGAAACACAAAGCGTTCTACGCTTTCATACCCGGAAAAGCAAGTCCGCATTCGCCGGCTCATGGGGGTTTGACTTGCCGGTCAACCCCCGTACTTTGTCTGCATGTTCGAATTGTCCGCACCATACCAACCGGCCGGGGATCAGCCGCAAGCCATTGCCAGGCTGACCGAAGGGGTCCTGGCGGGCGCGAAGCATCAAACGCTCGTCGGCGTGACCGGATCGGGCAAAACCTTCACGGTGGCCAATGTCATTCAGGCCGTGCAGAAGCCGACCCTGGTCATTTCGCATAACAAGACGCTCGCCGCCCAGCTTTACGCGGAGTTCAAAAGTTTTTTCCCCCGCAACGCCGTGGAATATTTCGTCAGTTACTTCGATTATTACCAGCCCGAGGCCTACATCCCGCGCACCGACACCTTTATCGAGAAGGATTCGAGCATCAACGAGGAGATCGAGCGGATGCGGCTTTCCACCATGAGTTCGCTGCTGACGCGGCGCGATGTGGTGGTGGTGGCCAGCGTGTCGTGCATTTACGGCATCGGCAGCAAGGAGAATTACGAGGCGTTGGTGCAGCAGGCGCATGTCGGCATGCAGATTTCCCGCGACCAGTTGCTCTGCCGCCTGGTCGATTTGCAGTACTCCCGCAACGATGTCGCCTTCGAGCGGGGACAGTTCCGGGTGCGGGGCGACGTGGTCGAACTGCGCCCGTCCTGGACGGAAGACGGGCTGCGCATTGAATTTTTTGGCGAGGAAATCGAGCGCCTTTCCCGCTTCGAGCCTCTGACCGGGGAAAGGACGGAGACGCCGCAGTCGGTGGTCATTTTCCCGGCCAAACAATTCGTCACGCCGCAATCGAAGATCAACGACGCCCTCCTGGCCATTCGCGGGGAAATGGGCGAACGAATCGCCTGGTTCGAAGCGCGCGGAAAACTGCTGGAAGCGCAACGCATCAAGATGCGGACGGAATACGATTTGGAAATGATGGAAGAGATGGGTTTTTGTTCCGGGATCGAGAACTATTCGCGCCACCTGGCGGCGCGCGCGCCGGGATCGCGTCCCTGCACCCTGCTGGACTTTTTCCCGGGCGATTACCTGCTGATCGTGGACGAATCCCATGCCACCGTGCCTCAAATCGGCGGGATGCATGCGGGAGACCTTTCGCGCAAGGGGGTGTTGGTGGAGCACGGTTTTCGTCTGCCCAGCGCGCTGGACAACCGGCCGCTGGAGTTCCAGGAATTTCAAGCCTTGCAGGGCCAGACCATTTACGTCAGCGCCACGCCCACCGAGCGGGAAATGCAGTGGTCGCAAGGCCGCATTGTCGAACAAATTGTTCGTCCGACCGGATTGGTGGACCCCAAAATCACTGTCAAACCTCTGGAGGGGCAGATTGATGATTTGCTCGAGGAAGTCCGCAAGCGCAGCGACGCCAAAGAGCGCACGCTCGTGACCACCCTGACCAAACGGTCCGCGGAAGAATTGACCGATTACCTGCGCGACCTGGGCATCAATGTCCGTTACCTGCATAGCGAGATTGACGCGATTGAACGGGTGGAGGTTCTGCGCGCGTTGCGCAAGGGTGATTTTGATGTCCTGGTGGGCATCAACCTGCTGCGCGAGGGATTGGACCTGCCCGAAGTTTCGCTCGTGGCCATTCTGGACGCGGACAAGGAAGGGTACCTGCGCAGCGCGACGAGCCTCATTCAAACCGCCGGCCGGGCGGCGCGCCACATCAACGGCGAAGTGATACTTTATGCCAGCGTGATGACGCAAAGCATACAGAAGTTTCTGGCCGTGTCAGAATACCGGCGGCAGAGGCAACTGGCCTGGAACCGGGAGCACAACATCACGCCGCGCAGCGTCAGCCGGGCCGTCGAGGACAGTCTGGCCGTCTATCAAAGCGCCCGCTCCAGGGCCGCGCTGCTCCTGAACGAGGTGGGCGGGAATTTCGATGTGACAGAGACGCTGCGCGAGTTGCAGGAACAAATGGTCGAGGCTTCCAACAATCTGGAATTTGAAAAGGCCGCGCTGCTGCGCGACCAGATCCGCGAATTGAAACACAACTTTGCCGGCGATCTGCCGGACGGGAAAACCGCCCCGGCGCCGGTCAAGTATAAACAGGCCCGGCGCGGAAAAAAACAAAAGGCCTAATTGGAACGCTTGCGCCAACCGAATCGGATCAGGGCGGCGGAACCGGCCAGCAACAGGCTGATCGTGGAAGGTTCCGGCGATATTGTGGGTGTAAATGTCAGGCCCGTGACCGGTGTCACGGGCGTAGCGATCTCAGGCACAGAATCCTCCGCCACCTGGTGAAAACTTTGGACAATGACTGACTCAGTAATCACGCCAATAGACCATTCCCATCCGCTTAAAGCTGGCGCGCTGCTTTGGACCGGCGTGGCTGCCGGAACGTCCAGTCCTGAAATTGGGTCGGGGCCAACAACGCCTTGGGCCTGGCATAGGGATAATGATGCGAGGAGAAACAAAAGGCTGAGGCAAAATCTCACAGCCGTTTTCTTGATGTTCTGCGCAACAGTTGTCATACTGATAAGTTGAAAGTAAAGCATTCCGCACCAGGGTGCAAGCACTAAAATGCCACTTTTTGGCGCAATGCTTTTGTTCAAATTTCGAGGGTTTTAGCATGAAATTAAGTCCAGATCAGGCGCTGGCCGGCATTTTGGAACCGGTCTTCGCCATACGCACGGAAGAAGACCTCGGCATTGGCGATACCGACGGCGTCCGGCAAATGATGGATTGGTGCCATAAACACGGCCTGAACATTTTCCAGACGCTGCCCATCAACGAAACAAGCGATGACAACTGCCCTTACAACGCCATCAGTTCGCTGGCCATCGATCCGGCGACCCTCGCCGTTTCGCCGCAATTCATCCCCGGCCTGTCGCGGCAAAAGTTCAACCAAATCGCCCGGCCCAAGCTTCTGCGGGAACTGCGCTGGGGTCCGGTCAATTATACGAAGGTCAAGGCCCTCAAACGCGCGCTGTTGCAGGCGGCTTTTGACACTTTCGTCACGCGGCACTTCAACCGGACCCATCCTGACAATAACCCCGTTGCCATCTTCTCTCCCTCTCCTCCTTTGGAGGAGAGGGCCGGGGAGAGGAGGCCCGGCACTGCGTCCGCCACCCGCTTCCGCCAATTCCTTGCAGACAACGCGGAGTGGCTTGTGGACTATGCGTTTTTTCGCGTCTTAATGGAGGAGAATGGCAACCAACCCGCGTGGGACCGCTGGCTGCCAGAGCATCAGACCCCGCCCCGCGCCCGCGTCTGGCTTCTTTCATTGTCCGAAAAACAGCGCCGGGAAGTTGCGCGCAAACTGCTTTTTTTCATGTACGTGCAATGGCTGGCTTTCGGCCAATGGCAGGCGCTTAAAAGTTATGGCGACAGCAAACAAGTCTGGCTCATGGGCGACATGCCGTTTGGCGTGGGACGATGCAGCGCGGACGTCTGGGCCAACCGCTCCCTCTTTGACCTGGATTGGAGCGGAGGCGCGCCGCCCGAGAAGTTTTTCAAAACGGATGCCTTCGCCGAGAAGTGGGGGCAGAATTGGGGCATGCCGAATTATCGTTGGGATGAATTGCGCCGGCGGAATTTCGACTGGTGGCGCACGCGCGCCGGCAACATTCAAAAAACGTTTCACCTCTGCCGCATTGATCATGCGCCCGGTTTCTTTCGCATTTACTCGTTTCCGTGGACGCCGGACCGCAACGCTGAATTTCTGCCCCTGGACGAACTCCAGGCGGCGGCCCGGACGGGGGGCAGACTGCCCGGTTTCAAACCATTTCCCGACGACACCATCGAGCACAAAGCCGCCAATCAACAGCAAGGGGAGGAACTGCTCCGCGTCGTGCTCGAAGCCTCCGGCGATACCACCATCGTGGCCGAAGACCTCGGAGTCGTGCCCGATTACATGCCGGCGACCTTGCAAAAGCTGGGCATTCCGGGATTTCGCATTCCCTCATTCTTCCGGGAACAGGATGGCCGCTACGCCGACCCGGCGCAGTATCCGCGTCTCTCGCTGGCCCAGCCGGCCACGCACGATCATCCGCCTTTGGCCACCGCCTGGGCGGAGCATTGGCAGAACATCGACGCAGGCAGGAACGTGGAGGACAACCAGCGCGAACTGGGCTTCTTGATGGACTTTGCTGGGATCACCGGCGATAAGCCGCCGCGCCAGTTCACCAGCCGGTTGCGCGAGGCTTATCTGCGCGCCGTGCTGCAATCCAATTCATGGCTGGTCGTGGTCATGATCACCGATGTTTTCGGGCAACTCATCCGCTTCAACACTCCAGGCACCGTCAGCCCGGATAACTGGTCGCTGCGACTGCCCAGAACGGTGAAGGAACTGGATGAAGACCCGGTCTCTGCTGGCCCGAACAGAAACCTATTCGCGCCTGGCGCGCGAAGCGAACAGAGGGGCGGCCCAAAGCTCCGTCTTGTCCGCCCATAGCGCTCCGGCGACGGCGGAAGGAGCGCCATATTTGTAGCGTAGGAACGACATGGTGCAATTGCAATTTGGAAATGATATCAGATGCCACGGATGAGGTTTGCCAACGGCACTTTCAAAGCGTTGGCGATTCTGATCAGAGCACGAACAGCCTTTTCTTCGGGGCGCGGGATTGGACGGCTTACAACTCGAACCTCGTTGTGAACTTGGGCAGCGTGGAGGGCTGGCATACGGTTTTGGTGGGGCTGAGAGGCTTGCCAGCGGATGCGCAACAGACGTGGAACCAAATTCAACTCAAGCTTGTCCTCACCCCTCCCGTCCTGCTCATCACCAATTTGGTTTACGTTCTGGACTCGACAGCCAACACCAATGGGTTGCGGGCCGCCAGCGGTGGAGATGGAAAGGGGGATGGCAATTTGCCCACCCCCTTTGGCCACGTCCGCTCACTGTTTCAAACTCAAGGCCAAGGGGGTGGACAATTTGTCCCCCCCCCCTCTGAAAATTCGCCCAGGGACGGGTTGCGCTTGCGAAGCTTTTTCAAATAGTCACTGGCATCAATGGAATCGGTCAAGACGGCGCAAAATGCATAGGCTTGCCAACCTGGGGGGACTGTCTTACCCTGCCGGCTATGAAACTTTCTGCCAAAATTGAAAAAGCGCTCAATGATCAACTCAACCTCGAATTGCGCTCGGCTTACGCCTATCTCGGCATGGCCGCTTATTTCGATCATACCGCTTTCACGGGCTTCGGCTTGTGGATGTCGCTTCAGTCCCAAGAGGAACTGAAACACGCCGACAAGTTTTTCAAGTATATCGTGGACCGCGGCGGCAAGGTCGCATTGCAGGCCATCCCCGCGCCGAGGTGCGATTACAAATCCGTTCTTGAGGCCTTCCAAACCAGCCTCATCCAGGAGGAGGAGGTTTCGGCCTCCATCAGCGGCATCTACGAACTGGCCGCCGCTGAAAAGGACTTCCCCACGCTCTCCTTTCTGAAATGGTTCCTTGACGAGCAGGTCGAAGAGGAAAAAAGCGTCGGCGACATGGTGGGCAAACTGAAGTTGGTGGGCGATAATCACAATGGCCTCTACCAAATCGACAAGTTCGCCGGCAAGCGGGCCGCGGGGGAAACGGAGAACTGACAGGCCCGGTGAAGGGCCGGCTTGAGCGTGAATTTCCTTGCGCCAGCCGCATTCTGGTTCGCCGCTACGCTGCCGGTGGTGGTGCTGTTTTATTTGCTGAAGCGCAAACGGATCGTCAAGCTGGTTTCCAGCACTTTGCTCTGGCAAAAGTTTCTGGCCGATACCCAGGCCAGCGCGCCTTTCCAAAAGCTCCGCCATCATTGGCTGCTCATCTTGCAGTTGCTCCTGCTGCTGCTGGCCATCCTGGCTTTGAGCCGCCCTTACTTCGCCGGACACAGCGCGGCCACCGGGCTGCGCGTGGTGATCCTCGATGCCTCGGCTTCGATGCAGAGCACGGATGAAGAGCCTTCGCGCTTCGAGAAGGCCCGCGCCGAGGCCCTTGGCCTGGTCGATGGTTTGAAGGACCAGGAGGAAATGCTCGTCCTGCTCGCCTCCGCCAATACGGAGGTCAAGCAGGCGGCCACCGCGAACAAGGCGGCGCTGCGCCGCGCCCTGGAAGACTGCCAGGTGACCGATTCGTCCACCCGCCTGACGGAGGCGCTCCGGCTGGCCGGCACGCTCATTCGGGACAAGCGCGATCCGGAGATTGATTTGTTCAGCGACGGCGCGGCGGGGGATTTGAGCGAATTTGAAAACAAGGGTTTGCGTGTGGTCTATCACCGGCTGGGTCAGCGCGGGGACAACCTCGGCATCACGACGCTGGATATTCGGGAGAATCCCGAAAACCATCACGAGCGCGCCATTTACACGAGCGTGGCCAATTTTTCCACCAACGCGCGGCAAACCGTTTTGGAATTGCTCTTCGACAAGGAGATCGTCGATACGCGACCGTTGACGGTGCAACCGGGGGAAACTTTGCCGCAGGTTTTCACCGCTGTGCAGGAGCGCGATGGCATCTTCACCGTGCGCATCGATGCCAAAGATGATCTGGCCGCCGACAATCAGGCATCGATTGTCAGCCTCCTGCCCCGACCGATCAAAGTCCTGCTCGTTTCGCGCGGGAATCGGTTCCTGGAAAAGGCCTTGCGCGCCGCCAACAATGTCAATCTGACGCTCGCCCGGGATTCGTTGGACGGCGCGGAGAACTACGACATTGTGGTGCTGGACGACGTGATCCCGACAAAGTGGCCCAAGCCCAATCTTCTCGCCGTGCATGTCGCCACGACCAATTGGTTCGACGGCGGCTGGAGGAACCTGCAGGGGCCGGCGGCCGTTGATTGGAAGAACACGCATCCGCTGTTGCGCTACATCAATCTGGATAACGTGCAAATCGGCGAGACGCTGGCTGTCAAGACTCCCAGTTGGGCGGTCGCGCTGGTGGATGCGCCGCAGACGCCGCTCATTCTGGCCGGAGAACTCGCGCACCAGAAAATTGTCTGGATCGGCTTCGACACGCTGCAAAGCACCTGGCCGTTGCGCATTTCTTTTCCGATGTTCATGGCCAACGCCGTCGAGTGGCTGAACCCGGCCGCGGCCAAATCCGGCCGGCTCCTGGTGCGCGCGGGGGAACCGTTTCGTTACAGCCTGACGCAGCCGGCCGCCACGGCGGAAGTGACCTTGCCCGATGGCAGCAAGAAAACCATCGCGCCGGTGGACGGGCGGGAAATCGTATTTGGGGGCACTTCAAGACAGGGGACCTACCGGGTGCGGGCCGGAAGCAGTGAAGTGGTGTTTTGCGTGAATCTTCTTGACGCGGCGGAGAGCAACACCAAGCCGCGCGAGGAATTGCAGTTCGGCAAATTCAACACAGTGGGGGCGGTCGAAATCAGGCCGGCGAGCAAGGAAATCTGGCGCTGGATCGCGGCGTCGGCGCTGGCGGTTTTGATGTTCGAATGGTGGTATTACCATCGGAGGACCGTTTGAACTGGCCGCTTCTTTGCAACAGCCTTGTGGTCAGCGGCGCGGCCACGGCGGCGGCGGTGGCCGGGGGGGCGGCGTCGGCGCTGTTCTTTGCCGGGTTGGGCGGGACATGGCGCAAATTATTGCTGGCGGCGGCGGTCGCGGCCCTGGTGCTGCCGCCTTTCCTGGCCGCCAATTGCTGGATCGGATTGCTGGGGGAGACGGGTGTCTGGCGGCGCTGGCTGCCGTTGAATATTTATTCGTTGGGCGGGACGGTTTGGATTCTGGCCCTGCTTTATTGGCCGATTGCGTTTTTGTTTGTTGCCGCCGCATGGCAGAGGGTGCAAACCGCGCAACTGGAAACGGACCCGTTCCTGCGGGGCGGGGCGCTCTTGCGCTGGCTCCTGCTGCCGCTGGCGCGGACGGCCCTGATCCAAGCCGCCATACTGACTTTTGTGTTGACGCTGAACAACTTCGCCGTCCCCGCCATTCTCCAAGTCAAAGTCTTTCCCGCCGAAGTTTGGGTGCGGTTCAACACCACATTCGATTATGGCGCCGCCCTGGCCTTGAGCTGGCCGCTGGTCCTGGCGCCCCTGGCACTGGTGCTTTGTTTTCGCAGCCGCGCCATTTCGTGGTCGTGGCAATCCAGCCCGGCGGCGGCGCGGTCTTTTCGCCGGCAACTGGGCGCGCCGTGGCATTGGAGCGGCGGAATGGCGGCCCTTTTTCTGGTGGTCTTTTCGCTCGGTGTGCCGCTGTGGGAACTGGCCGGGAGCCGCCAGACGTGGCACGAACTTTGGCCGGCCCTGGCGGCGGGTCATTCCGCTGTGATCCATTCGACGGCATACGCCGCCCTGACGGCGACGCTGATTGTCGTCCTGGCGCTGGTGACGTGGCGAAGGGCGCTGGGAGCGGCGCTGTGGCTGCCTTTTTTCATGCCGGGCGTGCTGCTGGGCATTGCGTTGATTTGGATTTTCAACCGGCGCGGCCTGGAGGCGATCCAGCAAAGCGCGGCCATTGTGATTCTGGCTTATGCCTTGCGCTATGCGGCGCTGGGTTGGAACACGGCGGCCCGGGCGGTGCGCGCCACGGACCGAAGCCTGGAGGCGATGGCGCGCCTGGAGGGAGCGACCTCCTGGCAAACGCTGCGCCATGTCCATTGGCCCCAAATCTCCGCCCCGCTCGCCGCCGCCTGGTATGTCACCTGGTTGTTGTGCCTGTGGGACGTGGAAACGCTGGTCTTGATCGTGCCGCCCGGCGGCGAAAGCCTGTCCTTGCGCATTTTCAACTTGCTGCACTATGGCCATAATGCACAGGTCAACGCGCTCTGTTTGTTGCTGATGGCGCTGGCCCTGTTCCCGTTGCTGCTCGCGGGCGCTTTCAAGCTTTTGCAGTCCATCCGGCGTCGGTCCCCGGCTCTGGCGGCGTGCGCCGTTTTTCTCCTCGTGGGCTGTTCCGGCGACGAGCAGAGAAGCGCTCCGATCCAAAGCCGGTTTTTCAGCCGCGTCGAAATCATCGGCACGCGCGGCGCCGGCGTCGGAGAATTCAACAAGCCGCGCTCGGTCGCGGTGGATGCCGGCGACAACCTTTACGTCGCGGACATGACCGGCCGGGTGCAAAAGTTTTCGCCGGAGGGCGTCTGCCTCTTCTTCTGGCAAATGCCGCAAACCGAAAAGGGAAAACCCAAGGGCATGTGCCGGGACGGCGACGGCAACATCGTCGTGATCGAGCCGCATTATTCGCGTGTCAATCATTTTACGCCCGATGGCAAACTGGCGTGGCAATGGGGCGTCCATGGGACCAACTTTGGCGAGCTGGGCATGCCGCGGGCGGCGGCGGTCAACGCGCGCGGCGAGATTTATGTCTGCGAATACACGTTGTCGGAGCGGGTGCAGCATTTCACGGCGCACGGGGGGAAGTGCCTCGGTTCCTTTGGCCGGCCGGGGGACGGCCCCGGCGAATTCAGCCGGGCCGAGGGCCTGGGCATCGACGGCCAGGGCCGGATTTATGTGGCCGATTCCTGCAATCATCGCATTCAAATTTTTTCCGGGGACGGAAAATTTTTGCGCGCCCACGGCCGGGCCGGTTCGGACGCGGGCCAGTTGAGCTATCCGTATGACGTGCAAGTGGACGCGTCCGGGCTGCAATTCGTCTGCGAATTCGGCAACAGCCGCGTGCAAATTTTTGATGTCAATGATCAGCCGCTGGAAATCCTGGGCGGCCCCGGCGGCGCGCCCGGCCAGTTCAGCAATCCGTGGGGCCTGGCGCTGGATTCCAAAGGCAATCTGTATGTGGCCGATGCCATGAACAACCGCGTGCAGAAATTTTTGCGCAAGACCACCGCCCTGGCCGGCGCTCCGCCCCGATGACCTTCCAATTCACCGACCCAAACTGGTTGTTCGCCCTGGCGGCGGCGGCGCCGTGGATCGTCTGGCTGTCGTGGAAATCCGATGTCCAAACCGGCCTGTGGCGGCGCTGGACGGCCCTGGTCCTGCGTTTGCTGGTCCTGGTGGCCCTGGGTCTGGCCATGGCCGGGCTGCAATGGAAAAAACCCGTCGAAGGCATGACCGTGTTTTTCATGCTCGACCGCTCGCAAAGCGTGCCCTCGCCGCAACAGGAATTGGCCCGCGCCTTTGTCAATCAAACGGCCGGGGGGAAAAAACCGGGCGACACCGCCGGCGTCCTGGTCTTTGGCAGCGAAGCCGCCATAGAATCCAGGCCCAATGACCGGGTGGATCTGCGCCAGGTCCAGGCCGTGGTGGGCGTGGACCGGACGGACATGGCCAGCGCGATTCGTTTGGGCACGGCGGCGTTTCCCGAGACCGGCCAGAAGCGCCTGGTCCTGTTGTCCGACGGCAATGAAAACGCCGGCGACGCCATGGCGGCCCTGGCGGCGGCGCGGCCCCTGGGCGTCAGCCTGGATGTTGTTCCCCTGGGCGTCAGCCGCGGCAATAACGTCTCGGTGAAAAAATTGTCCGCGCCCAGTTCTGTCAAGAAAGGGCAGACGTTCGATGTGAGAATCTTTGCCCAGGCGGACCGGACGCAAAGCGCGACCGTCCGGCTCTATCGCAATGAAACGTATCTGGGCGAACAAAGAGTTGAACTGAACGCCGGGAAAAATCTTTTCACCTTTCCGCAAACGCTGGTCCAATCGGGTTTTTACCAATACGACGTCCGGTTGGAAGCGCCCGGCGACATCGTGCCGCAGAATAATCGCGCGACGGCCTTCACCACGGTGCTCGGCATTCCGCGCCTTTTGATTGTTTCGAGCGACCCGAAAAAGGATGAGAAGCTGGCGGCGGCTTTGCAAAGCACCCGGCTGGATGTCAAATTGACGGACAAGTGCCCCGCCAGCCTGGCCGAAATGGAAAGTTACGACGCGATTTTTTTGAGCAACATCGCGGCGGGCGATCTGGGGCCGGAGGCGATGCGGCTGCTGGAAAGCGCGGTGCGTGATTTCGGCGTCGGCTTGGTCTGCATCGGCGGGGACCAGGCTTACGCGGCGGGCGGCTATCGCGGCACGCCCCTGGAAGAGATGCTGCCGGTGGAAATGGAATTGAGCAGCAAGAAGGTCCTGCCCAGGGGCGCGCTGGCCATTGTTTGTCACGCGACGGAATTTCCCAACGGCAACCAATGGGCGCGCGATATCGCCTATGCCGCCCTGACCGCCCTGGGGCCGCAGGACGAGATGGGCATCGTGCTGTGGGACGGCCAAAACCGCTGGCTCTTCCCCCTGGCCAAAGTGGGCGACAAAGTGGAAATGGGCCGCGAAATATCCGGCATGAACCCCGGCGATATGGGCGACTTCCAAGGCCCGATGCAAATGGCCTACGACGCGCTGGTCAAATCCACCGCCAACCTCAAGCATTTGATCGTGTTCAGCGACGGCGATCCCGCCGCGCCCCAGAAATCCCTGGTGCAGGACATCGTGGCGCACAGGATCACGATCAGCACGGTGATGATCGGCGGCCACGTCGCGCCCGACACGATGTCCTGGCTTGCAGCCGAGGGACATGGCCGGTTCTGGGAGGTGGATTCCGCTGACGAGTTGCCGCAGATTTTTGTCAAAGAAGCTTCGGTCATATTGAAGTCGGCCATTTTCGAGGAACCGTTCAAACCGCAAATGCGGGCGGCGAGTGAATTGGTCAAGGGCATCGGGCCGCGGGAATTTCCCCAACTGCTGGGCTATGTCTGCGCCACGCCGAAGGGCCGGGCGGAGGTTCCGCTGGTCACGCAAAAAGGCGATCCGCTCCTGGCCCATTGGCAATATGGCCTGGGCCGGACGGTTGCCTTTACGTCCGATGCGCGCGCCAAATGGGCGGCCAACTGGCTGGGCTGGGGGAAGTTCCAACAGTTTTGGCTGCAAGTCGCGCAATGGAGCTTGCGGCGCGTCGAGGCGTCTGATTTCAACACGGAAGTGGCCGTGGAAAAGGGCGAAGGCCATATCAGCGTCGAGGCGATTGATGCAAAGGGCAATTACCGGAATTTTCTCAACCTGCAAACGCTGGTGATGAGTCCGAAAGGGGAAAGGCAGGTCCTGATCCTTCAACAAACCGGCCCCGGCCATTACGAGGCTGTCTTTCCCACCAAGGAAGTCGGCCCGTATCTGATGAATCTGACCGATCGGGCCACGGGCCAATCCCAGGCGCTGGGCCTGAGTGTCAACTATTCGCCGGAGTTCGATGATTCCGGGCCAAACCTGAACCTGTTGCGGCGCCTGGCGGAATCGGGCGGCGGCAAGATGCTCGATCCCGACACGGACAATCCGTTTTTGCACGACCGCAAAAAGACCTTTCAGCCGCTGGATCTGCGGGATTGGCTGTTGAAATTTGCCATTTTGTTGTTCCCGCTCGATGTGGCCGTGCGGCGGATTCAACTGGACACCGCCGAATGGTTGCGGGCCGTCACAACACTTCGGCGCCGGCTCTTCTTCTGGAAAGGCATCCCGCGGACGAAGGACGCGGACGAATCGCTGGCCGCCCTGCTCAACCGGCGCGAGCAAGTTCGCTCGCAACGCCCGACGCCGGTGGCGGCGCCCAGCCCCGATCTGTTCCGTCCGGAAAAGCCCGCGGCCATTGCAGAAGCCCAACCCGGCAAGGAACTGTCTGCAAACGTGGCCGGTGAGCCGACGGCCCCGGAAAAGGAAACGCCCACGGAGAAGACCACGACCAGCCGTCTGCTCGACGCCAAGCGCAGGGCGCAAAAACGAAGGGACCGGAAATGATGGCACCAAAGAACTAACGCAAAGTCGCAAAGTCGCCAAGACGCAAAGAAACGGTGGATTTTTCATGCGTTTGCCTGCCTCGAAACTGGTTTGATTCACTTTGACTGGGTTTGACCGGGTTTGACCCGACTTACGCTCCAAGTGTTTCATTGTAAAGTACTTGCACATCTTTTTCCCGCAGTTTAGCCAGCAGTGTGGTTTGACTGACTTGCTTGACCGCGCCGCGCCAAACCGATGGGCAGGATTAACGCTAACGGAATGGCCGCGAAAAAGCGCAAGAGGCACAAGAACAATCCCGATTCGGAATCGCGATTGCGCTTTGACACGCCCATTTTCTTTATTGGCCTCCACAGCCCGCGACGACCCCTGAACCCCGCTCATAATTGACTCTTTCTCATTTTCGACATGGCCTTCATCGGTCATTCATTAAACGAACTATACAGTTAACATATCATATCGTCAACTGATTTTTGAAAGAATTTTCAAAAAAGTTGTGATTTTTGATGAAAACAGGGTTTAAAGCCTTGCACGGCAAAGACTTAAAAAACAAAGAAGATTTGGCAGGGGAATGATTGGCAGAGGAATGCGGAGAAGAGTTTGCAGGCTTATTCCCATGCCAATCATTCCCCTGCCAGTTCCGGCCTTTCCATTTTTGCGTTCCGTCTTCTTCCCGTATTTGTTGGTGGACAGGGCGGGCAGGGTATTCTCATGGCATGGCGCAAAAATCAACTGATGAAGCGTGGCGAACGCCGGGAATCGAACAATGCGTCAACCGGGGGTATCTATGACTGCGGATCATCAAAATATTGAGATACAAGGAACGCCTTGGCGCGCTCGCTGGCGCAATCCCGCCGCCGTAAAAGTTAACATAAAAGGGTCAGTCCTCGGAATCAAGTATTTTGCATCCTTCACCGTTCTTTCTCGCTTGTTTGTTCCAGCAACGATTTCATTTGTTTCAGTTTCCGCGCGTCACTCCGGCTCAGTTTCCGCGCTCCCTGGCTCGCGTTCCCGCTGTGCCCCATCCTTAACCGCTCGCTGACCCAGCGCAGCGAAACCGTCGTCCGCTCCCTGATCCACCCCGCCAGCGCCACCTTCTCCGGCGCTCCTTTTCTCATCTCCTCCAATCCCTCCATTCTTAAACCCAATGCCTTCAAGCCCATTTGCAACATTTTCTCCGCCGCAAGCTCGTCATGCGCCTGCCGCGCCGCCCCGCTATGCGATTCTCGCCGACGCCCTCGCACGGCCTTCTCCAACCGCTTTCGCAACTCCCCAAAAAATCCTTCTCCTCCCACATACCAGCCCCGTCGCATCTGCCGCCACTGTGCTTCCAGCCCCTCACGACCCGCTTGCATTCCGATTTCCAGCACTCGTCCCTCGATGTACGCCTCATAGCCCCGTCGATCTTCGGGAGCCAGTCCCAAACTTCCCATCACCCGCTCCCGCTCCAACCATGTTCGGACCTCTTCCCCCAAAGGCCAAATACCACGGGTAACTGCTCCAACGATACCCCTTTAGCCGATCTTTTCCTGCTTCAATCAAACCCGCCCGCGCCGGATTCAAATGAATGTAGGTGCTCACCACTTCCCAATACCCCGCATTGGCCGCTTCCACCGGCACCGCCTTATACCGCCCCTGAAACAAGTGCCCAAACACCTCGTGCCGTCCGTTGTAACGTTGCGTGTAAGTGCCCTGAAGCCATTTCATGCCGGCGACCAGGTTGGCCTCCGGCGTCTCGACCAGCAAATGATAGTGATTGCCCATCAGGACATAGGCGTGAACCCTCCAACCAGTCTTTTCGCAAGCCCCGCCCAAGGTCTCCAGAAAACGCTGCCGATCCTTGTCATCCTCGAATATGGCCCGCCCCTGATTGCCCCGCGCCATCACATGATAGGCGGCTCCCGGATACTCGATGCGCAACGGTCGGGGCATATTCAGCTTAAATTCATTGCCGTCATCTTACATCCCCACTTCGTGCCGTCAAGCCCATGATTCCTTGATTCCGAGGACTGACCCCTTCACTTCATGATTCCGAGGACTGACCCCTGCTATGGGGAGAATTGTCAAGCGCGTCCGAAAATCCCGTCTTTTTATTAAAAGCTTCTTCTCTTTTTTCTTCTTTCTCTTTGTCTTTCTGCCGCTTTTTTGTTGGATCGTCTCCTCTGGTGGAGCACCGGTCAATTGACCTGGCTTAACCTGCTATCCGTACAACCGCGAGGCGTACACTTTATCGTTTCCAAGTCCAGAGGAGCGCGCGGACACCATACTTTAAAACGGGCCATCAAAGGCCCAGGGGTCAGTTCGGTTCCGCTACGCTCCAAAATGTGTGGCGGCAAAATCATTCGTTCAGTCATTCCTCAGGCGCTGGGCAACGGCTGGAGTTTCAGTCCCAGGTCTTCGGCTTGACAGCGTCCGGTGCGCACCCGCCACCAGTCCACCGCAAAGGTCCGCGCCAGGGCGATGATGAGCTTCTTGCGCCGCGACGGGCTGGTCTTGTGGTCCAGCAGGGCCGTCCGCCACTTCTGGACGGGGCGATAGCCGGGCTGGAAAACCATCAGACGCCAGGCGCCTTCCACCAGCACCGGCCGCAAGCGCCGGTTGCCGTGCTTGTTGATGGCGCCTTGAAAGCGCCGCTGGCTGGAGGTGTCCTCCCGGGGACACAGCCCGGTGTAGCTGGCCACTTGTCGCCGGTTCTTGAACCGGTTCCAATCGGCCACTTCGCGCTCCAGGATTTCGCTCGTCATCTGGCCCAGTCCCACCGGCAACCCGGTCGGCGCGGCTGTCTCCAGTTCCCTGGTCCGGGTGTGCAACTCCACTTCCACCGCCGCCAGCAACCGGCGCAAGGGTTCCAGCAAATTGACCACGATGGCCGGCATCTCCAGCAGCGTCCTTTGCCGGGCCGCTTCCCGCCACCATTCCCCTTGCAGATGTCCGCCGTAATAGAGGGCATGACTGCGCCCCTGCGCGGCCAGCCGTTGCCTGGCCTGTTGCAGACTCTCCCGCTGCCGCGACAAACTGCGTTTCTGCTCCTGCGCCTCGCTGGGAACGCGCACGACACAAAACGCCTCGTGATTGCCGCTGACGTAGCGATCCAGGCACAAGGCCATGGCCAGGGCGTCGCGCTTGTCCGTCTTGACCTTCTTGCTGTATTCGTCCCAGTCCCGTGGCCGGATGACGTAATTGGTCACTCCCATCTTCTCCAGCCGGCGATGCAAGGTGTAACCGAAGGGACCGGCCTCATAACAGGTGAAGACTTTCTCGGCCAGGGTCAGTTGCCTGGCGCACCACAGCAGGAAATCCGCGGGCTTGAAACGTTGCGGCGGCTGGGGCGTGCCACCGTCGATCACGCGCACGACCACGTAAAGGCCCAGATGCACGTCCACGCCCAGTTTGATCGTCTTGGCTTTGCGCGCAGCGGCTGCTGTCGGACCACGAGCTGGTGTTTGGGGTTGCGGTTGCGGTTGCTTTTTGCTATTAACTTTCTTGTTAGATATAATCATAGGGCGTCAGGTGTAGCGGATTTTCCCTCACCTGACGACCCCATGTTAACTTCATGAACCCTCCAACCAGTCTTTTCGCAAGCCCCGCCCAAGGTCTCCAGAAAACGCTGCCGATCCTTGTCATCCTCGAATATGGCCCGCCCCTGATTGCCCCGCGCCATCACATGATAGGCGGCTCCCGGATACTCGATGCGCAACGGTCGGGGCATATTCAGCTTAAATTCATTGCCGTCATCTTACATCCCCACTTCGTGCCGTCAAGCCCATGATTCCTTGATTCCGAGGACTGACCCTTTTGTGACCCTTTTGCTGACCCTTTTGGACCCTTTTGTGACCCTTTTGCAAAGCTTTCGGGGTTCGGGGTTGCAAAATGAAAGCTAATTGTTTTCGACCGTCTCGTGGGTGACTTCGGAGAGATGCTCTTTTTCGCGCAATCCCATGTAAACCGCGCCGCCGATCAGGCTCCAGAAAATTCCCTGCGCCGAGGCGAGCAGGGAAAGCGACAGGGCGGCGGTCCTGGGAACCGCAATGACCGCCAGCATGAGCACAAACAAATTCTCGCGCACCCCCAGCCCGTTTGGGGTGATGGGCAATGAGGCAATGCAGAGAATAATCGGCACAATCAGGAGCAAAGCCGTGAATGGAATGCTCAGATCCAGTCCGCCGCCCAATACATAAATTTGCAGCACCCATATAACGTTCAAGGCCAGTGAGAGCGCGACTGCCTTGACCAGAAACCCTTTCTCTTTTCCAAACTGCCGGCACGAATCCAGGGATCGCTCCAGCAGCTCGCCCTTGGGCAGCCGGCGCAAGTAATGGAGCGCCCGCGGGAATCGCTTCGAGACTCCTCCCCAGAAGGCCAGGCTCAGGACGACGCTCAGCGCCGCCAGCATGGCCAGGATGAACAGGGCCGGCACGGCGAATTCACGATGTTGCCTGAGCATTTGCAAGTTGGGCAGCATCATCATGCCGGCGAAGAGCAGCATGGCCCACAAGCCTATCAGCCGGTCCACGAACACGGTCGTCACCGCCTCCGTTTTCCGGTGATGCGTCTCTCGCGCCGCGTAGTAGGCTTTGATTAAATCCCCACCCGTTGAACCAAGCAGGAACGAGTTGAAAAACTGCGCCACCAGGGAAATGCGCGTCGCGCGCGCCAGGGACAGTTCAAGGCCTTGCGCTTTCAACACCAGGCGCCAGCGCACGACGCCCAACCACAATGTCAGGCCCACCAAAAACAGGGAAAGCAGCAAAGCGCCAGGGTGAACCAGATACAATGTGTGCCACAAGTCCTGCGGCCCTTTGCTCCAGGCCAGATGCCATTGTTGCCCCCGGGACATTTGCTCCCACCGCAATCCTTCCCGCTGCGCCCACAGCCGGCCTTCATTAAGAAATATGGAATGAAAAATCCACAGCAACAGCAGCAGGCACACCGCCACCCGCCACCCGGCGCTCCACCATGCCTTGAGACTTTTCATGGCGCACCCCATGCCTGATGGATATGCGCCACGCCTTTCACCACCTCGTCCAAAGACAGGCTCGGACTCAGTTCAAAGACCTTGATGTGGCCGGGCTTCACCATCGGTTTCAGCGCGGCAAAATCGATCATTCCGCCGCCCGGGGCGCAATGGTCGCGTCCCGGAAATGCCACGTCATGCACATGAAAACCCAGCAACCGGGGCGCCAGGCATTCCAAGTGCATGCGATGGTTGATGAATCCGAGGTTTTCCTTGATCTGCGCGTGGCCGCAATCATGCCAATAGCCAATGCCGGGACGGTCAAACTCGCGCAGCAGCGATTCAATGTCCGAATCCAGCGGGAGTTCTTCCAGGGCCTGGCGGTTCTCGATGCCCAACTTGACGCCGCGCTCTTCGGCCCGCATGGCCAGCCGCTCCAGCATTTCACCGGCGAACTGCGCGTAGCGCTCTTTTTTCTTCTCCCTTTTTTCCATGATCTTTTCGCACAGGGCGGAATATTTTGAAGTCTCCTTCTGTCCGTGCTGCGCCATCTCCAGGAGTTTGCCGGTGTAATCCTTCATGTCGATGCAGCCCAGGTGCAGGACGACCACGCCGGCCTTGAGCCGGGCCGCTGTTTCGATGGTCTTGACGGAATGTTTGTAAGCATTTTCCCGCTCGCGCGAGTCCAGCGACGAAAAAAGATACAGATTCGGCGCGGCATGATTCACGCCCATCGGCAACGGACAAAAATTGTGCAGCGACGAAATCTTGATCTCCCCGGCGTCAACCGCCTCGACGATGCCCGGCAGGAGACTGACGCGGATGCCGTGGCTCAATTCCGCCCACTCGAAGCCGAGCGAGCGGATTTCGCGCAGCATGGCCCGTCCGTCACTGTGGCGGGGGGAGTTCCAGCATGTGGAGAATGAATACATGGCGGCTAAAAAAAATGCCGGGCGCAGTCTTCGACCACACTCGGCGGTGAGAATTCACAAGGCTTCACATTACATATCGGCGTAGCGGGCGCTCAACATGGCGGAAAAGCGGGCCGCTTTCATTTTGCGGCGCTTTCGCTCGCTGGGTTTCTCAAAATGCCGGTGGTTGCGCACTTCCTTCAATGTCCCTTCGCGATCGATCTTTTTCTTCAATCGCCGCAGGGCCTTGTCAACAGGCTCGCCTTTTTTTAATCTAATTTCTGTCAAAACTTCTCACTTCCTCTCTCGAGTTTACGGTGAATCCTCATGAAGCACCGTCTTAAGATGAGCCATTACAATGCAATCCCCCGGCCGCGCTGTCAACCGCCAAAAACAGGCAATCGGGCCGGGCCGCAAATTCCTTTACATTGGCCCGCCAACCGGCAATTTTATGCGCTTTTATGACCGACACTGATTTGGCTCTTTGGGGAATGATTGTGGTGCCGCTTGGCGTGGCGATTTGCTTTGGCCCGGCTCTTTTGGTTTGGCTGCGGGATGAACTTCGCGCCCGCGCCACTGAGAGGCAAAAGCAGGACGGCCAACGCTGAACTTCTGTTCGCTTTTCATGCCATTCCATCAAGGTTGCAATCTGATGGATCCTGCGTTCAACTTGGTCACAAAGTATCCCCCTGCATTGGTTGTGTTTTGCAGCATGGCCCCGTAACCCCGGGTGGTCGCTCTTCCATCGCCGTTGCCGAAGGTGACCTGCAAAAGGCCGGTTTTCAGATTGATTGTTCCTGTCAACGAGTTGGTGGGGGTGTTCGATGCATTGACCAGCTTGTTAGGATCGTCGATTGCGACCGTGTAATCCAGGTTCAACTCGGCGTTGGAAATGGCCAGCGTGTTTGTGGATGGCGATAGCGTTATGGTGCCTGGATTGGTCCAAGTCGAGCCTGCGGTCAGCAGCCAGTTGGTAAATCCGCCGGGGAAAAGAAGGGTCGGATGCATCGGTGTCCCTTTGATCCACATCAACTCGTACGCCGCGTTGGTGTTGTCCAGGTTGGTGAGATTGAGCCAGCCGAACAAGAAGCCTGTCCTGGCATACAGGCTGACATACACGGGGACAATGTTGGGTTGCGATGCCGGGACGGTTTGACTGAAAGTTGTGCCATCAGCCAGGCCGCCGCTGAGGGTGACCGTTCCCTGATGATCAGCAATCAACGCATAGCCATAGCCGGTTGGACTTGCCGCGTTGGTCGGCGGCGCCATGAGGAGGGTGTAGTTGGTTGTGCCGTGCGTGGCGGCGGCCAGGCGGGCCCACAAATTAGCATTGGTTGGCCACGCGGCGTTGCTCACGGTGCCGGTGATTATGCCGGCGCCATTTGTGTCCAGGTCCATATCAATAATCAGCGGGCCCAGTTCCTTGGAACGGGCCACGAGGTGATTGGTGACGTGACCGAAAGCGTCGAAGGCGCCGCTTAGACCGTAATTGCCCCCGGCCAGGAGCAGCCTGCCGCTGAAGGAGCCTTGCCTGCCGACGACGAGGTTGTCGAGCATCCCGGCGCTTTCGAACGCGACTTCGTTTGTATAAATCGAGTTCGTGGAGACAACCTCGTTCGTGCCAATTTGGGTCGTGACGATTTCGTTGGTGACAAATTCGGGCAGCACATAGAAGAGGCCGTTATAGGCCCCGTGAACTCCCTCTCGCAGAAAAATATTGCTGACAAATAAGGCCTGGATGGCCGTATTGGATTCCATGATGAATTTGAGCGTGTTGCCGTTGGTGCTGACCACGTTGGTCCCGGATATGCTTGTCCATGTGTTTGTCCAATTGCCCGGCAGCGAGGTGGCATTCGGCCTGGCCACAAGGGAATACCCTTCCCCGATGTTCAACGACGCTTTATTTGACGGGGCCGCGTCACCTTTGATGAAGGCGCGGCCGGTCAGCGTGCCGCCGCCGCCGTTGCTCACAATGGCCAGGGTAAAGACGGACGGAACCTGGTAAAAAAAGCGGCGGGTGACAACGGTTGAAACATTGCTGGAATAATCCACGCTTTGCACGGCCAGAATATTCGTGCCGGGCAAAAGCAGGTTGGGGATGGACCAGAGCATTGTGGTTGGGCCATTAAGGTTGGTGCCGCCATTGGTGGTCAGAGTGGCATTGCCGGCCAGGACGTTCGTAACGGGGATCAGGCCGGCATTGATATTCGTAAACCAATACATGACATTGGTCACTTGCGCATTGTCTTTGGCGGTTCCCCCGATGACCAACGTGCCCGGCGTATTGGTCCGGGAATTGGCCAGAGGAGACGTAATCGTGACGGTGGGCCGCGTATGGTCGGGCACGATGGTTAAACGCACCACGGCGCTCGTTTTGGCGCCATAGTCAATGGAATTAAAGCCATTGGAGACGATCACTGAATAACTGCCGGCATCATTCGTCAGGGCGGGATTGATGGTCAGGACATTGTTGGTGATGAAAATGTTGCCGCCGTTCGTCAGGGAAATGGCGCTGGACGAATTGCTCCTAAACAGCCATTGATAGTAGTAACCTTGCGGGTAGGGCCCGACGTTCACAGTGAAGGTGACGATTGATCCCACGGGCCGGTTGAGCTGGCTGGCGGGCTGCGCTTTAATGACGGGCGGATTGGTCAGGATCAATTCCACCATCGGGCTGGTGGTGGCCCCTTCCAAAAGAGTGGGGCTGACGAGGACGGTATATTGTCCTTCATCGGCAATGGTGACTTTCTTGACCGTCAGGATATTGCCCGCCGTCCCGGAGTAATTGGCGTTGTCGGTGATGTTGGTTCCATCCATCTGCCATTGGTAGCCGTAAGGCAGGGAATTGGAAGTGAAATAGGCATTGCTGTTAACAATGTTGGTAAACGACACGGTGTATCCGGCACCGGTTAGATTGGTCGCGGGACCGATGCTGGTGATCATTGGCATCACAGCGTTGCTCGAGATGGTAATGGGGTTAAGCTCGAAGGCCCCCGCGCTGGTCGGTGTGCCCCGGTCCTGGAGCACCTCGTCCGTGGCCGGGAAAGTGGCGCCTGGAACGCCCGGCACGATGCCTGCGGCAGGGCTGTTGGTAAGAATCTGCAGCGTCAACATCTGCTGCGAGCCAAATGTTCCCCCGATTGTGGCCCCACCCACGGCGGTCAGTCCGGAATTCAGATGGGGATTGGTGTTGGGCTTCGTCGTTGTAACTATGGTGCTTTTGGTCGGGCTGCCGTCGGAACTGACATTGTAGCCGGCATCGGTCACCCCGACCGCGTTCGTCAGATAGGAGTAGCCGTTCCCAGCCAGAATGCTGGCGCTGAGATCGAAAACCCCCGCCGACTGAAAAATATCCGAACCATTTGCGGCGCCTGATGCGCCTCTGATTCCCCCGGCGGTGTTCGTGCCGCCGATCCCTCCAAATACGAAATTGGTTGCCAGGGTGCAAAAGCCCATCTGTGTCAGGGTCGCGCCGCTCCACACTGCGCCACCCTGGGCGTCGCCGCCAGCGCCGCCGGTGTAGGCTCTCAATGCGTTGCTTCCACCGGTGCCGCCGTAACAGGCATTAGTAAAGAAAATGCTGTTCTCGATCCACGCGCCAACAGCCCCGGTGTTAATAAACAGGGCGCCGCCGAAGGCCGAGCCGCCGGGGCCGCCATTGGTGCCGACGCCGCCCGAGTCCACTTCAGCCGCCCCCGTGCTGCCTGCCACCGCAAAATTGGCCCAAAAAAGACAATTGGTCATGTAGAGCGAGCCTGCCACAAAAGCCGCGCCGCCCACGCACGACCCGCCAAGTCCGGCCGCGCCGCCAGCCCCCAAAGACCCCGCAGGACCGTTGGTGGCAATAGTTCCTCCCGACCCGCCATTGCCGGCGAAGCATTCATTGCCGGTGAATTCGGTCATGTAAAAGACATTGCTGGTCCCCGTGCTGCAGAGCGCCCCGCCATAAGCGTTGGCGCCATAGCCGGCGCTCCCGCCGTTGCCAGTCTCGCTCGTGGCGCTCCCACCGTTGCCTCCGTCACCCGCTTCAACAATGTTGTTACTCAGGATCGAAAACGAAATAATCACCGGGCCGGTGCTGTAAATGGCCCCGCCCGCCGCCATGCCGCCGTTGCCGCCATTGCCGCCGACTGGTCCACTGCCGCCATTGGTGCCGCTGCTGTTGGTGGCGTAATTGCCCGTGAGCAGACAATTGCTGATGATGAGCGTTCCCGCGTTATAAATGGCCCCGCCATTGGTGCTCCCGCCGTTGGTTAGCAGGAGGTTGTTGAGCGTTAGCGACGCATTGGAATGGACATAAAAAAAACGCGTCCCGCCGTTGGTCCCATTGCCCAGAAAGATGACGGAGTTGGTTCCGGCATTGATCGTTACGTTGTTCGTAATCTGGATGGTGGGCGCTCCCACCGTCGTCAAGCGGATGGTAAGGGGTGTCTGAAAGTTGGTGATGGGGGTGATGCCGGCGTTGATCGCGTTGGTCAGGTCGTTATAATCGGTGATGGCATTACTCTGCGCCGAACCCTGCCGCGCCAGACCAAAGACCAAGGCCGACAACAACGCCACAACCCTTCGGCGGGAAAGGAATTCTTTCAAGAACGTCTCCATAGCGATTGATTTTAATAACAGACTCGAGGCGTTGGATAAACAACAATTTCTTGAAAGATTGGAGTCCCCTCCAAAAAGATGCTTCAAAACGCCTTGATTCACCTTGATTTTTTGGAGGCTTGTCAAAGGGATTACCCGCCCTGCCATCGGCAGGGCGCTTATGATTGGCGGCGGAGAAATTTTCTGATGAAGAGGAGATAGCCCAAGAACGGCAACATGCAAAGCGACATCATCCATCCCATGCGGTTCCCGGTCAGCAAGCCGGTCTTTTGCATCTGTTCGATTTGCGCCTCGGCATAACCCATCAGGCGATACATTTCCAGCATATCATGCCGCGCGAACGTCAGGAGGGCGGACGCCATAAACACACACAATGCGATTAAGATGAGCCACCAACCCCGCTGCTCGAGTTTATACAACGACCAGGCGGCATAACTCCAGAGGGCGGCGATGGCCAGACAGAACATTGCGCCCGGCATACCCGTGAGAAAAATTCCAAAAAATGGCATTACGCCATGGCCCGCAATGGGCATGATCAGCATCATCGGCACGGAAAACATCAACCACAAACAAAAGCCCAACACCGGCAACGGACAGGCATCGGTCCAACGCGTTACGGGGTCGCGCGTTTCACAGGTGGCTTTCACATGCCGGCTGTTGTAGAAAAAAATCCAGACCGCCGACAAAATGACGAAAAGGACGCCTAATGACAGGAACATGATGACCATCACCACGCCCATCGCTGCCTGTTGGCTGGTCGTTCCTCCGGAGGGCATATTCGCCAGCATTTGCGGCATGAAGAAGGCCATGCAAAGCAAAATCAACACTCCCATGACGAGCCAAGTCCAGGAAAAGATGAGCAACAACGCCCTGGCCCAGCGCCGGGCCATGATGGAGCCAATTCCCAGCCACACCAACGCCACCGCCAAAATGCCGTAGATGGATGTGGCAGGCAGGAGGGTGGAAAAGGGGGCCGGCGCACCCGTGGCTTTGGCAGACGCCGCCGCCCCGAACAGCATCAAGGGGATAAACAGCCCGGCCAGACAGCCGAGCAATATCGTCAGAATGCCGAAGACGACCAGACCCGTTGAACGGTCCTTGTACGGCATGGGCAACGCAGTTGATTCAACCGGTGCGGCTCCTGAATTATCTTCGTTCATAGGCATGGGGGTGATTGCTTCTGATGTTCGCTGACCTTTGGCCACCAACATCCAGTGTCGTTTTCATGGCGTTCCTATACTCGTTTTGTCCCGTTTCCACAAGCCACACTGAAGAAAAGTCAAAGAGGGGATGGCAGCGAAGAATTCGTGCCTCTTGGGTTTTTGCGACGGAAGGTTTGGGGCGCGGGTGGGCGTGGATTCGCCGTTGGTGGTTCAGTCGGTCGAAAGCAACAGCCCGGCCGGCCCCAGGCGGGGCCGTTGCGTATGTTTTCTTGATAAGCGCCCCCAAAAAACCGATTTTTCGTGCGCGCCGCGTTGCGCGGATCGTTGGAGCGTTCGGTTTGACCCCGACGACGATCAGACGATGCGGCGGCGGAGAGTCCAGAGGCCACCCACACCCATGCCGATAAGGGCGAGGATGGAGGGTTCGGGAACGGCGTTAAATTCCGGCACATCGAAGATCACATTTTGATTGCCGCCGGTACTGGAGTTGATGACGGCAAAGGAATCAACGCTGGTGCTGGACTGCTCCAAGCTGCCGGCGACGGTCGTGGCATATCCTCCGCCCAAGTTGGTAACGGAGAGAGTATAGCCGCCGCTCAAGGCATTGAAACTCACCGTCCAATCCCAGACACTGCCGCGGGCTTCGCCGGAGGCAAGGGTATGAAAACCGGAGGAATCGGTATAGCTCAGTTGATTGTTATTGACGAGGCCGAAGGAGAGCAGTTCGCCGGCGCCGAAGGAGGAGGTATTGTTGCCGGCGCGAAGATTGACGAGATTCGGACCGGCGCCGGCGATGTCAAAGCGGGTGAGGATGCTGAATGTGCCGTCGGTTATTGGGTTGACGAGCTGGCGGGAGATGTCATAGGAACCGCCTCCGGCATAGAGGGCAAAGGAGTAGCTGCCTTCAACCTGGCGGCCATTGACGCCCACGCCTTCCATATAAGTGCCGCCACCGCCGGTGTCGGCGAGCGGGGTCCACGCGTCGTAGCCATAGCCTCCGTTGAAGGCGGGCCAGCCGTGGTCGGGATTCCCGGGGTAGAGATCGCCATTGTCGTAGGCCAATTGGGCCTGGGACGAAACGGAGAGGGCCGCGACGAAAGCCAGGGTGGATAAAACCAATCCAAGGCGCGTGTGATTTCTGATTTTCATAAGTTTATTCCATAATTTTGTTGTTCTGCAAGTCATGGTCTTTTGGATAATGCAAACTTCTTCTTAAGATTAACAAGCCTATTTTCAGGATTTCCGCCAAAATGTCAAGGCTTTTCGCGGGTTTTTTTCACGGGTTTTGTTTTGCATGGGGGGCAAAAATGGCGCTTGGAGAAAGAAATGGGGCGCAACCCATTGCGCGGCATGGACTTGGGAACAACGCAACAAAAAAGCCCCGCTTGCGCGGGGCCTGGCTAAAATATCTTGCCGAGTTTACTTCCGGCGTAAGGTGGAAATCCAACCTGCCAAACCCAGACTGAGGAGGGTGATGGTCCCCGGCTCGGGCACCTCCTGCAGCGTATAAGAAAGGTCTCCCGTGAAGACTTGCGGGTTGTTGAAACCCGCATTGCCGGCCCCGTCCCCAGGAGTGGTGACGCTCGGGCCGAAGGTCTCGTTCGCCCGGTAGGCCGAGGTGGCATCCAGGGAGCCGACAAAGAAGAAGGTTTGACCGCTGCCCGCAGTCAGGCCGATCTGGTTCATCTGGGATGGCGAAATCGAGATGCTATAGCTGGGATCCGTATTGTTACCGCTCTGCCCCTGGCCGAACAGGTAATTTAAGGAGTTGTTGCCGCCAGCGGCGAGTCCAAATACGCCAATGAAGCTGTTCTCGATCGAGATCGCGTAATCGGCGCCGAAGCCAGGGGAGAAGCTGGCCACCGTGCGCGATGGGTTGCCGCCGTTAAACCCGGAGATGGCTGTCCGCCCGCCGTCGCCATTGTCAGAAAACGCGGATGTATCCGTGAAACCGCCAGGTTGGGTATCCAGATAAAGCACACAGTCGTCATTCAAGGCGCCAGCGCCACGATTCAGGGTTATGGTCATCCCACTTATAGAATCGCTTATGGTGAGGCTGCCGGTGCCGACTGGGCCGCCGAAGCCGGTGGCTCCGTTACCGGGATAAGTTGTTTGAGCGGTGGCGGTCAAAGCAATGAAGGAGGCCGTGATTGAAAGAGCCTGTTTTATTTTCATAAGGTTTTCGTTTTTTTTACGTTAATTCGCGCCGACGTTGATTTACTGAATCGTTGGCCAACAGGCTAACACAAACCCCTTGTGCGCCGCTACCGCATGTTCATGCGGTGAGACTTGCCTCCCAAAAGGCATTTAAACTGCTCTGTTTGCATCAGAATTCGGGCCAATATTGGCCAGTCATTTGTGGATGCCTCTGCCCTCTCCTTCAGCCCGGCATTGCTTTTCCGGCCGCATTTCCGCAAAGTCAGGGCCGGAAAGGGATGGGTTTGCTCAATGTCCAAATTCGTCCCGACGGCATTATGAACAGACTCAGGCTCAGGCGCCATTTCATCCCCCGCCGGTTGGGGCGGAATCCCGCCATTGGCAGAATGGCCCTGGCCCTCCTCGCCACGGCCGCGGCGGCGATTGCCCAAACGGACATTCGCCGCGACGCCGTTGTGCAAGCCGTCGAGAAGGTCATGCCCTGTGTCGTCAACGTCGCCACGGAAAGCGTGGTCGAGTCGCGCGACCCGTTCGAGGAGTTGATGCGCAAATTCTACGGCTCGCGGCACAGCGCCCTCGGTTCCGGCGTCATTATTTCCGACGACGGCTATTTGTTGACCAACCTCCACGTGGTCAACCGCGCCACCCGCATCCAGGTCAAACTATCCGATGCCGCGGGCGGCGGGGTTTATGACGTGCAGCACGTTTATGTCGTAACGCCCAAACAGGATGTCGCTTTGCTTAAAATTGTTCCGAAAAACAAGGGGCAAAAGTTCAAGGCGGTCCAATTCGCCAAAAACGATGATTTGCTCCTGGGCGAAACCGTGCTGGCTTTGGGCAACCCGTTCGGATTGGGCGAATCGGTCAGCCGCGGCATCCTCAGTTCCAAGAGCCGCGCCCCGGCCCGGGAGAATGAAGACCTGAGCATGGAAAACTGGCTGCAAACCGACGCCTTGATCAATCCCGGCAACAGCGGCGGCCCGCTCCTCAACCTGCGCGGCGAGTTGATTGGCATTAATGTCGCCATTTTGCAAGGCGCGCAAGGCATTGGCTTTGCCATTCCGATCAAGGAAGTGCGGGAGGCTTTGGGCGAAATGTTTAATCCCGAAACCGCTTCGCGCTGGTTTGGGGCGCGGGTGGGCGTGGATTCGCCGTTGGTGGTGCAGTCGGTTGAAAGCAACAGCCCGGCCGGCCAGGCGGGGCTGGAAACCGGTGACACCATTTTACGAATCAACGGCAAGGTTCCGGGCGATTTTATGGCGTTCAACCGCCTGCTGCGCGAGGACCCGGGATTAAACTTCGTCTTGACGGTGGAACGCGGGGGCGAACGGCGCGACCTCAACGTGGCTCTGCTTCCCTTTGCGGAAATATTCCGCCAGCGGCTGGGCGTTGACCTGCAGAACCTCACCCCCGAATTGGTCGATCAACTGGGACTGGGACGCCTGGGCGGAACGGAATCCGGCTTGTTTGTCGCGCGGGTCGAGAAGGGCAGTCCGGCGGAAGCGGCCTCGCTGTCGAAATATTGCGTCCTCAACGGGATCGGAGGACGCCGGGTGAGAAACGACCTGGAAGTCTTCAGGGCCCTTTCGCAACTGGGGAGAGGCAAAACGGCTGACCTGTCCTTCCTGGTTCCGCGAACGCGCGGGGACCTGATTTTAGGCTATCAAGAGGAGCTGGCGAGGGTTAAGCTGCGGTAAGTGGGCCGGGTGTCCGGTCTTGCTCCGTTTCAATGCCCATGATGATTGAGGTTTCAAACCTGACCAAGCGCTACGCGGGAAATACCGCGGTGGAGGACCTGTCTTTTACCGTGGCGCGCGGGGAAATTGTCGGCCTGCTCGGCCCAAACGGCGCGGGCAAGAGCACCACCATGCGCATCCTGGCCTGCTTCACCCCCGCCACTTCGGGCGACGCCCGCGTGGCCGGACTGGATGTTTTTGCGGACGCGGACGAGGTGCGGCGGCGGATCGGCTACATGCCGGAGAACAATCCGCTCCACCCGGACATGCGGGTGCGGGAATACTTGAAATTTCGCGCGCGGCTCAAGGGCCTGGGCCACAGCCGGACGCGGGAGAGGGTGGATGCGGTCATCGCGCAGTGCGGACTGGCCGAAGTCAACAAAAGAATCATCGGCCAGCTTTCCAAAGGCTACCGCCAGCGGGTTGGGCTGGCGGACGCGCTGGTGCATGACCCCGAATTAATCATTCTGGACGAGCCGACCATCGGCTTGGACCCCAACCAGATCCGGTCGGTCCGCCAGCTCATTAAACAATTGGGCCGCCGCCACACGGTCTTGATTTCCAGTCACATCCTGCCTGAAGTGGAAATGACGTGCAACCGCGTGCTCATCATGCGTGAAGGCAGGATTTTGGCGGCGGATTCGCCGGAGAACTTGCAGAAGACCATGGGAAAGAACGGCCAGATCATCACCGAAATTGCCGCGCCCCTGGAAGAATTGAAAACCTGCTGGGCGCAGATGCCGGAAATCGCCCACTACAATATCGCCGCGGCCGAGGGCGAGTATCACCGTTGCGCCCTGACGGCCGTCGGCGGCCAGGACCTGCGCCCCCTCATTTTTTCCCTGGTCAGGGAACGGGGCTGGAAGTTGCGCGAGCTTTCCCGCGTGCGCCATTCGCTGGAAGACATTTACATCCGGCTGACCCGGCCGGAAAGCGAGGAGGAAAAACTCTGATGCAGGTTTACCGGACGCTGACGCGGCGCGAGTTGGGCACATTCTTTTACTCATGGATCGGCTATGTCGTCATTGCCGGGGCGGTCTTTCTGATGGGCTTGTGCTTTTACACGTTGCTGGACAAATTGCAGGGCGAGGCGATTCCCATGCCCATCACGGAGTTTTTCTTCAACTTCTTTTTCTGGCTGATCCTGCTTTTTTCGGCCCCGGTCATTACGATGAGATTGTTCGCCCTGGAGAAGTATTCCGGGACATTTGAAACGCTCATGACGGCCCCGGTGGGGGACGTGGCGGTGGTCCTGGCCAAGTTCACCGCCGCGCTGGTTTTCTTCATGATCATGTGGCTGCCGCTGCTGGGTTGCGTGTTTATTCTCCGTTATTTTACGCGCGGTTCGAATCTGGTGGAAGCAGGCACGCTGTGCAGCGCCTTTTTGGGCATTTTCCTGCTCGGCTCCCTTTACATGGCCATCGGTTGTTTTGCCTCGGCCATGACCCGCAATCAGATCGTTGCCGCCATGATCAGCTTTGCCATCGGCGCCGCTTTCTTCCTGTTGAGCTTTTTGGCGGACCAGTTCGCGCTGCAACGGACGTGGGTGACGCGGGTGCTGGACTGCATTTGCGTCTGGCGGCAAATGCAGGAATTCGCCCGCGGGGTGGTGGACACCCGCTATATCGTGTTCTACGTGACCTCCACTCTTTTCTTTTTGTTTTTGACCTGCCGCGTGGTCGAAAGCCGCCGCTGGAAATAACATGTCCGCGCCTGACACCCCAAAACAGAGCTTTTCCATCAGCCGCCGCTGGCTGAACTGGCTGAACACCCTCCTGGCCGTTGCCGCGGTTCTGGCCCTGGTCGTCATGGCCAACTATCTGGCGGACGGTCATTTCAAAAGGTTTCAGATGGACCGCGATTCGGCCTTCAAACTCTCCGGACAGACGCTTCGTGTCCTGGACAGTCTGACCAACGATGTCAATGTCACACTTTTTTTCGAGCCGCACGGCGCGAACGAGGAGATTTACGGGCTGGCTTCCGGTTTGCTGGCCGAATACCAAGAGACCTGCCCGCGCCATGTCCACGTCAAGACTTTGGACTATGACCGCGAGGTCGGGGCCGCCAAGGAGTTTTTGGCCAAACATAGCCTGAGCGGACTGAAGGAGAAGGATTTTGTCCTGTTCGAGAGCGGCGGACACACCAAGCTTGTTTATGGCAAGGATTTGGCGGATTACGATTTCAGCGAACTGATGGCGGGCCGCAGCAAGTACGTCCGCCGCAGCGCCTTTCTCGGCGAACTTTATTTCACGGAGGATATTTATGACGTCAGCAATCCCCGGCCCATGATGGCTTGTTTTCTCTGCGGCCACGGGGAAAACGACCCCGAAGAAAACAAGGCGAATATCGGATATTCCAAGCTGGCCGCCATTCTCAAGGACGAAGTCAACTGCGACTGGCAAAAACTTTCCTTGCAAGGCGCCAATGTCGTTCCGGCGGATTGTCAGTTGCTCATCGTCGCGGCCAGCGCGCGCGAGGGAAAAATGACGCCCGATGAACTGGCCAAAATCGCGGCGTATTTGAAACAGGGCGGACGGATGCTCGCGGTGCTGACCGTGCGTTCGGGACTGGAGTCTGTCCTGGCCAATTGGGGAGTGGGCGTGGGCGACAGCCGTGTCGTGGACATGGACAAGAATTTCAACCAGGGTGAAGGAACCTTCCTGACCGCAAAATTAGCTCCTCATGCCATCACGGATCCTCTGGCCAGTGAAAAAATGCCCCTGCTCATGGTTTTCCCCCGTCCGGTCTATGAATTGGAAAACCGGTCAAAGATGCCCGGCGCCCCGGAAGTCACCGTCCTGGCGGCGACCAGTTCCCAAGGGATGAATGAAGCCAAGCAGCCCGGCGTTTTTCCGCTGCTCGTCGCGGTCGAGCAAGGGGGCATTCAGGGCGTCAATTCTCCCGGTGGCCGCGGCACGCGCATGGTGGTGGCGGGCGACTCGGATTTTTTGGACGATCAAGTGCTTGATTTTGTGGGCAACCATGTTTTTGCGCAACTGGCCCTGAACTGGCTGTTGCAGCGCCCTCAAATCATGCTCAGCGGCCTGGGCCCGCGGCCCATCAAGGAATACAAACTCTACATGACTCATGCGCAGACGCAAGCGATCCGCTGGCTTTTCCTGGCCGGCCTGCCGGGCGGCGTTCTTTTTTTGGGCGGATTGGTTTGGTTGCGGCGGCGGAGTTAATCTTGTGAGCCGATTTGTTTTGCACCCGTGCCGCGGCGAAAGGAGGCTCCAATGAATTGGAAGTCCACCTGGATTTTGCTGGCCGCGGCCGCGGTTTTGTTCGCCTTCATTTGGCTGGTCGATCGTCCCCTCCGCGAGCAACGCCTTCGCCAGGCGAGCCGGGTCATCCTGCCGGGTTTTGATCCCGCCTCTGTCAACAGCGTCGAAATCAAGCCGCGCGGCGCAAACGAAATTCACGCCGGGCGCAAGGACCAGGCCAATGATCTGTGGCAGATGACCCGGCCCATCTCCTATCCCGCGCAGGGCGCAAAGATCATGGCCCTGCTTGACGCTCTGGCCGGATTGGAGTGGCAGGAGCGCATTTCCGCGGGCGAGTTGAAGGACCAGCCGGATGCGCAGGAAAAATTCGGGTTCACCCAGCCGCAATGTGAAGTGTCCCTGCAAGGTTCTGGCGCGCCGCACCAGATTCTCATCGGCCAGTCCTCGGCTTTGGGTGACCAGGTTTTCCTGGAGGTCCTCGGCAACCCGGATATTTATCTGGTCAGCGCCGCCTGGCTGCAATTAATCCCCACCGACAAGGACCAGTGGCGCGACCTTTCATTGCTCAATCCGGTCCGGCTCCATTATCAGTCCATTCAAGTGCGTTCTCCGGGCAGGGGCTTCGAATTGGAACGCGATGCAACCAACCACCTTTGGTTGATGAAAAAGCCGGTCACGGCGCGGGCCGATAGCGCCAGGATCAACGAATTGCTCCAGCGCCTGCAGGGGCTGCGCGTCCGGCAATTTGTTTCCGACGACCCGCGGGCCGATTTGGAATTGTACGGCTTGCAAACCTCGCCGCAGACGCCGGACCTCGACTTGTCGTTTTGGGGAGGCTCCAATCTGATGGCTGAAGTGCAAGTCGGGGCCAGCCCGACCAATCAACCCGGCCTGGCCTTTGCCCGACGCCAGGACCCCGGCAACGTGGTGGTGATTGACCGCGAGGCGCTGCGACCCTGGCAAGGCGCCTACACCAATTTTCTGGATTATCATTTCATTAGCGTTTCCCCGGATTCCATTGGCGCGATTGCCGTGCAGGGCGAAGGCCGGTTTGCCGTCCAAAAACAAACCAACGGCCAATGGCAGGTTCGCGCCGGGACAACTTTTCCCGCCGATGCGGGCCTGATGCGCGATTGGCTGGCCTCTTTTACTAATATCCAAACACAAATCGAGAAAACCGTCGCCACGGATTTTGCGGACTATGGATTGACGCCTCCGCTCCTGCAATACACGCTGCAAGCGGACGGCGGGGCGGCGGGACCCTCCAACATCATTGCCCGGATCGAATTTGGCGCCAGTAAGAGCGGCAAGATTTTTGAACGCCGTCCGGATGAATCGTTTGTCAACCTCATCAGCCCCGATGATTTCAACCGTTTGCCGCGCGCGGCCTGGCAATTGCGCGACCGGCGCATCTGGACGTTCGATTCCAGCAATGTGCTCAGTCTCACCGTTCATCAACTCGGCGGGACGCGCAAATATCTTCGCGATCCACAGGGGGAATGGACCTTTGCCCCCGGCTTTCACGGGCCGCCCGGGGTCAATTGGCCGTCCCTGGAAGAAGGGGTGCATCGTCTGGGCGAATTGAGCGCCGTCTATTGGAGCGGGGTCGGTGACGCCCCCGCGCGGCAATTCGGTTTTGCCACAATGGATTTTGGCTTGTCTTTGGAGGTGAAACGCGGCGACCAGACCGAGACTTGCTCCATTGAATTCGGCGGCCGTTCCCCTTATTCCTATCCCTACGCCTCGGTGGTGCGGGACGGGCAGCGGCTCATCTTTGAATTTCCCGCGGATTTGTACGACAACTTCGTGGAGCATGACATGACAATCCCCGCGGCACTGCGGTATCATCCGTAAGACATGCGCCCGCTTTTTCAACGCCCGGTGGTTCCCCGCATTCGGATCCTGTTCCGTTGGTTCCGCATCGGCCTTTGGTTGATTCTGTTTTTGGCGGTGGCCGCCGTTTCCTATTTGCACTTGATCGGGTTGCCTGATTTTGTCAAACGGCCCTTGTTGCGGCGGCTGCTCGCGGAAGGCGTTGCGGCCCAGTTTACCGACATGCAGTTGGGCTGGGGGCTGGGACCGTCGATCGTCATTCAAAACGCCGCCTTTAGCCGATCCCATCAGCCGTTCAGCCCGCGCCTCTCGGCCAGCCGGGCCGAATTGGCGCTGAGTTGGGACGCCCTGCTTCATTCCCAAATCGAATTGCGCTCCTTGCAGATTTCAAGCGCCCAATTGCAGCTCCCCATTTCCGAAACCAATGGCGACGCGCTTTTGCTCACCAATGTGGCCCTGGATCTGCAGTTCTATTCGAACGATGTCGTGCGACTCAACAATTGCCGGGGCATTTTCCACGGCATCCAGATCGACCTCATCGGGGGAGTCAGCCATGCCGGCGCCCTGCGCCTCTGGAAGTTCCCTTTGGGCGGCGGGAACACCAATGGCGCCTCTCAAGCCCGCTTGCGGCAAGTGGCGCGGACCGTGGAAGAAATCCGTTTTGCCGGGACACCCCATTTGCAGATCGAAGCGTGGGCGGATGGACGGGATATGAACACCTTCCATGCGGAATTAAAATTCGCCGCCTCTGCCGCCCACGCTCCGTGGGGTGATGTCACAAACCTGGTCATGGACGCCGCCTGCGCCCGCTTAATCCATTCCGGCGATCAACCGTTGCTGAAAGTGGAAGGGTCGGCGGCGAGCCTGGCCACGCGTTTGGCCCGGGGCCGCCAGGTTTCCCTCTCAACCACTTTTTCCCGCGGCGCGAACTCGAATCTCGACGCGGAAATCCGGCTCGATGCCGCCCGCTTTAACGCCGCCCCGGACTCCGCCGGCAGCCATTGGTTTGGCGCGGCCCGCCTTTCCTGGAATGGCACCGCGATTCTGGCCTCTTCGAACTTCATTCCCCTGCTGGCCGCCGGAAAACTGCGCGCGGTGGATCCTCAAACTCCGTGGGGTTCGGCGCGTGAATTGTCCCTCGAATGCCGGGCGGCGCGCGCCCGGGACCTGCCGCCGACCGAGGCCGCATGGGGGCCATGGACCCGGATCTCTCCCTGGACCTTCGATTGGCAGGCGGAGATGCGCAACATGGCCAGCCCCAAACTCCGTTTCGATCACTTGGCCTTTTCCGGCCATTGGCTCGCTCCCCAACTCGTCATCGAATATTTACAGGGCGAACTTTACGGCGGCCAGATGAACGCCGGGGCGATTCTGGACGTCGGCTCGCGCGAACTGCACTGCAACGGTGTGACCGATTTCAATCCGCTTTCAATTTCCCAATTGTTCAATCTTCCGGCCCAAAATTGGCTGGCGCAATTTGACTTCACGACGCCGCCAAAAGTCAATGCCCGGTTGCGCGTGGTGCTGCCTCCGTGGACCAACCGGCCCGCCGACTGGTCCGCCGCTATGGGTTCCACCCTTCAGCTTGCGGGAGATTTCACCGTCGGACCCGCTTCTTTTTGCCGGGTGCCGGTCCGTTCGGCCGCATCACATGTCACTTATACAAATCGCGTCTGGAACGTGTCCCGTTTGCGCGCGGTTCGGCCCGATGGCGATATCGACCTGGATTACACCAGCAGCACGCAAGGCTACAGCTATGTCATCGACAGCCGTATGGATCCCAAGGCCGCCCTGCCGTTGGTGGCGCCCGGGCAGCCGCATCTCCTGGACGAATTGGCCTTCAAGCAGCCGCCCGAAATTCACGCTGAAATTTGGGGGCGCTGGCAGGAGGACGGGCGCATGGGCTTTGCTGCCACCGTCCTGGCCACAAATTTCATCGCGCGCGGCGAAACCGTGGCGGTCTTCAGCGCCCGCGTCGAATACACGAATCTGATCCTGACCGTCCACAACCTCTGTTTGTCAAACGACCAGTGCCAGGTGCAGGCGCCCTGGCTCCAGGTTGATTTCGGAACAAAGATGGTCAGGCTGACAAACGTGACCGGCACTCTGGATCCCCCCGTTCTCCAGCGCGTCCTCCGCGGGGATTCCCCGGGCTGGCTAGACGTTATTCATTTTGACGCGCCTCCTTCCGTCTCGGTCTCCGGCTCCTTTTCCCTCACCAATCCGCTGGCGATGGATTTGCGCTTTCTGGTCAGCGGCCAGCGCCTCCATTACGCCAGCCTGCTCGCCGACCGCGTCACGGGCGGGGTGAATTGGAGCGGGCAGACGGTCACTTTGACCAATATCTCGGCCGATCTCTATAACAACGGCGCGTTAACGGGTTGGATCGTATTTGATGACAGGCCAAACCACGGTTCGGATTTTCGCGCCGATTTTGCCGCCAGGGACATCGACCTGTCCTCGCTGGTCACCGGAATCACCGGGAAGACCAATCATGTGGAAGGCCGCTTGGACGGGCATCTGGCTTTGGACGGCCCCAACAACTCGGAAAGAAACAACTGGCAGGGCCGCGGCGACATCCACGTGCATGATGCGCTGCTTTGGGACATTAAACTCTTTGGCCTGTTCTCTCCCGTGCTGAACATCATTTCGCCCGGGTGGGGACACAGTCGCGCGCGCGAAGCCGTGGCGAACTTTGCCATCACCAACGGCACAATATCCAGCGACGATCTTGAAATCCGTTACACGGGTTTCCGCCTCAATCTTCGCGGCACGGTGGACAAAAACAAACAAATCAACGCGCGCCTGGAAGCGATCTTGTCGCGGGACGCACCCGTGGTCGGATCATTTCTCAGCCTGGCTTTCACTCCCTTGAGCAAATTGTTTGAATACCATATCTCGGGGCCCCTGCGTGATCCGGTGCTGGAACCGGTCTATGTCCCAAAGCTCATCATGCTCTTGCTGCATCCCTTTCACACGTTGAAAACCATTGCCACTCCGGAGTCGCCGACCGAGGCCGCCCCGCCGTAGTCCGGGCAAGACGAGATAAAATAGTCAAAACCTATTTCGCCGACGCTCCGGCAATGCCCAATGTCAGGTTGATCGTGTCCGAAACCTTGTTCTCCATTTTGCCCGACTGAATGCCGAATTCGCTGCGCTTGATGCTGAAATTGGAGCGGATCACCAGCAGGTCGCCTTTTTGCTGCCCGCCCAATCGTTCCCCAAGCTTGTCTTTCAGGTAGCTCAACTCCACTGGAATGGTCATATCCTTCGATACGCCCTTCAATGTAAAAGTCCCGACGACATCCGCTGTGGTCTTATCCCCGTCGGTCTTGACGTTCTTGAGTTCCCTGGCCTCGAAAATGATTTCGGGATTGTGGTCCACATCCAGCCACATCTTGCCGTGCATATGCGTGGTTTGCATGGCATTGGGCACCGTGAGCGACGCGCTCGCCACAACAATTTTCCCCTTCGTCGCCCCGGGGCTTTGCGGGTCAAAAGTGACCGTGCCGGAGATGCCATTGGCGTTGCCGTTGATCCCTTCGAGCGGCGCGTCCAGTTTGAATATGATATTGTTGACGTTTTTGGGGTCCTTGAAATCGAACGTCTCCGGTTCCGCCAGCGCCACAATGGCCGGCAAGGACAGCATTAAAGAGCTGAGCAACAGGGCTTTCATACATTTTTTAAAATTGAACCGGGTTTCATTTGCCGGCGTTTTTATTTTTAATCAAGAGCGAAACCCCGGCCATGCCGGCCGCCGCCAGCGCGGCCGCAGCCAGAAAATCCACTCCTGGAATAAATCCCTTTTCGTAAGACACGCCGCTGAGTCCCGTCACCGGGTCCGGCGTTTCGTGTTTGATGTTCGTCTGGGTCCAGCCGCGGTTCGCCCCTTTCTCCGCCCATAATCCGAGTGCCCCGAGCACAACCACCACCGCCAGAATGCGCAACATTTTTTTCACGAATCAGCCGGACAATAAACCACAGATGAACAAAGCGCAACCGGCGCGCTCCGGAACCGCCAACCTGCTCCTGATCTTAATCGTAATCTTAATCCTGATCTCCGACGCCATGAAAGGGGCAATTGGGAAATTGTTGACCAAAATGAACGAATACCAATTTTCGAGGACCGCCCCTTTTACTTTTACGACCCTTTTATGGCGACAAATCAAATTCAACAGAGCGCCCGACGAATGCGCCTCAGCAGCTGCGCCTCGTTCTTTCGTGTGAATTCATGTTCCCAAATGCGGAAAACCCGCCAACCTCGTTGCCGTAGCGCCCGCGCCACAACCCGGTCGCGTGATTTGTTCCGAGCCAACTTGAAAGCCCAATATGCAAGCCCCGCATTCGCCTGACGCAGCAGCAAACTCGTATCCGCGAGGATTTTTTCGCGCAGAGAGCGCAGAGAAACATCAGAAAACAAAATCAGCAATTAATTTATCTCTGCGGCCTCTGCGACTCTGCGCGGAACAGTTCCTTCTGGGAGCGTTTTGGTTGCGGCTTTGCCGCGCTGGGTTCTTTCGCGGCCATGATGCGGCGGTCTTCAATCTTTTCGCATGTTTCGGGTATTTCGTGGTTAAGAAATCCCATTCAAGTCCTTCTCCTTCAAGCTGTTGCGCCATTTAAGCACCGATTACAAAAATAGTGTAAAATAAATGTGTACAAAATCACATCTTTATGCTATCATAGCGTGGCAATGTTAAAGAAGAGACTGGTAAAACCTTGCTTTGACATGTTGAGATTGCCTGCGATGGCCAGGATGTTCGGGGGCGGCACGGCGGGGCGGAAAATCGCCCAATACATCCTGGCGGTTCGGAGAGGGAATCTGGATGCCGACTTTGACCTCTTGCCCACCGACAAGTACGAGCATGAAGAAGTGGCGGAAAAGAAAGCAAAACCAGTCAAACCGACCCGAAAGGAGCGGACGGTTAAGCAGGCCAGAAAAACCAAGCCGGACAACGTGGCTAAACCATTGGAGAAAAGCGAGATAGAGAGTGGAAAGGAGCAGGAATCCAGTCAGGATCAGTCAAACCCAGTCAAAGTGAATCAAACCGATTTGGCACCCATAAGTCCGACTGGTCCTGCCAGTCCGATCCGTCCGCCCCGTCCGCCCCTTCCCATCCCCCCGGAAGAGGATTCCGAGGCCAGGGAGTTGCAAAAGGTGACGGAGTTGGCCGAAGAAGACGATGCTTCTTCTTCGTGCTTGCGCGGCTGCCGCCCTTGCTGCCACACTGCCGCCTTGTAATATGAAACGCCAAATTCTTTGCATCCCTGGTTTCGTCGTTCTGCCGGTTATTTCTCTCGCCTTATTGTCCCTCTTCTGCACAAGTCGCGTCTCGGCGGCTGACACCAACTTGCCGGCCAGGGCGGCGCCCGCGGCGCCTGTCGCGCCGGCTTTGGAAGTGGCGGACGGCTTGATGCTGGCCATTCCCAAAGCGGGTTTGGGCAGGGATTACCAGTTTACCGCCTCGGTCATCCCCCAGCAACTGGCCGCCACCAGCACTGGACTGGCGGGCAAGATCGTCCGCTTCGAATTGTTCCCCGACGGCGTGGATATGTATGAATCGACGCAAGGTTTGGTTGTGACGGAAGATTTGCCGGCGCGCCGGTTGCTGGCCACTTTTCCCATCGTGCGGCAGGACGACCAGAAAGTGGTGGTGGATTTTAACAAGGGCATGCGCCGGGTCTTTACCAAAAACTGGCTCAGCGAAGGCGAGTTCAGTTACTACGAGCGCGATCAAGTGCTGGAAGTGCCCGACAGCCGCGTCTTTGAGATGCGCCAGGACAAGGACCGGTTGATCATCCGCCAGAGCGTGCAGGCGCGGAGCCGTCAATATTCCGAAAACCTCGAATCCCGCTACGAGATGCGCTATTTCCTCTCGCCGTACAAACCCGCTGCTTTCGCGGGCAAGGAGGAAGACGCGCCGTTTTACCGCTACCTCCGTTTCTTTGAAACCGAGGGGCAGATCGAGCCTGTCACCGGCCGCATCTCCTCCCGCATCGCCCGTTTCGATCTCCGCCAGCCGCTCATTTTCTATTATTCGGCCAACACGCCCAGCAATTACGTCCAGGCCGTCAAGGATGGCATCCTCTATTGGAATTTCGCTTTCGGCAAAGAAATCGTGCAGGCGAAGAAGGCTCCCGACGGCGTCACCGCGCCGGATGCGGAGTACAACATCATTCAATGGGTGCCGTGGGACAACGCGGGTTTCGCTTACGCGGACGATCTGATGGACCCGATGACGGGCCAGTCCGAGCACGGCCAGGCCTACGTCACCAGCGTCTTTGCCTTTATGGGCCGGGCACAGGCGCGCATTCTCTTGCGCAGCATGGAGGAAATGGCCGAGCCGAAGAAAGACGACAAAAAGAACATCCAGGCCTTGCAGCGGGCCTTGCCGTTCCTCAGTTCAGGCCCCAATTGCGACATTGACCCGGCTGAGTTTGCGCAGCAAATGGCCGGCGGCCTGAAGGAAGTGCTCGCCAGCGACGAGTTGACTGACGCCGCCGTGCTGCGTGTGTCGCAAGATTACGTGCGCGAAGTGGTGGCGCACGAAGTGGGCCATGTGCTGGGCTTGCGCCACAATTTCGCCGGCAGTCTGGCGGCCTCCCTCCCCCAAAAAGAACTCGATGACTGGTTCAGGGCCTACATCGCCGGCAAACCCCTGGACGCTTACACCAATAAAATCACTTCCGCTTCCGTCATGGATTACAACGTTTTCAAATCCGGCGCTTTCATTGGCTGGCGCATGCGCACGATCAAGGAGGCGCTGCCGCACGACCGGGCGGCCATTGCCTGGGGTTATTTTGACAACACCGAGGCGCGCGACAAAAAACTCCTCTTCGGCACCGATCAGGACACTTGGCTTTACGGCGATGTCCGCCGGTTCGATTACGGCGAGGACCCTGTGGTGGGCGCCTACAATGAGATCGCGCAGATCATTGATCTCCTGCCCAACAACGTCATCGAAAGATTCATTCGCGCCCGTGCCCCGCGCAATCCGCACGACCGTATTCCGCTCGAACAAGTCAATTTGAGCTACGTTCCTTACGCGAGGGAACTGGCCGGTCAGTTCGAGGACATTCTTATCTGGTTCAAAGCCGGGACCCGCTCGTTGCGCGTCGAGAATAAATTCGAGTTCATCGGCGACCTGAATCGCAAGGAACGTCTCCAGGCTCATTGGGATTACCTGACCAACCAGATCGACCATCTCGGCGGCATGGATCGCGCGGCTTTCTCTTTCATGCCGGTGGACTTGAAATTGGACCTCAAAGACAAATCCACCAACGACAAACCCACCAACGCGCTGGTGGTTGAGCGCCTCAGCGCCACCAATCTCACCGCCAAGCTCCAAAGGCTTCTCACCAACGCCAACTACTCCACCTTCGTCGGCTTGGACGACAAGAAATACAGTTTCACCAAGGAGGAGCGGGAACTGATCGTCAAACGCGCCCAGAAATGTTTCGAGGAACTCGAGAAGGAAGTCATCCGCCAGATCTGCCAGCGCCTGACCAACGCCACGCGCGACCTGGATTTCGAGGCCAACGGCCACGTCAGCGACGACGACGCCCTGGCCAAATTGGACCAACGCATTATCGACCTCGCCAAGCTGGTTATCACGGCCCAGGACGAAACCAACAAAATCGAAGGCAAGGAGGACAAACAAATCGTTTCGGTGCCTCACTTTAAATACGATCAAGCCACGCGCCTGGACGCCGCCCGCATGTTAGGCCCGACGACCGGCTCCTACAAAGGGTGGGCCGACGAAGCCAAGTCCGAAATAAACGAGGCGCTGAAGAAGGAAATTGATTCCGCCCTGGGCCTGGACCATTACAAGGATTTCAAGCCATCGGCGTTGTCCCGTCCTTTGGAGGAGTGGTATCAGGAGCAGCAGGAAATCCTGGCCTTGCTCCCGGCCGCGCCGAAGTCAGGGGGATGAGAAGCATGGTTCCTGATCCCTGTTTACTTTTCAGAAAGGATTGATAGTTTTCGGCCATGCGTCGCTTTGCCGCCAGTTTCGCCCTGCTCGGTTTTCTGCTGTCAACCGCCGCGGTCCTGGCGGCCGAAGGCAGGGTCTGCAAGGTCCTCCCGCAGTTCCTGGATAAAAAGGGCCGCCAATCCCTTGCGCCCAGTTTGTATGAAAGGGACGCTTATCAAGCCTGGCTTCGCAAACACCCTCTGCAACGCGCGAGCCTTCGCGTGGAAGTGCTGTGGAAAGCCAGGGGTGTCGATTGGGAGAAAACCAAATTGCGCGCCGAACTGCGCGGTCTCCTGACCAATTCCCTCCAGACCGTCACTTTGGAGGAACCGGTCAAGAAGAGCGGCTTCTTTGGCCGTTGGGCCGAATTCAACATCACCGGGGATGAGTTTAAGAAATTTGGCGAGTTGGTTGCCTGGCGCGTCACACTTTGGGAAGGCGACCGGCAATTGTCCGAACAGGAATCCTTCCTGTGGTCGGGAGTCCCGGCCCGATAGCCCTGACCTTGGCAATTGTAACGCAGATTTGAATTTCTCAAGAGAATCTGCCCAAAAAAACAGTGAAATTTTCGGCATTTTGAATAATCATAACATGCTGTTGGCAAGGCAGTTACAAAACATGGCTGAAACTAGTATTTACAAAAACGCTGAAATGGGGGACAGTGAAAATGTCTTTGAAGAATTTGATCGCCCCCGAAAGCAAGAAACCGTAACCAGACTCGTCACAAAACAAAGGCTGAAGGCTTCCTCCTTCGCGAGAGAGGCTTCAGCTTCGCCCCAACGGTTACGGTGGACGGGATGGCGGACTGGCGAACTGCAAGTGCTCCAGGACTTTGCTCACGGCGTCTTCGGCTTTGACCAAAACCAGTTGGCCGCCGCGCGGCTTGAATTCGACTTCGCCTTTGGCCAGTGACTTTTCGCCCAGGCCGATGCGCAGCGGAAAACCTATCAATTCGGAGTCCTTGAATTTGACGCCGGGCCGTTCATCGCGGTCGTCCAGAATCACTTCGACCCCGCGCCCGGCCAGTTCGGCGTAAATCTTTTCGGCCAGCTTCATGACCGCGCTCTCCGGCGCGACGCTCAATGGCGTCAGGCATACCGTGTAGGGCGCGACGCTGAGCGGCCAGATGATCCCATCCTTGTCGTTGCATTGCTCTATGACGGCCTGCATGGTGCGGGTGACGCCAATGCCGTAACAGCCCATGATGGCGGGCTGTTGTTTGCCGGCCTCGTCCAGAAAAAGGGCCTTCAGGGCTTCGCTGTATTTTGTGCCCAGTTTGAAAACATGGCCCACTTCGATGGCCCGGCGGATTTTCAGCGGCTGGCCGCAACCTGCGCAAGCCTCGCCCGCCTGCGCCAGGCGCAAATCGCTCCATTTGGCCACTTGAATATCGCGGCTTATTTCGACTTGACGAAAATGAAAGCCGTCTTCGTTGGCGCCTGTCGTCATGTCGGCGGCGTTGCGCAGGGTCTCGTCGGCGTACACAGGCAAATCCTTCACGTTCACCGCGCCCAGGCTTCCGGGATGGGCGCGCAACGCGGCAACAATCTCCTCCGCTTCCGCCGGCCGGAAGGTCGCGGTGCCGAGCGCGCCGGTCAGTTTCGCTTCGTTCAATTGGTGGTCGCCCCGCAGCAAAATCAGCGCCGGCTTGTCCTTGACGATGTAAACCAGGGTCTTGATTTGGCTCGTGGCTGGAACACCGAAGGGCGGTTTCGTCAGAGCTTCTATGGTGACGATGCCCGGCGTGGCAAATTTTTCGGGTCCGGCCGCGGCGGGCGGAACGGGTTCCGGCTGGCGGGCGCGGCTGGAGGCTTTATCGATGTTCGCCGCGTAAGGGCAGGACTCGCAATAGACCACTTCGTTTTCCCCCGTTTCCGCCGGGACCATGAATTCATGGGAAAATTTTCCGCCCATCACCCCCGTATCGGCCTCGACGGCCATGACTTTCAATCCGCACCGCTGAAAAATCCGCGTGTAGGCGTCGTACATTTTTTTGTAACTCGCCTGCGCGGCTGCGTCGGTGGCGTCGAAGCTGTAAGCGTCCTTCATGATGAATTCCTTGGCGCGCATCAGGCCGAAGCGCGGGCGGATTTCATCACGGAACTTGGTTTGGATCTGGTAAAAATTCTTGGGCAACTGGCGGTAGGAACTCAGTTCCCCGGCGACCAAAGTCGTGATGACCTCTTCATGGGTGGGGCCGAGAATCCATTCCTTCTTGGCCCGGTCGCGGGCCTTGAAAAAGACCCCCTGGGCCGTTTCGTAGCGTCCGCTCTGCTGCCAGATTTCGGGCGGTTGCAGGGCGGGCATCAAAACCTCCAGGGCGCCGGCGCGGTCCATTTCCTCGCGCACGATGAGTTCCACTTTGCGCAAGGCGCGCAAGCCCAGCGGCAGGAAGGTGTAAAGGCCGGCGGTGAGCTTGCGGATCAAACCGGCGCGCAGGAGCAGTTTGTGCGAGAGGATTTCAGCCTCCGCCGGAGTTTCTTTCAAAGTGGGAATAAATCCCTGTGTCCAACGCATAAAATGATTTATTTGACAGTATTGACCAGCGGGGCCAGGCCTTGGATGCGCACTTCCAGCCGGTCGCCGGATTGGATCGGCCCCACCCCGCCGGGCGTCCCGGTGAGGATGACATCGCCGGGCAGCAGGGTCAAATGGGTGGAAACGAAGCTGACCAGCTCAAAGCAGTTGAAGAGGAGCTGGCTGGTGTTGGAATTTTGCCGGAGCTGGCCGTTTTGAAACAGTTGGATGGTCAAATCGTGCGGGTCCAGCAGCGTTTCCACATAAGGCCCCAGCGGAGTGAAGGTGTCGAAGGACTTGCAGCGCGCCCATTGGCTTTCCGAATTCTGAATCGTGCGGTCGCTGATGTCCTGCGCCGCGGTGCAGCCAAAAATGTGGCGCGCGGCGGCGGCGGGCGGGATGTTGCGCACGCGCCGGCCAATGACAATGGCCAGTTCCGCCTCGTAATCCGTGCGATGACCCGGAAACGGAATTTCGATCCTGCCCCCGTCGGCGAGGAGCGAAGTGGGGGCCTTGAACCAAAAAAGCGGCTCCTTGGGCGGCGCCTTGCCTTGTTCCCGGACATGGTCGGCGTAATTGAGGCCGATGGCGACGATTTTGGAAGGGTCTGCCGGCGCCAATGTTTTCAAGCCCTTGAAGGACATCGGTCTTTTGGCAAAGGAAGGCGCGCCAAAAACGTCCCCGCGCAGCCGGTAAAGATCGCCGTCCACTACTTTCGCGTAAAATATTTCATCGCCCTTTTGAAAGCGGCCAATGGCTGCCATAGGTGCGTTCATCATTAACAAATCCAATCCCGCGCTCGCAAGGTGAAACTGTCTGAAATTAATTAAGCCTTCAAATTGGCCCGTCCAAATGCTAGGGTTGGATAAACATGACGTCCATCAAACGCACCATCTCGGTCAGTTTTGAACATCGCGTCTATTTCACACGCGGAGTGTTCGGCGTTTCCAATTCCCTGCTTCAATCCGTTTTGGCCGAGCCGCCCCGTGTTCCGAAGGTTCTGGTGGTGCTGGACGAATCGCTCGCCGCGGCCCAGCCGCATCTGGCCAAATCCATCGAAAGTTACTTTGCGGCCTACGCCGACCGGCTGGAGTTGGCGGGTCCGCCGCTGATCATCGAGGGCGGCGAACGTGTCAAGACTTCTTACTTTCACGTCTCGGAAATCCATTCCCACGTCGATCGCCACCATGTGGACCGTCATTCGTATCTGGTGGGGGTCGGAGGCGGCGCCCTTCTGGATGTGGCCGGTTTGGCCGCGGCCACCGCCCATCGCGGGGTGCGTCATGTGCGCATTCCCACGACTGTCCTGAGCCAGAACGATTCGGGGGTGGGCGTCAAAAACGGCATCAACGCCTTCGGCAAAAAGAATTTCATCGGCGCTTTCGCCCCGCCTTACGCGGTCATTAATGATTTCGATCTGCTGGCTTCGCTGCCAGATCGCGACAAACGGGCCGGCTACGCCGAAGCGGTCAAGGTGGCGTTGATCCGGGACCGGGAGTTTTTCGAGAGTCTGGAGCGGGACGCGGCGGCGCTGGCGCGCCTGGAGCCTGAGCGGATGCGGCTGCTGATCGAGCGTTGCGCGGAATTGCACATCGAGCACATAGCCGGCAGCGGGGACCCGTTTGAGTTTGGTTCGATCCGGCCGCTGGATTTCGGGCATTGGGCGGCCCACAAGCTGGAACAACTTTCCCACTTTCAAATCCGGCATGGCGAAGCAGTGGCCATCGGCATGGCTTTGGACGTGATTTATTCGCGGAACATCGGGTTGCTGGACGGCGCCTCGGCCGACCGTGTTCTGGCCCTGTTGCGCCGACTGGGCTTCAAGCTTTCTGCCGGCGAATTGCTTCATCTTGACGCCGATCATCAGCCGGTTGTTTTGCAGGGCTTGGAGGAATTCCGCGAGCATCTGGGCGGGCCATTGACGCTGACCCTGCTCAAAGGCATCGGACAGGGGGTGGAAGTTCATGAAATTATTCCGCCCAAAATGGTGGACGCCATCCACGAATTGCAACAGCGCGAGGCGATCTGCCAGGGAAAATGACTAATGACGAAATCCTAATGACCAATCAATGATCGAAAATGTCTAATGACAAAATACTCGATTCCGAGGGTGACCCTTTCATTTACCGGATAAAAAGCGGAAATTTTCACGGTTTTTGGCAGGGTCACTCATTGACTCAATGGGAGGATCGCGGCATTTTCCTGGCATGGCGCGAAATAGAATCGGTCAACCAGAGGCTCGGTGAATCACGTAAGACAAAAGTAAATGACCGGCGCTTCCCGCACATTCAGTGAATCGTGGTACCGCGTGGCCGGACAACGGATTTGCCTGCGCCCGGTGGTGCGGGTGCATCGGCAGAATTTTCGCGGCGAGCGCTGGATCGTTCTCGAGAACCCGTTCAGCAACCAGTATTTCCGCCTGCGGCCGGCCGCCTACGAGTTGGTGGCGCGGCTGCGTCCGGACCGCACGGTGGAGGAGGTCTGGCAGGAGTGCCTGCGCCGGTTTCCAGACGGCGCGCCAAGCCAGGAGGCGGTCATTCAACTGCTGGCCCAACTTTATTTTGCCAACCTGCTGCAATACGACCTGGCGGCCGACAGCGCGCAGTTGTTCGAGCGCTACAAAAAACGCCGCCAGCGCGAGATGCGCTTCCAATTCCTGAACATCATGTTCATGCGCTTTCCGTTGCTGGACCCGGACCGCTTTCTGCGCCGCACGCTGCCGGTGGTGGGCGCGCTGATCAGCCCGTTTGGCGCGGCGCTTTGGTTGCTGGTGGTCGGCTTGGGCTTGAGCGTTGTGGCGGCCAATGTCGGCGCGCTCAAGGCGCAGGGGGAAGGTCTTCTGGCTGCGAACAACCTGTTTCTTCTCTACATCGGGTTGGTCATCGTCAAGACGTTCCACGAGTTCGGCCACGCCTATTTTTGCCGGCGGTTCGGCGGCGAAGTCCATGTCATGGGCGTGATGCTGATGATATTCACGCCAATGCCCTTTGTGGACACGACCTCAAGCTGGAGTTTTCGCGAGCGATGGAAGCGGGTGCTGGTCGGGGCGGCCGGAATGATCGTGGAACTGTTCATTGCGGCGATTGCGGTCTTTTTCTGGGCAAAGACCGGGCCGGGCATCATTCACAGCCTGGCCTACAACATCATGTTTGTGGCGTCGGTTTCGACGGTGATTTTCAACATCAACCCATTGATGCGGTTTGACGGGTACTACATCCTGTCGGACCTGCTGGAGATTCCCAATCTCAACCAGCGGGCCTCGACGCACCTGCGGCACCTGGCCGAAGCCCATTTGTTTGGGGTAAAAAACTCGGAAAGCCCGGCGGGATCGCGGCGCGAGGCGGCGTGGCTGACGTTTTTCGGATCGGCCTCCGGCATTTACCGGGTGATTGTTTTTTCCAGCATTTTGCTGGTGGTCGCCGACCGGTTCTTAATCATCGGGATTGTGATGGCGGCCATCTGTTTGATTTCATGGATGGCAGTCCCGGTGGTCCGGTTCACACGGTATCTCGCCGCCAGTCCGCGCCTAGACCGCGTGCGAACGCGCGCCGTCTGTGTGACCGCCAGCCTGGTTATGGTTGTTGTTGTTCTGCTGGCCGTGATTCCGTTTCCCTGTTCGTTTCGTGCTCCCGGCATCGTCCTGGCATCGCAACGGTCCATGCTGGCCAATGAAACGGCTGGTGTTGTTGCGGAACTGCGGGTCAAGCCGGGAAGCCGGGTCAAAGCGGGTCAGCCCTTGGCGCAGTTGAGAAACCCCGAGCTGGAACTGGAGTTGGCGGACACAAAGGCCCGTCTGGACGGAGTCACCGCCCGGCTCTTGCAGGCGATGGAGGAAGAGCCGGCGGACATTGCTCCGCTGACCAACCTGCGCGATTCCATTCGCGACCAGGTGGCAAAACTGAGCCGCGATTATCAAAACCTGACGGTCAGGGCGCCTCACGACGGCATCTGGGTGGCGCCGGAAATGGAAGATGAACGGGGAAGCTGGCTCCGGCGCGGCAGCAATCTCGGACTGATGGTTGATCCGGCCCGCTTCAACTTTGTCGCCACCGTGATGGAGGAGGACGTCAACGCCCTGTTTGACCGGGTCATTCGCGGCGCCCAGGCAAGGCTTTACGGAGAAGCGGGCAGGACTCTGACAGTGACTAACTGGCAAATTGTCCCAGGCGGGCAGAAAACCCTGCCTTCGGCCGCGCTGGGCTGGGCGGCTGGCGGCATCGTTCCGGTGGCGACCGAGAACGACACCACCGGCACCCGAACCGTGGAGCCGTTTTTTGAAGTGCGCGGCCATTTGGAAAGGCGCGACGATGTCGCGCTGCTGGATGGCCGTTCCGGGGAAATCCGGTTTAAGCTCGCGCCCGAGCCGCTCTTGCCGCGCTGGATCCGCAGCTTGTGGCAGCTCTTCCAGAAACGCTACCAAATCTAGCCTATGCTGACGGTTCCCACCCAGGACTACCGCCGCAGCGATTACCGCGCGCGGCCCGGTTCGTTGACCGGACTGGACGCATTGGTCAACGGTTTCATCGGCGGTTACCGGCGTCGTGCCGGCGTCCTGGCGCGCCTCAGAGCCGATGCCGATGCCATCTTGCGACAGGAACGCGACTGGACGGAGATGCCAGACCATGTGCTGCATACCCGATTGATGGAATTCCGGGAGCAATTTCGCCGGGGCGGAGCCGCTGTCAAGGACGCGGTGGCGCCGGCCCTGGCAGCCATTCGTGAGGCGGCTGATCGGCAGCTTGGAATGCGTCCGTTCGGCGTCCAGATCATTGGCGCGCTGGCGCTGTATCGTGGTTATCTGGCCGAAATGGCAACTGGCGAAGGAAAAACGCTGACCGCCGGTTTGACGGCCATTCTTGCCGGGTGGTCGAGGTTTCCGTGCCATATCGTGACCGTGAACGATTATTTGGTCCAGCGCGATGCAGAATGGCTGGCGCCGCTTTATCACTACTGCGGCGTGCGGGTCGGTTTCGTGACGGCCGCGGCACAGGGGCCGGAACGGGTCAAGGGCTATGGCTGCGACGTGACATACGTGACGAGCAAGGAGCTTTTGGCGGATTTTTTGCGGGATCGGTTGCGGCTGGGCCGGCTGCAGAACCCAACCCGGCGTTTGATTCGCCGAATGCTTGCACCGCAACAGGAGGCCCAAGACGGGTTGGCCTTGCGCGGATTGCACGCGGCCATTGTAGATGAGGCCGACAGCATATTGATTGATGAAGCGGTCACGCCCCTGATAATCTCCGCCTCCCATAAAAACGAGTCTCTCTGCGCAGTCGTCCGGCAAGCGCAGGAGATGATCGCGATACTGGAGCCGCAAGCCGATTATCGGACCAATCCCCGTTACAAGGAGATCGAATTGACCAAATCCGGCTTGGGCAAATTGGTGGATCAGGCCGCCCACTTGCCAGGAATTTGGCGGGGCCACGACCGGCGGTTGGAACTGGTGATTCAGGCGCTGGGTGCCCGCGAATTCTTCCACCGCGACAAACAATACATTGTGGAAGGAGACAAGGCCGTGATTGTGGACGAATTCACCGGCCGGCCCATGCCACAGCGGACCTGGCGGGAAGGACTGCACCAAGCCGTCGAGGCCAAGGAGGGTTTGCCAGTATCAGACCCTGCGGAAACCGTGGCCCGGTTGAGCTTCCAGCGTTTTTTCAGGTGCTTCTACAAGTTGTCCGGCATGACCGGCACGGCCCGGGAGTCGGTCGGGGAGCTTTGGCAGGTTTACGGACTTCCTGTCGTGACTGTTCCTCGCAACAAGCCATGCATCCGCCAACAGATGCCGGATCGCCTGTTCCTGAACGAGGAAGTGAAATTTCAGGCGATCGTGGCCGAGGTTCAGCGCCTGCACGCCACCGGCCAGCCGCTTTTGGTGGGCACCCGAAGCGTGCAGACCAGCGAGAAGCTTGGGCAAATGCTGGCCGAACGCGGTTTGGAAGCCAAAATCCTCAATGCCGCGCGCCTTAAAGAGGAAGCCGCCGTCGTCGCCATGGCTGGCGAGCCGGGCAGAATTACCATTGCCACCAACATGGCTGGACGCGGAACGGACATCAAACTCGGGCGCGGGGTGACTGCCTTGGGCGGGTTGCATGTCATCGCATCGGAACGGCACGAATCGGGACGGGTGGATCGGCAGTTGTTTGGCCGCAGCGCGCGGCAGGGAGACCCGGGCAGCGCCCAGGCATTTGTCAGCCTCGAGGATGAATTGATCCAAAAGTATCTGTCCAAAACGATCCGTGAGGCGTTGCATTGGGTTTTGCGGAGCGACTTGCCGGGAAAGGACCGACTGGCGCGGGCCGCTCTGGCGCTTGCCCAGGGCAAAGCGCAGACTCTGGCCTTCAAACAGCGGCGGAATGTTCTGCGCTCGGACGTGCTGCTGGACGAAGCCCTCTCTTTCGCCGGAGCAGAGACAATTTGACCCGTGCGGCGACCCCTTTATTGAAAATCTGCGAATTGTTTTGAGAAAGGAGTTGACAGCCTCCGCACAATTAGACGATAAGGAGTCCTGTAAAACGAATCGGGTATTATGAGGAGTCTTAATGGATTCCTCAAATTAAATTGAGGAATCCATTAAAGCACCGGAAGGATGAGTTCGAGCTTGAAGGGCTTGAGCCGCGGGTGATGCTTTCTGCCGACGCGCTTTTGACGGCGGCGTTTGCGGCGGCCGGAACGCATTTCCACAAGCCGGCTACGGTGACTCACGAAGCAGGGGCCGCCACCCAAGGCCACTTATCGGAACAGCTTGCCTGCCACGCAGCCCCGGCCACCAGCGATATCTTCGAGGGTGTTGCCGGCCAGGCCATTCAATCCGCGCAAACGCACGCGACGCAGTCGGAGACTCAGACGGCGAAATCAATCGACGCCGTACAAACAAACGCGGCGGTAAAGGCCGGCAGCCCGTCCGCCGCCTCACCAAAAATTTCCACGCTGAATTCCAAAATCTCGCCATCCACGGTTGCCAAAACCGGCAGCGCGATGGCGGAGCAATTGACAGCAACTTTGAAAGCGGCCAACGGTCCGCCCGGCAGTAGCGCAAGTTCGCAAGTGCTTGGAAATCAAAATATTGCTTCAAGTTTGTCCGTATCCAACAGCAAACAGAGTGGTTCTTTTGCCTCTTCATCTTCAGCGGTTCCGAATGGTTCATCGAGTTCTACAGACCTCTTTCAAACTATTGTCAATGACATCAGCGCCATCGCCAGCGGGAACGGCACGGCGTCGATCAGCCTGACTTCCGCCAGTCTTGGCGGGGTCATCACGTTTCAGACGGTGCAGGTTTCGTTGACCATCAGCGGAAAGTCGGTTACCGCAGTGACAGTCCAAGCCGCCTCGGCCAACCTCAATCTTGGCGGCGGGGTGACCTCATCAATCAAGTCGGTCACCGGAAGTTACAATGTCAGCGCACAGACCTTTTCTCTCACACTGAATACTGTGGCGATCGCCTTTTCATCGTTTGTGAATATTACGGCTGATAGCGCCTCCCTGACCTACGCCGGGGGGAATTCAACCAATGTAACTTTATCCAATAATACAACCAAATCGGTTTCCTTGCTCGAGATCGGGATAAGCAATGCGAGCATTTTTGCCGGAGTCAACGGACCGGCCAGCGAATCTGGAGCGGTGGGAGTGGAATTGGATAACGGAAGTTTGGGACTGGCGCTCATGAGCGCTTCCGATGGAACCATTTACTACGGGTTGCAGACGACTGTTGGCAGCTTGAAGGCAGTCGGGTTGCCGAGCGGCTTTACGATGAGCGCGACCGATTTGGGTGTGGAGATCAACAGCAGCAACGACGGCAGCAGCGTGGTTAACTTTGACCAGTCGTTTGTTAAGGGGACTGGTTTGGCGATCGCCGTCGGCAGCACCACCATCAACCTCGACTACCAGCAGCAATTTTTTGAGGCCAAGGGCACGATTGACCTCGAGTTCAACGGGTTCGTGGACATCCAAGGCAGCATGGCCATCGAGTATGTGGGAAGCCAGTCGGTGACGGTGACGGGGAGCACGACGCCGGTAACGGTTTCGACGCTGACCATCGGGGCGAGCGGTGTGACGATCTTCGCCGGCGTCAATGGTCCGGCTTCAAAGAGCGGGGCGGTGGGGGTGGAGTTGGATAACGCGAGTTTTGGGCTGGCACTGATGAGTGCTGCCAATGGGACCATCTATTACGGGTTGCAGACCACTGTTGGCAGCTTGAAGGCGGTCGGGTTGCCGAGCGGCTTTACGATGAGCGCGACCGATTTGGGTGTGGAGATCAACAGCAGCAACGCCGGCAGCAGCGTGGTTAACTTTGACCAGTCGTTTGTCAAGGGGACTGGTTTGGCGATCGCCGTCGGCAGCGCCACCATCAACCTCGACTACCAGCAACAATTTTTTGAGGCCAAGGGCACGATTGACCTCGAGTTCAACGGGTTCGTGGACATCCAAGGCAGCATGGCCATCGAGTATGTGGGAAGCCAGTCGGTGACGGTGACGGGAAGCACGACGCCGGTAACGGTTTCGACGCTGACCATCGGAGCGAGCGGTGTGACGATTTTCGCCGGCGTCAATGGTCCGGCTTCAAAGAACGGGGCGGTGGGCGTGGAGTTGGATAACGCGAGTTTTGGGCTGGCACTGATGAGTGCTGCCAATGGGACCATCTATTACGGGTTGCAGACCACTGTCGGCAGCTTAAAGGCGGTCGGGTTGCCGAGCGGCTTTACGATGAGCGCGACCGATTTGGGTGTGGAGATCAACAGCAGCAACGACGGCAGCAGCGTGGTTAACTTTGACCAGTCGTTTGTCAAGGGGACTGGTTTGGCGATCGCCGTCGGCAGCACCACCATCAACCTCGACTACCAGCAACAATTTTTTGAGGCCAAGGGCACGATTGACCTCGAGTTCAACGGGTTCGTGGACATCCAAGGCAGCATGGCCATCGAGTATGTGGGAAGCCAGTCGGTGACGGTGACGGGAAGCACGACGCCGGTAACGGTTTCGACGCTGACCATCGGAGCGAGCGGTGTGACGATCTTCGCCGGCGTCAATGGTCCGGCTTCAAAGAGCGGGGCGGTGGGGGTGGAGTTGGATAACGCGAGTTTTGGGCTGGCACTGATGAGTGCTGCCAATGGGACCATCTATTACGGGTTGCAGACCACTGTTGGCAGCTTGAAGGCGGTCGGGTTGCCGAGCGGCTTTACGATGAGCGCGACCGATTTGGGTGTGGAGATCAACAGCAGCAACGCCGGCAGCAGCGTGGTTAACTTTGACCAGTCGTTTGTTAAGGGGACTGGTTTGGCGATCGCCGTCGGCAGCACCACCATCAACCTCGACTACCAGCAACAATTTTTTGAGGCCAAGGGCACGATTGACCTCGAGTTCAACGGGTTCGTGGACATCCAAGGCAGCATGGCCATCGAGTATGTGGGAAGCCAGTCGGTGACGGTGACGGGGAGCACGACGCCGGTAACGGTTTCGACGCTGACCATCGGGGCGAGCGGTGTGACGATCTTCGCCGGCGTCAATGGTCCGGCTTCAAAGAGCGGGGCGGTGGGGGTGGAGTTGGATAACGCGAGTTTTGGGCTGGCACTGATGAGTGCTGCCAATGGGACCATCTATTACGGGTTGCAGACCACTGTTGGCAGCTTGAAGGCGGTCGGGTTGCCGAGCGGCTTTACGATGAGCGCGACCGATTTGGGTGTGGAGATCAACAGCAGCAACGCCGGCAGCAGCGTGGTTAACTTTGACCAGTCGTTTGTCAAGGGGACTGGTTTGGCGATCGCCGTCGGCAGCACCACCATCAACCTCGACTACCAGCAGCAATTTTTTGAGGCCAAGGGCACGATTGACCTCGAGTTCAACGGGTTCGTGGACATCCAAGGCAGCATGGCCATCGAGTATGTGGGAAGCCAGTCGGTGACGGTGACGGGAAGCACGACGCCGGTAACGGTTTCGACGCTGACCATCGGAGCGAGCGGTGTGACGATTTTCGCCGGCGTCAATGGTCCGGCTTCAAAGAACGGGGCGGTGGGGGTGGAATTGCAAAACGCAGGTTTTGCCCTGGCGGTGATGACGGCGGCAAACGGCACAACCTATTACGGGCTGATGGCCAGCGCCGATTCGCTGTCGGGAGTTGGGATGCCGAGCAGCGCGCTCCAGTTCAGCGGGACTTCGCTCAACGTGGAGATCAACGGCAGCAGCGGCGGCACCGGTGGCGTGGTCAATTTTGACGCATCGTTTCCGGGCAGCAGCGGGAACGGGCTTTCGGTGCCCACTGGGCCAAGCTCCTCACAGGTTTTGGATTTCACCCAAGAGATAGTCCAAGTACAGGGGGCACTGACGCTGGGCGTGACGGATTACATTCAAGTTAGTGGCGGCTTTAGTTTCACGCAGACGTCCAGCGGGGTGGACATTGTGGTCGGCAGCGCGGCCTTTGCCAACGCCCCGGTGCTTGATTTCACTGTCGGGACTGCAAGCAATCCTCTCTTCTCGGCCACGGGCGGCCTTTCGATCAGCATCAACTCGACTACGTTCACCATCAACAACGCCTCCTTGACCGTCAGCGCCAGCACCCCGCTTAAGATCGCGTCGGTGTTGGAAGTGGTTTCGCCGTCGGTAACCCTGTCCAACCTTTCAATCGACCTGTCATCCGGGGACATCGGCGGCACGATCGGTCCCAGCGGCGCGCAAGACCCGGTGCTGACCCTGGCGGCGGAATCGGCCAGCCTCTTTCCGGGCAATTCCTCCTTCACCGGAAGCGTGACACCAACGTCACCCGGCGGTTTGGGATTCCAAGGGACGTTTGATCTGGAGACGGGATCATTCAGCATTACCTTGCAGCAATTCAAGTTAACGATCGGCTCGGTATTCACGGCCACTTCGAGCAACGTGCTGGTCACTTACAATCCAGCCCTGCCGTCGAGCCAGCAGATTGTTCAGATTGGCACCGGGACGCTGGACTTCAAACTCGGCTCATCGGACATCACCGGCAGCCTGACCAATCTGACGATTTACGGCGACGGGTTCCACTTCGACAGCGTGACAATCGGCTATACCGGCTCCATTTCCCTGGGTTCGCTTCTCACACTGACTGGGCCGTCCGTGACGCTGACTGACTTTGGGGTGACTTTTGGCAGTGGCGCAGGGGTGACGGAACGCGGGTCGTTGACGGTGGGCGTGAGCAGCGCGTCGTTAAACATAGGGTCGTTCAACGCCAGCGTCTCGACTTTAGCCATTACGATTGATTTGAATCCGGCCACACTGGGCAACCTGACCATTACTGCCGGAGCAGTGGACTTCAAATTTGGAACGTATCTGGACATTTCGGCCAGCAACATCAGTATCAACACCGATCCGGGCAACCAGGGCGCTTACTTCAGTGTCGGCACCGCGTCGGCGACGGTGACGATCACGTCAAGCTTCACGATTGGCGGGACGGCTTCCAATTTTTCCGTGATTGATAACAACGGCACGCCGAAGTTTAAGCCGGGTGTAAACTTTAGCGTCAGCCTCACGCCGCCGTCGCCTTCCCAGTTGGGGCTGCCGAACTGGCTTGGATTTTCCATCACCCAGTTTGGCATTAGCTGGCCTGACTTCACCGATGATCCGACCAACTTCCAGATCACGCTCTCGGCCGGCATCAGTTCCATTCAAGGGGTGCCCAGCACGGTGTCGGTCTCTGGCGAGGTCAATGACGTGATTATCAACGTGGGCGAATTGGGGTCGTGGCTGCAAAATCCGTCCACCAACAACTTTCCCATTTCCTTCGGGCCGGATGGCGGGATAGGCGGCTCCCTTTCGGGCGATCTCTTTGGGTTGGATTTCAGCGCCGCCTTCGTCGGCGGAATAGTGACCTTCAACAAGGAAGGCGATATCATCAATGGCACCACGATAACGGGGCCAAGCTCGGGCTTGAACGACCCCGTTGTTTACGGATCTGGATTTTACATTGGCGTTTCAGGCACCGCGTCCATTCCAGGGGTCGGCGCCGTCACCGCTTCGCTGGGTTTCTCGAATTTGGGTCCGTTGTCGTTTTATCTCAGTTACAATGGAGCCGAGGGATTGATAATCGATCCGGACAGCGGGCTGGAGCTAAATTCTTTCAGCGCGGGCGTGGCGTTTGACACCACGATGGAGACGCCCACGACCGCCACGGATTTGCCGGGGGTTTTGTCGAGCGCGATGACGGCCATCAGCGGATCATCCACCGGCTCCGGGAATGTGAACGCCAGCCAGTGGGCGACACAGTTGCAATTGGCCACGGCAGCGCAATATGTTGCCAGCAACGGCGGCACCAATCCAGCCGGCGCCTACAGCCAGCCATTTCTGATCGAGGGCAGCGTAGGGCTGTCGGACGCTTATGCCCCGGATTCAATCGCGATTCAGGGCATGCTGGTGTTGGGCGTCAATCCCAGCGCCACTGGCAATGAACCGCCGGTGAGCATCCTGGTCGTTGGCACGGCGACACTGGGCGGTCCCACCGGCTTGAGTGCGGGCCAGGCGTATTTGTATGCCAGCGTGTCGGCGGCATCGGCCAAATTGATGTTCCTGGTGGACCTGCCGGCCACCCTGCCCATCGAGGAATTTGGCGGAGGTCTCACTTTCGCCTTTACCACCGCCAACGGGCAGCCTGCCTCGCTCAACAATCTGCCCACTGGATTCACGCTTGATTTGAGCGGGTTCTTTGAATACTCGGCGGCGGGCCTGGCCAGCATCAGCGTTAACGGTAATCTGTTGTTTACGGTGTCGTCTTCGCAAACGACGGTTGATTTTTCGGGCGATATCAACGTGAGTTTTCTGGGTGATTTGGGCGATGCATCGGGTGAACTGGTGTTGCTCTATCCCGGCTCCACTTATGCCGGTTCCGGCGCGACGGCAACGACGGCCGCCACCCAGAGCTTTACGAACAACAGCGGGAGCATTGAGATTTACGGGGCGCTCGACCTCTACACGGGCAGCGCGCTGGCCGCCCTCCAAAACTACGGATTGGTGATTAACGGCGCGGCGCTGTTCCAGATCAATACCACCGGCCAGACGGTGACGGTCAACCTTCCGCCGCCGCCGTCGCAACCGGCGGGAAGTCCGTCCACGCCCTTCAACATCCTGGGCAGCGTCTATTTTGAGATGACGGTTTCGGGCACCTCAACCGCCAACGCCACGATTTCGTATGAAGTCGATAACCAGACGCTCTTCCAAATGGAAGGTTTCTTCGATCTCCGGGTCGTCAACGATCCGACCAACGGATTGGAGGTGCAGTTGTTTGCAAACATTGAGTCGTTCACTTTAGGGCCGCCCAGCGCGCAGTTCCTCTCCTTCTCGGGTTTCGGTCTCATCCTCATCGACAGCCAGGGGTTGTCGGCGGAGATAAATCTAAGTTTGGCTTCCGGCAACGCCATCCCCGACATCACTTTCAACGCGAACTTCGACCTGGTCATCAATACCACTTCCCAGGCGGTGACGTTCACCGTCCCAACCGTGACCGTGCCCGGTTCGGCGACGGGGACCATGACGACTTCGGGGATAACCATCTATAACTCGGACGGGAGCACTTCGACGGTGACCAGCCTGGTGATTCCTGCGGGGCCGCCGCAAGGGGCGCTTCAGGACATCAATGGGGCTGGGGCCTACACGACCGTTGGCGCGATCGGACCGTATCTCGTAGTGACGGGAAATGGCAATCTTACGATGTTCCAGGACGAGTCTGCTTATACATTGACGTTGAACGGTTTCTTCTATTTTCAGATGAGTTACAGCGTGTCCACCGGGCCTGTGGTGGAGTTGGTGCTGGATGTCAACGGGACGGTCGGTTCGTTGGGTCAGGCCAGCGTCACGGGCGCGTTTCAACTGTCCGAGGCTGGGGTGGTGGCGTTGCTCAGCGTGAACGTGAGCGGAGGCCAAACAAACAATTACGGTCCAGGAGTGACGCTTGATATAACCGCTGAATTGGGCATCAACACCACCGGTAACCCCGTAAACCAGATCGGCACCAACACCACCGATAACCCCGTACTACAGCCCGGCAACGTATTCCTCACCCAGACTTCAGGCAACACCACGACAGACATCACGCTCGACGCCCACTCGTTTCAGATTGTGGCCAGCGGCACGTTGACAATGGATATTGGCGGCAGCAACAACGGCTTTGTCATTACAGGCGTGTTTGGCATCGCGTCCAACAGCGCGGGCACGCAGACGACCATCACGGCCAGCGGCACACTGACGGCCACGGTGGACAACGCCGCGCTGCTGACCATGAATGCCTCCGGTGTGTTGATCTATACCAGCGGCTCTGGCGCCGGTTCCGGCATCGCCGGTGAGTTGACCCTGACGCTCAGTGGTTCGGACCCGTTGAGCGGCAACGGCTTCAGCTTTAACGGCAACTTCGATCTCGAGCTCAACACGACGCTGACGAGCCAGAGCGCGACCGTTTACAGTTCGACCGGAACACCAAGCACCGTCACCATCACCGCCGGGCAGAATGGCAGCAGCACCCCTGGGGCTTACGCCGAGGTTCACGCCGGCGGATTAATCATTTTCGGCTCAATTTCTGATGGCTTCAAACTGACTGGAGACTTTTACCTTGCTGTCGGCGGCGATGGCCTGGACGTGTCTGTGAACGTGACGTTGTCCGTCGTCATTGGCAGTCAAACGCTCCTTTCCGCGAACGCCACCGGGGGGATGTTGATTTCTTCAAGCGGTTTTGCCGCGAGTGTGACGGCGACAACGACCCTGACGGATGGGCAGTATTACGCCTTCGGGGGCGCATTTACGCTGCAAGTCAACACGACCGGGACGGTCCAAACGGTCGGCAGCAGCATTATCGTTCCCGCGGCGGCCAATGGCGCGTCGCCCGGACCGTACATTGAAATAGCCATTTCCGGCACGCTGGCCTTGGGAACACCCAACCCGGTGGAAGACGCATCCAGCACCGGGATTTATCTGGCAGCCAACAACTTCGACATTACGATCAGCTCCAGTGGTTTGGCGATCTCGGTCTCGTCGGCGACGTTGGAGTTGGTGGTTGCCGGATCGCCCTTCTTCACTCTCAATGCCACCGGAGCTTTCCTCATTTCGAATCAGGGGCTGGCAGCGAAGGTCAGCTTGACGTTCGGTGTTGGCTCGTCGATGCCGCAGGATTCGGTCTTCAAGTTCCAAGTGTCGCTTCTGCTGGAAGTCAACACCACCGGGCAGGCGGTCACCTCGATTAATGGCCAGACCGTCAACCTGCCCAGGCAGGATGCCTTCGGGAACAAGGATTACTTCGATTTGACAGGCTCCGGCACGCTGACTCTGGCCAATTTCGTAAACATCAACGGCTCGTTCACCTTTGCCACCGGAAGCCATGGCGTCGAGTTCGAGGTGAATGGCACGGTAATGATCCTGGGCGTTGTCTTTACCATCAACGTGGACGCGGGGATTTACAGCGACGGCATTGAAATCAACGCCACGCTGGGTCTGAGCGGCGGCGGTTCGTCGGCGAGTTTTGTCAACGGCATCATCACCATCAGCGCGAATTTTCAGCTCGAAATCAACAACAGTTCCGAGGAGAACTTTGGGGTGGCGCCGGGGACCGCATTCGAACTTTCCATCTATGGATCGGGAGGCCCCGGCAGCAACGCGGACGTTTACGTCTTCGGCTTTGAGTTCCAAGGCAGCTTGGGCATCAAAGTCCAGACTGACGGCGTTTTCGTCGCCCAAGGCCAGTTGGATTTCAACTTCTTCAATTTTGCGACGCTGACGGTGGCCTTTTACTTCAATTCCAGCGACCAGTATTATTTTTACGGAAGCATCTATGTCCAGTTGGGGTCCAACAGTTTCAACATCCACGGCACGCTGACGCTGGCGTTCGCCAATATCTCCTCCACGTTCAGCTACACCGACGCCAATAACCACACCAGTACCGTTTCGGTTAGTCCTGGCTTCCTGCTGGCGGTTAATGGCGGGGTGACGGCGTTTGGTTTCACCTTTGCCTCCGTTGGGGCCGAGGTGCAAATCAACGGAAGTTCTGTGACTTTATCCGTTTATGTCTCCGTCAATTTTGGGCTTTTCTCGATTGGCGGGACGGTGACCATCCACCTTGGCTCGCTGGCCACGGTGCCGACACCGCCGCCGCCGGCCGTCGCCCAGACGCTGACCAGTTCAACCACGGTTGACGGCGAAACCTTTGGTTCGGGCACCCTGCTGATGAATATCGGCGATTACGCGGATAGCCGCGGCGTGGGGCTCAGGCGAACGAGAACTACACCATCACACCGGTGCCGGGCCAGCCGGGAGACGTGTACGTCAATGCGCCCGGCATTTACGGGCAGCCCATTGAGTATCAGGGTGTCAACGAAATTGTCGTGCCCGAGGCGGACACCAGCAATGTGACCCTGCAAATCGACCCGGGGGTTACCATCCCGGTCGTCATTTTTGCCGGCAGCGGCACCAACCAGTTCATCACCGGGGGCGGACAGACAACCATCCATGGAAGCACGGGCAATGACACGGTGATCGGCGGGCCTGGCGGAGTCACTTTTTATGCGGGCAGTGGAACGAGCCAGTTTATCGGCGGGACGGGAAATAATACCATCTATGATCCAGGCGCAGTCAGTTTGGTTGAGGGGTATACCAGCGAGACATACGACTCGACGACCGAGTTGACCGATCCGGACCCGATCTATTACAGCCATTACAATCTGTCCGGATCGACGCTGACTTATGGCGACGGCACGACCAACTATACCGATACGCTGGTCGGCTCGTTTTCGTCCATCACACTGACCGCTCCGAGTTCGGGGGCGACGACTTTCCAGGTATCCAATTACTCCGGGAATGTGACCCTGAATGCCAACGGCAATTCCTCAGTGACAACGTCGATTGAGCTGGATAGCGGCAACATGTCCCTGACGGGCAGTACCGTCACCGAATCCAACGGCGCCAGCGGAAGCATCACGCTGCAGGGAATCAACACCGTGAGCCTCCTGGGCGGTTCGGGAAACAACGCCTTCACCGTCAACACCTGGTCAGGCTCCGGACCGGTGGATTTGAACGGGGCCGGCGGCAGCGACACCTACACCATCAATTTCCAGAGCGGCGGCAGCTTGGCGGTCAATGTGAATGACACGGGGACGAGTGGCACGGACACGGTGGTGGTCAACGGTCCCGGCGGCAACGGCACGATCAATCTCAATGGCAGTTCAGTTTCGTTTGGCTCGCAATTGGTCAATTACTCCGGCATCGAAAACCTGATTGTTTACACCAATACCGGCAATGAGACGGTCAATATTACGGCCACGACAACCGACAGCACCGTCAACGCCGGTTCGGGTAACGATACGATCAATGTGACCGGCATCACCGATCCAACGACCATCAATCTTGGCTCGGGCACAAACACCGTCAACGTCGGCACCCTGGCTCCGACCGAAACGGGCGGGACGTTGAACAACATTCGGGCGCTGCTCACAGTCAACGGCGGCAACGGCGGCACGGACACGCTTTACCTCGACGATTCCGGCGATAATTCCTCCTCGACCGTCACGCTAACCACCACCAGCCTGACCGGCGTCTTTGGCGCGGGCGGTTCGTTGGGTTATTCGAGCATCGCCAACCTCGACCTCTATCTCGGCAACGGCACCCACACCGTCAACATCCAGGGCATGGACGGCACGGTGAACATTTCGCTGGGCACGGGGGCCAACACGCTCAATATTGGCAGCAACGCAGGCCCGATTGTGACAAATGCCTCGACCGGCAACGCCAGCAACACCGGCAGCGTGCTGACGCAGATCACCGGCATCCTCAACTTCAATGGCGGCGGTGTCAATACCTTTAACGTGGATGACAGTGGCAGCAATGTGGCGGTCCAGGCCGCGCTCAAGCCGACCAGCATGTTGTTCCTCAACCTGGTCACGATCAATTTCACCAACGCGGTGGCCATGAATTTCTCGCTCAGCCAGGCGGGCGACGTGTTCGCGGTTCAAGACACTTTCTCCAGCAACTCGACATCGCCGGTGATCGTGGTGGACGGCAACGGCGGCGGCGACACGTTCGTGGTGATTGACACGCACGCGGTCATGACCATCAATGGCGGCGACGGCGGCGACAGCTTCTACGTTTTGGGCAATTCGTCGGTGCTCGATCTCAACGGCAACGCCGGCGATGACGACTTCTACATCTACGCGTCGGTGGATGAGAACACGTCGAATGTCAGCACGGGCTCGGGCGATTCCAAAGTCTATTCCTATCGTGTCAACGCGGCGGTCAACATTGACGGCGGCTCCGGTGATAACACGGTGTTTATCTTTGGCACCAGTCTCAACGACACCTTCACGATTAACGGCACGCAGGTGAGCGGGGCGGGCCTTGATGTCAACTACACGAACGTCCAGCAACTGGTCGTGGAAGGCCTGGGCGGCAACAACACGTTCTACATTGATGGCGTCACGATTCCGACGACGGTGATTGGCAACGGAAGCATTGTGCCGGTGCCGTCGCTCTCGGCGCTGGGCATCACGCTGCCGAACTTGAACGGCAACGCGCCGCCGGCGACCTCGTTTAATGATACGTTCTACGTCGGCTGGCAGGGGGCGTCCTACATCTCCGGCAGCCTGGCCGGCTTCAGCGCGCCGCTGACGATCTACGGCTACAACGGTCCCAACGCAAACGGCGCCACGACCTATCCGGCGGGCACCGTCGATACAATTTACGTGAACGATTCCGGCGACACGGGCAACCAGAGTTTCACCCTGGCCTCGAACCTGCTGACCAGCACCGCCATGGGGGCCGGCGGCGAAATGTTCTATGACACGGCGATTTCGAACCTCAACATCACCGCCGGGCCGGGCAATGACACGTTCGTTGTCAATGGCACGGGCGCCAACACCGAGACGAGCATCCATGGAGGTTCGGGAATCAGCGCGTTCATCGTCAACGCGGCCAACGGCGGTTCGCTGGCCAGTCCCCTGGGGATCTTCGGCGGATCGAGCACCTACCCGGGTGACACGCTCACGGTCAACGGCGCCGGCGATGGGAATACGTTTGCTATCACCGGATCTTCGGTCAACGGCGCGGGCGCCATCATCACTTACCAGTCCATTGCGCAACTGACCGTCAATGCCGGCGGGCCGACGACGTTCAACGTGAATGGCGACCTGGTTCCGACGTATCTCAACGGCGAAAACTCCGGCGACACGTTCATCGTCAATAATAGCGTTGCGCCGCTTTATATTTCGGGCGGCACGGGCAATGACACCCACCTCATTAACAGCAACAGTTCTGCACTTACGATCACCGACGCGGGCGGGGTCAACAGCCTGACGGTCAGCGGCAATGGCGGCAACCTGACCTTCACCGGCGGCGGTGGCGGCGATACGATTGTGATCCACGGCAACAGTGGGATGCTGACGGTGACCGAGCCGGCGGGGGCGAACAGTTTTACGGTCAATGGCAACGGCGGCATTCTCACGCTTAACGGCGGCTCGGGCAATGATTCGTTCACCGTCAACGCGCTGAGCGCGGCAGCCACCTTGAATGGCGGGGCGGGCAATGACACGTTTACGGTCAACGGGCCGCTGGCGGCTTCCCTCACAGTCAACGGCGGCGGCGCCGCAGGCGATGTGCTCACTATCAACGGGACCGTCGGCAACGACACCGTGACGATCAAGCCCACGGTGGTCGCAGGCTTGGGCGCGCCAATCAATTACACCGGAACCAATCTTGTTTTCAACGGCGTGGCGGGCAACGACACGTTCTACATAGTCAACACTGCGTTGGCTACGACCACCATCAACGGCGGGATCAATAGCAATGACACATTCAATGTCCGGGCCGGCACCGGGACGCTGGATCTCAACGGTGGCACGGGTGCCAGCACATTTAATTTGGGGAGTCTCGCCCCTGCGACCGGGGGCACGCTGGGCCAGTTGGCGGGAGCGGTCAACATTGCAGGCGGAGCGGGAGTGAGCACGATCAACGTGGACGATACGGGAGACGCGGCCAGGAACAGCGGGGCGCTGACGGGGGACACGCTGAGTGGGTTGGGCATGGGCGCGGGCGTGAGCTACACGGGAGTCTCCGTGCTGAACATCAATTTGGGATCGGGCAACGATACGTTCAATGTGCAAGGCACGTTTGCGGCAACGGTGACGACGCTCAACACGGGATCTGGCGCGGACATTGTTAATCTGGGCAGCCTGGCCCCTGTGGTCGGCGGCGTGGCCAGTGGAACCCAAGGGGCGCTGGTCGTTGTTGGCGGCGGGAAGGACACGTTGAACGTGGATGACAGCGGCGACGCAGGTAATGTGAGCGGGACGCTGACGGCGGCGACATTGACCGGGCTTGGAATGGGGCTGGGCGGAATTACCTATTCGGGTCTGGCAACTCTGAACGTTTCAATGGGATCGGGCAACGACACGTTCAATGTGCAAGGCACGTTTGCGGCAACGGTGACGACGCTCAACACAGGCGTTGGAGTGGACATCGTCAAGGTGGGCAGCCTGGCGCCGGCCAGTGGCGGCGTGGCCAGTGGAACCCAAGGGGCGCTGGTCATAGTTGGCGGCGGGAAGGACACGTTGAACGTGGATGACACGGGTGACGCGGCAGGTGAGGTTGGAACGCTGACGGCGACGACGTTGACCGGGCTTGGAATGGGGCTGGACGGAATTACCTATTCGGGTCTGGCAACTCTGAACGTTTCAATGGGATCGGGCAACGATACGGTCAATGTGCAAGGCACGTTTGCGGCAACGGTGACGACGCTCAACACGGGCGTTGGAGTGGACATCGTCAACGTGGGCAGTCTGGCGCCGGCCAGTGGCGGCGTGGCCAGTGGAACCCAAGGGGCGCTGGTCATAGTTGGCGGCGGGAAGGACACGTTGAACGTGGATGACACGGGTGACGCGGCAGGTGAGGTTGGAACGCTGACGGCGACGACGTTGACCGGGCTTGGAATGGGGCTGGGCGGAATTACCTATTCGGGTCTGGCAACTCTGAACGTTTCAATGGGATCGGGCAACGATACGGTCAATGTGCAAGGCACGTTTGCGGCAACGGTGACGACGCTCAACACGGGCGTTGGAGTGGACATCGTCAACGTGGGCAGTCTGGCGCCGGCCAGTGGCGGCGTGGCCAGTGGAACCCAAGGGGCGCTGGTCATAGTTGGCGGCGGGAGGGACACGTTGAACGTGGATGACACGGGCGACGCGGCAGGTGAGGTTGGAACGCTGACGGCGACGACGTTGAGCGGATTGGGCATGGGCGCGGGCGTGAGCTACACGGGAGTCTCCGTGCTGAACATCAATCTGGGTTCGGGCAGGGACACTTTCAATGTTCAGAGCACGGCAGGCGCAACGGTGACGACGCTCAACACAGGCGTTGGAGTGGACATCATCAAGGTGGGCAGCCTGGCGCCGGCCAGTGGCGGCGTGGCCAGTGGAAACCAAGGGGCGCTGATCATAGTTGGCGGCGGGAAGGACACGTTGAACGTGGATGACAGCGGCGACGCAGGTAATGTGAGCGGGACGCTGACAGCGGCGACGTTGAGCGGATTGGGCATGGGCGCGGGCGTGACCTACACGGGAGTCTCCGTGCTGAACATCAATTTGGGTTCGGGCAACGATACGTTCAATGTGCAAAGCACGTTTGCGGCAACGGTGACGACGCTCAACACAGGCGTTGGAGTGGACATCATCAAGGTGGGCAGCCTGGCGCCGGCCAGTGGCGGCGTGGCCAGTGGAAACCAAGGGGCGCTGGTCATAGTTGGCGGCGGGAAGGACACGTTGAACGTGGATGACACGGGTGACGCGGCAGGTGAGGTTGGAACGCTGACGGCGATGACGTTGACCGGGCTTGGAATGGGGCTGGGCGGAATTACCTATTCGGGTCTGGCAACTCTGAACGTTTCAATGGGATCGGGCAACGATACTTTCAATGTTCAGAGCACGGCAGGCGCAACGGTGACGACGCTCAACACGGGCGTTGGAGTGGACATCGTCAACGTGGGCAGTCTGGCGCCGGCCAGTGGCGGCGTGGCCAGTGGAACCCAAGGGGCGCTGGTCATAGTTGGCGGCGGGAGGGACACGTTGAACGTGGATGACACGGGCGACGCGGCAGGTGAGGTTGGAACGCTGACGGCGACGACGTTGAGCGGATTGGGCATGGGCGCGGGCGTGAGCTACACGGGAGTCTCCGTGCTGAACATCAATTTGGGATCGGGCAACGACACGTTCAATGTGCAAGGCACGTTTGCGGCAACGGTGACGACGCTCAACACAGGCGTTGGAGTGGACATCATCAAGGTGGGCAGTCTGGCGCCGGCCAGTGGCGGCGTGGCCAGTGGAAACCAAGGGGCGCTGGTCATAGTTGGCGGCGGGAGGGACACGTTGAACGTGGATGACACGGGCGACGCAGGTAATGTGAGCGGGACGCTGACAGCGGCGACGTTGACCGGGCTAGGAATGGGGCTGGGCGGAATTACCTATTCGGGTCTGGCAACTCTGAACGTTTCAACGGGATCGGGCAACGATACTTTCAATGTTCAGAGCACGGCAGGCACAACGGTGACGACGCTCAACACAGGCGTTGGAGTGGACATCGTCAAGGTGGGCAGCCTGGCGCCGGCCAGTGGCGGCGTGGCCAGTGGAAACCAAGGGGCGCTGGTCATAGTTGGCGGCGGGAAGGACACGTTGAACGTGGATGATAGCGGCGACGCAAGTAATGTGAGAGGGACGCTGACAGCGGCGACGTTGACCGGGCTCGGAATGGGGCTGGGCGGAATTACCTATTCGGGTCTGGCAACTCTTAACGTTTTAATGGGATCGGGCAACGATACGTTCAATGTGCAAGGCACGTTTGCGGCAACGGTGACGACGCTCAACACGGGAGTTGGCGCGGACGTTGTTAATCTCGGAAGTCTGGCCCCTGTGGTCGGCGGCGTGGCCAGTGGAACCCAAGGGGCGCTGGTCATAGTTGGCGGTGGGAAGGACACGTTGAACGTGGATGACACGGGCGACGCGGCAGGCGAGGTTGGAACGCTGACGGCGGCGACGTTGACCGGGCTTGGAATGGGGCTGGGCGGAATTGCCTATTCGGGTCTGGCAACTCTGAACGTTTCAATGGGATCGGGCAACGATACGTTCAATGTGCAAGGCACGTTTGCGGCAACGGTGACGACGCTCAACACGGGCGTTGGAGTGGACATCGTCAACGTGGGCAGCTTGGCGTCGGCCAGTGGCGGCGTGGCCAGTGGAACCCAAGGGGCGCTGGTCATAGTTGGCGGCGGGAAGGACACGTTGAACGTGGATGACACGGGCGACGCGGCAGGCGAGGTTGGAACGCTGACGGCGGCGATGTTGACCGGGCTCGGAATGGGGCTGGGAGGAATTACCTATTCGGGTCTGGCAACTCTGAACGTTTCAATGGGTTCGGGCAAAGCGAGCCTGCTAATTGAAGGCACGTCGTCCGCCGTGACGACGGTCAATGGCGGCAGCGGGAATGACACATTCAATGTCCGGGCCGGCACCGGGACGCTGGATCTCAACGGTGGCACGGGTGCCAGCACATTTAATTTGGGGAGTCTCGCCCCTGCGACCGGGGGCACGCTGGGCCAGTTGGCGGGAGCGGTCAACATTGCAGGCGGAGCGGGAGTGAGCACGATCAACGTGGACGATACGGGAGACGCGGCCAGGAACAGCGGGGCGCTGACGGGGGACACGCTGAGTGGGTTGGGCATGGGCGCGGGCGTGAGCTACACGGGAGTCTCCGTGCTGAACATCAATTTGGGATCGGGCAACGATACGTTCAATGTGCAAGGCACGTTTGCGGCAACGGTGACGACGCTCAACACGGGATCTGGCGCGGACATTGTTAATCTGGGCAGCCTGGCCCCTGTGGTCGGCGGCGTGGCCAGTGGAACCCAAGGGGCGCTGGTCGTTGTTGGCGGCGGGAAGGACACGTTGAACGTGGATGACAGCGGCGACGCAGGTAATGTGAGCGGGACGCTGACGGCGGCGACATTGACCGGGCTTGGAATGGGGCTGGGCGGAATTACCTATTCGGGTCTGGCAACTCTGAACGTTTCAATGGGATCGGGCAACGACACGTTCAATGTGCAAGGCACGTTTGCGGCAACGGTGACGACGCTCAACACAGGCGTTGGAGTGGACATCATCAAGGTGGGCAGTCTGGCGCCGGCCAGTGGCGGCGTGGCCAGTGGAAACCAAGGGGCGCTGGTCATAGTTGGCGGCGGGAAGGACACGTTGAACGTGGATGACAGCGGCGACGCAGGTAATGTGAGCGGGACGCTGACAGCGGCGACGTTGAGCGGATTGGGCATGGGCGCGGGCGTGACCTACACGGGAGTCTCCGTGCTGAACATCAATTTGGGTTCGGGCAACGATACGTTCAATGTGCAAAGCACGTTTGCGGCAACGGTGACGACGCTCAACACAGGCGTTGGAGTGGACATCATCAAGGTGGGCAGCCTGGCGCCGGCCAGTGGCGGCGTGGCCAGTGGAAACCAAGGGGCGCTGGTCATAGTTGGCGGCGGGAAGGACACGTTGAACGTGGATGACGGCGGCGACGCAGGTAATGTGAGAGGGACGCTGACAGCGGCGACGTTGACCGGGCTTGGAATGGGGCTGGGCGGAATTACCTATTCGGGTCTGGCAACTCTGAACGTTTCAATGGGATCGGGCAACGATACGGTCAATGTGCAAGGCACGTTTGCGGCAACGGTGACGACGCTCAACACGGGATCTGGCGCGGACATTGTTAATCTGGGCAGCCTGGCCCCTGTGGTCGGCGGCGTGGCCAGTGGAACCCAAGGGGCGCTGGTCATAGTTGGCGGCGGGAAGGACACGTTGAACGTGGATGACACGGGCGACGCGGCAGGCGAGGTTGGAACGCTGACGGCGACGACGTTGACTGGGCTCGGAATGGGGCTGGGCGGAATTACCTATTCCGGTCTGGCGGTGTTGAATGTTTTCCTGGACAACACCGGCACCACGTTCACCGTGACCGGAGTTGCGGATGCCACCGCCACTACCATCACGGGCGGGTCGGCCACGAACACTGCCGCGCTGAATTTCAGCGGCAACTTTGCCGGGGTGGATCTCACGCTGGTGAACTTTGCGACTGCAACGTTGAATGTCGGCGGCGATTTCAGCGGTTCGCTGGTCGATGCAGGCGCGATCGCGTCGGTGTCCATTGGCGGAAGTCTGACCAGCACCGGCGTACTGACCACTGGCTCCATCCCCACGATGACAGTGGGCGGCGACTTGGCCGGATTGATTACGGTCAAGGGTTTGCTGGGCACCTTGGCGGTGACCGGCGGAACGCCGGGCGAGATTGTGGCCGGCGATATTCACCTGATTACAGTGCAGGCGGGTTTCGGCAATAATCTTTTACAAGTCGTTGAGAATGGCGTTGAACGGGAGATTCTGGCCACGCCAGTCAGTGGCGGGACCATGCCGGATACGATCCAGTTCGCCTTTGTTTATGATTCGGAGACGAGCGCCACACCGCAACTGGCCATCCGCGTTACCGATTCCTCGCCTGTGGCGCGTTCGTTCAATCTGGCGCTGGTGGTGGTCAACAATTCCACCGCGCTGTTCAACTTGTCCCTCGTTGATTCCAGTTTGAACGCCAACACTGGCATCAGCAACATCAGCGTGCAAGGCAGCCTGCTGACGAAGTTGACCTTGCCAGAATGGCACTTCTTCTCCGGTCTGACGGCTGCGAGCCGCGCGGGCGTGGTGTTGCCGACCAGTAGCATCACCGGTGTGGAGGTCAGTGGCACGCTGCCGATTGGATTCATCGACGTGGCCGGCATTGAAGGGCTGGCTTTCGCCAGGCTCACCACTGCCAAAGGGACGCTGGTCAGCGTGACAAGCCTGCTCGGCTCGGGCGGCAATATCCAGGTGCTATGGAACCTGCTCGGAAGCAAGGCGGCGATCGATCCCGCCACCAATGCCTTTGTCATCCCCTTTGGCCTCAGCACCGTGAGATTGTACGCCCGCGACGGCATCGGCACAGTTCTGAACGAGGTAATGACTCTGACCGATCAGCTCCATGACAATTCGACGGTGACCGCTTATGTGCAGTTAACGCCCGCCACCACAAGCGGTGTGAATCCGCTGGTGCAAAACGTTACGCTGGTCGGCGATGGCGGCTCAATCAACAGTCGCCTCTCCATTGCCAGCCTGACCAGCACCGGTCCGCTCGGCAACGTGACGATCACCGCATCGGCTGGCTCGACTGTCAATAATGCCGCAGGCCTGGGCAACGTGACGGCGCCGGGCATTTTTGGCAGCATAGATGTAACGCAGGCCGGGATCTACGGCGTCATTCAGACCACCAGCGGCGACATCGGCCAGACCGCCGGCACGGGTGTCACCTCGATCATTTCCAATGGCGCTTTCACCGGCGAAATCATCAGCGCGGGTAATCTGGTCAGTTCAGTGACAATCCGCGGCGCGTTTTCCGGCGTGATCGCAGCACAGGGCAACATTGGGACCATCAAGCGCAACTCCAACGGAAGCGCGGTCACGACTTCATCCGGTACCCTCACCCAGTATGGCGGCATTGCGATCAATGGGAACGACGGCGGCCAAATCATCGCGCTGGGCGACATCTTCGGAAATGTGACCGTCAGAGCGACGATGACGGGACGCATCGCGGCCCAAGGCCAGGCAGTGGCCGGGCTTGACGCCTCACGCATCGGGATTTTGGGCAACGTCACTATCCACTCCTTTGCGGCTGGCAGCGCGATCGTTTCCGGCGGCGTTGTGGGCGATGCGACCGGCAAGACCACCATCAAACTCGGCAAAGCCAGCGGATTCGTGGCAGCCGAAGGCGCCGTCAACCTGAAATCCACCACCATCGCCGCGGCCAATTTGCTTGAGAATGTCAGCGGCGCGAATCTATCGGCCATCAACGCGATCTTCACCAACGGCGGTGCGCCGCTCCAGTTCAACAGCGGCGGCAGCCTGCAAGGATTGATTTTGATTGAAAATGATCTCAAGAACCTTCAAGACAGTGCGGGCAACCTCAGCGGCCCAGTTCCATAAAGGAAGGATGATAATGTCTATGAAAATCGTGTGCGGCTTAAGCGCGGGCGCGTTGGCGATGGCGGTGGCCACCAGTCAGGCCCAATCGGCTGATAAGTTCTATGTTGCCGCCGCCGGCGGCGCGGCTTTTCAGGAACAAACCTCGATTCGGAACGGGAACGGCTTTGCGTCCGCCGGCGACGTCAAATTCAACACCGGCTCGCGCGCCGGACTGGTATTGGGCTACAATTGGTGCCCGTCATTCGCGACCGAACTGGACGCCAGCGTTGTCCGCAATTCCATAAGTACAATTGGCAGCGACGATCTCTCCGCTTTCGGCGCCCGGGCGGACCTGACGGAAATTCCGCTGCTGGCCAATGCGATCTACACCGTGCCGATCAAGGGGCCGTGGAAGCCATACATTGGCTTCGGGCTTGGGGCGGCGATCAGTCGTTTTGACAGCGCGAATATTCCGCTCTCTTATTATTCCGGAGGCGATCCACATTATCGCGCCACGGATGTCACCTTCGCCTATCAGGCGGTCGTTGGCGTGAAGTATTCCGTGCTCAAGAGCGTGGATTTGGGCATTGCCTACAAATTCACCGGCACCACCGGCCATGACTGGACCGACAATGACATCACCTTTCAGACCGAAGGAACCATGACCCATTCCATCCTGGCGACAGTGACGTGGCGGTTTTAAGCGGAGCAGGGCGTGCCGCTGCCCCGATTTCCGTCACGAATGGTGCTTTTCGTATTCTCCGCACCATTATCGCGTTGGGTCATTACACAGCCTGCGGATACACGGGCGGAATCGGTGCGGTCCATAACTCACACGCCGAGCTTGTCTGCCCGGCAAACAAACCACCAACCGCTTTTTCAACTATTCACGGGACATTCCCGTCGCGATCACAATCCAGGCGGAACCGCCACCCTTGGTTGTGGACAAAATCACGCCATTGCCAAACACAAGCATGAGCGCAGTGCCGATGAATTCCGCAACGAGAGGGTGCATGGCGTTCAAACGTCTTGGGCCGGGCCGACGATGAAATGAGCCGCAATTTGTTTGAACTCGCTGAGTTGTTGCATCTCCCAGGCTTGGTCCCGTCGAAGTTCGCCAGCCATGAGCCGCGCGACGGCGGGCGCCATCGCCACAGCCGCGCGCGCGTTGAGGAAAAGCGCCCTTGTGCGCCGCGCCAGCGCATCATCAAGCGTCCTGGCCATTTCATTGCGGACGGCCCATACGACCTGCGCTCCGCAAATGGGCAAGGCCGGGTGCAAAGGCTCCGCCAGTTCAGGCGTGTCATGCATCAATTGCTCCAACGCCACGGCGTCTGAGCCGTAAACGGCCAAGCGTTTGTCAGCGGTGGCCTCCGCTTGACAGCCATGGATTGGCAGTTCGCGGGTGACGCTGGGCCGGTCCTCAAGCCCGGCCAGGACGGTCGCGTGGTCCACGCCATCCTTGGCCATTTTGCGGTAAGTCGTCCATTTGCCACCGGCGATGGTGAGCAGGCCGGACTTCGAGATGAGGATCAAGTGCTCACGCGACAGGGCCGCGGTGCTCGAAGCGCGGCTGGCATGGACCAGAGGCCGGATGCCGGTAAAAACACTCAGGATATCAGCCCGGCCCGGCCGCCGCGGCAGATAGTTGCCCGCAGTGTCGAGGATGAACTCGATTTCCTCCGGAAGCGGCTGCGGTTCGAGGGTGGCCTGGTGGATCGGCGTGTCGGTCGTGCCCACCACCGCGTGGCCGTGCCAGGGAATGGCGAACATGACACGGCCATCCCTCGTGTGCGGGACCATGATCGCGGTGTTGCCGGGGAGAAACGAACGGTCCAGGACAATGTGAACCCCCTGGCTTGGCGCCAGTATCGGTTCCTCTTTGGGCTCGTCCATAAGCCTGAGTTCATCACAGAACGGACCGGTCGCATTGACGACACAGCGGGCTTGCAAGGAGTGTTCTCGTCCCGTCTCCTGATCGCGGAATTCCAGGCCGCAGACCGTCCCGTCTGCGTCCTTGAGCAAGCGCGCGACGCGAGCATAGTTCAAGAGGCAAGCGCCTCGCTCCGCCGCGGTTTGCGCGAGGTTAATGAGCAAACGGGTGTCGTCGAATTGACCATCGTGGTAGAGCACGCCACCGCGCAGGCCTTCGCGCTGTAGTGTGGGGATGCGTGCGAGCGTCTCCTCCGGCGAAAGGACCAACGAGCGGCCAAAGCCATATTGGCCGGCCAGCAAGTCATAGACCTTCATGCCGATGCCATAGAACGGGGCCTCCCACCATTGATAATTGGGCACCACGAAGGGCAGGTCATGCACCAGGTGCGGCGCGTTTCGCAGCAGGAGCCCACGCTCCTTGAGCGCCTCCATGACCAATGAAATGTTGCCCTGCTGGAGGTAACGAACCCCGCCATGCACCAGCTTGGTTGAACGACTGGACGTGCCTTTCCCAAAGTCGCATTGCTCCAGCAGCACGACGTGATAACCGCGCGCCGCCGCGTCCACGGCAACGCCCATCCCGGTGGCGCCACCTCCGATGATGGCCATGTCCCACGGTTGCCCGGCTCGCAGAACGCGCTGCAGGAAAGTCTCGCGGTTCAATGATCCAGAAGACTGGCGGTGTGCTTCAAGTTCATGGTCAGCCATATTTGATTCTTTCTATTTAGGGTTCATGGGTCCAGGGATGGTGTGGGATATTGCAAGCTCAACGGTGCCTTGTCCTCGGTCCGCTCTTCCCAATCGCGGGCACGTCTCAGGGCTTCCGCCCAGCGGCTGCGCCGATGCGCCACTTCGTCGGCGCTTCGGCTTGCTGTGAACGTCCGGTCCACCTGCCAAACCGAGTATATTTCCTCGCGATTTTTCCAGAAACCGACGGCGAGCCCCGCCAGGTAAGCTGCTCCCAGCGCCGTCGTCTCGACCACCTTGGGCCTCACCACCGGTACGCCGAGGAGGTCTGCCTGAAACTGCATCAGCAGGTTGTTGGCCGAAGCGCCGCCGTCAACGCGCAGTTCGCTCAGATTGAGCCCGGAGTCTTCTTTCATCACGTCCAGCACGTCGGCCACCTGGAAGGCAATGCCCTCAAGGGCCGCGCGCGCAACATGGCCGGCGGTGGTGCCGCGGGTGATCCCGGTGAGCGTGCCCCGCGCGTATTGGTCCCAGTGCGGCGCTCCCAAGCCGGCAAAGGCGGGCACCAGGTAAACGCCGGCGACATCCGGCACGCTGGCCGCCAGCGCTTCGATTTCGCTTGCGGACTTGATCAGGCCCAAACCGTCGCGCAGCCATTGCACGATTGCGCCGCCGATAAACACGCTGCCTTCGAGCGCGTAATCCATCCGGCCCCGGAACTTCCAGGCGGCCGTGGTGATCAACTGGTGGCGCGACGGTTTGGGTTGCTCGCCGATGTTCATCAGCATGAAACAGCCGGTGCCGTAGGTGTTTTTTGCGGAGCCAGGGCTGAAGCAATTCTGTCCGAACAAGGCCGCTTGCTGGTCGCCCGCCACGCCGGCGATCGGCGCTCGCGCATCGAGCAAACCGGGAGCGGTTTCGCCATAGACTTCGCTGGAGGAGCGCACCTCGGGCAGCATTTCGCGAGGCACGTCCAGGAGCCGCAATAATTCCTCATCCCACATGCCGGCCTGCAGATTGAACAGCATGGTCCGGGAGGCGTTGCTGGGATCGGTGATGTGCAGTGCTCCGCCGGTGAGATTCCACAACAACCAACTGTCCACCGTGCCGAAGGCCAGCTCCCCGCGACCCGCTCTCGCCCGCGCGCCGGGCACATGATCCAGCAGCCAGCGAATCTTGCTGCCGGAAAAATAGGCGTCGATGACCAGGCCGGTTTTGCGTCGAATCAACTCCTCGTGGCCGGCCCGTCTCAGCTCGTCGCAGAAGGAGGCGGTGCGCCGGTCCTGCCACACAATGGCGTTGTGGATGGGCTCGCCGGAGCTTCGGTCCACAAGATCGTGGTCTCGCGCTGGTTGGAGATGCCAATGGCCGCGAGGTCGCCTGCTTTGATCCCGGCCCGGACCAGCGCGGCGCGGGCGACCGCGAGTTGGCTGGACCAAAGCTCGCGCGGGTTGTGCTCGACCCACCCGGTTTGGGGGAAAATTTGTTGAAACTCCTTTTGCGCCGAGGCGCGAATGGCACCCCCATGCTCAAAGACAATCGCGCGAGAGCTAGTCGTCCCCTGATCCAAAGCTAGAATGAATGACATAGCTAAGCGTTACCAAATGAAGGGTGTAAGCCCAAGGCTTATGTTCCCCTTCTCCACAATTGCGACCGATACCGGGTGGGCGTTTGCCCGAGTTTGTTATGAAACGTGCGGTTGAAATGGGGGAGGGACTGGAACCCGACTTCATCCTGCCCGGGCGCAGTTTCTCGGCGTGGTGCTCCTGAATAAATGGCCTTGGCGATCATCGGCAATTCGGCGTTGTCGAGCTGGATAAGATCCGAAGAAGCTAAAACTGACGGCCTTGGAGGACCCGGACTTGGAATCGATTTGGCTGGGAATTGGGGAAATTTGAAGCAATAAACACTTGGAAACTTATGGCGATTGCAGAACACTCGAGGATTTTGAAAGGAGGGGTTGCCGCATGGTACAAATGGCGGCAGGAAACGATCCTCCTGTATCCCGACCTGAGCGGTGCCGACCTCAGCCATGCCGACTTTCCGCTGTTGCCGGCCTCGTCTTCGGCATTTATCCCGCCAGGCTTCGCGCAAAAATCCCGTCGAGGCCTTGCAGTATGAGTAATATGAAACCATGAAGCCCATTCTTATTGCGCACCGCGGTGCATCGGAAATGGAACCAGAAAATACTCTAGCTTCCTTCAAGAAAGCTTTGGAATTTCCTTTCATAAAAATGATCGAACTGGACGTTTATGCCATTCCTTCAGGCGAGCTTATGGTCATCCATGACAACAAGGTGGATAGGACGACCAACGGCAAAGGATACGTCATGGAAAGTTCGTTCGAGTATCTTCGGTCGCTTGATGCGGGCAGCGGTAGTGGCAAGGGCAAAAGCAGCAGAAAGCACGAAAAAATCCCCACCCTCAACGAGGTTCTCGATCTGATAGACAGAAAAGTCAAGGTGAACATCGAGTTGAAAGGGGAGAATACGGCCGAACCTGTCAAGAAGGTCGTCGAAGCGTATTTTGCGAAAGGATGGAAGCATGATGACTTCCTGGTCTCGTCGTTCAATCATGAAGAATTGAGGAAGTTCAAGCAACTATTGCCCGAGATACCAGTCTGCGTCATCTTCGTCGGCATACCGCTCGGCTACGCCGAATACGCCCAAGGGATCAAGGCTTATTCCATTAACCTGTCAGTTGAATTTACCAATAAAGAGATCGTAGACGACGCTCATCGCCGAGGCATCAAAGTATTTTGTTGGACGTTGAAAGAAGCCGATGAAATAGAGAGAATGTGCAAGCTCGGCGTAGATGGAATGTTCGTCAATGATTTGCAGTTTGCTTACGGTGTTCTTATGAAGCGGTGAGATATATTTGTCCCCGGTCGCTTCAAAACCCAGCCGGGGCGGCCTTTTCTAATTCCTCGTTCGCCTCCCTCCAGTTGCCAGGGCCAAGCCAGCCGATTGCGGCGGATAGATGATGAGTGTCGGGTTGGTTTAATGACTTCATGAGTGGGCTGGTCAATCAAGCCACGGGCTCGGAGTTCAAAAAAGCATTTAGCACTGGCGCGGACGCGGCGGACCCTGGCACTTCGGATTGCTGGCTCGGAGCGGATTCGGCGGGCACAGGCAGGACGTTTTTCCAGTCTTTCGGCGGCACGATGCCGAACCACTCCGTTGCTTGTGTTTCGGTCACAAGCTGGGAAAGTCCTCATGCGCTTGGTTACACCCAAAGCAATAGATTTTTGATCTATTGCGTCTGCCAGCGCGATCACCGGTCGATCCGGAGAATGGGAAAAGCAATGGCGAGGACCGCCGGGTTCGTGGCCGTCGCAAGCCCCTCGTGAATAAGCAGTTACGAATTTGCTTGCGATGAGACCTGGTTGAGCCTATTTTCTTGTCTGTTGAAGAACTGTGACAAACAGTTGGGTGTTTTTGGTGATGATGTCGCCCTCTTTGCACCCTGAGAGATGCAAACGTAGTATACAAAGGAAAAAATCGGCATGGTTGCATCTGCTGTAAGTCCCTGGTAATCAACAATGCCCGCGTGGCGGAATTGGCAGACGCGCTAGATTCAGGTTCTTCCTAAGTGCCTTATACTCAAGTGGTAACACATGGACAGGAAGGGACTTGTGTTCAAAACGAAACTTCTGAAAAGGACGGCTTTGGCCTCTTTTAGCCCCCTTTTCGAGCGCGAGGGGTGCAATGCGGGGTGCAATGGTCGTACTAGATTCTGATCTATTTGCGTTTACCTCTGGATTGATCCAGGACGAATAGTTCAAGCATGGCTTTATCTTGTTCGCCGCAAATCAATCAATCTGGGGCAATCTCGTTTGTAAGAAATTTGCATACGAATTTCTTACAATGGGGTCATGCCACGAGCGGCTTGAACGCCCGCCCCAACTGATACGAACGACGCTTCCGGGACGGGTCATGCGGTTCAAGAAACCCCGATTTCAGCCAGCCCCGGCACAGGCCCACGATCGTGCGATGACTGAGCCGCAAATGAGCGGCAATCTCCTCTGCGGTTGCCACTTCCTGCTTTTTGAATAATTCCAAGAGCCGTCTTTGCCGGGGATCGACTTTTTTCAAAGCGCCGCTGAGATCCTTGCCGCCCCGTTTCGCGGCTTCCGCCGCCTGCATCTTGACAGCCGCAAACGCATCCGCCATTCCGACACAGAAATAAACCAAAAAGCCCGTCACGTCGGCTCCCGCCCGCCCGAGGTGATAATTGTGTGAAGGTCCGACGTTCAGTCCGGCATAATACCCTTCCAGATTCCGGGCGTAATATTCGTCCAGGGAATAGATGCCTTTCAGTCCGTAGCCAGCCTTGTGCAGAATGAAATTCGCCAGCAGCCTTGCCGTGCGGCCATTGCCGTCATAATACGGGTGGATTGTGGCGAACTGATAATGCGCCAGGGCCGCGATGATCGGCACCGGCAAATCGCCCTCATAAAGCTGTTTGTTGATCCAACTTACCAAATCCGCCATCAGGCCCGGCACTGCCTTGGCCTCAGGCGGCATATAAACAATTCCCCGCGTGCGGCTGTCGCGGATCACGTTCTGGGCGTCGCGGTATGGCGTCGGCTTTGGCCGGCCTGTCATCACCAGGCCGTGGATGCGTTGAATTTGCTTTTCCGTCAGGGGTTTTCCTTCCGCCGCCAGTTTTTCAACCTCTTCAAGCGCACGATAATGGTGGCGAACCTCCAACTCATCACGCTCCTTGCCGGGGAAACGTGCGCCGGCCACCGCCTCTTTCACTTGGCGTTGCGTGAGGCGATTGCCCTCAATCTGGGTGGAATAATGCGTCGAGACCAACTTCGCCGTTTCGCGGAGCTTGGCAAGCATCGTCACGTCAATCGGCAAATCGGCCACCGCCTGCCTGTCAGCCTCAATGGACATAAGCGCTTTGGCGATTGCCGGGGTGATGTTGTAAACTGGCGCGAACATGCCATCCATTATAACGGCATGTCTGATAATGTCAGTTAAAATGTCAGTTAAAAATCTGAGGGTTTGAGCAATTTCCAGCCCGGTCTTGACCAGCTTTTCATGCACAAATTCTCAGGAATCCACTGAAAGGCCTCGCAGAAGGTGAGTAAACTTGTCTTAAACTCTGGTAAAATTCATCACAAAATAAAGTGCTCTTTTGCCAACAAATGCGTAGCGCGCAATTGTCCTTCCTTAAATTATTCCTTTCGTGTGCGCAATTCCAACATGGAGTGGCGAAGGTCTTTCACGGAACTCCTCCACAGCGTCTTTTTGCAAAAACACATCCGGCAAGCACTAATAATACTGGCGGGAGGCGGCCTTCGTCATTTGTTGGTTGGGATGTGGAAATCGGCGGAAACAAGGCATGGGGCACGATTCCGAAATTCTGGCTATTCCGTCAATATTGGATGGGCAACTGGTCCGTGGAAACTTCAACGGAAACTCTTAAACAGGCTTTTGATGACGCACTTGCCGGTTCAAGTTGGGTAGATAACTCCGCCCGGTAATGGCAATGGTCTGGGCGTGGTGCAGAAAACGATCCAGGATCGCCCCAGCCGTGGGCACGTCGCCCAGAAGTTTGCCCCATTCCTCCAGTGGCCGGTTGCTGGTCATGATGGTGGAGCGGTTTGTCGATGACCAGAGTGCGGGGAACACCCCCAAAGTAACGGAACGCATTTTCCAGACACCGGATGAAGCTCTCGGTCGTCTGCCGCCACACCACTTCACTGTATCCTTTGCGCGAATGGCTCAAAACAATCCGAAACAGATGGGGCCGCTTCCGTTTGCCATCCACCATGACCCACGCACCCTGGCCAAAATCCACCTGCGCCTCGGCTCCTGGCTCCACCTCCATCCGCACAAAAGGGATCGGCTGGGTCTCACGCAAATGCCGCACGAATCGCTTTACTGCCTGATAACTGCCAACGAATCCGTGGTCGCAAACCAAGTCCTGATAAATGCGTTGGGCACTCAACCCCACGGCCACCGCCGCTTCAATCTGAGGCGAATGCGGCTGGCATAGACTCTGGCGACCCGCTGTTGAGCCGAGGGTCGAAATGGCTGGTTTTGGTCCTGGGTCAGAATCGGAGCCGGGGGTCGAAATGGCCGGTTTTGAACGCGCCAGCAACAGATACTTGCCCACCGTCTCCCGGTTGACGCTCAGTTCACGCGCAATCCGCCGGTTGGACCAGCCATTGCCCGCCAAAGTTAATATCGAATGCTGCAAGTTCACGTTGAGTTCGTTCATTGCGCACAAGAGCAGCCCTGGCTGCCCAATACGCAATGCTTCCCTCAAAGTGGCTGGTTTTCATTCGACCCTTCGTGGCTGGTTTTGAGTGACCGCTGACATCGTTAGTGCTTTGACCGCTTTGACCGTCATTTCTGGCGTAATGTGTTTGTCAACGTATTCCAAAATCCTGCTACTCCCTGATTCAATACCCAATGCGATCTCACGACAGCCGGCGGTTTTAATCAGCGTCAACTGAGAATTATCAGCATTGGCGAGAACATTAATACGGCCAGTAGCATCCCAAACCCATTTTTCACCAACTTTGCCAGTGACGAAGCGGCTAAGGCATCGCCGCATGAAGCCCGGTTGAGCAAGGAATAAATCATCAACAAACCGGAATGCGTTTACACCAAAGCCGGAAGACAGGGCCTCCATTTCCAAAAGGATATTGTCTGGACTGCGCGTCCGAATTGAAACATTCGGATTAACACTTTTGGCGGCACCACAAAATGAACAGTTGTACGGGCAGCCACGCGAACCGATCAAATTGGCCTCTGTCCTGCCATCTTCAGCCTTGAATGGGTCTTGGATAAGAAACTTTCGATTGATGACAGGGATGTCATCAATGCTTGGCGATAATTGCTGCGCCTTTTCCCTCTGCGAGGGCGCTTCGCCCTGCCGCAATTCGCCGTTACTCGACCGCCACAACACATTTGTCAAATGTGCGCGTTCCTCGACACTTTCAAGCAGTCGCTCGACTCGCACTTCACCTTCACCAAGAACCATTGCGTCAATTCGCGGGATTTGCTGGTCAGCAATGATTTCTCTCGGCATCGCCTTCGCCTGATGGCCGCCGACCATCACTTGAATCTCGGGGCTTATGCGCCTCAGAATTTGAACGCTGTTCCGGTAGGTGGGAGCCAAAAGGTTAAGTCCTACCCATCGCGGTTTGGCCTGATTCACCATCCGGGCGATCTTAGTGACCCCCAGACCCAACGCTTCTGTATCCAAAACGCCGACGTTAAATCCCGACTTCAGAGCGCAAGTCGCAATATAACCCAGGCCGAGAACAGGCAGTGTAAATTCGTTCCGCTTTGGGGTGTGATCGTAATCCTTGAGCGGTGAGTTTATAAAAACCGCATCAAGAATCTTAATTGGCTCATGGCCGACAATCACGCCGTAAAAAACCACATTCCCCAAGCCAAATCAAGTCCGAAACGTCTGTCAAACGTCACTCGGAAGCTACATAGGGCCAAAAAACGATTCTCCCAAAAGCCTGTCAGATAGTTGCCTGTGTTGCCGAACGAACGGCTTGAGCAATTAGATCGGCGTATTCCTCTACACGCTTGCGAGCGTAAACTCCCACATATGAAGGATGCGCCACCGCCAGTACTATGAGGCCACCTTCGTCTATGCCGGCCCATTTTAGAAGTCTGCCATCAGCAGGAGGGCAGCAAATCATTTGAATTTCTCTCCGACTTCTGAAAAAGTCCGCCACAATTGCGCCAAGCAATATCACGATGTTCGATTTCATTTTGACGAGCCTGCCTTCAAACATCTTCCACTCGGATCGCAACTCGCGCAAAGTCGGGTACCGCAGCTTGTTTCCCGTCTTTGAAGAAGCGCCACGCAGTGTCCACCGGGATGGTTACGTTGAGTTCCAGCGGGCGTATTATTCGGTGCCCCCGGAGTATGTGGGACGACAGGTTTGGGTGCGCTGGGAGTCCCGATTGATCCGCGTCTTCAATCAGCGCCGGGAACAAATCGCACTGCACGCATTGGCCGAACCGGGCAAATTTACCACGGACCCGCAGCACCTCCATTCACCGTATCGGCGCGTCATTCAACACAATCTGGATTACCTGTTGGATCGGGCCAGGCTGATTGGCAAACACACCGGCACTTGGGCTGAAGCGATGGTTCAACAACGCGGTCCCATTGGCATACGAGTGTTGCATGGCCTGTTGTCCCTGGCCGGCAAACATCCCGTGGTCGCGCTGGAAGCCGCTGCCGAGAAGGCCCTGCATCACGGCACATGGCGTTTAAAGGATTTGCGCACATTGCTGGAACGAGCCGGGCCATCGCCGCAACTGGACTTTCTGGAGACCCACCCCTTGATCCGGTCGTTGGATGCTTATGAGGCATTGACGCCGGATTGTTTTAACCCTCAACCCAAATCTGTATATGAGCACACTTGAAAACACACTGAAACAACTCCGCCTCTCCGGTCTGCTGCAAACCCTGGACGTGCGCCTGCAAGAAGCGGTCGCCAATCGGCTTGGCCATGCCGAGTTCCTCGAACTGATCTGCCAGGACGAAATCAATGTCCGCCAACAGCGACTGATGGAACGCCGCACCAAGGCCGCTGATTTTCGCGGCCTGAAAACGCTGGAAGACTTCGACTGGAGCTTTAATCCGGCCATCCATCGCAAAGACATTTATGATCTGGCCACTGGCAACTTCATCCGCCAGGCCAAGGATGTCCTTTTTCTTGGGCCGCCCGGCGTGGGAAAAACGCATTTGGCCCAGGCGGTGGGTTATGAAGCCATCAAAATGAACTTTCAGGTGCTTTATCGTTCCATCTTCGACCTGGTGCGCGACTTCATGAAAGACGAAGCCTTCAACCAGCAGGACAGAACCCTGCGTTGCTACCTCAAGCCGGAGCTTTTAATAATTGACGATTTTGGCCTCAAGCAACTGCCGAAGAACTCCGGCGAACATCTTTTTGAAGTGATCATGCGCCGGTATGAAACCTGCGTGCCGCAGTGACACGGGCCGACTGGTTTGATCCCGAACTGAACCCGAAAGTGGAAGAGTTCTGCCGCCATTACGGCACGGTGATGTTGCCGACGCGCCCCGCCATGCCGCAGCACAAGGGCAAGATTGAGGCGGGAGTGAAGTTTGCCCAGAACAACGCGCTCAAAGGCCGCTGCTTTGAAAGTCTGACAGCGCAAAACCTTTTCCTTTTGGATTGGGAAAGCGGCGTGGCCGACACCCGCATCCACGGCACGACCCGGCAACAGGTCGGCAAGGTATTCAATGAAGTGGAGCGGTCCAAACTATTGCCATTGCCGTCCAGTTTGCCGCGACTCAATGGCGGTTTTTCAACCAGATTGTCCCTGACGAAATGTGAACATTCCCTAACCAGCCGCAACTTGGCTTCTACCCTCGAAATGATCTTCCCTGAGAGGGTTTCCTCCGAAAGGGCCTGAATAGGCCCCGCGATACCAGGCTTGCCTGAAATCCCGACGAAACACACGGTTCGGCGACGAAACTTTGCTTTGTTTTTTGTCATAAGACTAATTTTTCAGGGCGAGTTTGATTTTATTTTTCGTTTCTTCGCTGATTGAGGTTTCGCCCGCCTCAAGGCGGTAAATAGTTCTGATCGAAACTCCAGCCTTTTTGGCAAGTTCCGTTTTCCGCAACCCCAATCCGACTCGACGCTTTTCCCATGATTTCCACCGGCTCATGCAAGCAAATATGGAGGCTGATTTTATTATGTCAAAGAAAAAAACGGTAAAAAACATGTAATTACGTGCAAATACATGCCAAAACGTGCCACGCAACGGATACCAGACAATTCCGCACAATGCTAAGTAGTGTATCCGCAGTGGTTCGGCCAGTGAAGATAGTTTGACAGTTGGACTTTCTCCGAACCACTGCGGATACACTACAATTGAACTAAGCCGCTGAGACGGCGGGCCGACCTTCGCAGAGGGGAAAGTATGGCGGGACGGATGTCTTCTTTGGGTTGGAATTGTCCTGCGCCAGTCGGAAACCGTTGTTTTGTCAAGGCGGGCGAATCGTTTTGCGGCGGATTTGCGGGAATCAAACCCGCCTGACGCGTGTTTTTGCACCGGGCGGCAATAACCCGGCGGGGCCGAAATGGCGGCGAGGCTTTCGGCGCGGTCGCAATGGCAATGTCTGTCTTGGAGGATTTCATGACGAATCGGCGTAACCGGGGATGTAGTGTTTGATGGGATGAGTCACATGCAAGAGGACAAGGCCGGGCTGGCGGCAGTTGGGACAGACCGGTAGAGTGGCGGATACCGCCGCCGCAGTTTTGGTGGTAGGTTTGATTTTTCGTGCCCGGTGATGCAAGGCATCACGGGCTTGGGCAATGCGGGCATGGCGGTGGCGGTTGGCCAGCAGGCCATAGTGCCGGATTTTAACGAAACGTTCCGGCAGGATATGGAGTCGAAACCGCCGGATGAACTCCGCCAGCGCGAGTGTCATCACTTTTTTTCGCGAGTCGTCGGCATAATCCTTATAGGCGAAGGAAACCGTTTGCGCGACGGGATCAAGCGCCAGCAAACGGCGATTGGTGATGCCGACGCGATGGGTGTAGCGGGACAAATAGGCCAGCACCGCGTCCGGGCCGGCGAATGGGCGCTTGGCATAGACCACCCAATTTTTCGCGCTGGCTTGCCGCGGCAAATTTTCAAACAGGCCGGGTGATGCCAGTAATTGAAGCTGGCCGTGGAACTCCAGTTTCCCGCTGGCGTAAAGTTGGCGCAAGCCATCGCGGAACTTGCCACGGAACACTTTTGACAGGGCCTTGACGGGAAAGAGCCAGTAACGCGACGTGCCCTGCCAGCCCGGTGCGTTGAGTCGCAAGCCGCCGCCAGTGACGATGCAATGCAGGTGGTAATGGTCGAGCAGAGTCTGGCTCCAGGTGTGGAGGACGGCGGTGACGCCGATTTGCGCGTGAAGGTTGTTGCGCCCGAACTCCAGCAGCGTGGCCGACACTGTGTCAAACAGCAGGTCATAGAGCCGGGCGCGGTTCTGCTGGATCAGGGGATTGAGGTCATGGGGCAGCGTGAACACCAGGTGGAAATAAGGAATGGGCAGGAGCGCTTCGGCCTGTTTGTCCAGCCAGTCAAAACCGTTGGCTCCCTGACAGGAGGGGCAATGGCGGTTGCGGCAGGAGTGCGGGACAAAATGTTCCTTGCCGCAATGGCGGCACTGATAGAGATGTCCGCCCAGGGCGGACGTGCGGCAGGCCATGATGGCTCGCAAGACTTTCCAATGGTGGAGGGGCAAACGGTGTTCCCGCGTATGCGGTGGCAATCCGGCCCGCAACACCCGCGCCAACGTCAAGCCAGCCGCAGCCGCCTCAACGCGAGGAGACTGCATATCCCCGGATCAGGTTGAGGGTGTCAGGGCGGTGAACTCAATCAAGTCCAGCGGGCTTTTTGTCAGGGCCACGCATTCTTGTCGCACATGCAGATACTTCGCCGTCGTGCCCAGATTGCTGTGGCCCAAAAGACGCTGCAACACAGGCAGGGTTACCCCCGCTTCCAGCAGATGGGTGGCAAAGCTATGCCGCAAGGAATGAATGCCCTGGCGATCAGGCAAGTGGGCCAGAGCGACGGCTCGCTCAAACGCTTTCTGGGCGCTTTCGGTCGTCAGAGGCGCGTCCGGTCGTCGGGCGGAGGGAAACAGCCAAACGGCCGGGCGAACCACTCGCCAATACCCAACAGGCTGACCTGAAAGCCGCATTCCAAGATGCCACGGGCACAGCGAAAGAGACCCTCTCCACCATTTTACGATCAAAACGTATCATCCTTTCTGCCGTTGTTGCGCTGGTTCTCGTAGCCTGTGTTGCTGTCGGCATCCCTGTTTTCCGATTGATTCAATCCCAGATCAAGCAATCCGCCGTTGCTCCCGTGGCAGCGCAGCCACCGAGCGCAAATTCCGCCGCCCCGGCCCAACCTTCTTCCAAAGTCCAGAATCAAACCCAGCAATCCCCACCGGTTGTTGCGCCTGCCGTCAAAACCGACAATTCCGCCGCCCTCGCGCAAGCAGCTTTGGAGGCGCAGCGCCGTCAGGACGAGGAAAAGGCGAAAGCACAAGCGGCCTTGGAAGCGCAGAAGCGCCGGGAGGAGCAGCAGAAACAGGCAGCCTTGGAACAACAAAAACTTGAGGAAAACCAACGAATTTACGAACAGATCAAGACGACGCTGGCCGCTGAAGCGGCACAGGTATCCAAATTCAAAGCCCAATGCCAAACCAGGCTCGACAACAATACAAACAAGATTGCCGGAGTTGCCCGCTCTGCCAGGAAAACCTTGAATCAGTTCAATGACACCGCCCGCGCAAACTTTCCGAAGGCTCTTCAAGAGCAGGAAAACATGCTGAATCACTTCCAGGGATTATTGCCGTCGCTTTCCTCAGACCCGCAATCAGACCCACGGCAATTCGGCGACCAGATGACGAACTATATTGCGGCGATAGAGGACACCCGCCAGAAATTCACTACCGCATTGAATGATCTGGACACCGACATTTCAAACGCCCCCAAGAGGACAGTGATCCCATTCCTTAATATTAAGGCGAATTAGCAGGAGGCAGCATCAATCGTTCAACACGCGAGGGGAGGGAGGAGCCGCTCGAAATCAGAACTTCACCTTTTGCGCCATCGCCTGGCTGTGCTCATTGCGCAAGTGGCCGTAGGTCTTCATGGCCAGCGCCCCGCCATCCTTGTGGCCGAGCCAGCGCGACACCGTTGGAATATCCACGCCGGATTCGATGCACCGCGTTGCGAACAAATGCCGCAGGTCATGGTGGGTGATTTTGGAAATGCCAATTTCCTTGCACGCTCGCGCCAGGGCCTCATTGCATCTACCCACTTGAAGAATCGGCTCCTTGCCAAACGACCCAAGCCGCTCTTGCATCCGGCTCAACAAATTCTCCATGTCCGGCAGAATCGGCACACGGCGCGTTTCGCTGTTTTTTGTCGCCGTGACCGGATCGCCGCGCACGATGATTTCCTCACGCGGCCAGTCAATGTCATCTCCTGTCACCCAAACCGCCTCTGATTGGATACGCAGACCGCTATACGCCAGGAATTCCACTAAATCACCGTCACGCGGCCCCCAGCCGCCACTTCGCATGCGGACGTTCCTGACCAAATCCTTGAATTGCGACGGCTCCGGCAGCCGCAGTTCCTTTTGCTTAATCCGCGTTTTCTTCAACTCCGCTGCCGGGCTTTCCAATATCCCGCCGCCATTTGCCTTATGCGCCTTGATGCCCGTTTGAAGCACCTGTTTGAGCGTGCCAAGCATGTTGTTGTAATAGTGGCAGGCTATTTCGCTGACCAATTTCGCCGCCCATTCCTTGCAGGCATCGGGCGTGATTTCATTGATCCGCAAATTCCAAAGGTCCGGCCAGGTTCTTTGAAGTTTCGTCAGGCAATAGAGGCGGTATTGTTTGCTTTGCGGCTTGAGCGTCGTGTCATGTTCAAGCTCTTTTTTAAACAGTTCCACCGCCTCGCTGAATTTCGGGGGGGCCACCCTGTCGCGGTTTTCCCGATGCTCCTTGAGAAAATCATTCAACCGCAATTGCGCGGTTGACCACACATCCGTTCGCAGGCTCTGGCGGATTTTCTTCCCGTTAATTTTTACTTTGCCAAAGTAGGTCCCACTGATAACGTATTGCAGCAGATGCGGCACTTTCGGAAACGAGCGCCACTTTCCATCTTTGGAAAGATGGTCTTCCCGCTTCCGGGGACCGGGTCGTTTATCTCGTAATGTTTGCATAATTAGAAGTTACGGGGTGCAACGGTGGGGTGCAATGGAAAAATTAGAAGTGAATCATCTTGCGTAAGTGGTTGATAATCATTGATGCCCGCGTGGCGGAATTGGCAGACGCGCTAGATTCAGGTTCTAGTGAGTAACATCGTACAGGTTCAAGTCCTGTCGCGGGCACCATTTGTTTTTCATATCAACACCGGATTTTTTGGCGCGAAAATACAGGGCTTTTTCCGGGGAATGGTGCGCGCTGCAGGTTTTGAACCTGCGACCCCTACCGTGTGAAGGTAATGCTCTACCGCTGAGCTAAGCGCGCAAAAACCAAAATCGAGTGCTTTCATCGCCTCGACTCATCAGGAGAATAATATGCCCCCGTCAAAAAAGGCGGCAAGCAATTTCGTCGCCCGGGCTTTTCGCCTCCGGCGCGGAGCCAGGGGTTGACTCTGCGGCGGGGAGGGGACAAGCTTCGGGAAGTGCGATTGTCCATGAAACAATCCGGCCCCGGCCAAATGAAGGTGGCGCTTCGTTTGCGTCCGTCTGTTTTCGCGCTGCTCCTTGCCATTTCGTGGCTGCTGCCGCGGGCCGCCGCCGCCGCGGATCAACCCGCCGAAACGAAGCCCCCTCTCTGGAAGGACCCGGCCCAACCGCTGGAGTTGCGCGTGGGCGATTTGGTGGGCCGCATGACGCTGGAGGAAAAGGCGCTGCAGGTTTGCAATGAGGCGCCGGCCATTCCGCGTCTCGGTCTGCCGGCTTACAATTATTGGAACGAATGCCTGCACGGCATTGGGCGCAACGGCATCGCCACGGTTTTCCCGCAGGCCATCGGCATGGCGGCGAGCTTTGATCCGCCGTTGTTGCACACGGTGGCCGATGCGATTGCCACGGAGGCGCGGGCCATGAACCGCGAATACACCGAGGCGCACAATGGCGACAGCACGCTTTACACGGGGCTGTCGTTTTGGACGCCGAACATCAATATATTTCGCGACCCGCGCTGGGGCCGCGGGCAGGAGACCTACGGGGAAGACCCTTTTTTGACGGGGCGAATGGCGGTGGCGTTTATTCAGGGTTTGCAGGGTGATGATCCGAAGTACTTCAAGGCCCTGGCTTGCGCCAAACATTTCGCGGTCCATAGCGGGCCGGAAGCGGAGCGGCATTCTTTCGATGCGGAGCCGGCGGAGCGGGATTTTTACGAGGTCTATCTGCCGCAGTTCGAAGCGGCGGTGCGGGAAGGCCGCGTCGGCGCGGTGATGGGCGCTTACAACCGGCTTTATGGCACGCCCTCTTGCGCAAGTCCTCTCTTGCTGAGCAATTTGTTGCGCGGACAATGGGGGTTCAAAGGTCAGGTGGTGTCGGACTGCGGTGCCATTTACGACATTTTTATGGGGCACAATTATTCGCCAACCCTTGAGATGGCCGCGGCCGCCGCCGTCAAGGCCGGGTGCGATCTTTGTTGCGGGATGGAGTATCGCGCGTTGACGGAGGCGGTGCATGATGGATTGCTGACGGAGCAGGAAGTTGACACGGCGGTGGGGCGCTTGCTCCAGGCGCGCTTCCGCCTCGGCATGTTCGATCCGCCCGCCCTCGTGCCTTACGCGAGAATTCCGGCGACGGACTACGACACGCCGGAGCATGACGCACTGGCCTTGCGGATGGCGCGCGAGTCCGTTGTGCTGCTGAAGAATGACGGATTGCTGCCGCTGGACCGCGCCAGGATTCACAAGATTGGGGTGTTTGGCATCAACGCCCATTATGTGGCGACGCTGCTGGGCAACTACAACGGCGAGCCGTCCCATCCGGTGACGTTTGCGCGAGGCATCCTGGATTTTCTCGGCACGAACGCGCAGGTCTATTACGCGCCAGGCTGCCCGCTGGCCCTGCGGGTGGGCGACACCAACCAGGCCGCTTATGACGACGCCCGCGCCAAGGCGCTGGATCTGGCCCAAAAGGTGGATGCCATCGTTTACTTCGGCGGCATTTGCGCGGACCTTGAACGGGAGTATATGGGAGTGCCGTTCGAGGGGTTTTTCTACGGGGACCGCACGCGCATTGAATTGCCGCCGGTGCAAACGGAGTTCCTGAAAGCGTTGCGCGCCACGGGCAAGCCCCTGGTCTTTGTCAATTGCAGCGGAAGCGCGATTGCCATGCCGTGGGAAGCGGAGAATCTGCCAGCCATTGTGCAGGCTTGGTATCCCGGCCAGGAGGGCGGACGGGCGCTGGCGGAAGTTTTGTTCGGAGACGTCAACCCGGCGGGACGGCTCCCGATCACCTTTTACCGCGCCACGGCGGATTTGCCGCCGTTTACCGATTATGCCTTGTCCAACCGCACCTATCGTTACTTCAAGGGCAAACCCTTGTTCGCCTTTGGACACGGCCTGAGCTACACGCAATTCAAATACGGCCCCGCGCAACTGGACCGGACGCAAGCCGGCATGGATGACACGATCCATGTGAAATTGGACGTGACCAACACCGGCGCGCGCGACGGCGACGAAGTGGTGCAGGTTTATTTTCGGCATGTCAAATCGGCCGTGCCGCAACCTCTGGAGGCGTTGTGCGGATTTCAGCGCGTGCCGGTGCCGCATCAGCAGTCGGCGCGCGTTGACATCCAGGTGCCGGTCACGGGACTTCGCTATTGGGACACGACCCGGAAGCAATATGTGGTGGAGCAGGGAGACTACGAGATTTTGGTGGGCGCGGCGTCGGATGATATTCGGGCGAAACTTCCGTTGCGGATCGGCGGCCCGTGAGTTCCGATCTTAACCACGGATGGACACGGATGGACACGGATTCAAAATCTGAGAGATAATTTCTCAAGAGAATCGGCCCTGAAAAAAACCGTGAAATTTTCAGCATTTTGCATATTCACAACATGTTGTCAGTAAAGTGTTTACAAAAGACCCCTGAAACTAGTATTTACAACAACCCTGAAATTGGGAAAGTAGAAATGTCTTTGAAGAATTTGACCACGGATTTCAGGATTTCACGGATGCCCGGATAGATTATAGAAAACCGGGTCAACAGCGAAAATATTTAACCACAAAGCACAATGATCACATACCTTGGGACTGATGGGGCGAATGCGACTGATGGCCTGCCAGCCGACCCTTATTTGAGCTGTAACATCGCCTTGGTTTTTCCGGTTTTCGTGAATTCCCGAACGACGTGCCGAAAACGGATTGGACGATCGACGTGGACGCAGGCCCGGTTATCGCAGGTTTCGGCGTGGCTGCCAACGCCTTTGGAGTTGGAGCCGCCCGCAAAAATGGCCGATTCGACCTGGCATACCCTTTATCCGCTGAAATGTTGGCGACGGTGTGGGAAATGCCCAATGGGACGCTGGCGATGCCTCGTATTCTTTCCAATTTAAGTGATGCGCCGATGCTTGGAGAAGCCGCTATTCTTTGGCTGCTGAGCGTCCAACCCGAAAAGGGGTTTCCAGTTAAAGCGGGTGGGAGCGTCCCAACGTTCGTTTATCTTGTAATCATAAGCGCGCTGATGTTCGGAATTTGGCGAATTGCCGCAGCGATCAAAGCCTTCAGAACAATGCTCCAGGAACCAGAGCCAACCGTTTTGGCACCAAGATTCCAGGCACTCCTTTGGGCAGCTTTGATCGTTGGCGCAATTACGACCTCCTGCTTTGGCCATGGGCTGCTCGGATTTGCCGTGATTCTCACCGCCCTGCTTCTTCCAAGAGTAAAGGAAAGCGCCGCCATCGGCGGGAATGCAACCGTTGGCGATCAAGGAAGGCCACCTCGTGCATACAATTAGCTGATTGCTCTGACTCGATTAAGAAAAGAATTGGGGGACAAAACCGTTTTGCCTGTTAACACAACGCCCTGCTAATGGGTGACCCTTTCACTGCCTGCTGGTCAAACCGTCTCGTTGGTCGGATACGGATGGCCGCTGCAGTTCCGTTTGCGCGGTTGACATCCCCGGCTCGGCGTGGCTTGATCCCATCGTTACAGTGAAACGAGCGGCAATCATTCTTCTGTCCTGCGCTGTGTTATTGATAGGTTTTACGGTGTACACCCGTGTGCCGCCCAAGGAAGCCAAGCTGATCCAGAATTTCAACACCCACCGAGCCGCCTTCGAACGTTTACGAGATATGCTTCAGGCTTCCGCCTTCGCTCCGCCAAGTGGAACTACGGCGCGACAAGTCCGCCTTCTGAAATGGTTTTCTGCAATTCGCGGTGGTCCACTTTGCCGGTGCCGAGTTTCGGAATGTCCCGCATGTATTTGAGTTCCTTTGGGAAGTAGAGGTTGCTTAAGCCTTTGGACTTGATCGCGGCGCGGATTTCGTCCAGTTGCAGTTTTGGCTCGTTGCAGACTGCGATCAGTACTTCGCCCCGGTCGGGGTCGGGGCGGGCCAGGACGGCGATTCGAAAGCGCAAGCCATACTGCGGGAACGCGCCGTCCAGAGCTTCTTCCGCGGCGGCCAGGCTGACCATTTCACCGCTGACCTTGGCAAAACGCTTGAGACGGCCAAGCAAGTAGAGAAAACCGTCTTCGTCCACGCGCGCAATGTCGCCGGTGTCGTACCAGCCGCCGCAGGCCAGGAACTTTTCATTCGCCTCCGCGTTCAGATAGCCGCGCATGATGTTGGGGCCGCGCACCCACAACCGCCCGCCTTCGGCAACGCCTTCCACCGGCTCGAATTTGTATTCCATTCCGGGCATGAATCTTCCAGCGGAGCCGAAGCGCGGATTTATCGGAGTATTGACTGTGATGCACGGGCTGCATTCGGTCGCGCCGTAAGCTTCCAAAATGCGCGCGCCAAATTGCCGCGCCCACGTTTGGGCGGTTGTTTCCTGCAATTTTTCCGCGCCGGCGACAAGCAGGCGCAGAGCGCGGAAATCAAACGGATTGGCCTTGCGCGCATAACCGTTCAGGAACGTGTTGGTGCCGAAAAACACGGTGCAATCCAAATCATAGACCAGCGTCGGAATCGCGCGGTAATGGAGCGGCGAAGGATACAGGAAAACATAACAGCCATGAATCAATGGCAGGGCCATGCCGATGACGCCAAAGCTGTGAAACAACGGCATGGCGTTGAAGAGACGGTCCGCGTCATTCAAATCATACACGGCCAGCAATTGGCGGATGTTGGCCAGCAGGTTCGTGTGGGTCAGTTCCACTCCCTTGGGCATGGCTTCCGATCCGCTGGTGAAAAGGACCACCGCCACGTCTGATTGCGGCTTGGGGACAAGGCATTGCGGATTCAAGGAGACGTGCAGGAGGGAGCGCCATTGCCGCCAGCGCGGGATGTTGGCGCGCACGTCCTCCAAATAAATGAACTCAATGCCCGCATCCCGCATCGCCTGCACGTTTAATTTTGCCCGTTCCAGGAATGTTTTGGAGGTAATAATATGTTTGACAGATGCCAGTTGGGCGCAGGCCAGCATGGTGGGAATGCCGGTGGAAAAGTTGAAAATCGTCGGAACCTTCTCCGCCGCCCACAGGCTGAGGATGGTCACCGGCATGGCCAGCGAAGCGGGCAGCAGCACTCCAATGCGCGCGTTGTTGTCGTCGGGCCAGTGGCGGCGCCACTGCTGCGCCATCGCATCGGCCCCGGCCAGCAAGCGCCGGTAAGTCAGCTTCCGGTGCGTCACATCTTCCAGCACGACGACATTGGGGGATTGCCGCGCCGTTTGCAGGATGGCGGCGAGGACATTTTTTGGCGTGGCGTCCAGCTCGATGTCAAATTGTTGCCTGACCATCGCATCGTAGAGCCAGCGGGTAAGCTTTTGCCGCGCGCGCATCGTGCTCATGCCCGTCAATGCCGGCGGCGTCAGGACCCCGCTGAAATGGGCGGTGACACGCGGGAACCATTTTTTCCGGTTCGGATTGGGGGAGAAGGGGAGCCGGTTGGCGCCCCGCAAATAACAGGTGACAACTTTGGCGTGGGTTTTGAAAAGCAGAAAGCCCGTGCCATCGTAGAGCTTCATCAGCGCGCCGGTGCGCGAAAGGCGGCCCTCCGGGAAAAGCACCAATTTTCCGCCCGTCTGGAGATATTCCGCCACACGTTTGACGGCGTAAGGCGAATCGGTGTCCACGGGAAACGTAAATCGGTTGATCATCAGGAGCCGATGCACCCAACTGACCTCCGCGCCCTGCCTGGAGGTGACAATGCGCCATTGAGAGTCGAGGCAGGCGGTCAGGAACAGCCAATCGAGCCAGGAGACGTGATTGGGCAGGAGCATGACTGGACCCGGCGCGGCCAGCGCCGCCGTGTTATGCGCGCGGAACCCGAACAATAACCGCAAGAGCAAGCGAAGAATTGTTTTCATTTTGCCGGAACAATTGAAACTGCGAACCGATGCCGAATGCAGTCGATGGCCAACCATGCGCCGAGCGCAACTGTGATACTGACCGATAATAGAGCCAGCCACCGATCCGGCGGCATCCGCCCGTGTGCTGTCAATTGCATTTGAGCGCTCATGATCGCGCCTTGTCCCGGAAAAGGGGCTGAATCAAGCACCCGCCCGGATGGGCCGATAAATTGCGAAATGCCCGAACTGCACAATCGAAACACCGGCACAGCATATTCCGCCGCGCGCATGGGGGCAATCCGGGCGTGGAGTTGGTGTTGGTGGATTCCCCAGTCCGCCACGTCCATTGTCGGGAAGATCAATCCTTGCGCGCCCTGGCGGATTAATTCGTCGGTCACTCGTGTATAGCTGGCATCGTAGCAGATGCCGAGACCCAACCTGCCCCACGGCGAGTTCCACAGCGCCTGACCGGGAGCGGGCAATCCATCCTTGAAAAATTGGATGGGGACGCATTTGGCCTGCCGAAAAACAATTTCGCCCTCGGGGCTGACCACGAATGCTGTGTTGTAATACTGCGAGCCTGAGACGGGTTCCTCTCCGCCGGCCACGAGGTATTTCCGATGTTTGCGGCACCACTTCTTGATGAGTTCCGGAACAGGGCCGTTGAAAGTGTATTCGCTCAGGACCAGCAGATCAGTCTCCGGAAACTTGTTGATGGCCTGATTCAAGGCCAATACTGCTTCAGACGGAGCCGGGAATTCGAGTTGCACGCCGGTTACACGAAAACTCTGTTGGGAGGAGTTTTGCAGGGCTGGAGCCAGGGCCGGATACAATAGAAGGAGGGTCGCCACGGTTCCGGCGAGGATTCTCCCGGACCAGCCGAGGTGCCGGACAACTCCCCCAAAAACCGCCATGGTCATTAGCACGAAACCGATCCCATAGACGCCGTAGCAGGCCCAATAATGCAGGCTGCCCGAATCAGAGAACGCATAGCCGGCGTTGAGCCAGGAAAACCTGAGATAATTAAGCTCGCTGCGAAAATATTCCAAGCCGGTCCACACAAAAGGCGCCGCGCAGGCCCAACCGACGAGGCCGAACCGCGCCAGACAAGCTCTGCCCAACAGGAGGAACAAGCCGAGCCAGGATGACAAAATCAGCCAAAGAGGAATCGCCGCGATTTGGAAAATCGTCCAAAAATAACTGAGTTGAGGAGCGTAGATGGCCAAACCAATTCCCAAACCAATATAAAAAGCCCGGCGGCTGGTTCGGACATTTGCCAGCCGGAAGAGACAATAGAGAAAGACAGCGAGCAATATCTGGCAGTTCGCAATCGTATAAGCCAGATGAAATGAAAGAATCGCCGCCAGGGCAAACCACAGCGTGGACCATGCGCTCAGATTTTTATTCCGGGGTTGCATTGTTCATTTGGAGTTTTGGCGGAATCTTTAGCCAGATAACGACGATGGCGGCAAACGCGGCCAGCGCAAGAAAAAGTTCCGACGGGTTAAATCCCACTTTGACGTCGATGAAGGCCAAAAGGCTGCCACCCAGCATGGCCAGGTTTTCAAAACCGTTCTGCGTGGCGATGGTTTTGCCCAGTTTGTCCTTGCGCGACTCGGCTTGCAGCGCGGCGTTGAGCGGAATAAGAAACAGACCGGCAATCAGGCCCGTAAGAATCAGAACGGCCGGCGCCAAAATATTGGGATAATTCAATCCATGAACCAGAAGCCCTCCGATGCTTCCGAGAAGCGCGATGCCGGCGGCCAACAGCCACCCATAACGCCGCGTCGCGTGCAAATCGCCCACGGCATAAAGCTGTCCCGCCAGCACGCTGCCCATCATGACGCCGACGCTCAGCCAGAGACCCAGCAGGCTGATCTGCAACATGGTTGTCAACTGCAAAACTTGCTGGCCCCAGGGCTGAAAATTCATTTTGAGGATCGCCCCGCAAATCCAAAACAGCGCCGTGCCGATCAGGATGCGCGCCAGTCTCTTTTGCGAAAACAACGCGGCCAGGTTGGAGAAAAACTGCCGGATGCTGCCCCGCAGCCGCACTTCCCGGTAGGAGGGTGTTCGGGACATCAGAAGGTTGAGGACAAGCGACAACCCATAGACGCCAATGACCAGCAGATAACAAAGGGGCAGCGGATATCCGCCAAACGCGGCCGAGCCGCCGATGTTGCCCGTCAAAATGGCAATAAGCGTCAGCAATTCCATCAACCCGTTGGCTTTGACCAGCCGCTCCGCCGGGAGAATTTCCGGCAGGATGCCATACTTGGCCGGCGAATAAACACAGGCCCCGATTCCGACCGTGAAATAGCCAATCCCCTGCCAGGCGGAGCCGAAAACCAGGCCAAGGGAGACCAGGCCGGTGCCGGCCAATTTGATGAAGTTTCCGCCGAGCAGCCAGCGATTTTTGGAAAAGCGGTCGTTCAGATAACCGGCCAGCGGCGCGAGCAGAACATAAGGCATGAACAACAGGCTGGTGTAATAGATATTGGCGACGCTTTGCGCTTCCCCCGTGATTGTGCCGGCCTTGAACTGGTTCAGGAACGGCCCGAGGATGAGCATGAGAATGAGGTTATCGCCGAAGGCGCTCAAAAACTGGCTGGCCAGCAACAGCGGATAATTGCGCCTGTTATTCATGGATGAACTATGCCTGTTGAACTCCATAACGCCAAATTGATAAAACTGCCGCCACTATTGATAATCTCAATGCCGGCAAAGACGCGCGATGGCAGCAGAGTTCATGTGGAAATCAAGTATTCCGATGACACAGCTTGAGAAGTCGGAAGAACGATTGTCAGGGGAATGATTGTCAGAGGAATAAGAATGAAAAGAACTTTGAGTTCCATTCCCCTGACAATCATTCCCCTGACCATTTCGCCGTTGATCGAGGCCGGGAGACGCGGTGCGATCGAGCGCATTTGTTAGACCGCGTTCTCGTCATAGCCAAACTCTCTCAATCTCTGGTCAAAATACCTGACCAAATCCGGCGCACCTGGCCAGCGAGACGCCTGAAAGCAAGCAAGGTGCATCCTCACCTCCGCCAAATCGTGATGCTCCCAATCAATCAACATCCGTGGCACTTCGTGGATAGCTTCCATTGCATCGTTGATCATCTTCGTTGGCTGTCCCTCTCGTAGCGTCTGATTCCGGCAGAAGATGCAGGCAAACGAAACCGTGTCATTACCTGCTCGGAGAATCGGCTCTGGTGCGATGTTCATGTGTCAAGCGGGATTGTCTTCATCGCTTTCAAAGAAGCATGAGTCCATGTTTTTGAAAAGCCATATTGAGAACGCTCCTATGGGCGCACGACCTCGCCGCCGGGTAATGGTGCGTCAGCCATAGAGCCTGCGCCCGCGATTGAGAATGGCGTTTTCCAGCGACGCGCGCAGGTGCTTGACCCGATTAATTTCCTGCCGCGTTTCAACGAGCACGTCTTTGGGCAAACGGAGTCCCCGCAGACAACGGTGCGCGCGTTGCGCGCGGCGGATGGGCGGCTCCTCGCTGTCGGGAACAATCACGAGCAAGTCAACATCGCTGTTATCATGCGGCGTGCCCCAGGCATGAGAGCCATACAAAAAAATCTCATCGGGCTGAAATTCGGCTTTCAGCCGATCAATGGCTTTATCCAGCAGACCTTGCGGAATTGTCTTCATCGCATTCAAAGTAGCATGAGTCTGTGTCTTTGAGAAGTCATATTGAGAACGCTCCTACGGGCGCACGACCTCGCCGCTGGCGTTTTTCAAGCCCCAGCCGCCGCGCCAAAGAGTCAGCTTCAGCGCACCGGCATCGCGGCAATAGACGACTGGCGCCCCGTGGCTGGCCAGGCGCTGGCGCAGCTTGGCCGACGCCCGCCGCGTGGCGGGTAGTTCCGAATCAATGATGATAATCAGCTTCGGTTGAATCAGATGCAGGAGCGGTTCGGAGAGTGGCTCGTCCGTCGCCGGCAGGCCGGCCACGACAATGTCCGCGCGCAAATTTGGATGGTTCTCCACCAACGAGTCCTGGCCGCTTCGGCCGAGAGAGGAGAGCAGTAAGATCGAATGGCCGTTGATTTCCCGCCAAAAAACCAGCGCGTTGTCATCGGCATCGTCGAATCGGGTTCCGGCCTCCGGGTGCAGCACCGACCAGCCTCCGGCGTCGTCGCCCGCCTGCAATGCCTGCCAGCGCGCGGTTTGTTTGATTTCATCGATGACATCGCGGTAAGCGGGGGAGCGGTCGCGGACGGGGTTGATAAAGACGCGGCCCGCCGAAAAATTAGTCAAGACCACCATCGCCCCGCCATTGTCCTGCACATGGCCGACGGTCAGGGCGAATGAGTCAAGACTATTAACGCCCTGGGCGCGCAGAAACGGTTTGACGACGGACTCCGCCGCTGCCGCGTTGCCGCAATCGAACAACGAACTTTTCCCGGAACCGGCGTTGTCCGCAAAGATGGCCGAACCGCCGTTGAGAGGGAGAAAGTGGAGGAGGGCTGTTTTATTTTCGGCGGCCCGCTGCGCCAGCCCGCAGACGCCCAGGCCAAGGATCGCCACGGCAACCGCCCATTTGAATCTGGAACGAAAGATCCAGCCGGTTAAGACCGAGAATAGGACGAGATAGTATAAGACATACGTGACGGGCGCCGGTGTTGAGATGTTGAATGCGCCGGACGGGCATTGCGCGGCCCAATGGCTCAACTCGATGATGCAGTTCATGAAAAACCAGCTCGAGTGATTGAACAGGACCGCCAGTCCGGGCAGCCATGCTCCTGTCAAAAGGCTGCCGATGCTGCTCATCAAAGCCAGCGCCGTGACTGGCACGACCAGGCAATTGGCGGGAACGCTGACGGGCGTGAAGAGGTGAAAGTAAGCCGCCGCCAGCGGAATGGAGCCGAGCCACGCCGCCAGAGACAGGGCGCATGTATCAATGGCGTAGCGAGCCGCCGCATGCAAAGGCGGCGGCCAGCGCGGTTTCAAATCTTCGGGCAGGAACGGGTCCTTTTGAAAAACCCAGGATTTAAACCGGCTTCGGACGAGCGGCAGAAGCACGGCAATGCAAAGGACGACCATGAACGAAAGTTGAAAGCCGGGCTGAAAAAGCTGCCAGGGGTCCCAGAGCAAAATAATGAACGCCGCCGCGAAAAGTGAATTGACAAGATTGGCCGGGCGATGGCTGGCCCAGCCGCCAATGACAATGCTCATCATAATGGTTGCCCGAACCGCCGAGGCCGGCCAGCCTGTGACGCCCGCGTAAAACCAAATGACAGGAATCACCAAAAATCCGCACAGCGCGCGGGGCAATCGCAGGGCGCGCAAAAGCCCGACCCCAATGCCGGCCAAAAGCCCGATGCGCAATCCATCCACCGCGAAGATGTGATACGTTCCCGCGCGCATGAACGGCTCCTCGACTGTTGCGGTCAGCGGCGCTTTCCAATCCAGCGCCAATGTCCAAATCAAGCGCAGCGGCGTGTCTTCCTGCCCCAAACCCAGGGCCAGAGTGTTTGTGGCCCAGTGGGAGAAGCGGTCCGAGAGCGGCATTGTGCGGGGAGGGGTTGCCGGACCGATGCTCCACGCTTTCGCCGAATCGGTGCGCAACTGGTAATAAATGGCGTCGTGCTGATAGTAGGAGCGGGCATCGAATAATCCATCAGCCCGCGGACCCGGCGGCGGGCCAAGCACGCCGGCGACCTCCACGGATTGGCCGCTGAAGAAGTTCGACGACAGAATGGCCGGCGCATAGGCAATGATTTTGCCAAACGCGGGCTGCCATCCGCGCGAGAGGCGAATTTGTCCGGCGTCAATGACAACGGAGGAATGCCAAAGCTCCCTGCCTTGCCGCTCGAAAATTCGCGGCATGGGCGAAGCGCGGAGAGCGCCCCGCACGATGACGGCCTCCGGCCCGGGGCCAGCCAACAAGCGCAAATCGTTGGGTGAAATGATCGCGGTGTGCCAGCTTAGATTGGTCCAGCCGGCCAGCACCAGGAGCAACCTCAACAAAAAAAGCCGCCCCCGATTCCAGAGCAGCGCCGCAAAGGCGCCCAGGAAGGAAAACGCAAACAAGGCGGTGAGCGGAGGATGGAACCATTGACCCAAAAGAATGCCGCCAATATAAAGCAATGCCACTGAGCAAAGCGGCCGCTTCATACCTATTCTGATTTTCGCATCCGAACCGCGCACCACGTCACAGCCAGTCCGAGTCCCGCGCCGCATGTATCCAGGAGCACATCGCGGACCGCCGCTTCACGGCCGGGAACGAAGATTTGATGCGTTTCGTCGGTCGCCGCGTACAAGGCCGCGAGCAAAAGAGCGAGGCGAAAGTGCCAGGCAGGGCGATGCAAGGCCAGGGCAGCGGCGGAATGGACGACGCGCCAGATGAGAAAACCCAGCATGGCATACTCAACGGCATGGGCGGTTTTCCGCACGCAAAGATGCACCCGTTCAATGGTTTCCCAGGACATGTGCGGATTTAACCACAGCAAAAAAGGCACGACAAACCGGGAGGTGTTCTCGGGTGAACCCAGCTTGGTGGAAGCGCCGAAGATGAGACCCATCCAGAGCAATAGAGGGAGCCAGTGAGTTATGAAGCGGCGCAACATCTGTGCAAAGGAACAATGGCGGCCAGTTAAAAGCAACCGAAAAAATTTGCCAGGCAGCGGGATTTCTGGCAAACAAAGGCACTCTATATGCGAATTCTCAGCACCTTTCTCAGATGGCTTTGCCCGGGCGCGGCTGCGCTGGCGCTGCCTTTCCTCTGCGTTGGAGCCGACAAGCCGGAAAATGTCGTGCTGCAATACCACTTTCTCGGGGCCGCGCCATTGGCCGAAGACACAAACGCCGCCGCAGCCAGAAAAGTCTTTGCCCTGCCATCGACCCTCCGCTTTGAAGATTTGGTTCTCAACCGGCTTTCCACGAATCTTGCGGCATCGCTTCATTTTCAAACGAACCAGCAGACCGTTTCATTGCTGCGGCCTTTGCTGGACGACCTGCTGCGGGCCGAATCCATCGCCAGCCTGGGCGGTTCTTCCGGCAAGCCCATCAATTATGTTCTCGCCGTCCACCTGGACAGCCAACGCGCGCAGGTCTGGGAGCAAAACTTGAAGACCGCAAGTCCCGGGCCGGGGGAGGAACTCCGCGCAGAAACGTTCTCCGGCTGGCAATGGAACAGAGGGGCAAGCGATTCATTTTGGATGGTGCCGGCGCGGGACTGGTTGTTGGTGGGCAGAGGCGGGGATTTGGCATCGGTGCGGTCCGACTATCTGCAACAGATTCAAAAGACCGGACGGCCCGGCCCGGCCCTGGATTTCAACTGGTTCGAGGCGGATGTGGATTGGCCCCGGCTGGCCAACTGGTTTCCATTGTCTTCCTGCCCCTTAAAACTGGCCCGCACACAAATGGCCATCAGCGCGGGGCAGGGGAATTTTCACATGACAAGCCAGGTGACTTATCCAGAGGCGATTCAATGGCAACCTCACCCAATGAGCCTCCCAACCAACCTGGTGCGCGAACCGCTGTCCAGCTTTGCCACGGGCCAGAATGTGGAACCATTCCTGAAATCGGATGAAACCCTCTCGCGGTTCTGCACCAATCCATTGAGCGACCAGTTCTATTTTTGGTCAATGGGCGAAATGGCATTCCAGAGTTATGTGGCGTGGCCTGTGAATGATCCCGGCAACACGCTGGCGACATTATCCGCCCAAGCCATCGGCGCGCTGAATCCCAAGTTGAAAGCGCTCAACGGAACAGAACTCACCTGGCAGCCCAAAGCATCGCGACTCGTTTGGTCAAAGCTGCAATTAATCGCTCCCATCGTGCTGCCTGCGCCGGCAAGCAACGGCCAGTTTCTTGTCGCCGGCCTGTTCCCGCTGACTCCGGGGAAAGCCCCCGCGCCGAAGGCTTTATGGGCGCAATTCCAAGACCGGACCGATTTGGTCTATTACGATTGGGAACTGACCGGTCCCCGTGTGTGGCACTTACTGACCGTGACGGAAGTGCTGCCCATCCTTCAGGTGCTTGGCGTTGGGCCGCGCGAGCCATTGGTTGCCGGGGCATCTCCCGCCAAGCCCGGCACCAATACTCTTGCCGCCCCTGGTGTTCAATCCCGCCTGAACGCCCAAAAGCAATGGCTGCTCGGTTTGGCCCCCTTCCTGGGCAACACGGTCACAGAAGTGACCAAGACCGGCCCGAACGAATTGACCGTCCTTCGCAATTCACCCTTTGTTTTCTCGAGCCTGGAGTTGGTTCTGCTCTCCCACTGGCTGAGCGACACGCCGGCCGGCCCGCTCGACTTGAGTTTGCTGCCGCAAGCGAAGATGTCCAGGTCGGGACCGCCTTCGCCTTCGCATTAGCAGGCTTATGCTCAAATTGGGAGTGAACATTGATCATGTGGCCACCTTGCGCGAGGTGCGCTATCGCGGGCGCGAAGGCGGCGAACCGGACCCGATTGGAGCGGCCCTCATCTGCGAATCCGCCGGCGCGCACGGCATCACCGCCCACTTGCGCGAAGACCGCAGGCACATGCAGGATCGCGATATTCGAAAACTCCGGCAAGTCCTCAAAACCCGGCTCAATCTCGAAATGGCCAACACACCGGAGATCCTGTCCATCGCCCTGCAGCTGAAACCCGACATCGTTTGCCTGGTGCCGGAGCGGCGCGCCGAAGTGACGACGGAAGGCGGGCTGGACGCGGCCAGCCAATGGCTGGCCCTCTCTGATGTGCGCAAGAAATTCAATGACGCCGGCATTCAAGTCAGTCTTTTCATTACGCCCGACCCGGCGCAAATAGAAGCCGCCGCGCGCGTGGGCGGCCAATTCGTCGAATTGCACACCGGCGCTTTTGCGGAAAACTTTCATCGCAAGCGCGAGCGGGCCGGGGAACTCGAGCGCCTGATCGCGGCGGCCACGCAAGCCCATCAATTGGGCCTGCAAGTCAACGCCGGTCATGGGTTGAATTATCGAAACGTCCCCGCCCTTCGCCAGGTGCCTCATTTAGTCGAGCTAAACATAGGGCACAGCATTATCAGCCGCGCCATCGTCGCCGGCCTGTCCACGGCCGTGCGCGAGATGCTGCTCGTCATGGAAGAAACCGGCCAACCTTGAACCTTACCCAGCCACTTTGATACTCGGTTCCGGCATTGACATCATCGAAGTGCAGCGCGTTGAAGCTGCCTGTGAAAAATTCGGCGATCGGTTTCTGCAACGAATTCTCCGCCCCTCCGAGCTGGCCTACTGCCTCTCTCACAAATCCCCCGGCCCATTTTTGGCGGCGCGTTTTGCCGGAAAAGAAGCCATCTCGAAGGCCTTCGGCACCGGGATCGGACGGCAATTGGGCTGGCAGGACATGGAAATATGCCGCAAGGATTCCGGGGAACCTTATGTGGTCCTGCACGGCAAAGGCCAAACCCTCCTGCGCGAACGGGGCGGACGCATCGTTCATCTCAGCCTCAGTCACACCGCCAAACTAGCCGCCGCCGTCGCCATTTTGGAAAGCGCTTGATTTCCGTCTGATTCTTTATCCACGCCGCTGCTTTAACTACTGTCCCGCCGCTTTAATCACGGCGTCAAACGCGGGTTTTGGCTGGCCATTCCTGTCGAACAACAGCGGGTTGCCGCGCGCCCGCCAGGAATCGGCGTCGGTCACACCCCAAAAGGTCACCAGCTTGACCACATCCTTATGCTTGAGGAATACGCCGAAGAGATCGGAGTAACGCTTGGCTAATTGTTGCTGGAGGTCGTCGGAAAGACCGTCGGCGGATGAATTTCCGCCGCCTTGCGTCCGGGCGTTGTCGGCAACGTCCGCGCTGGTGGTTCGCTGGCCGCCGCGGGAGCAGTCAATGTCCAGTTCGGTCACCATCACTTGCAGCTTTAGCCCGGCGAAGGCGGCGATGGCGGCGTCCTCCTGCCCCACGGTCGGAGAGCTCAAATTACAGTGTCCCTGCAACCCTATGGCCGTGACCGGCACGCCTTGGGCCTGGAGTTTCTTGAGCAGCGCAATTGCGCCTTTGCGTTTGGGTTCGCTTTCCAGGGCATAATCATTGTAACGCAGCACTGCTTTGGGATCGGCTTCATGGGCGTACTGGAAGGCTTTGGCGATGTAGTCCTCGCCGATGATCTTCAGCCAGGGCGATTGGCGCAGGGTGCCGTTGCTGTTCAGGGCCTCGTTGACGACATCCCAGACTTTGATGCGGCCCTTGTAACGGCCGACGACAGTCTGGATGTGGTCGTGCATCCGCCGGAGCAGGGTCTCGCGGTCCACAGGCTGGCCGTTGGTATCCTGGAAAACCCAGCGCGGCGTCTGACTGTGCCAAACCAGTGTGTGGCCCACGATGAGCATGTGGTTGGCCTCGCCGAACTTGACATACTGATCCGGCCCCTCAAAAGCGTAGGCATCCGGCCGTGGATGGACCGATTGCCACTTCAAAACATTTTCCGGCGCAATCGAGTTGAAATTGGCTTTGATGATCGGATTTCCGCGGGCGTCCTCCCCGGAAAACTGATTTTGATTGACGGCAACGCCGATGAGAAAATCCTTCTGGTAAACGCCTTTGAGCGTCGGCGGCCCTTTGGGAACTGTGGTGCAACCAGTCATGGTCAGCAGGCCCGTGATGGGAAGTCCCAACAGCATGGCACAAATAGCCGGGTTGAAGATGAGATGTTTTTTCATCAGAGTTCAGTTTAGGCGCCTTGTGGATCCTCCATTATTGTCATAATCCAAGGTATTTTGCCGCGCCCCGCCCGCTCTGTCCACCAAGAAATATAACCACCGCAATGAGGCCGCAAAAGGCGGTGGCTTGTGATTGAAATCAGTTGATGGGCCAATAAGACACCGGCGGCCATCTCCAGGGGAATGCCGGCTAATTCATTCTTAATTCCCTGGCTTTCCCGTTCCACTCCACCGTCACTTTGTCAGGCGCGATTTTCAGAACACGCATGCCGTCCACCGAATCCCCTTCTGCACAACTCCTGCCTTCCAGTATAATGGAAGGATGCGAGGAGGAATAGAAGATGCCCTGAAGCTTCGGTTCGTCGCCTGCTATCCGAGCCGGTGGGGCCGGCCATTGCACCGGCATTGCGATGGTCGGCGCGGCGCTCGTCGGCACGGCGGGCTTGGGGCGCACTTGATCGAGCTTGGCGATCATTGTGTTGGGGCCGCCGGCCAGGTATCCCGTCTGCTTCCAAAGGACTGTTCCATCAGCCTTCAAGACCACCAAAGTGGGGAAACCCTTCACAGCGTACTTCTCTTTCAATGCACTATTGGCTTCCTTCAATGCGGCGGACTGTGGTTTGTGCGACGGAAAATCGACCTCAACCAGCACCAGGTTGTTCCTGGCATAGTCGATGAACCCGGGTTGCGAAAAAGTATCCGCATCGAGCTTTTTACACCAACCGCACCAATCCGAGCCGGTGAAATCGAGCAGCAGCAATTTATTTTCCCTTTTGGCTTGATCCATGGCCTGCGGGACGCTGGCCAGCCATGTCGAATCGGCTGCAAACGCCTGGCCGGCCATCCAACAAGTGAAGAGAGCAAATATAATTTTTCTCATAAACCATTGTTCACCTGCTAATTTATCGGCATTTACCATTTCATTCTTAATACACCATATCCTCCATAGTTTCCCCAACCAATTAAACGCTGTCCACCTTGGTCGAGGTCTTGATTCCCCTTCTGTGTAAGAGTCCTCGGAAATTGGTATTCGCACATGTCCAGGACCAACCCGTTTATGACCGTAACTTTTGCGAGCTTTGGTATTGAATCCGGTTTGTGGCTCAGGATACTCACCACATGAACCGCCGAAATTTTATCAAACTCGGTGTCGTTGGTACTGGTGCGGCACTGACTGGCGTCGAACCGTTGCGGGGCGAGCCGACGACTGTTTCAACTTCGTCCAAACCGGCCACCATGATTGCCATGCCAATTAGCGTGGCTCCACTTGCGCAACACGACTTGGATGCAATGTTCGCCGATATGCGGGCACGGGCCGGGGTGAACGCGCTGTTTCCATTCATCTATTCCCATGAACCGCATCGTGCGGGCGTGGAGGCGGCGGGATTTCACGGCGGCAATTATGCGCAACCGCATAGGCAGTTTTACAAGGACACGCCGCTGACTTTGCAGGACATGCGCGCGCCGGAATTCGGTGATGTGGATGTTTTGGAGCGCGTGATTCCAGTTGCCCGCAAGCATGACATCCGCACCTTCTGCTTTTTGCTCGAAGACAACACGCTTCCCGCCGCTGTAAAAAACTGGGAATCGCTTTACGAAGTTGACCATCGTGGGCGTCGCACGACCGGGCATCCGGGCGGGCCGTGCTTCAACAATCCCGGCTACCAGAATTTCACGCTGGGACTGGTCGAGGATTATGCGCGCTCTTACGACATTGGCGGCATCATGTGGGGATCAGAACGCCAGGGCGGATTGCTCAATGCTCTGGGCCTTTCCCAAAGCAGCGGGCAAGACCCCGGTCGCACCACCTGTTTCTGCGAATTCTGTCAGAAGAAAGGACGTGATCGTGGGATTGATGTCGGGCGCGCGCGGCGCGGTTTCGGTGAGGTGGAAACATTTGTGCGCAACAGTCGCATCGGCCAGCGTCCACGCGACGGTTATTTCACGACGTTCTGGCGGTTGCTGCTGAATTATCCGGAATTACTCGCGTGGGAAAATCTCTGGGCTGGCAGCCGCCACGAATTTCAGTCGGCCATTTATCGCAAGGTCAAATCCATCAACCCCGCGCTGCAAGTCGGATGGCATATCTGGCAAAACGTGTCGTTCAGCCCGTTCCAGCGCGCCGAGGAAAACGTCGGGGACTTGGCCGGGTTCTCCGATTTCATCCGGCCCGCGCTTTACAACAACGTCGCTGGCGGACGATTCGTGCGCTTCGTCAAGGGTGCGCGCGAGTCCGTCTTTGGCGATCTGTCACCCGAAGCAACGCTGGACATGCTATATCGGCAATTAAATTATGACAGCGAGGCGCCTTATGACAAACTCACCGCAACGGGACTCTCGGCGGAGTACGTGGAGCGGGAGACGCGCCGCGCAGTGGAGGCTGTGGCCGGGCATCCCGTGCAAATCTGGCCGGGCGTGGACATTGACGTGCCAGTGGCTGAGGGCGAGGGTCATTGCACGCCGGAGAGCGTGGCGCGCGCGGTGAAATCCGTCTTCAAGGGCGGCGCGCAAGGCATAATATTGTCGCGCAACTATGTCGAGATGAAACCGGAGAATCTGTCGGGCGCGGGCGGCGCACTACGAGAACTCGGCGTGATTTAGCACCATGAGCCGGAACGCCGACTTCAGGAAAGTGAAAGGGTCACCCTTTCGGATCCTGGCAAACAAAATGTGCGAATACTAATTTCCCAGGATCCTTCCACGATGGGCGTCAGTTTAATGGACGATCATCAGGATGCCGTTTGTAAACCAAAGCGTGTTCGTGCCGAAAACAAGGTTGGTGGTTATGCGCGAGGGAATTTTGGCGAGGATCGGCTGCACGGGATAGTGGACAATTGACAATTGACAATTGACAATTCCCAATTATCAACCGTCAATTCCAAGCTTTAAGTGATGCTGCCAGCCGCTAAATCCTCGAACTTGAAGTGCCTGCTCTGGCTGGCTGCGCTTTTCGTCGGGACAGCTTGCGCCCGGGCGGAGACCGTGAGAACCGGGAGCCGCGGGCCATTTCTTCATAATATCCCCTTGTACGATACAGAGGGAAACGTCATTTCGCCGCCCGCATTGTTGAGTGACGATGGCAAGCCGCAGGACGCAAAGGCCGCGCCGTATTCCACAGAGCAAACGTGCGGCAAATGCCACGACTATGGCGTCATCAACCAGGGCTGGCACTTCAACGAGGCCGGCGGCAACGTCAAGCCAGGCCGGCCGGGCGAGCCGTGGATTCTGACCGATCCGGCAACACACACGCAGATTCCCCTCTCTTACCGCGGTTGGCCCGGGACGTTCAAACCGTCGGACCTGGGCCTGAGTGATTTCGATTTTCTCACCAATTTCGCGCGTCATTTTCCCGGCGGCGGCATGGGGGATCCCGACACAATCGATTCCGCCGACCCCAGGATGGGACGCATGCAAATCACCGGCACAATGGAAATCGATTGCTTGATTTGTCATCAATCCACCGGAGCCTGCAATCACGAAGGCCGTTTCACCGCGCTCCAGGGCGAAAACTTTCGCTGGGCGCCAACCATCGCGGCCGGCCTAGGAACCTTTGGCAATTCTCTCAGTGCCGGCAACATGGCCGATCAATGGCATCCCGGAGAATCCGTCCCCGCCGCGCTGCCCTCCATCAAATATAACCGCTCGAAATTTGACGCCGATACCAACGTCATGTTCCAGGTCACGCGCCGCCCGCCTTCGGCCAATTGCTACTATTGCCACACCAGCCAAAAAGCCCCCGGCGACGCCCGCTGGCAGTCCGACCTCGACATTCATCTTCGCGCCGGGATGATCTGCGTTGATTGCCACCGCAACGGACTTGATCACATGATCGTCCGCGGCTACGAAGGCGAAGCCAGGGACCGAACCATTACTGACGCCACCATCGACCTGCGCGCCAAAATCATTCAGCGCGATGACGCCGCCATCAGCGGCGATAACGCCCGCCAACTCGCCCGGCGCCAGATCGACGCCGAATTGGGAATGATTGACACACTGACTTGCAGCGGATGTCACGCCAGCGGACGCTTCGGCTCACCCCGGCCGATCCACAAGGGACTGCCGCTGGTCCATTTCGCGAAACTGACCTGCACCGCCTGCCACTCAGGACCGTTGCCGGGGCCGCAGCCGGAGATCGTTCAGACCTCCCTGGCGCACGCGCTGGGCCTGCTCGCGCCCGTGCGCGGAAAGAACACCGCGCCCATCATCGTCCAGCCGGTTTTTCTTTACGACAGCGATGGCAGGATCGCTCCTTATAAAATGGTCTGGCCAAGCTATTGGGCGCGACTTAAAGATGGAAAGCTCACGCCGCTTTTGCCTGCGGAAACAGCCAAATCCGCCGGCCTCCCGAAACAGAACCCCGAAGAGGCTGTGCGCGATCCATACAACACCAAACCCCTCACCGATCAGCAAATTCAACATGCCCTGGAATCGCTGGCGCACAATTCAGGCGCAGCCGTCTTCCTTGCCGCGGGCAAGATGTATCGCCTGGACGAGGGAAAGCTCCTCGCGGAGGAGAGCGCCGCCGCCGCGCCTTACTCCTGGGCATTGGCCCATGATGTCCGCCCCGCCCGAGAGGCGCTGGGCGCCAAGGGCTGCGCCGACTGCCACGCCAGCGACTCGCCCGCGTTCCTTGGGACAGTGCTGGCGCGCGGCCCCGTCGAGCCGGTCAAAGCTTTGAGCAGGGAAATGTGGGAAATGCGCGGCGAAAACAAAACATGGATCGAAGCCTTTGCCTTCGCCTTCAAATTCCGCCTTTGGCTCAAATGCATCGTCTTCGGTGCTGCCTTTGTGGTGCTGGTGGTGCTCCTGCATTATGCGCTGCGCGGCGTCGGCGCGATCACCGCCGCAATTTCGGCCAAAAAATCCGAACCATGAACTCCGCCGCAAAACTCTCTTACACCGTGATGTGCCTTGGCGCCACTGTCCTGGCGGCGGGCGGCATCGGCGTTTTCGCCCTTGGCAAACCGCCCATGAAGCATTGGGTGCTGATGGCTCACATGGCGGCCGCGCCCGTCTTCGCAGTCGCGCTTGCCGCCGTGGCGGTAACCTGGGCCGATCACTGCCGCAAGGGGTCCAAACCGCGTCTGGGCGCCGCGGCCAAAGTGTTGCTGTGGATTATACTTGTCTGCGGCCTGGTTGTCATACTCTCGGGAGTCCTGCCCATGACACCGCTGTTTGGAACCGATGGACAACGCGCGCTCTACTTGACGCATCGCTGCGCCGGGATCGCGCTTGCCATCGCCGTTCTGCTGCATCTCCCCGCCCTGCGCCCCCGGCCTCGTGTGTGACGTCTCCGGAGCTTATCCCATTTCCACCAGGACGTTATGCTTCCGCCCGTCACCCTTCGGACGGAGCAACTGGTCCGGGATTTCAACACCGTCCATGACAATGCGGCGCACGCCCTTCATGACGCCTTTGGGATTCCGCACTTCGATGTCATAAGTTTCACCCCGAAAAACGCGGCTCACTTTGAATCCCTTCCACTTTGCCGGAATGCAAGGATCAATCAGCAGACCGTCATAGTCGGTGCGTATGCCAAAAATCCATTGCGTGACGGCATAATAAGTCCACGCGGCAGTGCCGGTGAGCCAGGAGTTCTTGGCTTCGCCGTGCGTGGGCGCGTCCTTGCCCGCAACCATTTGCGCGAAGACATAAGGCTCGCACCGGTGCAACTGGCCGATGTTCTCGCGCGCGGACGGATTGATGCGCGTGTAGTAATCGAAGGCGCGGTTGCCGTTGCCGAGCATGGTTTCGGCAATGATGATCCACGGGTTGTTGTGGCAGAAAATGCCGGCGTTTTCCTTGTAACCCGGCGGGTAGGAGGAAATTTCGCCCAACTCAATGTAATACTTTGTGAACGCGGGATTCAAAAGGACGATGCCGTGTTTGGTGGCCAGATGCTTCTTCACCGATTCGAGCGCGAGTTTGGCTTTGCCGTCCTTCAGACCGACGCCGGCCATAATGCACATGCCTTGTGATTCGATGAAGATTTTTCCCTCCTTGCAGACCTTCGAGCCTATGGGTTTGCCGAAATCATCATAGGCGCGCACGAACCATTTGCCGTCCCAGCCATGCTGGTGGATGACCTTCTCCATTTTGGCGGCTTCAGCCAGATGGCGTTCGGCCTCGTCGTTCAATTTGCGTTTCCGCGCCATCGCGGCCAGTTCCTTCGCCGCCAGCACAAACAGGCCGGCGATGAAGACGGACTCGGCGGTTTTGCCCTCCTTGTTGGTGGTGGTCTGGAAGGATTGGCCGGGCGTGTCGGAAAAGCAGTTGAGGTTCAGGCAATCGTTCCAGTCGGCGCGGCCAATCAGCGGCAGGCCGTGCGGGCCGAGGCGTTCGAGGGTGTAATTGCAACTGCGCCGCAGGTGTTCGTAGAGCGGCCGCTCGGAACCGGGTTCGTTCTCGAACTGCACTGGCTCGTCGAGGATGCTCCAGTCGCCGGTTTCCTTGATGTAGGCGGCCACGCCAAGGGTGAGCCAGTGCGGATCGTCGTTGAACCCGCTGCCGATGTCGTTGTTCCCGCGCTTGGTCAGCGGTTGATATTGGTGAAACGCGCCGCCGCTGGCCAGTTGGGTCGCGGCGATGTCAAGAATACGTTCGCGGGCGCGGGCCGGCACCATCTGGACGAAACCGAGCAGGTCCTGGTTCGAATCACGGAAGCCGAGGCCGCGTCCGATGCCGGATTCGTAGAACGAGGCCGAGCGCGACATGTTGAAGGTGGCCATGCACTGGCAGGCGTTCCAGATGTTGACCATGCGATTGGCGTGGAGGTCGGGCGAATCCACCTGATAAGCGCCGAGCAAGCCGTCCCAATACCGGCGCAGTCCTTCGAAGGCTGCCGTGATGTTTTTGCCGTCGAGGTATTTGGCGATGACGGGCTTGACGGCCCGCTTGTTGAGGGTCTGGGAATCCGGGGGGTCGAATTTTTGGTCCGCGGGATTTTCGTGGTAGCCAAGGACGAAAATGATGTCCTTCGTTTCGCCGGGCTTCAAATTCACTTTGATATGGTGGGAACCGTGCGGCGACCAGCCATGCGCGACGGAATTGAAAGATTTCCCCCTCTCCACCGCCGCCGGGTTGTCCCAACTGCGGCAAGCGCCCAGGAACGTGTCGCGTTGGGTGTCGAACCCGGCCAGTTTCTCCGAGCAGGCAAAGTAGGCGAAATGATTGCGGCGCTCGCGATACTCGGTCTTGTGATAGATGACCCCGTCCACAATCTCCACCTGGCCGGTGCTGAAGTTGCGCTGGAAATTGGTGGCGTCGTCCTGCGCGTCCCACAGGCAGAATTCGATGCTGGAAAAAATGGAAAGCTTCGCCGGCTGCCTGCGGCGGTTGGTCACTGAGAATTTCCAAACCTCCAATGTTTCGCCCATCGGCACGAAGTAGCACGTTTGCGCCTCGATCTTGCGGTGTGTGGAGCTGATGATGGTATAGCCCATGCCGTGGCGGCATTCGTATTGGTCGAGCGGGGTGCGCGTGGGCTGCCACGAGGGCGACCAGAATTCGCCGCTGTCATTGTCGCGGAGATAGAGGTAGCGCCCGCCGAAATCAAACGGGGCGTTGTTGTAGCGATAGCGCGTCAGGCGGCGCAGGCGGGCGTCACGATAAAAGGAATAACCGCCGGCGGTGTTGGAGATCAGTCCGAAATACGCTTCGCAGCCGAGATAATTGATCCAAGGCAGCGGGGTGTTGGGTTGGGTGATGACGTATTCACGTTTGCTGTCGTCGAAATGTCCAAACTTCATAATTGATTGTAACTTGTATTTTTTGATGGCTCAATTTGAAACTGACGGCCCCGCCGAGTCAGGATGATGAAACGGCGCCAGCAGCGTCACCAAGATGGATGGCGCCGCCGCGATGAGGACGATGATGAAGAACCACTGATAACCGCACCAGCTCTCGATGAAACCACTGACCGCCCCGGTTGTCATCATGCACGCGCCCATCAGTGCGGTGGCAAATGTATAATGCGCCGTCCTGTATGGCCCTGGCGCTATCTGCTGCATCATGTAGATCATGTGGCCGACGCAGCCGATTCCCCAGCCGAGCTTTTCGAAGGTGACGATAGTGGCGATGACGTAATAGTTGGTCGGCAGCGTCTGGCTCAGGATCAGGAACGTCACGTTGGGTATATTGAGGCAAAGGCAAAGAATGAGCAGCGACCGCTTCAGCCCCGCGCGCGACACGAACCATCCTCCCACGAGCGAACCGAGAATAAACGCGCCGGTGCCGAAGGTCCCGTTGATATCGCCGAGCATCTGGTTGGAGAGGCCCAGCCCGCCCCTGGCACGGTCGTCAATCATGAACAACGGTCCCATCTTGTCAATCAACCCAAAACCCGTGCGGTAAAAAAACGCGAATGCCACCATCAGCCAGATGTCCTTCTTCTGAAAGAACGTTGCAAAGGTGTGCCTGAAGGTGCCCATGGCATCGCTGAAACTCCTGGGCGCATCCAGTGCTTTGGCCCCCGGCGGCAGAAAGCGGCTGTGATAAAATCCGGCCAGCAACATCAAGCCGGAGATGACCAGCATGATCACCATCCACGACGATCCCCAACTTTGGGTGCGCTCGTGCAACACGCCGCTGAAATGAATCAGCGGGCCGGCGGCGAGCAGGAAACCCGCGTTCCAGCACATGCTCTGGAACCCCGTGTATTTCGCCATTTCCTTCGGCGGCAACGTTGTCACATAGACGCCGTCCGAACCGATGTCCTGCGTGGCGCCGAGGATGGCCGAGACCGCCAGCAGCGCCAGGACAGGCGCCAGCCAGGCCTGGCCGGGCAGCTTCATGCAAAACGCCGCGCCCGCGATGCTGGCCGCCAGGCAAAACTGCATCAGCACCACAAAGAACTTCTTCGTCCGGTACAGCTCCAGCAGCGGCGCCCACAGAAACTTGAACGTGTATGGAAATCCCAGCAGGCTCGACCAGAACGCCGCCTTGGTGTTGTCCATGCCCATGTTTTTGAACATGACATTGGCAACGCTGCCCACCGTGACGTAGATCAATCCCATCGCCAGATAACTGGAGGGCACCCACAAAAACGGGTTTGGATAGGCGGCTTTGGCCGCGCCGGTTTTGGCCTCGGCCGGGGTGGCAGATGGAGTGTTTGGCATGTTGTCTTTGTAAAAAATCAACGGGAGAGAACGGCTTTGGCTGCGTCATAGTCATTGGGAGCAACCTGGACCCGGACATACCCAAACGTGTTGAAGTTGAATCCGACTGTTTGCATCAGAAACTCGTCGGGAATAAACGCCGCAATCCCAGCCGCACGAAGTTTGCAAACAACCATGTCTGCCGAGACCAAGGTCCCACAGGTGACCAAAGTCACCAAGTCCTGCTGCCTCTGTTCTGGCGTGAGCGGGCTGAACTCAAATGCAGCTCGCTGCGAGTGTGGTGCTGGAGGCGAATCGGGCGCGGATGCTGCCGGCCTGGCAGAAATCTGTGTGTGGTCAATCGGACACTCAGGCGTGTCGTCAGGATATTTGGCCCCGCAATATGAGCATGTTTTCATGGAAGTATTCGTCAATATGTTTAGCCGCCTGACGACGATAACTGAGCCATGCGGAACCGGGGATGTCAACCGTGAAGGCGTCCCGTTTGGTTTTCCTTTTGTCTCGCCAAAGGGGCGTTGCCGTTGCATAATGGTTGCT
>CAWFAZ010000045.1:0-141563 GCA_963813995.1 uncultured Verrucomicrobiae bacterium | reverse complement strand
CTTGTTTTGTTCTTTTTCCTTGGGCACTCGCAAACTCTCCCCCTGGAACTCCAACAGGATGGCGTGATGCACCAGCCGGTCAACGGCGGCCATCGTCGTCATCGGGTCCTTGAAAATCTGGTCCCATTTGGAAAAAACCAGATTGCTGCTGATCATCACGCTGCGCCGTTCGTAGCGTTCCGCCAGGAACGTGAACAGCACTTCCATTTCGTCACGCTCCTGTTTGACGTAGCCAACGTCGTCCAGAATGATGGCGTCAAACTGGTCCAGTTCGCGCAAGCGCTCTTCCAGACGCAGATCGCGCTTGGCTGTCAATAATTGTTGCACCAGCTTGAACGTCGGCACAAAGAGCACGGCGTAGTGATGGCGCAGGATCAACTCCCGTCCCAAGGCGGCCAAAAAATGGCTTTTGCCGCGGCCGGGCAGGCCAATGGCGATGACGTTCTCGGCTCGCTGGACAAAGCCGCCGTCCAGCAAGCTGGGCAGCATCCGGCGCACTTTGGCGGGCAGTTTGGTTTCCTCCAGGCTGCCCAGGTCTTTGCCTTGCGGCAGGCCCGATTGCTTGAGCAGCCGCTCCAGTTTGCGTTGCCGCCGGTCCTGGGCTTCGCTCTCGCACAGGTGCAGCAGGAACTTTCGATAGCCCCAGTTTTGTTGCTCGGCTTGTTGCAGGGTGCCTTCGTAGATCGCCGCCATCGTGCCCAGGCGAAAGGATTTTAAGAGCAAGGCCAGCGCGTCGTTATTCATGGGACACCGGCCTTTCCAGCAACGCGTCGTAGCTGCTCAGTTCCGGCTCCAGCGTCATCTCCGGCCAGCGGACGCCGGCGTCCAAGTTCAAGTATCGCCGCAAATCCGCCGCGCGCCATCGGCCCGGTCGGCTCGGCCCAGCCCACTCGCCGACCAGGGCGCTAACAGCCGACTCGCCCAACTCGGACGCCAGTTTGAGCAGGTGCAGATATTCGATTTGACCGGCCCGCAAACCGTGATCGTGGACCAGACGGTCATACGCCAAACGGAATGACGAATCGGGAAAAAACTCCTCCCGATGCACGTAATGGGTGAAGGCACCGGGCTTGCGCAGCAGATGCCCGATCAAATGCCGATAGTCGATCTTGACGCCGCGATCCCCGGTGGCCCGCGCCAACTCCAGCAGCCGTTCCCGCCCATGAAAGATTTTCAAATGCCCTTCGTAAACCTCGACTTTGACCTCCTGGCCGATCAGCCGCGCCGGCACCGAATAGGTCACCTTCTTGACCCGAATGGTGCTGTGCTGGCTGACCGGGCAGCGCAGTTCGTCATACTCGCTCAAACGAGTGGGAGGCAGCGGACGCAGCGTCTCCCACTCCTCCTTTAGTTTGACCGAACATTTCTGATTGCCCTGGCGCAACGCCGCCCACAGAAACCGGTCATACGCTTCCGCCGCCTCAAAGTCCCGGTGGCCCCGCAAGAGCAGATGTTGCTTGAGCCGCCGTTTCAGATGGCCGTTGCGCGATTCCACATCGCCGTTTTCGTGCGGCTTGCGGATGCCAATGGTCTGGGGCTTCAGCCCGTAGTGCTCCGTCAGCGCCAGAAAATCCCGGTTGAACTCCCGTCCGCCGGTGCCGATGCGATGGGTGGCGGCGCTGCTGTTGTCCATTTGCAGCCGCTCGGGCACCCGGCCCAATTGATGCAGCGCCTCCTGCAAACCGTGGCGCAAACTCAACAGCGACTCGGATTGACAGCGCGTGGCCCACGACCAATTGGAATAAGGCAGCACCGCATGACATAACAAATGCTCCAACGGCACCCCCCGCACCGTCACCGCCAACTCGTTGGCGTCGGTCCAATCCACCTGCATCACCCTTCCGGGCACATGTGCCTGCTCGAAAAACACCTCCTTGTCCCGGCCATGCTGCAAACGCCATTGCAGCACCCGCCTTTGAAACGAGCGCAACGCCGAGCCGGCGGCTTGGTCAGAATAGATGCCCCGCAGATACTCGAACAACTCTTTGGCTTCCAGTTCGGGCGCTTGGGAGAGCATTTGCCGGGCGGGTTCCCAAATGGCCGCCAGCGGATCAGGCCGGGTGCGCCAGCCATGCTTCTGTTGTAATTGCTCCGGCGGTTGGGCCGCCTGGATGTATTTTCGCGCGGTCTGCGGATGCACATCCGCTTTCATCGCGCTGACGACAATGTTCGCTTCCTTCTGATATTCACTCATGAGCTTTCGGTATTGTTTGTTTGTGATCATTTGCGGCGGTTTGGGGATGGCCTCCGGCCATCCCAATCCGCCACGACCGACCACGATCTGCTGTCCGAGTGATTTTGTGATGCCATGTTTCAGGGCCATTTCCTATATAACTCCTTCTATATGAGCTTCTTCCTCTTGGAGCCGCCGCACGGCGGCGGCCTGCGGCCTGGCAGCTTCGCTCCAGGCCGACCCCCAGATAAGGCTTTTAATGAGAATCTATTCCACTGAAAACGTTGAGGAACCTCGTGTTGCGGGCTAAGTCGTTGATTATCAACGATTGTTGCGGTGTTGCGGGTTTTTTGGACCTACGTATCTATAAAGTGGCGAGTGGGGAGTGCATAGTGATGAATGAAATCTCATAAATGCCTTTCTGACAATAGATTACATTAATGCCACGGTTAAAACCACGAAGAATTCACGGTTCTTCGGCAGGCTGTCTCACTCCACCATGCATGTGAAATAAAATGTCTCACAACTGGCTTGAGCCATGTCCAAAGGCAAGGCGGGGCCTTGTCTGTCGTGTCCTTTCCACGACCTGTTTTTCGGGGAAAACCCCCATTGCGGAAGGGTCTGCCTCCCTGGTAACGCATCCGGATCAAACTTTGGCATCCTTGATGCTGAAGATATTGGTATGGTTAGTACTATAAATAAAGCATCAGTTCCGTTCCTGGCATTAGTGTTGGTGGCCATTGCGGCAATCGCGGCAAAAGTCCGCGCCACAATCAATGCGCAAGTGCCTGAAGGTTATGAGGATGAGACTGGTTTTCACTTCGGCACCCCGGATTTCAAGAATTAAGCCGCGCGGGTTGGCTTGATGATTGACGCGATCGCCGATGTGTCCAAATTGGACACACACTGTCCTGCTTCAGGACATTTTTGCCGGGTGCCGTATCAATGAAAGCCTAAAAACCGGCCTCCCTGGTAAGTCACAAAGGCAAAAACCCACGCCAGCACTCCCATATAAACCCACTGGAACACCGGCCATTTCCAGGTATTGGTTTCCCTACGCACCACGGCCACGGTGCTGACGCATTGCAAGGCCAGAACGTAAAAGACCATCAGCGTAACAGCGGTGAGCGCAGTGTAAACCGGGGTTCCGTCAGGCCGTTTTTGCTGGCGCAGAACCTGGGCCAAATCTTTGGTGTGGGTGTCTTCATCCGCTCCCTCGGCCACGTTATAGACGATGGACATGGTGCTGACAAAAACTTCGCGGGCGGCAAACGAGGAAACGATCCCGATGCCAATTTTCCAATCGAAACCAAGGGGTGCAATGAGCGGCTGCAAGAGCCGTCCAGCCTGGCCCGCAAAGCTGCCGCGCAACCGTTCCCCCGCCTGCGCCGTGTCGATTTGTTCCAAAGCCCTGCTTTGCTGCTCCGGGCTGGCGCGGGTTTGACTGAAACTTTTTTGCAGGGCGGCGCGTTGGGCGGCGAAAGGTTGTTCGACGGCGGCATGGCGCGGATAACTGGCCATGAACCAGAGGAGAATGTTAATTCCCAAAATCACCGTGCCGGCCCGGCGCAGAAAAAGCCGGGACCGGTCCCACATGTGGCGCAAAACAATTTTCACAAGCGGCCGCTTGTAGGGCGGCAGTTCCATGACCAGCATGGGCGTGTCGCCGCGCAGGAGCGTTTTTTTGAAGAGCCACGCCATGCCCAGCGCCACAACGATGCCCAGCAAATACATGCTCAACATGGTCAGGCTTTGCGTGACCAGCCGGCCCGGAATACAGGCCGCGATGAGCAGCGTATAAACCGGCAACCGGGCCGAACAACTCATCAACGGGGCGACCAGGATGGTGACCAGCCGGTCTTTGGGAGTCTCGATCGTGCGCGTGGCCATGATGCCCGGAATCGCGCAGGCAAAGGAGCTGAGCATGGGAATAAAACTTTTGCCGTGCAAACCGACCTTGCTCATCAAGCGGTCCATCAAAAACGCCGCCCGCGCCATGTAGCCGGTGTCCTCGAGCAATCCAATAAAAAGAAACAGCAGGCAGATTTGCGGGAGAAAAACGACGACCGCGCCGACCCCTTGCACGACTCCCTTGACCAGCAATTCCTGCAGATCGCCGGGGGGAATCAGGCGGCCCGTGAAATCGCCTGCCACGCGGAAAAGGCCCTGCAACAAATTCATCGGCAGTTGGGCCAGACCGAAGATGGTGAAAAACATCAAGGCCATGATGCCCACGAAAATCAGCATCCCAAAAAATTTATGGGTCACGATGCGGTCGAGCTTGTCGCTGAAGGGTTCCCGTTGCCCATCGGCTTCGGTGGTGACCGCTTGATGAATGGCGTTGATGCGGGTGTAACGTGATTCAATGGCCGCGCTGCGCCAATCCACCCCGGCCCTTTCCAATCGCTGCCGTGCGGCCAGAACCGCTTGTTTGATCTCAGGCGGATAATGGCCGTCGCTGCCCGCCAGGAATTTTTCGTCGCACAAGATGAGCAGGGCCTCGGCTTGGGGCGAGGTGGCACGCTGTCCGGCAGGCCCGTCCAGCAATTGGGTCAGGGTTTCGATTTCCGTCTTGAAGGCCGGGGGCAATTCGCAAAAGGACGGCGGAACGGCGCGCCGCCTGTTTTCGCGCACACGCCCGACGATCTGTCGTTGCAATTCCTTGATGCCCGTTCCGGCGCTGGCAACGACGGGAATGACGGGCACGCCCAAGGCCGCGGAAAGTTTGGCGGCGTCAATCGAAAGTCCATTGATCTCCGCCACATCGACCATGTTCAGCGCGATGATCGTTGGGTAGCCCAGTTCAATGACCTGGCTGGCAAAATAGAGGTTGCGTTCGAGGTTGGAAGCATCCACCACGACGATGACGAGGGCAGGGGCGGGCACCTCGGGCAAACGTCCAAACAAGATGTCCCGGGCGATTTGCTCGTCGAGCGATTGAGAGCTGAGGCTGTAGGCGCCCGGAAGATCCAGGACGCGGAGGGGCGGATCGCCCGGCCCGCCTTGAAACCGGCCTTCCTTGCGCTCGACGGTCACGCCGGCATAATTGCCCACCCGCGCCCGCAGGCCGGTCAAGGCATTGAAAACCGTGGTTTTGCCGGAGTTGGGATTGCCGGTCAGAACAACGTAGGCGGGAGTCCGCCGCGATTCCGAAAGGGCCGGCCCGCCGCCCCTTCCACATTGAGACACAGTCTCAATTGAGCTTTGCTGGCTGGCGGGTGGCGGTGGTGTCTCCATTGCGTCAATTGGCGGCCTGAACCAGAATCTGTTCGGCCTCCTGGCGGCGCAGCGTCAAATGATAGCCGCGCACCTTGATTTCCACGGGGTCGCCGAGCGGGGCAAAGCGCACCAGTTGGACCGGCGTGCCGACGAGCAAGCCCATTTCGAGGAGGCGTCCGCGTTGGTCGGGCCGGAGATTGATTTGACTGACGGTGGCCGCCGCGCCGAGCTTGAGGGAAGTCAGCGGTTGACTTTCAGATGGCATATCAAGCGACCTTTTGGCGGGAAAGAGGCTCGACCAGAATTTTTTCGGCCAGGCGGGTGCTGATGCCCAGGCGGGCATTGCAGACCTGGCAAATCAAGCTGCTCTGGCGGCTGAGGAGCTTGATTTTTCGTTCTTCGCAAAAGCCCATTTCGCGCAAGCGATGGGTCACTTCCGGCGAGGCGGAAAGCTGTTTGATGCGCACGGCGACGCCCGTGCCGATATGGCTCAAAGGGCAAAGGAAAGGCTGCGGACAATGTCCGTCATCCTCGCCCTGCGGCGGTTTCGACTCTTTCACCCTACGAGGTTAGGCCACTTGAGACCGGGTTGCAAGAAAGAATGGAACGTTTCAGGCGCGGAAGGATCAAATCTTCCCGGGCAGCGCGGTCCAGGCCCCTTTCCTGGCGCTGCTCTTGACGCAGGTTTCGATGAAGGCGATGCCCATCCACCCGTCCTCGATGTTCGCGTATTTGCTGCCGTCGCCGACAAATTTCCCGCCGGCCTTCCACCGGCGCACGTCGGCTTCGAAACAGCGATGCAGCCGCGCGAAGGCGTCGTGGAACGCTTCCGGGTGCCCGGCCGGAATCGTTGGCTCGGCCATGAGATCGGCGGGCATGTCTTTGGGCAGGAAGCCGTCCCCCGGCGTGACGGCGCCGCGCCAATAGGTCCGGTCGGGCTGGTTGGCCAGACAAATCGTGATGCTCTCCGGTTCTTCCTGGCGCCAGCGGAGCGAGCCTTTGGTCCCGGCGATTACGATGCCGAGGTCATTCTTGTACCCGATGCAAATTTGCGACGCGCGCACGAGGGCGTTGCCGCCGTTGCTCAGTTTGCAATAGATTGTAAAATGGTCGTCCAATTGGCGGCCTTCGACGAACGTCTTCAATTGTGCGGACACGGCCGTAACGTCCAGACCTGTGGTATAGCGCAGTTGCATCAGCGCGTGCGTCCCGATGTCTCCGCCGCAGCCGGAGCCTCCGGCGCGTTTCGGGTCCACGCGCCACACAGCCTGTTGCTGGCCGCTGGCTTCGAGCTTGGTCGCCAGCCAGCCCTGGAGGTAGTAGCTGTCCACCCACCGCACCTTGCCCAGCAGGCCGCTCTGCACAATGTAGCGGCTCAACCGGCTGGTCCAATGGCCCAGATACGTGTGCGCCACGCCGAAGGGAACGCCCAGTTTCCGCGCGGTCTTGACCAGCTCGTTCGCTTCCTTCAGGTTCAGGCAAAGGGGTTTTTCGCAGAAGACCGGGATGCCGGCCTTCATGGCCTTCATCGCGGGGTCGTAGTGGACAAAGTTGGGCGTGACGATGAGGATGTAATCCAGCTTTTGATCTTCGGGCAGGCTCCGGTTCGCCGCGATCATCTCATCGTAGGAGCCGTAACCCTTGATTGGGTACGGCCATTTCGCCGCTTCTTCCAGCGCGATCTTTGGATCGGGAAACAGCGCGCCCGCCACCACCCGGCGGGTGCCGTCAAAATGAATTGCCTTCTGATGCGGCTGGACGATGAACGCGCCGCGTCCGCCGCCCACCAATCCGACGTTAAGAGGTTTGTTTGACATAATTAAAGAGTCTTTGCCATAATGAACTTGGAGTTGAATTGTTCAATGCACGGCCTTTATAGTGACAGATGAAACTCAAGTCAATCGCGACTTGAAGATTGCCCGACAAAAGAAATCATGTTCACTGCTGCTGAAATCGCCAAAGAACTTGACGGACAAGTCCAGGGAGACGGGTCCGTCCAACTGACCGGCTTCGCGCCGGCCACCACCGCGAAGGCGGGAGACCTTGCCTTTGCCGAGAACGAAACGTTCTTCGGCAAGGCGGAACAGAGCGCGGCTTCCGCCATTCTGATCGATGGCCCGTTCAAGTCGGAGAAAAAGGTCATCATTCGCGTGGCCAACGCCCGCATTGCCTCTGCCCGCGTGCTGCCGATGTTCTTTCCGGAGCAGACTTTTGCCGCGGGCGTCCATCCTTCGGCGGTGGTGGCGGCATCGGCGCACATTGATGCCAGCGCCCATATCGGGCCGCACTGTGTCATTGGCGAGCAGGTCAAAATCGGCCCCCGGGTGATCTTGCGCGGGGGAAACCATGTCGGGAATGGCTGCGCCATTGCGGCCGACTCGCAGCTTTTTCCCAACGTCGTCTTGTACAACCAAACACAAATCGGCCAGCGGGTGCGCATACACGCCGGAGCGGTCATCGGGGCCGACGGCTTTGGGTATGTTTTCGACGCCGGCATCCACCGCAAGGTTCCGCAGGTCGGACAGGTCATCATCCACGATGACGTGGAAATCGGGGCCAATGTCACCATTGACCGTGGCGCGCTGGGGCCGACAGTCATCGGCAAAGGGACCAAGATCGACAATCTGGTGCAGATCGCGCACAACGTGACGATTGGAGAGAATTGCCTGGTCATTGCCCAGGTTGGCATTGCCGGCAGCACCAAGATTGGGAACTACGCGACTTTGGCGGGGCAAGTCGGCATTGCGGGCCATTTGAAGATTGGCGACCAGGCCATCGTGGCCGCCAAATCCGGCGTCATGCACGATATTCCTGATGCCGGGAAATGGTTCGGCATTCCGGCCCAGCCGAATCGCCAGGCCAAGCGTCAACTGGTCGCCCTGCAGCAACTGCCCGAACTCATCCGGCGCGTCAGGGAACTGGAAGAATGGGTGAAACGCCTCCGCGACAAGACCAAGGCGGAGTGACCGCAACAGTAAGGCGGAAGGAAGAAGGCAGAATCCGGGTAGAATTTAGGTCATTTTGCATCACTGCTTCCGGCCGTCGAGCCAATGATTACTTGGTTCCGAGAACCCTTTCATGATGCGCAAAAAAAGTGCAGAAAAGTGCAAATAATGCTTGCATATTGCAAAGGCGCGTGCATAATGCCTGCTGTACTAGCTGTTTAGCGCCAAATAACCATGGCCAGGCGCTTGTCTTTTGTCATGTGGAAGAATGAGTTCCGGTTTGGACGTCGAGCCAGGGCTCTCTTTACGTAATGAACAAAAAACGAAAGAAAAAAAGATGGAAAAAACTGCAATTGTCCGGGGCTTTGCATATTGGCTTTTAACTGGAAAATTATGAAAAAAATGACTGTTATGAAAAAACTGACTGTCTGGAAGTATCTTGCACTTTCACTTCTATCGGCCGGGTCCTTCCTTGGTTTCCAACAGCCCATTGTCGCTCAACAAACCTGCTGGCTCAATTTTCCGCCGGGCGGAGGCGCTGCCTCGATCAACATTACGATACCTTGGGCTGATACTGGAGACTATACAGCTCAAGACAATCCCTCTTACTTTATTGATCAAGTCACGGTTGGCAATGCAGAGGTTCCCGCAGGCACTTACCCGGGCTGGTGTCTTGATTTTAACGACGGTATCGATGGGGGTCCGGAGATTTACACCACATTGCTGTACTCCAGTTGTGACACCAACCTGGATGCCGAACTGCACGCGCTCGGCTTGGGCTATCCTGGAACCGTTTATATTGATCCTCAAGTGTGGAACCAAATCAATTATATTTTAAACCACGAAAACGGCGCCTATTTTTATGATGTGCAAGTGGCTATTTGGAATCTTATCGGAGGCCCGGTCGAGGATTTCGCCTTGCTGCCCCCTTACCCTCCAGCGAACACGAATGCAGAGAATGCATTGCTGGCTGCGGCGAGCGCCAACGCGGCATCCTGGCAATTGCAATGCGGCGACGTAATCGGTGTAATCGTGGCCATCACCGCACAGGACCAGGGTGGTGATTTCCCGGTGCAACTCACCCTGCTTGAGGTTCCCTATCCTTGCGTTCCTTGCATTTCAGTCACCAAAGAAATCGCCTGCCTTCAACCGACGAACAATTGCGCTGAATTCGGCAAAATCGCCGCAGGCTTTGCGGGTGCGGGATGTTCCGGTTCGGGAATCAATCAGCCGGCCTTTTGCTATCAAATATCATTGACCAACTGCGGAACCATCCCCCTGACCAATATCGTCGTCTCGGACAATTTGCTCGGGCTTTTAAGCACCAATTTCTTTGCCAGCCCAACCAACGTTTTGCAGCCGGGCGCCGGGGCCACGACCTTGGTGTCCATGTCTTTTGGCGCCAACGCCACCAATACAGTGACGGTGTATGGCGATTTGGCCTTGACAAATCAAACCGTCACCAACCTCAACAATGTCATTGTCACCAACGGATCGCTGGTGACGGCTTTCGACAGCGCCGTTGCCGTGGTGGACACAGCGGCGGTTGCTTGCAGTTTGACGCTTTCCTCGCCTCTTAATTTGGACACCCATGGCAATGGCAACAATATTGTCCTTCCGGCGGCGTCCTATTATTCCACGTCTAACGCGGTCTCGTTGAGCATCAACGTCACCAACACCGGCCTTTCTGAACTGACCGGCGTCACCATCAGTATGCCTGCGTTGTCCAATTTCAATTGCAGCCTCCCCGGACCCTTTAACCTGGCGCCGGGGGCTTCCCAAAACGTTCAACTGTGCCTCGGCTTGGTGGCTTGTCCGGCGCAAATGATTTTCGACCTGACCGTTACGGCCCAAGTGGCGTCAGATGCCAATCACTGCGGCATTTATGATTTGACCAGCACCAACATTATTAGCGTGTGTAGTTCCTGCATGGGCGGCATCTCTTGCAGCACGAACACCGGCTGTCTCGGCGGGACCGCCAATTTGGCGGGGTCAGTTTTGCTGGATTGCAACGCCGCCAGTTCGAGCGTCAACGGCGATCCAGGCTTGGCGGGCGTTCCGGTAACGCTTCTTGGCGCCGCCAGCAACACGCTGGCCACAAGTACGACCGATGCCAGCGGCAATTTTGTTTTCTCCAACCTGGCCGCCGGCGTTTATTACGTGCTGGCCACGGTGCCGGCAAACTACGTTGAGACTTACCCCCTTGGAAATAACAGCAGCGAGATTGCCGTGACAATCGTGCCTTGCGCGAACCCGAATAATGTTTTTAATGTTTACTTTGGCTACGCGAATACCCTTCCCCCGATTATTTCGGTTGTGCCAGGAGGCCCCTTGGGCTGCAATCCTGCCAATTTGCCTACAGATTCAAGCGTGGCATCTAATGTGACGGCCGTTGTGAGCTGCGGTCTTGCAACCACCAATATCACTCATGTGGATGGCACCAATGGTTGTCAGGTGACGCGGACGTTTACCATAATCGTCACCGACACTTACGGAAACAGCGCCACTAATAATACTCTTGTTTACACTTGGACGGCGAACACGACCCCGCCGGTCATTAGCGGAGTGCCTGCCGGGACGAATTATGGCTGCAATCCGCCCTACTGCGATGCCCTCGTCGCTCAACAAACCTGCTGGCTCGATTTTCCGCCGGGCGGAGGCGCTGCCTCGATCAACATTACGATACCTTGGGCTGATACTGGAGACTATACAGCTCAAGACAATCCCTCTTACTTTATTGATCAAGTCACGGTTGGCAATGCAGAGGTTCCCGCAGGCACTTACCCGGGCTGGTGTCTTGATTTTAACGACGGTATTGATGGGGGTCCGGAGATTTACACCACATTGCTGTACTCCAGTTGTGACACCAACCTGGATGCCGAACTGCACGCGCTCGGCTTGGGCTATCCTGGAACCGTTTATATTGATCCTCAAGTGTGGAACCAAATCAATTATATTTTAAACCACGAAAACGGCGCCTATTTTTATGATGTGCAAGTGGCTATTTGGAATCTTATCGGAGGCCCGGTCGAGGATTTCGCCTTGCTGCCCCCTTACCCTCCAGCGAACACGAATGCAGAGAATGCATTGCTGGCTGCGGCGAGCGCCAACGCGGCATCCTGGCAATTGCAATGCGGCGACGTAATCGGTGTAATCGTGGCCATCACCGCACAGGACCAGGGTGGTGATTTCCCGGTGCAACTCACCCTGCTTGAGGTTCCCTACCCTTGTCCTCCTTGCATTTCCTCGACCATCGCGGGACTGAGCGCAAGCAGCGCCTGTGGCGGGACGGCGGCGATCAACCAGACGAATGTGATCACGACCAATGGTTGTTTGGTGACGCAACTCTTCACCATCGTGGCGACCGATGGCTGTGGGAACACGGCGACGGCGTATGTGACCAACACCTGGACGGCGAACACGACCGCGCCGGTCATCAGCGGAGTGCCGACTGGCACGGATTTGGGCTGCAACCCGGCCAGCGTGCCCTCGAGCATCGCAGGATTGGGCGCGAGCAACGCCTGCGGGACGGCGGCGATCAACCAGACGAACGTGATCACGACCAACGGTTGTTTGGTGACGCAACTCTTCACCATCGTGGCGACCGGCGGCTGTGGCAACACGGCGACGGCGTATGTGACCAACACCTGGACGGCCAACGCGACCCCGCCGGTCATCAGCGGAGTGCCGACTGGCACGGATTTTGGCTGCAACCCGGCCAGCGTGCCCTCGAGCATCGCAGGATTGGGCGCGAGCAGCGCCTGCGGGACGGCGGCGATCAACCAGACGAACGTGATCACGACCAATGGTTGTTTGGTGACGCAACTCTTCACCATCGTGGCGACCGACGGCTGCGGGAACACGGCGACGGCGTATGTGACCAACACTTGGACGGCGAACACGACCCCGCCGGTCATCAGCGGACTGCCGGCTGGCGCGGATTTTGGCTGCAATCCGACCAACGTGCCGACATGCGCCAGTGTGCAGTCAGCGGTGACCGCGAGTGATACGTGCAGTCCTGCGACCGTGCATGTCACCGGAGCCCCGATCACAAATGGTTGTGCGGTGACACAAATCTTCACGATCATCGCGACCAATGCCTGCAGGAACACGGCGACGGCGTATGTGACCAACACTTGGACGGCGAACACGACCCCGCCGGTAATCAGCGGACTGCCGGCTGGCACGGATTTGGGCTGCAACCCGGCCAGCGTGCTCTCGAGCATCGCAGGATTGGGCGCGAGCAACGCCTGCGGGACGGCGGCGATCAACCAGACGAACGTGATCACGACCAATGGTTGTTTGGTGACGCAACTCTTTACCATCGTGGCGACCGACGGCTGTGGCAACACCGCGACGGCGTATGTGACCAACACCTGGACGGCCCTTCCCACCATACTCGTGACCAACACCACTTTCATGACCAACACCGTGATCGTGACCAACACCTCATTCGTGACCAACACCACGATCACGACCAACATCACGCTCGTGACCAACATCACGATCACGACCAATTGCTGCACGAATTCAATTTGTGGAAATTTCAATTGGCAGAACCCTGGAAGTGGCTGGGTGTGGCTCAACGCTCACATCAGTGGCAATCCAGGCTCGAATTGCACCATCTACTGCCAGAACGCTTCGGTGACGCTGGCCTGCACGGATGGAAAGAGCTACTCGTTCGCGATCCCGAATGGAACAGTCAATTTCAGCTCAACCTGCACCGTTGCGACCAACTGGTTTGACGGAACGAATTGGCACACCACAGTGCCTTGCGCCGGGGACAGCCAAATCTTCATGCAGGGGTGCGCGATCCCGTGGCAGGCGGATTTTGCAAGCTGTCAATCAGTCTGTTGGACTGCTGCCTTTAGCAGTTGCTCGCCTGGATTAACTTGCAATTGGCAGTGGGGCGCCGCTTGCTATACCAATAATCTGCCTGCTTATGGATCCATCGCTCCCAAAGCCTGCCTGCAAACTTCCTGCCCGAATGGCCAGTATTACAATTCGAGCGACAATGCCGGGAGTCCCGAGAATCACAAGCCCTACTGCGTGGGAGGGGGCACTGGCAGCGGTGGGGCGAACTGCACCGGTTCCTGGGGCGGCACCTCGACGACCTGTACCTTCGGCACGAGGACCAACATAACGGTCACGCCGGTCACGACCCTCACGACAAACACGACGGTCACGACCAACACGACGACGACGCCGGTCACGACGACCACGACGACCACGACAGTCACGACGACCACGGCGGGGCCAGTGTTGAGCGGTGTGCCGGCCGGCATGAATTTCGGCTGTAATCCGACCAGTGTGCCGACGGTGGCCAGCGTCCAGTCGGAGGTGTCAGCAAGTGAGACTTGCGGCCCCGCGAACGTGCAAGTCACCGGAGCAAACACCACGAATGGCTGCGTCGTGACACAGATCTTTTCAATAATCGCGATCAATGCCTGTGGCAAGACGACCACGGCGTATGTGACCAACACTTGGATGGCGAATACAATACCGCCCGTGATCAGCGGAGTGCCGGCCAACACCTTTTTGGGCTGTGGCGTAATCAACCTGCCGGGCAATAGCAACGTGCTCTCGGAAGTCACAGCCGCCGGCCAGTGCGGGACGGCGAGCATCACAGTGTCATATCAGGACACGACCAATGGCTGCCTCGGAACGCGGACCTTTACGATCACGGCGACGGATGCTTGCGGCAACACGACAACAACCAACCTCATCTACACTTGGATGGGGTATAACCCCGAACTCTGCACCAATTCAATCTGTGCGGGTTTCAATTCGAAGAACCCTGGAAGCGGCTGGCTGTGGCTCAACGCCAACGTCAGTGGCTATCCGGGCCAGAATGCCACCCTTTACTGCCAGAACGCCTCGGTGACGCTGACGTGCAATAACGGGCAGACCTACACGTACCCGATCCCGAATGGAACAATCAGTTTCAGTTCAACCTGCACCGTTGCGACCAACTGGTTTGACGGAACGAATTGGAACACCACGGTGCCTTGCGCCGGGGACAGCCAAATCTTCCTGTCGGGTTGCGCGATCCCGTGGCAGCGGGCTTTTGCAGGCTGTCAATCTGTCTGTTGGACGGGCGTCTTTAGCTGCGATACGCCGGGATTGGCCTTCAATTGGCAGTGGGGCGCGGCTTGCTATGCCAACAGCATGCCTGCTTGTGGGTCCATGGCTCCCAAAGCCTGCCGGCAAACTCCCTGCCCGAATGGGCTGTATTACAATTCGAGCGACAACGCCGGGACTCCCGAGAATAACAAGCCCTATTGTGTGGGCGGGGGCACTGGCGGCGGCGGAGCCAACTACACAGGTTCCTGGAGCGGCATCGATACGACATGCACCTTCACGGCTGGCACGTTGCTGCCGCCCGTGCTGAACGGCGTTCCGGCCAGCGATAATTTGGGAATCAATCCGACCAACATTCCGACCGTGGCCGGTGTCCTGGCGGAAGTGACCGCAACCGATACTTGCAGCCCTGCGCCGGTCTATGTGACTGTCGCCAGCAGCACGAACACCTGCATGGTGAAGCAAATCTTCACGATTACCGCGACTAATCTCTGTGGCGGTTCTGCCACGGCGTATGTGACCAACACTTGGACATCGTTGTCGCTCACCAACCACTCCACGAATACAATCTGTTCGAGCTTCAATTCGCAGAACCCTGGAAGCGGCTGGCTGTGGTTTAACTCTCAGCTCGCTGGCAAGCCGGGCAATCAGGAGGTTCTCATTGTCTGCTCGAACGCCTCGGTGACGCTGAACTGCAGAAATGGGCAGACCTACACATACCCGGTCCCGAATGGACAAATCCTTTTCAGTCCGACATGCACGGTTGCGACCAACTGGTTTGACGGAACGAATTGGAACACCACGCTGCCTTGCGGCGGGGACGACCAGATCTTCCTGTCGGGTTGCGCGATCCCGTGGCAGGCGGCTTTTGCAAACTGCCAATCCGTCTGTTGGACGGGCGATTATAGCTGCAATGTGCCGGGATTGTCCTTCAATTGGCAGTTTGGCGCCGCTTGCTATAATGACGGCCAGCCCGCTTATGCCAGCATCGCCCCCAAAGCCTGCCATCAAACGCCCTGTCAGAATGGGCAGTATTACAATTCGGGCCACAATGCCGGGACCCCCGAGAATCACAACCCCTATTGTGTGGGAGGCGGCACCGGCAACGGCGGATCGAACTGGACTGGCAACTTTAGCAACCCCGGAACGTGCAACTTCTGATATGGAATTGTGCCGGGAAAAAATTAATGAAAAAAAAAGCTTGCAAAAGTCCGAAATTTCTGCAAAATCATCATTATATGAGCCAAATAAGGGTATGAAAAAAACTTTGACCACCCGTCCGTTTTTGGTTGCGCTGAGCGGGGTCTTGATCTGCGCCGCTGCCAACATCAATGCCCAGAGCTATTCTGAAAGTTACGGCCCTGCCAGTGGCTATCTGAGCCAGGGGGGGGACTCTGACTACAGCACCGACCCGGCGATGCTAAACAACGACTGTGTTCCAGTTGCCACAGCAAATGGGCTGGCTTACCTGTACGGGCTTAACTCAGCAGCTTTTACCGTCAACCCGGAACCGGCAAGCCCGGATCCATATAGCGGCGTAAACGCTCTCATATCGGCAATGGGCACCTCGGACAACGCCGCTGGCCAAGTCGCCGGCACCACCGCCTCCTCCACCCCCGGCTTGGATGGCGCGTTTACCGGCCTGCAAACTTATCTCAGCACCTACGCGCCCACCGTCACCAGTTCACAGGTCTTCAATCCAACCGCCTCATCTCTGGCGAGCGCACTGGCCGCGAACAGCGCTGTCCAGCTTGGCATCTTGTGGGGCACGATTAACGCTGGCACTTTCTCTCCTATCAACGGTGCGGACACAGGAGGCGGGCACTTTGTCTCACTGACTGGCATAAACTTAACCGCTGGCACGATGACCGCCATCGATCCGTGGGGGCCTGTCACTTCCAGCGCTAATGCCGGCACCACGGCCACTACGGTAACCCTGACCATCGCGGGGGAGGTTTCTCTCGGCTCAAGCACGGTCTTGGAGGTGACTTATCCGTATTCGGCGAACAGCCTTCATGTGGCGGATAACACCACCCAAGATGGCACCGGCGCCACGTCGTATGGCTCGGCTCATTATTGGGAAGGCTACATTGCTGTTGACGACATTGAGTCTGTTTCGGCTGTGCCCGAACCCACGACGATGTCGTTGCTGCTGGCGCCCCTTGGGGCGGGCCTGCTGCGGATGCTGCGCAAAAACCGCACCGCGTAGCAGTCGCGCCAATCGGCATTTTCATATTTTTCCTTCCAGATCAGGCCGGTCATCAAGACCGGCCTGATTGTTTTTGGGAATATGCAAACATCCAGTTGCGCATGGCCAATAAACGGCTATGTTAAGAGGATGGATTGGCAGAAGATTGCATCATTTGTCATAGTGGCCGTTGCCGCGGGGGCCTTTCTCCGGGCGAAATTGCGCAGGCGCAAGTTCAGCTTCGAGCGCGACACCCATTGCGGATGCGCTTCGCCGTCAGGGTCAAAAGACTCCATCGTCTTTCATGCGCGCAGGGGGCAACGCGCGCGCATCATCGTCAAGTCAAAATAACCGCCGCATGACAAACTTCATTGTCACTTGTCAAACCCCTCATCATGAAATAGTATCACCTCTTACCATGCAAAAGATCAGTTCAGCATTGCACTTTTCCAAGACAAAGTTGTCTGTCTCCAAGGAACACGAAACCCACTGGGTCCCCAATACCGATGTCTATATCACCGACGGCGCGATCATCATCAAAGTCGAACTGGCCGGCATGCAGCGCGAGAATTTGGAGCTGACCATCGACGGCCCCCGCCTGCGCATCCGCGGCCAGCGGCCCGACGGATGCCGGCCGCCGCAGTGCAAATTCCTTGTCATGGAAATCAACTACGGCGCGTTCGAAAGCGTGATCGAACTGCCTGAGGGCTATGATTTGAGCCGGGCCAGGGCGGCGTACCAAAATGGCTTCCTGCGCGTCGATGTGCCGGTGGATTTGCAGTCTTCCCGTCCCAACATGATCGGTAACGACGAGATTTAACCCCACTGCATGACCACACCGGACACTGAATTCATCAGCATCCTTGGGGCCGGCGGCACGCCCGATTCGTCCGGGACCAAAATATGGTCCAAGGCCCTTCCCGAATCCCTGCCCATCCTGGGGTTGTCGGATATTGTCATTTTCCCCGGAACGGTCATGCCTTTGCTGGTTGAATCGCCCCAAAGCATTCGTCTGATTGACGACGTGGTTGCGGGGGACCGTTTTCTCGGGCTGGTGTTGCAACGCAATGCCGAGGTCGAAAACCCGACCCCGGCCCATTTATGGCCGCATGGTTGCGCCGGGCGGGTGCTCAAGATGCTCAAATTTCCCGACGGCACCGTGCGCGTGCTGGTCGAGGGCCTGCGCCGGTTTCGAGTCATTGACTACGCCGCAGAAACGCCTTATCTGATCGCGCGGATCGAGAAACTCAAAGACGTGGCCGACGATTCCCTGGAATTAACGGCCCTGGCGCGCAATGCGGAGCGCGAATTTCAGGAAGTGGTCAAGCTCTCGCCCACCCTGGCCGAGCAGGTCAAAGTCGCCGCCCTCAACACGGAAGACCCGGCCAAACTGGCCGATTTAATTGCGGCCAATCTCAATCTGAGCCTGGAGGAGCGCCAGCACTTGCTGGAAACGCCGGTGGTCAAGGACCGGCTGACCCGCCTGCTGCCGTTGCTCAGCCGCGAATTGGAAGTGCTCCGGCTGGGCTCGAAAATCCAAAATGAGGTCGTGGCCTCGATGTCCAAAAACCAGCGCGATTTTTTCCTGCGCGAGCAAATCCGCGCCATTCAACGCGAGTTGGGCGAAGTCGATACCGGCGCGACTGAAGCCAAGGATCTGCACGATCAGATCGAGCAGAACCTTTTGCCGGAGGAGGCGAAAAAGACAGCCCTCAAGGAACTGGAGCGTTTGCAGCAAATGTCCCCGTCCATGGCCGAGTACACCATGACGCGCAATTATCTGGATTGGCTCATCAATCTTCCCTGGTCCAAATTCACCGAGGACAAACTGGATTTGGCGGCCGCGGGCCGTCTGCTGGATGAACAGCATTTTGGACTGCGCAAAGTCAAGGACCGGCTCCTGGAATTTCTGGCCGTCATCAAACTCAAGCATCAATTGAAAGGCCCGATTCTTTGCCTGGTCGGGCCGCCGGGCGTTGGCAAAACCTCCCTGGGCAAAAGCGTGGCCGAGGCCCTGGGCCGCAAATTTGCCCGCATCTCCCTGGGTGGCATGCGCGATGAAGCGGAAATTCGCGGTCATCGCCGGACTTATGTTGGCGCTTTGCCCGGCCGCATTCTCCAAACATTGCGCCGGGTCGAATCCAGCAACCCGGTCGTCCTGCTGGATGAATTGGACAAGGTCGGCTCGGATTTTCGCGGCGATCCCGCTTCCGCCCTGCTGGAGGTGCTGGACCCGGCCCAGAACAACACGTTCGCCGATCATTATCTTGACATCCCTTACGACCTGTCGCGCGTTCTCTTCCTGACCACGGCAAACTGGCTCGATCCCATCCATCCCGCGTTGCGCGACCGGCTCGAAGTGATCGAGCTGCCCAGCTACACCGCCGCAGAAAAAGTGCAAATTGCCCGGCGGCACCTGGTGCCGCGGCAACTGGAGGAGCACGGCCTGAAGAAAAAACTGGTCCGCTTTCCCGACGCCACCCTCCGCCAGATAATCCAGGATTACACGCGCGAAGCGGGAGTGCGCCAGCTCGAACGCGAAATCGGGGCGTTGACCCGCAAGGCCGCCCGCAAAATTGTCGCGCGACGGAACCAGCGCGGGCCATTGACCATCGCGCCGCGCATGCTGGTCAGCTATCTCGGCCAGCCTCAGTTTACCTCCGAGCTGGCCGAACGCATCACCGAATGTGGCATTGCCATCGGCCTGGCCTGGACGCCGGTTGGCGGGGAAATCCTGTTTATCGAGGCCACGCGCATGCCCGGCAAGGGCGGCCTTATTCTCACCGGATCGCTCGGCGAAGTCATGAAGGAGAGCGCGCACACGGCTTTTAGTTTTTTGCGCAATCGCGCCGATGCCTTGAAGATTGACTTGAGCGATCACGACAAGCGCGACATCCACATCCATGTCCCCGCCGGGGCCACGCCCAAGGACGGCCCGAGCGCGGGGTTGACCATCGTCGCCGCCCTGGCCTCGTTGTTCACCGGCCGCCGGGTCCGTTCCGATGTGGCCATGACGGGCGAAATCAGTTTGCGCGGCCGCGTTCTGCGCGTCGGCGGCATCAAGGAAAAGGTGCTGGCCGCGGCCCGTTCCGGGCTGAAACAAGTCATCCTGCCGGACCAGAATCGCAACGACTGGCTGGAAGTGCCGGTCGAGGTGCGGCGAAAATTGAAGGCGCATTTCGTCAGGAATATTTCCCAAATGATTGCCCTGGCTCTGTGTCCAAAATAATGCGCCGCGTTTTCCCCGCCATTCTCCTGGCTTGTTTTGCCGTCCGCTTCTTTGCCTTCATCGCCGCGCCTCTGAAGGCGGAGACCGGCCCGGCCACGCCGGAGGAATTCGCCGCCGGCCAGGCCCTGGCCGAACATCTGCGCTCCGCGATCCCGGAGGAAAACTCTGAATTCCACGGCAGGCTGATCATCAAGTCGGAAGGCGCGCCAAGGGAAATTCCAATCGTCTGCCGGGTCACCGTCAACCCGACCAACTGGGAGACAGATTATGAAACGGCCGGGACCGCCCAATCCGGCGCGGAGCGCCTCGTGGTGTTGCACAGCACCAACGGGCCCAATCAATATCTATATGCGCGGGCCGCGTCGCCTTCCGCCGCATTGCCCAAACCCGCCCCCGTGCCGGCGGCGGATGCTTCCATTGCCCTGGCCGGCTCTGATTTTTCACTGGCGGATTTGGGGCTGGAGTTTCTGCATTGGCCCGTGCAACGGCAGTTGAAAGGCGAAATGCGCCTGGGAGAACCTTGCTATGTCCTGGAAAGCAGCGATCCGCAAGCCCGGGAAATTGTCCGGGTCAGATCCGACATCGACAAAGAGTTCGGCGCCCCCCTGATCGCTGATGCCTATGATGCCCGGGGACACGTCGTCAAGGAATATTCCCTGCACGGCAGCAGCTTCAAAAGAGTCAATGGCCGGTGGCAGGTGGAAAAAATGGAGATCCGCAACAAAAAAACAGGCTCGCATACGGAACTGAAATTTGATTTAAATAAATGAACTATGACGCACCCATGGGCCAACGCAGTCGATATGGTTTGTTGGGTGCTTGTTTTGCCGGCTCTGGCCTTTCTGGCTTATCGGAGTTACAAGCGCAGTGATGACCGGGGGGGCCTGGTTCTCAAGTGGGTTGTTTCGGTGCCGTGTGTATTGATCATTCGGGTCCTTATTCATTTTCAAAATCCCTACACCCCCATCTTTCTGCTGCCCCCCGCGCTCATTCTTGGTGTGCTCTGGGCGCCAAGCGTCGGCGCCATTCTGGCCGGACCGTTGACGGGCGCCTTTGATGGCGGCAACGAGGAGGCCGAAGCAAGGCCATTTTATTTCATTGCCGAGGGGAAACGCCGGAAGGGGCTTTATGAGGAGGCGATCGCCGAGGTGCGGAAACAACTGGAACAATTCCCGGGCGATGTTGAGGGGTACACGAAATTGGCCTCGATCCAAATGGAAGATCTGAAAGACTTGCCCGCCGCGCAGGCGACTCTGAATGAATTTCTGGAACTGCCCGACCGCGCTCCCAACGAAATGGCCGGCGCGCTGCACCTGTTGGCCGATTGGCAATTGCAATTCGGCCGGGATGCCCAGGCGGCGATCGGGTCGTTGCAACGCATTGTCCAACTTTATCCCGGCACGCCATTCGCGCACGCGGCGGAACAACGCATCGCGCACCTGGGCTTTGCCGATGAAACGAGCCGCGTCCGTTATCAGAGCAAATTCACAGTGGCGCCTGGTGAGCGCGACATCGGTTTGCGCAAGGACAGCCCGCCTGTTTCAGCCCCCGCCGATCCTCACGCCCTGGCGGAGGAATATGTCAGGCAATTGGAGTTGCACCCATCGGATACTGACACCCGGGAAAAGCTCGCGGTTCTCTACGCCGAGGAATTTCAACGGCTCGATTTGGCCGCGGATCAATTGGAGCAACTGATTGGGCTGCCGGCCGAACCGCCCAAGCACGTCGCGCGCTGGCTCAATTTGTTGGCGACGCTCCACATCAAGGTTGCCCATGATGTGACGGCGGCGGAGAGCGCCCTGCATCGCATTATCGAAAGATTTCCCGGGGGCGCCCTGGCCACCGTGGCGGTCAGCCGCCTGGCCAGTTTGCAGGCCGAGTTGAAGCCCAGCCAGAAAACCCCGACCAAAACACTGGGCGTTTATGAAAAGGACATCGGCCTCAAGCAAACCCATGGATGACTCCGGCTGCCGCAGGGGTACTCGCAATGCCTTCAGAAACCCGGCATTAACAGGCAGGGAGCAATACATCGAATTAAACATGGCAAACATCAGCAGCCCCTCTGATCGGACCGTTTCCAGCCCCCGGGAAAGCGCCGGACAAACCTATCGCGGCCCCTTTGCGATCATGACCATCCTCTTTTTTATGTGGGGGTTTATTACAGTATGGAATGACATTCTCATTCCGCGCTTCAAGGAGGCTTTCACACTGGGTTATCGGCAGGCGATGCTTGTCGATTTCGCATTTTTTGGCGGATATGGGGTCGGTGCGTTGATTTACCTCCTCATTTCGATGTTTTCCGGCGATCCGATCAATCGCATTGGCTACAAGAACGGTGTTATTCTGGGTCTGCTGATTACAGCCTCTGGTTGCGTCATATTTTACCCTGCTGCCGTGACGATCTCCTATCCCATGTTTCTCCTGGGTCTGTGTGTGATCGGCCTCGGCCTGGCCATGGTTCAGATCGCGGCCAATCCTTATGTAACGATACTGGGACCCGAGCGCACAGCTTCCAGTCGGCTCAATTTGTCTCAAGCGTTCAATTCATTTGGCACCACTCTTGGTCCAATCATAGGTGGTTTCCTGGTGTTCACATATTTCACGTCGAAAGACGCCCACGGGGCGGCGGCTGTCAAAGTTCCTTACATGGGATTTGCCGTCGCTTTCGTGGTTCTGGCGATATTTTTCAAGTTTGCGCGCGTTCCAAATTTCACCAACACAGAGAAGATCGCTCGTGGCTGGGGCGCATTAAAATATCCTCACACCGCTTTGGGGATGCTCGCCATCTTTATGTACGTGGGGGGCGAAGTGACGGTGGGAAGTTTGATCATCAATTTCCTGGCCGAGCCTCAAATCGCCGGGTTATCACACGCTGCCGCAAGCCCGTATGTATCCTGCTATTGGGGAGGTCTCATGATAGGGAGATTCATGGGTGCCTTCGCCCTGAGCGATTTGCGAAACACAATAAAGCACACCCTGGTTATATTGGTCCCGGTCGTGGCTTTCATTGTGATTTTAAACCTGCCCCGCATTGCCCGGCTTTTGCATCAGGATTGGGCGCCGCAGGCGGCCGGGGTTTGCAGTTTTGCCAATGTGTGGCATTACGGAGTTCTTTTGGCGGTTTTGTTGATTGCTTTCTTTCTTGGCGAGGCAAGCCCTCACCGTATGTTGGCGCTTTTCAGCGTCATAATTATCGTTCTTCTGGGCTTCGGAATATTGTCTGTTGGCCAGACAGCCAAATGGGCCATCCTTGGAGTCGGACTTTTTTGTTCAGTCATGTGGTCCAATATATTTTCATTGGCCATTGAGGGTCTTGGACCGTTGAAGAGCCAGGGATCTTCACTATTGGTCATGGCTATTACAGGTGGCGCTGTTCTGCCTTGGTTTCAAGGTGCGGTTGCGGACAAATTTGGCCTTCAATCCTCTTTCGTCGTGCCGATGGCCGCTTTTGCCTACATCGCCTTTTATGGGCTTTACGGCTATCGCGCCGGGCGTCCGAAGGAATCCATCGCTTTTGCCTTGCGGGAACTCGATCAAAAGAACAGGGTTCCAAATTGAATATGCTCGCGATTATGACGGCTTTTCTCCTTGCGGCTTTCGGCGCCAGCGGCGCGGAATCTTTTCCTCCAGTTTCGGAACTTCCCTTGCGCCCCGAGGCGCCCGACCCATTGGTCATGCTGGACGGGAAGCCGGTCACGACGAAAAAGGGATGGTTCAAGAAACGCCGGCCGGAATTGAAGGCGCTTTTCCAGCATTACATGTACGGCTGGTTTCCGCCGCCTGTGAAAGTCACCGGGAAAGTCACTTACACTGACAAGAACTTTTTCGACGGCAAGGCCACGCTCAAATTGGCGACGATAAGCCTGGGCGGGCCTACGGCGCCCCAAGTCCATTTGCTGATGGTGATACCGAACCGGCGCAAAAAACCGGCGCCGACTTTTCTGGGGATGAATTTCAGCGGAAATCACACCCTGCTCGCCGATACCCATGTGCCGGTGACCGCCGCCTGGATGCTTCCCGAGCTTCCCCATGTGGTGGATAACCACGCCACAGAAGCCGGGCGCGGCAGGGAGATTGACACTTGGGCGCTCGAACAATCCATCGACCGCGGTTATGCCGTGGCCACGTATTTTTGCGGCGACGTCGAAGAGGACAGAACAAACGCCGCGGGCGGCGCGCGCGAATTGATTCATGTGCCCCGCGCTCCCGATGATTGGGGGACAATCGCCGCCTGGGCCTGGGGAATGCAGCGCGTAATGGATTATCTGGCCACGGACCGGGATATTGACAGCAAGCGCATCGCCCTCGTCAGCCATTCGCGCCTTGGCAAGGCAGCGCTCCTGGCCGGCGCGTTCGACGACCGGGCGGCCCTGGTCATACCGCTGCAAGCCGGCTGCGGCGGCACCGCGCCGAGCCGCGGCAGGACCGGCGAATCAGTCAAGCAGATTAACACAAAGTTCCCGGAATGGTTCTGCGGCGTGTTTAAACAGTTCAACGATCAGCCGGAACGGCTGCCCTTCGACCAGGATTGCATGATTGCGCTGTGCGCGCCTCGTCCCGTCCTGCTCGGCGCGGCGGTGGAGGACACATGGGCCAATCCGTCCGGGGCCTTCGAGATGTTGCAAGCGGCCGGCGGCGCCTGGCGTCTGACAGGCGCCGAAGGCCTGGCCGCGCCAACGATGCCCCGGACAAACCAAGTGATTGACAGCAACCTGGGGTATTTCATCCGCCCTGGAAAACACTCCATGACGCGGGGCGATTGGAAAGTCTTCCTCGATTTTGCCGACAAGCATCTGTGAACTTGGAAAAAGCAGTTTAACCACGAATGGACACGGATAGACACGGATGAAGGCAAAGTATGGAGTCCCGGCTTTAGCCGGTGGGACGCCGGACCGGCTAAAGCCGGGACTCCATGCCTTTTTATATAAGTTTTCTCGCGGTTCAACTGATTTGCCGCGAAGAATGGCAAGAAAGGTCAGTTCCTAAGGTCAGTTCCTAGTGTAGTATCTCATAAATAACTGGCGTTAAGTGGGGGTTTATGGTATTCTTCCTCCATGTCGCGACAGGCTGCGCCCGTGGTTTTGAACGAAACCGACCGTCAGGAGTTGGAGCAATGGGTCCACGCCCATCGCACTCCCCAACAAGTGGTTCAGCGCTGTCAGATTGTTTTGGCCGCCGCACAAGGGCGGCAGGACAAAATCATTGCTGCCGACTTGGAGATCAACTTCAAGACCGTGGCGCTGTGGCGAAACCGGTTTTGCCAACAAGGCTCCGAGTGTCTTTGGGAAGTCGCTCCGGGACGTGGGCGCAAGCCACGTTATGCGGCCAGCAAGATCAAAACCATTATTGACGCTACTCTGCAATCCCGGCCGGCCGGCGCCACGCACTGGAGTTGCCGGAGTCTGGCCAAAAACCAGGGCGTGAGCAAGGCGACCATCCAGCGGATTTGGCAAAGCCATCATCTCCAACCGCACCGCACCAAGAACTTCAAGCTGTCGCGGGACGCAAGGTTTTTGGAAAAACTCACGGATGTCGTCGGCCTTTACCTCAATCCTCCGCAGAAGGCGCTGGTTCTCTGCGTCGATGAGAAGAGCCAGATTCAGGCGCTGGACCGCACTCAACCGGGACTGCCTCTGAAAAAAGGCCGCTGTGGCACGCAAACCCATGACTATAAGAGGAACGGCACCACCAGTCTTTTTGCCGCGTTGGAAATAGCGCACGGCCAAGTCGTCGGCCAGTGCTACGCGCGCCATCGCCATCAAGAGTTTCTCCATTTTCTCAAGCGTCTGGACGGCGAATTCCCCCCGGAACTGGACCTGCATGTGGTGATGGACAATTATGGCACACACAAGCATCCCAGGGTGCAAGCCTGGTTAAAACGACATCCCCGCTTTGTGCCGCATTTCATTCCGACCAGTTCCAGTTGGCTCAACCTGGTCGAACGCTGGTTTGGGGAATTGACGCAAAAACGCGTTCGGCGGGGAGCTTTCGTCAGCGTGCCGGATCTCATTGCGGCCATCGATGAGTTTCTGGCGGCTTGGAACCAAGACCCCAAGCCCTTTGTCTGGACGGCCACCGTGGAATCCATCGTCGAGAAGTTAAAAAAGTGCCGCCAGACCTTGGAGCAAATCAAACCCGGCTGCACTTTGCCGAAATCGAGGAAAAAACGGGGATAACTCCAGTCGTTTATGAGACACTACACTAGCATGTCAACATTTTGTTTTTTGTTTCGCATCATGACAGGAAAATACCGCGCCCCATCGGGTCTGTTAACCACCAATGCGCCATTGCTAGGAACTGACCTTACTTTACTTTACGTATTCTCCGGGTCAGGCCGCCAAGGCTGATTGGTGGCGGTCTTGCTGGGCCAGTTTTTCCAGCCAATCGTTGAGATTGCGGCGCGTAAAACGCCACTGGAACGGCTGCGCGATCTGTTCATAATGTCGTTCAAATTGTGCCAAGCGCTCCGCCACCGCCGCCCGCGAAGGAAAGTCATTGGGGGTCAGCACCTTTTGTTGCAGGATGGAAAAGTAAATCTCGATTTGATTGAGCCAACTGGCATGGACCGGGCCATGCACCAACGTTAAATTGGCATAGCGGTTTTGCAGCCGCCGGACCGCTTTCTGGCCGCGGTGGGAAGAGCCGTTGTCCACAATCCAAAACACACGACGGGCCGATTTATACGGAGTTTGTCCCATCACCTGTTCGACCAGCCGATCAAAGGGGGCGATCCCGCTCTGCGCTTCACAGCGGCCAAAGACTTTGGCCTGATGCACATCCCAAGCCGCCAGATAGGCCCACGCCCCCCGGCGCTCGTATTCATGCTCCACCTTCATGGCATAATGGGGCCGGGGTGGTTCGCTCGCGTGGATGCGGGCCCGCGCCTGGATGCTGGTCTTTTCATCGGCCGAGAGCACAAATTCATCCTCGCGCAGCGGTTGATCTTGCCAGACTCCCTCATAAAGGTCCAAGAGACGGCCGGCTTTGGCGGCAAAATCCGGATCACGCGGGAAAATCCAACAGCGGTGTTCCAAGGCCGAATGGCGTCTTGGTGAAGCCAGCGCCAGACGGTCGTATCGCTGATGCTGGCCACCAGTCCGGATTGGACGGCATGGCGGGCGATCTCGGGCACGCTCCAGCGCGACAGGGGCACCTGCTGTTGGCTGGGCAACTCACAGGCCAGGGCTTTAATTTGCACCACGACTTCTGGGGGGAAAAGACCGGGGGCGGCCCGGTCGGGGGAGTTCCTCCAAGCCCGCCAGGCGTTCGGTGAAGAAGCGCTTGCGCCACAAGCTGACCACTTCGCGGCGTGTATCCAAGCGCCGGGCAATTTCATCATTGGCCAGTCCTTCGGCGGCATGGAGGATCATTCGGGCGCGCGCGACCTCAAAATACGGCAACGTATATTTGGCCGCACGCCGGGATAATTCCCGCTTTTCTGAGTCTGACAACACGATATGAAAAGGGCTGTGTCGCGGCATGCCAATTTCATAGCACGCCGCCCCAAAAATGCAACAATAATACGTTAGTGAATTTAAGAAGTCATCCACTAAGTCGTTGACTATCAACCCCGAAAGCTTTCGGGGTTGCCGTGTTGCCGATTTTTCCGACCTATGTGTCGATCTGGCGTTTCTGGCCATCTTAGCGGCAGTTCGCTATTTCGCCTGCCGGCCTGTTAAAGCGCTTTTTTGCTGTTGCAGGGCTTGTTGGGCCTGGGTATCGCTGGCGGGGATGGATTGCAAAAGCTGGTCAATGATCGAAAGACGCTGGGTAACTTGGTTGGGCGTCAAGAAAGGCAGGAGATCGGCGACCGAAAAGTCCTGGTTTCCATTGGCCAGATGCAATCCCTGGGTGCTGGTTCCGGATGGATTGGTTGTGGAGCCTAGTTGGTTCTCGCGTCCGCCCAGGTAGGGGGAGAGTTGCGCCAATTCGGCGTCGGAAAGTTGTCCCTGCCGCGCCATGTCCAGCAACGCGTTGAGGGCCTGGCTGTTTTGCGGCGCCAGTTGGGCCAGGGCTTGCGCGGCGGCGCTTTGATTTCCCCCCGTATTGTCCTGAGCCATTTGAACCAGGGAGGAGACCCCCATGCCATTGGGAAGATTGGCCAGCTCGATCGCCGCGTAATAGGGCCATTTGGAGCTGTACTGCGCCAAATCCGCCGCAACATCTGCGCCATTGGCCGCGGCGCTGGACAGGAGCTGAAACAACGGCCCAACATTCGCGTTTCCCAATTGATCCTGCGCCGCCAGCGCCAACTGCGCCCGGACCGCCGTCAGAATGTCCCCTTGATATTGACCGGGCGCTTGTTGTTCCAATGTCGCTGCCAAGGTCGCAACGTCGGTTGGAAAGACGGACGTCTGCAAAGTCTGGAGCATGGCCGCCGTGGATTCCGGCCCGCCGATTTGCCCCAAGGCGTTCAGCAAGCCCGCTCGCAGGGAGGAATACCCCAGATCCGCGCCCACGACCCCGGCATAGCTCACGTCCTGATTCTGCGCCAGGTAATCCAGAATCGCGGGCACGGACGAAGACCCTTGGTGAACCAACTGTTGCAGGCTCTCCTTCCATCTTTGAGCGTCCTCCGCGGTAATCGGCCCCTTGAGATCGAGCGACGTCAGCGCGGTCATCAACTGCCGCGAATCGGCGGCCGGTTGGCTCGGAAGAACACGGGCCGGCGGAGCCGTCGCCGCCAACCCGGGCACCACCGCGACCGGCGCGGCGGGGGTTTCGGCGATTTCCTGGCGGGGCACGATGGCCCGGACCGCGGGATGGTTTTCAGTCGGCGCGACCGTTGCCACCGGCGTCGCCACCGGCGCGGCGGCAGGCGGCGAACCTTCAAACATCTTGTAAGCGACCGCGCCGCCAACAATCAGCAGCCCAACAATGACCGCCGGCAAAACGATGGAAGGCTTCTGACCGCCCGGCGCATTCGTTCGCCGATCGGGTCGGGCTTGCGGCGGTTTTGAACTCATTGCCTTCACTCTAGCCCATAATTGGAATCAGACAAGCCCTTCGATTACCGGGGAATGACGAATGTCGAAGCACGAATGACGAAACAATGACGAACCTCCAATGACGAATTTCACCAACGGCAGGGAGAGTTCCGGTATCCTGTTTCATCATTGGGTCATTTGGACATTCATCTGGTCATTCGTCTTTCGTCTTTCGTCATTCTTGTGACATTGGTCATTAGGATTTCGGCATTAGACATTCCCCCCGTGGTTTGCTAACCTTGCGCCTGCCTATGAAACAATTAATTGGAAATCTTCTGGTGGCCCAGTCCGGAGGCCCCACCGCCGTCATCAATTCCAGTGTGGCGGGCATCGTGCAGGAAGCCCGCCATCATCGTTGCCTCTCCCATGTTTATGGCGGCAGGAATGGCATTTTCGGCATTCTCAACGAGCATCTGATCGATCTGGGCCGGGAACGGCCCGAAACCATCGAAGCTCTCAAACACACCCCTGCCGCGGCCCTCGGCACCTGCCGATACAAGATTGATTTCAAAAAGAAACCCGAAAAAGCCGCCGGGGAAATGGACCGCCTTTTCAAGGTGTTTCAGACCCACGACATTCGCTATTTCCTCTATATCGGCGGCAATGATTCGCAGGATACCGCCGATAAAATTCATCAGGAAGCCCTCCGGCGCGGCTACGAAATGCGCGTCATCGGCGTCCCCAAAACAATCGATAACGATTTGCCGCACACCGATCATTGTCCCGGCTACGGTTCCGTTGCCAAGTACAACGCTTGCACCGTCATGGAAATCGCCGCCGACGTCAGCAGCATGGCCACCGATGACGGTTCCTGTTGCGTCATCGAGGTCATGGGACGCAGCGCGGGCTGGATCGCCGCCGGAACCGTTCTGGCCAAACGCGAACCCGACTCCGCGCCGCACGTTGTTTTAATGCCGGAAATTCCGTTTAACGAGGAAGCCTTCCTGGCCAAAGTGACGGCGACCATCCAGGCCATTCGCTACTGCATTGTCGTGGTGGGCGAAGGGTTGAAGAATCCCGATGGCAGCGAATACAGCGCGGACACCTCGCGATTGGATGCCTTTGGGCATCCCGTGCTCTCCGGCGCGGCGGACCGTCTGGCCGAGGTTGTTTATGGCAGGCTGAACACAAAAACACGCTCCGTCAAACTCGGCTATGCGCAACGTTGCGCCGCCCACTATGCCAGCGCGACCGACGCCGTGGAGGCGGCCGCCTGCGGCGAAGCGGCCGTGCGCGCGGCGGTCGAAGGCAAGAGCGGGTTCATGGTCAAGATCGTTCGCCAGAGCGGCCCCGTCTATGCCTCAACCACCGGCTTGCAGCCCTTGTCGGACATCGCCAACGTCGAGCATCTTCTGCCGCGCGATTGGGTGAGCGCGGACGGCTTTATGCCGAACGAAAAATTTGTCCAGTACGCCCGTCCGCTCATTGAAGGCGAGGTCAAAGTCCCGACGGAAGGCGGCCTGCCCAAGTTTGCCGTGCTGCAAAACAAGACCGTGCCGTGCCAATTGCCGCCCAGGACCTGAGCCAATGAGAGTTTTCGCCCCATTTCTCTATCTGTCGATCCTGGCGTCGGTCGCGCTGGCCGGTCCCGCCCCGGAACCAGCCAATGCAAAGGCCGACGCCGGAACCCGCGCGCTGCTGAAGTATTTCCAGGGCCTTTCCGGCTCGCCGGCCCGCCGCATTGTCTCGGGGCAATTCGCCAGTTTTGGGCGGTCGGCAAATCTGCGCCAAATCACTGCGGTTTCGAAAAAGACAGGTCATTGGCCGGCGATCATGGGGGTTGATTATGCGGATTTTCGAAAGGGCGGCCTGGAGACAAAGAAACCCAACCAAACTGCCATCGCCTACTGGAATCAAGGTGGTTGCGTGACAATCAGCGCTCATCTCTACAGTCCGGCCAGCACCAACGGAGGCGGACTGCGTGCCAAAGGCGTGGACCTCGCCAGTTTGCTCGCGCCTGACAGCGAAACTCATCGTCGCTGGATGCACGAACTTGACCTGCTCGCCGCCGGTTTGAAAGAACTGGACGACGCCGGTGTTGTCGTCTTATGGCGGCCCTTTCATGAAATGAATGGCGGTTGGTTCTGGTGGGGCGCCAAGAACCCCGAAACTTTTATCAAGCTTTGGCGGCAGATGTTCGATTATTTCACCCACACCAAAGGCTTGAACAATCTTCTCTGGGTCTATGCTCCGAACCAAGCCCCGAACACCGCCCTTTACTATCCGAGCGACCAGTATGTGGACTTGGTCGGACTGGATGCCTACACCGATTATGTCGATCAAAAGCACATCAAGGGTTATGCGGCATTGGCCGCCCTGCCCAAACCGTTTGGTTTCGCCGAATTCGGTCCGCACGACGCAAGCAATCCGCCGGGCGACTATGATTACACCCGTTTCCTGGCCGGCGTCAGGAGCGAGTTTCCCGCGACCTGTTTTTTCATGTGTTGGAATGGCAAGTGGAGCCTGGCAACAAACATCAATACCCGGCAACTGCTGGACAATCCCCTCATCGTCAACCGCGCCGATCTTCCCGCCCACAACTTGATTGCGCATTCTGTTTTTATAAAAGGCGCGGAACTCCTCGTCCATCCCGCCGATCCTCCCCTCCACAGCCCCGCCGCCGGGCCGCAGAACGTTGAAAAATAATGCGCCGGAACGTTCTTCGACGGGGTGCGCGCCCCGATGGCTGATGAATACCCTTGAGACTTCTGCAAAAATGGCTATGTAAGAGTCTGCGTGATTGAACTGATTCATCTGACCCTCAAGCGCCTGGTGCTCTGCAATTACAAAAGCATCAAGCGCGTTGAGCTGGACAACCTGAACAACGTGGTGTTGCTCATGGGACCCAACAATGCCGGCAAGTCCAACATCCTGGACGCTTTCAAGTTTCTCTCCGAGGCCGCCGTCAGTTTCGAGCGCGCCCTGGCCTCCCGCGGCCATGACCTTGTCGAGGTCATTCACCTCAAGCGTCCCGAAGAGACGATGGAATTTCTGTTTGACTTCGTCTTCGCCCCGCAACGGCGGGTGGAATTCGTCCGCCGCCTCTTTGCCGGCAATCCCCAGACCGCGTTGTCCGACGCGCTCAACTCGGAATTGCTCTCGGTCCTCACCCTGAAAATCACCGTGGGCCGGGACCATTTTGCGGAGGAGCTTTCCACTCCCAATCTCGAAGGCAGCCGGCCTTTCGTGATTTTTTCCACCAAAGGCGCGCCCGGCGGCGTCGAGTTTTTTTGCGGGCAGTTGGAAACCCTCTGCAAACAGCGCAAAGGCGAACTGCCGTCCGAACCCGTGCCGCTGGAGCTCAAGCCGGAGACGATCCAACCCTACTGCTTGCGGCTGGGCCGGCCGGATGCGGCGGCGGCGTGGCCCGTTTCTTATGAGCTGGCCGACGCGGTTTGCCAGCAGTTCGCCTGTCTCGAATGGGCCGATCCCATGCGCAAATTGCCCACGTCCTCGCCCATCCTCGGCCAACACACGCTGACGGCCGATATTTCCAACCTGCCCGACGTCCTGCACTGGCTCTACAATAACAAGCCCAGACAATTTCGAAAAATCGAAGCGGAAGTTTCCAAATTGGTGCCGCACCTCGGCAGGCTTTACACCCCGACCCTGCAAAACGAAGCCACGCTGGGTATGATTGACTCCAACGACGAAGACCTCGTTTATTCGATGGACCAGTTGAGTTTCGGCACCCGCTCCCTCGTCGCCATCGTGGCCAAGGTTGTTCTGGCCAGGCCCGGGGCGTGGGTTTGCATTGAAGAACCCGAAACCTACCTCCACCCCAATGCGCAAATGGGGTTGTTTCATTTCCTGCGCGACGAGGGCAGGGGCAAACGCATTTTCGTCGCCACCCATTCCACGGCCATCGCCGCTTCCTGCCCCATTTCCTCGCTCTTCATCGTGCAACGCGACGCGGAGCGCTGCACCGCCGTCACCCCCGTCACCGCCGCGGAGGCCGGCGATGTCATCGAGCAATTGGGCGTTAAACCGTCCTTCAGTTTCGAGGCCGACGCCATCGTTTTCGTGGAGCAGGCCGACCATGTTCCGCTCTTCGAAGCTTGGGCCGGGAAATTCAATTTCCGCGTTAAGATTCAATTCCTCGACGCCGAAGGCGCGGCGACTTTGCATTATTTTGCCAATACGCGCATCGCCTTGAGCAGCTTTGTCCACACCCTCGTTTTCGCCGTTTTCGGCAACGGCAGCGAACAAGCCAGCCGCACCCGCAAGAAAATTGTCGAACAACTCAACCTCCCGGAGCAACAGGTCTTCACCCTGGATTTCCCCGAATTGGAAGGTTATCTCCTCGATCCCGCCGCCCTGATGCGCGCCTTTCCGGCCATTACACTGCCGCTCGCTGACTTGGAGACGCGCTTGGACCCGGCCCGAACCCTGCCTGAGCAAAAGAAGGCGCTCAACGATTTGCTGGCGGAATTTCATCTCGGGGAATATGACAGCCGCCTCGGCGCGCGCATCGCTGAAGCCATGAATGAAATTCCCGCCTCCATCCGCCAATTATTCGAACAAATCGATCTCAGTTCCAAACCCTACTGGAAGATTTGAGGCCGGCGCTTATTTTTTCCTGGCGTACAGCTCGGTGAACACTTTCAGAAACTTCGCCATTTCATCCTTCTTGCTTTCCCCCATGTTTAAAACGTCCTGATGGATGAGCACGCCCGATTTGGTGTCGCCCCCGGCCATGTTCGTGATGCACGAAACGCCCGCCACGGCCAGACCGCATTGCCGGGCGACGATCGCTTCCGGCACCGTGCTCATGCCCACCGCATCGGCCCCCAGACGCCGGAACGCCCGGATTTCCGCCGGCGTTTCGTAATTGGGACCGGACACCGCCAGATAAGTCCCCGTGCGCAATCGCAACCGGCTCGCCTTGGCCGCTTGTCTGGCGAACTCGATCAGCCGGCGGTCATACACCCGCGTCAAGTCCACGAAACGCGGCAACCCCGGCAAAGCAGGCCCGCGCAACGGATTCACCCCCATGAAATTGATATGGTCCTCCAGCACCATGAAATCCCCCGAGCGAAAGGACCGGTTCACCGCCCCGGCCGCATTTGTCAACAACAAGGCGCGGATGCCAAACTCCGCCAGCACCCGCACCGGGAAAGTCAGCCGCTCCATTTCGATGCCCTCGTAATAATGGGCGCGCCCCTTCAACACCAGCACGGGCGTCTTGTCAAAAAGCCCCAGCACAAGCTTCCCGGCGTGGCCCGTCACCCCCACCGTTGGGAAGCCCGGCAACTTTCCGTAAGCGATCTCCCGCTCCACCTCCAAATGCGCCAGCGCATGTTGAAAACCGCTGCCCAGCACCATGGCCAGCCTGGGGCGCAACGGCGTCTCCTTCTTCAACAGGGCCGCGGTCTGTTTTGGATCGTACAACATGTGCGGGCCGATTATAGACTCATTGCATGTCCAATGTCCAAGCACGAATGACCAATTAATGACCAAGCCCCAATGACCAATACAGCCGCGGCCCCGGACTCCTTTGGGCATTGGTCATTGGGACATTGATTCGTCATTAGGATTTCGTCATTAGTCATTCTCCCCTGATCCCCGCTTGATTTATCCCCGGCCTCATTTACCCTTCAAACCATTGTTTTTATGCAATTGAGCAATGACGAAATTCGCCGCTATTCGCGCCATCTCATTTTGCCGGAGGTCGGACTGGCCGGGCAAAAGAAGATCTGCTCCACCAGCGTCGTCTGCATCGGCGCGGGCGGCCTCGGCTCCCCCATCGCCATGTACCTGGCCGCGGCCGGCATCGGCAAAATTGGCATCGTCGATTTTGACACGGTTGATTTTTCCAATTTGCAGCGCCAGATTATTCACGGCACCAGTGACGTCGGACGCCCCAAATGCGAATCCGCCAAAGAGACCATCCACCGCATCAATCCCAACGTCGAAGTCGTCCTGCACAATGCCGCCATCAACAGCGGCAACGCCCTCGATATCCTGGCGCAATACGACATCGTCGTGGACGGCACGGACAACTTCCCGACGCGTTACTTGACAAATGACGCGTGCGTCCTGCTCAAAAAACCCAACGTCTATGGTTCCATCTTCCGCTTCGAAGGCCAGGCCAGCGTCTTTGCCCCTCATTTGAACGGGCCTTGCTACCGTTGTCTGTATCCCGAACCGCCCCCGCCGGGCATGGTGCCCAGTTGCGCGGAAGGCGGCGTCCTCGGCGTTTTGCCCGGCATCATCGGCTGCATTCAAGCGACGGAAATTTTGAAACTCGCCCTCGGCAAAGGCAGTTCCCTCATTGGCCGGTTGCTGCTCTTCAACGCCCTCGAAATGAGATTCCGCGAACTCCGCCTGCGCCCCGATCCGCAATGCCCGTTGTGCGGCGAGAACCCAACTATTACCAAGCTGATCGATTACCAGCAATTCTGCGGCATCGTCCCGGAACCGGCCGTGCCCGTGTCCAATCCCGACGAAGTCACCGTGCAGGAAATGAAGCGGGCGTTGGACGACCCGAAACTCGGCGTCAAAGTCATCGACGTGCGCGAGCCGGACGAATATCAGATCGCCCGCGTCAACGGCGTCCCGCTCTATCCCCTCAGCGTTTTGCCGCAACGCTTCACGGAACTCGATCCCAACCAGCACCTGTATATTCATTGCAAGAGCGGGATACGCTCCATGAAGGCGCTGCACTTTTTGCGAGGGCAGGGCTTCAAGTATTTGAAAAGCGTCAAAGGCGGCATCAGCGCCTGGTCCGACGAAATAGACCATGCCGTTCCCAAGTATTGAACTCATCAACACCGGCAGCGAATTGCTTTTGGGGCGCGTTCTCAATACGCACCAACAGTGGATTTGCCGCCAACTGGCCGACCGCGGCTACGACGTCGCCCGGCAAATTTGCGTCGCCGATGACGGCCCTTCCATCCAGGCCGCCGCGCGCGAGTCCCTAGCCCGCGCTGATGTGGTGTTGACAACGGGCGGACTGGGGCCGACTTCCGACGACATCACGCGCGACCTCATCGCCCAAATGCTCGGCCGCCCGCTGGCGCCGGACGCGGAGGTGTTGGCGCGCATCGAAGAATACTTCGCCCAACGAAAGCGCCCCATGCCGCCCAGCGTCAAGGTCCAGGCCCTGGTTCCCGCCGGAGCGCGCGTCCTGCCAAATCGGCATGGCACCGCTCCGGGCCTGGCCATCGAAATCAACCCCAATCCCTTCCGCGAGGACAAACGCGGAAGCTGGCTCATGCTCCTGCCCGGTCCCCCGCGGGAACTGCGCCCCATGTTTTCCGAATCGGTCCTCCCGCTCCTGCTCAAGGAATTCCCCCCCGCCCGGCCCTTTGTCTGCCGCACCTTGCGCACCACCGGTTTGGGGGAATCGGCCGTCGAGGAAAAAATCGCCGGGCCGCTGCAACCGCTCCTGCCGGGGGGATTGGAATTGGGCTATTGCGCGCGCATCGGCGAAGTGGATGTGCGTCTGGTCGCGCGCGGTGAAAAGGCCGCGGCCATTGTCAGTCAAGCCGAAGGAATGATCCGCCAATTGCTGGGCTTGCTCATTTTTGCGGTTGACGACGCCACACTGGAATCGACCGTCGTGCATCTGCTGGCCGGGCAAAAGAAAACGGTCGCTTTGGCGGAATCCTGCACGGGCGGATTGATCGCCCACCGCATCACCAATGTTCCTGGAGCGTCCGCCGTCCTGGCCTGCGGCCTGGTGGCCTACGGCAATGATGCCAAGAAGAATTTGCTCGGCGTTGGCGAAGAAACTTTGAGCGAACACGGCGCGGTCAGCGCGGCGGTGGCCCGGCAAATGGCGGAAGGAGCGCGGCTTCGGCACGCCACCGATTACGGCCTGGCTGTCACCGGCATTGCCGGCCCCGGCGGCGGCGGCGCGCAAAAGCCCGTCGGCACGGTTTTCATTGCGCTGGCCGGCGCGCAGGGAACAACCGTGGAAGAACGATTCAATCCCTTCGACCGCGAGACCTTCAAATTTGTCACCTCGCAGCAAGCTCTCGATTTGCTGCGGCGCTCCTTGTCCGGGTGACGAGCCGTACCTTTCGTCGTTTTCGTCACTACTCTCCAAACAGCTTTTTCAACTTCTCGCGCGCCGCGTCTTCGCGCGGGCTGGCCGTCTCTTTGGGAGCGAAGACGCGGCGGGCCAGTTCGAAATACTCGCAAAAGTTTCCAGACGCCTTCTCCAAAACGGGATCGGCCCGCCGATCCCGGCATTGGTAAGCGGCGCGCGGATCATAACTGACACAATTCAAACAAACGCGCAGATCGGCGTTGCAACTGTCGCATGAATCTCCGCGACCGGGCTGGCCGGGCAACGTCCATTCCCAGCCGCAATTGTGACAATGTCGGGTTCCAGCCATTTGCAGACAGGGTACTAATTTCTTCAGAGCATTGCCAGAATAGATTTTTGCTGGCCGCTCCTAATCCTAATCTTAATCTCCCGGATACTCATCCCGTCAAAAATGCAACATAAATATTTTTTAATTTGCGCCTTTGTCACTGGACGGCATGGCAAAGGAGGCTAGTTTTATTGCAGGCAAGCGGTCGTGTGTTGAGCAGACCGGCCTGCCCAAAGTCGCATGAGGCCGTCCGAAAAAAGCGCGTGCCGGCACTCGACCGAGTCCGGGACCGCGCGGAGTGAAGCAGAGAATCTGCTGGGAGATTTTTGCGCCCTGTTGCGACAGTTGGGAGTCCGCGGGACATTGCCGGACTGCCTTTCACCCCTCGCCCCGCCCTCCCAACGCATCGCCGGCCTTCCGGCGCTGCAAAGTTTTTTGGACACCTATCTCACGCAGATTCTTCTGCCGCTGGAATTGCCCGCCATTGTCGAAGCGTGCGGCTGCGTCCGGCGCGGCGAAGCGCGCGAATTGATCGCATTGGACCGGCAACTGGCGGGAGAAGCGCGGCTGGCCCCGTTCGCTTCGGCCAGCCGGAAAATCGGTGTATTACAATTGCAGCGCTTGAAGCCGTTGCGCGATGAGCGAACGGTCCAGCGTTATTTGTGCGCTGTCGAATCCGGCCGGGCCGGAGGCTGGCACACCCTGGTCTATGGTTTGACATTGGCCGTCTATTCCTTCCCGTTGCGCCAGGGATTGCTTCATTACGCCCGCGAAACGCTTGCCGGACTGGCCCGCGCCGCGGCGGGGCCGGGGACATTTTTTGATCCGGCCTGCCAGGAAATGTTGGAGACGATTCTGGCCCGCCTGCCCGAAGCCATCGAACCAGCCATCCCGCCCTGCGACGACGCCCTCCATTTGTCCTATTCGTCCCATTAGTCCTTTTCGTCCCATCCGTCATTTTCAGCATCGTCTGAGATTTCAGTTCAGATTTGCCAAACTCGGTTCAGATTTGCTTTCATACCCTCCATGAACACCACTCGGCTTTTCAGACTATCCGCCAGTCTATTGATTTCATTCGGCATCGGACTGGCGGCGAGCGTCCAAGCGGCCCAAACCGAATCGCTGGTCGAGGGTAACACCGCCTTCGCCCTCGATCTTTACGCCCGTCTCAGCGGCGCGCCGGGCAACCTTTTCTTTTCCCCGTACAGCATTTCCACCTGCCTGGCCATGACTTATGCCGGAGCGCGCGGCGACACCGAAACGCAAATGGGCCGGGTCCTGCATTTCAGCAAAGGCGATGCGCGGCTTCATTCTTCGTTCGGCGAACTTCAACAGCAACTGAACGACGCGGAAAAACAGAATGGCATCCAACTGGACATCGCCAACGCGTTGTGGGCACAGAAAGGTGAACCCTTCCTTCCCGCCTTTCTAAAAATCGCCCAAGACGATTATCAGGCCAGCGTCAACCAAGCGGACTTCAAGACCAGCGCCGATGCCGTCACCCGCGAAATCAACCGCTGGGTCGCGCAGAAGACCAAAGACAAAATCCAGGACATCCTTTCGCCCGGCAGCTTGGATGACCTCACCCGGCTTGTTCTGGCTAACGCCATTTATTTCAAAGGCACTTGGGCCAGCCCTTTTGAAAAAGCCGCCACTTCCACCAGCCCGTTCCATATTTCCACGAGCAGCCAAGTCGATACGCTCCTCATGGTCCATTTCGATGATGTCAAATACACCGGGAACAACGACTTCCAAGCCGTGGAATTGCCCTACAGTGGCAATGAACTGTCCATGGTGATATTGCTGCCGCGCCAAATCGATGCCCTTGGCCAACTGGAACGGCAACTCACCCCTGCGTTCCTTGCCCGCCTGCTCGCGCAAATGCAAAAGCAGAACGTTAAAATTTTCCTGCCCAGATTCAAACTGGAGTCCGGCTTTAAGCTCAACGACACGCTGGCAAAAATGGGCATGCCCGATGCCTTCATCTGGCAGAAGGCCAACTTTTTCGGTCTTAATGGGACCAACAGCCTCTACATTTCCGGCGTGTTTCACAAAGCCTGGAGCGAAGTCACCGAAGAAGGCACCGAAGCCGCTGCCGCCACCGTCCCTGTTGCGGCAACCATGGGCATTGAGGAGCCAGCTTCGCCACCGCCCGTTTTCCGGGCCGACCATCCCTTTATCTTTCTGATTCGCGGCACCCGTTCCGGCAGCCTGCTTTTCGTCGGCCGCCTGACCGATCCGCGCGCATGAACCCTGAAGCACCCCATGAATACCTCCGGCCAGGAAACACAATGCCAAAGCGGCGCAATCATTAAAACCAGGCTCACGGGATACGATCCGCTGAATAATTCCCGCCTGAACAAGGGGACTGCCTTTACGGAAAGCGAAAGGGATGCGTTCGCCCTCCATGGTTTGTTGCCGCCTCATATTGGGACGCTGGAGGATCAGCGGGAGCGCCGTCACATGGCATTGGCGGCCCTGCCAACACCGCTGGAGAAATACACCTTCATGCGCGATGTCCAGAACACCAATGAAACTCTGTTTTACTCGCTCATGACGCATCATATCGAGGAAACCCTGCCCATTGTTTACACCCCGACCGTGGGTGAAGGCTGTCAAAAATTCAGCCAGATCTGGCGCAAACCGCGCGGCCTCTTTCTCAGTTATCCCAATAAAGACCGCATCAATCAGATTTTCTCGCACCCGCGTCATGACGGGATCAAATGCATCGTCGTGAGCGACGGCGAACGCATTCTCGGCCTCGGTGATCAGGGCGCCGGAGGCATGGGCATTCCGATTGGCAAAATGGCCCTCTACACCGCCCTGGCTGGCATTCTGCCCGAATGCTGCCTGCCCATTCTGCTTGACGTGGGAACGGATAATGAAGAAAGATTGAAAGACCCCTTCTATATTGGCTGGCGGAGCCGCCGCGTTCGCGGCCCGGAGTATGACGATTTTGTCGATACCTTCGTCTTGGCGGTCAAGCGCCGCTGGCCGCGCGTCCTGCTGCAATGGGAAGACTTCTCCGGCATCAACGCGGAACGGTTTCTGGTTCCTAATCTTAATCCTGTCCCTTCCGTCCCTTTGGTCCCTTTCGTCCCTTTCGTCCCTGAAGAACTCCGGGCTTTACTGCTGGATCATTCGGAAGAATGCGTTGGGACCAGGCGGCAAGTCGGTGTTAAGAAGCAACTGTGACTGTATGCCCACTCCGTTGAGGATAAAATCATTGGTCTGCATTGTCCACGGTCCCGACAAGGCGGGCGCTGACTGCAATACAAAACCAGTGGCCGGAGTTGTCCACGATATCCAATACGCCGCGTTGGCCGGCATGATGAACACGCCCGCAGGAGCGGCCGCCACGGAGTTGTCCCATATATTGGCATTGAGAACGCCGTCGGTCAGAAAGTTATCGCTGATGGTTCCTGCCGGCGCGCCTGTAACGGCGAATTGCGAATAGCAAACCGCCTGATTGATCGAGGCGGCATTGTTTGCCTCCATGCCCAAATACACATGGAAGCCGGGATCGCCAACCTCGGCAAAAATGCCGGCATCGCCGGGGGGAATGACAAGATTGGCGGTGGTGCCATCGGGTGCAATCAACGCGACATCCGTGTCGGACGTGAACCTGACAGCCCATGTTCCAAGAGCAGTCCCTGTATGGGTGACGCTGCCCAACGTGTTATAATCGTTGCCATTTGGTGCGTTCACCTTGTATTGAAAGTACATGGTCGTCGTGCCTGCACCCTGCTGGAGCTGCACAATAACGCAGTTGGTTTCATTCCAGTCGGGCGCATTATCGCCGGGATAAGCCGGGTTTGGAACCAGGAACAGGTAAGCTTCACAACCATGGGTTGCCGGACTCTGCGGGAAAGCATTGATCGTAAAGGCATACGTCACAGGACCGTTGGCGGTATTTTCCACCCATGACAATCCGTTGGTAACAACCAGCATTACTGACTGGCGGTCCCAATAGAAACCGTTCCCGGCGCTTTCCGTGCTCGCAGTCACGTTCAAGCCTGGAGTGGGTTTGGTCGGCGGATTGAGGGTGGGCGGCGGCGGCGGGGCAGGCAGCCCCTCAACAAATTTGACATTGTCAATCCAGAAGTTGGCAGTCGTAGAACCCGGCAAATCCCCCTCGTTATTTACCCATTTCCACAGAAGAATACCGCTCGTCCCAGCCAGGTTTGGCAAGGCTTGGTTGATGGGAAGGGTCACGGTCACCCAGTTGCGCGCGGCCGCCTCTGGTATGGTGATATTGCCGAGGGGCACATTTCCATTCGAGGGGGAGGAGCCATAGACATTTTCTATTTCCAACCCCGGGGTGCTTCCGGAAAGCCCAGACTGAACCAGCGAAAGATCATTAAATTCATCAATCGTCAGCGACGAGGTGTTGTCCCACAAAATATCGAATTGAACAGCCGAGTACAAGTACTGCGACAAGTCAACGTTTTCGCCCCCATTATACCATTCATTATCCCAAGGCGGAAAGCATATGTAGTCTGCTATTATGGGCGTATAGATGCCGGAATTGAAGGAAGCCGTTACGTACATGGAGCCGCCGCCATTGCCAGTACTATCCATAGTGTCATCCCAGACAACTGTTGAGCCGCCAAACCATACACCACACCCAAGAGGCACTGTGCCTTCGTAGTTGAGCTGACCTTGATAGCTGGGATCGAAGGCGTTGACGATGGTGGTGGAAATGTAATCGCATTGGACCGTCACGGTAAAGCTGTTCGAGGCGGTGTTACCGCAACGGTCGGTGGCGACGCAGTTGACGGTGGTCGCGCCCGGGGCAAAGTAGCTGCCCGAGGGCGGAGTGCAAACCACGGGGATGTTGCCCCAGCAGGCGCTGTCGGCCGTGCGCGTGTAGAACACCTGAACATTGGTGCAGGCCCGCACCAGGATGTTGTTCGGAGCTGGCATCCTCGGCGTCCCGGTGTCCTCCACGGTTACAGTTTGGCTGCAATTAGTGCTGTTGCCGCAAGCGTCGGCAATCAGCCAGGTTTGCGTGATCAATTGCGGGCAGTCGCCGTTGGTTACGGTGCCGATCGAGAGGATGGTCACGTTGGCGCCGGACGAAACCGACGGCAGATCAAAGGTCCAGGAGCTGCCGCACCGCACCGTCTTGTTGGTCGGGCAGACTACGGCAAGTGGCGGGGGCATCGTGACGGTGACGGTAAAGCTGCAGGTGCAGCTATGGCGGCAGGAGTCCACCGCCGAGCAATTCACCGTGGTGACCGTTCCTGGCGCAAACAAAGAGCCCGAGGGCGGCGTGCAAATCACATTCACGGGGCTGCAGGCGGGGCTGGTGGCGGTCACGCTGTAATAGACCAGCAGGCTCCTGCAGGAAGTGACCACGATGTTGGACGGACACAGACAGATCAAGTCCCCGTTGGCCAGGGCGTTGATCAGGTTGCTGCCCGTGGGCGTGCCCCAGCCGGCGCACAAGTCGTAGCCGGGAACGGCAAAGAAGTTGGTCGGACTGTTGGTCCAGGTGTTACTGCCAATCACAATGTCGTGGAAACAGGACGCGCAGGAGGTGCCCTTGCCGATGGCGTAGAGAATCGGGTTGAGGAAGCCGACGGGTGACTGGCCGCCGGCCGCGGCCTGCTGGTTGACGAGAGCGGTGAAGCCAGCCCACAAAGGAGCCGCCGCACTGGTACCCCCGAAACTGTCCGCCAGACCGTTGCTGTATGTCACCCAGATATTGTCTGCCGTAAGGGCGACATCCGGGACGTTGCGCATTGTGGTCGAGCCGTGATTGTTCGCCATGTTGATGCCGGTCTGCCAGGATGGAATCGGCCACACGGTGCTGATCCCACCGCCGTCGCCCCAATACCCGTTAGCGGTGCCGGGCCAACCAGGCGGATCATAGCCCCAATTCCAAACCTTTTCCGTGGCCCAGGGGCCGCCCGGACCGCTCGTGGACAGAGTTGTCCCGCCAACAATGGTGATGTTGGGATCGTCGCACGGCGGTCCGATTGTTCCAACCCATGCGTCGCCGTCGCCGGATCCATTGAAGAACGACTGTCCCTGCGTGGCGTATTGCAGGAAGATCGAATCTGAGTTGGCATCGGCATAGTTTGCCCAAGAAGCACTGATTTGTCTGGCCAGATTGTCGGTGGCCATGCGGTTCAAAATGTCATCGGCGTTAGTGCCTTCATAAACAATCACACCTGCCAATCCGGGCGCCATGGCAATCGCCATCTCAATGTCCAGGGACACTTCGTCATTGGCGGCACCCGGCCCGCCGTTGTACCCGTCCAACAATACCGCGCTTATGGGCACGTTTGGCAAACCAGCCAGATCTTCGTAAGCCGTGATGTCACTTTGGAAGAAGCCGGAATCAAATTCCAAAAGTCCGACGGTTTGGCCGGCTCCAGTAAGTGTCACACCTGGAGCGTATGCCGCGCGAAAATCTCTTCCCAGGTAATTACTGCCTGGGCCCGATCCGGAAGGGGAGGACGCGCCCGCCGGTTGGTCGAGGGAAGTCATTCTGCGGATAAGCGGGTGCGGCATCCTAAAGTTATCCAAACCACTAATATGCAGCACGGGAAGATTCAAATCAATGGATGGCTCTGTGTCCGGGGCATAAAAGTCGCGCTGTTCGGTGGGATGCCGGTAAACCCGCATAGTCACGTGCAGGGCCTTTTCAACGTCCGAAACAGACCCCTCCACATCAAGCAAAGTGCGGTTGGGATGGGTGCCCGTCACGGCCAGATTGTTCGACATTGCAAACGCCTTCAGCGTTTCATAATCCGCCGCCGCCGGACCAAACCGATCCGCAAACTGCGCCGCAGTCAAGTAGTGATGGTAGTTGGGGCTGCTCGGATCGTAAATCTCCTGGAGCAGCTTCGACAAGCCCGCCTGGTCCCGCAAGGGCAAACCGATCGCCAGCCACAGTTTGTTCGTTGCCGCCAGCCGGCCTTTTGGCGCAAGGCTCGAAATGACTTTCGGCACATGACCAGGCAAAACCTTCAAATCCGCGCCAAGAACAGGACAAATGCCGCAAAGCAGAATAACCGCAGCCCGGAGGAAAAACCCGGGCAGAGGCTTTGCTTTCGGCATCATTGTCAGCGCCGTCGGCAGGAAAGTTTTGATGGTTTTCATAATAATGTCCCCATTTGTTGCTTGTTCTCTTTCATGGAATCCTCCGATTGCAGCCTGCGTGAGCATTTAAGGCGCGGCTCAGAGCAGGTTGAGCCACGCCGCCCATTGTAACCGGAATGCAACAAACAAATCCGGGCAGACGTATTTTCATCGTTTTCATAATTGAAACTTTCATGGTTGGCCTTGATTTTTACTCTTTTCCCGCCGATGGGCCGGACAAAGGCAAAGGCCGGCAAACGCCTGCAAATTAATGGTATCTTTTATTTTTATGCGCGGCCATCGCGGAAGACAAGCTTTATTTTCCTTTTTATTAAAGTATCAGTTTTACTATATCAACATATTAGTATTACTACACAAAGTAGCTCATGATATAAGAGCCGATTATGACAAAAACCGATGGGGTTGCTTTTCAGCTTGCTTGCGGTCAGAAGCGCCCATGATTCGATGCCTTTTGTCCATTATCGCCGTCGTGGCCGCCCTGAATGCCTTCGCGGATGACACGGCTAAAACATCGCCTTCATTGCAACGGGTGGTGAACCGCTGCCATTCGGCCGCGAGATGGTTGCAACAATGACAAACGAATTTCAAAAACGGTGCGATTGCCCGGCGCGGCGGCTGTTGGCTGTAGTGATTTGGGTGTTGGGCAGCCCGTTTAATAAGTTCAAACCGGCGCTAACAATTTTGTGGCCCAAAGACAAACGCATGGGGGAATCCAGCTTTATCGTTAAAAACCGAAATCATGGAAACATGGAAGGCCGGCCCCATCCTCCTTCGCCGCAGTGGCGAAGGTTGGCGAATTTGTTTGGCATCGGCTCTCTCGCATCCCCTATCCTCGCCCCTTGATGGCAAGTTCACCCGCCAACTTTTTAAACGCCACGGATTGGAGCATCATCGTCCTTTACCTGGGCGGCATCATCGCGCTGGGCAGTTGGTTCGGCAGGGACCAGCACAATACGCGCGATTATTTCCTCGGCAGCAGGGATATTCCGTGGTGGGGCGTCGGGCTTTCCATTGTGGCGGCGGAAACCAGCGCGCTGACCATCATCGGCGTGCCAGCCATGTCTTACGCCAGCCAGGGCGATTTGTCCTTTCTCCAATTGATCATCGGTTACGTCATCGCCCGGATCATTCTGGCGGTCGTCATGGTGCCGCACTATTTCAAGGGGGAAATTTATTCACCCTACCAGCTTTTTTCCAATGCCTTCGGCAATGGCGCGCGCCAGACGGCTGGCGGGTTCTTTTTGTTGAGCGAGACTTTGGCGGCGGGCGTGCGGGTCTATGTCGCCTGCATCCCCGTCAAGTTGATGCTCGGCGACAAATGGCTGGCCCCTTTTGGCGGCGGCGATCCGATCTTGGGCGCCATTCTTTTGTTTGTCATTTTGTCGCTGGTCTATACCTGTATCGGCGGGGTCAAGGCGGTGATCTGGACCGATGCGGTTCAGTTCGGACTTTTTTTGTTGGGCGGCCTGTTCACTTTGTTTTATATCCCGCGCTTTTTTCCGCACGGGGCCGGGGAAGTGTTTCGCATGGCGGCGGCGGCGGGAAAACTGCACTGGCTCAATGCCCGCGTCAATGCCTCCACCCTCTGGCATGAGCCGATCAACATCTGGATGGGCGTCATTGGCGGCACGGTCATGGTCATGTCTTCGCACGGGGCGGAGCAGTTGATCGTGCAGCGGGTGCTGGCCTGCAAGACCGTGGCCGACGGACGCAAGGCGCTGGCCTTGAGCGCCGTCGTCATCTTTCCGCTCTTTCTCATATTTTTGCTCGTGGGCGTCATGCTGTGGGTTTATTATCAAAAATTCCCCCTGGCCATGCCGGTTCCCGAAGTGCGCCCGCACAGCGGCATCATGGCCAACGATTTCATTTATCCGATTTTCATGCTCACCGGCGCGCCGCATCTGTTGAAGGGCTTGCTCATCGTGGCCATTCTGGCGGCGGCGATGTCCTCGGTCAGTTCGGCGCTGACCTCGCTGGCCTCGGTTTCGACGATGGACTTTGTCAAGAAACTATTGCCGCACCGGTCGGAGGCCTTTTTTCTGCGCTTCAGCAAAATCTCGACCATGGCCTGGGCGGGGGCGTTGATTCTTGTGGCGTATTTGAGCCGGGAAGTGGCTTTCGTGCTGGAGGCGGCCTTCAAGTTGCGCGGGTTGACCAGCGGCGCTTTGCTGGGCGGCTTGTTGATGGCGCTCTTCTGGAAACGCGGCCCCGCCGCCCCCGTGATCACGGGAATGCTTTGTTCGCTGGCCGTGATGACCTGGATCAGCCCGCTGGCGCAGGAGCATCTTCCGCCAGGCTGGCCGCATCTTCCTGTCGTGATCGCGTTTCCGTGGTACACGCTCATCGGTTCCTCGGTGACTCTGTCCGTGGGTTTCATAATGTCGAAGCTGATGCCGAAAACCGGCCCGAACATCCAACATTGAACTTCCGCCGCTCTTTGGCAGAATTAAAATCATGGCGATCACACCCCGGCAATTCGAGCAGATCCAAGCGAGGCTGAGCGGCTCAAAGCACACTCCTGTCCCGGTTTTTGAGAGCAATTCTCGCGCTGGCTCCAACAGAAACCAGATCATCATTGGCGTGGACCCTTCGTTGCGCGGGACCGGCTATGGGGTCATCCAGTTGGCCAGGCCGAATCCGCGCGCGCTGGCCCACGGCACCATCGCCTGCCCGGCGGGCTGGGAACGTTCCCGATGCCTGGTGAAGATTATGCAAACGCTGCGCGAGGTCGTGGCCAAATATCGGCCGACCGCGTGCGCGATCGAGGGACTCTTTTACGCGCAAAACCTGCAGACGGCGCTGATCATGGGCGAGGCGCGCGGAGCAGCCCTTGCGGCGCTCGCCGAAGCCGGGTTGGACATTTTTGAAATCGCGCCGCGCAAGGTCAAGCAAGCGGTTGTGGGTTATGGCGCGGCGCAGAAATTGGCGGTGGGCAAAATGGTGCAACGCTTGTTGCAGCTTCCCGAACCTCCTTCGCCCGACGCCGCCGACGCGCTGGCCCTGGCCCTGGCCCATGCGCAGGACAGCAGGAGAACCTTCGGCGCGGGAGCGAAGAGGATTTAAGTGAGCCGGAGCTTCATAAATCCGCCAGATACAGGCGGCGATTGCGCCAAAGATAAATGGTTCCGGACGAGAAGGTCAGGATGACGGCGACATCCAGAGAAAGGGTCGTAAACCACCCAATCCAGGGCCGGCCCGAAGGGAATCCAAGGAGAATTCGTCCCAACGGCCCCCATTGCTCATAACTGTGAAAAATCAGAATCAAAAGAATGGCCACAATTTGTGAAATCGTTTTATGTTTGCCGAATCCTTCCGCCGCCAGCACCAGATTCTTCGAGGCGGCCAGCAGCCGCAATCCCGTGATGGCCAGTTCCCGCGCCACCACGATGACCGCCATCCACGCCGGCATCCAGCCCCGGCCAACAAAGGCGATGAAGGCCGAACAGACCAGTATCTTGTCGGCCAGCGGGTCCATGAGAATGCCGAAGTTGGTGATGAGATGGTCGCGGCGCGCAATCTTGCCGTCGAAGTAATCGGTCAAACCCGCCGCGCTGAAAAGAGCCAGGGCGATGGTTTCATGAAACGGGACTTGGGAAAAAATAACGGCCAGGAAAAGCACGGTGAGGGCAAATCTGGAGATTGTTAATTTGTTCGGAACGTTCATTCACATTTTTGGAATCATTTTCGGCAGGCAATATAAAGACAGATTCCGCCCGCGAAGCAAACAACTTTTGCCACAGAGATCATCAACCCCGAAAACTTTCGGGGCAAAGCAGTCCGTTTCCGCTAAGATCATCGCGGAGCGTTTTGCGCTCGGCGCGAACGTGCTCAAACGACTTGAGTAAGTGCTGACCAACAGCGGCGGTGCGCTGTAATACTTCGTCAACCAAGGCGCTTGGCAAATCACCAAACGGCGCGGGATTTGAGGCGGTTTCAGTCATGGCTTTTCGCCGACCAAAGCAGCCAGTCGGTTTTCTTGAAAGCCAAATATGATTGGTCGCGTTCTGCTCGCGGAAGCAGCCAACGCTCCTTTCAGATGGCTAAAAGTTTTATACAGCTTCTGAGGCAGCGAAAGACGAAAACCAGCGACATGTTGCCAACTGTTGCCGCTGTGTTGCCAGCCGAAAAGCCGCTGCCCCACTTCTCCTGCTTCGCCGTAGGAATGCAGTGCTCGCTTGCAAAATCGGTCAACCGCTCATAAACGCCATCCGAAAAGTGAAACTCGCCCCATCCGCCGGTGAATCCGACACTTTCAAACACTTTGCGGCCCTTGAACGCGACGCGATTGTAGAGTGAAGACCGGCCGAGTGCGGATGCCGTAGTGACACCCACCAAGTAAGCCTCTCGTTTCTTTCCAGAAATCACTGAGCGACGGCCCGCGTAACGACGCACAAAAGCCCGCCGTACTTCGCCGCAGATCGCTGCCAAGGCGACGAGTTTTCCACCGAGCAGTTGCGAATACGGCGGTACGGCTCCAAGCACATACGCATCCATCACATGGTAGAGCCGCTCGGCTTTCGCATTTGCTCCCCACCCAACCCACTCGTCTCTTGCCTTGATCGAGTAAACTGGATCACCCAATCCAAACAAACCGATCAGTTTGCCATTGGAGTCATCGAAAATAAGGAAGCGAAGTCGCCGCCCATACCCGTCCGAAACCGGGATGCTCCAGTGCAAGCAAGCATACTTGAATAACTTGGATTCGATGGTACCAGGTTCGACTTTATGAAGACGCGGCACAATGCGCGCCGGATCAACTTCGTGGCCGGAAGCTAGGAACGAGAGAAGCTCGTCCTCCGCTTGCTCCAACGATGGCTTTGCCAAATTGATTCTTTTAGCCACTGCATGCTGATGCCGCTTACGGATGCTACGCTTGTCATGACGCTGACGAAAACTGACTTCAGAGCCGGAGAGATGGAAGCCTTGCGCCTTCAACGATTGTCGAATCGCCCGGCGAAGTTTTTTCACTTCATGCTTTGGGACAGCCATTGGGAGGATTTCTACCACTCCGATCGCCTCTCTGCAATCTTAGAACTTTCCACCTTTTTCTTTGGCGGCTGCGCTTCTCCCGATTTTCTGTCCTCCGTGAATGGCTCGTGCAAAAACCGATCCCACGCAATCGCAGATTTTTATTTCAGAAGCGCATGATTTTGCGGCTGCGATACGGGGACGTGAAATGGGACATGTCGGACAGGTGGGACGGGTCGGACGGATCGGACGGGTTGGCGCGACAAGATGGCGGTCAGGATGGCGTCAGTGAGCGCCGGGCCAGGGCGGCACGGGCGAGGCGGACAGCCTGCTGGAGTTTGCGTTCAAGTTGTTTCCTGGGAAGAATTTTTGTCCAGTAGCTGGCAACGTGGATGCCGCTCTTTTCCAGTTCCAGCAACTCGACGTGTTGCCGGCGTTTACCCGCGCACAGGATGATTCCCAGCGGCGCGGCGTCACCCGGGTCGCATTCATAACGCTTGAGCCAGTTCAGATACAATTCCATCTGCCCTTTGTCGGCGGCTTCAAAATTCCGGAGCTTCAAGTCAATCGCCACCAGCCGGCGCAGCTTGCGATGATAAAACAGCAGGTCGAGATGATAATCCTTGTCGTCAATCTGCATCCGCTTCTGCCGCGCCACGAAGCAAAAGCCCACGCCCAGTTCCAGAATGAAGGACTCCATTTCGCGCAGAATCGCCGCCTCAATGTCCTGCTCCGCGTAAGTGTCGTGCAACTGGAGAAAATCCAGCACGTAGGGATCGCGAAACACCAAGTCGGGCGTCAGCCGGTCCTCCGCACGCAAAGCCGCCAACTCCTGCCGGATGAGCTTGTCCGGCTTCTTCGACAGCGCGGTGCGTTCGAACAGCATCGAACCGATCTTCTTTTCCAGCGTGCGGGTGTTCCAGTTTTCAATGCGGCACATCTCCGCGTAGAAGTCGCGTTTGAGTGGGTCGTCGAGGTAAACAACTGATTTGAAATGAGTCCAAGTCAAATGTCTCCGCAGTGCGGAGACAATCTGCCCGTCCGGGAAAACTTCCGCAAACCGAATCATGTGACGCAGCGACTTTTCCGAAAATCCCCGTCCGAACTCCCCTTCCAATTGTCTCCCCAGTGCGGAGACAATCTGCCCGCCATACTCCGCCCGCTTCTCCCTCAAGATGTCCTGATGGATACGCCGGCCAATCTGCCAATAGAGAAGTGTCAACCCGGCATTGACGGTTTGCGCCACACCTTCGCGCGCAAGCAGGATGAGTTCCCGCACGTCGGCCAGCAAGCCGCCGGGACAGACAGCGGCGACTGTCAGTTTCTTTTGAGATGAAAAGGGTCTTTTCTTCATGGTGTCATTTGTCGAACGGCTCGGACAAGATGGGTTCGGCGAGCAAATCGTAGTCGGTGTGGGCGGTGATTTTGACGCGGGCAAATTGGCCTGCTTCCAGCTTGCCTCGAATATATACCCGACCATCTATGTCGGGCGCGTCGGACTGGCTGCGCGCGATCAGAATACTCCCGCGCCGGGCGGATGCGGGGCCGTCTGCCGACGCGGAGGAACGGATTAATCCGTGTTCCCATGAACTGATGTTGTCTTTGGGCATGTCCCGCAAGTGCGCTTCGCGTTCGACCAGGACTTCCATCTCCCGGCCTACATAAGAGGCCGAGATGGCGCGGGCTATTTTTAGTTGCGCGGACATGGCCAAGTTTTGACGGCGCTTTTTGATGGGGTCGGGAATTTGGGTTTCCATTTTGCCGGCGCGCGTGCCGTCTTGCCGGGAATAGGTGAAGACGCCCATTCGCTCGAATCGGGTTTTGGCGATGAAGTCGAGCAATGTCTGGAAACAGGCTTCGGTTTCGCCGGGGAAGCCGACGATGAATGTGGTCCGAATAGCTATGCCAGGGATGCCGGCCCGGATTTTGGCGATTAGGTCTATGATGTACTGGGACGAGGTTTCGCGGCGCATGCGTTCGAGCATGTTTGGATGGATGTGTTGCAGCGGTATGTCCACGTAGCGCGCCACTTTCGGGCATTGGGCAATCGTTTCAATCAGCTCGTCGGTCCAGTGGGCGGGGTGGGTGTAAAGGAGCCGCACCCAGAAATGGCCGGGCAAGGCGTTGAGTTCGCGCAGGAGCGTGCAAAGGGTCGTTGCTCCGGCGGTGAGGGATTTGGCGGTGGCGGAGAATCTTTCGGGCGAGGATATGGCGCGGCTGGCGTTGGGCCGCAGGTCCAGGCCGTAGTAGGTCGAGTCCTGCGAGATGAGGTTCAGTTCTTTGACGCCTTCGGCGATGAGTTGGCGGGCCTCTTGAATGATGTCGGCCTGGCCGCGGCTGCGATGGGAGCCGCGCATGCGGGGAATGATGCAAAAGCTGCACGGATGATTGCAGCCTTCGGCAATCTTCACGTAAGCAAAATGTTTGGGCGTCAGCCGGAAGCGCGGGGTGGCAAAATCGGGAATGTAAGCGGGCCGAAGGTTGACCTGGATGAGCGGAGCGGCGGGTGCAGGCGGAACCTTGCCGGCTGAAGCCGGGACTCCATGCCTGAAAATTGGAGATTTGAAATTGGAAATCGGCGGTTGGGCCAGTTTCTCGCGGCGGCGCGCCAGGGCCTGCCGGACAATATCCGCCGCCTGCGCGACTTGATCGATGCCCATGAAGGCATCGACTTCCGGCAGGAGAGCGGGCAGCTCGTCGCGATAGCGTTGGGGCAGGCAGCCGGAGACGATCAGGCCCTGGCCGGGCCGGGTCTGCGCGCGCACTTCGGCGGATTGCAAAATGGCATCAACGCTTTCTTCCTGGGCGGCGTCAATAAAGGAACAGGTATTAACAATGACAACGTCCGCCTGGCTGGGATCATTGGTGATTTCCAATCCGGCCTTGAGGAGGGAGCCGAGCATGATTTCGGCGTCGGCCAGGTTTTTGGCGCAACCGAGGGAAATGAGACCGACGCGCACGGGCGTTGTCATTGGAGATTTCGTCACGGGAACAACTTACGATGGATTATCTCAAATTTGAAATTTCAAATTTGAAATCATCAATTGGATTTGGGCAGGGGCAGGGTTTCGCCGGCTGGCGGCGCTTGATAAAGGCCCGGCCCCAAGCCCTGCAACGGGTCCTTGTGCTGGTAACGAAGCCAGACGAAATAAGAGACGACGACCACCGCCACGATAAGAAGCGCCCCCATTGCGGGCAAGGCCAGCCGCCGGACGAACTTTGAAAAATGGAACATGGCGTCATCCAGCGCGCCACTGGCGGGCTGGGACAAAGCAGGCTCGTGCTGTCCGGAATCGGCCAGCTCATGGCTGAGTTGCTGAAGGATTTGCACGGCGTCGAGCTTCAGGAGAGTGGCGTAAGTGCGCACAAAACCGCGAATGTAAACCGGGGCGGAAAAGACACTGTAATTGCCTTCCTCCAGGGCGCGAATATGGTCGCTGCGGATTTTGGTCCAATCCGCCACCTGGTGAATTTCCAGATTCTGGGCCTGGCGCGCCGCGCGCAGTTGTTCGCCGACTGTTGGCATGATCAGGATTGATAGCGTTTTTGGGCGGGGCTGGCAACCCTTTTATTGCTTGAACCGGGAGGAGCGGGGCCGGGGGCAAATTCATCCTGTCTGGCGTGGCATGTTTTTCCCCTTTTCGGGCCATGACTTCACAAACCCCCTTTAAAACAAGGGTTTTTTGTCATGGCACAGTGGATGCTCAAGGGGAAGTGAAATGATCGACGCCCAGAGAGTTTATGAAGCGGATTGCCAGGCGGCTCAACCGCTAGCGGCATTTGACCCCCGGGTTTTACCGCGGGCGGCGACATCGAAGACCTTGAAGACGCCCCCCCTAAAGAAGTGTGAGCAGGAAGCCGTAAATTATCCATGATGGAAAGCATCAAAGAACTAATCGAAGCCCTCCGTGACGAGTTGAAAAATTACGGGGAAATGCTGGCCCTGTTGGACCGGCAGCAGGAATATCTCATGACCCGCGCCGCGAATGAAGTGTCCCAGTCCGTCAGCCTGGTCCAGGCGCAAGGCCTGGCCATCCAGGAAGCCCGGAAGCGGCGGGAGGATTGCCGCCGCGCTGTGGCCGAGGCGGCGGGGGAGGCGGAGAACACGTCATTTAAGAACCTGATTCCCTCGTTGCCGGCGGATTACCAGCCGCTGCTCAAGGCGCTGGTGGATGAAAACAACGAACTTTTGTTTCGTGTGCGCCGCCGGGCGCGGCAGAATCATTTGATGCTGAAACGCTCGGTGGAATTGATGCAGCAGCTTTTGAATTCACTTTGCCCCCCGGTCCAGACGTCGATTGGCAACGGCCAGGACAGGTTGCCGACACTCTCGCGGGCAACGCGACAACTGCAGGAGGAGGTAAACTGACCAATCGGGATTATGATTGCATTACTTGACACCGATGTCAAAAAACGGGCCCGCCAACAACGGGCCATTCAGGCCGCCGCTCCCGTGCTGGCGCTGGCGGGCTGGGAGGGGAGGGGAGTCGAAGCCGCCGTCATTGCCGAAGCGCGCGATCCCCTGCTGGACGCGCAACTCCAGGCCGAAGCCAGTGTGACCGGCTCGCTGGCCGCCCAGCAAAGGAACCTGCAACACGCCGGGACCTGTCTGGATGAGTTCATCCGTTTCAGCGCCGCGCCCAATGGTCTCAATGGACTGGACGCCGACCTGTCGAATTTGTTCAGCTCCTTTGAAACCCTGTACCGCGACCCGGCCAACCTCCCGCTGCGGCGCGGGATTGTGCGAAGCGCGCAGGACGTCGCCGCGAAATTCAACCGCGCCTCCTCCCGGCTGAAGGGTTTGAGAAACGATTTGAATGGTTCCATTCAAAAGGACGTGGTGCGGGCCAATCAGAACCTGAATGATATTGCCGTCTTGAACCAGCAGATCATCGAGGCGCGGGCATCGGGCGGGAGGGCCGGCACTTTGGCCGAACAGCGCGAACAATGGCTGGAAACGCTGTCCGGCTGCGTCAACATCATTGCCACGCCCCGGGCCGACGGCGGCGTCAACGTGAGCATCGGCGGGATCGCCATGGTTTGCGGGGCAAAGACGCCTGACAGCCTGGCAACGTATCCGGATGAGAACGAGAATCTGCGCCTCCAGGCGCAAAACGCCGGCACGCGGCTGAAGCCGGCCGGCGGCAGCATTGGGGGGAAAATCACCGCTCGCGACGGCGGATTGGCCGGCTTGCAAAGCGGGCTGAACCACCTGGCCTGGCAATTGATCACACGGTTCAATTCCATTTACCGCTCCGGCCGCGACTTGAACGGCGGGACCGGCGGGATTTTTTTACGGGGACCGACGCGTCGGACATCGGTGTCAACAGCATTGTGGCCAATGATCCGTCACAGTTGCAGGCCGGCGGCGCGGCGGGAGCGAACGGGAACAATGCGGCGGGGCCGGCCCTGGAGACCTTCGGCCAAAGCTATGCCCAAACCGTTTCCAACCTGGGCGGCACCCTGTCGAAGGTCAGCGACGATTTGAGCAGCAGCCAGGCGGTGGCGCAAATGCTGGCCAACGAACGCGAATCGGCGCACGGCGTGTCGATTGACGGCGAATCGACCTGTTTGCAGCGGTATCAGCAAGCCTGCGCGGCCTCCGTGCAAACGCATACAACGCTCAATGAGATGTTGCCCATGCAATGAGCCGCTTCCAGACTTCCTGCCGTGAGGCTCAGAAGTCCCAGTGGAATCGCATGCCCAGAATTGAAACCGGACCGCGCGCCGCGTTGTAAGCTGGATTGATCACATACTGATAATCCGCCGTGACATTGAGGTTCTTCCAAATTTGGAATTTGTAATAGGTTTCGAGCGTCTTCTCCAAACTGTAACTGAGCGCTCCGTCTCCAGCCAGGATGCCCCGCCCGCCCGCGGCGAAGTAATCCTGCTCGACGCGCGAAATGCCGTTAATGATCCCCGCCAGTCCCACCGTATCGTTGGGGCGGTTCCAGAAAGCGCCCTTGATGCTCAACCCCGCCGAGCCGGTCTTGGACACATCGGCATAGGCCCAATTTTCGGTTTGGCCGTCGTTCCAGCCCAGGCGAGTGAAGACGCCGACGCCGTGGATCAATTCATACTCGGCGTTGAGTCCAAAGCCGTATTTGAGGCGGTACTGGCGGGTGTCAACTATATTGGCCGGGCGCGCCGGATTTTCCAGCGCCTCCGCGAAACTGCCCATGTCCGCGCGGTTCAGGAAGGCGAGCCAACGCACCGCCCCCGGATGATTATGGAAGGCGAAGCGGCGTTCCAACTCCGTGACCATGCCCCAGGCCCGCAGGAAGGCGGGGTCTTCGGCCATGCCATTGGCCCGCTGCGGCATCTGGAAGAATCCATAGCGGGCCGTCCAGTTGGGCTGGTTCAATTCGGCGGCGAATCCGGTGATGTAGCCCATGCTGTTGGCCGGATAGTCCCAAGCTTCGTTGCCGACCAAGGCCCAATTCAGGAATTGGGTTGTCGGGTCGCCGGCGCAGGAGTTTTGATCAAAAATGTCCAGGACGCTGATTTGTCCGACCGTCAGCGTGATGCGGGATACGTCCTGCCGCCCGCCGAGGTGGAAGGCGTCATCCGCCACCGGTTCCTGATCGCCCCCCAGCCCGATGGTTTGCCGGAGAAAGACGCGGGCCGGGGTGACGTTGCCGTCATACGAGCCGACTTTGTAGGCCTCGGCGTTGGGAAAGGCTTCAATGCCCAAAGTGTGGTTGAAGCCGAACCCCTGCCAGAACAAGCCGTCCACATGAAATTCGGCTCCCCGCCACAATCGCGCGCCGAGGAAGAGGTCGAAATCGACCGTTTCCGCTGTTGCGGAGTGGTTGTCCAAACTTTGCGGGCCGGAATACTGCGCCGGGAAACCGGGATGCCACTGGCCGACATACGTTGCCTCCATGTGAAGATTCCAAAACGGTTCCTGCGCGGCAGCCGGATTTGGCGGGGTTGGGGGCGGCGCGTTGTTGGTTTGGGCGGCATCCTGGCCGAAACTCCGTCCCGCCAAAAACATGGCGGCAGCCACCATGGCGGACAAAGGCCGGACGTAAAAATTGCTTTTCATGTCAAAAAGAGACAACATATTTTACTTTATCGCACCCAAAATATATTTAGTCAAAGGAAAAAATGTATTAAGCACAAAACATGACATAAAGGAAATACGCGGGAAGTTGCTCATGGTTTGGTTTCAACAGTTGCGAGGAAGCGCGCATTGCGGGCCGGTGTCAGTTTTCGGCGCAAGATTCCACCGGGAATATTGAGAAATGAATTTTTGATTGCAACGTGAAGACAAAAAAAAGACCACCTTTCGGTGGTCTTTGCAAAGGACAGAGAATTGCCGGGGGACTAACCCTTCCTGGCGAAACGCCGCGCGAAGCCGGCTAAACCAAGGCCCGCCATGACAACGGATGACATGCCTGTCACATCCGGCACGCTCGAGGTCTGAATATCCAAAGTCACTTCACTCAAGCGCACGTCGTATGGGGACTCCTGGACATACGACAAAGTAACGGAACCGGTCTCCAGGCTGGCAATGTCGTTGTAAGAAGCGGTGAAAGGAACCACGTTGTAGTAGGGGTCCGGGCTGACGTCATAGGTGGATATGACTTCGGTGCCGTTGGCATAAAGATCGAACTCCGCAGAGCTGCCATAAAAGTCACTGGTGTCGCCGAAAATGCCCGAGAGCGTCGCCCCCAAAATCGTCTCACCAGCGGGAATGGAATAATTGACGGTACCGATCGTCGTCATCGGCTGCGGAAAGGTATAGCTGTAATCCACATATGGCCCGTTGACTTCAGGGAATGTTTCGGTGATGTCCGCCTGGGCAGCCACTGCGGCCGCCAGCACTGCTGTCGCAATTAATGTTTTTGATTTCATATTTTATTTAGGTTATCGGTTCTTTGTCCTATTGCTCAATTCTCCCGAACATAAGCAAGGTTTGTGCCGAGATTGCCGGATGGTTCCGCGCTTCATTACTTGACAGTTTTGTTGGTGGGGATTTCCCGCCAAGTGAATGAGGAACCATGAGCGTGAGAGGGCGCCTCTAATTGTTACATAATGATCTGCCGTTGAAGGATTTGCAGCTTAACCAGACGATGTTCCAAAGAAGCACCCTCCTTGGGATGATCAGGCTTCAACGCTGCGTAAATCTGCGCCGATAAAATCTCAATCGAAGCTGGATGGCAAACCAGCCAACATGTCAATCTGTAAACACACCCGACGCCTTGGAGATGGAAAAAAGTCAAAATTGCATGTAACTAATTCATCTGCAATGTGTTAGGTGAATTCGCCTGATATGTAAAAAGTTCCGACATGTTTTTGCCTAAAACGCATGGTGCAGAAGCCGTCGGAGTATTCAAAGAAGCTCTCAAACAACGAGAGGGATTACTGATGCAAGGGGAGTCCCGCTTCGTAGCGCCGCAACTCACCGTTGAGCTTCCCCGCCAAATCCTGCCGCCCCGCCGCCCGGGCCAGTTCAATGGCCTTTTGCGCGCTCTGCACCGCGTCGCCAAATCGTCCGGTCTCGGCGAAGGCGGCGGCGAGGGTGCCAAGAATGACCGGGTTTTTTCCGCCGGCCAGTTCATTGGCCTGCCGGGCCAGTTGCACCGCTTTGTCACCGTTGCGCAGCGATGCCTGCGGGCAAGTGGCCAGGCACCAGGCCAGATTATTTTGGATCGCTGGATCGGCTGGTTTGATTTGCAGGGCCTTTTGGTAATGGGCGATCGCTTCGTCCGCTCTTCCTTTTTGCTGAAGAGCGTTGCCGAGGTTGAGGTGTGCTTTTGAGTTGTCCGGCTCGATTTCCAGCGCCTTTTGGAAATGCGTGATCGCTTCATCCACCCTTCCTTTTTGGTCAAGAGTGACGCCGAGATTGTAGTGGGCTTCCACGTAGTCGGGCTTGATTTGCAGCGCGCTTTGGAAATGGGTGGCCGCCTCGTCCACTCTTCTCGTTTCGAGAAGAAGGATGCCAAGATTGTTGTGGGCCATGTAGTTGCCTGTGGTGCAGGAGAGCGCATGGGTCCACCATGTTTCGCCGTTTTTCCAATACCCGGTCTGTTTCCAGGCGCAGACCATCAATGCGCCAATCACGGCGGCCATCAAACCGCCCAGCACCGCCCGCCGATGTTTCCACCCCGCGCTCCAATCCCCCACCGCCCATGTCCCCGCCAGGACCAGCCCGATTCCCGGCAAATAGGTGTAGCGATCCGCATGGACATAGTACGATATTTGCATAAACCCAATCGTCGGAACCAGCATTCCCAGATACCAGAGCCAGCCCACCAGCAGGTATGGGCGTCTTTTCCGGCACGCCAACACACTTATGGAAATCGCCGCCAGCAGGACAAAGGCCAGGGCTGCCTTCCAGAACGGCAGACCGTTTGGCGGGTTGAGATATGGGTTGGCCAATCCCGCCGGAAAAACCATCTGCCGCAGGTAAACGCCATAAGAAACCAAGGCGTTTCCCATGCGTTCAAGGAACGGGAGACGCTCGGAGTCAAGCAATTTTTCCGGCACAAGAACCGTCACCACGCATGACCCGGCCGAGAGCAGGAACAACGGCATCTTTTCCTTGACCAATCCCCAAAAAAGCGCCGCAAGCCTCCCGCCGTCTGCCCCGTCCAGCTTCACGCGATGGAGCGGCCACCAATCCAGCAACAGCAACACAAACGGCAGAGTCACCAGCGTGTTCTTGCATAAAAGTCCCAAGCCATACCACACCGCCACCGCCGCGTAGCGCCAGCGCGAAGGCCGGCGCACATAACGCGCATAAGCCCACAGCGTCAGCATAAAGAAGACCCCGCTCAACACGTCCTTGCGTTCTGAAATCCAGGCCACCGACTCCACCCGCAGCGGATGAATCGCAAAGACCCCCGCCACGAATGCGCTGCGCCACAGGCTCCCCGTCATCTCTCTCAACGCCAGAAACAAAAGCACCGCCGCCGCCGCGTGCAGCGCGACGTTGGTCAGATGATGGCCACCCGCCCACAGGCCATAGGCCTGGCAGTCCGCCATGTGCGTCAGCCACGTCAGTGGATGCCAGTGGCCAATTCCTTCAAAGGTCAACGCCCAGACGGCTCCCTTCAGGGTCAAACCCTTTGCCACCACCGGGTTCTCATACACATACCTATCGTCATCGTAATTGACGAACCCGAAACCCGCCGTCTGTCCGAACACAGCCACCACCGCCAGGACGAGAACAATGCAAACACCCGCCACCTGAATGGCTTGTGGTTTCATTTCCATTCCTTCCGGTGTCGTTTCCAAGTTCACGGCTTTCGAATTAATGTGTTTGTTCAGGGATATGGTATGGGCTGCCTGCCTGGTAGAGTTTCATCTCAAATTGAAGTTGCCCGGCCAGCCTGATGTTGGATTGCGCCTCGGCCAGATGCAAAGCGCGCTGCGCGGTTTCCGTCGCTTCGGGAAATCGTCCGGTCTCGGCGAAGGCGGCGGCGAGGGTGCCAAGAATGACCGGGTTTTTTCCGCCGGCCAGTTCATTGGCCTGCCGGGCCAGTTGCACCGCTTTGTCACCGTTGCGCAGCGAAGCCTGCGGGCAAGTGGCCAGGAGCCAGGCCAGGTTATTTTGGGCTTCCATATCTGCCGGTTCGATTTGCAGCGCCAATTGGAATTGGGCGATCGCCTGGTCCACTTTGCCCTTTTGGTAAGAAGCCCTGGCAAGGTTGAAGTGGACTGACTCGTTGTCGGGCATGATTTGCAGCGCCTCCTGGTAATGGGTGATCGCTTCGTCCACCCGGCCCCTTTGGCGAAGAGCGGTTCCGAGGTTGTTGTGCGCCAGCCAGGAGTCCGGATTTCGCGCGAGGGTCGCCTGCCAGAGCGTTTCGACGTTGGCATACATCCCGCATTGCCGCCACGTCAACGCGCCCAGCGCCATCAGCAGCGCGGCGCACAACACCGGCTGAAGAAATGGTTTCCCCCAGGCCACGCGGCCCAGTCCCATCTCCATTCCCGCCGCCGCCAGCGCAATGGGTCCGATGCAGGCCAGATACTGGTAATGATCCGCCACGAACGAATACGCAAACGTGTAAACCATGACGAATCCCAGCAGTGGACTCAATGTCGCCACAAAAAACGCCGCCGCCACCTCCACGCTCCGCCCCGCCCGGCGCCGCGCCCGCCAAATCACCACGCCCAGCGCCGCCGTCGCCAGCACCCATCCGTACGCGCGCGGATCAGAGGCCGAAATCGTCCAGCGCGGATAACTGAATGTCAGATTCGCCGGCCAGAGCAGCTTGCCGGCATAAAACCACACCGCCCGGCTCGCAATCAGCGCGCGTTCCACCAGCCCGATCTCGAACAATTTGCCCTGTGTGCCTTGATGATGGCGCTCCCACCAGACCGTCACCAGCCCCATGCCGATTCCCATTGCCACAAACGGCGCGACCTGTGCCAGCCGCCGCCAGTTGACCGGCGTTTTTTCCAGCCACAGAATTAAAAGCAGCGCCGCCGGCAGCGTGCAGGCTGTTGTTTTGGCCAATAGCGCCAGTGCGTAAAAAACCAGCGCCAAAATGTAATAGCGCCACCGGCGCCCGTTTTTTTCATCAATGAACCGGACCCATCCCCACAGCGTGAGCAAAAAGAAGAAGCCCATCAGCACGTTCTTGCGCTCCGTGATCCACGCGGCCGATTCCACCTGCACCGGATGCAGCGCGAAGATCGCCGCCGCCAGCCACGCGCCCGGCACGCGCAGCCGCGCCAGCACCCGCCACACCAGCAGCGCATTGGCGGCGTGGAGCAGAAGATTGACCAAGTGGTAGCCCGCCGGATTCAATCCCCAGAGGGCGCGCTCCACGTAAAACGTGGTATAAGTCAGCGGAAAAAACTGCGACGGCGAATCGAGCGAAAACCAAATCCGACGCAAGCCGTCCGGCGCGGTCAGCAATGGGTTTTGCGTCAGATACGCATCGTCGTCCCAGATGAATCCCGCGCGCCATGCCGGCCCATAGGCAATCAGGGTGATGGCCACCAGGAACAATCCAAACAGCCAGGCATGACGCCACGAAGACGGCAGGAATTCCACCAAGCCACGGCTTTCCGGCGCTTTCTCACCATTCATAAAAGGGTCACCCATGAACTCAGCCATCGGGTCACAACAGAATCCTGCCAGAAAGGCGCAAGAGCCGTCAATCCGGCGCACACCCAAAAAAATGGGCCTGGTCCTTCAATTATTATTGAATCTTATTGAATTTGAGCCGGAAATGCGGTAAAACGGTGCGAATGACTCTGGTTGCCATTTGTAGGATTAGCCTGAAGTGCAGGGTATTCCTGGCGAAGATGGTGATGAGGTCGGTGAAGAAAAGGACGGCTTCAAGCTTCGTCACGGAAAGCTTCCACTGGCATGCCTGGATGACAAAAACCATTATGCCGCCATGGGAAAGCCTGCCACCATGAAGATCAACTCCCACGAACGCCGTGTGGTGATAACTGGAATGGCGGTCATTTCGCCCAGTGGCACGGATTTGGAAACTTTCTGGTCGAACGTGCGCGGCGGGATCAGCGCGGCCGCTCCCGTCACCCGCTTTGACGCGAGCCGGTTGCCGGTCAAGATCTCGGCGGAGGTGAAGAATTTCGACGTTTCAGAATATATCAAGAGCCGGAAACCGGGGCGGTTTGATTTGAGCATCCAATATGGGGTGGCGGCGGCGACGCTGGCGGTCAAGGACGCCGGGATCGATCTGAGCGGCCTGGATGAAGACCGGGTGGGCGTGGTGGAGGGAACAACGGTCAGCGGGATGGAAAGCATCATCAAGGGGCACGACAGTTTCAGGGATAGCAATAATAATTTCCGGGCGGTGCATCCCTACAATGTCGTGGCGGGGTATTGCGGGGAGGGAAGCAGCACCATCAGCCTGCATCTGGGGATTCACGGTCACGCCGTGACGTATTGTTCGGGGTGCGCCTCCGGCAGCGACGCCATTGGCCACGCGACACGCATGATCCGGCTCGATGACGTGGATGTGGCGCTGGCGGGAGGCGCGGAAGCGTCCATGGAGAATCTGCATGTGGGTTTTTGCCGCATTCGAGCGATGACCGAGCAGGACGGCAGTCCGGCCCGGGCGATGCGGCCCTTTGACCGGTCGCGCGATGGTTTTCTGCTGGGGGAAGGCGCGGCTTTTTTCGTGCTGGAAGAACTCTCGCACGCACTGGGGCGCGGGGCGCGCATTTATGCGGAAATTGCCGGGCACGGCCACAGTTGCGAGGCCTGGCACGCGACCGATCCGCATCCCGACGGCGTGGGCTACGCGCGGGCGTTGGAGAAGGCGTTGCGCGACGCGCGGGTGCATCCTTCCGAAGTGGATTATATCAACGCCCACGGTTCGGCCACGCCGCTGAACGATCCGATCGAAACCAAGGCGATCAAAACAGTATTGCGGGAACATGCCAAGCGGGTGGCCATCAGCGCGACCAAGCCAATTACGGGGCATTTGATGGGGGCCTCGGGCGCGCTTGAGACGATGATTTGCGCGCTGGCCATCCGGCACGAGGAGATTCCGCCGACGATCAATCTCAATGAACCGGACCCCGCCTGTGATTTGGATTATGTGCCCGGTGAGGCGCGGGCCTACCCGGTGAAGGTTGCCGTGAATTTGAACGCGGGTTTTGGAGGGCGTTACGCCTGCCTGGTGTTGAAGAGGATTTGAGGCGCCATGAACATGCTCAATGTCATCATGATCACGGCGCTAACGGCAACGGTGTTCAATATTATTTTGACGTTGCTGGTGCTGGGGCGGGATTTTCGTTCGACCCTGCACCGTGTTTACATGTTGTGGGGAATTTCCATCACGCTATGGAACTTTGGCGTCTTTCAACTCAGCCAGCAAAACATGAGCCACCAAGACGCCTTTTTTTGGGCCAAGATGTTGCAGTTGGGCGTGATTTTCACGCCCATCAGTCTTTTCCATTTGTCCATGGTCATTTCCAGAACGCGGGTGGGCTGGGTTCTGCCGGTTTTGTATCTGGCCCACGTTTGTCTTGCGGCCAGCCTTTTTTTCAATTGGTTTATCATCGATGTGCGGAAGCTGGATGTGGGCTACTGGTCGGTTCCCGGTCCCGGCTTTTACGTTTTCAGTTGTTTTTACCCGGTGATTTCGACGGCGCTCGTGCTGATTTTGTATCGCAAGCAAAAAGCAGCGCCGCCGAGCCAACGGAAGCGGCTGCGGGCGCTGCTGCTGGCCCTTCTGATCTTGTGGGTTTTCGGCAGCAACGACTTGATACCCATTTGGGGCTTCGACACCTACCCGTTTACGCATATCAAGTTTTATCCGTTGGGCAGTCTGGCGGCGATTTTTTACGTGGTGATCATCGGCTACAGCGTCTTGCAGCACCAACTGCTGGACATTCATGTGACGCTGAGCCGCTTCGCGGCGCAGTTCGTGCGGCTGATCTTCATGGTGTTGGTGGGGTTCACGATGCTCCTGCTCCTGACGCGGCTGGAGCCGGGAAGCTTTTCGACGTTTTCATTTGTGGCCTCGATGGGGGTGCTGGCGGCCAGCGCGGTGGTGGCGTCGCTTTTCTTTCCGCAATTTTTCGGCAAGGGTTCCGTCGCGCTGGAGCGGCAAATCCTGGGCGACCGTTTTGAATACCATGCGCGGGTGAAGAATTTGATCCAGACCATGAGGTCCTTTCCCGAGCCGGACTTCCTGCTCCAGGAATTGGACGCCTTGCTGGTGAGCACGATGAAGGTGCGAAGCTATCAGATTATTCTGCTGGATGACACAACGCGGGGTTTCATGCTCTTGCACTCCCATCCCGCGCGGGCGGCCATTGATTTGTCCGACTTGAACATTGATTCGCCCGTGTTCCGGTTTTTTCAACAGACGCGCGCGAAGTCCCTTTCCTGCAATCTGGTTTATGAGACGGAGCGGGAATCGCTCTTGCAGCGGGATGCGCGCCAGCAATTGAAAGCCTTTGAGCCTGAGTTCTGCTTCCCGTTTTTTGCCGGCAATGAGCTGGTCGGACTGATGTTGCTGGGGCCCAAGGACAATGGGGACCTTTTTACGCCGCACGATCTGCGGCTGCTGACGGAACTGTCCTCCAACCTGGGCCTGTTGCTCAACCAAATCCGCCTGCGGCACCAGTTGCAGGCGGTGCATGAACAGGATTTGATGGGCCGCATGTCACGCGGGCTGGCGCACGATCTGAACAACTTGCTCACCCCGGTGCAGACCTTGTTGCAGTTGTTGCAGGAATCCAAGCTAAACCAGGAGACCATCGACGAATTGTTGCCCATGGGCTTGCGCAACCTGGAAACGGTCCGCACCTATGTCAATGAGGCGCTTTTCTTTTCCCGGTCGTCCATGCTGCAAGGCAAACCGGGGTTGTTGGATGAAACGGTGCGAGAGGCCATTTCTCTGGTGCAGGCCAATGCGCAAGCCAAGGGCATCGCCATCTCCTTTCAGGGGGAAAGCGAAGTGGTCATGGAAATGGACGCCGTTTTGATCAAGCGCCTGGTGTCCAACCTCCTTTCCAACGCGGTCGATGCATCCCCCTGCGGTTCGCAGATAGAAATCCAGCTTGCCTCGCTGCCCAAGACGGAATTAAGCCGCGATTGGTACCGGCTCAAAATCGTGGATCACGGGGAGGGCATCAGTCCGGAAAACCTGCGGCGGGTCTTCACGCCCTATTTTACGACCAAGAATACAGGGGACGGCAAGCGCGGTTTTGGCCTCGGCCTGGCCATCGCCCGCAAGATCGTCCATTTGCACGGCGGAAATCTCAGCATCACCAGCATGGAGAAAAAAGGGACAACGGTGCAGGTGGATTTGCCCAGCAAATTGAACCAGGCGCAAAATCAGCCTCCAGCGACCGCCGACCAGAGGCGGGGGATGGTGCCCGCATGAGAACGGTCCTGGTCATCGCCCCAAACCCCGCCCTGACTGCCGCGGTGCGCCAGGCGCTGGCGCCGGAGCGCTACCGGGTCATCGAGCACACCGCCTTGCACGAGGATGAGTTGCGCTTGACCGCTTCCGCCGTGGACGCCTGTGTGTTCGACGCGGACCTGACGTCGATCGAGCCGATCCGCCAGGTGGAGCGCTTGCGCCGCGTGCTCCCGCAATGCCCCATCATCCTTTACGCCTCTGATTCACAGTGGAGCTGGGAGGAGGACGCCTATCTCCTTGGCGTCAATCATATCTTGAGCAAGCCCGTGCGGGCGCGCCTGCTCAACTCGTTGTTGGACGGTCTTCTCAGCGCGCCTGCGCCGCCCGAACCGCGGGCCGTCGAGCCGCCGCGCCCCGAAATCAGGCCGGCGCCGGACCCGGACCGGATTTCAACCCGCACGCTCGAGACGTTGCGCAGTTATTCCTCGATTCTCTCCCATACGCTGTGCGCCGAAGCGATGTTGCGGGAGTTTTTGCTTTTGCTGCGGGAGATCATCGGCGTCAACCGGGCCGCGATTTTCCTGCGCGAGCCGCCGGGCGAGGCCGGCGATTCGCTGCCCCCGGTTGTGGCGCGGCGGTTGCATTCGGCCTGCGCCATTGGATTGGCCCCGGGTTTGCTGCAACATCTTGAACTGTCGCTGGAGAGCGGAATCGGCGGCCACCTCTTTCGCTCCGGCCGCCTGTTGCGCAAGGACAGCGCGGAAGTGGCCAACGACCCGCAAATGCGCAGGGAATTTGACTTGCTGGGCGCGCAGGTGGCCATCCCCATTTTGGACCGGGAAACCCTGGTCGGCGTGACGGCGTTTGACGGACGCGTGACCGGGGAGCCTGTGAGCAACGAGGAACTGGCGTTGATCTTCCATTTGCTCGAACCCCTGGGCCTGGCGGTCAAGAACATCTGGTTGCACGACAAGGTCGCGGCCAGGCACGAAATGATGTTTGACATCCTGCGCCAGCTCAAGAGCGGGTGCGTGGTGGTGGGGCCCGGTTTGACGGTGCTCCATGCCAACGACATGGCGCGAACCTGTTTCCCGCGCCCGAACCGGCCGGCGGATAGTTTCGATTTCAATGATCTGCCGCAAATGATCGGCAGCAAGGTTTTTGAAGTGCTGAAAACGGGCAAAACCATTGCCGATTTCCATTACCAGCCCGTGGCCGCCCCCGGACAACATTATCAAATCACCATTACCCCGTTCCGCAGGGACAATGCCGCGGCGCCGACCGCGGCGTTGCTGGTGGTGGAGGATTGCGCGCCGGCCGACCGCATTCGTCATTTGGAAATCGAGACGGCCAATTTGCGGCTTGTCCAGCAGATGGCCGAACGGCTGGCGCACGAGATTGGCAACGCCGTTGTGCCCATTTCCACCCATCAGCAACTGTTCAAGGAACGCATTGGCAACGTGGAGTTCCAGCAATCCCTGGCGGCGGCCATGGAAGAAGGCGTCAAGCGCGTCAGCCGCCTGGTCGATCAAATGCGCTTCCTGGCGCGCGACCGCGCCGCCCAGATGGAATCCGTGCCGGTCAAACAATTGATCGAAGAAGCCTTCCGCGAAGCGCGGGCCTATCATCCGTCCACCACCGTCCTGCTGCAATTTGAATCCTCCGGCGAGCCATTGAGCGTCTCGTGCGACCGGCAGGGTTTGCAGCACGCCTTCGCCGAGATCATTCTCAACGCCCTCCAGGCCAACACCCAATCCTGTCAAGTCCATGTCCGCGCCCGCACCGAAACCGATTCCAGCGGTTCGCGCTGGGCGCAAATTGAAGTCCAGGACAGCGGGGCCGGCTTCAGCGCCGAAGCCGCCGGCAAGGCCTCCGAGCCATTTTACACCACCCGCAAGGTGGGCTTGGGGCTTGGCCTGGCCGTGACCCACAAGATCATCCAGACCCATTCCGGCAAGATGGAAATTCCCACCCCGCGCCTCGGCTCGCCCGGATTGGTCCGCGTCTCCCTGCCGCTGGGGCCGGCGGACCCGGTTTCCGCGCCCGCCAAACCGGCGGCCAATTGAGCCAACTTTTGCCGGACCCGGACAATTATTATGTGGTGTCAGAAGTCAGTCGAAGAAATGCAGTCTGATAAAGTGGTCAGACGGAGGAAGGACTGGAGAGGCGCTATTATTTTTTGGATTTTGGCATCGGTGTTCATCGTGGCAATTCGTTCGACTAAACGCATTGGTGCCGTTTGGTACGGGATGCATTTGCCTACTCAAGGAAGTTTGCCCAGATGGATCGCAGGCCCGTTAGTTGCTGCAGGCATTGCGGGTGTGTGGCTGCTTTCGCGCTATCGAGATGAACAGCGAGTTTTAACTTTGGTTTGCCCCAAGTGCGAGGCCGTAAAATCGCCGGATGGGAATCTGGCATGCAAGTGTGGCGGCAAGTTTGTAGATATTCGAAGCATGAAATGGGTGAACGATTAGCCCGAATGGGACACACCTGCATGTCAATTCAACTCCGTATAGCAACTTACTTTGCAGCAGCGGACTTGAGCGCCTCCAACTCCTCCCACCGGGCGTAAAGCCGGGGCAGCTTTTCCCTGGCAGCCTTAAGTTCCGCGACCAGTTCGTTGGTTTGTGTCGCGTGGGTGCGATGAAAATTCGGCGACGCAAACAATCCTTCAATCCGCGCAATCTCCTTCTCCAAAGCGAGGATTTGCGGCTCGATCCCTTCCAACTCGCGCGCTTCCTTGAAGGTGAGTTTGCCGGGTTTGGCCGGCTTCGGCGCGGCTCCGGCGCGGCGGGAGGATTTCACCGCTGGTTTTCTTGCTTCCATCGTCCGGCGCGCGGACGCTTCCGCCGCCTTTGACTTTTTCTCCAGGTAATAATCATAGTCCCCGGCGCTGTGATGGATGGCGCCGTCGCCCTCGAACGCCAGGATGTCCGTGCAGACGCGGTTGAGGAAATAACGGTCGTGGCTGACGACGCACACCACTCCCGGGAACGCCAGCAGCGCCTCTTCCAGCACGCGCAGCGTCGGCAGGTCCAGATCGTTCGTCGGCTCGTCCAGCATGAGAAAGTTGCCGCCGCACTTTAAAATGCGCGCCAGGAGGAGCCGGCTGCGCTCGCCGCCGGAGAGATGTTTCACCTGCGTCGTGATGCGTTCATCGGCGAAAAGAAAGCGTTTGAGGTAGCTGCGCAGGGAAATTTTGGACTCGCCCCATTGCACAAACTCCGTGCCGTCGGCGGCCTCGTCCAGAACGGTGCGTTCGTCGTCCAACTCCAGCCCCGACTGGTCCACATAGTTGAATTTCGTGAGCCGGCCAACCTTCACCGTGCCTTCGGTCGGCGCGAGCTGGCCGATGATGAGTTTGAGCAAGGTCGTTTTGCCCAGGCCGTTTTTTCCGCAGATGCCGACGCGCTGTCCATTTTTAAACGCGAAGTTGAATCCGTTGAACAGCGCGCGTCCTCCGAGTTCCATCCCCAGGTTCACCAATTCCACCACGCGGTTGCCCAGCGGCGGCGGGGGCGGAATGACCAGTTCCATGTCCTCCTCGACCAGCGCTCCCTCCTGCGCGGCGGTGTCGTAGTAACGCTCGAAACGGTTCTTCTGTTTGCTGCGTTGCGCTCGCGGACCCTGGCGGACCCAGGCCAGTTCCTTTTTCAAAAACATCTGGCGCTTGTGCTCGATGCTCGCGTCGGCCGCCTGGCGCTCGGCTCTGTCGAGCAGGTAATCCGTGTAATTGCCCGCGTGCCCGAAAAACTTCCCATCGCACAACTCCACGATGCGGTTGACCACCCGGTCCAGGAAATAGCGGTCGTGCGTGACAACGAGAAACGCGCCTTTGAAATTCTCAAGAAAGCCGGCCACCCATTCGATGGATTCGGGGTCGAGATGGTTCGTCGGTTCGTCAAGTATAAGGAGTTCCGGCTGCGACACTATGGCCCGGGCCAGTGCCACGCGCCGTTGCTCGCCGCCGGAGAGGGAATCCATCCGCCGGCCGCCCGGCGGGCAGTTCAGATGCGACATCGCGGCTTCGACACGTTGATCCAGCGTCCAGCCTTCGAGCGCCTCAATGCGGCGTTCCAGTTCCTCGTGCCGTTTCGACTCGGCGGGCAGTGATTCGAATTCCGCGATCAAATCCAGCGTGTGCCACGCTCCCCTGCGGACATTGCCCCGCACGTCCAGCGACGTCTCCAGCGTGAAATCCTGCGACAGATAACTCACCACCAATTCGCGCCGGGCCGTGACTTCCCCGCTGTCGGGTGTTTGCAAGCCGGCGAGAATTTTCAGGAACGTCGTCTTCCCGCAGCCGTTGCGTCCGACCAATCCAATGCGGTCGCCCTCCTCAATGCCCAGCGTGGCGGCATCCAGGATCGTCCGCTCACCGTAGCGGACGACCAAATCAGTGGCGGCGAGGATGGCAGACATGCCCGCTTTATGACGGCGGTTCCTGGCCGTTCTCGGCGAACCCTCCGACCACCACGTCGCCTTGGAGCGGCGGGCGGCACTCTAGGTCTTGCCCGGGCCGCCGCGCGCCAGCATTTTCATCATCCATTGGTCCGCCTCCTCGTGGGTTTTGAAGCGATAGACGCCTTTGGCCGCCCAGCGATGTTTAAACGCCCGGTGAAATTCCACCGCTGCCGCCTGCAATTGCATCCCGGCTTTTAGACCGTCGGGCGGGTTTGTGCGGCGGCCGGCAAATCGATCAATCTTTTCCTCCAAGTTGATGAACGGTTCTTTCACATCCCAGCCACGATAGGCTCCGAGGCGGCACAAAGCAAGCAGGCAATGCCTTGGGAGGCCAAGGCCGATCCATCCCGTTCGATGGCGCCCTATTAAAAGCAAAAAGGCCGGGTTTTTGGCCCGGCCTTCGTGTATGAGAACAAAGTTTTAAATCTTTGCGTTTCAGGTGCGGCGCCGCAGACATACGCCTAATTTCACACACACAGAACACTGCATTTCACACCTTCAACGAGGAAAGCATACCCCATCCCCGGATACGTGCCAGTCACCAGGACCTGGTGACAGACCCGGACGGAACTTCATCGGGCAGAACTGCGGGAGGAGTTCGTTCGGGAAGCACGGCGGGAAAAAGTTTTTGCCAGCCGGATGAGTTGCCCGACTTTTCTGATTTTTCCCCTCAAAGAACTCCCGCGCGAGTTTTTGCCGCATCCCAAGTTTCATATCCCACCGATAACAGATTCATGCCTTCGCGTAAAATGAAGAAAATGAGGAATCCTTGACCCAAGTCAAAGCGCGGACCGCATCCAGCGGTTAACTTGAACGCATGAATGAACGACCGCTCATTGATTCCGGGTGCGGGAAAATCTTGTCCCTGTCCGCCGAAACCCAATACGCGCCGAACGGCATTGTCAGCCGCACTCTGCTGCACACGCCCCATTCACGAACTGTGCTGTTCGGTTTCGCGGAAGGCCAGGAACTGACGGAACACACCTCCACCCAGCACGCGCTGATTCAGATTTTGTCAGGCGCATGTGAATTCTCCCTGGCTGGCGTGCCGCGCAACCTGAAAACCGGCGACCTGTTGTATATGCCGCCCAATCTCCCGCATGCGGTCAAAGCCACACAGCAATTCTCCATGCTCTTAACCTTGTTGAAGCCAGCCCGGATTCCAGATCCCGCGCCTCAAACTCAAACTGCTTTGGCTGCCCAAGCCTGAACCCCTTTTTCGCCATGAACAACAAGACAGATGCAAGCCCGCGCAACGGAGCCGCATCCGATCCGGTGCCAGTCGTGGAAGTGGACGCCCGCGGACTCGAACCGCCGCAACCACTGGTCAAAATCCTTGAATCCCTGGCTGCCCTGCCCGCGGGCGCGGAATTGCGCGCTTTCACAGACCGCCGGCCCGTGCATTTATATGCGCAACTTGAAGAGCGGGGTTTCGCCGCAGTCACCGAGGAACAACCCGATGGAACTTTCCTTACCCATATCCGCCGCCATTAATCCATCCCCAGCACGGACGGTTGCCACCGGTCCGCTTTTGGGGGCAAACGCGCCTTCCATAGTGTTGCCGCTGATGTTCATCATGACCGGTTTGCTGGCGTTATGCGCGGGCGTTGCCTGGCTCGTGCTCCAACCTGACATCCTTGCCACCTACCACTACAACCAATATGTCATCGCTGCGACACACCTGTTTGTGCTTGGCTGGATTTGCTCGGTCGTCATGGGGGCGATGTATCAACTTGTGCCCGTCGCCCTTGAAACCAAGCTCTACAGCGAAAGACTCGCGCGCTGGCATTTCGTCTTTCACGTCGTCGGCTTCATTGGAATGGTCTGGATGTTCCGGGTCTGGAATATGAAGCAAGTGGGGCATTTTGGCTGCGTGCTGGCTGTGGGAGTCGGCCTCTTTGTCTATAACATGGCGCGAACCCTCCGGCGCGTGCCGAAATGGAACGTCACGGCTGCCGCGGTCGGCGCCGCGCTCGCGTGGATTTCGCTTGCGATCATCGCGGGCCTGTCCATCGCGGCGGCGAAATGCGCCTACGAATCCGAACCTGGATCGTCCCCGACTGGAGCCGTGGGCGCCCTCCTGCACGGATTGAGGTCGGTCGCGGGCTTTATGGCACATTTTGACGCCATGAGCACGATGCATGCGCACGCTCATCTTGGCGGCGTGGGTTGCTTCACCATGCTCATTGTCGGCGTATCCTATAAACTCATTCCAATGTTCACCCTGAGCGAATTGCAGAACCGGCGGCGCGCGGCGTGCAGCGTCGCTTTGCTCAACATCGGGCTGGCCGGCTCATTCGTGACGATCCTGCTGCGCAGTCCTCTGAAACCGGCCTTTGCCCTGGTTGTTGTTGCGGCGCTGGCGGTTTACGGTTGGGAACTCAGGGCCATCCTGCGCGCCCGCAAACGCCGCGTCCTGGATTGGGGCATAAGATATTTCTTGACAGCAATCGTGCTCCTGTGGCCGCTGTCCGCGCTGGCCGTGGTGCTGTCCTGGCCCGGTTTGCCGCTGAACACCTTCACCGGTCAACTCGAAAACCTCTACGGCTTTCTCGGACTGATCGGCGTTATCACGTTCGCGATCATTGGCATGCTTTACAAAATCATCCCCTTTCTCGTCTGGTTCGGCCGTTACAGCCGGCAAATCGGCCGCGCCCGGGTTCCTTCGCTGGCGGACCTTTATTCAGCCCGGCTGCAAGCACTGGGTTACTGGGCCTGGCTGGCCGGACTCGCGGTAACATCCGGCGCCATCGTCCTTTCCAACGGAACAGGGGTTCGCATCGGCGGCGGTTTTCTGGCCCTTGGCGTGGCCACCCTCGCACTCAACGCCGGCAAGATGCTCGCCCATTTCTTCAAACCCGCACTCCAGCCGTTCACTCTGCCAACACCCGCCACACCAAAAACAGCATGACGACAAACGAAATCACTGAAGAGGCCGTCGTTGAGACTTTGCGCCAGGTCGTTGACCCGGAATTGGGTTGCAACATTGTTGATCTGGGTTTGGTTTACAGCGTCTCCATCACGGACAAAAAAGTGACCGTGGTCATGACGCTCACCACCCCCGGTTGCCCGATGCATGAAAGCATCCGATGGGGCGCGCAAAATGCGCTGCTCAACCTCCCGGGCGTGGAGGAAGCCGAAGTCCAAGTGGTCTGGGATCCGCCGTGGCACCCTTCGATGATGACCGAATTCGGACGGAACGCCACCGGAGTCGGAACTTTTTAACATGAACAAAAATCCATCAACTATGAACAAAACAATGCAAAGCGAACCCCGAAAGCTTTTGGGGCTGATCGGACCGGATCGAATCATGGACGTGCGTCCAATCCCCTGTCCGGCTAAACACGGCCTGATCATCCAAACATGGCTCGACCTTCCGGTCGGCGGCCATTTCATTCTGTTAAACGACCACGATCCCGTTCCGCTCTACTACCAGTTCTCCGCGCAATGGCCTGGGGCGTTCACTTGGGAGCACCTCGTAAAAGGCCCGGACGAATTCCGTGTAAAAATCACCAGGCTGAAAGCTTCGACCACTGTGGCCGACCCGGCGCCGGGTTGTTGTGGCGATCATTGACCAGGGTGCGCCCCTGAGACGCAAATCGGTTTTAAGCGGGGCCAGACCGAAGGCTCTTTCACTGACCTTTTATGACCCCTGCCATGGAAACTCGTCATCGCCGTCCAATTGGTCGTCGTGCCAATGCCCGTCAGCCGCTTCAGATTATTCCATGTGTTTTGCATCCTCATCGCCTCTGTGCCGTTCTGTGTGTAATCAATGTAATCCACCAGCGGCTCATTTCCAACACTATTTTAAATCACCCAAACTGGAGCAAATGCCCCACGCAAAGAAAAATAGAGCCATGCACTCCAGAATGCAGACTGCCAAGAGCCAATGTACCAACAGCAAAACCGACACTCTCCGAATGAACAAACCCAGCACAGCCAGAACCGAAAGTGCAGTGAAAATCCAAAACCACGGGGGAAGGGCGAGTGCGAATTGCGTGGTAGTTAGTAGTAAATATTTCCACCCCTCCACCCGATGATACACTGTTTGCATAAGCTGCGCGACTTGACCAAGTAATAAAGGCAGAAAACAGTTGCCGGCTGCCAACGCAATGCAATATGGAGCAAGATAAATCTTTTTCATTTGAAGACAAGTGCTTTCATCATGCGAAGGCCGATTCTTTCATTGAATTCGCGATTTTCTGTCCCATGTTCGAGACTATGCTAAATCTGTTCACTCGATTCAAACCTTGCACGGCGGTTCTGCCAACGCTGAACTTGCCATGTATCTGAAACTGATTCGGGATATCCATCTTTAGACTTGGGCATTCGCTTTATGCCTTCATTTGCCGCCAGAATCAAGATTAAACGAAAAAATTGGCGATGTAAAATACCAATGATGTTGTTTGCGGTTTATGAAAGGGTCAGTCCTCGGAATCGAGTATTTTGCATTCTTCACTGTTCTTTCCCGCTTATTTTTTCCAGCGCCAATTCATTTGTTAAAGATTTACTGACTTTCAAGTGTCAATGTCTGAACGAGAGAGCGGCCCGGTCGTTGTATATTCTTCATACAGTTTCCCCAAACAAATAATTTCCAGACGACAGACCGACATTCACCGAAGCAGTCGCCTCTGTCTAACAAATAATCGTTGTAATTCTTGTCGCGCCGCGAGCAAAAAGTGTTGTTACGGGTTGGCCTTTCGTAAATACCTGATTGACAATGGTTGTGACGGGTTGAAGGGAAAGACCAAAATCTAAAGGCTAAAGTTCTGAAAAGCCGCCAGTCGGAGCGCCGCAGCCTGACCATTGTCAACTGTACATAATTGCAAATTATGCAAGTGCCTTGCTGACAACTGGTTCTGACTTTGCAAAATGCCGAAAATTTCACGGTTTTTTTCGGGGCAATATAGTTCAACGCAAGTTGCTCTTGAGAAATTTAAAACCGCCTTTCAAACCGAAAGCCTTTCTTGAGAAAAAAGGGGCGGGTCAAAAGTGAAGTCGGCGCAAAAGCGAGTGCGCCCCCGCCGCTGGACCACTCGCTTTGCACAGGCTTGGTTGTCCAATCCGCTTTGTCGAACACTACCCGGCGATCGCCTGCTCCAAATCGGCATACAAATCTTCGAGCGCCTCCACGCCCACCGACAGCCGGATCAGGCTGTCTGACACTCCAGCCCGAAGCCGCGCTGCGGAAGTCATTCCCCGGTGGCTGGACATCGCCGGCCGCGTCGCCAGGCTCTCCATGCCGCCCAAACTCACCGCGTGAGTGATTAATCGGATACGATCGAGAAACTGGCAGGCCGCCGCCTCGCCCCCTGCCAGTTCGAATGAGAGCAGTGCGCCGCCGTGCTTCATCTGCCGGCGAAAGAGTTCGGTCTGGGGATGCGAGGCCAGGCCGGGATAATGGACCCGCGCGACCTCCGGCCGGCGGAGCAGCCACTCCGCGACGGCCTGTCCGTTGCGGTTGTGTGCTTCCATCCGCAAGGCGAAGGTTCGCAATCCGCGAAGCACCAGCCAGGCATCGAGCGCATTGACCGTTCCACCCAGATTCTTGTGTATCGTCCGATGCATCGCCGACAACCGTTCCCTGCGCACCAAACAACCGCCGATCATGTCGGAATGGCCGTTGAGATACTTGCTCGTCGAGTGAACGACCCAGTCCGCTCCGAAATCGAATGGGCGTTGATTGAAAGGCGTCGCCACCGTGTTATCCACGATCACCGGGGCGCCGCTCACCCGCGCCCGCGTGATCGTCTCCCCGATATCGATGAGCCGCATCAGCGGATTCGAAGGGGTTTCCAACAACACGGCGCCAGCCCGCGACACCGCGTCCCACCACGCCTCTGCATTGGTGGAATCAACGATCTCGACTGGCACACGATGAATGCTGGAGAGAATGCGCAACAACTCGAAGCTTCCTCCGTAAACATCATGGTGCGTGACCAGAGGCCCGTCGCGCCCCTCCAACCCTGCCGTCACCGCGCACAACACGGCGGCGTTCCCCGAACTGGTGACCATCGCTTCAGCGCCACCCTCCAGGTCGGCGATCATCTCCGCCAACCCATCCACCGACGGATTGCCGAATCGCGAATACGCATATCCCTTGCGTGCCCCGGAAAAGATCGCCTCGGCCTCGGTCGAAGTTCCCAAGTTGAAGATTGTGCTCTGCACGATGGGCCGCTGAAACGGCTCGTTGGCCCCGCCGGGGCCGCGGCGGCTCGCGCCACCGTGGGCGCAGCGTGTGGCAAGACGGTGTGGGTCCGTGCTCACCGCGGCCACCTCGAATGCTTTCCTGTGCCGATCATAATCGCCTGACGGCGCCAGGATCGGGCGCCTGCTCGGACAGTCGCGAATGCTCCACGCATCATCTTTATCGTCTTACGGTACATCGGTGCGTGAAGCAAGCGCCCATTGCGCCAGGCAGCGACTGGCTTGTTTACTTTTGGCCTGAAGATGGTTGAATCATCCCCGCCATGTCCCTCACGTTCGGTGAATTAAAAAAGGCCGGCATGACTGCCGCGCTGCGAAGCTGCCAGTTGTTTGCCGGCCTGCCTGTGCAAGACCTCGAAAGCATTGCGGATGTCACCGTGGTAAAATCCCTGGCCAGGGGCGAATATCTTTTTCACGAAGGCGACCCCGCCATCGGCTTTTATATTGTGCAATGCGGCTCCGTCAACGTCCACCGGGTCAATGCGGCGGGCAGGGAGCAGATCATCCACGTTTTCCGCGCGGGTGATTCCTTTGCCGAAGTGGTGCTGGCTTCGGCCAAAGGTTACCCCGCTGATGCCCGCGTGCTGGAAGCAACACAGGTGTTGCTCGTGCAGAAGGCGGGAATTCTGGCGTTGCTTCGGCGTCAGCCCGAACTCGCGTTGCGAATGCTCGGTTCCATGAGCAGCCACTTGCGGACGCTGATCAGTCAACTCGAAGACCTGACTCTCAAAGACGTGGAGACCCGGTTGGCGAACTGGCTTGTCAAACGATGCCCGGATCCCCGGAGCGGGCAGCCTGTCCGGATTGAGCTTGCGATGACCAAACGTGTGCTCGCCGCGGAATTGGGCACCGTCAGCGAGACTTTTTCCCGAACACTCGCAAAATTTCGGGAACAGAAACTGCTGGCCGTGAAGGGCAAAACCATTGTGGTCCTCTCACCAGCGAAATTGTGCGCTCTTCTGCGGCGGAATCTCGGAGAATAGAAGATATTTGTTGCTTGTGGCGATGCCCGGTTTTGCTTACGCTCGAATGCATGAGCTTGAACAATTTCGGAAACACCCTCAATCCCATTTCACGCCGGAACTTCCTGGTCCTCTCCGGGGCCGTTCCGGCGGCGCTGCTCGCGCAAGGGTGTCGCACGACGCCTTCGCCGCACCCCGCGCCCGCCGCCGATGCCGTCACCGCGACGATGACGCCAAAGAAACATCCCATTGGCCTCGAACTCTACTCCGTGCGAACCGAACTGGCGCGGGACCTGCCGAACACTCTCAAAACGGTCGCCGGGATCGGGTACGAAGTCGTCGAGTTTTATGCGCCCTACTACGATTGGTCCGTGCCTCATGCGAAGGACGTCCGCACTTTGATGGACGATCTCGGTCTTCGGTGCTACTCAACTCACAACCATATCGGGTCATTCACGCCGGGGGATGGCGTGGGCAGGGCCATTGAGCTGAACCAGATTCTTGGCGCCAAAATCCTCGTCCTCGCCACCGCGCCCAATGGCGTCCGCGGACTGGATGCCTGGAAAAAACTCTGCGAACAACTCAGCAGCGCCTCCGGCCAACTCAAAGCCCACGGTCTCGCGGCCGGTTTTCACAACCATCAGACGGAGTGGGCGCCGCTGGACGGCAACCTGCGGACGATGGACGTGCTGGCCGCCAACACCCCCAGGGAGTTTGTCCTCCAGCTCGACGTCGGCACCTGCGTGGAAGCCGGCGCCGATCCCGTCGCTTGGATCAACGCGAACCCGGGTCGCATCCGCACTCTCCACCTTAAAGACTGGGCGCCAGGCGCCGCCGCCCAGGAAAAGGGCTACCGCGTCCTCTTCGCCGAAGGCGTTTGCCCGTGGAAGGCAATTATCGCGGCTGCCGAAGCCGCCGGCGGGGTGGAGTATTACCTGATCGAGCAGGAAGGCAGCCGCTATCCCGAATTTGAGACCGCGCGCCGTTGCCTCGATGCGTGGAAAACAATGTCAAAGACCTCCTGAACCGATGGAACTTGATTCACAAACGGCGGAAAAGTCAGGGGTATGATCGGCAGATTTGAAAAAGCTGTGTCCCGCGCAAGCTATACTAAAGTATTGGCTTGGAATACAGCTAACATGTTTTATTTTTTCTTCGACTGAACTCCTGCCAAAGGCTATATTCGATTACTGAAACTGGAAAGCGAACTATGATGGACATGAAGCCTCTAATAACAAAGCTGCCAGCCGGTGCTCTGACAAACCTGTGCCGCCTCGCTGTTGTCGCGTTTGTCGCGTGCATGGCCGTCACGCTGACCGCCGGATGCCACAAGAACAACCCGCCACCCGCCGTCACTGCCGAGCAAGGCATTGTCCCGTCGGATCCCCAGGTGGTGACGAACCTGGCCAATTTGACGCGTGAATTGCGCCGAACCATGCACCAGCACCGGCTGACCGGCAATTTCGACGAATTCGTGGCCGCCGCCGGTGTGGAGGTGCCGCCGCCGCCTGCCGGACAGAAATATGCCATCAGCAAGCTGTGGCACGTTATTTTAGTTGACGCTAACGCCAAATGAAAGGAAGTATGAAAAACATTCGTGGAATCCAATTTTTGCGGGGACGAGCGGGGGGAAACGGCGCGGCACGGCGGGCCTTTACGCTGATTGAGCTGCTGGTGGTCATCGCCATTATCGCGATTTTGGCCGCCATGCTTCTGCCGGCGCTGGCACGGGCCAAGTCCAGCGCCGCCAAGGCCAAATGTTCTTCCAACCTCAAACAACTCGGCACGGCCATCACTCTTTTCAGCGGCGACAACAATGATATGTACCCGCCTGCTGGAGACACCCCCAGTTCAGGGAATATGGAGATTTCATGGGATACTTACATCAACTTCTACATCTCCGGCGGCCATTTTACCTACGCGCAATTCGTGCAGTTTCAAAATTATAATGGCATCCCCAGGGGCATAAGCCCCAAAGTTTTGCTGTGCCCCGCTGACACGGGGCCTGATACTTATTGGGTGGCGAGCCAGGAGCAGTCAAACCCGCTTGGGAGAAGAACGTATGCCATGAACGTCTCCAGCGTCGTGTGGGGTGTGGGGTGGCAAATACCCGTGACTACGGATGGTTACAAACTGCCCACGGCCGTTCAGGGTGTGGGTGTTTACTGGGATCAGGACCCCAATAACCCGTGGTCCGCGCCCAGTCTCAAGACGTCGATCGTAATCGCGCCCGCTAATTTGATCCTGCTCGCCGAAATAGCCGCCGGCGATAATGTCGCGGACAATATCTGGCCTTGCTTCTGTGAGGCTCCCTATGCAGGGACCGCTGGACAAGGAGCGGGAGAACTGGTTCAAATAGATCCGGGTGATCCGGATAATGAAGGGGCGGCTCTCTACGCGAGTCACGGCAATAGCTTTAATTATCTCTTTTGCGACAACCACGTCTCCGCTTTATCCATGCAGCAATCAGTCGGCAACGGGACGATCACCAACGGCGGCACGGCGCCCAACGGAATCGTCGGCCCGCGGGGCTACTGGGTCAACAACACGAATTACACGGCCAACTGAATTCTCCTGTGTTGGCCCGCGGGTTTGGCGGCCGTCACTCGAGATGAATAATGCCCCGTTGCAGGGCCGTGGTGGTTGCTTGCGTGCGGTCATTGACCCCCAATTTTGTCAGGATGTGCCCGACATGGAGTTTGACCGTGACCTCGGCAATCGACAGATCGGCCGCAATCTCCTTGTTGCTCCGGCCTTTGACGATCAATTGCAAAACTTCCACCTCGCGGGCGGTCAAGTCCGGATGAGCCATGCGCTCGGCCAGCCGGGCGCCGACGGCCGGGGAAATGCAACGTTCGCCCGCATGGACGCTCCGGATGGTGTCGATCAATTCCTTGCGCTCCACCGTCTTGAGCAGATAGGCGCGCGCCCCGGCCTGAAGGGACCGGTAAATGTACTCTTCCCCGTCATGGGTGGAAAGCATGATGATGGACGCGCCGGGAAACTCCTCGCAAATGGCTTTGGTCGCCTCCACCCCGCTCATCGCGGGAAGCTTCAAGTCCATCAGGACGATGTCCGGCCGATGCTCGCGGTAGGCGGCAATGGCCTGCTCACCGGTGGAGGCCTCGGCGTCCACCGTCATGTCCGGCTCGACATTGACCGAACCGGTCAACCCCATGCGAACGACAAAATGATCGTCCACCACCATGACCCGAATCTTGTTTTTCATATTGGCTGTCATTGCCATTGGCGCGGCTATGCGGCTGAAACTTTCTTTTCCTGACTGTTGTGCGGCCCAGCCGCTCTCTCCGGCGCGCCCTTGTCCGCCACCGCCACCACGATTTCCGTGCCCTGGCCGGACGCGCTGATCATCGAGAAGGTGCCGCCGATCTTCCCGGCCCGTTCACTCATGTCGAGCAAGCCAAAGTGTCCTCCATCAATGGTGGCGTGGCAAGCCGTGTCGAAACCGACTCCGTCATCGCAGACCCGCAGGCGGACCCGGTCCGGCTCATAAATGAGCTTGACGACAATTTGCGAGGCGCGGGCGTGCTTGAGGGCATTGGTCAGCGCTTCCTGGGCGATGCGCAGCAGGTTGTTTTCCACCGGCGCGGCCAGCTTGCGGGGTTGGCCGGAAGTCTGGACGTCAATCTGGAGATGGGCGCTGCTGGCCATGAGTTTGGTCACTTCGGAAAGGGCCGTGACCAGGTTGCTGTTTTCCAGCAGGTGGGAGCGCAAATCCCAGACCGAGCGGCGGGCCTCAAAGAGGCTGCGGCGGCTCATGGTGCGGGCCAGTTCGAGCAATTGCCGGGCCACCCCCGGCGCATCGCTAAATTGCGCCGCAACGGTGTCCAATTGAATGGTGATGGCGGCCAATTCCTGCTCCAGGGTGTCGTGAAATTCGCGGGCGATGCGCGTGCGCTCTTCCAGCACCGCCTCGCGTTGTATTTTCTGCTGGATAATACCCGTTTGCCGCCTCACCCGCCGGTCCAGCACGAACACCCAGGCAAAACCGGCCAGCAGCGCCACGCTCAGCATCCCCAGCACCCAGCACAAGCGCGACAGAGTCCACCAGGAGGGAGTGTGCAGCACGACCACGTTGTCGGCGGAGCGCAGCAATAATTGAAAGGCTTCCGTATGGGTGGGAAGGGACGGATTCCAGTTTTCCACCGGCTGGGCCAGGCAGACGCCGGTCAGTTCCAATTCGCTGCCATTTTGCAACTGGCTGATGCGACTGTCCGCCTTGGCGGTGTCCAGGTGCGCGCTTAATATCAAATTCTCCGACTCCAAAACCAGCACTTGCTCATCGAACCTGTCCACGCGATTGATCAGACGCCCCCGCAAACGCACCAACTCCAAGTTGTAGTATTCGGTGAGCAATTGCTCGATTCCAACCTCGACCGGCACAGGTGGGGTCTCGTGCCCAACGATCTGGAAAACCGCGTCTTCCAGCACCGGCGCATATTGGCCCAGGACGGGGAACCCGATGACCTTGACAATGTCGCCCGGGACGACGGGCGTGCTTTGCTGGCTCTTGACGTAAAGGGTCGCAGCGTGGTCCTGGATGAAAAGGGAACTGCCTTTTTGTTCGGTGACCACGCCGCGCACCTCCACCCGGCGGCCATAATAACCCTCCGAATTGAACTGCAGGAGCGAGGCCATCGGCACCTCGACCGGATTGCCCGGAGCCGGCAGTTCGACGACAATATCAGCGGAACTGCTCACGCCCAGATAGGGCGCGCGCAACTGGCGTTTGCGGTTGAAGCGCGTGCGGCAAACGCCCCGCACACGCACTGTGGCGCAAACCAACTGCTGGGCATTGGTCACATCCAGCCGCACAACCAACGCGCTCAATCGCTGCCCGTTGACCAGCAAATCCACCCGCGCCCGATTCATGGTGACCTCAATGATCGAGCGAACGACCCCGCGCACTTCCACCCACTGGCTGTCCTCCTTGCCGCTGGCCAATTGCTCATACGAAACCCGGTGCGGCTCCGGCAACGGTTCGGATCCGAGCCTTCGTATTTGCCGCGCCCTGACGAACGGAACGAAGTCCCCCGCCGTGGTGGTTCCGTCCACTTCCACCTCCTCCCCAACCGGCAGATCGCTGGCCGAGTTCAATCCAATGTATATGCCGGCGGTTTGATCCTGCAAAAACATTCCCTGGTCCGCCTTCCAATCGGAAAAGGTAACCACTCCGCGCAGATGAACCGGGTAATTCTTGTCGGCCTGCTCGGGGGTGATTTCGCGCACTTGCTCCACGGTCGTGAAAGGGGAGGGATCGGCCGGCCCGGCCATGGCGCTGCCCGTCCCGGCCGCGGCCAAAAAGCAGGACGCCAGGGAACAGATTCCGACTGGCGCTCGATTTGGGTTGGCGCGCATCTTTTTCACCCTCCCATTCTGGCAGCTTCCCCAAAAAACATCAATCTCGCGGGAAACCCGGAATCTGCTGTAAATCTGGCCTGCATCGTAAGTTACAATCCTCTCAATTACCCCCGCCACCCGTCAAGACGGCACTCAGGGTAGTAAAAACCTATACTTAAGTAGTATGCATGGACAGGACTATTGTCTGCGTGACAAAACACCCGGTTTCTGCGATAAATTATACCATAGCATATGAAAGACCTATTTCATCAGACGGCGAGCCGACGGAACTTGCCGCTCATGTTTAACCAGCAATGCTAATCACCTCAATGATAACAACCATAAATAAATACACTATGAAAATACAAAAATACATCACGTCAGGAGTTTTGGGCGCTGCCGCTTTGCTGCTGGCAGGTTCAGTTCAAGTCCAGGCGGACCAAAAAGTTCTCGTAATTAACACCTTTGATTCAGCGGCCAGCGGGACCGGTGTCGAGTGGGGTCCGAGCACGGTGGCTTGGGATGGCACTCAGGATAATACTGGCAATGCCGGCGGCTCCCTCCATGTAACCACTACCTTCTCCGGTGGTTCAGACACTTCATTAGTGGACTATATATGTCTTGGCGGAGGAAATCCGTGGTATACCCCTGTGCCTATCGCCCTTTCCGGTTATACGAACATATCATTCGACATCAAGTGGGACAACTCGTCGGGTATGTCGATTGGTCTATTCAATGATCTTAGCACTTGGCCCACAAACAATCTTCAGTCCTGGGCTCCATACGGTTATCTTTCCGGAAGTTTACCGGGCCTTGATGTGGAAGGCTGCGGAGGTCCTGACGGTCAGATGGGACCTGCACTCGGCAGTCCTAATATACCAGCCGCAGCCTCCAATGGCTGGGTGACTGTTAATGTTCCCATCAATCAGAGCGAGGCCAATATAGACGGGGTTTCGGGCATTGTCTTTCATAAATGGATCAATCAGTGCTGGGGAATTCTGAATTCTGTAAGCGTCAGTTTCTGGATTGACAACGTCCAGCTTGAGGGAACCCAGGCCCCGCCGCCGCCTCCGACGATGTCACCTATCATGACGGCTATTCCGGGGCTTAATATATTTAACGCCTCGCCAGGACAGTATGATCGCCATGAAGTCTTGGCGACGGCCACCAGCGGATTATCATGGGTATCGAACACCCCCCCGACCACCTACGCCTTTAACATGGTCGGTTTTCCAAAGAATAGCATATACGACACCGAAGCCTATATGTTTTTGGTTGCAAATTCGGCCGCCGAGGATAACGCCGCTGACTGGAATGAACCCAACGTCATGATCTTGGAAATCCAGGCAACGCCCGCTGGCGGTCAGGCGCTCTTGTGGTACAAGACCAACTCACCCGGTACTGGCAATCCGCCAGTCGATATGGCCTTGACCTTTAATGGCACTACTAATACCAGTGTTCAAAGCACACTGCTTCTTGGGAATTATTCCGTCACATTCACGGGGAATGACACCGGATATGTGCAGGTGCCCGATGGCACTCAAGGCACCTTTACCATGGGTGGCACCGATGGCGAGAAGTGGTTCGGGGAAGGCAAAGGATCAAACTACAACTTCCTCATTTATTTGGGCGGTCAGGAAAACAACGCCTCTGCCGCGAACCAACCGGTGGTTTATTCGAGTTTCACCCTTATTCAAAATGGTGTGACAAACACCAGCGTCAGCGAGAACTTTCTGGCTGATGCCAATGTGGCACCTCCTGCGACTCCTGCGCTGGTCAATTGGGCCAATGGTCCAAGCAGTTCGCCTGCCGGTAATGTGCTGGTGCCCTCAAGCGCGCTCTTCTGGGTCGATTGGTCGCTTCCGTCCACCGGCTACAGTTTGCTCGACTCCCCGAGCCTGGACCCTGCACACTGGCTGCCTGTGTCAACTTACGCTCCGATATCAATGAGTGGAGATGTTCTGCAGTTGGTTGGCCCCAGTGACCTGCAAAGCCCCACCGGTGCCCAATACTTCCAGGCCGTGAAACGTGTTTTTGCAACAACCAATGCCCAGTTGGGATCCCTCCTCGTCGCGTTTCCGGGCCAGACCTTTACGGATGGCGTGGGGGTGACAGGAACGCCCACTCCGCTCGCCAATAATGGCGACACCTGGTCGCCGCAGTATGGAAGCACCAGCGTCACTAATATCATGGAATCGAAAACCACTGTTGAGCCGGTTGGTAATGTCTATGTCTATGCGGTTGACGCTAGTAATTACCTGGTTCCCATCACTGACGGCATCTCGATGTACTCGACCCCCAGTTGCGGGGTGGGTTTTGATCAGACCACCAACGACTTCATCTTTACAGGAGGTCTGACTCCCAACCAGGGTGAGAACATGGTGGGTGGGATAGCGACGTTTGACAGCGTGGCGGCTAACTACTTCGAGTGGGGGTATGCCTATCCGCCTTCTCCGGTTCCTCCAACCACCTTCATGGTCCAGGTGGTGGACTACACGCTGCAGGGACAATTCACCGTGCCCACGTTCAACAGTTCCCCGGTTCAGTTGAATCCATGATGTTGTAACGTCTTAATGTAACATCTTAACACGGCGGGCGCTGGTTCATCCGGCGCCCGCCTTTTCTTTCTGGCGGGGTCCCCCATTGGTTGGGTTGTTGGTCGTCATTGCATGATGGCGGCCATGTTTCTGCCGGTGTTCAGCTCCACTACGGCTGGCGTGTTGCTTCAGGGATATGAAAAGGGTTGCCTGCCTGGTAGAGTTTCAACTCAAATTGAAGTTTCCCGGCCAGCTTGGCGTTGGATTGCCCCCCTGCCAGGCCCAAGGCGCGTTGCGCCGTTTCCACCGCTTCGGAAAACCGCCCGGCCTCGGCGAAAGCGGCGGCGAGCGTGCGAAGCATGACCGGATTGTTTCCGCCGGTCGCTGCACTGGCCTGTCGAGCCAGTTCCACGGCCTTGTCACCGTTGCGCAACGATGCCTGCGGACCAGTGGCCAGGAGCCAGGCCAGATTATTTTGGGCTTCCATGTTTGCCGGATCAATTTGCAATGCCATTTGGTATTGCGAAATCGCTTCGTCCACCCTTCCCCTTCTCACAAAAGCGCGGGCGAGGTTGTAGTGCGCTTCCGCGAAGAGTGGCTTGATTTGCACGGCCTTTTGACACTCGGTGATCGCTTCGTCCGCCCTTCCCTGCTCCAGCAGAACGTTGCCAAGCTTGTTGCGGGCTTCTGCGTAGTCCGGCTGGATTTCCAGCGCCCCCCGGTAATGGGTGATCGCCTCGTCCGTTGTTCCCTTTCGGTCAAGCGCGTTGCCGAGGTTGTAGTGCGCTTCCGCATAGCGGAGGTTGATTTGCAGCGCCTCCTGGTAATGGACAATCGCTTCGTCCACCCTGCCCTTGCCGTACAGAGCGGTTCCAAGGTTGTTGTGGGCCTCCGCGATGGCGGGATCGATTTGCAGCGCCTGTTGGTATTGGTTGATCGCTTCGTCCGCCCTTCCCTGCTCCAGAAGAACGTTGCCGAGGTTGTTGTGTGCTCCTGCGTCGTCCGGCTTGAGTTGCAGCGCCTGTTGGTATTGGTTGATCGCTTCGTCCACTCTGCCCTCCTGGTGAAGAGCGTTGCCGAGGTTGAGGCGGGCATCCGCATAGTTGGAGCGGATTTGCAGGGCTTTTTGGTATTGGTTGATCGCTTCGTCCACCCTTCCCTTTTGCAGAAGAACATTGCCGAGGCTGACGTGGGCGGCATAGTTGCCTCTGGTGCAGGTCGTTGTGTGGGTCCACAAGGTTTCGCTGTTCTGCCAATACGCAGTTTGTTTCCAAGCGCAGACCGTCAGCACTCCGACCACCCCGGCCATGAGTCCCCCAAGGGCCGCACGGCTCATTCGCCATTCCGCAACCAGCCACGTCACCGCAACATATATCCCAATTTGCGGCAGGTAGGTGTAGCGATCGGCATGGGCCTGATCACCGACCTGGATGACTCCCGCCACCGGCAGCAGCATCACCAAATACCAGAGCCATCCCATTAATATCCAGGGTTGCTTGCGCCGCTGCCAGACGGCGACCGCGGAAAGGCCGGCCAGCAGCATCCCGGCCAGCGCCAGTTCCCATGCCGGCAGGCCGATGTGCGGAAAGGGATAAAACACAGCCAGTCCCGCCGGCCAGACCATCCGGCCAAGATAAACCATGCAGGCCGCCAATGCATTGCCAAGGCGCAGCGGAACTGAAAAGGATGCGGTCGATTGTATGGCGCCGGTTTGCGCAAAAAGCGTCACGACGCAGGAGGCCGCGGAGAGCGCCAGCAAGGGCAGCTTTTCCAGCACCAACCCCGAAAGCTTTCGGGGTTCCACTCGTTGCAACGGCCAATAATCCAGCAGCAACAACACCACAGGCAGCGTGACCAGCATGGGCTTGCACATCAGGCCCATGGCAAACAGAAGCACGACAAGCCCGTAACGTCCCCACGACCACGGACGGCGCGCATAACGGATGTACGCGCCGATGGTCAGCATGAAGAACAGCCCGCTGAGCACGTCCTTGCGCTCGGCCACCCACGCCACCGATTCCACCCGCAACGGATGGATGGCAAAGAGAGCCGCGACAAACGCACTGCGCCAAAGAGCGCCGGTCATCTGCCGCAGCACCAGAAAGAGCGCGATCACCGTCGCGGTGTGGAGGACGACGTTGGTGAGATGATGTCCCCCGGGATGCAGTCCGTATAACTGGCAGTCCAGCATGTGGGAAAGCCAGGTCAATGGGTGCCAGTTGAAGGAATGGACATGGGTGAACGCCCAAACCAGCCCCTTGAGCGTCAGACCCCGGGCGACCATCGGATTGTCATACACATAAGTCTTGTCGTCGTAGTCAATGAACTCGTGGTGCAGCGTCTGGCCGAAAACAGCAAAGGTGATTGCAGCCAGCACAAGGCATACCGCCGACGCCCCCCAGCCTTGCTCCCGGCGGCCCGCGCCGATGGGGGCTTTTTGCGGAGATTGTTGGCGGCTCATATGGTGATCGCCAGCAAGTCCGCATCCTCGAATCTGGCCTCGAAGAATGTTTGCACTTTCGCCCATTCTTTCCCAAAGCCCTGGCAAAGGAAAGAACAAGGTCGGGAATTCTCTTCTTTGGGATTCATATATGATTGCCCCCGGTTCGGGTTCGTGTTACATGGTTGGCGCCTTGTGAAATCACGCCCTAAAGCACGGCGGGCCGCAACCCCGCCACCGGCGCCAAACCGCAAATGGCTGTTCCGCATCGCCGCCGTTGTGATCATCCCGTTGCTGGTGCTCGCCGTGTTGGAGACCGCCTTGCGCCTGGCGGACTACGGTTACTCGACCAGCCTGTTCGAGAAGGTCCGGCTGGAAGACCGGGATTACCTGATCAACAATGCGAACTTCAGCCTGCGCTTCTTTTCGCCGGAAATGTGCCAATGGAACCTTCCGCTGAAAATGGAACCGGTGAAGCCTGCGGACACGTACCGCATTTTTATTTTTGGCGAATCGGCCGCGCAAGGTGATCCGGAGCCGCCCTTCGCGGCTGGCCGGTATCTGGGGGCCTTGTTGCGGGAAAGGTATCCGGGCGTCAATTTCGAGGTGGTCAACCTTGGCATGGTTGCGATCAGTTCCCATGTCATCGTGCCCATCGCCCGCGAATGCGCCGATTACCAGGGCGACCTCTGGATCATTTACATGGGAAACAATGAAATGATCGGGCCGTTTGGCGCGGCCACGATTTTCGGCGCCAAAGCCCCGCCCTGGCCGGTGGTGCGTTTGGGGCTGGCTCTCCAGAAAACGCGCGTCGGCCAACTGCTCATGAACCTCGCACGGAAACTGAAAGGCAATGCGGCCGGGCCGGGCGTTTGGAGCGGGCTGCAAATGTTTCCCGGCAATCAACTGCCTCCGAATGACCCGCGCAAGGAGGTCGTCTATAAAAATTTTCAGAGAAACCTGCAAGACATCCTGCGGGCGGGCCGCAATGCCGGCGCCGCCATCATCCTCAGCACGGTGGCGGTGAATCTCAAGGACTGCCCCCCTTTTGCCTCGCTCAATTCCAGCCGTCTCGCGCCGCCCGACCGGGAGAAATTCGACCGCTGGTGCGCGGAGGGACGCGGGGCGGAGATGAGCAACGACTGGAAGCTGGCGGCGGCTGATTTTGGAGAGGCCGTGGCGCTGGACCCGCAAATGGCCGAAGCCCAATTCCGCGAAGGGGAATGCCTCTTGCGGCTGAACGATGCCGCCGCCGCCGCCGGCCATTTCCAGAAGGCGTGCGACTGTGACGTCCTTCCCTTCCGCGCCAATTCGCGCATCAACGGCATCATCCGGGAAACGGGCCGGCAACTGGGCGGACCGGACCTCGTTTTATGCGACGCCGCGGCCTCCCTGCCCGAAGCCGGGACCATTCCCGGACAGGAAACCTTTTACGAGCAGGTCCATTTCAACTTCGACGGCAATTACCGGCTGGCCCTTTTGTGGGCGGCCCGGGCCGAACGGCTCCTGCCCGAAAATGTCAAGACCAAGGCACAGGGCGGCTGGGCCTCCCAGGAAGTCTGCGAGGCGCGCCTGGGCTTGACGGACTGGAACCGGGCGGACGTGCTGAACGAGGTGCGGCAGCGCCTGGAGGGCCCGCCGTTCAACAGCCAGTTCAACAACCAGTGGCGCGTGTCCGAATTGACGGCCCGGATCAACCGCATCTTGCGGCAGAGGGACGCAACGGCGGCAACCAACGCGCGCGCTCTCTACACCGATGCCATCGCCCGCGCCCCGCGCGATTATATGCTGCACGAGAACTACGGGGTATTCCTCGCACTGACCGAGGACTTCAAGCAAGCCGCGCTGGAATGGAAGCAAGCGCGGGAGTTGATGCCGCGCAACCCGTTCGCGTTCCTGACCGAAGGCCGGATGTTGGAGAAGCAAGGGGAGTTATCCTCCGCGCGGGAATCCTTTCGCCAGGCGGTGAATCTTCATCCGCGCTACGCCGAGGCTTGGTTTGAGTTGGGCAACCTCGACGCCTTCGAAGGAAAGTGGGAGGAAGCCTTAAAGAAATACCGCCGTTCGGATGAATTACAGCCCGACGATCCACAAACGTGTCTCTATATGGGGGAAGCGTTGGCGCAATTGAAGCGACTGGACGAGTCGGTGCAATACCTCCGGCGCGCGCTCGAACAAAACGAAGAGAATTGGCAGGCACATTACGCGCTGGGCCGGGTATTGGATGTCCAGGGGCGGTTTGCGGAGGCGAAAGCGGCATTCCAACAAGTCGTCCGCCTGCGGCCGCAATTTGCCATGGGCCACCTGAACCTGGGCGTCGCCCTGCTCAAACTCAACGACCCGGATGGCGCGCGGCAGCAATTCGCCGAAACCTTGCGCCTGGACCCGGCCAACAAACCGGCCCAAGCCTATCTGGCTGCCGCCGCCAAATGACATTCCTGTTGCAACTTTAAGCCCCAACCTGTAGAACAGGCGCAAGCATGTGGCCCTTGTTCAAAGAATTCCTTGGGTTTTGCAGGCAGGAGAAGAAGTGGTGGCTGATCCCGCTGATTGTCCTGTTGCTGGTGCTGGGCGCGATTCTCATCTTTACAGCCAGTTCGGGGATCGCCTGGGCCCTCTATCCGTTCATGTAAACGATGCCGCCGCCGCGCCATGTCCTGGGAATTTCCGCCTTTTACCACGACGCCGCCGCCGCGTTGCTGCGCGACGGGCGGATCATCGCCGCCGCGCAGGAAGAACGGTTTACGCGAATCAAAAACGACCCGGATTTCCCGCGGCAGGCCATCGAGTTTTGCCTGCGTTACGGCGGGCTGAACGCAGCGGAACTGGACTGCGTCGTTTTTTACGACAAGCCGGTGTTGAAATTTACCCGCCTGCTGGAAACGTATCTGGCGGTGGCGCCGGGCGGATGGCGGACTTTCCCGGAAGTTGTTTCCAACTGGCTGGGAGGGAAATTGGACCTGCGCAAAACCATCCGCGAGGAGTTGCCGGGCCTGCGCGGGCAGTGTCCCATCCTGTTCACGGCGCATCACCAGGCCCATGCCGCCAGCGCGTTTTATCCGTCGCCCTTCACCCAGGCGGCCATTTTGACCATCGACGCCGTGGGAGAATGGGCGACGACAACGATTGGCCGCGGACGCGGAGACACCATTGAACTGCTGAAGGAACTGCGCTTTCCGCATTCGCTCGGCATGCTTTACTCGGCGTTCACGGATTACTGCGGTTTTCGCATCAATTCCGGCGAATACAAGCTCATGGGCCTGGCCCCCTACGGCGAACCGATCCACACGGAGGCGATCCTGCGGGAATTGTTGGACTTGAAAGCCGACGGTTCCTTCTGGATGAATATGGACTACTTCAATTTTCTGCGCGGCACGACCATGACCAATGACCGCTTTCACCGGCTGTTCGGCGGGCCGCCCCGCCGCCCGGAGGAAGCCATCGAACAGCGCCACATGGACGTCGCGCGCTCGATTCAGGCCGTGACGGAGGAAGTGGTGCTGCGCCTGGCCCGCCACGCGCGGGAATTGACCGGCGAAAAGAACCTCTGCCTGGCGGGCGGCGTGGCGCTCAATTGCGTGGCCAACGGGCGTCTCCTGCGCGATCGTATTTTTGACCGCCTCTGGATCCAGCCGGCCGCCAGCGACGCCGGGGGCGCGCTGGGGGCCGCGTTCGCCGCCTGGCACGCGCAACAAAACGAATCCGGCCCCGTTCCTGCCAGGGCGGACGCGATGCAGGGATCGCTCCTGGGACCCGAATACTCGGATGCCGAAATCGAAGCAACGCTGCGCAGCCACGGGGCTAGGTTCCAACGGCTCAGCACGACCGGCTTGCTCGATTCCACCGTGGATCTGCTGCGAGCCGGGAAAGTGATCGGCTGGTTCCAGGGGCGGATGGAGTTCGGACCGCGCGCCCTGGGCAACCGCTCGATTCTGGGCGACGCCCGCTCCCCGCGGATGCAATCCGTCATGAACCTGAAGGTGAAGTTTCGCGAATCCTTCCGCCCTTTCGCGCCCATCGTGCGCCGCGAACGGGTCGCGGAATACTTTGATTTGACTGAAGAATCCCCCTACATGCTGCTCGTGGCGCCGGTTCTGCCGGAGTTGCGCCTGCCCGCGCCGGCGGGCATGAAGGGATTGGAATTGCTCAAGCAGGCGCGATCAACGCTGCCGGCGGTGACGCATGTGGACTACTCGGCGCGAATCCAGACGGTGGCGCGCCAGGACAATCCCCTGCTCTACGAACTGCTGTTGCGCTTTGAACGCGCCACGCAATGCGGAGTTTTGGTCAATACTTCCTTCAACGTGCGGGGGGAGCCGATCGTCTGCACGCCGGAGGACGCCTACCGGTGTTTCGTCCACACGGAAATGGATTACCTGATGCTGGGAAATTTTTTGCTGGACCGCACCGAACAGCCGGCGCGCCCGGCCGACCGGCGCGTGGCGCCGCAAACGGACTGAACATGAAGCTGAAACTTAAAGAGGAGCCAAAGGAATGGCGCAAGGCGGCGTGGATGAGCGCGCTGGGTCTGGCGCTTTTAAGCAGCCTGCTGCGCTGGCGGCGCGTCCTGCCCGTGGCGGCATGGGCGGTGGCTTTGTGTTTGCTGGCCGCGCTGGCCGCGGCCGCGGCGCTGCGGCCACGATGGTTTCGGGGGTATTATCGCTTTTCCGCAAAGGCGGGATTTGGCCTCAGCCAGATGGCGGGTGGCGTCGTCCTGGCGCTCCTTTTTTTCATCGTCGTCACGCCGCTGGGGCTGGCCATGCGGATGTTGGGCAAAGACCTGTTGCGCCTGCGCCGCCCGGCCGGCGCTGAGAGTTATTGGTCGGAAGTCCGGCGGAAATCCTCGTTGGATCGGCTGTTTTAGCCCGAAGCAAAGCCTGATTTGGCCGGCTTCGGTTTTCGGGATCAATTGAGTCCGCTGCCCTGCGGCATTTTTTCCAGCGCCCCACGTTTGGGAGGCAATGTGATGGGCGGAATACCTGTGGGTGAAACGGACAGGGGCGCCATGCTTGACTCGCCGTTGCCGGGAGCGCGGCGCGCGGTGGCTGTGCGTGAGGTGGTATTCTCGAGCGGCAGTTCGAGAATGAACGTGGCGCCTTTGCCGGAACCTTCGCTGTGCGCCGTGAGCGTCCCGCCCAGTTGCCTGGCGTTCAGGGCGCCGTTGTGCAGCCCGAAACCGTGACCGTCCGTTTGCGTGGTGAATCCGTGCGCGAAAATCCGGGTCAAGTTCTCCGGGGGGATTCCGACGCCATTGTCGGCCACTTCCATGCGAATGGCGCGCTCGCCATTGCGCCGGATGCGGACGGTGACCCGGCGCTCTTGCTTCGCGCTCTGGCTGCAGGCGCGCTTGGCGTTTTGAAGGAGGTTAATGAGGATTTGGAGGACCTTGTGCTTGTCCACGAGGATGGGCGGCACTTCTTCGAATTCACGGATGATTCCGACGTTGTGACGATTATAGGCTGCCTCATTCATCTTGAGGGCGTTTTCCATCAACTCGGCTGCCTGCGCCGTTTCCACGACGCCAAACCTGTGCGCGTTGGCCTGTTGCATGGCCACGATTTCCTTGATGTGCTCGATGTTCGCGGTCAGCGAGCGCAGTTCTTCGAGCAAAGCCGCCCGTTCGGCCGCCAAATGGTTGTTGAGTCCGGCCAGGAAGCCATGGAGTTGTTTGCCTTTCTCGTCCCGGGTGAGAAATTCGGCCAGGTCGGTTTGATGTTTATCCAGCAATTCCACCACCTTGGCGAGGCTGGAGGCCCGTGAAGTCCGGACCGAGTCCACGACGAGATTGGCGGAAACGTTGACGCTGTTGAGCACGTTGCCGACGTTGTGCAGCACACCGGTGGCCACCTCCGCCATGCCCGCCTGGCGGGAGACCGCCATCAGTTGTTGGTGCGTCTGTTCCATTTTCAATTCCAGTTGTTTGCGCGCCGTGATGTCCACCACTCCATAGACGGCGCCGATGAAGGTGCCATCCTGACCGGCGACCGGCGCAAAGGCGCCCTGGCCGATCACCAGGCCGCCGTTGGCCAGGATGTATTCATGAACAAACGGCACCACTTTGCCGGTGAGACATTCATCAATGAGCCGCTTTTGCTTCTCATACATTTCGGCGGACATGACTTCGCTGAAAAGCCGGCCCTCGATTTCCGAAAGGGGTTTGCCGAACAACGTGCTGGCCAGGTTGTTGGCGAACACGAACCGGCCCGCCTTGTCGATGCAGCCGATGGACATGGGCAGGGCATTGATCATGGTGCGCAGGAGTCTTTGTTCCGCCCGCAACGCTTCATCGGCACGCATGCTGGCCTGAATTTCCTTGCCCAGCGCCGTGTTCGCTTCCGCCAGTTCGGCCGTTCGTTCGCGAACTTTCAATTCCAGCAGATCATTGGCTTCCTTGAGTCTGCGCTCCTTGCTTTCGGCCCGGTAGAGCAGCCAGCGATAAACCAGGCCCAGACCGGCCAGCCCCAACAGGACGCAGAGGACCAGGAACCAGGTGGTTTGATAGAAGGCCGGCGGCAGTTCGACGGCAAACGCATCACCGGCGGTGTTCCACACGCCGTCCGCATTGCAACCTTGCACCCGGAAGGAGTATTTGCCGGGTTTCAAATTATTGTAGAGCACCGAGCGCCGCCCTTCGGCGTCAATCCAGTCTTTATCGAAGCCTTCCAACTGATAGCGCAGTTTCGCCTTCTGCGGCGCGATATAGCTCAAAGCCGTGAAATGGAACTCCATCCGCCCTCCGCCCACGGGGAGCGCGGGAACCTTCCGGTCCCGCACTTCGATTCCGTCGATGCGGATTTGTTGGATACACACTGGAGGAACGACGCTGTTGACAGGAAGGTGCGCCGGGTCAATCATCACCACCCCTTGGGGATTCGGGAACCAAATCCGGCCGTCCGCTGTCTTGCAGGCCACGGCCTCCCGTTTGGTATGACCGGTGACTTTGATCGATTCCAACCCGTCGAAGACCGCGCACACGATGTGGTCCGTTTTCCCGTCCGCAAAATCATTCAGGCTCTGGCGGCTGGCCCGCAAAATGCCGGCGCCGGAGTCCATCCAGAAATCGCCCTGGTTATCGGGGACGATCTCATAAATGTTGTTGTCGGCCAGGCCGTGCTCGGGGGTGATGTTCTTCAACTGGTTGTCCTTAATGCGCACGATGCCGCCGGCCGATCCCGCCCAAACCGCCCCATCCACATCTTCGAAAACGAAGGAGACACTATTCTCGGAGAGGCCCTCAGTGGTGGACCACTGCCGGACAATCCCGTTTTTAAGGCGGAATATGCCGTTATTGCTGGCCACCCAAATGGCCCCATCGCGGCCCACGCAGAGGTTGAAGATCCAATAATAAGGAGGCTCATTGCCGCTCGCATAAGCGTAAGGGATTAGCTGGCCGTTCCGGATGCGATATAATCTGTCGGCTATGGCCAAGAGGAGGCCTTGGGCATCTTCCGCCATCGCGGTGGGCCAGTTCCAGTTGGTGTAAGTCATCACAACCTTTCCACCGGAAACCACCAACAGTTGTTTGGCGTCGTCCGTCAGGTACAAATCCCCGTTGCTGGCCTCAAACGCGCGTTTCATCCAACCCTGGGGCATCGACGCATTATTGGTGAAATTCATCACCTTCTGGCCGTCCAAGTAGGCTAAACCATGGTCGGTCGTAATCCAAATCCCTCCCTTCCGCGCGGCGGACACCGAGACGACCGAACCTGCCGGGAGACCTTCACGGACTGAGTAAATCGGGAATTTCACGTCCGTGATCTGGCTCAATCCGTTCTGCGTGCCGACCCAGAGGCTGCCTTCGTTGTCTTCATAAAGGCTTGTGATGGCGTCGCTCATCAAGCCATCCGTTTTTCGCAGCCAGGTGAACTCCCCGTTCTGGTAGCGCGCCAACCCGACTTCGAAGGTGCCGACCCAAACCACGCCGTGACGATCCACCAGGATGGTCCTGACTTCGTTGAAGAAGGCGGGAATCTGTTTCGGTTGGAACTTGGCATCATAGCAACGCAAGCCGGTCCCGGTGCCGACCCAAATCTGGCCGTCTGAATCCTCCGCCACCGCGAAAATGTTTTCCTTCTTGAGCGACTTATCCGGAAAGACGGCCATCTTGCCGCCCCGCCAATAAAACAATCCCCGCTCAATCGTTCCCATCCAAACGCGGCCCCGGGGGCCTTCAGAGAACGTCACGACATGGTTTAGATAGTTGGTATCAAAGAAAGTTTCCCGGGGCCTTCCCTTGACCCATCGGCCCAACCCTTGATCCGAACCGGTCCAGACGGCCCCATCCGACGCTTCCAAAATCGTCATGGATTCCGTGCTTGTCCCCGCCCATCTTTCGTCCTCGATCCGGGAGAATTCTTGGCCGTCGTACAAGCCAAACCTGCCGCGATTGATGGACAACCACAGGCCGCCGTCCTTGGCCCTGCTCATACTCCTGATTTCCTGGCTTTGCCCTTGGGGCAGGGGAACGTTAAACAGCTTGTAGTCAATCCCATCAAAGCGGACCAATCCCTTTTGGGTGCCGAGCCAGATGTACCCGTCTTTTGTCTGGATGACGCCTATGATGACGTCAGCGGGCAGGCCGTTTTGGCGGGTCCAGTTCTGGCAATTGTATTGATACACGGTCTTTGCCGGATTCAGGGCGGGCAAAGATCCAGCCGACAGGAGCAAGGCGCAGACGGGCGCGATTCTCCGCAACCACGGTTTCATCCAGTTCATCAGACGGACCTCATATTTCCTGATATATCGTCATAATTGAGGTTCGGCTTTAGACGTTTGACAAACCCGCCTTTGCCCTCTATAACATGCATGGCAAATTAACTGGAAACCGCAAATTCAAACATACTAAATTTATGCCTGTTAAAGTTGGTTCAAAAGCCCCGGACTTCACGCTTAAATCCAAAAACGCCGCCGGCCTCGTGGACGTCACACTGAGCGATAATTTCGGCAAAAAAAACACTGTGTTGCTCTTTTTTCCGGCGGCCTTCACCGGCGTCTGCACAAAGGAGTTGTGCGATATCTCCGCCGGCCTCGGCCAGTATTCCACCCTCAACGCCGCCGTCATCGGACTGAGCATTGACACCCCCTTCGCCCAGGAAGCCTGGGCCAAACAGGAGAAAATCACCATCACTTTGGCCAGCGATTTGGACAAGAAAGTCATCAACGACTACGACGTTGTCTTTCCCAACCTGGCCGGCATCGGCGCCACGGCGGCCCGCGCCGCCTTCGTCATTGACAAGCAAGGCGTCGTGCAATACGCCGAACAAACCCCCAGCCCAAAAGATTTGCCTGACTTCGACGCCGTGAAAAAAACCCTGGCCAGGCTGGCTTGAGGCTGGATCGTTCGTCACCCTTCATTGCCCTGTGTGGCAGGTCTCGATTTCCACCACGGCCCAGGCTGAAGAGGCCGTCGCCTGTCTTTTGGAGCGGGATTTCCAAAAGCCGGCCGCGGTTTATTGCGACGAGGCGACGGGCGCGAGGACCGTCACCATCTACCCGCAACGCCTGCCCCGGCCGGTTCAAGCCGTCCGCGCCCATCTGCGCGGCGTTTTGCGGCAGATCAAGGATTGCGGGCTGGATTTTGGAACGGGAAAAATCACAGTCAAACCATTGCCGCGCCAGAACTGGGCCGAATCCTGGAAACGGCATTTCAAACCGGTCGAAATTGGCCGCTTTCTCCTCATCAAGCCCGCCTGGAGCCGCCGCCGTCCGCGCCAGGGCCAACGGGTGGTGATTCTGGACCCGGGCCTGAGCTTCGGCACCGGGCATCACCCCACCACCTTCTTTTGCCTGCAACAACTCGCCCGCTGCCGCCAGCCCGGGCAAAGACAGTCCTTTTTGGACATCGGAACCGGCTCGGGCATCCTGGCCATCGCCGCCGCCAAGCTCGGCTACTCCTTCATCGAAGCGTTTGACCACGACCCGGCCGCCATCCGCGTCAGCCGCCAGAACGTCAAAAAAAACCATGTCCGGCATCGCTTTTGGCCACGGCGGCAAGATCTAACCACGCTCAAGAACAGCAAAAACAAAAATCCCCGGCGTTACGACATTATTTGCGCCAATCTGGCCCGCGATTTGCTGCTAAACGCAGCGTCGAAAATCTGTGCCCGGTTGAATCCAGGCGGAAAACTGATTGTCGCCGGCATCTTGCGGCAGCAGTTCAGCGAAGTCCAAAAAACTTTCCGCAGATTTAATTTGACATTGCAAGTTTCGGTGAACGATAAGTATTGGCAGTCAGGACAGTTCGTCTTATAGTATGCATGACCGGGACGGCGCCGGGAGAACGCCGCCGTTTTGGAGGTCATGCCAGTGACGGCGCAACCGGCCGCGCCTGGCGGTTGTGCCGCGAAGGAATGAAAGAATTGAGTATGACAAAAACGTGGAACTTGATTCAGGATACATTACGAAGCACTAAACATCCCTTCCGTCAGACGGAAAACAGGCCCGCCAAGGCCAAAAAGAATCGCTACGAACGACGCAAAATCCGTGAACTCCTGCGCCTGGGCGACTGGGCCGGAGAACTGGAAACCTGACATAATCCGCCAATAAAGTGAGCACGCTGCGCGCGAGCGTGCTTTGATCTCCCCGAAAGCTTCCGGGCATGGCGCATTTGGGTGCTTTTCCAGCTCCTAATCATGTCCCTTTGGTCCCTTCCGTCCCTTTGGTCCCTTCCGTCCCTTTTTTCGTCATTAGTCATTTTTCATCAATGCACATAGCCGTTTTCCTTGAACCATTCGATGGCATCCGCGAAGGCCTGGCGCGGCGGAGTTTGGGGCAGGCCCAATTCGCTGATGGCCTTGGCCGGGTTGAAAAACATCTTGTATTTTGCCATGCGCACCCCCGCCAGAGGGGCTTTGGGCGGTTTGCCTGAAATCGCCGACACCGCTTCGTTGACATACGCCGCCGTCAGTGCCACAAAATGAGGCACCCGCAACTTCGGCGCGGGCACTCCGCTCAGCTCCTCCAGGACAGCCAGCGTTTCGCGCATCGTCCAATTACCCCCGGCGTGGCCCAAAATATAACGCTCCCCCACCCGTCCCTTCTCCGCCGCCAGAATCTCCCCCGCCGCCACATCCCGCACATGCACCCAATTCAATCCCGTGTCCAGGTAAGCCGGCATCCGCCGGTTCAAAAAATCCACAATGATCTGGCCGGTCGGCGTCGGCTTCACATCCCGCGGCCCGATGGGCGCGCTCGGATTGACAATGACCACCGGCAACCCCTGGCTGGCCAGTTCGCGGGCGACAACTTCCGCCTGCCATTTTGACCGCTTGTAATGGTTGCTCATTTGCGCCCCGCTGACCGGCGAAGCCTCGTCCGTCGGCATAATTCTCCCGTCCCATTCGCGCGGCAGCGCGATACACCCCACCGTGCTGGTATAAACAATACGCCGGCACCCCGCCGCCGCCGCCGCTTCAATCACATGCCTCGTCCCCTCGACATTGGCCGCGTACATCGGCTTGTAATCCCGCAACCAGAGATGGTAACTGGCCGCCAGATGAAAACACCAATCGCAGCCCAGCATGGCCTTCTCCAACCACCCGCGATCCGAGACATCCCCTTGCACGTGTTCGCAAGAAGCCCCGCCAAGCCCACGCAAATCGGCCCCTGGCCGCACCAGCGCCCTGACCCGATGCCCGCGCGCCGCCAACTCATGCGCCAGATTAGCGCCAATAAACCCCGAAGCCCCCGTAACGAAACAATTCATCGCTCCATACTACACACAAACCCAACCCCCGCGCCAAGTTCCAAGGTGGGGTGAGACTCCGTCGAACCGTGAATCGATTGTCTCAATCCGCGCCACCTCGTCCTGCCAAAATCTTCTTTTCCTTCGAGATGGTGGTTAGCCCGGCTATTTTCACAGAGGCAAAATCATCATGATCGGAAATACAAATCTGCCATTGTGAGCAGCCTTTGGGAGCGATCCAGCGGAGTGCGATGGTTCATGCTTGTTACGGATAAACAGCCGAAGTAATTGTTTAAGCCATGATGGCGTTTTCACAGAGGCTCGCAAGCAGTTCGGATGCCGAGTTCGTGAAGCACCCTGTGCTTTTGCATATGTCCGAAAACCATTTTTTCTGGAGGCATGGCTAATGCTGCCACGACGACGACCGCCGAGCCCTGATCAACTTGGCCTGGGATTCCAAGGCGAAGGCTTTGAAGGCGCGTTGGATACGCGACAAGGTGTGTTCTCGCTCGCCTACCTGTCCCGGCATCTTCCCATAGCAGACGAATACGTCGCCGAATCTGACGCTGAACCGGTTTACCGCGAAATCGCGGATAATTGGCGTCAACACCTCACGGCTTTGGGCCGCCGCCACGAAGAGGCATTCACTTGTTCAACTTTGCTGGAGCCAATCTTAGATCAATTGCGTTGGCGTCGTATTCCGCAGCAATCCATGCCGCGCGGGTTTGCGACGCTTAAGCGCCCCGATTATTGCTTATTCGCTTCAGATGCCGATTTTACCGCCGCGTCTGAGGCCGATGCCAACACGCTGTTCCGCCTCAGTGCGACCGTCCTGGAGGCAAAAAGTTACAAGCATCCGCTTGACCGGCGTTCCAATCAAGAGACGCCTGGCTGGTATCCCAGCCAACAGGTTCAGGACTATTTGAACCACGCCAAAGACGCGGATGGACGAAGATTTTTCAATTGGGCGATTTTAACCAACGGTGTGGAGTGGCGGCTTTACACCGACCGTTCCGCCGTTGGCGCATTCTTCGCGTTCCACTTGGTACGAAACGACGATTTCTGTTCGCTCGCTGAATTTCGCACGTTCTTCACTTTATTTCGAGCGGCCGCTTTCGAGCGCAATGCGGACGGCTCTTGTTTTCTCGATGGTGTGCGCGAACAGTCTCTGCGGTTTCAAAGCGCGCTCGAAACAAATCTTCGGAGACGCATCTTCAACGTCCTCGAAGATGTAGGCACCGCTTTTGCGGACTACCAAGACAACCATCTTGCAGAGCAGCATTATCCGGAGATTTATACGAATGCGCTGACGCTTCTTTACCGGTTATTGTTCATTCTTTACGCCGAAAGTCGCGGCCTGCTCCCGGTTAAGTCGTACGGGGTGGGCGCAAACCGGCGTTACCTAAACGAATTCTCCGTCGCCCGCCTCGTGACCCGTTTGCGCGACCGGACCCAATACACGGACGACGCATTTACGACGCTTTACGAGGAACTGCTGCGAACGTTCCATCTAATCAATGGCACTAGTCAACGGCAGAACGAAGCCTTGGGTGTCACGCGTTACAATGGTGGGTTGTTCAATCCCGATATCCATCCGAAGCTGGAAACGTGGCGCATTGGTGACGCCTCGCTCGCAAATGTTCTCCGGCAATTAATTTTTGCCCAACCCCCGACACGTCCAGGTCAGCGCCAGACTCTGTTAAGCACAGAGGAGGCGATTGATTACAGCACCTTGGAGGTTCGACAGTTGGGCGACATCTATGAAGGCTTGCTCGGTGCCCACTTCGTTCGCGTCGAGAGTGGCCGCTTGGAACTCCGCAACCAGAATGGTGAAAATCACCGCCACGGCATTTTTTATACACCTGATTGGATCGTGCAATTTCTAATCCGGGAAACACTCTCCCCTATCCTAGATGGCATCAACGCTTCCGCCGAAGTGCAACGCGCTTTGGCTGCGGAGTCCGGGGAGTGCCGCCGCGACAACTCATTTGCAAACGGTGTGCTCCGAATTAACTTAGTTGATCCAGCAATGGGAAGCGGGCATTTCCTTGTTCGCGCCACCGAATGGCTCGCGGATCGCATTATGCACCACTGGACGACTCGCCCGATGACCGAGCAGGTTGTCTCCCAAGGCACGCGCCGTGTAAGCCGCGAAGACATTCAGCAGCGTCATCTCATCCCAATCCCGGCGGGCGTCTCGCAGGAACAAGCCGAAAGATCCTATTGGCGTCGCCGCGTGGTTGAAGCCTGCATTTACGGCGTGGACATCAATCCGATGGCCGTCGAGTTGGCGAAGCTGTCGTTATGGCTGACCTGCATCGCCGTTGAGGAACCGCTTAATTTTCTTGATCACCATTTAAGGCATGGCAATGCCTTGCTCTCGGTCGATCCTGATGAACTTCGCCGCGCCCCCGTCCTTGCCACCCCAGGTCAAGAGCAGACCTTTGAGGCTGGTGACAATCTCCACGCGACCCTGTCCACCGTTATACGTGAAACGATGGCCATCGAGGGTGAGCCGAGTACGGAGATGGAGGTAGTGAAGCGCAAGGAACGTCAGTGGCGTCAAGCTCGCCTAGAATTGCAACCCTTCCTGAACGTGGCCGACCTGTGGCTGGCAGGGGTCGCGGGCGTCCCCATGGACGAGTTCAACTACATGCAAGCCGCCCGTTTTCTGGTTACGCCAAACCAACTCGATAATGCGGCGAAACGCGATGCAAGGCGATTCCTCCAATCCAGTGCCGATGCATTGCAGGAGAAAAAGAGGGCACTTACGCCTTTCCACTGGCACTTGGAGTTTCCCGAAGTGTTCTACGGCGAGCAGGGCGAAGCATTGCCCGCCGCTGGCTTTGATGCCGTCCTCGGGAATCCACCCTACATCTCGACGCACACCAGCGCCACCGAAGGTTGGCGTGACACATTGCAGCGTCGAGCGGGTTACCTCGAAGACCTTTACCTTCATTTTACCGATTTTGGCTTCCAGCTTTTGCGCTCGGGTGGAGGTTTCGGTTTCATCGTCTCCGACACTTTTTTCACGCTGGCGTCGAAACTCAAGATGCGGCAACTGCTTCAATCTCAGTCTCTCGATTGGCTTGGGCAGTGCGATCCGTTCGACGCCACGGTTGACGCCGCTATTTTTGTCGCCAGGAAGACTACTCCGGCTCAGGATGCCCGCGTTCTCTTTCTCCAAGCCCGGCCCCTCAGGCATCACGATGGCACCAAAACCAAACCGGATAAAAAACTCGAATTCCTCCCGTGCGCAAACGCGATGGCGTGGAATGAAGCACCGACAACCCTCGCCGATGGTTCAGCCATCCGGCATGCAACTACGTCCGAATTACGGGTGCATGAAATCCCATTGTCGCTGTATCGAGAGGCCCACAAGGAGGCGTTCTTTGAACCGCGCTCCGGCACGCTTGCCCTCTACGAACGTTTCAACGAGAAGATCAAGCACTTGGTCACCGAATGGTGGGAGCGCATCGAAGATTCCCGCGAGTTTGCCAAGAATCTCGAAGCCATCAAAGCTCACCACCAGGCCTTGCGCCCGGGTGACGTGACGCTTGTTGGCTTGATTGCCGAAGGTGGGCAGGGAATGCGCACCGCCAACAACGCGCGGTTCCTTGCTTATCGCGAAGGGACACCCCAAGCGCAGGAGCTGGCGGAAAAAGCGGCCGAGTGGAACGCCGCATGGTTGGCAGACGCACAGGTTGCGCCACTCTATCGTCAGGCAATCATGGACGCAGGAGGAGACCCAGCAAGCCCCACCGTCAACCGTGCAGCGTGGGAAACCGCTGTTCACCAACTTCGGGAACAGTTTGATCCCGGCACACTGCGTATCGGTCGCATGGCGTTGTTCAGGATCGCACCGGAAAACCTCATCGCGACGGATGCAGATTACCGCTTTGCCTTTGACCAGCGTAAAGCCGAATTGCTTGGCCGCTGGCAGCAACGGCACGAGTTTGATGCCTTCTGGAATGAACCGCTTCAAATCGGCAGCCGCTCCTACACGCACACGGGGTTTCGACGCGCCACCGAGATTAACGACGCGGACTTCTGCCAGCTTTGCCAACACCTTCAGATTTGGATCGCCCGCGAGAACGAAGCCCGGCGCCAAGAGAACCGTATCCCACGCGAAGCAATTGGCCTCCGATCCAGCGAGGATTACGACAATACTGCCGATGGTCCGCGCATAGCGACGATTTACAATGGCCTCAGCGGACGCGGCCAATTCATCGCGTTTCGCAAAGGCGACCCAGAGGGAAGCCGGTGGGCGGATAATGAGCCCCTTTTCACGGAGTGGACTGAGTGGGTAGCCGACTGGATGTTCGACAACAGCGGCAGGCGTGAGCCGAACATGCCAGTCATCCGCAATCCGGGACTCTACCTGACAGCAGGAGTGACGTGGTCCCTCCACGCGAACCACGTTGCCGCAAAGAGCCGTTATCAAGAGCCTTGCATTTTCGACGCTAGCAGCTCACGCCTAACACCAATTATCCGCAGCCTCTCCGCTGAAGCATTCGTCGCTGTAGCCAATTCGGACGTATTTAGTTTCTTTCTGAAGAAATTCATCAAGCACAATCAGGACATCGAGATCAACGACATGCGGATGATGCCGGTCGTGATTCCCCAACCGGATCAGCACGCCCGTTTGAAGGAACTGGCGCATTTGTGCATCGAAGCCAAACGTGCCGAGTTTACGAACCAGCCGCCGCCCAACGCGCTCGTGGCCCGCACCCGTGAACTTGGCACCGAATTGCGCGAGCGAGCGCCTTCCTACCTCCACCCGTCCGCACAGCAAATCCTCTTGGAGACGCCCGCCTCGTGTCTAGCCGGTACTCGAAAACGCCGTGAATTGGGAAGCCGAAAAACTGTACGGTGTAACCGGACTCGGCCCGTTCGACGAATTTTGACAGAGCAACAAGATCAAGCATTGTGACGGGCGTGGTGATCCACCGTCGCCTGATTATGGACACAAGCCGCAACATGTTGCGGCTCTGTTGCGCCTCGTGTTGGGTTCCTCAACGTTTTCGGTGGAATAGAAATCCGCCAAGACCGACCACGATCCGCGGTACGAGTCGCTTTGGGGTCCATGTCTCAGGGCGAGTTCCGTATGCAACTCCTTCTATATGAGCTTCTTCCTCTTGGAGCCGCCGCACGGCGGCGGCCTGCGGCCTGGGAGCTTCGCTCCAGGCCGACCCCCAGATAAGGCTTTTAATGAGAATCTATTCCACTGAAAACGTTGAGGAACCTCGTGTTGCGGGCTAAGTCATTGAGTATCAACCCCGAAAGCTTTCGGGGTTGCGGTGTTGCGGGTTTTCCCGACCTATGTATCAATCATGCCTTTCTTGTGATCTCAATCGTAATCCTAATCCTAATCTTAATCCCAAACCTGGAAATCTGCGCCCATCTGTGTCCATCTGTGGCCATAATTCATAAGCAATTGGCTGACAACATGTTGTGACTTTGCAAAATGCCGAAATTTTCACTGTTTTTTTCGGGGCACGTTTCTCTTGAGAAATTCAACCCCGAAAGCCTTCGGGGTTCGGGGTTGCAAAATGAAAGGGCTTAGAGCCGATTTGCGCCAGATTCCAACCAGAATTCTGGAGAAAAGAATCGACATCCCCACACGCCTGATGGTTAAATGGCACGGTTTACTATGGCTAAGAAATTGCACGCTCCGCGCAAGAGAGCCACGCGGCAGGAATTGCGGGACATGGATCAGGAGATTCTGTTCATGGAGGGTCTGGTGCGCCGTGATGAGAATTACGTCCAGGCATTACAGATTCTTGGCGATGACTACACCCGCCGGGACCGCTATGCGGAAGGCTTGAAGATTGACGAACGCCTTTGCAAGCTGCGCCCGGACGATGCGCTGATTCACTACAACCTGGCTTGCAGCTATTCGCTGACGGCTCAACTCGATCTGGCCATCGAAACCCTGGAAGTTGCCATTAACCTCGGCTATCGCGACTTCAAATGGATGGCCCAGGACCCTGATCTTGAGAACCTGCGCGATCATGCCGCCTACAAAAAAATCCAGGCCAAAGTGCGCCAAATTCAAGTCAGAGCACGCTAAGACAATTTGATTCCCCGGCGCCTCCCGGGCGGGGAGGCCGCCATGTCGTCAAAACACTTTCGCCATTTTTTATGAATGTCACCGTGAAAGGATGCACCCGGCACTATCGCACCGTTGCCTTCGACACCCGGAAAAACTCGGTCCTGCTCATCGAGCAACGGCTCTTGCCGCATCAATTCAAGATCGTGGCCATGCCCGATTTCCGCGCGACGGCGCGGGCCATCCGGGAAATGATCGTGCGTGGCGCGGGGGCCATCGGCGCCACGGCCGCCTACGGACTCGCCCAGGGCGCGCGCGCCTTTCGCGGAAACGATCTCCATGAGTTTTCCATCCACATCGAATTCGTCCAACAAACCCTCAAAGCCGCCCGGCCCACGGCGGTTGATCCCATCAACGCCATGAATGCCCTGCGCGCCGCCATGCGGGCCGGAGCAACAGTCCGGGAACAGCAGGCATTGGCCCTGGCCGCCGCCGGGGAATTTGCCAACGACGATGTCCGGCACTGCCAGGCCATTGGCCGGCACGGGGCAAAACTGATCCGTCCCAACAGCCGGATTCTCACACACTGCAACGCCGGCTGGCTGGCGTTCGTTGACATCGGAACAGCCACCGCCCCCCTCTATGCCGCGCAAAAAGCCGGCAAAAAATTTCACGTCTTTTGCGATGAAACCCGGCCCCGCTGCCAGGGCGCCACCCTGACCGCCTGGGAACTGGCCCAACAAAAAATCTCCCATCAAATCATTGCCGACAACGCCGCCGGCCATTTGATGCAACGGGGCGAAATTGATTTGGTCATTGTCGGCAGCGACCGCACCCTTGGGCGGACGGGAGAAGTGGCCAATAAAATCGGCACCTACACCAAGGCCGTATTAGCGCGGCGCCACGGCATCCCCTTTTACGTGGCCATTCCCCTTTCAACGATTGACTGGAATCTGCGCTCCGGCCTGGAAATTCCGATCGAGGAACGCAGCGAGAATGAAGTGCTGGGCGCCTGGGGCGCGATGCCGGGCGCAAAAGGCAAATCGCCGGTCGTTTACGTGCGCATAGCCAATCCAACCAGCAGCGCGCTCAACCCCGGCTTTGACGTAACGCCCCCGGAATTAATCACCGGCATCATTACGCCCGAAGGAATATTCCAGCCGGATCAACTGTGGAAAAACCGCGAACGCCTGGGATGGACCCGGAGCGGCGCGGTCAAAAACGGAACTTGCGCGGGGCGGAATTAAGGGTACTTTTTTTTGGAAGGCGGGGTAGCCAAGTGGTAAGGCACGGCTCTGCAAAAGCTGTATGCGTCGGTTCAATTCCGACCCTCGCCTCCAAATTAACAAGCCTTTTGTTCTCAACGGTTTGCCGAGGATTTTTCCCTCGATTGCACTTCAAATCCTACCGGATTCTACACCAAAAGCGCAAACCGGACGTATCCGGCTCCTTCCGGCTGTATCCGTTTCTATCGGGCTCACACCTCCAAACCTCACCGGGTTACGATCGTTAATGTTATGAGGAACCGATTCCGTTTAATTCGGTATCGGAGTTGTGGCGGCATGTATTACCTCCACGACAACGAAACCGGCAGGCGCGCCACTCTGGAGACCAAAAACAAGGTCCTGGCTAACGAACTTCTTGTGGCCAAGAACGAGTCCGCCCGCGAGCCGACGCTGAATCTCCAAAAAGCCCGGGTCTACATTTTAGGCTCCGACCCCGACGCGGCCACCCGCACCTGGGAAGACGCCCTGGGAGGATTGATTGCCAGCAAGCCAGCAGACAGTGAGAATCGCGCTCACTTGGTTCGGTTCTCCAAAGAGAGGGTGCTGAAACCTCTTCTTGACGTGGCTTTATTGGAAACATGGGCCGAACAGGTGCTGAACGTTCTGTGCGACGGCGGCGTCAGCACCAACACGTTCCTGCGCCGCGTGCAGAACTTTTGCGTCGGCATGAACTGGCTGCCCTGTCCCGTCCTCCCGGCGAAGCTCTGGCCGCCGGTAAAATACAAGGGGAAAAGGGCGACCAAATACGAAGAGCATCAGCGGATTGTTGCCTGGGAGCACAACCCGGAACGGCGCGCGTTTTACGAACTTTGATGGCATCTGGGCGGTTCGCAATCCGATGTCGCCTCGCTTAATGGTCATACAAGATCGCCGGGACTGCGGCGCGGTGGCTAAACCAAACATACTCCGGCAATCCAGCACGGTGATAAAACACAGGACGCACATGTCGGCCCCGGGTTTTGGAGATTTCAGCCGTGAAAACCTCATTTTTCACCGTCGGCCGAAGACCCTTGGGCGGACGGCCCAACACCTGAACGACTGCTCCTGACAGGTTGCGACCGCTCTCCCACTCCGGGTTGTCCCACAAGTCAACAGAATAGGCCGGCTGATTTTGCCAACGGCCTATGCTGCAATTCAGTCGGACGCGTTTTCTCCGAAGCGGACCCGCATCCAGCGGGAGGAATAGGTCCTCGTCCTCCCGACGGATCCGGGTCCACCAGAACCGCGTCCCGCAGGACCCGGGAAATCGGCGTCGAATCCGGTTGCCAAAAAGGATTCGGACTATTCTCTTCGAGCACGAAAAAGTTCTCTCCCACCACGCGAGCTGCCGCATTGAGCTTCCCCGCGTCCAAGGTCAGGTCCAGATCTGCCGTTTTAAGCACGCGACCGCGGCGGCTGAAAATCTGCGCATTGAACACAACAAAGTGGCTGCGGTAGTATTTGCGGTAGCCGCTTTTTGAAAATGCGATCAAGCGTCCCGCGGCAAAACCATGTTGCCGAAGGACAGCTAAAATTTGGTTGTGGTGCATGGATTGGCCCGGAGCGGTCATAAATCCGTCCTCGAGAAGTTTTGTTTTCCGAGTTTGCTTGTTCATGCCTTTTGGTTTGCCAGCAAACTCGCGGTGGCGGCCTTTGTTCTCACACACAACGGAAATCCGCCACGTCAGAGGCCAAGGTCTGTGAAGTTTGGATTTAGGAATAAAACCTATATATAATACTTTACAAGGAATAAAAGCCGATATATGATTGTTATATGCGATCAGCGATACATGATGTTCTACCAACGGGAATACGCCGTTCATTGTCCAAATTCGGCCACGATCTGGCGGTGGCTCGCCGCAAGCGCCATCTCACGGTCGGGATGATGGCAGAGCGAACTGGCCTGGCAAAAAGCACGTATGCACGCATTGAGAAAGGCGATCCGGCTGTGGGCATGGGTGCCTATGCCATGGCACTATTCGTTTTGGGTTTCGGCGAGGCTCTGGGCAATCTGACGGACGCTCGTCGCGATGAAGAGGGGCTGCTGCTAGACGAAGAACGTCTGCCCAAACGGGTGCGCGTCAAGAAATCCCCCATGCCATTATGAAACGAACGATCAAGGTCTTTGTGGGCAATGAGGCCAGAGAGGTGGGAACCTTGCATTATGATGCCGTTGGCTCCCGTGAGCGTTCGGCCTTTGCGTATGCGGAGACGTGGCTGGGTTCAGCGGACCGATTTGCCCTTGAGCCGGCGCTTCCACTCGTGGCAGGCCCGCAATTTCATCGCAAAGTCCACGACGGTTCGGTTTTTCATGGGGCATTTGCTGACACGGAGCCTGACGGTTGGGCCAGGCGGGTCATCCTGCGCGACCATGCCAGGCGCCGCCAGGCAGCCCGTCGGACGGGTCAGGAACAGGAGGCCGTTCAGTTCCAGGCAATCGACTTCCTGCTCGCAGTGGACGATGCCAGCCGTGTCGGCGCGCTGCGTTTTCAGAACGAGGCGGGGGTGTTTTGCCGTGCGGCAGAAGCTGGCCGCCGCACGGCTCCTCCCCTCATCGAACTGAAGCAACTGTTGAGCGCGACGCGGGCTGTCGAGACCGGAAGCGAAACAGCCGCCGATCTCGCCTATCTTCGCGGGCGCGGCACGTCATTAGGCGGCATGCGTCCCAAATGCACGGTGGTCGATGATGACGGCCGATTGGCCGTCGGCAAGTTTCCCAGCGTGAAGGACGAACGTCCCGTGACCAAAGGCGAGGTGCTGGCCATGCAGCTTGCCCGCGCATCCGGGTTGCAGGTGGCGGAAGCCCGGCTGGTGGACAGCGACGGGGCGCCGGTCGCGCTGATCCGGCGCTTTGACCGGACGGGTGGTGGCGGGCGAATTCCGTATGTGTCAGCGGCAACACTTCTGGGGGCTGACCCTGCCGACTCGCAGGAACATTTCTACACGGAGATTGTCGATGCCCTGCGGATCCACGGCGCTGACGCCCAGCTCGACATCGAGGAGCTTTGGCGACGCATGGCTTATTTTGTCTTGATCACCAACGTGGATGATCATCTGCACAACCATGGATTTCTCCATGCGAGGCACGGACAATGGCGGTTGGCTCCCGCCTTTGACCTCAACCCTTTCCCAGATCGTGTGCGTGAGCTCAAGACTTGGATTTCCGAGGACAGCGGCCCCGAGGCCACCGTCGAGGCGCTCCTATCAGTCCTGCCCTATTTTCGGATTTCACGGGTGCGGGCGAACGAGATTCTGAGCCGGATTGAGCGCACCCTCTCCCAATGGCGTGAAACAGGCTTGGCTCTTGGCATGACGAACCAGGAATTGGATCAATTCGCCGACGCCTTTGAGCACGCCGAACGTGAAGCCACACGACAAGCGGCACAGCGGGGAGGCTGAACCCGACGCAGAGATAAGCACTGTCCCAAATCCAACAGGCTCCCAGCAGTGCCGTCAGGCGCGATATCTTTGTAGTGCGGGAATCACGTCCTTCGCAATTGCAGCAAACCACCATTACCAAAGCAGAGCCGGCCAATGGAAGGACGAGGCGGCATACATTCCGTGTTCCGCCTTCGGTCGCACGGCAGAGCATCTGGCCCAAAAGCATCGGGGCGACCCCGTTCTGGCAACCGGCCGCCTGCGAGCGGAAACGTGGGAAGAGGATGGTGCGAACCATTCCCGGCTCGTTTTGATCGCCGAGTCGGTTCACTTCGTCCTGCCAGCATCCAAGCCAAACGGCGCTGAACCGAACGGATCTGCCACGCCGGCCCCGGAGGAAGTCCGAAAGGCCGTTCCATTCTAACCCGACTTTCGCACAAAACCGCCCTGTTCAACTTTTTTCATGAGCGGGTGTGTTGTGTAGCAATGGGTTATAAGGCGGAATGGCGATCCTGGGCGAACTGCTCTGGATGTCCGCTTTAATAACGCGGGCGGCGTGGTGGGCGGGTACCCCACTAGGGGGCTGGTACGGATAGTTTTATCCAGTTTTTGATACCTTTAATTATATCAAACGGCCAGTTGGATGTGATTTAAAGTATCACTTGCAATTCATCCAGAGATACGATATGGTATCAATCATGGATAATGATATAAAACAAAACATCAAAGCACTTCGCTTGAATGGCCTCCCGGTTGAGATGCGCCTCTCTTTGAAGGAGGCGCGCAAGAAGCGCGGCTGGTCCCAGCGAGACCTGGTCAGTCGCATCGGTCTTACCCAGAGGCACGTCTCCGGCATCGAGTCCGGGAAGATCGTGCCGCGCTACGACACGATTCTGGAACTGGTCCGCATTCTCGACCACGATCTCCTCATGGTCCCGCGCGCCCTCATCCCTGTGGTGCAGTCCCTGATTCGCGATCATCTCAAAGACCAATCCGGCGAGGGCGAAGAGCGCTCCCTCTATGCCGACGACCCTGGCGAGGAGACAACCGGGGAGCCGCACGATGAAGTTTGACCCAAAAAAACTTAATGCGCTTTCCGTCCGGCTACATGGTCGCCAAATCGGCGTCATCACTCGCCTCGCGGGCGACCGCCAGCTCTTTGCCTTCGAGCAGGACTATATCGACAATCCGCAGCGTCCGATCTTGAGCCTCTCTTTCAAGGGCCGCACCGGCGGGCTTGTGACAACTCTGCGCGCAGTACCCCGCCGCGTGCCGCCGTTCTTCTCGAACTTGCTGCCCGAGGGAAACCTGCGTGAATACCTCGCGAAACTCGCGGAAGTGAATCCGGAGCGAGAATTCTTCCTGCTGGCTGTCCTGGGCGCCGATCTTCCTGGCGCGCTCGTTGTCACACCGCTTGACGGCGAGGGCCAGCAAGTCGAACTGCACCAGCATGAAAAAGATGATCATGAGGACAACGCTCATCCCCGCGAAGGGGTGCTGCGCTTTTCCTTGGCTGGTGTGCAGTTGAAGTTCTCTGCTGTCATGGAAGCCTCTGGCGGACTGACCATTCCCGCGGGTGGCATGGGTGGATCATGGATCGTCAAGCTGCCATCCCACCGTTTCCCGGCTGTCCCCGAGAATGAATTCGCCATGCTCGAGCTGGCGCGCCGCGTCGGCATTGCTGTCCCTGAGAACCGCCTCGTCCCGATGTTGGACATCAAGGGACTCCCGGAAGAGGCGCTTGTGCCCGGGGGCAAGGCTCTCGCCGTTCGGCGCTTCGACCGCCTGCCGGGCGGGGAGTCCGTTCATATGGAAGATTTTGCGCAGGTCTTCGGACAGTTTCCCGACAACAAGTACAAATTCCACAGTTATGCGAATATCGCCTCCGTCCTCTGGGCCGAAGCGGGTGACGACGCCGTCTGGGAGTTCGTCCGCCGTCTCGTTTTCTCGGTGCTGATTGGCAATGCCGACATGCACTTGAAAAACTGGTCGCTCCTCTACCCAGACCGGCGAACGCCCCAGCTCTCGCCGGGCTACGATTTTGTCGCAACGCTCCCGTACATTGCGAACGACACACTGGCACTGAGCTTCGGCGGCAGTCGCAGCCTCTCCGAAATCACCCACGACCAGATGCGGCGCTTTGCGGACACGGCGCGGATTCCAGCAAGTCCACTGTGGCGGATCGCCGTCGAGACAGCCGAGCGCACCGTTGCCGCATGGAAGACCCTTGAACAAAAGGACGTCGCGCCTAAAGAGTTGAGGGATTCGATCGGCAAGCAGATTCTCGGCGTGGCAGCCGCGATCAAGTGACCCGGGCAAAACGCCGGAGTGCAGAGGTCACACCCTGTAAAATCTTCCAGGCTTACGGCACCTTTCCCCAAGAGCATTTGCTTAGAGCCTGCACTTAACTTTTTGTGGGCGGTGACCATTGTCCAACAATCCGGCGGTCACATCGGCGTTTACAGCGAGGTTGGCAAAGGCACGACCTTCAAGATTTATTTTCCGCGAGTCGAGCAGCCGCTTGATGTCGCGGCAAGTATGATCCAGACCGGGCCGTTGCCGCGCGGGACGGAAACCTTGCTGGTGGTGGAAGATGATCCAGACGTGCGGCATCTGGCTCGCGACGTATTGGAAGCCCAGGGTTATGAAGTAATCAGGGCCTCGAACGGCCAGCACGCGTTGCACGTGGCGCGTGAGCATAAAGGTTCCCCGATTCGTTTGGTGATCACCGATGTCATCATGCCGCTCATGGGCGGCAAAGTGATGACGGAGTGGCTGAAATCAACTTATCCCGATCTCAAAATCCTCTTCACGTCGGGTTACATGGGTGGCGCCATCGCGCACCTCGGAGCGCTTGAGACAGGAGTCGAGTTCCTGCCCAAACCTTACACGCCGGCAATCCTGACCCGCAAAGTGCGCGAGATGCTGGATGCTTCCAGATGAAAAAATATTTGCCATTGCTCCTCGCTTCAATTTGGCTGGCGGCTGTCAGCGTCGGGGTGGGTGTTTTATTGGTGTATGATCAAGAACAACATCTGGAATAAGTCCGCGTTGAACCAACAATGTGCAAATTTCACTGGCAAGTGTCTGCGGAGTTTGAAAATCTCCGAACTCAATTTTTGCATTCGAGTTCATTCCAATCTTAAAACTCCTTCCACTTTTCCGGCCTGTTCAATGACTCTGGAATATTGAAGCCGCCATTGAAGCGGATTTGAAATGGTTAAATAGTGTTTCAGCACCTTCTCGCAAGCTTTCTTGATCAGGAAAATTTTATTGGCGGGAGCCAGCCCGTCATTTTCGGGTCGGATCGTTATTTTTGTTTGGAAATCAGCCGCAGGTTTTTCTCGATCAAACGGCATCGTTGTTCCACGCAAATTTTGGTCCGCATGCCGTCCGCGGGGGTGTTCTGGACGTAATCGAGCAGTTTATCCACTGTGCTGGTGGCGACATGGGTGCGGGTGTCCGAGGAGCCGTAGTAGATGAACACGTCACCGTTGGGGCGCGCCACCCAGCCGTTGGAGAACACCACGTTGGACACATCGCCAACGCGCTCCCCGCCTTCCGGCGCCATGAAATATCCGCCGGGAGCCTTGATGACCTTGGCCGGATCGCCCAGATCGCACAGGAACAGGTAGAGGACGTATCTCATGCCGGCGGCGGTGTTGCGCACGCCGTGCGCCAGGTGCAGCCAGCCTTTTTTGGTTTTCAGCGGCGCGGGGCCGAGACCGTTCTTGCCTTCTTTGATGGTATGGTAGAAGCGGGGGTCAATAATTCGTTCCGCGCCGATGGCGGCATTGGCAATGTCATCGCACACGCCCCAGCCGATGCCGTCCCCCGAACCCGTCGCGGCAAAATCCGTCATGGGGCGCGTATAAAAGGCGTATTTGCCGTTGACAAATTCGGGATGCAAAACGCAATTGCGCTGATGCAATGAAGAGGTTTTGAGATCGGGCAGCCGTTCCCATTGCACAAGGTCTTTGGTCCTGGCGATGCCGCATCGGGCGACGGCGGCGGCAAGGTCCCCCGGCTTGGAGTCATCGTGCCGCTCGGCGCAGAACAGCCCGTAAATCCATCCGTCCTGGTGCCGCACCAGCCGCATATCGTAAAGGTTTGTCTCCTTGTCTTCCAACTCGGGCATGCGGACGGGATAATCCCAAAAACAAAACCCATCCACGCCGTTGCTGCTTTCGGCGACGGCGAAAAACGACTTGCGGTCCCAGCCTTCAACCCGCGCCATCAAAACAACATGGCCGTTCCAATCCATCGCGCCCACATTGAAAGCGCAATTGATTCCCAGCCGGGTCAGCAAATGCGGATTGTCCGCGTGGTTGAAATCATAGCGCCAGAACAGCGGGGCATGTTCGGCGGTGAGCACGGGAAATTCATAGCGGTCGAATATTCCGTTTCCGCTTTTCTGGGGGCGGTTGCGGCGCTTGACCAGTTGTTCATGCTGCCGCTGGAGTTGTTTCAATTTGTTCTGGAAGGAGATTTTGTTCATTGGGCTTAAACAAGTTTGTGGTTGAGGCCGCCTAGCCGGCCAGGGCGGCCAGTTTCGTGTTGGCCCCGGCAATGACGGACAGCGTGCTTTTGTCCGTGTCAAAAATGGAGTTCAATCCCTGCGGTTCGGAGAACGGGTCTCCCATCAAAGCGCCGGCGGAATGAAGGCCGCCGCCGGCGCGGCCTTCGCCGCCCCAAGTCCAGAAGTTTGCGCCTTGAAGGGCCCGTCCGGCTTTGCAGGATTCGGCCACTTGATTGAACATGCGGGCGAAATAATCATCGCGGGCCGTTGTCGGGGCGCCGGGTTCATATTTCTCATGGTCGCGCGGCAGGCCGAATTCTTCCAGGACGAGCGGCTTGTGCAGCGTGTCGCCGGCCAGGACGGTGTGTTGTTCGACATGATCCCTGGCGCGGTCCGCGGCCTTTTCGTAGGCAGGCCCAAGGCAGGGGTCGGCCAGCCAACGCCAATTCTTGAGCCACATGTGGACGGTCACATAATCAATGGCCGCGCTTTGGTGCGATTGCACAAAGTGACCGGCGTTTTCCAGGCAACCATGAATGCCTTCGCTGCCGGTGCAGACCAGATGATTGGGGTCCTGCGCATGAATGAACCGCGCCGTCGCGTCAACCCATCGGGAAAAAAGCGGCACGTCGGCGGACTGGGCATCGGCGCCGGGCCGGGGTTCGTTGGCCAGTTCCCAGGTCATGATCGCCGGGTCGTCGCGGTAAATGCGGCCGTTCACCGTGTTGCGCCGCCGGATAAGATGGGAGATGTAATCCAAATAAAGCTGGTTGGCCGCCGCCACCGTGTAAAGCCGCGCTGAAAACTTGATGAACCCCGTCCAGTCGCCTTCCGCCTGCGCGGGTTTGTCCGGATCGGGAATGGTTTCGTTGGTGATCCAGCGCACATATTGGGCGAAGCCTCCGGACCACTGCCAATAGTTTGACACGAAAAGTATCCCGCGCATGTCGCGTTTGGCCATTTCGGCCAGACAAAAATCCAGTCCGGCCAGCAAGTCCTCGTCGTAGTCTCCGGGGGCGCGCGTGATGCCGCGCGGAATGGCGCCGGCCAGGGGCGAAGTTTCGGAACCGGCCAGCAGGCGGATATTGGTCACGCCGATGTCCTTGAGGCGATCCAGTTCGCGAATCATGCGTTTGCGTCCCTTGTTTAACCTGGCGTCGGACAGATAGCACCCATACCACAGATTTGTGCCGACGAAAAAATGGGGACGGCCGCGCAACTCGAAACAGCCATTGCGGATGAGGACGAAATCGGCGGCGCGTTTGCCGATGGATTGTGTTTTTCCAAATGGCATTATTTTTTGTCCAGGCGGATGGCCAGCACATCATGGCCCGGCACTTCCGCGCTCAAGGGGGTTTCCGTCGTCCCCAAACCCTGCTTTTTCCACAGATCGCGCACCCGGTAGGTGGTGGTGTCGAACTTTGTTTCTCTCTTTGAAATCTCATCCGTGACCTTCTCATTCTTCCAGTCGAAGGTGATCTGCCTTGGTTCCTTGTTGCGATTAAGCACACACATGGCCCAGGCGCCATGCGCCAAAGGCTTGAACCAGACTTCCACGCCATCTTGAGCGGAATACTTCAATGCCTCAATCCCCAGGGGTCCTGGTTCAGCGCGATGACGTCCTTGTCCGTCAGAATTTTCAGCGTTTCCCGGTTCATGTGCCGCAGATCGTTTCCCGAAATCAGCGGGGCGTCCAGGAGGCACCACAGGGTGAAGTGCGCGCGATCCTCGTTCCCGGACATGCCATTGCCCACTTCGAGCATGTCGGGGTCGTTCCAGTGGCCGGGACCGGCGTATTTCCGCAAGCCGTCCTGCAGGTCGAGGATTTGCAATACGCCGTATTCCTTCCAAATGCCGTTGTGATCGATTATGCCGTCGAATTTGGCGAAAATATCGCCGGTGGTGCGCCAGGACTGTCCGACATCCTTCGCCCAAGTCCACGGCTTGCTGGTGCCCCATTCGCACAGACTGAAAAGGATGGGGCGTCCGGTGGCGCGCAGGGCGTCGCTCATTTTCTTGTAGGCTGCGGGGGCTTGCAGGCCGTCAACGTCGCACCAGTCGTATTTGAGATAATCCACCCCCCAAGACGCGTAGGCCTGGGCGTCCTGTGTTTCGTGGTCCCGGCTGCCGGGCCGGCCGCCGCAAGTGTGCGCGCCCGCATCCGAATAGACGCCCAGCTTCAATCCCTTGGAATGGACATAGCCGGCCAGCGCCTTGATGCCGGACGGGAACCGTGTTGGATCAGCCAGAATATTCCCCTGGGCATCGCGCTGCTGCGCCTGCCAGAGATCATCTATGTTGACGTATTGGTAGCCCGCCGCTTTCATGCCGTTGGTGGCCATGGCGTCGGCAGTTTCGCGGATCAGTTGCTCGCTCACGCTGCCTTGAAATTTGTTCCAACTGTTCCAGCCCATCTGCGGTGTCAGGGCGAGCGCCCCGGTCTTCTTCGGCCCATGCGTGCCAACACAGGCCGTGCAGAGGAGCATGATGACGCTGGCGCAGGCCGCGCCGTTTACTGTCAAGACTATTATTTTCATTGTGGTGTGGAGTGTGTTTCGATTGATGTGATTGCTAAAGGGTTGATATGGCGTTGAGCCGGCGGATTGTTTCCAGGCACGCCCGCGAGGCGTGATACGGGCCTTTCCATTCGCTGACCTTGGGCAGAGTCTCATCCACGCGGCCTTCCGGCGTGATGCGCCAAAACCAGTCGCCATGGACGCGATCCACCAGATGCTGATCAATAAAATCCCAGACCCGCCGGGCGGCCGCAAAGTAACGCGGGTCCCCGGACAATTGAAAAGCATTGAGAAAGCCGATGACCGCCTCGGCCTGCGGCCAGCATTCCCTGCCGTAGTCAATTATTTTTCCATGCCTGCCCTCATAACACAATCCGCCGTCGCTTTGCATCCCCTCGCGGAGCACAACTTCAGACATCCGCAACGCGGTCGCGTCCGTCCGCTTGCGCCAGCCGGCATCGGCCAGTTCTTCGGCGGCTTCGCAGAGCAGCCAGCTTCCCTCAATGTCGTGGCCGAAAGTGTAACTGTCCGAGCGGACATTCCATGCCTCGTCAAAAAAGTGGTGAAAGTGCCGGGTGCGGGCGTCGAAAATCCGCTCCTCAAACAGTTGGAGGAGTTCGCGCAATCGTTGTCCGACCCGCTCATCTCTGCCGGCCCGGTGCAAATTGGTGCAGGCTTCCAGAACATGGAGGTGGTTGTTCATGGATTTTTTCTCATTCATGTCCTTGTCGCTCAGCCGCGCGTCGGCGTCGGCCTCGGACCAGTCGCGCCGCCGCACTTCCAGGTAGCCGCCCTGCGCGGGATCGTGCGCGTGCTCCTCCATCAACTCAAACACTTCCATCGCCCTGGCCAAAGCCGCCGGCGCGCCGAAGGCCCGGTGATATTCCGCCAGCGCATAAATGAAAAACGCCTGGCCGTAAATTTTCTTGGAATCGTCCAGCATCCGGCCGGCATCGTTCAATTGCCAGAACACTCCGCCGAATCGCTCATCCCAAAACCGGCTCATCAGATAATCGAACGCGCGGTCAGCCATCTGTTGAAAAATCTTTTCCGGCCGCGCCCGATGGACGGCGGAAAACGTCCACAGGATCCGGCTGTGGACGATCAGGCCCTTTGGCTGGGTGCGGTCTGGCTTGAGGTCGTTGGACAACCAACCCATCCAGCCGCCCTGCTCCTGATCCACCGCCGGGCCGCACCAAAAAGGCAGGATGTGTCCGAACAATTGATCGCTTGCGGAGCAGGAGAAATTTTTCAGATCGTTTGCGTTCATGGAACAGCGCCCCCTTGATTTTTGCTCAATTCATGCATGATTTCCACCCGTCCAATCTGGGTTTCCCCGGCCATCTGGATTCTCAGGAACTTCCCGGCTCCGCCGATATGGTCCGCGTGGCAGAGCACGGGCTTCCAGTAATCATAGTCTCCGGCGCCTTGAAAATACTCATTTTTCTCCGCCTTGACCTCTTGATAATTCCGGCCGTCAGCGGAGACGGAGAATTTCAGGTCCGCGACGTCATGGGGAAAGAAAGCGAACACACGAAAGCCCTGGACGGGTGTGGGAAGCTGGTAGGTCAGGGCGTCGCCGGCATTTCCGGCGGCGCGATGCGCGTCTTCCTTCGCCTGGCGGCTCTTGTTCGTTTTTATCACCACCCTGCCTTGGACGGCGCTCACCTTTTTAAGATCGGCCAGTTCGTCCACGAGTGTCGCACGGGTTACTTTGACCGGACCGGCGATATTGGATGGCTCGGAAGATCCCGCCGCGTTCCTGGCGCGAACGCGATAAAACCAATCGCCTCCCGGCACGGACTCATCCGCAAAGAGCGGACGATATTGGACAAAGCTCTCGTCAATGTCGTCGCCAACCACTGTCCACGGCCCGGCTGCCTCCGGCGCCCGTTCGACCGTGTAGCTGGCGGCGCCGACGGAGCCTTGCCAGGAAATCGCCGCCGCGTCCAGGATCGGCAGCAATTTCGGCGGCGCGGGGTCTGGTATGGGCGGCGGTGTCATGCCGCGGATGGCAAAAGCATTGCGGCGGACAATGGCCATCAGATTCAGTTCGTCATAGGCCTCGCCGAGACTTGAACCGGGCCAGTGGAAACCCTTGTACTTGTAGCCGCCCAATCCAGGTTCGCCATGCCAGTAAAAGCCGCCGTCGCGGTTTCGGAAGCGCAGGCTCCACAGCAGACCGCCTGACATTCCGGTCTCCATGATGGCTTGCATGGTCTCCTCCATTTTGGCGGTGCTCACGAAACCAAATTCCCCCTCGATGTAAGGCTTTTTGCCTTTGGCCAATTCCCAATTCGCGCGGATGGATTGGGCAAATGTTCTCCGGCGCACGTTGGGATAATGATGCGTCGTCACGATGTCCACCTCCGGCAGGGCGATCAATTCGGGATGCAACTCCCGGCCATCCGTCCCATCCATGACCAGGTGATTGTGATCGAGGCTCTTGATGTAGGCGGCGATTTCGCGCGTCCATGCCACCGGCGGCGTTCTCAACTCATTGCCGGTCTCCCAGCAAAGCAGCGCCTTGTCATCGGAGTAGCGCGTTCCGGTGCAGGTGTTGGTGCGCGTGACAATGAAGCGGATGGTTTCCTTGAAATCGGCGATGATCTGCGGGTCGGTCCAAAAATCATCCCTGGTTTTGCCGCGAAACCCCGCGTACTCCGCCCGCCCGCCTTGCCAGGCCCAGTTGTCCACCAGAGGAATGATAAGGCGGATGCCTTGCTCGTTGGCGATCTTGAAGGCCAGATCCAGTTCGCGAAAAGCCTCCTCATTGAACTTGCCCGGGCCAAGGACATGGCGGGGCGCTCCGGGGGGATCTGTCGGCCGCACCACCGAAATGACGTAAGTCCGCACCACCGCCCCCCCCATCTGACGCACGGTGGAGAGCGCGTCCGTCAATTCAAACTGGTCCGGCAAACGCCAGGGATTTGTCCCCGCGAAGATCACGTTGTCTTCGATCATTTGAAGATTGGGAATGTTGAAGGAAATAAACCGGAACGGTTCGCCGCCCACCATCAACTGATCGCCGCGCACGGTGACAAAATCCCGCAGCACGGATGCGGCGGGCAGCGTCACAATGCCGGGCCACACCAGAAATGCCAGCAAGAGCAACAAAACAAGCTTCATAAAAGGACTCAAAATTAATTCTTGACTGGCTCTTTTTCCAACCTGTCGTACCAGTTGAGTTTAATGAAGATCGAGGTGATGACAAGCACTATAAAAATTCCGCCCGCCCATTGCCAATTCCGCAAGACAATGTAAATCGGCAGCGCTGTGAGCGAGAGTTGCCAGACAATGCCGGCCACCACGTTGATGGTATCGCGCCAGAAGTCAGGATTTGGTTTAAAACCGGGGTCGGCCTTCATTACTTTTTCCCGGATCGGCCCCCACGCGCCCCACGGATTGACCGTCTTGTAAAAATGCATCAAAACGGCGTCGTCCTCCGGCTTGGTCAGAAAGGTGCCGAGGAGGCAGCCAACAATGGACGCGCCCAGGACGATGGGAAACAGGTACAAAGTGTTGGCGACAGTGTGGCCCAAAAAGTATTTGGCCAGACCGGGATAAATGGGAGATTCCGGAATGAACATTGCACTCAGGAGGCCCGCAACCATGCCCCAGAAATATCCGTATCCGTTGAAACGCCACCAGTACCACTTGAGCATGTTGGCCAGGACGTATCCGCCGTAAAGGCCGCCGACCAGCCACATCATGACTTCTGTAATGCTGGTGGTCAGGAGGCCGAAGAGGATGCCAACGGCCAGGAATACCAGGGAAACGATCCGACTATAGAGAACCTCCCTTTTCCCGGAGGCGTGGCTGTTGATATATCGCTTGTAGATATCGTTTACGACATAAGCCGGCGCGGCGTTGAGTGTGGCGGCGAAGTTTGACATGAATGCCGCCATCAAACCGGCGAGAAGAAAACCGACCACGCCCACCGGCACATACTGGCTCAAAACGATGGGGAGCAGCTTCTCAAAATCGGGTTTGTCCATGGCCCGCAACTGCGGCATGCAAAACGCCAGGGCCAGCACCGTAATGCCGGCAATCATCAAATAGCGGGGAAAGAAAAGCACCACATTGACCATGCCGCTCATCAGGGCCGCCTCGCGCGGGCTGCGCGTGGCCAGAATCCGCTGCATGTCATAGTTCGGCGCTGGTCCAGCCAGGCTTGCCAGCACGCCCTTGAAGAACATCATGCCGAAAATGATCATGAAAAACTCGTTGCCGTCCGTTTTGATCGCATCGTTGACCTTGTCGAAAATTCCCGTCCAATCGAGTCCTAGTTTCCACCCAAAAAACGGGTTCATCCACCCGGCTGGAATCGAGTGTGCAAACATGTCCGGCGAAACCCTGTAGATGGCGACGCAGCCGATGACCAGGGCGGTGACGGTCAGAATCGCAAACTGCATCACTTCCGTGATCACCACGCTCACCATGCCGCCTTTGATCACATAAAGCGAAGTCAGCCCCAGAATAATGACTGCATAAGTGTTCTCATCGCTGAAAATGGGGCTGGCCCCCCACGGAAACCGCCACGGCAGCATCACCACGGCGAATTTGCCGATGCCTTTGAAGAGATAGGCCAGCAGGCCGATCACGTTGACCAGCGCAAAAATTACCACGCTTAAATGAGCCAAATTCGCGCCGGTGTCACGACCGAAGCGGGTCTGAATCCATTCCGCGCCTGTCATCACATTGGAACGCCGCAGCCATTGGCTTACGAACATCATGAGGAAAATCTGGTTGAAAGTGGGCCAAATCCACGGCAGCCACAGGCTTTTCAGGCCATAAACAAACAAAATCGAAACCAGCCACATTGTGCCGGTGACATCGAACATGCCCGAGGCATTCGAAACCCCCAGCATGTACCAGGGCAGCGCCTTGCCGCCGAGAAAATAGGAGTCCATATCTTTGGAGCCGCGCCGGGATACCCAAAGACCGATGGTAATGACCGCGGCGAAATAACCGATGATGATGGCGACGTCAACTGCGTGGAATTTCATGGAGGAACACGATGGCAGACGGTGGCACACGCGGCTTCAAGCAGAGTGCAGATCAGCAGCGGATGATTCAGTAACATGGTGCGATGCTGGGAAATAATCCCATTCTCTTCAAGTCCAAAGTTTTAACGAGGGCGCGTCTTCCCCTGCTTTCCCCTTGACGGCGGATGGAACTTGACTATTCCGCGCCGGTGGATTTTATCATCCAAGACATGCATACACATGGCAATGGCGGCGTCGAGGTTTCCTTCCCCCCAGCCTGGGCCTTGGCGGCGAGCGGTGGAATTTCACCGGGGCGGCACGAAAAGCCAGCATCTCCAGGCTGCCGGCGGACGCCAACGAATGAACCCATGAAACCAGAGAGGAACCCATGAGCACCGAAATCCAGAAACTCCCGTTAAAAGAGAAAATCGGCTATGGATTCGGTGATTTGGCGTCGGTTTTGTTCTGGCAGACGATAATGGTATATCTGCTTTACTTTTATACCGATGTGTTCGGCCTGACAGCCAAAGCCGCCGGCTTGATGTTCTTCGTCTCCCGGGTGTCGGATGCCATATTTGATGTGGTAATCGGAATGATGGCGGACCGCACCAAAAGCCGGTGGGGCAAATTCAGGCCCTACATATTATGGGGAGCCGTTCCGCTGGCGGTTTCCGCGGTTCTTGCGTTTTCGACGCCTGATTTTGGAGATACGGGAAAACTTATTTATGCCTATGTCACGTTTATCGCCTTTATGTTCCTGTACTCGACGGTCAATATTCCCTATACGGCGTTGCTGGGCGTCATCAGCGGGGACCCCGTTGAAAGAGCAGATGCCGCAACCTCCAAATTTATAGGCGCGTTTACAGCCGGAATTATCGTTTCCGCAACGGCCCTGCCGCTGGCAAAGTATTTTGGGGAGGGCAACGACGCAAAAGGCTGGCACATGACAATGATCATTTACGCTGCGGCGGCGGTTGTTTTCCTTTTGGTAACTTTCCTTTCAGCGCACGAGCGTGTTCAGCCCATTGCCAGGGAAAAAACCAACGTGGCAAGGGACTTGGAGGACATAATCCAGAACGTGCCCTGGATATTGCTGTTCATCGTGACAATTCTTTTTATCCTCTTCGTCTGCATCCGTATGAATGTGACCACCCACTATTTCAAGTATTACATCGGGGAGCAGGTTAGTCCGTGGTTGGCAATTTTTTTTAATTTCTTCATAAGAATTATCAACCCTCTGAAAAGTCTTTTCGGAGGACAGGAGATTGCCCTGTTTGAACAAACTCACAAATTTGGTTTTGAAGTGCTGGCGTCCGCTTTCAACACCGTTGGGCAGTTGCTGTCTTTGGCGGGAGTGGCCCTCGTACCGTTGTTCGCGAGGTACTTGGGGAGGAAGAAAGCGGCGATTATTCTTTTCATCACCGCGCTCATTTGCACCGGCTCATTTTATTTCTTCAAACCGGAAGACCTAGTCCTGATATTTGTGTTTCAGGCCATCGGCTCGCTGGCCGGAGGCCCGATTTCCGCCCTGTTATGGATTATGTATGCCGATACGGCCGACTATTCCGAATGGAAGACCGGCAGAAGGGCAACCGGACTGGTGTTCTCGGCATCCATCATGTCGAACAAACTCGGGTGGGCCGTCGGTTCCATGATTGCGGCCTTTATCCTGGCCAGGACGGGATTTGTGGCCAATGTGGCTCAAAACATAAACGTTCTGAATGGTTTGAAAGCGATGATGAGCATAATACCAGTTGCCGTGGGAGTGGTTGCGTTGATCGTTCTTATGTTCTTCTACAAACTGGATGAAGAAACCATGGCGAAAGTCAAGGCGGCGCTGGATGAAAGACGCAAGGCCAGCGCCCAGGCCGCTGCAACAACGTAAAAAATGAAGAACACAATTATCGGCGAACCCCTGCCCAACATGCCGTGGGAGGACAAACCCCGGGATTGTATTGACGTGCTGTGGAGATACAGCGGCAATCCCATATTGGACTGGAACCCGATACCCAGGGCCGCAAGGATATTCAACAGCGCGGTCCTGCCGCATAAAAACGAATTTGTCGGGGTCTTCAGGGCCGACCAGAAAAACGGGCGGGCGACGTTGTTTTTCGGCAAAAGCCAGGATGGCCTGCAATGGAAGATCGGACCCGACCCGATACAGTGGGTTGACGAAAAGGGGAAACCAAATCCGATCAGCTACGGGTATGATCCGAGATTCGTCAGGATTGGCGGCACTTGCTACATCGTTTGGTGCGACGACATGCACGGGGCGTCCATCGGCCTGGGCAGGACCAGGGATTTCAAGACCTTTATCCGCATGTCGAACCCGCTTATGCCCTTCAACAGAAACGGGGTTCTATTCCCAAGAAAGGTCAACGGCAAGTATCTGCTATTGAGTCGTCCCAGTGACAGCGCCCACACGCCTTTCGGCGATATCTATATGAGCGAAAGCCCGGACCTGATCTATTGGGGTAATCACAAGCACGTGATGGCCAGGGGCGGAAGCGGATGGTGGCAGGGCACGAAAATCGGCGCGGGGCCGATCCCAATTGAGACAACGGAAGGCTGGCTGCTGTTCTATCATGGAGTATCAGGGACGTGCAACGGCTTCGTTTACAGCTTTGGCGCGGCGATACTCGATATCCGCGAACCCTGGAAAGTGTTATACAGGACCCGGGATTATCTGCTCACGCCGGAGAAGTTGTACGAGACGACCGGCTTTGTGCCGAACGTGACGTTCCCCTGTGCGAACCTGTATGACGCCAGAACGGGCAGAATCGCCATTTATTACGGCGCCGCGGATACCTGCACGGCCGTCGCGTTCACGCAGGTGGATGAATTAATCAATTATATTAAGAAAAACTCGGAAGTTTAACCGCAGCAAAACACCCCAACAACCCATCCCAAATCAAATCGTAGAGCGCGTCAGCAAAGGAGAACGATCCATGGAACAGAACACAGGACAAAAACCGCGAACTTCAACAAAACAGAAATGCCTCTGGGGCCTCGGAGGTTTCTCCGAGAACCTTGCGAACAATGCCTTGTCGAGCCTGGCCTATCCCATCTTCGGGGTGGGCATGGGAATCAGTCCGCTTTGGATTGGCATTTCGCAATCCGCCTCCAGAGTCGTCGAGATCATCACCGACCCCATCATGGGCAACATGACCGACAACACCAAATCGCGATGGGGCCGCAGGAGGCCCTGGATTTTCGTCGGCGCGATCCTCATGTCGGTGTTGTTTACCTCGGTGTGGTTTACGCCGCGATATCAGCCGGGGGCCTGGTGGCCGATCATTTACCTGGTGCTCATGACCTCGCTGTTCTACTCGGCCTTTACCTTGTGGAACATTCCCTACAGCGGTTTGGGGCTGGAGCTGGAGACGGACTACGAGGAGCGCACCAAGCTGATGATTTTCCGCGTCGTGCCGTCATTCATCGTCGGCAGCCTCATCGGATCGTTATACAAACTCACTTTGATGAAAAATGTGTGGCACGGAGATGAAGTTACCGGCACCCGCTACGTGTGTTCCATCGTCGCCGTCATGATGTTGATCACGGGCATTATCCCGGCCATCTTTTGCAGGGAACGATTCGTCCAACCCGCCCACCGCGAGAAGCTCAACATGTGGCGGTCCATGGCTCTGACGTTCAAGGAACGATCCTTCATGCTCCTGATGGGATCCGCGTTCTTCGTGTTTGTCGGACTGTTCTTCATGCTCCCCATGCTCACCTATATCTCCCTTTACCATTCCTGCCGGGGAGACAAACAGCTCATGGCCTCGGTCGGCATGTGGACCGGCCCGGTGCAAACAACGACCCAATTGCTGAGCATGTTCGTCATCAACTATGCCGGAAAGCATTTCGACAAGAAGGTCGTGCTCATCGGGGGCCTCGTGATCGGCATTCTTGGTTATGCCTCAAGCTGGTTCCTGTTCACGCCCACCCATCCGTACCTGACCATTCTGCCGCCGGTGATTATTAACATCGGCCTGTGCGCCTGCTGGGTGTTGAATGGCTCGTTCAACTGCGACATCTGCGATTACGACGAACTGAAGACCGGACGCCGCCGCGAGGGTATGTATAGTGCCGTCTTTGCCTTCCTGACCAAACTAGCCATCGCGTTCGTCATGACCACCAGCTCGTGGGTGCTGGTCAAACTGGGATTCGAAGGCACCGACCTTCATCCGACCGCGCAACAGCTTTTCACCTTGAGATGGATCTACATCGCCATTCCAGTTGCCGCGATGAGTTGCGCCATTCTGTGCATGTGGAAATACCCGCTGACCCGTGAACGGGTCGCGGAAATCCAGGAGCAGTTGAAACAGAAGAAAGCGGGAGAGGCAACTCCAACAACGGCATAAGCAACAGAATTATAGCACCATGAACTTCGGATATTTTGACGACCAGGCGAAGGAATACGTAATCAAGAGACCCGATACGCCGCGGTCCTGGGCGAATTATCTCGGCTCGACGGAATACGGCGCCATCATCACCAATAACGCGGGCGGCTACAGCTTCCATTTGTCGGCCGCGCAGGGACGCCTGATGCGGCTGCGTTTCGACGACGTCCCGGCCGACCAGCCGGGCAGGTATGTTTATATCCGCGACAAGCAGTCAGGCGATTACTGGTCAAATGCCTGGCAACCCGTGGGCAAACCCCTGGACCAGTATAAAACCACCTGCCGGCATGGCACCGCTTACACTATCATCAATTCCCAGTATTCAAACATTGAAACGGAAACCACCTATTTCGTTCCGCTTGGCAAACATTTCGAATGCTGGCTGTTGAAAGTGACAAATAAAGACAGCGTCAAAAGAAACTTGAGCTTGTTCACTTTCGTCGAATACCCAAACTCCGGGCATTGCTTCAATGATTTTCTCAACCTGCAATACTCCCACGGCATAGTGAAAATGGATTTCGTTGACGGCATCATTGATTATGGAAGCTCCGTTCTCATCAGCGACCAGAACAACCGGTCCTTTCTGGCGTTCCTGGGTGGCGAAATCGCCGGCTTCGACACCGACCGCGACGTGTTCATCAGCCCCTATCGCGGCTATGCGAATCCGATGGTCGTTGAAAAAGGCCAATGCACCGGCTCAAAGGCCTTTGGCGACGACGGCTGCGGCTCCATCCAGATTGACATCGGGCTTGAACCGGGCCGGACAAAAGAACTGGTCGTCCTGATGGGCATCGGCAAGGCGTCGGTCGAAGGCAAAAAAACCGTCAAACAGTTCGGCGCCATCGCCACAGTCAAAGCCGAGTTTGAAAAGCTCCGCCACTACTGGCACAACCGCATCGAAGGATTAAAAGTGCGCACGCCGGATCCGCAGTTCAACAGCATGATGAACATGTGGAGTCCGTTCAACTGCCTGATGACCTATTCCTGGTCGCGAATGGCCAGCTTGATCTACAGCGGCGAACGCGACGGGCTTGGTTATCGCGATACCGTCCAGGATTTTATGGGCGTTATGCAAATCATCCCGCATGAGGCGAAAAAACGTCTTGAGCTGATGATTACCGGCCAGGTCTCCACCGGCGGCGCGATGCCCATCGTCATGGCCTTCACGCACAAGCCCGGCAAGGAAAAACCGCCCAGGGAAGACGAATACCGTTCCGATGACTGCCTCTGGCTTTTCAACGCGGTTACCACGTACGTTAAAGAGACGGGCGACACCGGTTTTTTCAACAAGGTCCTGCCCTATGCCGACAAAGGCAGAGCCACCGTGCTCGGCCACCTCCGCCGGGCGATTGATTTCAATCTCAAACGCACGGGCAAACACGGCCTGCCCAGCGGCCTTTTCGCCGATTGGAACGATTGCCTGCGCCTGGGCACAAAGGGCACTTCGGTGTTTGTCGCCCTCCAGGTGCGTAACGGCCTGACAACCTATATCGAGATTTGCCAGATGTTCGGCAAGACAGCCGAAATCAAATGGGCCAAAAAACAGCTCGAAATAATCGACGGGAAACTCGACAAATTCGGCTGGGACGGCAAATGGTACGTCCGCGCCTACAAGGAATCCGGCGAGAAGATTGGTTCGCACGAAAACAAGCAGGGTTCAATTTATCTCAATACGCAGTCTTGGGGCGTTATCAGCGGCCACGCCGATAAAAATCGCGCCAGGCAGGCGATGGCATCGGTCAATGAAAAGCTCGCCACTGATTACGGCCTGATGCTCTGCGCGCCGCCTTATGAAAATATCCCCTGCGCGGAAATCCGCTCGATCGTGTTCAACAAGGGACTCAAGGAAAACTGCGGCATTTTCAACCACACGCAGGGCTGGGCAGTGATGGCGGAAACGATGCTGGGCAACGGCAACAGGGCATTCAAGTATTTCCGCGGCAGCATGCCGGCCTCCTTCAACGACAAGGCCGGGATACGCGGCAGCGAGCCTTATGTTTACTCGCAATACACTCACAGCATTTACAGCCCGCGTTATGGCGCATCGCGCGTCCCCTGGCTGACCGGCGCCGCATCCTGGGCCTATTATGCGGCGACGCAGTATCTCCTCGGTATCCGCCCCGATTACAAGGGCCTTCTCATCGATCCCTGCATCCCTGCCGACTGGAAAGAATTTACCGCCACCCGCCGGTTCCGGAACAAGACGCTTGCCATCAGGGTGGTCAATCGCGCGGGCGTCCAGAAAGGCGTTAAAAAAATCACGCTCAACGGCCAGGCGATTGACGGCAACCTGATTCCCGTTTCCAAAATGAAAAAGCAGAACGACGTTCTGGTTGAGATGGGGTAGATAGAGGTCTGGAAAATCGGCAACACGGCAACAAGCCTTATTTTACAAGGGTTTCGTTGCCCTTTTCCGCTGGCAACACAGCGGCAACGGCTGGCAACATGTTACTGGTTTTCGTCTCTCGGTGCCTCAGGCGCTGTATAAATTTAGCCGTCTGATGAGGGAACGGCAAGATATGGATGATAGGTCTGGAAAATCGGCAACATCGGCTACACTATTGATAGTCAAGAACTTGGCTGGCAACACAAAAAGCTACAAACCAGCAACGTGTAGCTTCTTTCTGTTGCCTCAGCGAGAAAATGGCTAAATTTGACCATCCGCGCCGGGGTTGGTTCCGGGATGGGAGATTCCAACCGCCAATCCCATTGTTCGCTTTTTTTGACAAACTTTCACGCGATGAAATTCAACAGGCAATGAAATCGCCGCAAAACCCTCATTTTGCGCCGTCGCCTCGGCAGCCATCATCGGCAAATAAAAATTCATTTCCCCTTGGTGGCTCAATATTGTCGTTAACCCATGGTGAGTGCGGTCGTAGTGAAACCTATGATATTAAATGCAGTAATTATTATGATTCCACTAATTTATGCCAACAAATAAACATACCTTCATTATGCTTGCGCACGTTCCGTATTGTCTGGAACGCAGGATGTGCTACTTTTGCGATATGAGCAAGAGGGAATTATGTTTTTGCCTTGGAATTTGTGCTTGGGCGATCGCTGCTTTTAGTCAGGAGAGCGTTCAGCAGGCGCGTACGAATAGATCTTTTACGACCAATCTTTTGGCTTTTTACCTGGCGGTTGACGACTTGGGGGATCCCCGAATTCCCGGCAAAATGCTGGTGGACAGCAATGTTGCGCCGGACGGCTTGAAATTGATGGCGCGACCTATTCTCTCAGATGCGGACTTTGTCGCATGGGACGCTACCAATTATACCTTCGTTGTCACTCCACAATTCCCTGTGGTTGCGGCGCAAGCCGCGTTGGGTTCATCTGTGGCTTTAATTGCTTTTGTCAACCGAATAGAGGAAAAAATTTAAAAATGCCAAAAATGGCAAAATCCGTGCAATTCAAACCCGAACCCGATTTTTCAACGCCGTCCGTCGTGCCACGGCGCGCAAGCCTCACGGTTGGGGATCGTCCCCCGGGGGCTGAACACCGCCTTGCAGGTGAACTCGAGACGCCAACCATTGCACGGATGATGCCAACGATTTTATGAAAGCTTCGCGCTCATCCGAATCATTAGCGACATGCTCAAAAATTCACTCGAAGGGTGAACGTGTCCAAAGCGCGGGTTCCGCCGGCGGGACGCCGACGGATGCGACCGAGACGGTCGCGCTCCCAAAAAGTCGCTAATGATTCGGGCGCTCACGGCGCTGAGAAAAGTTGAATTGCGCCCGCGATGGGTGGCGTTTAGCATCCAGGAACATGACAATGAAATTCAAACTCCCAGGAGCAATCGGGCTGGCAGCGCTGTGCCTTCAAGCCATCGCGCTGGCCCAGAACACCAACCCGCCGCCGAAACCCGCGCAAACCAACGTGTCAACGAGAGCCCATGCCTGGTGGCGGGACCGTGCCCCGGGCCAGCAGCCCTATACCACCGACAACAAACTGATGCCGCTGATCTCGGTCAAGGGAAACAAATTCGTGGACACGAACGGAAACACGGTGCTGTTCCGCGGATTGGCGATTTCGGATCCGGACAAACTCGAGATGCAAGGGCACTGGAGCAGGGACTATTTCGTCAAGATCAAGGAAATGGGCGCGAACCTGGTCCGCATCCCGGTCCATCCGGTCGCGTGGCGGGAACGGACCCCGGCGGAATACATCAAACTGCTCGACCAGGCCGTGGGCTGGTGTACGGAACTGGACATGTACGTCATTATCGACTGGCATACGATCGGCAACTTGGAGACGGAGGTTTTTCAGAACCCGATGTACGACACCTCGAAACTGGAAACCTTCAACTTCTGGCGCACCATGGCCCGGCACTACGCCGGCCACAACACGGTGGCTTTCTTCGAGCTTTTCAACGAGCCGGCCACCATGCGCAACCAGCTCGGCCCGGTCTCCTGGCCTGATTGGAAGAAAACCGTCGAGGATGAGATCACGTTGATCCGCGCGCGCAATCCACAGGTCATCCCGCTGGTGGCTGGATTTGATTGGGCCTACGATCTCACGCCTCTGCGCCTGAACCCGATTGCCGCCGAGGGCATCGCCTATACCGTCCACCCCTATGCCAACAAGCGGCCTCAACCATGGGAAGGGAAATGGGAGGAAGATTTCGGTTTCGCCGCCGACAAGTATCCGGTCATCGCCACCGAATTCGGCGGCTTCGCCAGACCGGCATCCACGAACCAGCCGCCGGCCGATGATTTCGCCGGACAGGGCAATCGCAGCGCCACTTATGGCCCGCAGATCATCAAGTATCTGGAGGGTAAGGGCATCAGTTGGACGATCTGGTGCTTCGATCCGGAATGGGGGCCGACGCTGCTCAAGAATTGGAATTACGACCTCAATGCCTCGGGAGAATTCGCCAAGGCGGCCCTGCATGGCGAGATCAAATGACGGCGGCTACGCCGCAAAAACATCAAGACGGAAAGGCAATCTTATGAAAAAAGTGCAAATTGGCTTCAGTATGTTGATCGGCTTGTTATGCATCAATGCGGGTTCTCTTTGTCGTGCCGGAAGCGCCGCCCGGCCAGTCACTCCCGATGCAGCGCCGGAGGCGGTGGAATTGTTGAACTTCATCTACCGCATTTCCGGCCGGCACACTTTGAGCGGCCAGCACAATCTCCCTGCGGACAAGGACCGGCAAACCGCGGCGGCGTCCAAGGCTTGGGGCAAGACACCGGCCATTTTCGGAAAAGACTGGGGTTTCGCCGATACAAACAGCAAGGATTCCGCGTTCGTCCGCAACGACACCGTTGAAGAGATCAAAGAGCATTACAAGAACGGCTCGCTCGTCGTGATGTGCTGGCACGAGGTTCCGCCCACGGCCGACGAACCTGTCGCCTTCAGGCCCCGGCGCGGCGGCGGCCCGGTGACCAATCTCAATACCGTGCAAGGCCACCTCACCGAAGCTCAATACAAGGACCTGCTCACGCCCGGCACCAAACTTCACCAGCGCTGGTGCGACCAGGTGGACGCCATTGTGCCGTATTTGAAGCAGCTCCAGGAGGCGCATGTGCCGCTGCTGTGGCGTCCGTTTCACGAGATGAATGGCCAATGGTTTTGGTGGGGCGGCCGCGCCAAAAATTTCAGCGCCCCGGAAACCTGCAAATTAAAGGCGGCGGCGAGGATGAGGATGATGGCCTGCGGAGAATACGGCACCGCCGAGCTGTACAAAATGATGTTCGACCGGCTTGTGAACTATCACAAAATCAAGAACCTGATCTGGGTTTGGAACGTGGACAGGCCCGAAGGCACGACGCTGAAATTCGAGCAATGCTGGCCCGGCCCTGAATACGTGGATGTCGTCAGCTTTGATTGTTACCGCACCTTCAAGCAATCCTATTACAATGATTTGTTGAAGCTGGCCAACGGCAAGCCGGTCGCCCTCGCCGAAATCGGCGGCAGTATCTCCCTGGACGTGCTGAAGGCGCAACCCAAATGGGCTTGGTGGATGGAATGGGCCGGCATGTCCTTGAAGGGCGAAGCCGCAGACCGTCTCGCGGCGATTGTCAAGGACCCCCGTTCCTGGAGCTTGAGCGATCCCGATTACCGCAAGGCCATCGCCCCCATCCGCGCCGCCTCCGGCCTGCCACCCGAGCCGCCCGCGCCCCCGGCTCCTTGAGCCATGCATTCCGTCCTGACCATCAATGGCGGTTCGTCGAGCATCAAGTTCGCGCTTTATCAGGCTGGCGAACCGCTGCAGCGGGGGCTTTATGGAAAGGTGGACCGCATCGGCTTGAGCGGGACGAATCTGACGTTCAACGACCCGGCCGGGAATCAGCAGGACAGCCGCACCCTCGCCGCCTCCGACCACAAATCGGCGGCGAATTCCCTGATTGATTGGCTGGAAAAGCAGAATGGTTTCGATTCGGTCCGGGCTGTGGGACACCGCGTGGTCCACGGCATGAAACACACCGAGCCTGAGATTGTCACCCAGGAATTGCTGGATGAACTGCATCGCCTCAGGCCATACGACCCCGATCATCTGCCCCGCGAGATTGAACTGATCGAGACGTTCCGCCAGCGCCATCCGAACTTGCCCCAAGTGGCCTGTTTCGACACGGCCTTTCACCAGACCATGCCGCGTGTGGCCAAGCTGCTGCCAATTCCGCGGCGTTTCGACGCCAGGGGAATTCAGCGCTACGGTTTCCACGGTTTGTCCTATGCTTATCTGATGGAAGAGCTCGCGCGCCTCGGCGACCCGGCGGCAACGACCGGCCGCATGATCCTGGCGCATCTCGGCAACGGCGCCAGCATGGCCGCCGTGCGCGACGGCAAAAGTATTGACACCAGCATGGGCTTCACCCCGACGGCGGGATTGGTGATGAGCACCCGCTCCGGCGATTTGGATCCCGGCCTGGCGCCGTATCTGGAGCGAACCGGGCGGATGACCACCAAACAGTTTTACGAAATGGTCAACCATGAATCCGGCCTGCTCGGAGTTTCGGAGACCAGTTCCGACATGCGGGACTTGCTCGACCGTGAGACGCAGGACGTGCGGGCGGCGGAAGCCGTGGCGTTGTTTTGTTATCAGGCCAAAAAGTGGATCGGCTCCTTCACCGCCGCGCTCGGCGGATTGGACACGCTTGTCTTCGCGGGAGGCATCGGCGAAAATGCGCCAGTCGTGCGCGCGCGGATTTGTGAAGGGCTGGGCTTCCTTGGCATCGAACTGAACGAGTCGCGCAACGCGGAGAATGTGGCCGTGATTTCCGCGGAGGGCGGTCGCGTCGTCGTGCGCGTCATCCGCACGGACGAGGAACTCATGATTGCGCGCTCGGTTTTACGTTCCTGTGCGGCGGTCATTGCCGGCTGAAAGCGTCGTTTAGTTTTGCAACCGGCACATGGAAAAAATACCAAAAAAAAGATTGACACCGGATGCCAGAATACTTACATAAAGGTTCTAGAAAGAAATTCTATGAAACGAAAAATTCTTCAAGCGATGTTCGCGGTGCTCCTGTGCGCGGGCGCGCACGCGCAAGTCAATAGCGGCAGCGATGGCAGTGATGGTGCGCTGAACCCAACGAACAAAATCACCATAGACATGTCAGATCACCCAGACGGGATTTATCAGTACACCTCCGTTAACATCCCACCGGGTGTCACTGTCTCCTTCACCCCCAACGCGAACAACACGCCAGTCGTTTGGCTGGTTCAGACTGATTGCGTAGTCAATGGCAGCATAAACCTAGCGGGTCAAAGCGCAGAGGGGAAGACAGGCGGTGCTGGCGGGTGCGGAGGTTTTGGCGGTGGCAATGGACAATATGATTCAAATTATCCCCCAGGTTCCGGATTGGGGCCTGGTGGTGGAACGGTAACGGTGGGACAAAACCTATTCGGCGGCAATGCTTCTTTCGCGACGACGGGAGATACTTCATCTGGGATGTATTATCCGCCGGGTGGCACATACGGAAACAATTTTCTCATTCCTTTGATTGGTGGTTCCGGTGGGGGCGGAAGCGCCGACAATGTTAGAGACTATTGGGGCGATTACGTGTGGTGCGGAAGTGGTGGGGGTGGCGGCGGCGGAGCTATCTTGATCGCGTCATCATCAACCATAAATCTGGGCGGCTCCATCGTAGCGCATGGAGGAAGCTGTGATACCGCTTCTCAGTATATCGGCGGCGGCGGTGGGAGTGGCGGTGCCGTGCGCCTCGTGGCGAGTACAATCAACGGCGCTGGTTCGATTGATTGTAGCGGAGGGGCATGTGTGACTTATAGCAGCCCGTTCTTCGATTTTCGTAATGCTGGCAACGGAAGAGTTCGCTTGGACAGGTTAGTCGATAACTTCACAGGGTCCATTCAGGGAAGTGAGACTCGCGGCTTTCAACCAATAATCATTCCTGCGGCGGGGCAACAAGTGCAGTTGGCAATCACAAGCATTGCCGGAATTTCCGTGCTACCGAACGCATCAAGTTCATTGTTGGACCCCGCCGTTATCATCCCAGGCCAGCAGGCGAATCCCATCCCGGTGGTTGTTCAGTGTTCCAACATTCCGCTTAATACACCCATAACAGTTGAGGTGCATCCGGCCATCGGTGCGACGGTAACGGCAGTGGGCTTGAACACTGCCGGCACACAGGCTTCCAGCACAGCCACCATACCAGTGAATATGCCGCGCGGGGGCGGTGTCATTCTCGCCCAGACTGTCACCCCGATTACGTTTGCGAGTTTGGGCAACGGTGAGAAATACAAATCATTGGCAAAAACGGGCTGGACGGCTGACGGAGAACGGTTCGCAAAAGTGGAACTCACGGTCACGCCCGCCGGAAAGCAGCGGATCGTTTATTTAACCGCGTCCGGCAAACGCTATCCTCTTTCATCGCTCTGATTTCATCGGCAAGAGATCGGATGAACAAATCGAGCAAAACGCCTGCCCTTTGGACCGCGTTTGCCAGTAGATTCTGGCGAGAGCGTTCTCAAGCGGTTTTGGCACAGGACCGAGCAGAAAGTGGTTCCACGGCTTTGCCCTCCACTGCTTTGAAATACTGGCGCGCAGTTTGTTCACAGCTTGGAGGGATTGTCTTGCCTTTCTGCCTGCTATTCGCCAGCGGTTCTGGTGCGCTGGGTGAGGTGACCAATTCGGCCGTGGTAAGCCCGGTCGTTACCTATCAATACTACGATGCGGTGGGGGAAGAAACCAACGTGCCCGTCGTAAGCCCGGTCGTCTATTATCAATATTTTGACGCCACAACTAACGCCACTTATCAGACCGTAGCAAGTCCGTCGGTGAGTTATTTCTATCAGTTCGGGAATTCATCCAGTCCGGTTGTTCTTCATGGTCGGGTAACGGACGCGAATGGAAATCCCCTTCCGGGCGCGACGGTTGCGGCAATGATTTATTTAAACCTGGTGGCGCAAACAACCACGGACGCGAATGGGAATTATCAAATGCCGTCTTTGAGCGCGGGTGCTTATGATTTGTCCGCTTGGGACGCCACATATCAGACTTCGATGCGTGGATTGACGTTGAACGCGAACACGGCGGAGCAGGATTTTCAACTGAATCCGATGCCGTCCACACCAACGACGCTGCAAGTGAACCGGTCACCGGGCGTGCCTTACACAGTGGGCGATCTCATGGGCAGCCAGTTGTTGATTTACAATGGCACTTCCTTTGTGCCAATCACGGCGAACAACTGGCCTCTCCCAAGCCTGATGACGATTGTGATGACGCATGGGTGGATTCCGTTGGACCCTTTGACCGGAGCTCCAATGTTCACGCCCTACGGCGTTGACAGTTGGCCGACGGATATGGCCACCATGTTGCAATCTCAGGGCATCATTCCAGCTACGGCAAACATTGTGGCTTGGGATTGGCACAGTGCCGCTATGAGTGATATTCTTGATCTCGGTGGTGCTCCGGCGGATCGAACGCCGGATCAAGGCGTGGGGTTGGGAGAAGCCTTAACAAACTTTTTAGGAACGAGTTATTCGCAACCAGTTCATTTCATCGGTCACAGTCTTGGCACGATTGTTAATGCAGCCGCTGCGAATTTCCTGCAAGGAGACCCAAACGAAAACGCCAGACGACCGGTTTCATCATCTCCGTGGACTTCACCGATACACATGACTTTGTTCGACGAAGCGCAAATCGCCGAAATTGCTGGCGAACTAGTGTTGCAAGGTGGATCAGACCCAACACTTTTAGATGCGTTTAATACGGCTTTTGCCAACAATAGCCCGCCGCAAAACTGGCAATCTCCGTTGCCAAACAATTACACCTGGGCAGACAATTATGAATCGCTTGTGGCAGTTACATTGCCGGGGGCGGTAAATATCTGGTTGCAGAAGACACCTTATCCATTTTTGGATTTTCCAGACATTCACATATACTCAGCTGACTGGTATGAACAATCTATTTCAAATCCAACGGATCCGAAAAATCCGCTTGGCTTTCAAAACAGTTACGAATTCGACGGGATGAATGGTCTTTCTTTTGTAGCGCCAAATGTTTTCCAACAGGGCAGCACTTATCAGCAAGTACTGACTGATTCAGACCCGCTTGCATTGGAGCCTGTAACAGGCGTTAGTCAATACTTGGGGATTTTGCCCTTTTTTGTTATAGGAGGAGCTGAAGATCTGTGGCAAGGCACGGTGCAGGTTGTTGGTCAAGTTGCGGTAGATGTTGAAAACACCGCACAACAAACCGCGCAATCAATTTCGCAGGATTTCAATTATGTCAGTGGCGTTGCAGCGCAAGGGGGACAGACAGTGGTGAACTTTTTCGACTCGGCGGTTCTGCAATTGACTTTGACCACTACGCCGAAGACGACATCAAGCGCGCAGGTGCAAAGCGGTTTGGTTCGTCCGATGGGAACTCCTAGCGGGAACAACTCGGCAAACACGCCGCCGATGATTTGGCTGCCGATTCAAATTCCCGCAAACGCGGCGGCATTGGCTTTTGATTTTACCGTCAACGGCGATACGGTGGATGACTGGCTGGTGTGCGGGATCGGGACGAACAATTTATTTTCGCTTGAAGCGAAATATATTCCTACTAACCAAATCTCCGCGAGTCGCTTGATAGACGTGACGGCTTGGGCGGGAACAACGAATGAATTGTTTTTCGGATTCCTCGGCGGCACTTCAACGAATGCGACGCTGGGAATTGACAATATCCGTTTTTACTGTTTCCAACCGCCATCTTTGCAAGCGCAAAAGAGTGGCAATAATTTAGTTATTTCATGGCCGCTTTCAGCGCAAAATTATAGCCTGCAAACCACAACCAATCTCGCTGATCCAAATTCCTGGACGACGGTGACGAATGTTCCGGCAATCGTGAATTTGCAGAACGCAATCACGAATCCGGCTTCTGACGGAGCGAGATTCTTTCGGTTGAAAAAGTAGAATCAGCGTGTCGCAGATGCATCAATTTCGCAGGTTTCCATTTTATGGGGTGTTCATCCCATTGTTCGCCGCGTCCAAAGGAGATATTTTCCAGAGTGGATCAATGTGAATATTGAAATATAATGACACAAAAAAGTGAACCATGAAAACAAACACACTTACGCCGGAACTGCTCCAGAAGATGGATGCCTACTGGCGCGCCGCCAACTACCTGTCGGTCGGCCAGATTTATCTTTACGACAATCCGCTGCTCAAGCGGCCGCTGACACTCGCGGATGTAAAGCACATGCTGCTGGGACACTGGGGTACGACCCCCGGGCAGAACTTCATTTACGTCCATTTAAACCGGGTCATCAAAAAATACGACCTCGACATGATTTACGTCTCCGGCCCCGGGCACGGCGGCCCGGCGGTCGTGGGCAACACTTATCTTGAGGGCGCTTACAGCGAGATTTATCCCAACATCAGCCAGGATGAGGCCGGGCTGCGAAAGCTCTTTGTTCAGTTTTCGTTTCCGGGAGGGATTCCCAGCCACGCCGCGCCGGAGACTCCCGGCTCAATCCACGAGGGCGGCGAGCTGGGCTATTCGCTCAGCCATTCGTTCGGGGCGGTGTTCGACAATCCCGATCTCGTCGTCGCGTGCGTCGTGGGCGATGGCGAGGCGGAAACCGGACCGCTGGCCACGGCGTGGCATTCCAACAAGTTTCTCAATCCGGCCAGCGACGGCGCGGTGCTGCCGATCCTGCATCTCAACGGCTACAAAATTTCCAACCCGACCCTCCTCGCCCGCATTGAGCATGAGGAATTGGAACAGTTGCTCCGCGGCTACGGGTGGACGCCTTACTTCGTCGAAGGTCACGAGCCTGGGCTGATGCACGAGGCCATGGCCGCGACGCTCGACACGGCGGTTGAACAAATCAAAAAAATCCAGCAGGACGCCCGCGTCCACGGCAACATCGCGCGTCCGCGCTGGCCGATGATCGTCCTCAACTCACCCAAGGGCTGGACGGGGCCAAAGTGGGTCGATGGGCTGCAAGTTGAAGGGACCTTCCGTTCGCACCAAGTGCCGCTTTCCGACCCGGCCACCCATCCCGAACACCTCAAGTTGTTGGAAGACTGGCTGAGGAGTTACCGGCCGGAGGAACTCTTCGATGAGCAGGGCCGCCTGAAACCGGAACTGGCCGAACTGGCCCCGAAGGGTGAACGGCGCATGGGCGCGAATCCCCACGCCAACGGCGGCATGCTGCTCCGCGATCTGCGGATGCCCGATTTCCGCGACTACGCGGCGGACGTGCCCGCGCCGGGGGTGGGCGGAATCGGCGACACGCATGTGCTGGGCCCTTTCCTGCGCGATGTGGCGAAGCTGAACAGTGAGCAGCGGAATTTCCGGGTCTTTGGCCCTGACGAGACGCTCTCCAACGGTTTGGAAAGCCTCTTTGAAGTGACCCAACGCCAATGGGATGCCGCGACGGTACCGAACGACGAATTTCTCGCGCCCGCCGGCCGCGTGATGGAAATGCTGAGCGAGCACCAATGCGAGGGGTGGCTTGAGGGATACCTGCTGACCGGGCGGCATGGACTTTTCAATTGCTACGAGGCATTCATCCATATTGTTGACTCGATGTTCAACCAGCACGCCAAGTGGCTGAAGGTGACGTTGAACCTGCCGTGGCGGCGGAAGATCGCCTCGTTGAACTACCTGCTGGCCTCGCATGTCTGGCGCCAGGACCACAACGGCTTCACGCACCAGGACCCCGGTTTCATTGACCACGTTGTCAACAAGAAGGCCGGGGTTGTGCGGGTTTACCTTCCCCCGGACGCCAACTGCCTGCTCTCGGTCATGGACCACTGCCTGCGCAGCCGCCATTACGTCAACGTCGTCATCGCGGGCAAACACCCCGCGCCGCAGTGGCTGGCGATGGACGCCGCCGTCAAGCACTGCGCCGAGGGCATCGGCATCTGGCAATGGGCCTCCAACGACCAGGGCGTTGCCCCCGACGTGGTCATGGCCTGCTGTGGCGACGTGCCCACGCTGGAGACGCTCGCCGCCGTCTCCATTATGCGCCAGCATCTGCCCGATCTGAAAATCCGGGTGGTCAACGTTGTTGACCTCATGAAGCTGCAGCCGCAAACCGAACACCCGCACGGCTTGAGCGACAGGGATTTCGACGACCTCTTCACCAGGGACAAGCCGGTCATCTTCGCCTTCCATGCCTATCCGTGGCTGATCCACCGCCTGACCTACCGCCGCGCCAACCACGAGAACATCCACGTCCGCGGCTACAAGGAAGAGGGAACCATCACCACGCCCTTCGACATGACGGTGCTGAACGAGATGGACCGGTTCCACCTCGTGATGGACACCATTGACCGCGTGCCGCGGACGGGCGAAAAGGGCATCTACCTGAAGCAGCAATTCAAGGACAAGCTGATCGAGCACAAGGAGTACATCGACAAATACGGCCGGGACATGCCGGAGATTCGGAATTGGAAATGGGGCGCGGCCAACGCGGGCAAACCTTTGTGAGATGAAACCAGGAGTCTAATAGTTATGATTGACGTTGAAGATTACATCAAAAAGCAAATCGCCGCTTTTCAAGCAAACGAACTCATGAACAAACGCGAGCATCGCCCGGGGCGGGGTGAGGAGGGCAACCTGTCCTATGGCCCCTACCTGCTCATTTCCCGCGAGAAGGGCGCCGGCGGGAACACCATTGCGCAACATGTCGGAAGACGATTGGGCTGGCAGGTCTTTGACGACAAAATCGTGGATGAAATCGCCCAAAAGGCGCACGTGAGCCGCCAATTAATCGAAAGTCTTGATGAGCGCGATCAGGCAACGATCCGGGGCATTATCGGCCAATTGCTGGACCCCGGGAACATCGGCACATCCGGCTATCTGGTCTATCTGAAGGAAATTGTGCTCACGCTGGGTCATCAGGGGGACGTGATCATCGTCGGCCGCGTGGCACAGTACATTTTGCCCAGTCAGTTCGGTTTGAATGTGCGGGTGATTGCGCCAATTGAGACACGCGTCCGGCGGATCGCCGACAAAGCGCGCCTGAGTTTGGATGCGGCCAGGGTTGAGGTCGAAAGAACCGATCGCGAGCGAGAGAGGTCGGTCCGTCGCAATTTTGGCGGACAAAACGTGGTTGACCCTTTAAGCCACGACTTAACCATCAACACAGCCGCGATCAACGCCGGGGCGGCGGCAGAGATTGTCATAACGGCGCTTGAGCGAAAGCTGGGTGTCCAGATCAAAGAGAGCGGCCGTTCGCGCTGAAGTCAGGTTGCCGGCCAAGATCCGACATCTCGCGCTCAGGTCGAGTGATCAATGGCCGGCTGCTGCTGACTCAGGCAATGCAGCGTGCCAAAGCCCAGCACCAAATCCACCGCGTGAATCCCCACCACGGGCCGGTCCCGGAACAATTCGCCCAGGATGCCCAGGGCGATACGGTCATTCGGGTCGTTGAAGGTGGGCACAAGGACGGCCGCGTTGCTGATGTAAAAATTGGCATAGCTGGCCGGCAAACGATAGCCGTCGTAGAAAATCGGCGCGGGCATGGGCAACGCCACCACTTGGATTTTTGAGCCGTCTTCCAAGCGCAGGCCTTCCAGGCGTTCCCGGTTTTCGGCCAGCGGCTCGTAATTGATGTCCTTGGGATTGCTCTCCTGCGCCAGCACCACGGTGGCCGGGTTGACAAACCGGCAGATGTCATCGACATGGCCGTGGGTATCGTCGCCCGCCACCCCGCCCCCCAGCCAGAGCACATTCGTGACGCCGAGATAGCGCTGGAGCGCCAACTCAATTTCCTTCCGGCCCAGACCGGGATTGCGCGCCTGGGTTTTCTGATCCAGCAGGCACTCCTCGGTCGTCAGGAGAGTGCCCCGGCCATTGACATCAATGGCGCCGCCTTCGAGGACAAAATTCCGGCCCTGGCACTCGGCGTTGAACAGACGTTTGCCCAGGCGCCTGGCCGCAATTTCAGGCGCCTTGCGGTCTTGCTGCCAATCCGGGTATTTGGCCCAGGCATTGAAATGAAAATGAACAAACGCGGTTTCCGGATTCTTTCCGCCGCGCCGGACACAGATCGGCCCGCTGTCGCGGGTCCACCCGCGGTTGGTCGGGTGGATGATGAATTGGACGCGGGAGACATCGGCGTGGGCCTGGGTCAGGATGCGGCGGGCCGCGGTTTCGTCGGTCTTGGAATTGACGAACAGCCGGACGATTTCGCCCGGGTCGATTTTGCGGACCATTTCGCCGTAAACCCAGCGAATGGCGCTCAGTTTGCGGGGCCAGTCGGCGGGATGGTGCGGCCAAGCCAGCCAGGTGGCTTCATGCCGCTCCCATTCGGCGGGCATGGCAAATCCGAGGGACGCCGGAG
>CAWFAZ010000044.1:0-5097 GCA_963813995.1 uncultured Verrucomicrobiae bacterium | reverse complement strand
ACGCTGCATAACTTTCGGGGCAAAGCGAGCGCAGATGATGCAGAATGTGCTTTCATCTTTTTGGGTTCTTTGCGTTCCTTCGCGGCTGTATGTTTTTTCAATTGTTCGCATATTTCGCGTATTTCGCGGTTAAGAATCTTATTCAAGTCATTTATAATCAGGATGTTGCGCGTTTGAGGCGCCGATTACAAAAATAGTTGAAAATAAATGTGTACAAAATCACAGTTATATGCTATCGTAGTTTAGTGATTGGCCCAATGAGGCCATGCTGAAAAACTGAAAATATCGAAACAACCACAAACACCCCCAAAACTATGAGTGCCCGTAATGGCAAAATCGCCCGCCTGCCCCGCTCCATCCGCAACCAATTGAATGAACGCCTCGATCGCTCCGAGGAAAGCCCCCAACTGCTCGACTGGCTCAACGCCTTGCCGGAGGTGCGGAAGGTCGTAAAAGACCACTTCGCCGGCGTCCCCATCAGCAAGCAGAACCTGAGCGAATGGCGCCAGGGCGGTTTCGAGGAATGGCGGGCCAGGCGCGATTTGTGCGAAGACGCCCGGGATTTAACTGAGTTGGCGGAGGAGATGGACGACGAGGCTTCGCACATGGTGCTGGCCGACGACGTGGCCCAGGTGCTGGCCGCCCGTTTTGGCAGCTTGATCGCCAACTGGAACGGCGAGGTGGACGAGAAATTCGAGGCCAGGTCGCGGGTTTTGAACCGCCTGTGCCGCAGCGTGGTGCAGTTGCAGCGGGGGATGCATCGGGCCAAACGGGAGGGTTTTGAATTAACCTGCAAGTGGGAGGAAAAGGAGAAAGCCGACGAAGAAGAGATAAAGAAACGACTGATCAAGCCCTGCTATGACATGCTGAAATTGCCCGTGATGGCCAAAATGTTCGGGGGCGGCACGGCGGGCCGGAAGATCGCCGAATTCATCCAGGCGATACAGAGAGGGAATCTGGATGCCGACTTGGACCTCCTGCCCACCGACCAGAACGGCATTGAGGAAGCGGCTGAAAAGAAGGCAAAATCAGTCAAACCGACCCGAAAGCAGCGGACGGTTAAGCAGGCCCGGAAAACCAGGCTGGACGACGTGGCTAAACCATTGCAGGAAAGCGAGATGGAGGGTGAAGAGGAGCCGGAATCCAGTCAGGCCCAGTCAAACTCAGTCAAAGTGAATCAAACCGATTTGGCGCCCATCAGTCCCATCAGTCCCATCAGTCCCATCTCCCTGGCAACTTCAGCCTTCTCTTGAACCGGCGAATATTCTTTCAAGAAATGAGAAGGGCATTTAATTTTGCCAGTCTTTGAGGCAAATCGCGCAAAACTAAAATGGCCAAACAGATTGTTGAAATGGTGGTCGAGGCGGCGACGATGGAGTTGCCGGACACCAAGTCCCTGAAGCTGCGGTGGCCGGAAGGGTATGACGTTGATTTTAAAACCGGCCAGTTCATCACCCTCTATTTCTCCGATGCGCCGGCTTACAAAAGAGCTTACTCGCTCTCCTCCTGCGCGCTGGATCGCGGCTTCTTCGAGGTGACCATCAACCGCGAGGGAAAAATGGGCACGCGCATTGTCGATTGGGTCCAGGCCGGGGACAAACTGTTTGTCATCCCGCCGGCCGGAAGGTTCCTTCCCGTCTTCGAGCCGGACAGGCACTTGATCTGCATCGCCGGCGGTTCGGGTGTGACCCCGTTTCGGGCCTTTGGGCGGGAAGCCACGCGCCGGAAGTTGTCCACAAAAATCACCGTCCTCTACAGTGTCCGCACGGCGTCCGACATCATTTTCAACGCGGAGTTTCGCAAGCTGGAAGAGGAGAATGCGAATTTCAAATTCCTTGTCACCTGTACCCGGCTTGCGCCGGAAGATGAATGGACCGGACGGCGCGGACGCATTGATTCCGGGTGGGTGCGCCAGCACATCGGCGACTTGGGCAAAACGGTCTTTTACGCCTGCGGCCCCAACGCGATGGTGGAGGCAGCCGGGAAGCTGGTCGTGGAGGAATTGAAAGTTCCGCAAGAACAAATGAAGGTTGAAAAGTGGGGATGAACCCATGAAACACACTCCTCTTTACGCGGCGCATCAACAATTGGGGGCCAGGCTCATCGAGTTCAGCGGCTGGGAAATGCCGGTTTATTACACCAGCATCGTCGAGGAACACCAGGCCGTTCGCACCGCGGCCGGCCTGTTCGACGTCTCGCACCTGGGGCAAATCCGCGCGCGCGGCGTCGCGGCCCCGGAGTTTCTCAATGGCGTTTTGACCAACGATTTGCGCAAATTGCCGCCCGGCCGGGGCCAATACACTTTGCTTTGCAATGAAAGAGGCGGCGTGGTGGATGATCTCTACGCCTGCCGCATTGATGCCGAAGAATTCTTGTTGATTACCAACGCATCGCGCATCGGGGCGGACGTGCTCTGGCTGGAAGAACGGCTCGCCGGTTACGCCCGGCGCGGCGGCCTGGAATTAATAAATATGTCCGATGATTTCGGGGCCGTGGCCGTGCAAGGCCCCAAAGTGGCCGGGTTTATCGATTCCTGTTTCCAGCCCGGCGCCCGCGCGGCAACGAGCCTGCGCAGGAACGAAATCGCCCGCTTCAATTTCTCGGGACAACCCATTTTTGTTTCGAGAACCGGCTACACCGGAGAAGATGGATTCGAGGTGATTGCGCCGGCGCAAATAACCGGGGCGCTGTGGAACAAAGTGCTGGACACAGGCCGGCCATTCGGCCTCAAACCCGCCGGCCTTGGAGCGCGTGACACGTTGCGCACGGAGGCGGGTTATCCGTTGTACGGGCATGAGCTGGATGAAAACACGACCCCGCTGGAGGCGGGCCTCGGATTCTTCGTGGCCCTGGAGAAGGGCGATTTCACGGGCCGCGCCGTCCTGGCCGGACAAAAAATCGCGGGAACGGCCAAAACACTGGCCGCCTTCAAAATGGCCGGACGATCCGCGCCGCCGCGTCCGCGCTATCCTCTCTGGAGCGCCGGCGCAACACCGGAACGCATCGGCGAAGCGACCAGCGGCACGCAAAGTCCCACCCTCGGCACGGGCATTGGACTGGGTTATGTGCCGCCGCAATTCGCCGCGCCCAACACAGCCATCGGCGTTGAGATTCGCGGCAAACTAGCGCCCGCCCACATCGTGCCCCGGCCATTTTACCGCAAAAGTTGAAAAAAGATTTTCAAGCGCCCCAATCGGCGTAAGCTTCATGGATTATGAGCGCAAATGTTCCCGGCGATTTAAGATACGCAAAAAGCCATGAGTGGGTCCGCGTCAACGGCGACACCGCGGAAGTTGGCATCAGCGACCACGCCCAGCACGAATTGACCGACGTGGTCTTCGTGGAATTGCCCGCCGCGGGCCGCAAACTCAAAGCGGGGGAAAGCTGCGCCGTGGTGGAATCGGTGAAAACGGCCAGCGACATTTACGCGCCGGTCAGCGGCGAAGTGGTGGCGGCCAACCCGCGGTTGGCGCAGCAGCCCGGCCTGGTCAACAGCGCGCCCTATGGCGACGGCTGGTTTTTTAAAATCAAACTGGCCGACCCCGGCGAACTGGACCGGCTGCTTTCACCGGAAAATTATTTGAAACAAATCACGCCGTAAAATGGGCGCCCATCCCGTCCGACTCGTCCGATGATTCCTTCACGCCTTGACCCCTGCCACGCGAAACCCCTCCTGTTCCAGCAAAGACCGAACCCTGTCCACCTGGTTGCCTTGAAGTTCGATGGTGCGTTGCCGGGTCGTTCCGCCGCAACCGCAGGCCGAGCGCAGCTTGCGCCCCAGGTCCTTAATGGATTGGTTGCTGATGAACGGCGCAAAGTCGTGGATGACGATGACGATTTTCCCCCCGCGATGGGCGGTTTCACGCCGCAGCACGACCCGCCCCAGGACCGACCCGGCCTCGGGCGGAGGCGCAGACGACAGCGGGCTGGATTCGCCGAGGGGCAGATTGTCGATTTGCAAATCCGCGAACGGATTGTTCAATTCGAGCAAATTCTCGGTTGTTACTTCGATTTTATCCTTTCTTGCCATAACACGCTTAAAAACTTCATCGGCATTATATAGGCGGGACTTAAATCCGTGCAAAGTACAAAATCCATCCAGCTTGTGATCCGTTGGAAAGATGAGTTGAACAAGTTTCTGTCAAAGCGCGGGCATGCTGGTGCGGGCAGGAAACCACTTTTGCTTGCCGGGTCAGGGAAAGGCAGGGAAGATGGCAGGCAGGATGCTCGCTGAGAATTTGCCATTGCCGCTCGATTGGCGGAACCGCTCCATCCGCCCGGAAAGAATTGTCCCGTTGCCGGAAGAACTGGCGGGGTTTCATCAGTTTGGCAAAAGCACCATGCGGATGACGACGGGCATTGCGCTGGCCGATGGAAGGACGGCGAACGTGCCTGTGTTCGTCAATGAGTTCTGGACTTCCAAACAGCGCGCGGCCAGCCGGCTGCATGAGATTTCGTACCGCGCCTGCTTCAAGCCGCAATTGCCGCGATTTTTCATCGAGCGCCTGACCCGGCCCGGCGAAGTCGTTTATGATCCGTTCATGGGCCGCGGCACGACGCTGTTGGAAGCGGCTCTGTTGGGCCGGATTCCTTTCGGTTGCGATGTCAATCCACTGAGCCTGCGTTTGCTCGGCCCCCGGCTCCGCCCTCCGGGTCTTGAAGAAATCCGCGCGCGGCTGGCGGAAATTGATTTTCGCGATCACGATGAACTGCCGGAAGACTTGCTGGTTTTTTATCATCCCGAAACGTTGCGGGAAATCGCCGCCCTGAAAAAATATCTGCTGGCCCGGGAGCAGGACGCGATTGATCGATGGATTTGCCTCGTGGCCCTGAGCCGGCTGACCGGCCATCCCCCCGGATTTTTTTCCGTCTATACGCTGCCGCCGAACCAGGCGGTTTCAGTCAAATCGCAGCGCAAGATCAATGCCGACCGCAATCAAACTCCCCCCCGCCGCCATGTGCCGGAATTGATTTTGAAGAAGAGCCGCATCCTGCTGAGGGATTGCGACGCGGCGATGCGCGGCGCGTTGGGGGCCGTGGCGGCAAAAGCGCTGCTCTTAAATCAAGCCGCGCGGGCCACGCCCGCAAATTCCCTCC
>CAWFAZ010000043.1:0-197986 GCA_963813995.1 uncultured Verrucomicrobiae bacterium | reverse complement strand
GAATCAAGCCCGATTCCAGTTTGAGCGACTCGTGGGCAACGGCTCCCTCCAGGGTGCGCTTGATGTGTTCCATGCTTTTGAGCGTGATGAATTTTTTGCGCGCCTCCCCGCTTTCGTCTTTGAGGCGGGCGTCCAATTCCATGCAGCCCTCCTGGTAAACGGCGAACATCGGACAGCCATCGACTTGCAGGCGGCGGTCAAAAATGCCGAGAACGTGCTTCTGTCCATTGTATTCGGACTCAAAGAACTGGTTGAGTTTTTTGGCCCGGCGCATCTGGAGCGCCTTGGAAACCATCATATACCAGGCGAAGACGGAGAAGATCGCCAGGACGAAAATGATGACCCGGCCGACGTCGGTGGACCGGCTCCAGACAAATTGCAATTGACTCATCGCAAAAAAGCAAACGGGAACGCTCATCAAAAAAAATAATGCCGCAGCCACAGGCTGCCGCGCCTCTTGGCGAAACGTGGAGGAGTGAAATGGTCAAAAATTTCACGTTTCGCCCAATGTTCCGACCATCTGGGAAGGATTTTTAGGCCAAACCCATTTTTTGGCAACGATATTCCGCAAAATCTTTCGCGGCGCGGTGCAGGACGGGATTCTTCGATATTTTCGGTGGAATAGATTTGCCCCGCGCAAAGGAGAGCGCCCCTTCAAACCTGACGGCCGCAGTGATAGGTGGTCAAAAATCGCCAGAAAGGTCCTATTGATAGATAGAGGTCCGGAAAATCGGCAACACGGCAACAAGCCCCATTTTACAAGGGTTTTGTTGAGCTTTTCGGCTGGCAACACAGCGGCAACAACTGGCAACAAAATCAGCAACAAACCCGAAACAAGCCCGTTACGTTAACGATAAAGCTGGTTTGGTCCTGGCATTGCCACTGGCGCATTTGTGGGTGCATTTGTGGGTGGACAGAGCGGACGGGGCATGGAGTCCCGGCTTTAGCCGGCAGACCGTGTAAACGCGGGACTACGAACCTTGATCAGTTCTGCGCGTCATGGCGCAAAAATCAACTGATGAAGCGCGGCGTCCGCCGGGAACGGGCCCCCTTGTCATCCAGAGGCCGCCCTGACTCCAAACCATCAAAATGTTGAAATGTTAGGAACCGACGGCTTTACGGCTCTATGTTCTGGAAAAAAGATTTTAATCACGAAATATGCGAACCACACGAACGAAATCAAAAATCATTTTCGCGTATTTTGTGTGGTTCGTGGTTAAGAATTCTGATGCTTGTCCCCATAGCGCCCGCGTTTGGTCTCTTCAGGCTTTGGCGGTGGCGGATTTGTGGGTGGACAGAGTTGGACCCGTTTACAAGACAAAAGATCTCTTCCATTTTTCCCTGACAAATGGTATTGTGAATGCCATGAAGACCGAAACGATTCAAATTGATAAAGCTGGCCGGGTAGTGCTTCCCAAGCCGCTTCGAGAGCAGTTCAATCTTTTGCCGGGTGACAAACTTCGCCTGTCGGTGGAGGGACAGGGGTTCAGGCTTGAGCCTGCGGATGCCGGTGGAGAGTTCGTTCGCAAGGGAAGCGTGTTGGTTTTCACGGGTGGTTTTGCAGAACCGATTACCACTGCCAAAATCAATGAACTTGTGGAACAAAACCGGGAAGACAGAATCACAGCGGAAACAGGCAAGTTCCGCAAGAAATGAAGGTTTTCCTTGATACGAACGTGTTCGTAGCGGCCTGCGTTGCCGGCCACGAACATCATGCTCGCGCGTTGCCGGTCGTTCAAACAGTCCACGAAGGCAAGTCGGAAGGCTTTGTGAGCGCGCACAGTCTTTTGGAAACGCATGCCATCCTCACGCGGCTGCCACGCGTGCCGCGAATCTCGTCAATGCAAGCATCCACGCTGATTGCTGACAACATTGTGAAGTACTTTTCAATAGTGGCTCTGACTGGCAGGGAATACAGTGAACTTTCTTTGAAGCTTGGACAAAACAACGTTGTTGGCGGGAGAATTTATGATGTGCTCCACCTGGCGTGTGCGGAGAAATGCGGGGCCGACTGGATATCATTGTCATCCGGTTAAAACATGTTGAATACCAATTGGTTACGTGAATCGGAGGTTTCGTTTTGCGATGCGGTTTTTGTAACCAATTCAGCCAGAGGTACTTGCTCAAATACGTTCACGCTCAAAACTTGCAAAATTTGCGACAGGCTAAGTTCCAATTCAAGCTCCTTGCGCACGATAGCCACCAGCACGTAAACGCAGACGGCAATCCAGACTTGCGTCTTGACGGCGTTGTCGCTGGTCCCGAAAAAGTGTTTGATTCGCAAGTTCTGCTTGACCCATTTAAAGAACAGTTCCACCCGCCACCGGCTCCTGTAAAGCTGGGCGATGGTAAGTGCGGGCAGATCGAAGTTATTTGTCAGAAAGACAAGGAACTTGCCGTTCTCCGGGTCTCTATAACTCACGCGGCGAAAGCGGTCGGGGTAATGCTCAATGCTCTTATCCAAGGCCAGCCAAACGATTTGATCGGCCCGCACGCCGGTGCTTCCATCCACCGGGCGCGACTCCAGCCGGTTGATCCGCAGGCCCTCCTTGGCGCGGGTGACAAAGAAGGCCCCGGCCAACACAAAACGATAGAGTCGCCTAAAATCCACATACCCGCGATCCATCACATAAAAGGCACCCGGCTCCAGAAGCAACTCGTCCAGGATGTTCACATCGGCCTTTTTCCCCTCGGAAATCGAGATCATGGTCGGAATCGGCCCGCGCAAATCCAGCAGCGTGTGCAGCTTGACCGCCGCCTTGGTGGAACGAAAGCGCGCCCAGGGAAACAAACTCAGGCAAAGATCAATCGTGGTCGAATCCAGCGCATAGACCGTTTGCTCCAACTCCACGCCAAAGGATTCGTTGGCGTGGAGACGACGGGCGCGAGCGATCAACCCTTGCGCCAGATCGTGATAGATACGCCAGTCTCGCGAGCCATTGGCCTCGGCCAGCGTGCTATGGGCGATGCGAGATCGAAATCCCATGTGGTAGAGCTGATCGGGTCGCGAGCGCAAGCAGACTTCAATGTCGGCCAGGCTATCTCGGTAAGTCAATTGCGCGAAGGACATGGCAAGAAACTGATCCCAACAAGGGAAGCTACGGACTCGATAGTGGCCGTGGTAGCATTCGACGCAACGGCGAAATTGTTGCGGGTGAATCCACTCCATGACCTGCGAAAAAACAGTTTTTCCAGCGCGCATTTTTGCCAGAGTATGGCACGCCATGTGCTGAAAAAACCCGATATTTTCCCATATCGCTCACATCGTTTTTGTTCTGCAAGACACTCGGATTCAAGCGCTTTCAGCAAGCATCTTGCCTCTCAACCGGATGACAATGACTGGATATACACATTCAATGTCCGCGATTTCATGCCACTGGCCGGACCATTGGCGGGCAAAATTACCGCGCCCTGATTTCGGTCAAACTTCTTGACATGGCCGTATTTCTTGGTGGACAGAGGGGGTGGGGCGCGGCATTTTCCCGGTATGGCGCGATAGATTCGTCTGCAATATCCGGGGGCCATTATATCATCGGATGAATCGCGGCGACGGCCAGGGGGCCGAACCATCCGTTAACCGGAGATCTCTATAGCCCAGATCAGCAAAATGTTGACATGCTCGGGTGACCCTTTTCCGACCCTTTTCCGCTACGGCCAACGAATGAACCCCGCTGATTCCGGCAGGCGAGCGCAAGAGGTGGTAAACATGGCCATTGACGGGTTGACATGGGTAACATAAACGATACCCCGTGTAAAATGATAACAACACGAGACTACAGAGAGACGATCATGGCACGAATAAAGCGCGACCGTGAATTTGCGCGGCTATTCTACGCGGGCGCGGTTGAAATGCTTTTGGAAGGCGACACAGCGGGGGCGCTTTCCAGACTGCGCGACCTCGTCAACGCCGAAATTAGTTTCAAAGAACTGGCGCGGCAAACCGGCTTGGGCGAAAAATCCCTTCATCGGATGCTCCATCGCAACGGCAACCCGACGGCGCGGAACCTGGGCGTAATCATCAAGAGCATCGCCGAAGACCTGGGCATCAAACCCCGCGTGGAATTTGTCTGAGAATCCGCCCTGATTCACGCCCATGAAAGGTGAAGAAAACGAAAATATGCGGTTATGCGGGACTGACCCGTTTAGACCCGTTTACGGTTATGCGGGACTGACCCGTTTACGTTTACGTTTATGGTGTGTTGCGGGCTAACGAACCGTCAGTGTGTGGCAGGAACTACTTGCGTGTCGAGAGTTGCGGTGTAGATTGAACGCGTATGAAAACGACATTAATGCCGACAGCGGGGGAAATAGGCAATTCATGGTTGTTCCGCATCATGGTCTCCGATACAGGAGTGATCGGTGAGGTATGCCGGGACTCAGGCAAGCTCGGCGCATCGGGTCTTGTTGCAATCCGCCTAAGGGACGGGTCTGAAACGCAATTCCAGCGCAAAGAACTCCGCCTGGCCACCGCTGAGGAACGAGATTCATTTATCAGCAATAATCCCAATCTTCTCATATCGGGCGAACCCTTGCCGACTCCCCACTATTAGGCGATGGGGGAAAGCCATTGGGCGGAATTTTGGTAGGCAGACGGAATGTGGTGCTGTGCCCTCTCGCCGCAAGCGCCTTAATCTGAGATTGTGTTTGCGGTTTTCGGTCGCACTCAATTAAATTGGGTATTAGCCGATCCGCTTCATGCCATCAGCTTTTAGCCAATTGATAAGCGCATCTCCATCGGATTTATCCAAGTCCAAGTGCATGGCCTGAGCTTCGCGCTGATTTGAAGCTGCGGCTGAAAAATACACAACGCATGGCATCTTTTTGTGTCGAACGACAATTAAAAATCACCACTGACGACAATTAAAATTCACCAGTGAGCCGGTAATGATCAGGCGGCGGTTGGGATGGCCGGAGGCCATCCCCAAACCGCCGCAAATGATCACAAACAAACAATACCGAAAGCTCATGAGTGAATATCAGAAGGAAGCGAACATTGTCGTCAGCGCGATGAAAGCGGATGTGCATCCGCAGACCGCGCGAAAATACATCCAGGCGGCCCAACCGCCGGAGCAATTACAACAGAAGCATGGCTGGCGCACCCGGCCTGATCCGCTGGCGGCCATTTGGGAACCCGCCCGGCAAATGCTCTCCCAAGCGCCCGAACTGGAAGCCAAAGAGTTGTTCGAGTATCTGCGGGGCATCTATTCTGACCAAGCCGCCGGCTCGGCGTTGCGCTCGTTTCAAAGGCGGGTGCTGCAATGGCGTTTGCAGCATGGCCGGGACAAGGAGGTGTTTTTCGAGCAGGCACATGTGCCCGGAAGGGTGATGCAGGTGGATTGGACCGACGCCAACGAGTTGGCGGTGACGGTGCGGGGGGTGCCGTTGGAGCATTTGTTATGTCATGCGGTGCTGCCTTATTCCAATTGGTCGTGGGCCACGCGCTGTCAATCCGAGTCGCTGTTGAGTTTGCGCCACGGTTTGCAGGAGGCGCTGCATCAATTGGGCCGGGTGCCCGAGCGGCTGCAAATGGACAACAGCAGCGCCGCCACCCATCGCATCGGCACCGGCGGACGGGAGTTCAACCGGGATTTTCTGGCGCTGACGGAGCACTACGGGCTGAAGCCCCAGACCATTGGCATCCGCAAGCCGCACGAAAACGGCGATGTGGAATCGCGCAACGGCCATCTGAAACGGCGGCTCAAGCAACATCTGCTCTTGCGGGGCCACCGGGACTTTGAGGCGGCGGAAGCGTATGACCGGTTTCTGTGGGCGGCGTTGCGCCAGGGCAATCAGAAATGTTCGGTCAAACTAAAGGAGGAGTGGGAGACGCTGCGTCCGCTGCCTCCCACTCGTTTGAGCGAGTATGACGAACTGCGCTGCCCGGTCAGCCAGCACAGCACCATTCGGGTCAAGAAGGTGACCTATTCGGTGCCGGCGCGGCTGATCGGCCAGGAGGTCAAAGTCGAGGTTTACGAAGGGCATTTGAAAATCTTTCATGGGCGGGAACGGCTGCTGGAGTTGGCGCGGGCCACCGGGGATCGCGGCGTCAAGATCGACTATCGGCATTTGATCGGGCATCTGCTGCGCAAGCCCGGTGCCTTCACCCATTACGTGCATCGGGAGGAGTTTTTTCCCGATTCGTCATTCCGTTTGGCGTATGACCGTCTGGTCCACGATCACGGTTTGCGGGCCGGTCAAATCGAATATCTGCACCTGCTCAAACTGGCGTCCGAGTTGGGCGAGTCGGCTGTTAGCGCCCTGGTCGGCGAGTGGGCTGGGCCGAGCCGACCGGGCCGATGGCGCGCGGCGGATTTGCGGCGATACTTGAACTTGGACGCCGGCGTCCGCTGGCCGGAGATGACGCTGGAGCCGGAACTGAGCAGCTACGACGCGTTGCTGGAAAGGCCGGTGTCCCATGAATAACGACGCGCTGGCCTTGCTCTTAAAATCCTTTCGCCTGGGCACGATGGCGGCGATCTACGAAGGCACCCTGCAACAAGCCGAGCAACAAAACTGGGGCTATCGAAAGTTCCTGCTGCACCTGTGCGAGAGCGAAGCCCAGGACCGGCGGCAACGCAAACTGGAGCGGCTGCTCAAGCAATCGGGCCTGCCGCAAGGCAAAGACCTGGGCAGCCTGGAGGAAACCAAACTGCCCGCCAAAGTGCGCCGGATGCTGCCCAGCTTGCTGGACGGCGGCTTTGTCCAGCGAGCCGAGAACGTCATCGCCATTGGCCTGCCCGGCCGCGGCAAAAGCCATTTTTTGGCCGCCTTGGGACGGGAGTTGATCCTGCGCCATCACTACGCCGTGCTCTTTGTGCCGACGTTCAAGCTGGTGCAACAATTATTGACAGCCAAGCGCGATCTGCGTCTGGAAGAGCGCTTGCGCGAACTGGACCAGTTTGACGCCATCATTCTGGACGACGTTGGCTACGTCAAACAGGAGCGTGACGAAATGGAAGTGCTGTTCACGTTCCTGGCGGAACGCTACGAACGGCGCAGCGTGATGATCAGCAGCAATCTGGTTTTTTCCAAATGGGACCAGATTTTCAAGGACCCGATGACGACGATGGCCGCCGTTGACCGGCTGGTGCATCACGCCATCCTGTTGGAGTTCCAGGGGGAGAGTTTGCGAGTGCCCAAGGAAAAAGAACAAAACAAGGGCGGCGGGTAGGAGACAAAACATTTGTTGATTGGTGTAACGCAAATTTGGGTCCTGATTGCGTTTGGCGAATCATCAACGGATGGGATATTGTTCCACATTTGCCGCCTTCTGTCGAAGACATTCCTTATTTCCTGCTCTCTGGAATTTATCTCGTTGGTTGGGTTGCTCTTTTGCCTTTACGAATGATTCTTTATGGTTGGGACAAAATCACAAACATGATTGCTTACAAGTGGCTTCATAAATCCGAACCCTTCAACAGGAAAGTAAACAACTGAGGGCACGAAAAGCGACTCAATGTATTCGCCGGCGGCGGCTTTGATCTTCTCCACGGCCTTGCTTTCACTGTCGATTTTGGATTTGAGGGCGGGGCCGGGGTCAAAACGGGTCGAAAATCAGACTTTGGCGGCATTGCTGATTTCTTTCGTCTCACAACACACCCGGGGGCGGCTTTCCGTTTCACAGAGCTTGATCAGCCTGGGGGCGGCGCTGCCCAGAAGCGTGGCCGCTTCAGCGTGATCATTCGTCCTCGGGGTTGAAACCCTTGATACGTCGCGGCGGCGGTTCGGGCGGTTCGGGCGGCGGCGCGAGCAGCGGTTGCAGCTTTGTCCAAATGGTGCGCAACCCAGAATCGTGTTCCAACAGCGTCTGGTCAATTTCCGCCAGCCGTTTGAGAATCGCTGCGTTGGCAATCAGGTGCTCGCGCATCTGCATGAACGCCCGCACCACAAAGACGCTCATGGCCACAGCTTCGGGACTGTTCAATACCGTCGCCGCCATGATGGCGCCATGTTCGGTAAAGGCGCGGGGCAACTTGCGGCGGCCACCGTAAGAACCGGTCGTAATTCGCGACCAGTTTGGCTCAACACCTTCTATTTGAGCAACTTCCAAACTTGAAGTCGCAAATTGCGACTTCAAGTTTTGGAACTCCTGCGCAGTCAGTTGGAACATAAAATCTTCCGGGAAACGGTCGGCGTTGCGCTTAACCTGTTCGTTGAGCCGTTTCGTCGGCACGTCATAAAGCTCCGCCAGGTCCGCATCCAGGATGACCTTCTGGCCGCGCAGGTTGAGAATCAGAGAGTTGATTGGCTTCTTTGGCTTCATCATCTTCATGGCCACAGGCCCCTTGTTTGCCCCTTCCGGGCGCGCCGGTCAACCCTGCGCCCTCCGGATCAAAATTCGGGGACTTTGGCGGCATTGCTGGTTTCCTTCGTCTCAAAACACACCCGGGGGCGGCTTTCCGTTTCACAGAGCTTGATCAGCCTGGGGGCGGCGCCGCCCAGAAGCGTGGCGGCTTCGGCGCGAAAACATTCGATGGGCACATAGACCACCGATGGGACAAAAAGCGACTCAAAGTATTTGCCGGCGGCCGTTTTGATCTTCTCCACGGCCTTGCCTTCGCTGTCGATTTTGGATCTAAGGGCGGGGCCGGGGATGTTGACGCGGGCCACGTCGCCGTTCAGCCCCTGGAAGATGATGGCTTTGCCGCCGCCTTCGGTCCCGGCCGCCTCGTCAATGCGCGATTGGGCTTCGGTGACGAGCCGGGCTTTCATCTCTTTGAGGCGGTCTTGTTGCAGGCAGATTTCACGGTCGAGGCTCACGGCCTCGGCCACCAGTTGTCTTAGTTTTGTTTCATTCATGGTTCGTGTTGTTTGGCTCCGGATTGAGCCGTTTGCGTTTATCTGTGTTCATCTGTGTTAATCTGTGGCTCGCATCGCTCATCCAAGGCCCACGGGTCATTTTCCCCGGTATCATGGTTTTCATTGTTTTCCCGCGGTTTGAGCTGGCCGTTGGCCTCCATCCTTTTCAGGGCGCGGACGATTTTGCGCAGGGCGCTGATTTCGAGCTGGCAAACCAGGGTGGTGGAAAGGCCGAGGATTTCGGCGACTTCCCGGCTGGTGCGAACGGGCTTGAGGGCCATGGAAAGATGGCCGATGTCGCTTTGCGACAGGCGCCAACGTGCTTTCTCATTGTTCATAGGGACATTGATCTCCTCTTCAGAAATTCAAAGGCGCTCTGGTAAAGAATGGCCGCGGTTTTTCCGGGGCCGGCCGGGCCGACACAGCACAACTCGCCGTCGGCGATCAGGCCGGCCAGGTGTGTCGGGCAGCAGAGGAATCGTCTTTGCAGTTCCCGGCCGCGCACGGTGGCCGCGCGCGGGGTCAGGGCGGGGGGCTTGGGCAGAATGGCTTCGATGACTTGCGCGAGGGAAAGGTCGTCGGCCCCGCAAGCTGGCGCGCCGGCGCCGCTTTCCCGGGCCAGGTAGGCCAGGAGCGATTCCCGCCAGATGCGCACCTCCGGGCGGCGGGCCCCTTTGCGGGAAATGTCCCAGGCCCACCGGATTTGGCGCGTGTCGATCAGCCGCAGAACATCGTCCTTGCAGAAGCGCTTGCGGCTCAAGCCCATCAGGGTCCTGGGGTGCTGGAGATGGCACCAATCGGCCGCGGGGGTCGGAGATAAAAAAAGTTGATTTTTTTGGTTGATTATCGGTTTAGTATTTATTATCATTTTTCTAAATTACGTATTCTTGTGATATACGTCAAGTGATAAAGTAACTAAAAATAAAAAATAATAATATGGATCCATTAAAAGAAGAGTTTGCGAGGCTGGTGGCCATCATGGGCTGGAACCAGAGTGAGACGGCGCGGCAACTGCACATGAGCGCCGCCGCGGTCAGCAACCTGATGAACCCGAATCATTCCAACCGCCCGCGTCCCACCACGTTGCAATTGTTGAAATTGATCGTTTCAGGGGAGCACCCGGAGGCGATCGAGCCGCGCCACTTCAAATTGAAGGGCAAGCCGGGCATGGGGACGTCGCTGTCGGTGCGGGAGGATTATCTGGACGCGCGGGAGAGGAAGTTGATCACCGATATCCGCCGGTTGACGGACAACGAACAGGAGACGATCTATCGGGTGGTTTATGCCATGATCTTCAGGGCGCTGCCCCATGGTGCGGCGAAGAAGAAGAAATAAGCGCGGGCCGGGGATCGATGGGCGGGGGGGGGGTTGGTTGATCCTGGCGCCGTCGCGTCAGGCGGGGAGGCCCGCATTTTAAACGCGGCGCGGGCCGCGGCTTTTCGCGGGTGTGACTTCAGGGTGCGTCCGGTGGCGTTTCATAAGCGATGGCTGTTTCGCTGGCGAGGGGATCGTCTATTTTCGAGAGAATTCGATAGGTCTTGATTTGGAATGACACCCTTTGCCCGTCGGCCAGCCCCAGGCGCGAGTATTCCTCCTTGCTGATGCGGGAACGAATGGTGAGGCCGCTGTCGAGGGCCAATTCCAATCGCAACATCAGCCCCAGGAAATAGGCGCGGCGCAAGACGGCCTGAAAACGGTGGGCGCGCGGGTCCGGCGAAACTTGAACCGCATAGGGGCGAAAGCCAATGCGCATCTTTTGGCCTTCGGAAAGGCCGTGGGCCGGGAATTCCAATTCCTGGCAACGCGCCGCTCCGCCGCGCACTTGCAGTTCGAGAACGTTCAAGACGCCGACAAAGCGGGCCACGAATTCGTTTTTCGGCTCTTCATAGACTTGCCGGGGTGTGCCGATTTGTTCGAGCCGGCCTTTGGAGAAAATGACGATCCTGTCCGCCACCTCCATCGCTTCCTCCTGATCGTGTGTGACAAAGACGGTGGTGAGCTTTAATTCCTGATGCAGCCGAACGAGCCATTGGCGCAGTTCCTGGCGGATTTGGGCGTCCACCGCCCCGAACGGTTCGTCCAGCAACAGGACGGCGGATTGGGCGGCCAGCGCGCGGGCAATGGCCACCCGCTGGCGCTGGCCGCCGGAAAGTTCATGCGGATATCGTTTTTCCAGCTTTTGCAGCTCGAGGCGATTGATTAATTCCGTCACTCGCGCCTGGATGCGCGCGGCGTTCCATCTTTTTACTTTCAGGCCAAAGGCGATGTTCTTGAAGACGGTCATGTTCTTGAACAATGCGTAATTCTGAAAAACGAATCCGATGTTGCGCCGCGCCGCGGGCAGGTGGTTGACGGGCGCTCCCCCGATCAGGATGGAGCCGCTGTCCGGGTTGTCCAGTCCGGCGATCAGCCGCAGGACGGTCGTTTTGCCCCCGCCGCTGGGCCCGAGCAAAGCCACCAATTCGCCGTCGCCGACCGGGAAACTAACATCGTCCAAGGCAACGGTTTTGCCAAAGCGCTTGGAAATATTTTTCAGTTCAATGCTCACCTGGAAATCAAAGGATAAGGCCGGGATATTGTGCATGGGAACAAGCCGGCGTCAACGGAATTGCACCCGGCGCTTTCCATCGAATCCTCCGCGCTGCGGGAAGAATCATGGACAAAAATTGCCTTGTATTTCCCAAATTCGGGAGAGTTTGGCAGAGGCATTCAGGTCAATTTCCCCCAGGTTGATTTCGCTGAACTGCTGTGCGGCTCGCAAAGCAGAACGAACGGAAACCAGGAATGTCAACAGTCCATTCAGCGGCGGTGATAACGACAAGGCCCAAGGGCGCATCCCGGTTCTTGTCGGGGAGGGAGGCCCGGCGCCATTCACGATTTTGGACGCTTGCGTGTTGTGCGCGACGAATGCGTGGCGCGCGTCGTTGCCCATCGAATAAAGCCACAAAGTCCGGGGTCTTCTCCCCGATCCGGGGTGTGGCATATGAAGTGCTTTATCAGGTGTTTACCTCATATACAAACAACGCCAAGTGTGCCAGGTCAGGGCGTTTACAGGCGCGGCACACTGGAAACGCAACGAAATGCCTTGTCAGGTGTTTACCTGATAGACAGCAAGCGTTAAGTGTGCCGGGGCCGGGCGATTACAGGCCCGGCACTTTGGAAACGCAAAGCGTGATATCGGGACGTAATCAAAGGAAGATTTACCCAAAATGACTGTGAGCACTGTCTTGTCCAGGCGTGTACTGGCGCCGCTGATTATTGTCTTGTGCATGTTCTCCCGTGCCTCGACATGGGCGCAAAGCGTTTCGCTGGCGTGGAATCCAAGCCCAACCCCCAGGGTGGCGGGCTACGATGTTTTTTATGGATTGGCCAGCGGCAACTACACTGCAAATAACAATGCCGGCACTAATACCAGCTTCACGATACCCGGCTTGACCCCTGGACTCACTTATTACTTTGCCGTGTTGGCGTACGACGCCTGCCAGGGGGTAAGTCCATTCTCAAACGAGGTTACTAACACCATCCCGATGCCTCCTCTGATTACAGCCGGGCCTCTCAGTCAAGCGGCCAACGCCGGAGCCTCTGCCGCTTTTGCGGTCAGCGCGGCCAGCACGGTGCCGATGATTTTCCAATGGTTCGACGGCGCGACGGCCTTGTCCGGGGCAACCAACGCCACGTTGACCGTGCCCGATGTCAGCGATGCCAATGTGGGCGGCTACAGTGTGGTGATCAGCAACAGCTCGGGCAGCGTGACGAGCAGCGTGGTGACATTGTCGGTCATTGATCCGCCGGTGATTACGTCCCAGCCCGTTGCTCAAAGCGCCGGGGTCGGCGGGAGCGTTCTTTTCCAGGTGGCCGTGAATGGCACGCCGCCGTTCACTTTCCAATGGTTCGACGGCGGGACGGCCATTGCCGCGGGAACGAATGCGACGCTTCAGTTGGTGAATGTCAGCGGGGCCAATGCGGGGAATTATTACGCAACCGTTCAAAATGGCGCCGGCGCCGCGACGAGCGCCAATGCCGCGCTGACCATCACGAATGCTTTTGCGCTGCTGGCAGGCGCCTACAACGGGTTGTTCTATCAAACCAACGGCGGCAACCCCAATATTGCCGTGCAAACCGCGGGCCTGCTGGGCAATTGCATTGTCGGAACAAACGGGACTTACAGCGCCAGGGTCTATGTCGGTGGATTCAATTACCCTCTCGCCGGGGCCTTGAATGTGACTGGCAACGATAGCGAAGTAGTGTCGCGCGCGGCCAATGGCCTTTCCAATTTGAATGTCACCCTGAATCTGGACATGACGGGCGCAACCGAAACGATTACCGGCCTGGTCTCGAATATGTCCACGGTCAATCCATGGACCGCCCCACTGCTGGCCGACTTGGCCACCAATACACTGCCCGTGCCGGCGGGGAATTTCGGCATGCTCATCCCGCCGGCAGTTGGCGCGCTGAATTCGCCGACGAATTATGGCGATGTCTTAATCATGAGCAGAACCAATGGCAACATCACTCTGTCAGGCTGCCTGGCCGATGCAACACCAGTTTCCCAAACTGTCCCGGTTTCACAAGCCGGGACCCTCCCGCTCTACCGCAGCTTATACGGCGGTTTGGGGCTGGCCGAAGGATGGATCAACCTTGCTGGCGGCGTGCCGACCGGGACGATAACGTGGATTCGCCCGGCCGGGATAACCAACAACCTCCCATTCCCGCTGGGTTTTACGAATGTCCTGACCGTTTCTGCTTCCAAACACTTTGTGCGGAAGCAATATGTCCACCAATACCCCGGCAGCAGCATTACCATCACACCCACGGCAGGCGATTGTCTTGTGGCGTTTTGCTCCACCCGTTCAATAAACGCGCTGAATGTCAGCGATGGAGTAAATACATGGATTAACCAACAAACAGCCCAGCAATCCGCCAGTGGAGCCACTACGCTTGTCGCGGCAACGGCATTGAACGTTGCGGGGTCAACCGTGTCGATAACTTTCTCAGGAAGCACTGCCCAGCTCGGCATTACTGTCATAGAGTATTCCGGCGTTACCGCAGTGGATGCTTCCGGCCAGGCGGTTACATCAACCACACTGCCGGTGGTATTGACCACCACCTCTTCGGATATGTTTGTTTGGGGATGGGGAGACGAGATTGCCGGCATGGATACCTTGACGAGCGAGATTTTAACGCCGGGTTCTGTTACCGGAACGCTGATCCAGCATGATACAAGCCAGTATGACGCCCAATGGGAATTTCTAAATTCATCAACCGGATTTTCGCCGGGCACCTATACGAATACATTTGTTGGCTCGGCAGACGGCTGCCTTGTGGTGCTGGCCCTGAAATAAACAGCGCAACGCCTTCTTCACATTATATCAGTTGCAAGGGCTGTGTGAAAGAAAACAGGCCAAGCCGGCGAAGGCGAGCGCCACAACACCTTTTGACGACCGCGCGGCCAGGCGCATCCTGTCCAGGGAATCTTTCACCGCCTCGCTGACCGGACGGCTTTTCACGCCGGTTTTCAGGAGCTTTGACACATCGAGAATGCAATTGGACTGGGGCGTGGCGGTCGGGGCCCGGGCCGGATCTTCCTCCGGCCGGCCGAAGTTAAAATGGAAGGGCGGCTTGAGGACGCGCTGCAACCCCTCGATAATCTCGCGGGTGGTGATGGCGCCGGGATTGGTGACATTGTAGATGCCGAAAGGGGCGCGAATCTCCCAGAGGTCCAGCGCGGCCTTGACGAAATCCTCCAGATGCGAAATGGAGTTGATATGATCGTAAATCGTGGCCTGCCGTTGCAGCCGGCACAGCCAGTTGCAAGGCTCATCCCGCTCGTTGAAGGGCAGCCTGGGGCGCCAAATGTAGCTTTGCCCGATCTCCCGGATGGCTTCCTCGGCCAAAGCCTTGGTTCCGCTGTAAAAGTTGGAAGGCGAATTCCGAAAGGAAAAATTCGGTTCGTCCAGTTCCGTATAACCGAGGAATCTTGCCGGCTCTTTTTCATGGAGCTGGCGCAACTCCGGCCGGCTGAGGTCCGTTTCCGTCCGCAGCGTTCCGTTTTCGAGCACCCTGGCCCCGGAATAGATTTCCCCGGAGGAAACGTGACCCCAGGGCGTTTTCGTCATCGAGCAAACCCGCGCGATCATCTGCGGCAAAATGGCGTTGGCCGCCATCATTTTTTCCCGCTCGCCACGCAGGGCGCTCCCGTTGGCGGTTCCCGAATAACCGGCCGCGTTGATCAGGAAGACCGGCTTCATGGTTCGAAGGTAATCGAACAAGAAATCGAAACGGGAATAATCGAACGCCCGGCGGGTGAGCGGAATAAACGAATGCCCCCGCCTTCGCAATTCGCTCGCAAAAGCTCGCCCAATAAATCCGCTTGCGCCCAAGAGCAAAATCATACGTGTCCTCTAAGCCGACTACCGCTCTATTGCTGGCCGCAAATGTTGTGCCATAATGAAAGAAGCCGGTTTTACTCAAAGCAATGACCGGAAACGGAGTTACGTATGTGGCTTTACATCAATACATTAAGCATTACAAATGGCTTTTGCCTGCTTATGTCGGATTCCAGATGAGGGCCATCATCTTGGCTGAAAAGTGTAAAGTTTACCGACATGGGCTTTACACCAATTTCAATGGAACAAATGCAGGAACAGAACGAAACCGCCAATCAAACCGACGCCAATTCCAAAACTGGCCAGGACCAGGGCTTTGTGGTGTTTGAGTATCTCGCCGACAATGGCATGCGTCGCCAGAAAAATGAAGCCGCCGCCCGCGTGCGCCAGCGCGACCGAAATCCAAAAGGGGGAGGCATGGGGGAAGAAGAGCCATCCCATCACGCCGCCGAGCAATGTCGTGGACTCCACCGCAAGAACGCGAAAGATGATTCCCCTGGCGCCCAACCCGGCGCCGCGCAACAACGCGCCCAGCGCCAGCCCTTCCGGGATTTTATGCACACAGACAGCGAGGATGATCGAAAAGTCCACGATTCGACCGGACGGCGAGGAAGTTGCATCCGCCTGGTTGCCGGCCGAAATGCCCAGGCCATCCACCGTGCAGTGGATGGCCAGCGCCAGCATCATGGCCGAGGCAATCTCGCTGAACCGGTGGGTTGTGGCTTCATCGAAATGGCTGGCCGCGCAAGCCGGACAAACATGGAAAATATACTTGCTGATGAGGGAAAAGACGGCGTAACCGGAGGCAAGAGCGAGCAACAATTGCCACCAGCGGAGAACTTCGACCGTTTCCGGCAGAATGGCAAAAAGCGTCACGCCCAGGAGCGTGCCCGCGCCCAGGCTGATCAGGGCGCACAACCGCTTGTGCGAAGTGCCCAGCACCGCGCCGAGCGTTCCGCCTCCAACCGCCAGCGCAAAGGCCAGCGCGACATATCCGAGAGATGAATCTTCGTTCACAGGGGCACCTCCCTTTCAATCATTTGCCTTTGCCGTAGCGCAGAAAAGTTTCCAGGTGTTGGGGATGCTCATGCCAAAACCGAACCAACCTGGAAAAAACCCGCAAGGTCTCCGGTTTGAGATGGTGCTCGATGACTTCGACTTCCTGCTCCACCGTTTCCGCGCTCAGCCCGAGCAAATGCAGCAATTCGGCCAGGGTTTCGTGGCGCACCTTGATGTGGTTGGCCACGGCGCGGCCTTCCGGCGTCAGGGTGAAGCCGCGGTATTTTTCATAATTGACGAACCCGCGCCTGGCCAGCCGGCGCACCATGTTGGAGACGGCCGAGCGGCTCAAGCCGAGCGACGCCGCCATGTCAGAAACGCGGGCATAACCCTTCAAGTCAACCAATTCCTGCATCCGCTCCAAATGATCTTCGGTGGAGTCCGACCGGATTTGGCCGGCGATCGTTGCGTTCTTCAAATTCGCGCTCACCGGAGTCTTTTAACAGGCTGGCGGCGCGATGGCGAGCTTTCCCTTGGTGGGAAGGCGCGGGTCAAACGGCGGCAGGCGGCAGGGCGGCGGTCAATGCCGCCGCCATGCCGGCCTGCTCCTCCCCACCCTTCGATAAACTGTGTGTCATGCGACTGCCTTTTCCAGCAAGCCCTCGGTTCGTTGGCGAATCTGCCGCTGGCGGGCTTCCTGCCGTCGCGCGGCACAAACCTTTTCCTCAAGCAACACCGGGAAAAACAGCAGCGGGAACGGCGTAATCCACGCCAAACCGGCCGCTTCATTGGCCGCGCGCCGCAATGGAGCGCCCCGGGCCGGGTCCGCCGATGCGTTGAGCAACGGCCCGAGCAAACGCTCCTTCAATTGCTCGAGTTCGGTTTCGAGCGCGCCCCGAAAAGGCACGGGCGCGATGGCGCCCACCTCGAATTGAGTTTCGGCTTCAAAGCGCGTTATAATCTGTCCGTATTGCTGTCTCATGTTTCCTTTCAAAATTGTCTGCCAGTCGAAATCGTTGGCCAGAAAACAAAAAACCCACGATTGACTGGCAATCGTGGGTTTTAAATTTGTTTTCTGGCCTTAGAAAATTGCCTCCACGTTGCCGGCGAGCCGGGATGCGCGCCACATTGAAATGGCCCGGCAGGAGCCATGGGCGCGCGCGTTAGTCTGGACTTTCAGTGTCTTATTCATCTTTAACTCCACCCAATAAACCAGATTTCCGATCCTTTGTCAAGCCCTGTTTCGATTTCCCCTTGTTCCCACGGGAGTCCATGCTAATTTCTCAGTGTGAGCAAAGGCGCGACAAGCGGCAGCACACCACTAAAAATGGTGGCCTGCGGACGCTGCAAAGCCAAGACGTTCATATCGGGCGACTTGGCCCCGTTTGCCGTCGAGGCATGCAAAAAATGCGGCCATCCGGTCATGCTGCCGGTCCTGTTGCGCAACTTCGAGTTGCGCACCATTATCGCGTCCGGCGGCATGGGCACGGTCTATACGGCCCACGACGTCAAGCTGGAGCGGGAAGTGGCGCTGAAAATGATGAAGCGCGAAATGGCGGCCGATCCGGAAATGATGCAGGCCTTCTTTCGCGAGGCCCGCGCCGGCGCGGCGCTCAATCACACCAACATCATTCACATCTATAGTTTTGACGAATTCGAGGGCCAGCCCTATCTGGTCATGGAGTTGGCCGATCAAGGCAGTTTGGACCATCGCATCGAAACAGAGGGGCATGTGCCTGAATTGGACGTTTTGGATGTCGGCATCAAAATGGCTTCGGCTTTGGCCTCCGCCCTCAAACATAACCTGCTGCACCGCGACATCAAACCCGGCAACATCCTGTACAACATTGAGGGCGAACCGAAGCTGATCGATTTCGGCCTGGTGCGCGCCGCCGAGGCCGGCAACACCTGGGAAGAGCACGTCTGGGGCACGGTCTATTACGTCGCGCCCGAAAAGATCGAGCGCAAAGGCGAAGATTTTCATTCCGACATGTACAGCCTGGGCGGAACGCTCTATCACGCGCTGACCGGGCACGTCCCGTTCGAAGCGCCCACGGTGGAGGAAGTCGTGGCCGCCCAGGTTCACACGCCCTTGACTCCGCCCGATCAGGTTTTGCTGGGCATTACCCAATTGACCAGCGACGCCCTGGTCCGCGCCATGGCCAAGCAGCCCGGCGACCGTTTTGCAGATTACGAGGAACTGCAAATGGCGCTGGAAGCGGCCCGCAGCCAGTTGCTGGTGCGACAAGTCCGCGAGGCCGGCCAAGGCCCGCCTAACAAAAGCTGGTGGCGGATAACGAAGTAGAATCTTCTTCTACTGTTTATTTGGGGCGGGAGGGGCGGCGGGAGCGGGAGGGGCCTTTGATTTTGGCTCGCCGATGTTCACGGTGGTGGCCACCCAATTTCCGGAATCGTCCTGACGTTCAGATGCTCTTACCTTTTGTCCCACGACGGCATCCGCGAAAGTCCCCGGCTCGCCATCCTTCTTAATTTTGGAGTTGGATGTGATATGGATGGTTTGCGAGGCCCCGCTTGCCAGGGTGATGGTGATGGTTTTGGCATCTTTGTCCACACTGGCGATTTTGCCGGCATATCTTTTCGCTTTCGGTTTGGCGGCGGCAGCCGGCGGTTTGTTGGTGCTGGATGACGAGGCATCGGTCTGTGCCTGGGTCGTAAAAGCGGCCATGGTCACGGCCGTCAGAAGAACGAGGCAAATTTTTGCGAATGATTTCATATTTTTTATTGTTAGTCGGATAGATACATGTTCAGAGACATCTGGCCTGATACCAGACGGCTGCCCGCCTGCCAAGCACTTTTTTTGCCTTTTTTCCGCGGTTGTCAGCTTCTCTGCGATTTATTTTATTGCCATCACAACGATGGATTTGGCAAGAGTATCAATCTCTGTGAAAATTAGATCGACATCCCTCGTCACAGGCGCGGCTGGCTTCATCGGCTCGCATGTGGTGGATGAGCTTCTATCGCGCGATCACGCGGTGGTGGCGCTGGATGACCTTTCCGGGGGATTTGCCGACAACGTCAATCCCAAGGCGCGGTTTGTCCAGGGGAGCATTCTCGACCAGGCGCTGATTGCCCGGCTTTTTGCCGAAACGCGGTTCGACTACGTGTTTCACCTTGCCGCGTATGCAGCGGAGGGACTCAGCCATTTCATCCGCCGGTTCAACTATGAAAACAACCTCCTTGGCAGTGTGGACCTGATCAATGCGGCTGTGAATCACGAGGTGAAATGTTTCGTGTTCACCTCCTCGATCGCGGTGTATGGCAGGAACCAGTTGCCGATGACCGAGGAGACGGCGCCTTTGCCCGAGGACCCCTATGGCATCGCGAAGTTTGCCGTCGAGCAGGATCTCCGCGCTGCGCACGAACTGTTCGGGTTGAACTCGATCGTCTTCCGGCCGCACAACGTTTACGGCGAGCGCCAGAACATTGGCGACCGCTACCGCAACGTGGTCGGCATCTTCATGAACAACATTCTCCAGGGCAAGCCGCTGCCGGTGTTCGGGGACGGCGAGCAGTCCCGCGCTTTCAGTTACATTGGAGACGTGGCGCCGCTCATCGCCCGGTCGGTGGAAGTGCCGGGAGCCTGCAATCAGACCTTCAACGTCGGGGCCGACCAGCCTTACACGGTCAACCAGCTTGCCCGGGCCGTGTGTGCGGCGATGGGTGCTGATGCGGCCCTCCAACATCTCCCGGCCCGCAACGAGGTGAAGCACGCTTACGCTTCGCACGACAAGGTGGCCGGGATTTTCCAATACAGGCCGCAGTTTTCGCTGGAAGCCGGATTGGCCCGCATGGTCGCGTGGGTCAGGAAGACCGGGGCGCGCCAGAGCAGGAAATTCGGCGCGCTCGACATTTCAAAGAATCTGCCGCCGAGCTGGCGCGGATAAAAATGTGGAATAAAAAAACAGTCAGCATCGTTTTGCCCGCCTACAACGAGGAGGACAACATCGCCCGGGCGGTGGCCGACTTTCTTGCGGTGGAGGCGGTGGATGAAGTCATCGTGGTGGACAACAATTCGCGCGACCGGACCGCCGAGCGCGCCGCCGCCGCCGGCGGGCGTGTCATTTCGGAGAAGACACAGGGTTACGGAGCCGCTCTCACGCGGGGCTTGCGCGAGGCGCAAAGTGATTTGATCATCCTGGCGGAACCGGATGGAACCTTTGTCGCGCGCGATGTGATCAAGCTGCTTGCCTACGCGGACGACTTTGACCTGGTCTGCGGCACGCGGACGACGCGGGAACTGATCTGGGAACAGGCGAACATGGGGTGGTTCCTGCGCATTGGGAACATGGCGGTGGCCAAAATGATCGAGTGGCTTTTCAACGGGCCTTTCTTTTCCGATTGCGGTTGCACCTTCCGGCTGATCAATCGCGGCGGGCGTGACAAAATCGTGCCGCTGCTCACGGTCAAGGCCTCGCATTTCCTTCCCGAAATGGTCATTCTCTGCCTGCGCGCCGGTTTGCGGGTGATCGAGATTCCAGTCAATTACCGGGGGCGCGTCGGCACGTCGAAGATCACCGGCACTTTCAAGGGTGCGTTCAAGACGGGCATGAGGATGATTCTCCTGATTTTGAGATGCCGTTTCAAGTAATGCGGAAGGATCCGAAAATTCTCCGATGCCACTTGTTTATTTTTGCTTCAAGTGCGCGACCGTCAATGTGTGAAAGCTGTCGTCCACATCGTACGACATGCCTATGCGGTCAAGTTCCTGCCGGGAATAAGCCACGAAGTCATCCTTGAAAAAAATGAGCGTTTCGAAATGGCTGTCCATGAACCGGTCGAAATACATCTCTTCCTCTGACTTGTCGAACAACTCTCCAGGATCCCATACCACTGGCTGCATGCGCGGCGACGGCAGGTTGAATGCGGCATAGCCCCATTGCATAATCGGACCGAACCAGACAGTATTTGTCCCGGACTTTTGCAGAACAACCGATTCCTCGCGCAGTATCTCGGCAAAAATATTGCCACAGTATACCCCTTCGAAGAACCCATCTTTAACCATATGCTTGTTCCCGTCGTACTCAAAGAACAGCGGAAGGCCGATTGTCTTCACGCGCTCGCGGCAAATACCCTGCGCGATTCCAGCAACGGACAGCACCACGCAGAGCGAGATTAGATAGCGGTTCCACAGGAAAGAACGCAAATTATCCACAATGAGAGCAAGAGCAGCCAGCATAAGAGTCAAATCTATCCACCAATCGCAGTTGGTCACGTAGCCATAAACCCCCGCTGCAAAGGCAACTGCGGGAATGAACAAGCCCGGCCATGCTTTACGGCTCCGGCAAAGTAAAAATAATGCCGGAAGCGCAATGGCGCATGCTGCCACGGCAAAACCGGCCCCCTCAACCCAGCCGATGGTTCTTAAAAAGCGGGCAAAGGTTAAAGCCCTGTGGGCAACAGCCAGGTAATTCTTAATCATCAAAACCTGGCTTATGCCATTCAGTTTCAGGATGAATGAGAAAACCCCGTAAGCCATGACGGACAGCCCCGCCGTGGCCGCGCGGCGTTGTGACTTGATGATCAGGAAGGCAGAAATCAATAAAATGAGCGGACCCGCCGTGTTCGACTTCATCCCGGCAACAAGCACCAGGGACAAAAAATACGACAGCGCAGCCGCCAATGAATTGGGCCGGCGCAGCCACAATTCCGCCGACAGCACATAAAGCACACACGCAACCGTCCCGATGCTGTTATACCACCAGAAGGAGATGGTCATGTTAGCCGTGATCTGCACCGCCGCGGCCAGCAGGAGTGAAAACCAATTCCGTCCCGTCAACCCGGACAACAAGACAAGGGACCACGCGAATGTCACAACAGCAAACAGGGCCGTCATGTTGACAAATGAGCTCCAATAAACCCCAAACCATTGGAAAGAGAATTTCGCGCCCAGAATGAAAAAAACCGGGTAGGGCATGGGAAAATCCGCGTAAGGGACCTGCCCGCAATACGTGCGCCATGCAATATCAGTGAGATGGGCGTCATTGCCTCCGCCTATCTCGTGCATGCCACAGCATTTGATGAACACCCAGACCAAAGCGGCAAGAGCGGCTCCAGAGCAGTAATAGGCCCGTGGAGGCATCGTTTGAGGCGCATCAAACCATCCCTGCACGGCGGCCACGGTTGCGGCTCCAATACCAAGCGCGACAGCGCCAGCGATAAAGTCCTGGAACTGCTGCTCGCTTGCGGGGTGCGTGACGCCAGCCCAGAGCGTGGCCAGTCCCGCCGCGCATAAAACAAGGCTGATTATTGAAAGCTTTCGCATATCATTTGTTTGACAGGCCGATGCCTTTGGCGCCTTTGGCCGCGGCATCCCCGCCCGCTTGCGGATCGAGGCCGCGGTCATAAATCGCCTTTTTCAATTCATCCGAATGGGAATAGGGGGTGTCGAGCATGTCGATGGTGATGGGCTGATCCTTGCGGCAGCCCTTGAGCATGTGATGCCCGTACCGGCCCAGCATCAATTCGCGGCTGGAGATTTGGCCCTTTTGCAGCGGGATGGCCATGTAAATGTCTTCTTCGAGCAACTGCTGCCCTTCCTTCAAATCCGTGCGCGCATAAACCCCGCGGACGTAGGTGTCGAGATAGGCGGTTTCCCTTTCCAGCGGAATTCTGCGATGACTTTCGGAATTGCCGGACATCTCCCTGACCTTGTGAAAGGCCTTGAACCAGGTATCGACTTGTGCGGGCAGGGAGGAATACTTGGCCACGGGCATTCCGCCGTCTTCGATGTCAATGTGACGTTCGAAGGTGCGGGCGCCCTTGGCATAAGCAATCATGATGGATGAAGTCCAATCTTTGTACTCATGGCAGGAATAGCCGATGGTGTGGTTGGGATAACGATTCTTAAGAAATTCGATCTGGCTCAGCTCGCATTCCGAATCTTCGTGCGGATAAGCCGCCACGCAATGGTTGATCGCCATCGGAATGTTGCGGTTCTCGAAAAAAGTCACCATGTCGTCCATGTCCTTCAAGGAAAGACCGCCCACGGAAACGATGACCGGCCTGCGGGTTTTGGCGATTTTTTCCAGCAGCATCCAGTCGTTGCTGTCGGCGCTGGCGATTTTGATGATGGGCAGGTTGAATTCCACGCACCAGTCGACCGATTTTTCATCAAAGGGCGTCGCTATCGGCATGCAACCATATTTGCGAATGGCATTGACAAGAATTTCATAATCGGCCTTGGACATTTTGGTTTCCATGACCCGGCGGATGTAGCGGATGTCCGAGCGGTCCCGAAAATCCTTGTGAATGAAAGTGTCAATGTCGCGAAATTGGAGCTTGATCGCGGCCCGAACGTTGTTGAAACGGACAATGCGGGCATGTTGTTCGGAAATCCTGAGAGCGCGTTCGAGGCTTCCCAAGTGGTTGTTGGTCATTTCCAAAACAAACAAGTCTTCAAATATGTCGCGGTTCATAAAATTTGCTTTTGTCCGCCCCGATATTACGCCGGGGCGTTGCGGAACAAAAGCTGATTCCGCGCCGCCCTGATTTTTGAACCTGAAGAATGTTCCTCCCGGCTAATCAATGAAGCTTTGGATGGGATGCATAAACAAGATTCGACGTGTCATCCCGACCGCTCGTTGGTCACGGGTTTTGGAGGGCGGGCCAACGGGACTGAGGTTCTCCAGAGCCGCGCTACGGCCCGACGGCGCGGTAAAATCGGGCCGGGACATTGGTCACGGGCCAGTCCGTTATCTGGATCACCCCAAAACCGTCCGCTGTCTGATTGGTCAACATCTGCCAATTCGGTGGCGACAAGCTGTCCGAGCATTCGAGCTGATATGTTGCGCCAGGAATCCCGTCAAAGGTCAACCGGAGCGATCCGTCGCCCATTCCGCCAATGGCGAAACGCAACGGCTGCGGGTCGTCCGCCTTGATTTGCACCGTGACCGTTCCCATGTCCGTCCCGCAATGTCCATCGCTCACTGTGTAGGTGAAGGTATCACTGGTGGCTCCGCCCGCAGGCGGCGCATAATAAATCCAAGGTGCGTTCAGGCTGACGCTGCCGCCGGCGGCGCTGTTGGAACTGACAGCGATCACGGTCAAATCGTCATAGATCGCCACGATGTCATTGGCCGTCAAATCAGAAGGGTCCAGCCGGACTCCGCCCTCCGCAAATCGCAGCACAGTATCTGGATTGGCCACAGGCGGGGAAGCCGGGGCCAGCAGCGCGACCGCGCTGATCGTCGCGCCGAGGACGTTGGTGACGACCACATTATAGTTGCCGAAGTTGGAGGCTTGGACATTGGTGATGGCGAGGCTGGAATTGGTCTGGGCGCCCAAAGGCAGGCCATTGTTCCACCATTGATAACTCAGCGGCTCGGCGCCCCTGGCAGACACGTTAAAGGTGGCGCTGCAATTCAACTCGACCGACTGGCTGGCCGGCTGCGCTAAAATTGTCGGCGGCCATCCAACGGCCAGCACGGCGTTGGAACTGGTGGTGGAGGCGACCCCATTGCTGATGATGACGGTATAGACGCCGGCATTGGTGAATTGCACGTTGGTCAGGGTCAGGGAGGCATTGGTGGCGCCCGCGATGTTGGTTCCTTTGAACTGCCACTGGTAACTCAGGTTGCCGGAGGAGCTGCTCTGGTAATACTTTTGCTCCAGATAGTTTTGCACAGCCAACCGATCAGCCTCGCTTAAATAACCCTGGTAACAGATCAGTTCCGCAATGTCCCCGTTGAAATTCCGGCTCGTGCCAACATAAGGCAGCGACGCATTAAACCCGCCAAGGTAATATCCAGCGCCCAGTGTGACGGCGCCCCCCACGGACACTGTGAAATTGGTCGCACTGACCGCCGTTGTGTCAAACATATTCAGCGTGTCCAGGTTCGTGTCCAATCGGTCGGTCCAGATGCGGTAGGTGTTGGCCGGAACGACAAAGGGCATGCTGTAATCAATGGCCCAGAAGGTGAAACGCAAATCGCCGCCGGTGATGATGTCCCCCCGGCTGGCGCCCATTTGACCCGGAACCCCGATGTCCCAGACCAGGTTTTCGTTATTTGTGGTGGAGAAGGCATTATAAACGGTGAACGCAGTCATGGCGTTGGGAACGCTGACCAACCCCATGCCGTACATGTAGGAGCCGTTGATGTTATTCTGAATACCATTAAATCGCACGGCTGCTTTGCCGCCCAAACCGGCGGCGGAAACGAGTGCTGGCTGCAGGTTCGTGTTGGTTTGCCAGGCGTGATTGGCGTTGCCGGATTGGTCCTGCCACTGGCTGACCAGGCCGCCGCCGTTGGTGACCGCACCCGCGTCCGCCTTAAGCCAGAGTTGAAGCGTTCCAGAGTTGATCGACGGCAGCGTTGGTGACGTTGCCGTGGCGGTCACGAAAAAGCCGACGTTGGTTCCGACCAGCACCGTCTGGCTTTGGGGTTGGGCAAGGATGATTGGCAGCAGATCAACCGTCAGCACGGCGTTGGAACTGGGGACTGAACCAAATGGGCTGTTGACGACAACACTGTAGGAACCACTGTTGGTGGCCTGCACATCACTTAGCGTCAAGGTGGAGTTGGTGCCCTGCGCCAGGGCCGCACCGTTGAAGGACCATTGATAACTCAACGGTGACGTGCCTGTGGCTGTGACAGTGAACGAAACATTGGTTCCCTGGACGACCTCCTGGTTCTGCGGTTGGCCCGTGATCGAGGGCGCATACCCCACCGCCAGCACGGCGTTGGAACTGGTCGTGACGCCAAAAAGATTGCTGACGGTCACCGTGTAAACACCGTCATTGATGGTTTGCACGTTGGTCAGGGTCAGGGAGGCGTTGGTGGCGTTGGCGATGTTGGTTCCGTTGAACTGCCACTGGTAGCTCAGGCTGCCGGAGGAGCCGCTCTGGTAATACTTTTGCTCCAGGTAACCTGTCACCGCCAACCGATCAGCCTCGCTCAGATAACCCTGGTAACAGATCAATTCCGCAATGTCCCCATCGAAATTCCGGCTCGTGCCGACGCCAGGCAGCGACGCATTCACCCCCCCAAGGTAGTACCCGGCCCCCGGTGTGCTCGCGCCCGACACCGACATGGTGAAATTGGTCGCGCTGACCGCTGTCGCGTCAAACATATTCAGGGTGTCCAGGTTCGTGTCCAATCGGTCGGTCCGGATGCGGTAGGTGTTGGTCGGAACGACGAAGGGAGCGCTGTAATCGTAGCCCCAAAAGGTAAAACGCATATCGCCGGCGGTGATCATGTCGCCCCGGACTGCGCCATATGTGCCGGGAACGCCGATGTACCAGAACACGTTTTCGTTATTAGCGGCGGAAAAGGCATTATAGACGGTGAACGCGGTCATGGCGTTGGGGACGTTCACGGTCCCATCCCCAAACATGTAACTGCCGTTGACGTTGTTCTGAATGCCATTAAACCGGACCGCCGCTTTGCCGCCCAGACCAGCGACGGCAACGAGCGTTGGCTCCAGGTTGGTGTTGGCTTGCGCCGCATTATTGGCGTTGCCCGATTGGTCCTGCCACTGGCTGACCAAGCCCGCACTGTTGGTCACCACCCCAGTGTCCGCCTTGAGCCACAGTTGAAGTGTTCCGGAGTTGACCGACGGAAGCGTCGAAGATGCCCCTGCCGCGACGACCGAAAAAGTGACGTTGGTTCCAACGACGGCGTTCTGACTCTGAGGTTGCGTCACGATAATCGGCAATAGATCCACCGTCAGCGTGGCGTTGGAACTGAGGATCGAACCAAACGGGCTGCTCACGACAACGCTGTACGAACCGCTGTTGGTCCCCTGCACATTGGCCAGCGCCAAGGTGGAGTTGGTGCCCTGCGCCAGGGCCGCGCCGTCAAAATACCATTGATAGTTAAGCGGCCCGGTGCCGGCTGCGGTGACCATGAACGAGACATTGGTTCCCTGGACGACCTCCTGGTTCTGCGGTTGGCCCGTGATCGAGGGCGCATACCCCACCGCCAGCACGGCGTTGGAACTGGTGGTGACGCCAATCAGATTGCTGACGGTCACCGTGTAAATGCCGTCATTGATGGTTTGCACGTTGGTCAGGGTCAGGGAGGCGTTGGTGGCGTTGGCGATGTTGGTTCCGTTGAACTGCCACTGGTAGCTCAGGCTGCCGGAGGAGCCGCTCTGGTAATACTTTTGCTCCAGGTAACCTGTCACCGCCAACCGATCAGCCTCGCTCAGATAACCCTGGTAACAGATCAATTCCGCAATGTCCCCATCGAAATTCCGGCTCGTGCCGACGCCAGGCAGCGACGCATTCACCCCCCCAAGGTAGTACCCGGCCCCCGGTGTGCTCGCGCCCGACACCGACATGGTGAAATTGGTCGCGCTGACCGCCGTGGCGTCAAACATATTCAGGGTGTCCAGGTTCGTGTCCAATCGGTCGGTCCGGATGCGGTAGGTGTTGGTCGGAACGACGAAGGGAGCGCTGTAATCGTAGCCCCAAAAGGTAAAACGCATATCGCCGGCGGTGATCATGTCGCCCCGGACTGCGCCATATGTGCCGGGAACGCCGATGTACCAGAACACGTTTTCGTTATTAGCGGCGGAAAAGGCATTATAGACGGTGAACGCGGTCATGGCGTTGGGGACGTTCACGGTCCCATCCCCAAACATGTAACTGCCGTTGACGTTGTTCTGAATGCCATTAAACCGGACCGCCGCTTTGCCGCCCAGACCAGCGACGGCAACGAGCGTTGGCTCCAGGTTGGTGTTGGCTTGCGCCGCATTATTGGCGTTGCCCGATTGGTCCTGCCACTGGCTGACCAGGCCGGCGGCGTTGGTGACCACACCCGCGTCCGCCTTGAGCCACAGTTGAAGCGTTCCGGAATTGATCACAGGAAGCGCCGGTGAGTTTGCCGTGGCTGCCACCGAAAACGTGACGTTGGCTCCAACGGCGGCGCTCTGGCTCTGAGGTTGCGTCAGGATGATCGGAAACACATCAACCGCCAGCACGGCATTGGAACTGAGGATCGAACCAAACGGGCTGCTCACGACAACACTATAGAAACCACTGTTGGTGGCCTGCACATTGGCCAGCGTCAAGGTTGAGTTGGTGCCCTGCGCCAGGGCCGCGCCGTAAAAATACCATTGGTAACTCAACGGCGCCGTCCCCGCCGCGGTCACACTGAGCATCGCATTCGAACCTTGGACAACCTCCACGCTTTGCGGCTGGACCGTGATCGAGGGCGGATACCCCACCGTCAGTGTGGCCACAACGTTGGTGGACCCCAGCGTGTTGGTGACCGTAACATTGTAACTCCCCGCATCGCTCATGCTGACGTTCGTCACCGTCAACGACGCGTTCGTGGCCCCGGGGATATTCGTCGTATTGACTTGCCACTGGTAACTCAGTGGCGGTGTCCCACCGGCGGTGACGTTGAAGCTCGCGTTCGAACCGACGGTAACCGACTGGCTGGCTGGCGGCGTCACGATGGTCGGAGGCACACTCGGCACGACTTGCAAGGTGAACTGGCGGTTTTGCGCAATGCCGCTGGTCACGTTGCTGAACGCCACCACCGCGCTGTAATTCCCAATGGGCAGGCTGCAGGCCCCGGCGCTCAAACTGACCGTCGGCGTCGTGTCGGAGCCTCCCCCCGCCAGCGTCCCACCCGGCGGCGAAACAGTTAACCAGAGCGACGTGTTGACCAACGACCAATTCAGCGAATTCGTCCCGGAGTTGCTCAGGACAAAGCCCTCAGACGTTACTGTGAACGGTCCGCCGGACCCGCCGATGGCCGTGAAACCGGTGTCGGGCTGGATGCCCAGCGGATCGGGTGTGGCCAGCGCATTGATCAGGCTTTGTCCGAACGGAACGCCCCAGCCCGTGCAGAGGTCGTAACCGGCAACCGCAAAGAACTTATTAGGACTGGCCCGACTGGTGTTGTTTCCCGTCGTGATGTCATGAAAACACGAAGTGTAAGTTCCCCCGGAGCCGATCGTGTCAATGGCCGGATTGATAAAGCCCACCGTTGGCCGCCCGCTCATCACCGCTCGCTGATTGACCAGCGCCGTGAACCCCGCCCACAAAGGCGAGGCGCAACTCGTTCCTCCTACATTCTGATCCTGGCCATCCGCCCGCACGTAAACGTTGTCCGCCGTCAAGGCCACATCCGGGACGTTGCGCATGGTCGTCGATCCCTGGTTGGCCGTCATGCTGATATTGGTTTGCCAGCTCGGTATCGGGTAGTGCGTGCTGACGCCCCCACCGGTGCCAATGCCGTTACCCCAGTTCCACACCGTTTCCGAAACCCAGGCGCCTCCCGGACCGCTGGTGGTCAACGTCGTCCCGCCCACCAGGGTGATGCTCGGAGAATCATCGGGAAATGGAAACGACCCCGTGTAGGCGTCGTAGTCGCCGCACGCGGCGTAAAACGATTGCCCTTGCGCGGCCATTTGCCGGAATATCTGCTCGGCTACCGGATCCGCCCCTGCCTCGGGATCGTACCATGAACAACTCAGTTGCCTGGCCAGATTGTCCGTCGCCATGCGATTGAGAATGTCGTGAAAGTTGCCATACGGCCCCGCCTCATAAACAATCACCTCTAACAGGCCCGGCGCCATCGAAATCGACATCTCTATGTCCAGCGACACTTCCACTTCTCCACCGAAACCGGTCGGGTGCCCGCTGAAACCGTCCAGCAAAACGTTGGAAAGCGTAACACTCGGCAAACCAGCCACCTTCTCGTAGTAGGTAATATCGCTTGTTGTATAGCCATCGAACTGCAGCAGTCCGACCGTTTGCCCCGCACCAGTCATGGTCGTGTCCGGCACGTAAGCCGCCCGAAAATCGTTGCCCATGTAAGTCCCACTGGGGCCGGAGCCGGCATTGGGCAACGCCTCTTGCCCGCTGCCCAGCGGCCTCGTCACCAGCCGCGGCCGTGGCCGCGAATAATTCTGCAAACCGCTGACGTCCAAAACCGGCGTCGCCAGATCAAGCGACGGCCCCCTGTCCGGCGCATAAAATGTGCGCGCTTCCGTCGGATGCTGATAAACCTGCATCTTGACATGCAACGCCCCCTCCACATCCGCCACTGCGCCGTTCACATCCAGCAACATGCGGTTCACATGCTTGCCCACCTTCAATCCGTGCCCCTCCGCAAACGCGATCACCGCCTCATAATCCGCCTCGGTCGGCCCGAACTGTTCCGTGAATTGCGCCGGCGTCAGGTAATGGCGAAAATTCGGGCTGGCCGGATCATAAATCTCCTTGAGCAACTGCCCCAGCCTGTCAGCGTTGCGCAACGGCAGGCCGATCGCCAGATCCAAGCGATTTGTGGCAGCGAGGCGGCCCGTTGGCTTCAACGCCGCCACCGCGGCAGGAACATGCCCATCCAGCGCCTGCCCGCCCCCTCCCTGCGCTGACCCCGCGCACAACAGGGAAAGCAAGGCCAGTAAAGAGACATTAAGGAATTTGGTTGCCGTACATCTTATGGCTTTCACAGGAAAGGAGACATTAGCATATCTTTTCATAAGTTCTCCACAGGACTTATGCGCAGCCTAATCCGGCAGGCAGTTAAAAGTCAACCTAATTCTTTCACTCCATGGAAATAAACTCAGTTATCCAGGGCCGAAGTTGTTGTTCGAGGTTGACCGCTGTTTTTTCCATTTGCCCCGCCCCCCGCGTCAGGATGCAATTGACGGCGTCCCGGGTGTTTTTTTTATCATGCTTTATGGCGTTGAGAACTTTGGGCAAATCAATGGATTTTAACTTTTGTTCGTAGGGCTGATACCAGGGGCGCAAGCGGTTTTTCAAATCCTGGAAGTAATCGAGGCTGACCAGGCCCAACCTTGCCGAAACATAGGTGGCGGTGAGCATGCCCAGGGTGACGCCAATGCCATGCGGAATGCCATATTGAGAGGCGGATTCGTAGGCATGTCCAAAGGTATGGCCGTAATTGAGCAGGTTGCGAACGCCTTTGTCAAATTCGTCCTTTTCGATGTACCCCTTCTTAATCTCAAGGGAATGCAGGATCCATTTCGGCAGAACCTTTTCGTTGCCGGGCAAAGAGTCCAACTCGGCCATTAACTGCTGGAAATCATTTTCACTGGTTAACAGGTGGAGTTTGATGGCTTCGCCCAAGCCGGAACGCATTTCATCCCAAGACAGCGTTTTCAAGACGCTGAAGGTCAGGCAGACCCGGTGCGGCGGATAGAATGTCCCGATTTGATTCTTGTAAGATTGGATGTTGATCGAACTTTTGCTGCCGATGCAACTGTCGCATTGGGCCAGCAAGGTGGTCGGGACCAATTCCCACCGAAGACCCCGGAAGAGGACGGAGGCGATGAAACAACCGATGTCCTGCAACACTCCTCCCCCGACGACCAACAAACAGCCATCCCGCCGCAAACCGTTTTGCAGGAGCCAGACGAATATCGGGGTCAGGCGTTCGAATGATTTTTGGTCTTCGCTGGCTTCGACCTGCAGTATCCTTTCCCGCGGCAAGGCGGCTGAAAAATCCTTTTCGTAAAGTGAAAAGACCCGTTTATCGGCCAGACAATAAACCCCCGGCCGCTGCTGAAAATCGCGCAAGGCGGCTTTGAGGTCGGGAAATTCTTCGACCGTATAGGGATGGCTCCTGCTTTGTATCTCCATCATAATTTACTGGCAGGTAAATCCGCCATCCGCCACCACTGCCTGGCCGGTGACATAGCTGTTGTCTTCCGAGCAAAGGAATCCGGCCACCCGGGCCAGTTCCTCCGGTTGAGCCAGGCGGCGCAATGGAATGGATCCCATGATTTTTTCCAGGTCAGCCGGGGAATTATTTTGGGTCGTCAGTTCCGTGCCCACATAACCTGGACAAAGGGCATTGACGAGGATGCCATCCGGGCCGAATTCAACGGCGGCGGTGCGCGTGAGGGCGTTGATGCCGGCCTTGGTCATGGAATAGGCGCACCGTTTTTCTTTCGCCACAAGGCTGAGAATGGAACTGATGTTGAGGATGCGTCCCCACTTTTGCCCGCGCATGAAGGGCGCGGCCCACTGGATCAAGCAGAGGGGCGCGGTCAGATTAACCTGCTGCATCTGAGACCAGCAGGCCGAATCCAAGTCGGGCAGGGTTTTTAGAATATTTATCCCGGCATTGTTGACCAGCACATCCACCCCGGCGGCAGGGTGCGCTTTGACGAAGCGCGCGACGGAAACCGGATCGCTTAAATCCAGCTCGGCGCGGCCGGGAGCCCAAACTTCAAATCCCCGCCGGTTCAATTCCAGCACGATGGCCGCGCCAATGCCGCGGCTGCCGCCGGTCACACAAGCTTTTCGTTTCTGATTCATGGCTGGTTATTAGCTTATCAGTTAGGAACTGCCGATCAAGACCCCGACCAAAAACACCAGCGCGCCGCCCAGGCCCACTTGCAGCAGGGCGGTGGTCAGGGGGGTGTCCATGTACTTGGCCCGTATCCAGGAGATAACCCCCAATTCCACGCACACGACAGCCAGGGCAATCACAATTGCGGTGTAAACGTTGGGGATCAGAAAGGGCAGCGTATGGCCCAAGCCCCCCGCCGCCGTCATGCTGCCGCACACCGCGCCGCGTGCCCACGGATGTCCGCGTCCGGTCAGAGTGCCGTCGTCGGACAAGGCCTCGGCAAAGCCCATGCTGATCCCGGCGCCCAAGCTCGCCGCCAATCCGACTAAAAACGTCGGCCAGCTTTGGTGCGTGGCAAAAGCAGCGGCGAAGAGCGGCGCCAGCGTGGACACCGAACCGTCCATCAACCCGGCCAGCCCCGGCTGGACTATTTGCAGGGCAAAACGCCGTTTTTCAAGCGCCGCTTCCTCCGGGCTTAAGCCGATCTGGCCAAGCTCCTGGGCGGTGCGGAGATGGACTTGTTCCTCAGCCGCCAAATCGCCGAGCAAATGGCGGACACCCGGGTCCTTGGCGCGGAGCGAGGCCGCCTCATAGAACCGGCCCGTTTCCATTTCCATCAACGCCGCCTGTTTTCGCGCCGCTTTCAAGCTGAGCGGACGTGTCAGCCAAATCGGGCGGCGCTGGATAAAGCCCCGCACATCTTCGCGGCGGATAAGGATGACATGATCGCCGAAACGGGCCTTATAAAGCTCGCGCAGGCGGCGGGCGTGGCCCTCTTCTTCTTGACGCAGTTGAAGGAACTTATCCGCCTGGGTGGGATACTGCCCGCGCAATCCTTCCGCGAAGGCGTCGTAAATGCGGGAATCCTCCTCCTCCAGCGTAATAGCCAGGGCAAGAACCTCGCGTTCAGTCAGGCTTTCAAAGCTTTTCATGTTCGGAGTGTAATCCTTGAGCGGTTCGGTTCAAGCCTGCCGCATCAGGCGATCTGGAGCCAGACGGTCTTTAGATGGGCCGGTTCGTCCCGATGGACCGGGAAATCGGGAGGTTGCGGAATGTATTGCCGCGCCAAAACCCGGCGGCGGGATTGCGCCAGCGAGCCGTCGATCGCGTCGAGAAATTTCCCCGGCTCGAGCGCGGCGGCGTTGGATGAAGCAAGCATAATGCCCCCGGATTTGAGCAGGGGAAGGGCCGCGGTCATCAGCGCGCCGTAGTCCTTCTCCACTTGAAAGACGCCACCCTCTTTGGAACGGGAAAAAGTCGGCGGATCCAAAATGATGATGTCAAATAAACGGTTCTTTTTGGCCAGGCGGCGAAACCAGGCGAAAGCGTCTCCAAAAATAAACTCATGCCAGGCGGGATCAAGCTGGTTGAGAACAAAATTGCGTTTGCCCCATTCCAGATATTTTTTGGACAAGTCCAGGCTGGTGACATGCGCGCCGGCTGACGCCGCGGCCACAGAGAAGCCGCAGGTGTAGGCAAAGGCGTTGAGCACCTCGGGCGCGGACGCCATTTCCAGTTTGGGCGCGATGTAACCCGTCAGCAGACGGCGGCGGTTGTCGCGCTGGTCCAGGAAAAGGCCGGTGGAATATCCTTCGTCGAAGCGCAGGGCGAATTGCAGGCCGTTCTCGCGCGCGAGGATTTCCGCCGGGGCGGTCCGGCCGCGCAGCCATTGGGGAGCGGCGCGCGCCTGGTGCTGGAGAATCTTGTGATAGACGCCTTGGGCGGAAGTGCGCCGGGCGCAATCCTCCACGCACTCCCGTTGCGCCGGAGTGAGGGGGGCGCGGGATTGAGCCAGCAAAAAATCTCCCAGGCGCTCGATGTAAAGACCGGCCCAGCCATCGGCGGCGCCGTGGATCAGGCGGCAGGCATTGGTTTGCGCCGGGTCCAGCAGCGCGGCGCGCAACGCCTGGCGCGGGTCGTCGGAAAAATTCGCCGGGGCGGTGAACGCCACGGGTTCGCGCGTGGCGGGATGGATGAACCTTATCCCGCCGGCATGCAAATAAACACGGCCCGCCGCCGTGCCCCCATACAATGTGTCACCGAGAATCGGAAAATGATGCGCGGCGGCGTGGACGCGGATTTGATGTGTTTTGCCGGTGAGCGGTTCGGCTTCGACGGCGCAAATGGCGTGAAGGGTCACGGGGATTTCAAATTTGAGATTTGAGATTTGAAAGGAGGTTTCCGCCACCTCGCCCCCGGCATGAAGGGGGCGGCTGAGATAACGTTCGCCCGAGCGGACCAGCGCCGATTTGACGCGTAGCGGCGTCAAAGGCGCCGGACGGTCCGTGAGCAGGATGTATTTTTTATGCACCAGACGCTTCTCGAATTGATCGGTCAGGGAACGGTTGGCCACGGTGGTTTTTCCGAAGACAATCAGGCCGGAAGTTTCCTTGTCGAGGCGATGAACGATGGCCAGCCGGCTCCAGCGCGGCTCGCGATTCCTGAGCCATTCATACAAGCCCTCGCCGGCGAAGGGCGCGGGCGAATGGGTGCTCCAACCGGCCGGTTTATTGGCGACAAGGAGATGTTCGTCTTCAAAAACAATCAGGTTCACATTGAACAGGAGTTTGTTTCCGCTGCCAATGGGCGCAAGTCCCGATTTTACGGCTTTTTCCTAATCCTAATCTTAATCTTAATCGTAATCTCTTGGTTTTTCATTCAATTTGCATAAAATAGAAGTTGACTTTAATTCTATTTTGCCTATTATTAAACCATACTTTAACATTACGCAGTATGGAATACCTGAAAAACAGCCGTTGGATTGATCTCCTGGAGGAGGAAGATCTGTCTTTCATCAAGCGATTCATCCTCGTTTCCGGGTCGCTCAAGGACCTCGCGACCGCTTACCACGTGACGTATCCAACCCTGCGGCTGCGCCTGGATCGCTTGATCGCAAAAATCACGGTGTTCGACAGCCAGAACATCGAGGATGACTACGAACGCCTCCTGCGCGCCTTGTTCGCCGAAGGCAAATTGGACGCCGCCAGCTTCAAGCAACTTCTGCGCACTTATAATCAACAAAAAAAGGAATCACTATGAAACCGATCTTTAGTTTTATCGCCTTAATGACGTTCAGCGCCGCGGCCTGGAGTCATCCCGGCGCACATCCCTGGTGGTCGGACCGCACGGCTGGCTTGGTGGGCGGTTGGGGCGGCGGACTCCTCGGCTGTCTCGGTGGGTTGATCGGTGTGCTTTGCTCGATGGGGAAAGGGCGCGGCCTGGTCATCGCTTTGCTCAGAATCCAGATCGGTCTCGGCGTCCTCTGCGGCGTGGCGGGCATTGTGGCGCTTGCCCAACATCAGCCTTATGCCGTTTGGTATCCGTTGGTTTTGCTCGGGGTTCTCCTGGTCGTTATTTACCCGTGTATGTTGCCGATCGCGCGCAGGAGATACCAGGAACAGGAGCTTAGGCGAATGCAATCGCTTGACGCATCGGGGTGACGGCTTTTTTCCATGATTAAAAGCGGCGGAGGGCCGCCGCAGTCCAAGACGCTGGCGCGTTGTCTAACAATCCCGGCATGGCGCGAAGCGTTTTGGAGTGCGCCAGTCCTCTGGCGCTTTGGGATTAGGGAATGCGACCGATAAACTTGGCTGGTCCTTGCTTCGGTTTCTCTGTTGACGACACAGGGAGGAGGCTTACCCTGCGCAATAATGTTTGCAAATGAATTCCACGAAACCCAAAGGAGACCGCTATGAGAATGCTGTTGGACATCACGATTCCGAACGAACCATTTAATTCACTCGCCCGTCAAGGCGTTGCCGGCAGGAAGCTCGGCGACATTTTGGACGCGATCAAACCCGAGACGGTTTATTTTACCGAGCAGGATGGGAAACGCGGAGCGATTGTCGTCGTGGACCTGGCCGATCCCTCGAAGATTCCGGGCGTGAGCGAGCCTTGGTTCCTCGGCTTCAACGCCGACGTAAAATGCCGCATCGCCATGACGCCGGACGATTTGAAAAAAGCCGGTCTCGACGCGCTGGGCAAGAAGTGGGCATAGGCAGTGGGCAAGCGCGGCCTTCGCCGGCTTTCAGTTTATTCGTGGCCGCCGTGCTGAAGCAGCAACTCTGCTACGTCCTTGTGGCCGTAAGCCGCCGCTGCCCACTGATATGGCGTCTGGCCCCTGCTGTTTCTCACATTGACATCCGCCTTGTTGGCCAATAGGACTTCCGCCACGTCTTTGTGGCCATTATCCCCCGTCCAATGCAAAGGGGTATTGCCTTCATTATCCTTGGCATTAACTTCAGCTTTGCTGGCCACCAGCAATTCCGCAACGTCTTTGTTGGCCGCCATGTGCAAAGGCGTCTTGCCCATTATGTCCTTGGCATTGACATCAGCTTTGTGAGCCAGCAGTAATTCCACCATGTCCTTGTCGCCCTTTTGCGCCGCAACGTGCAATGGCGTTCTGCCACGGAGAAAGGGGGCAGTGGCATTGACATCAGCCTTATTGGCCAGCAGCAATTCTGCAATATCTCTGTGGCTTTTTTCCGCCGCCAAGTGCAATGGCGTCCCGCCCAGATTGAATTTAACATTGACCTCGGCTTTGTAAGCCAACAGCAATTCCGCCACATCCTCGTGGCCCCGAGCCGCCGCTATGTGCAATGGCGTCATGCCGTACATACCTCTGCTGAAAACCAAGTCCGGGTTACCTTTCAGCAACGCCTTGACCTTTTCCAAGTCGCCGTCCATGGCCGCGTCGTGAATCTCACCGCAGAAGGCAAGGCTGCTCCAAGTGAGCGCGACCAGCAGGACGATGGCGCGGCACAAAATGGGGAAACGGCAAATCCAGCTAAAGAAAGTCTGCATACTGTTGACTATTGTTTCGACTGGCGCGGAACGTCAACCCGAAAAGCTCCATCCTGATTCAGACGTGAGAGAGACGCCCCGCTTGCGCTGTAAACACCCTATGACGAGCTTTATGAGTGCGTCTTGACCAAACACGCGCAGAACGTCAGATTAGCGCAAATTGGAAACGCGCAAAATCAAACGAATAGTTCCGGCCTTGCTCAAATGGTATGCGGCAAACGCAAGGGATTTGCCGTGGAGACGCACAAAAGACCCGTATTGTGTGTTTATTTCCGAAATCATGCTCCAGCAAACCCAGGTCAAGACGGTCATCCCTTACTTTCAACGCTGGATGCGCCAATTGCCGACCCTGGCCGCTTTCGCGCAGGCGCGACCGCAGAAGGTCCTCAAATTGTGGGAGGGCCTGGGCTATTACAGCCGGGTCCGCCACGCGCACGCCGCCGCCCAATTCATCATGCGGCAGCATGGCGGGCGGTTTCCGCGGATATTCGATGACATTCTTGCGCTGCCCGGCATTGGCCGGTACACCGCCGGGGCCATCAGCAGCATCGCCTTCAACCAGCCTGCGCCGATTCTGGACGGCAACGTCATTCGTGTGATAAGCCGGATTTTCGGCGTCGAAGGCAATCCCCGTGACAAACAGACCAACGCAACCTTGTGGCAATTGGCGTGGGATTTGGTTTCGATTGTCCCCGCGCGCTGTTCGGACCTGAACCAGTCCTTGATGGAGTTGGGCGCGCTCGTCTGCACGCCGCGCCAGATGAGATGTGCCGTATGTCCCGTGCGCGAGTTTTGTTTTGCCTTCCGCGAAGATCGCGTCGAGGAATTTCCCATGCGTCCGCCGCGCGCGCCGGCCACGGAACGGCGGTTCGTGGCCTTCGTCGCGCGGAAACAAAACCGGTACCTCGTCCGGCAACGTCCCGGCGGGGCCGTCAATGCTCATCTTTGGGAATTTCCCAACATCGAGATTGGGCTTGAAGATAACAGTCCCGCCGCGACGGCAGGACAGTTTCAGATTGCGGAAGCCCGGCCGCTTTGCCGCATCCGCCACTCCATCACGCGCCATCGAATTCTGCTGGAGGCTTACCGCGCCCAAGCCGCCGGCAAAACGCCGGGTGCCTGGAAAACAATTCCGCAACTCAATCGGCTCCCCTTCACCAGCGCCCACCGCAAAATCCTGGCCGTGCTGTCCCTCAAAAGTCCTTAATGGTCCCCGACTCCCAACTCCTTCAGAAATGGTTTAATGGATTGCGGACGGCCCAGGAACTTTTCGACCGATTCGTTCACATCGCGGGAATTGCCCGTTTCATAAATCTCGCGCCGCAAGCGCAGCCCTGCTTGCTGATCGAAGAAACCTTTGGGGGATTTCTCGAATACCATTCCCATATCAGCGGCGATGGCTTCCGCCCAAGGATAACCGTAGCAGGCGGCGTCGTACCTCGGCAAAAGCACGAATCCGGTCACGGATGCCGTCCCCTCCGGCACGGGAAGAAAGGCCTCACCCAGGATTTGGTTGGAAAGTTTCACACTGTCCACACCTTCCTTCACTTCCGAGTGCAGCGCGAGGTCGGCCAAAGCCCAGGCGACTTTCCAACGACAACGGATGGCGGCAGTTTCAAGCTCCGCCGCTTTGAGTTGGTTCAAGACCGGGGGCGGAATCTTCCTGGAAGGATCGCGATAGTCAGCGGCAAAGCTGTCGAGCACTTGCTTGTCCCAAGCCCATTTCTCCAACATTTGCGATGGCGCCTCGACAAAATCGCGGGGCACTCTGGTACCGGCGGATATGGAATAGTTCGCGCGAGTCAGCACGTCGTGCAATGCATGGCCAAATTCATGGAAAAGGCTCACCACCTCGTTGTGCGTCAGCAGCAGCGGCTGGCCTGGCTCGGGCGGTTGCAAATGGAACAATAGCAGCGCCGCCGGCCGCTGATACAAGCCGTTCGGGAGCCGTTTTCCGGGAATGAGAGTGTCCTCTTCATTGTCAGCCTCTTTGCCGTCGCGCGCGAACATATCCAGGTAAACCAAACCCATCGGCGCGCCGGTTTGCGCGTCGCATACCGCGTAAAGGCGAAGATCATCCGTCCATGGACAACTCGACTTGACGCGCTTGATTTCAAGACCGAAGACGCGCTCGTAAACCGCCAACATTCCGGCCACCACCCGTTCGTAGGGGAAGAAGACGCGGAGCTGCCCGGAGTCAACGTGGAATTTTTCCTTTCGGAGTTGTTCGCCGTAATAATCCGTGTCCCACCATTGGATTTTGGCGTTTGGGTCGCCGGTATCCCTGGCTTTTAGCGTGGCGAGTTGTTTAAGCTCCGCATCGAACCCTGGCTGCAATCCATCGCGCAGGTTTTCACAGAACCGGCGGGCGTTTGCGGCTGTTCTGGCCATCCTCGGTTCGATGGCATAGTCAGCCCACGACTTGTACCCCAGGTCATGGGCAATGCCGGCGCGAAGCTCGAGGATTTGTTGGACGACACACGTGTTTTCGCTCGCAGCCCGGTTGCAATACGCGATAAACATGCGCTTCCGGGTTTCTTCGCGGCGCGCATTTTCCATGACGGCCTGAAATTGGAATGATCGGACGGTGTATTCGTCCTCTCCGGTTTTCACGCCCTTCTCGTTGAGCAGGCTCTCCGGCACGCCTTTGAGTTCCGCCTTGGTGAATTTCACCGGGTCCTGTGCCGCGGCAAGATTATTGTCGAAATCAATGGTCAGCCGTGCGAGACGTTGGCGCATCTCCGTGATTTTATCCCGCGCTGCTTTCGGCAAATCAAAGCCGGCGCGCCGATAGTCTTGCGCCATGCAACTGAGCAGTCTGGCGTCTTCATCATTTAATCGCGGATTGCCTGCCGCAAACGATTTCAGGGCTGCGTAAGCAGCTTCTCCGCCGGGGTTCTGTTGGGGCAGGCGCTGGATCGCCGCCGCCGCCGCTTCGCGCAGGGTCTTGTTTGTGCTGGTGGCGCTGACAAGCCAGAGGCGATTGCGAGTGCAACTGAGTTCCCAGGACAAATCGTCGAGGACCGCCGCCGTGTTCGCGAATGTGGCCGGATGCGAATCACGCTTGTCCATGAGAGCCAGCGCACTGTTCACTTGGGCAACCGTGTTTGAGACGGACTGCTGGATGTCGGCTGGCGTTTTCTCGATCACCAGCTCACAGATGACCGAATTGAATTGCCGCGCGTTGCGTTGAAGCTCTGTCATTGATGCGGCCCTGGTCGAACCTTCCCGACCCGTCTTTTCCGGAGTCTTGCACGAGACCAGAACGCACGCCGCGAGCAACAATGGAATTTCGCATCGCATCACAGATTTAACAATTGGCAACGTCGCTTCACCATACAGACACCGTGGCTGGCGCAATTTGTATATGTCTTCAACCATCCGCTCAATAGGGCGGACAGTTGTTTTTAACCATCAAAGCTCAAGCCGCCCGACCTTGAACCGGCGACAGAGGTCAGCCGGGTCATTTTTCCTTTGTTCAACCAGTGCAATCATGATTCCGACGGAGAATAACCGATGCCACGGCAATTGCCACAAATTCCCTTCTCCATTTCCAGAAAAGAACAACTCAACCGCCTCCCCTTCACCAGCGCCCACCGCAAAATCCTGGCCGTCCTGGGTTTGATTATCGAACCAGCGCGGCGAAGGCACCGCCCTCGGCAATCTTGGCCTCGCCTACGCCGACTTGAGGGAGCCGCGCAAGGCCATCGAGTTTTACGAGCAGCGTCTCATCATTGCCCGCGAAATCGGCGAGACTTTAGTTCAATGACCGGAACACAAGCGACAGCGGAAGTTTTTGTGACCGCTTTCAAATCGTTGAAACGCCCTCAGCGTGAAGCGGTGTTGGAACGAATGTTGCCGGATGCCGGGCTTTCTGAAGACCTGGCTGACACCCTGGCCTTGGAAGCGCGCCGTCGCGAACCCCGACATTCTTTCCGTCAAACGTTGCAGGACCTGAAGATTGAGGTTTAAAGGCTGATGCCTCAACTTTGGAACATCGAGATTGCGCGTCTCGCTCGAAAAGAACTTTGTTTTGGTCAATTCTGCCCCTGCTTATTTTCACATTTGTAAATACTACTTTCAGCGTCGTTTTGCAACTGCCTTGCTGACAACATGTTGTGACTATTCAAAATGCCGAAAATTTCACGGTTTTTTCGGGGCAGATTGCTCTTGAGAAATTCAAAACTCTGCCCCGAAACCTTTCGGGGCTGCCTGTCAAACTGAAAGGCAATCTGCCTTAAGCGGGCGCGGGCGCTTCTTTCTTTTCCTCCGCTTTGGTCTCGGCTTTGCCTTCCGCTTTCGTCTCCGCTTTTTCGGCGGGTTTTTCGGCTTCGGCGGCGGCGGCGGCGGGGGCGGCCTCGGGCAGCGGGACATCCACAAATTCCAGGATGGCCAGTTGGGCGGCGTCGCCCTGGCGCTGGCCCAGGCGCACGATGCGGGTGTAGCCTCCGCGCCGTTCCTTTTGCGTGGGCGCAATTTCGTTGAAGAGCGCTTTGATCGCGGCTTCGTCCTGATGCAGGCGGGCCGAAGCGAGCCGCCGGTCGTGCAATGTGCCGGCTTTGCCCAGGGTGATCATTTTTTCGGCGACGGAGCGGGCGGCCTTGGCCTTGGCCAAAGTGGTGGTGATCCGGCGGTGTTTAATCAGGCTGCAAACCAGGCTGGCCAGCATCCGGTTTCGGTGCTGCCCGGTCCTGCCCAGCTTGGCGGTGCGTTTGAGATGGCGCATAAAACTTGGTTTATTCGGCCGGCTTGGCTTCTTCCTTGGGCGTCTCCAACAGGGTTGGATCAATGTTCTGGCCCAAAGAAAGACTCAAGCTGGCCAGTTTCTCTTTGATTTCGTTGAGGGATTTCTTGCCGAAGTTCCGGTATTTGAGCATTTCGGCTTCGGTCTTCATGGCCAATTGGCCCACGGTCGTGATATTGGCGTTGTTCAGGCAATTGGCCGCGCGCACGCTCAACTCAATTTCGTTCACGCTCATGTTGAGCAACTTCTTGAGCTTGGATTTCTCGTCGTCCTGCTTGGTCTCCGTTTCCTCAAATTCCACCGCGTTCTTGTCATAGCCGACAAACACGTCCAGATGATGCTGGAGAATGGCCGAGGACTGGGTCAGCGCGTCGTCCGGCGAGATGCGCCCGTCGGTCCATATTTCGATGATCAGCCGGTCGTAATCGGTGCGCTGTCCGACCCGGGCGTTTTCGACCGCGTAACGCACCCGCGTCACCGGTGAAAAAAGAGAATCAATGGCGATGACGCCGATGGCCTGGTCGGGCTTTTTGTTTTCGTCGCCGGGACAGAAGCCGCGGCCGACTTTGATTTCCAGTTCCATCTCGAACTTCTTCTTTTTATCGAGGGTGCAGATGTGTTGCTTGGGATTGACCAGCTCGAGATTTTGGTTCAGTTCGATGTCTTCTGCCGTGACGTCGCCTTCCTTGTTGACGGAGAGGAGGACGGTTTGCGGCTCGCGCGAATGGGCGCGAAAGAGGATCTTTTTCAGGTTCAAGACGATGTCGGTCACATCCTCGACAACGCCTTCGACGGTGGCGAATTCATGCGAGGCGCCATCGATTTTGATGGAAGAGATGGCGGCGCCTTCCAGGGAGGAGAGGAGGACGCGGCGCAATGAGTTGCCGATGGTGTGGCCGTAGCCGGTTTCAAACGGTTCGGCGACGAATTTGGCGTAGGTATCAGTGGCGGTTGAGTCCTCTTTGGTCAACCGCTTGGGCATTTCAAAACGTCCGAGACGTACTGGCATAATTTTCCTTTCAACAATTTTAATCTGGCTTCCCCGCTTATTCCCGCGCCGGAGAAACCCGTGTAATTGTTTTTTGTCCCGCTTGCGCGGGACGGTTTACTGTTTAGCGGGAATAAAATTCGACGACGGCCTGTTCGTTGGCAATCGGGTGGATGTCCTCACGGGTCGGTATCCGCACCACCGATCCCTTAAAGGCCTCCTTGTTCAGGGAGAGCCAAACCGGCACCACTTTGCTGGTCGATAATTCCAAATTCTTTGTGGCCAATTGACGTGAGACACTGGACTCCCGGACTTCAATGACATCATTGACCTTCAAGGCGAAGGAAGGGACATTGACCTTGCGGGCGTTGACCTTGACATGGCCGTGGCTGACCATTTGGCGGGCGGCGGCCCGGGTAATGGCAAAGCCCAGATGATAGACGACGTTGTCGAGGCGCGTTTCCAGGATTTGCAGCATTTGCTCGCCAGTGACGCCGCGGCGCTTCAAGGCGCGCTCATAGACACCGCGAAATTGCCGCTCCATCAACCCGTAGAAATAGCGCAGCTTCTGCTTCTCGATCAGGCCCAGGCCGTAATCGGTGTGTTTGCGGCGCGATTTCGGGCCGTGGACGCCGGGAGGGTAGTTGCGGCGTTCCAAGTATTTGTCAGGGCCGAACATCGGGATGCCGAAGCGGCGGCTGAGGCGTGTGCGAGGACCAGTATATCGAGCCATATCAATTGCGGTAAAATTTCATTCAGTTAGACGCGCCGTTTCTTGCGCGGACGACATCCGTTGTGCGGCACCGGAGTCACATCCTTGATCGTGGTGATTTCCAGTCCGATGGCCTGCAGGGCGCGAATGGCGGATTCGCGGCCGGAGCCGGGACCTTTGACGCGAACTTCGATTTCCCTCATGCCGTGCGACATGGCCTGGCGGGCGGCGTCCTGCGCCACTTGCTGCGCGGCAAAGGCCGTGCTCTTGCGCGAGCCTTTAAACCCAACCCGGCCCGCGCTGGACCATCCCAGCACGTTGCCGTGCATGTCGGTGATCGTCACATTGGTGTTGTTGAACGTGGCCAGAATATTGGCGATGCCGGCCGAAATGTTTTTGGCCCCTTTGGCCTTGATAATCTTCTTGGCATTGGCGTCGTCGGCCAGCAGTTCCGCCGCCGTTGGCGCGGCCGCCGCGGCCACCACGGGTGCTCCAGGCGCTCCGGGGGCGGCTGGCGCGGCTGGCGCGGCCGGCGTCCCTTCAGCCGGTTTTTTGGCCGCTTCGCCCCCCGCTTCCGCGGCGGGAGCCGCTTTTTTAGCGGGCTTGGCGGCATCGTGTGGCGCGGGCGCCCCTTCGGGTTTGCCTTCTTTTTTGGGCGCGGTTTTTTTCGGTTTGGGTTCTTCAGCCATGGTAAAAAGATTTAGTGGATGCCGGTTTTGGCATTGGGATTGCGTTGCACGCCGACGGTTTTGCGCGGCCCCTTGCGCGTGCGGGCATTGGTCGAGGTGCGCTGGCCGCGCACGGGCAGGCCGCGGAGATGGCGCACGCCGCGATAGCACTTGATGCCTTGCAGGCGCTTGAGGTTCATGCCCAGTTCGCGGCGCAAATCGCCTTCGATGACGTATTTGCCGTCCTGGATGGCGTGAACGATCTGGGACAACTGCCCTTCGTCAAGGTCTTTGGCGCGCAAGGCCGGGTTGATGCTGGCCTTGGTGAGGATGACCCTGGCATTGCTCGCGCCAATGCCGTAAATGTAGCGCAAAGCGACGTCGATTCGCTTCTCGCCCGGTATTTCAACTCCAACGATTCGTGCCATAAATTCGCATTCCTAACCCTGTCTTTGTTTGTGGCGGGCGTTGGTGCAGAGCACGCGAATGACGCCCTTCCGTTTGACAATTTTGCAGTTTTCGCAAAGCTTTTTCACTGACGCTCGAACTTTCATAAATTATTCATCTCTGGCTGTAATGCTGCCCCTGGACAAATCGTACGGTGACAGCCTCACCGTTACGCAGTCGCCCAATGCCAACCGTTCAAAAACCAACCGGCGTTTGCCGGACACGTGCGCCACCAACCGATGGCCATTGCTCAATTCCACGCGAAACAACACGTCGGCAAGGATTTCCACTATCCTGCCTTCAACCTCGATGGTGCTTTCGCGGGCCACGTCAATATCTCCGGTTCGGCATCGGTTATCAAAACCGTATGCTCAAAATGCGCCGATAATTGACCATCTTTTGTGGCAACTGTCCAGCCATCGCTTAAAACCATTACCTGCGGCGACCCGGCATTGACCATCGGCTCAATGGCCAATGTCATGCCCGGCCGCAATTTAGGCGTCTGTTTGCCCTGTTCGACAAAATTCGGCACCTGGGGTTCTTCATGCACCGTTCGCCCCACCCCGTGCCCGACAAATTCCCGAACGATGCTGAATCCGTTGCTTTCCACATAAACCTGCACCGCCCGCGAAATATCCACGACGCGATTGCCGGACAGCGCCTGCGCAATTCCTTCCGCCAGAGCCTGTTCCGTCACATCCATCAACCGTTGCGCCCGCACGTCGCACCCCCCCACAGCGACCGTCTTTGCCGTGTCCCCGATATACCCATGATAAATGACGCCAATATCCAAACTGACAATATCGCCAAATTCCAGGCGGCGCGGGCCGGCCAGCCCATGCACCACTTGTTCATTGACCGAAATACAAATACAGCACGGATACTTGCGATAACCCAAAAACGCGCTCTTCGCCCCGTAACTTTTTATCCGTTCGGCCGCAAAATCATCCACTTCTTTGGTGGTGACCCCCGGCCGGATAAAGGCCGCGACTTCTTCCAAAACCGTGCTGGCCGCCACGCACGCCGGACGCATCCGCTCCAAGTCGTGTTCGCTCTTTAAAATGATCGCCGCCACGGCCTTGTCCTTCCGCAAGCTTGAGAGTCGTTAAAAACGGCCCTTCAGCCGGCCTTTCTTTAGGAATCCGTCGTAATGACGCATCAACAAGTGCGCTTCCATCTGCCGCATCGTATCAAGCATGACACCGACGGTAATGAGCAAACTGGTGCCGCCAAAAAATTGCGCCACCGTCTGTTGAATTCCCATCGCCTCCTGCAGGAGGATCGGAATCACAGCGATGATGGTCAAAAAAATCGCCCCCGCCAGGGTGATGCGGCTCATCGTGCGATGCAGAAAACCGCTGGTCGCCTGCCCGGGGCGCACGCCGGGGATGTATCCGCCGGATTTCTTCATGTCGTCGGAAATCTGCAGTTCGTTAAATTGTGTCGCGACCCAGAAATAGGAGAAGAACAGGATCATCAATCCGTAAAGCAGCAGGTAAATGAGGGAGCCGCGCGACAACATGCTGGCCAGTTCATCAAAGAAATGCACGTCGAACCTCCTGCCCAGGAAGTTGAAAATCATGGCCGGAAACATCAGGATCGCCGAGGCGAAAATGACGGGCATGACGCCCGAATAATTGACGCGCAACGGCATGAACGAGCTGCCGCCCGAATAGGTCTTGCGTCCCACGACGCGCTGGGCGTATTGCACGGGAATCTTGCGCTCGGCCTGGGTCACGGCGACCACGCCGGCGATGACCGCGCACAAGAGCAGGATCAAGGCGACGAAATGGAAAAAATTGAAGCGCGACCCTGGAGACAGGAACATGTCATGCAAACCCTGTCCGGCCTGGGGCAAACGAGCCAGAATGCCCACGGTAATAATCAAGGAAATGCCATTGCCAATGCCGCGATCGGTGATCTGTTCGCCCAGCCACATGAGCAGCATCGTCCCGGTGGCCAGGATGACTGTCGTTTGAATCCGGTACCACCAGAGGTTGTGAATCAGCACGAGATTGCCTTGAAAGCCCTTGAAAATTGAGCCGGCGTGCTCCCATCCAACAGCCATCACCATGCCCTGCGCCAGGCAAAGAAACAAAGTCAGGACGCGCCCGTATTGGATGAGCTTGCTTCTCCCGCCTTCCTCGCGCGCCAGCTTGCTCAGGAAGGGAATGACCGCCTGCAAAAGTTGGAGGACGATCGTCGAACTGATGTAAGGCATGATGCCCAGGGCGCCCACCGCGCATTTTTCGAAGCCGCCGCCGGTGAACATGCTGTACATCCCCATTAAACCATTGGAGCTTTGCGCGCCCGCCGCTGAAGCGAAATAGGCCTTCAACGCGGTGCTGTCCAACCCAGGCGCCGGCACCAGCGAAGCCAGCCGGCATATTCCCAGCACAACCATGGTAAAAATAATCCGGGATTTCAGCTCCGGTATTTTGAAGCAGTTGCTCAGCGTGTTGAGGATCGAGGAGAACATCGTTTATTCAGGCTTGGCTGGCTTCTCAGGTTTGGCCGGTTCTTCAGCCTTGGCGGCTTTCTCAGCCTTGTCTGGTTTCTCAACCTTGGCGGTTTTCTCAGGCTTGGCTGGTTTCTCAGGCTTGGCGGCTTTCTCAGGCTTGGCTGGTTTTTCAGCCTTGGCGGCTTTCTCAGGACCAGGTGGTTTCCTGGCTGCCTGCACTGCTGCCGCTGCCGCCGCTTGCGCCGCCCTTTCGCTCGCTGGCGATTTCATCAACTGGCAGGCTCCGCCGAGCTTCTCAATCTTGGTTCGCGCCGAGTCGCTGAAAGCATGCGCCGTCACCGTCAGTTTCCGGGTCAATTCGCCCGTGCCCAGGATCTTGATCCACTTTCCGGTCCCCCTGGCCAGACCCAGGGTGCGCAAGGCGCTTTCGTCCACGGCGGCGCCGTCGTCAAATTTGTTGAGCGCTTCCAGATTCACCGGAATGTAACGGACGGCGAAACGCTTGTTGTTAAATCCGCGCTTGGGGATGCGGCGGATCAACGGCATTTGGCCGCCTTCGAATCCGATGCGAATCGAACTGCCGGAACGGGCTGTTTGCCCCTTGCCACCGCGACCGCTGGTTTTGCCGTGGCCGCTGGATTCACCCTGGCCCAGCCGTTTGCGGCGGTGCCGGGAACCCGGACGAGGTTTGAGATCGTGTAAACGCATAAAAATCAGGCAGTGGCCGGGGCCGAACCCGCCTCGGGAGCCGGGCTGGGAGTGTTGTCGGCAGCCGCGGGATTGGGATTGGGATTAAGATTAAGATCAGGCGCGGGAACAGGAGCAGGCGCAGGCGCAGGCGCGGGAGCAGGAGCGGCGGCGGGGACCGGTGCGGGAACTGGACGAACCTTTATTTCAAGGCCGCGACTGCGGTAAATATCTTCGCGCAAACGAAGTTGCTGCAAGCCGGCCAGGGTCGCTTTGACCACGTTGGACGGGTTGTTGGACCCGAGTGATTTGGTGAGAATATCTTTGATGCCCACCGATTCGAGCACGGCGCGCACCTTTGGGCCGGCGATGATGCCGGTGCCAGGCGAGGCCGGCCGCAGCAGGACCTTTGCGCCGCCATAATGACAAAATATCTCGTGTGGAATGGTGGCATCCCTCAAAGAGACGCTGACCATGTGCTGCTTGGCCATTTCGCCCCCCTTGCGGATCGCTTCGGAAACTTCCACCGCCTTGCCCAGGCCAACGCCGACGTGACCCTGCTTGTCGCCCGCCACGACGAGCGCGCTAAAGCTGAAGCGGCGTCCGCCCTTGACGACTTTGGCGGAACGATTGATAAAAACGACCTTCTCGCTCAACTCGGAGCCGCCGGATTTTTCCAGCGAGCCTTCGGGGCCGTCGGTTGAGGCGGGCCGGACGCGGCGCGGACCGCGGCCAGGACCGCGGTTGCCGCCTCGATTACTTGCATTAGATTTAGTGGGTTCGGGCACGATATCCTTCCAGGTTAAAATTGCAGGCCGGCTTCGCGCGCGGCATCCGCCAACGCCTTGACTTTGCCATGATAACGGGCGCCGCTGCGATCAAATACGACTTTGACGATTCCCTTGCCCTTGGCCGCTTCCGCCGCCAGGGCGCCGATTCTTTTGGCCCCGGCCGCGTTGGCCGCCAGTTGGGCGCGATCCGGCACCGATTTGTGCAGGGTGGAGGCCGACGCCATCGTCACGCCCGCCGCGTCGTCGATGAACTGCACGTAGATGTTTTCGTTGGAAAACCGGACGCTCATGCGCGGCCGTTCCCGGGTGCCTGAAATCTTTTTGCGAATGCGCCAGTGACGCAACTTCGCCAGTTTGACTTTTTTATCGTTTCTCATCTTAATGCGCCGCGGATTTGGCCGCGGCAACGCGACTGATTATTGGACCGTCTTGCCTTCCTTGCGCACCACTTTTTCATCCGAGTAACGCACCCCTTTGCCTTTGTAAGGCTCCGGCGGATAATAACTGCGCAGTTCCGCCGCGACCTGGCCGACCAACTGTTTGCTCGGCCCCTCGATGGTCACTTTGGTGTTTTCCACCACCGTCACCGTGATCTGGTCCGGAATGGGATAATTGATTGGATGCGAATAACCCAGGACCAGGTTGACGTTTTTGCCCTGGACAGCCGCCTTGAAACCCACGCCCTGGATTTCCAGTTTCTTGACAAAGCCGTCGCTGACCCCCTTGACCATATTATTGACAATCGCGCGGCTCAAGCCGTGCAGCGCTTTGGCTTCGGCGTCCTCCCCGTCGCGGCTCACCACCACATTGCCGCCATCGACCCTGGCCGAGGTGCGGCGCGGCAGTTCAAAGTCGAGCTTGCCCCTGGGGCCTTCGACGAACACTTTCTGGCCCTTGATTTCCACCTTCACTTTGGGCGGAACGGCCACGGGTAATTTTCCAATTCGAGACATAAATTCACCACACTTCGCAGAGCAACTCGCCGCCCACGTTCTTCTTGCGCGCCTGCAGGCCCGTCATGATCCCTTCGGAGGTGGACAGGATCGAAACGCCCAAACCGCCGCGCACCCGCGGCACTTCCAGCGCGCCCGTATAACGCCGCAAGCCCGGCGTGCTGATGCGGCGAATGCCCTCGATGACGGGTTTTCGGCCGGTGTATTTGAGTTTGATCTTGATTGTCTTCCAGGGCTTGCCTTCCACGGCTACCTCGGCCACGTAGCCTTCGCGTTTCAAGACGTGGGCGATCTGTTCCTTCACTTTGGAGTGGGGAATGGCCACCTCCGGCAAAAACGCCCGGCCGGCGTTCCGCAGGCTCGTCAGCATGTTTGAAATGGGGTCGCTCATGGGATTTACCAACTGGCTTTCGTCACTCCGGGAATCAAGCCGTTGAGGGCCGCTTCGCGGAAGGTCAGGCGCGAACAGCCGAACTTGCGCAAATAGCCGTGACGCCGCCCGGACATCGAGCAGCGGTTGACCAGCCGGGAGGGGCTGGCGTTGCGCGGCAGTTTGCTCAGCGCGGCATAATCGTGGCGGGCTTTCAGTTCCGCCCGCACCGCGGCGTATTTCTTGACCGTGGCCGCTTTCTTCTTGTTGCGTTCTATCCAGGCTGTCTTTGCCATAATTTTAATTTATTTCTCCGCAAACGGCATGCCCATCATCTTCAACAGGTCCAGCGCCTCGTCGTTCGTCGGCGCGTTGGTCACTATCGTGATGTCCATGCCTTGCGTGCGTTTGATTTTGTCCAGTTCGATCTCGGGAAAAATGGTCTGGTCCGACACCCCCAGCGTGTAATTGCCCCGGCCGTCAAAGGAGCGGGGCGAAAGCCCCCGAAAATCGCGGATGCGCGGCAGGGCCGTGGCGACGAGCCGGTCGAAAAACTCATACATCACTTCCCGGCGCAGAGTGACCCGGCAGCCGATGTTCTGGCCCTCGCGCAGTTTGAAATTGGCGATGCTGTGCCGCGCCTTGTTGATGACCGCTTTGCGGCCGGTGATCAGGGCCATGTCCCGCGTGGCATCGTCCACCGCCCCCTTTTCCAGCGAGGCGCTGACGCCCATGTTGATCACGATTTTTTCCAGCTTCGGAATTTGATGAACGTTCTGGTACTTCCGCTTTTCCTTCAAGGCGGGCCGCACTTCGTTCAGATATTTTTCGTAAAGTCTCGGTTTCATGTTTCAGGGCCTCTAACTTGGGGCGGTTTCCTCCGCCGGCGCGGCGGCGTCGCCGGCGCCGCCGTCGAATTTCGCGGCGAGCATCACATTGGATATGTGGATCGTGCCCTCCCGCTCGACGATGCCCCCCTGCGGACGCTTGTCGCTCTTGCGGGTGTGGCGCTTGATCATCTTGAGGCCTTCCACAAGGACGCGCTGTTTCTTCTTGTTGACGAGCAGGACCTTTCCCCGGCCGCCCAGTTCCGAACCGGCGATGACCACCACTTCATCCCCTTTTTTAATGTGAGCTTTTGCCATGACTAAATGACCTCCGGGGCCAGCGATATGATCTTCATGAATTTCTTGTCGCGCAATTCGCGCGCCACCGGCCCGAATATCCGCGTGCCGCGCGGATTGTTTTCCTTGTCGATGATGACAATGGCGTTGCTGTCAAAGCGCAAATACGAGCCGTCGGAGCGGCGAATCTGTTTGCGTGTGCGCACCACCACCGCATCCACCACCTCGCCCTTCTTGACGGTTCCATCCGGCGCGGCCTCCTTGATGTGGGCCTTGATGATATCGCCGATGCCGGCGTAGCGCTGGTTGCGGCCAATGACCCCGATGGCGGCCGCGCGTTTGGCGCCGGTGTTGTCGGCCACGTCTAAAATGGATCGAACCTGTAACATAAATTGTCCTTAAACGGGCACCGGGGCCTCCGGGGCGCGTTCCACAACCTGGGTCAGCCGCCAGCGCTTCAATTTTGACAGCGGGCGGGTTTCCTCGATCAGGACCACGTCCCCCACTTTGGCTTCGCCCTTTTCGTCGTGGGCATAAAATTTCGAATACGCGGTGATGACTTTCTTGTACTGCGGATGGGGAAAACGGCGCTGCACCCGCACGACGATGGTCTTGGCCATTTTATTGGAAATGACCCTGCCCTGCCGTTCCTTGCGGTGTCCGCGATCAAGTTGGGTTGCTTCTGGCATAACGTGTCAATTCAACCCGCTTTATTGCGGAGTTGAGTAATTCGGGTTTCCAGCCGGGCCACGTCGCGGCGCAGGGTCTTCAAGCGGGCGGGCTTTTCCAATTGGCTGCTGGCCTGCTGCAAACGCAGGTTGAATAATTCCTGCCGCAAGTCCCGGCTCTTGGCCGTCAATTCCGGCGGCGTCAAATCTTTTAGTTCGCTCATTTTCATGGTGCTTTCAGGCCAGGCGGTGACGGGAAATGAATTTCGTCTTGATGGGCAGCTTCGTTGCGGCCAGGCGCATCGACTCGCGGGCCACGGCTTCCGGCACGCCATCCACCTCAAACAAGACATTGGCCGGACGTATGACGGCCACCCACGACTCCAGCGGCCCCTTGCCCTTGCCCATGCGCGTTTCCAGCGGCTTTTTGGTGAACGATTTGTGCGGGAATATCCGAATCCAGACTTTGCCGCGCCGTTTCATAAAGCGGGTCACGGCCACGCGCGCGGCTTCAATCTGCCGGGTATCCAGCCAGCAGCGCTGGAGGCATTGCAGGCCGTACTCGCCAAAGGCCACCGTCGATCCGCGATAGGCCAGGCCGGTGCGGTGGCCGCGGTGCATCTTGCGATACTTGACTCGTGCGGGACTCAATGGCATATTTGGCTCTCTTTTCTATTCACTTGTGTTTTCTCCAAATTCTCAAGCCGCAACTGGCGCGGCCGGGGCCGGTGCGGGTTGTTCTTTTTTGACCGCCATCGGCACATCGCCTTTGCAAATCCAGCATTTAATCCCCAATTTCCCGTACAATGTGTTGGCCTCGGCGAATCCGTAATCAATGTTGGCCCGCAAGGTGTGCAGCGGCACCCGGCCTTGATGATATTTTTCAACCCGGGCAATTTCCGCCCCGCCCAGCCGCCCCCCCACCCGCACTTTGATCCCTTCCGCCCCGAAATCCATCGCCACTTGCACCGCCTTTTTCATGGCGCGACGGAAGGAGACGCGGCGTTCCAGTTGGACGGCGACGTTTTCGGCGACCAATTGGGCGTCCATTTCCGGCTGTTTGATTTCCTGGATATCGACATAGACTTCCTTGCCGGTCATCTTGCTGATTTCCTCTTTGAGCTTGTCGATTTCCGCCCCTTTGCGTCCGATCACCACCCCGGGGCGCGCGGTGAAAATGGTGATCCGGCAGCGCGACGCGGCCCGTTCAATCCCAATCTTTGACACGGACGCCCCTTCCAGCTTGGTCTTGAGTATCTCGCGAATTTGCCGGTCTTCGGCCAGCAGCTTGCCGAATTCCTTCTTCTCGGCGAACCACTTGGAGGTCCAGTCCTTGTTGACGGCGACGCGCAGGCCGATTGGATTTGTTTTTTGACCCATAGGTTATTCGTCTGACAAAACTATTTTGACGTGGCAATTGCGCTTCAGTATCGGGCCGGCCGACCCGCGGGCCTTGGGAATGAAGCGTTTGATGGTGGTGGCGGTGCCAGCCACGGCCAGCTTGACGCGCAATTGGTCCGTTTTCAAGCCTTCATAGCCGGGGCTGTGGGTTTTAAGGTCCTCGGCGTTGGCCAGGGCCGACTTGAGTGTTTTGGCCACAACGCGCGCCCCTTTGCGCGGCACCACGGCCAGGACGGCTCTGGCCTGGGCGGCCGGCAGCCCCTGGATCTGGCGCACGACCTCGCGCATTTTCTGCGCCGACATTCGCACGTTTTTTGTAATGGCTTGCACTTCCATAAATTTATTTCGCCTCGGCCTTGGCCGTGTGCGCCCCGTGTTTCTTGAAGGTGCGCGTCAGTGAGAATTCGCCCAGACGATGCCCCACCATGTTCTCCGTCACGAAGACCGGGTTGAACAGCTTGCCGTTATGCACGGCAAAGGTCAATCCCACGAAATCGGGCGTGATCATCGAGCGGCGCGACCAGGTCTTGATCGGCGTCTTGGAGTTGGCGGCTTTGGCGTCCGTGATTTTGTCCAGCAAATGCTGGTCAACAAACGGGCCTTTTTTAATGGATCGTCCCATAAGGTTCTAAATGTTATTTGCGCTTCATCGGCCGGCCGTCGCGCCGCACCAGGATGAACCGGTTCGAGTATTTGCGTCTGTGGCGCGTGCGATACCCCTTGGCCAACAGGCCCCACGGCGATGTCAATTGCTGCCAGCCCCCGCCGCTCTTGGATTTGCCCGCCCCGCCGCCGTTGGGATGGTCCACCGGGTTGCGCGAAACCCCGCGGTTGATCCCGCGAATGCCGCGATGCCGCGAACGCCCCGCCTTGCCCAGCGTCACATTCTCATGCTCGATGTTCCCAACCTGCCCGATCGTCGCATAACAACTCTCATGCACCCGGCGTATTTCCCCCGATGGCAGGCGAATCGTCGCATAACCTTCGCCCCGGGACATCAACATCGCCGCCCCCCCCGCAGTCCGCACCATCTGACCGCCGCGACCGGGGGTGATTTCAATATTATGGATCTGCAAACCGACCGGGATCGTCTTGAGCAGCAGGCAATTGCCCACTTCCGGAGGGGCCGACGGGCCGCTCATCAACTTGGCCCCCACCTGCAAACCGACGGGGGCGATGATATAACGCTTCTCGCCGTCTTTATACTGCAAAAGAGCCAGCCGGGCCGTGCGGATCGGGTCATACTCGATTGCGGCCACCTCCGCCTCAACGCCATGTTTATTCCGTTTGAAATCCACATTGCGCAAAAACTGTTTGTGCCCCCCGCCGATGCCGCGCGCGGTGACCCGGCCGTAGTGATTGCGGCCGCCGGTTTTCTTGCGAATACTAATGAGACTCCGTTCCGGAGAATCTTTTGTAATCTCATCGAACGACGCTACAGTAATATAGCGCGTCGAAGGCGTTAAAGGCCTGAACGTTTTGACTGGCATAAAATCAAAATGCAAAAAAACAGCATTTAGCGGCGTCGGCCATCAATCCTGCGCCCAGCGAGGCGAACAGTTATCGGTCGCGCAAAAGGCTGCCCTTCCGCCTCAAATGGCGAAATGGACGGCAAAGTTAACACAAAAGCCGGCCTGCGCAAGTGTTTTTTGAAGATTTTTTTCGGGGGAGCGCGACCGTCCCGGTCGCATCCGTCGGCGTCCCGCCGACGGAACTCGTGCGTCTTGCCTTTTCACCCTTTGGTGAATATGGTTTTCCCCCATGAGAAAACTTCCCGTCGCCGCCATGATTCTCTTTGGCGCAATCGCGGTTTCCTCTGCCAGTGATCTGGTGTTGTGGTACCAGCACCCGGCAACCCATCCCATGAACGAGGCGCTCCCCATCGGCAACGGTCGCATCGGCGGTCTGGTCACCGGCGGGACGGCGTGCGAAAAGGTCATTTTGAACGAGGACAGCCTGTGGACAGGCGGTGACAATCCCGACGGCAATGACAACACGATGGGTTCCTATCAAGTGCTGGGCGGCGTGCTCATCCATTTGCCGGGACATGAAAACGTCACGGACTACCGGCGCGACCTCGACATCGGCGACTCGCTGGCGCACGTCAGCTATTCGGTGGCCGGCGTGAAATTTTCGCGCGAATTTTTTTGCAGCCACGCCGACGGCGTTCTCGTCGTTCACCTCGCCGCCGGCAAACCCGGCAGTTACAGCGGCAGCATTGAATTGGCCGATTCGCACGGCGCGCAAATTGTTTTGAAGAAAAATCGGTTCACCGGCGCGGGCGCGCTGAACAATGGATTGAAATATGAAACGCAACTGATTGCGGTCAACCATGGCGGCTCGCTGCGCGCAAACGATTCGGCGCTGGCGTTCACAAACTGCGACAGCCTCACGCTCGTCATCGCGGCGGGCACGGATTATGCCATGGACTGCGCGAAGAATTATCGCGGCGAAGATCCGCATGCGCGCGTCAGCCGGGAAGTTGAAAAGGCCGCCGCGAAAAATTATGACGATCTCAAAGCCGCGCACGAAAAAGATTTCCATTCACTCTTCGGCCGCGTCGCGCTCGATTTGGGAAAATCCTCGGCGGAACAAATGGCATTGCCCGGCGACCAGCGCAAAGTCAAAGCCGTCGGAACGGTTGATCCCGGACTGGAACAATTGCTGTTCCAATATGGCCGCTACCTTTTGATTTCGTGTTCGCGCCCCGGCGGGTTGCCCGCGAACCTGCAGGGGCTTTGGAACGACAACAACCAGCCGCCGTGGCATTCGGATTACCACGCGAACATCAACGTCGAGATGAATTACTGGCCCGCCGAACCGGCCAACCTCGCCGAGTGCGCCCGGCCGTTTTTCGATTTGGTCGGAAGCCAGCTTCCGGCGTGGCGCAAAGCGACCGCCGCCGCCAATGAATTCAAAATCCCCGGCGGCGATCCTGCCCAACGCGGCTTCGCCATCCGCACCTCCCACAACATTTACGGCGGCATGGGCTGGAAATGGGACAACACCGCCAACGCCTGGTATGGCCAACATTTCTGGGAGCATTACGCTTTCGGCGGCGACAAAAATTATCTCCAGCAGACCGCCTATCCTTATCTCAAGGAGGTTTGCGAGTTTTGGGAAGATCATCTGAAAACTTTGCCGGATGGACGGCTCGTTGTGCCAAACGCATGGTCGCCCGAACACGGCCCCACTGAAGACGGCGTGAGTTACAGCCAGGAAATCGTCTGGGACTTGTTCAACAATTACGTCGAGGCCGGGGACGCGCTCGGCGTGGATAAAAACTACCGCATCAAAATCGCCATGATGCGCGACCGGCTGGCGACGCCGGGCATCGGCAGTTGGGGACAATTGCTCGAATGGATGACCGAAAAGCGCGACCCGCAATATCCCGAACTCGACACGCCCGGCGACCATCATCGCCACACCTCGCACCTGTTCGCGGTGTTTCCCGGACGGCAGATCAGCGTCGAAAAAACTCCTGAACTTGCCAGAGCCGCCAAAGTTTCGCTCGACGCGCGCGGCGACACCGGCGATGTGCGCGAATGGTCGTTCGCCTGGCGCGCCGCCCTTTACGCGCGCTTGCACGACGGCGGGGACGCGCACCGCGAGTTGCAGCAATTGTTCTCCGACCGCAACACCTGCCTGAATTTTTTCGGTCTGCACCCGCCGATGCAGATCGACGGCAACTTTGGCATCACCGCCGCCATCTGCGAAATGCTGCTGCAATCGCACGAAGACGAAATCAATCTGCTCCCCGCCCTGCCCAAAGCCTGGCCTGACGGCAGCGTGAAGGGCTTGCGCGCGCGCGGCGATTTCACCGTGGACATCGAATGGAAAAATGGAGAATTGGTTTCCGCCGCGATTCATTCCCCCGGCGGAAATCCCTGTCACCTGCGGTACGGCAGTGCCACCCTGGTAATTCCGAAAACTCGGAAAAATGAAGTTATCCAGTGGGACGGCAAAACACTTTCAAGGAGAACCCATTAACAGCCGCGAAGAGGAGGCCGGGGTGGAACCGGCGTCCCGCCGGTCCGTTTTGGCGTCCCGCCAAAACCTCCCTCGTGCTTTCGCGGTTAATAATGTTAATTGGTAGGGCGAGAATCGAACCTCCTCTCGATTTATCCCACTTCTTAATTCCCTGTCCTCCATAGCTCCGCCCAGCGGAGCGACGGAGGAAGCCTTCAGCATTTCCCCTACGGTTCCAAGATGACCGCTCCGGCGTTGGTTTTGGTCAGGAAATATCCGCCGCCATTGGTGGCATTGAGCAGAATCGCGCCGTGGCCAGTCACCTTGGATGCGCCGCTCCCGATGGTCACTGTCAACAGGCCCGTCTTGGGGTTGATGGAACCAATCACCGTCTTTGTCCCCGTCTCGGTCATTTTGCCCGCAGTAGTGATGTTCACCGCAATATTGGTTATCACTGTGTTGGTGTCAGTGATGGTTTTGAACGCCGACAGGTTTGTCAGGTCGTCAAAGTTCCCCGGAGAGTTGGTCCACGGCGATAGCAGGATTTGATTGGGGAAAAGAACATTGGTGAACCCGTTCTGGTATAATCCCGAAGCATGTTCGGGCCGAATCCAGGTCAGGCTGACTCCGGCCGTGTTGGTCAAGTCCAGATTGATCCAGCCCAGGAGCAGTCCTTTGCCGGCGTAAAGATTGGCGTAAATGGGAACATAGCCGTCTTGGGAAACAGGCACCGATTGATTAAAGGCCGTGCCATCGGCCAATGCCCCAGTGATGGTGGCTTTGCCCAGATGATTGGTGATCAACACATAGCCATAGCCGCTAGGCGAATTGGTCGGCTCATTATTGGTGTCGGGCGGGATCAGCATGGTGTACTCAGCCGAGGGCAGGCTGTTGGTGGCCCGGTCGGCAGTCAGATTGGTGGCCGCCCAGGGGACTTCATCATTGGTCCCGGAAACCGTGCCTGCGACCTGAGGCGGGGAATCATTCCAATTCAATGTCATTTCCACCGTCAGAGGTCCTCCCTGGCCGGCTGTGCGTGAAATGTGATTAGTGGCCTGGCCGGCTAAATTAAAGCTGCCGCTGAAGGCATGGCTTCCGCCGTTGATCAAAAGCGTGCCGGTGTAAGTTCCCTTCGTGCCAACGGTCAACCCCTTGAGCATCCCCGCTGTTTCTTCGGTCACGCCATTCGTCGTCGTAAAAAGACCGTTATACGTCCCTTTCACCGGCAAAAACGGATTGGGGATAAAATTGGCTTGCAGCACCGTGCTGGGCTGCATGGTAAAAGTGAGCGGGTTCTTGCTGGAAATGATGCTGCCTGTCCAATTCGAGAAAACATCTCCGCTGCCAGCAACCGCCCTGAGGGTATAGCTCTTGCCTGCTGTTAACAGCTTGCCATTTAGATTTGGCGACACAGTGCCAACGCCGCTGATAATAATCGTCAAAGTCAAATCACCGCTCGCTCCGATGCCTGAAATGGGGATGGTATTAGTGCCGCTGGTCGCATCCGAGCTAACTATTACCGTGCCGCTGTAGTTGGTTGCAACAGTGGGTGAAAACGTCACCGTCACCTGCTGCGAACCGCCTGCCGCGATTGTGCCCGACCAGTTGCCGCTAAATCCAGTCGGATAACGGATGTTGCTGACGGTCAGCGTCGAATTGCCCTCGTTACTGATCGTCAAGGTGCTCTGCGCCGATGAACCTGCCGTTACGTTGCCAAATGCCAGGTTGCCGCTCAAAGACATCGCTAGGGCTTGCTGAAAAGCGACGACTTCGACATGTTCAGGAGTATAGAGATACCGAGTGTGCGCACCATCCGTGATTTGTGCGTAAATCGAATAAGTTCCTGGTGGAACATTTGAAGTGGTTAGGGAGAGATTTGTATAATAATATACTCCTGCGCCTTTCAAGGTTACCTCCTGTGGAGGAAGGACAGCTATGCGCACGCTGTTTGAATTGTAAGGATTAAAGCCTTCGCCGAGATAAACTTGAAGCGTCACATTCGACAGGCCGGCATATTGGTAATACAAGGTTGTGCTGATCGAATTGCCCTGCGTAACAACGTTTGCTCCAGTGATGTTGAATTTGATGATGTTCGGCCATGTTCCATTGTTTACCGGCAGAGCAGTGCGATTTGCGCTCGTGCCTGCGCCCAAATCCCAGTTCTGATTATAGCCATCAACGATGGCAGGAAATCCCTGGCCAAGTGGTTCATCTGTGTTCATGCGATTACTGCCGCCGATCAGGCTGTATTCAAATCCAGCATTTCTCCCTTTTTGTTCATAACCCACCCACCAATTTGTCCGCATTGAGGCGTCAATAGTTGCCGTATCGTCCTCATAGTCGTAGGTTGTAGGCGTATTCCAATCAATTGTGCCGTAATACCAAAGATGCACGTTGGAGTGGTATGGAGAAGTCAAGTCCGTCAACAGGTAACCTTCAGAAAGCTCGTTTAAGTAACGATTATATGCGCCAGAAGCTTCCTCACCGTCAGGATCGAGAAGAATTCCACGATTCTGCCAATAGTTGTCTCGAAACAAAACATTTTCCCATGTATTGCTGGCGGAAGCATCTGTTGGATAAAACCAGTCGATATTCCCATCATTGTTTAGTGGGTGCGGATCGAGCGTTGTTAGGTGATCGACCCAGATACCATTTGTTCCCAATATCTGGCTAAGCTGATTCATTAGGGAGCCGCCGCGGCTATGCCCGATCAAATGAATTGGGTACTCGACAATCGGATGGCCGTTAAGCTCCGTAATCGCATTTGTCTGCAAAAGCACGTAACCCGCGACCGCCGCCACATTAGAGGTGCTGATGTCATACGGTTCATACGGGTCAAGTCCACCCGCCATTTGGCTCCAATCAAGTTTGATAATAATTTCACCGCTGTCGGTGTTCCAGGGCGAACTCCCGCTATCACGTTCCCATTGATAATAATAATCAGTGCCGTCTGTGGTGAGGGTGACTTTATAAGTTGTCCAATTGGTCCCTGGAAATGAATAATAGTTTGTTATTTCATCAGCCATTGCGGCCACCCAACCGTCTGCGTCACTGTCGTAGCCATGTGTGATAATCGTTACGCCCGCCGCCTTCATGGAGCACGGAATCAGCGCAATTAACACAAAAAGAAGTGTCGCAAAGAAGCAACCTTTTACTGCCGGGTAAATGGACGCTTTCATTATAATGCAAATTAGCTGTTTTACTTAACTATTTGCCTCTTTTCCTGTGAACTGAAAAAAGTATGCAGCTTTGCGGGCAGGACGCAAGCCAAAAACAGAAGTTTTCAAAGAATTTACCCCACAAACGGGATACGGGACGGCCAAGCATTGGCCTTCGTGAAACCGGCATTGGAAAACCAGTTGAGCGAGTTCTTGCGCCGCAAGCGCGGTGATTTAACGTACGCCATGTTCGCCAAAAAGATCGGTCTTCGTTCCTCGACCCTGCACAGGTTGGAGTTGTGTCAGCAAAGCATCACCCTGCGCAGCCTGCAACAAATCATGCGCCATCTCCGTTGCAAATTGACTGACAGCTTTCCCAATTCGTAAGTGGTTCCGGCTGAACAAATTAAACGCAAAGGGCATCCGCGAAATCCGTGAAATCCGCGGTCAAATTCCTAAACCACGGATAGTCACAACGAATTCCATTCGTCCAAGGAAATTGGACGGGCAAGAATGGATTCAACCTGCCGAGTGAGCATGCGGATTTGCGGCACGGAGTATTCGGAATTGGTGGGTATGGTCTGGCGATGCTGACTCGACACCATGAACTGGTGGCGCGTGCCGGAAAACGGGCCATCGAAACCGAGCGCGCGCAATTTGCGGATGAAGTCGCGCCGTTTAAGTGGTCGCCATGCGGCCATGCCGAACCTTGTTTAAATCAATGCCGGCGATCACTGGCAGTTTGTGTCCCAGTTGCAACCCAACCAGAATCCAATCTTCCAGCGTCGAGCGCAGTTCGTTTTCACATTCGCGGAGGGTTGTGCCGAACGCGGCCACCCCTTTGAGCTTGGGGATTTCGCCGGCGAAAGAGCCGTCATCCAACTTGTCGTAACGCGCCAGTTCCAAGGCGGCTTCGATGTAGGCGGTGAGCGAAAACGTCATGGCAAAAGATTAATTGATTTTGAAAGAAAAACAAGCCGCGAGATATTTTTGATTTTTGGCTGTGCATAAAGAGACATACGCAGTGTGGTGATGAAATGGCCTTTTTGGACGCGGACGAAAACCAGCCCAACCCAACATTATCATTAACGTGCCGGGTTGTGACGATTTTTGGCCGCCGACAGATTGGTCGGTATATTCCTGAATCCGGCGCGAAAAGCGCCGGATTCAGGTGTCAATTCCAACGTCCTGTAGAATTCCTACTTTTCGTCCTTCTTATCATCCTTCTTTTTCTCGGGAGCAGCCGCCTTTTTCACAGGAGCAGCCGCCTTTCTCTCAGGAGCAACCGCCTTTCTCTCAGGAGCAACCGTCTTTCTCTCGGGAGCAGCCGTCTTTCTTTCAGGAGCAGCCGCCTTTCTCTCAGGAGCAGCCGTCTTTCTTTCAGGAGCAGCCATTCTGTTCGGGGCGCCAGAGCGATGTTCCCGGTCGAGGCGATGTTCCCGGTCGTTGCGAATCGCATGGTCGCGCCAGTCCGAATGGTATCTTTCCCAACCGTGGAACCTTTCCAGTATAAAGGGGTCGCAGACCACCCAAACGCCTGCGGGACCAAAGTACATATACTGGCCATTGTACACGCCCACGTACTCGACGCCGTCCCACACGTAAGTTTCGGGGACAACCTCCACAACCGGTTCCGCCACCACCACCGGCCCCGGGCCCGGCCCCACCGTTACCTGGCAGCCTGAAACCAGCGCCGTTATCACCGCACAGAACCATACTTTGGGTTTTATCATTATCTTCATTTTTTTGACCGATCCTTTCTTTATCTCCGCATTTGAAGTCTTTCGGAGACTTTTATGTCATTACTCTTGGTGTAAAGCAAAGCAATCTTGTTGTGTATTTCATAAAATTACAAGTCTGTGCTCATTCATATATACGGGAGGCCAGGCCAAATATTGCATTGCTGTTTTTGGCATCCTCGAATGCTTTTGGGGCGCCCTGCATTCCAATTTGCAGGCTCCTCTTGAGAAAATAAAGGGGGGCTGGTCAAAAAAAATGAGGCCGGCGCAATGAGGCCGGCGCAATATCTGATTAAGGCATTGAAACAGTTTTTTATGGGAGCGCGATCGTCCCGGTCGCTGTGCGGGGCGTCTCGCGCCGCACTTCCCCGCTGTTTACCACAATAGTTCTTTGACATATTGATGCGCAGAGTGTCCCCATGCGCGATGGGTATTGGGCGAAGATGTGTTTGGCGAGACGCCAAACACGACGCGCGAGACGCACGCGCTCCCCATCCTTCCTTTGGTTGCAAGCAGCCGCGGCGTTTGTTACCGTCAAGGAGTTGAAGACATCATAATCGCATGAACAACTCCGGCCTGTTCGATCCGCTGCAAATCCGGGACGTTGCCTTCCGCAATCGCATCGGCGTCAGCCCCATGTGTCAATACTCGAGCACGGACGGCTTTGCCGGCGACTGGCATCTGGCGCATCTCGGCTGCCGGGCGGTCGGCGGCGCGGGCCTGGTCATGACGGAAGCGTGCGCGATTCTGCCGGAGGGCCGCATCTCGCCCTCGGACCTCGGCATCTGGAGCGACGCGCACATTGAACCTCTGGCCCGGTGCGCGCGATTCATTGCCGAACACGGCGCGGCGCCGGGCATTCAACTGGCCCATGCCGGCCGAAAAGCCAGCACGGCAGTGCCCTGGAAGGGCCATCACCCGTTGTCGGAAACGCAGGGCGGCTGGCGTCCCGTCGTTGCTCCCAGCCCGATCCCGTTCGACGCGGACTCTCCCGTGCCCGCGGCGCTGGCCGTCGCGGAGATTCCCGGCATCGTTTCCGCCTTTGCCCGGGCCGCGCGCCGCGCGTTGCAAGCTGGATTTCGATTGGTCGAGATTCATGCGGCGCACGGTTATTTGCTGCACGAATTTCTTTCCCCGCTGAGCAACCGGCGAACCGACGCTTATGGCGGCTCTCTCGAAAACCGCGCGCGCCTCGTGCGGGAAACCGTCCAAGCCGTGCGACGGGTGTGGCCGGAAAACCTGCCGTTGTTCATCCGCATCTCGGCCACCGATTGGGTCGAAGGCGGTTGGGACATCGCGCAATCCGTCGAACTGGCGCGACAAGTCAAACCGTTGGGCGTCGATTTGGTGGACTGCTCTTCCGGCGCTTTGGTTCCGGGCGCCGTCATCCCGGCCGCGCCCGGCTACCAAGTCCCCTTTGCCGAACGCATTCGCCGTGAAGCCGGCCTGCCGACCGCCGCCGTTGGCTTGATCCGCGAAGCCGGCCAGGCGGACCAGATCATCCGTCAAGGTCAGGCGGACATTGTTTTGCTGGCCCGGCAAATGTTGCGCGAGCCTTATTGGCCGCTCAACGCCGCGCGCGAACTGGGCGTCAAAATCGACTGGCCCGTGCAGTATGCGCGCGCCGTGGAATGATCCGGGGAAAGCAAGAATCAAGAAGGCATCCGCCCCGAAAGCTGTTCCCCCGAATGTTTTCGGGGTTCGGGGCGAAGGCGGGTGCTTTGGAGGTTGATATGGCGCGCGCCGGGGGGGTAGTCTGAGGTTCGATATGAATAAGTTGACTGTCAATGACCTGAATGTGAAGGACCAGCGCGTGCTGGTGCGTGTCGATTACAATGTGCCCATGGAGGAAAAGGACGGGCGAATGATCATCAATGATGCCACGCGCATCAAGGAGACCCTGCCCACGTTGCGGTTGTTGATCGAGAAGGGGGCGAAAATCATCCTGGCCGCCCACCTCGGCCGGCCCAAGGGCAAACGGGAACCGTCCATGTCGCTCCGCCCGGTGGCCGCCGAGTTGTCCAGGATGCTGGGGCGGCCGGTGGCGTTCGTGGACGATTGCATCGGCGGGAAGGTGGAAGAGGCCGTGGCGGCGCTCAAGGCCGGCGATCTGCTGCTTTTGGAAAATGTCCGTTATTACAAGGAGGAAGAGGCCAATGACCCGGGGTTTGCCGCGAAGCTGGCCGCGTTGGCGGATGTCTATGTCAACGATGCCTTCGGCGCGGCCCATCGCGCTCATGCTTCGACGGAAGGAGCGCCGCGGGTGATCGCCCAACGCGGCGGGTTGTGCGCGGCGGGCCTGTTGATGGAGCGGGAATTGAAGTACCTCGGTCAGGAGTTGGAGAATCCGGCCCGGCCATTTGTCGTCATTTTGGGCGGGGCGAAGGTTTCGGACAAAATCAAAGTGATTGACCGTCTTTTGGAAAAGGCGGACACGATCCTGATCGGCGGTGCGATGGTTTATACTTTCAAGCTGGCGCAAGGTTTCAAAATCGGCAAATCGCTCTCCGAGCCGGACAAGGTTGATCTGGCGCGGGCCGCGTTGGAAAAGGCCAAGGCGCGCGGCGTCCAGTTTTTGCTGCCGGTGGATGACGTCATCGGCACGCCGGTCGATACGGGGAAGTTGAACAAGAAGGGCAAACCGGTCATCGAGATTCAAAATCCCCGAACGAATGCCCAGCCCAATATCCCGGACGACGCGGCCGGACTGGACATTGGGCCGGAAACCAGCCAGCGCTTCGCTGCCATCATCCTTCAGGCCCGGACCATCATGTGGAACGGTCCGATGGGGATGTTTGAAGACGCCCGTTTCGCCGCAGGCACCAATGCGGTGGCCCGCGCCGTGGCCTATGCGACGGCGCAGGGGGCCAAGAGCATCATTGGCGGCGGGGACAGCGTCAAGGCGCTGAACCAGGCGGGATTGGGCGACAAAGTGACTTTCATGAGCACAGGCGGCGGGGCCAGCCTGGAATTTCTGGAAGGCCAGGTTCTCCCCGGAGTGGCGGCGCTGTCCAAAAAATGACCTGCGGCCAAGGAACAAACATCCATGAATAAAGAACGAAAATTAATCATTGCCGGCAATTGGAAGATGAACAAAACCGTGGCTGAATCGCTCGCTTTGGTGCGGGGATTATTGATCGAACTGGCCAACTGCAAAGAGGTGGACATCGTTATATGTCCGCCGTTCACCGCGTTGAGTGAAGTGTCCAAGGCGGTCATCGACACGGTGATCCGGCTGGGGGCGCAAAACATGAGCGAACACAACTTTGGCGCGCACACCGGCGAAATTGCGGCCGGGATGCTCAAGGAATTTTCCGTGCGCTACGTCATATTGGGCCATTCCGAGCGGCGCCAATACCAAAAGGAAAGCGACCAGCTTATCTCGAAGAAAACCCATGCCGCGCACACCGCCTCGCTCAAGCCGATTGTGTGCGTCGGGGAAACATTGAAGGAACGGGAAGCAGGCCAGACCGAAAAAGTCCTCGAAACCCAGGTGCGCGGGAGTCTGGCCGGACTGACGGCCGGGCAAATGGAGGAAACGGTTGTCGCCTACGAACCGGTCTGGGCCATCGGCACCGGCAAAACGGCCACAACGGCCCAGGCCCAGGACGCCCATGCCCATATTCGCAAGTTGCTGGCGGGCATGTTTGACGAAAACGTTGCGCGGCACGTGCGCATCCAGTATGGTGGCAGCGTCAAGGCGTCCAACGCCCGGGAGCTGATGAGCCAGCCGGATGTGGATGGCGCCCTGGTGGGCGGAGCATCACTGGACGACCGCAGTTTTTCTGATATCATCAAAAACTCGATTTAACGGGAAACTATGAGTGTTTTTTACATCTTTCTGACCTTCCTGATGTTTCTGGATTGTGTCATTCTGGTTCTCTTGGTGCTGCTGCAACTGCCCAAAAAGGATGCCGGGGCCGGGTTGGCCTTTGGCAGCGGCGCGACCGACGCCCTGTTTGGCGCAGGCTCCGGCAACGTCCTGACCAAAATCACCAAATACTGCGCGGGCATATTCTTTGGCCTCGCCATCATCATGGCCATGGTGGCTTCCAGCCAGCACCAGAAATCCAGCGCCGAGGCGCTGAGGGAAGCATTGATGAAACAGTCCCAGGCGCCGGCCAGCGCGCCAACTTCGTCGCCCTTGGCTGCGCCGTCGGGCAGTAGTGGATTGCTGCAAACGCCGTTGTTCTCCAATCTGCCTCCAGCCCAATCCGCCATTCCGGCCGCGCCGCCGGCCGCGAAAGCAACCCCGCCGGGCACGAACAAGTAATCGTTCACGAGCATTCTGCCGCGCACTTTCACGGCGTAGTGGCGTGTTCCCGAAAGATCGGGAACGCATTCATTGGCCGTGATTATATGGTAACGTTAAAGAGGTGGACAGGGACTCAGTGAAACTGACCATTTTAACAAGCCCGCTCACCAAGTAGGAGGACGACAAAGGAAAGTTCTGAAATTGTTATTTTCATTTGGTTGCCATAGGTGGGACTGGGGATTCTGGGTATATGCCAATCCATTCGGCGGAATAGTCGCGGTCGGCAAAAAGCAACCAACTCCGAGTTGAAACTCCTCCCCGTGCCAAAGCCTCGCGAATAATTGGAATAGCCTTCGTAATATTGACAAGTGCCAAATCGGCGTAACAATAGCGCAATCCGTTGCCTCCGCCGATCATCGTGCCGACACCCGCCGACTCCAGCGCTTGCAACAGCGACTTTTCGATGTCTTCGCGATCTCTAAATCCCCAATCCGGCAAACCTTCCGCACCATCGATTTTAACGTAGGCGAACGTCTCCCCACAGCGAGAGAACCTCGCGGAATAAAACGCATCGTTGGTAAGCAAGGCCCGATGCAATTCGGGCCACGCGGAGATTTGTGTCAACTGATCGCCCCTTCCAGCGTAATCGTCCAACTGTTTAGGCTCTAATTTAATTAGCGACCATTGCTGGTTAGACATGCGCCCCATCCAGGGCGCAGACGGCAGTCCGTTCACAATCTGCCCTATGATCGCGCGTAAGCGGACCAGCACTTGGTTTGCATGGACTGCCTCGGCAGGGAATTCTGCCACAGTCTCGTGTTCGATATAGCCAATCCATTTATCCAGCATTTCTTCCCCGAGGAGCGACTCCATCGCGATGAAACCTGTTTTTCGGACGAGATCCTGTGGATACATAGGTTGCACCACACAGCGAACGTCCACTCGATTAAACGCGCCCGGACTCAGGACAAAGCGCATTTCAGAAAGTAGCGTGCCGCCCCGAGCTTGCACCGACCGATTAGCCTCTTCAAAAGTTTCTGGCAGTCGATAGGAATAAAACTCCCAATTTGCGATTTTAGGAGCGACCGCTAATATCGCGCTCACTAGTGGGCGGAGGTGATGATCTGCCTCAGGGGTGATCACAAGACGGTGCCCGCCGTAAAGCCGTCATAAAGCCGTCAGTTCCTAACATTTCAACATATTGATGATTTGGACTCATGGCGGCCTCCTTTTGACAAATGGTCCCGTTCCCGGCGGACGCCGCGCTTCATCCGTTGATTTTCCTGTCCGCCGTAGCCTTGGCGGAGGCGGATGCGCTCTTCTAAAGTACTTGCCTCCCCCCGCCCGCTCTGTCCACCGGCAAATGAGCCATGCCGGCGCAGCAGCGCGTTCCCGAAAGATCGGGACCGCATTCATTGGCCGCGGTTTGAGCACAGGCGTTGTCATCAACCCTTGTAAACAAGCGCCATAGCTGGCGTTTTTGATACATTGAAACAGACCCCTGACAAATTGAGCACGACCCCCAATAGGAAAAAGGACTTGCAATTAGCTGTGGAGCAGGAAGAAGATCACGAAAAAGCCCACGCTGTTCGTGGGCAAGAATCCAAATGGGAAATATCCATTGAAATCATTCCGCAAACCAGCCAAGGCCATGACAAGAACCACTTTGAAAGCACCCCCTTGCAAGAACTCGCAGCCGGCCCTGAATCTCACACGAGTCGCCGCCATCGGCTTCGCACTCGTCTGGAACACAACCCTTGCGCCGGCCGCCGGGATCAGCGGCGTTTGGCACGCAGAGTTTGATACGCAAGTCGGCCCGCAGAAATACACCTTCACGTTCCAGCAGGACGGCGGGAAGATCACCGGCAAGGCCAATGCAGACATCGGCGGCGAGAAACATGAAAGCGAACTGCAGGATGGCAGGCTTGCAGACGACCGGCTCACGTTCCACGAAACATTCGAATTTCAGGGGAATGAGGTCGGCATTGATTACACGGGAAAGGTGGCGGGTGATGAAATTCAGTTCACGCGCAAGGTCGGAGATTTTGCCACGGAAGAATTGGTCGCGAAACGAGTCAAGGATGAGTCCCCGGCCGCTTCTGTCACTTCAACCAATTCCACTGACGCACTGCGTGTCACGATCCAGACGGGCACGCTGGAAGGCGCGTCCAACTCCGGCATCCGGTCTTTCAAGGGAATTCCTTTCGCCAAACCGCCGGTGGGAGATTTGCGCTGGAAAGCACCCCAACCGCCCGAGTCGTGGGCCGGCGTGCGGAAAGCTGATGCGTTCGCTGCCGCGCCAATGCAGGGTGCGGGCGCGATGGGCGACTCCGCCAGGATGAGCGAAGATTGCCTGTATCTCAATGTCTGGACGCCCGCCAAGACCGCGGGCGAGAAACGGCCGGTGATGGTGTGGATTTACGGCGGGGCCTTCATGGCCGGCATGACCAGCACGCCGCAGTATGACGGAACCAAGCTGGCACAAAAAGGCGTGGTGGTGGTGAGCATCGCCTATCGCGTTGGAGCCTTCGGTTTTCTGGCGCATCCCGAACTCAGCCAGGAGAGCGGGAAAGGTTCCGGGTGCTACGGGATTCAAGACCAAGTGGCCGGCTTGCGATGGGTCAAGGACAACATCGCGCAATTCGGCGGCGATCCCGCGAAAGTGACGATTTTTGGCGAATCGGCCGGCGGCATTTCCGTGAGCATGTTAACCGTCGTGCCTGCGGCAAGAGGTTTGTTCCAGCGGGCCATTTCGGAAAGCGGCGGCTCCTTCGCCCCGGTCAAGTTCGACAAGGAAGCCGGTGAGAACGTGCCGTCGCTCAAACTGGCGGAAGAAACCGGGAAGACGTTTCTGGAGAGCCTGGGCGCAAAAGACTTGAAAGCGGCACGCGCCCTTGGCGCCGAAGAAATTCAGCGTGCCGTCCGCTTCGGCCTGTTCTGGCCGGTGGCTGACGGCGCGACGCTGCCCGGCGACCAATACAATCTTTACGAGGCCGGCCAGTTCAACGATACGCCGGTGTTAATCGGCTCAAACTCCGATGAAGGCGCGATGTTCGTGCGGAGCGGCGCGAGTCCGGCCGATTTTGAACAGCACATCCGCGACGGATACGGTCCGGCGGCGCAAGCCATCCTGAAAGCCTATCGGCATTCGACGGATGCCGAGGCGTTCAAATCGTCGAAGGACATTTTCCGCGAAACGGCCTTTGCCTGGCCCACCTGGACTTGGGCCAGGTTGCAGTCGCGGAAAGGACGACACAAAGCGTTCGTTTATTACTTCGACCATCACGCGGCGTCCGCGCCAGACGGCGCTTCACATGCTTCGGAGATCGGCTACGTGTTCGGCAATCTGGGCGCCTGGGGCAAACCGGGGCCGGAAGCGGTCGCGCTGTCCGACCTGATGAGCACGTATTGGGTCAACTTCGCAACGACCGGCGACCCGAATGGTCCCGGCCTGCCCGTATGGCCGGCGTTCACCAAGTCGAATATGAAAGCGATGGTCTTCGACGGGAAACCCGGTTCCCAGCCATTGCCCAACCTGGAAAAACTTGAGGCCGTTGACAAATACTACACCTGGCGAAGAGAACAAGAGCGCAAGAAGTTGCGCCCCTGATGGCAACCGTGCTGGCCTCATCCAACCATTGAACCCCGGCGAATTGCTGCACCGGGCAAGTCAGCAAGTGTCAGTCAGCAAGTGTCAGTTCTCACTTTTTAAACTTTCGCGTTTTATCTTGGCTCCGAGCAGGTTCGAGACGTGGGACCAACTGCGTTCAAAGGCAGAGTGTTCGCGTGCTCGGCGTATTTCGCGGTTCACCCAGTTTTCCACAGTTGGGCATCCGTGAAATCCGTGCCATCCGTGGTTGAAAAAGCCAAAACATACTTGACAAGAAGGACCCCGACACGCGTTTCGACCAATGTTTACAGAGGTTTCGTGTTTTAAAAAAAGTCTCCACCATGACCTGTACAAATTTCGCCCTTTGTGCTAAACTCCTCCAATGAGCACGCTTTGTCGCGCCAAATGGCAGCTTTGGAATGTCCGGGGAGCGCGACCGTCCCGGTCGCTGTGCGGGGCGACTCGCGCCGCACTTCCGGACAAAGATGTGTCTGGCGGGACGCCAAACACCGCGCGCGAGACGCACGCGCTCCCAATCCATTTTTCTGCCCTTCAGAAATGCAGGGTTAACGGAGGGCGTAAAATTTCGGATAATCGGAAAATTTTCGGAAATATTTCGGAAAAACAGCCCTTTTCCGAAAATATTTCGGATTATTTTTTTCAGGGAGCGCGACCGTCCCGGTCGCTGTGCGGGGCGTCTCGCGCCGCACTTCTGGACAAAGATGTGTTTGGCGGGACGCCAGACGCCGCGCGCGAGACGCACGCGCTCCCAATCCATCGTTCTGCCCTCCTGAATGATCCGCAGGGGAATCAGACAGAAAGAGTCCGTGGTTTCCATTCCTCCCCCGAATGCATTCGTGGTTCCCCTGACGATTTCTTCTGCCCAAGGAGAATCCGGCCTTTCTTTGCACCTTTTGCCCTTTGCGACTTTGCGTTTAATTCCCGCATCAAAAATCCAACTCCGTCGCACCGTGTCGCAATCAGTCGCAGTGATAAAAAAAGTGTCCACCATGACTTGTACAAATTTCGCCTTTTGTGCCATAATGCGGAAGCAAAGGCAGAATTATGAAGCAAATACTTTATCATGAATGGCTTACAGCTTAAACACGGTACAACCCAGTCAAGGTCAGTCAAACCGGGTCAAACCGATTTGATGATGCATTTTTTGAGGAGGCTGGTGTTGGTTGTGCTTCTGTTGGCCCTGGCCGGTTGCACCCGCTCCGAACCGCCGGCCGGCCTCGTCATGATCAACGGGCCTGACCCGGAAACATTGGACCCGGCATTGGTCACCAGCCTTGAAGGCCTGCGAGTCGTTGCCGGCCTCTTTGAAGGACTGACCCGCAACGACCCCGTCACTGCGGCCCCCATCCCCGGCCTGGCTGCGCGCTGGGAGATTTCGCCGGATGGGTGCGTCTATACTTTTCACCTGAGAGACAACCTTTGCTGGACGGCTGGAGAGCCGATCACGGCGCAGGACGTTGTGTATTCCTGGCGGCGCGTCCTGGATCCGCAAACCGCCTCGGAATATGCCGGCCAGTTGTTCTACGTCAAAAACGGCGAGGACTATAACAGCGGCAAAATCAAAGACCCGTCGCTGGTCGGCGTCCGCGCCCTGGATGCGCGCACCGTGCAGGTTGAACTCAACCAGCCGACCGCGTTTTTCCTCGACCTCTGCGCCTTCCAAACCCTCTCCGTTGTCCCGCGCCGGGTGATCGAAAAATACGGCGAAGACTGGATGCGCGCCCGCCTGTTGCCCACGAGCGGCCCGTATCTGCTGGATTTCTGGCGGCTCAACGACAAAATCCGCCTGCGCAAAAACCCCTTCTACTGGGATGCGGCCAACACCAAAAACGGCATCGCCGATTACCTCTGCCTCAGCGCGCCCAACACGGCCTTGAATCTCTACGAAACCGGCCAGGCCGACATCATCTGGGACCGCGACTTCCTGCCCAACGAACTGCTGGACGTTCTGGGCAAACGCCCCGATTTCCACGCCTTCCATTATCTGGGAACCTATTTCATCCGTTGCAACACGACCCGGCCGCCCTTTGACGACCCGCGTGTGCGCAAGGCGCTGGCCTTGACGATTGACAAGCAACGGCTGGTGGACAAATTCCTGCGCGGCGGCCAACCGGTGGCGAACCACCTCGTGCCCGACGGCACGGCCCATTACGAGCCGGCATCCGGTCTGGGTTACGACCCCGGCCTGGCGCGGCGGTTGCTGGCCGGGGCGGGCTATCCCGGCGGCAAAGATTTTCCGGCCTGCGCCTATCTCTTCACCGCCTCCAGCAGCGGGGGGATCAATCAACAAGTTGGCGTCGAACTGCAACACATGTGGGAGGAGCAATTGGGCCTCCACGTCGGGTTGCAACAAATGGAAAAGAGCGTTTATATCGCGGCGCAAAACCGGTTGGATTACGATCTGACCGGCGGCGACTGGGTCGGAGATTATGACGACCCGAACACCTTCCTGGATTTATTCCGGAGCAACAACGGCAACAACCGCACCGGCTGGAAAAATGCGCGCTACGACGCCTTGATGCGCGAAGCGAACCGGCAGACGGACCTGGCCAGGCGCTCCGCACTCCTGCAACAAGCCGAACGCATCCTGGTTTGCGACGAACTGCCGGTCATTCCCCTCTATTTTTTCGTCGGATTAACCTACTATGACGGCAACAAAATCAAGGGGATTTACCCGAACATCCTGGACGATCATCCGCTGAACGCCATTTGGAAGGTGAAAGGGAAATGAGACGTTGTCTCAAACAACATCTTCGCCCAGCTCGACGTTCCAATAAGCCAGATCGAGAAAGTGCTTCCAACTGTCATGCTGCACGCCGAAGTTGACCTGCACGAAGGGACGCCATTTCGGGCGCTTGGGCTTGCGCACCAAATGCATGCCGGCTTCCTGCGGAGTGCGGTTGGCCTTTTGCGTGTTGCACTGCACGCAGGAACACACGATGTTTTCCCACGAAGTCGCCCCGCCCCGGTCGCGCGGAACGACATGATCCAGGTTCAAATCCTTCCGCTCATGGACTTGCCCGCAGTATTGACAGATATTGCGGTCGCGCTCGAAAATGTTGTGGCGGGTGAATTTGACCTCCTTCTTCGGCAGCCGGTCAAACAGCACCAGCAAAATCACGCGCGGCACGCGGATTTTGAAGGAGACCGTCGCGATGCTTTCCGGATGCGGTTCCTGCGCGGAAAAATCCCGCCACTGGCTGAAGCTGAAGGTCTGAAAAACGCCCTCGCTGTCGCTCAGAACGACCTGGGCATGGCCCTCGAACAAAAGCGTCAAGGCCCGTCGCGCCGTGCAGACGTTGACCGCCTGCCAGAGGCGGTTCAGCACCAGAACATGTTGGTTGAGGAACAAACTCATAAACCTAACGTTGAGCGAATCTAGCAGAACAGAGGCCCGGGTGTCAACGCTAGTGTCGTCGTTTTTCATTCGACATTCCGCCGCGATCATTCGAAAGTGGACCCATGTTGTGGCCTGCCGATTATCACATGCACACCCCGCTCTGCCGCCATGCCAGCGGGCAGCCCGCCGAATATGCCGCCCGCGCCGTGGCGGTCGGCTTGGCGGAAATCGGCTTTTCGGACCATTCCCCAATGCGCCGCGATGACTTTGATAATTGGCGCATGCGCCTCGATCAATTGGACGAATACGTCGGGAATGTGCGCCGCGTGCAAAAAGATTCCGCCGGTCTCGTCGTCAAGCTCGCTCTGGAAGTTGATTATTTGCCCGGTCACGAAGAATGGATTCGCGACCTGGCGGCCCGCCATCCCTGGGACTATTTGATCGGCTCGGTGCATTACGTTTCTGATTCCTGGGCGGTGGACAATCCCGAGGCCATCGCCAATTGGAAAGACTGCGATCCTTATGAAGTGTGGGCGGCCTATTTCGACCGGCTGACCCAGGCGGCGGATTCAGGGCTTTTTGACATCATCGGCCATGCCGATTTGCCCAAGAAATTCAATATTTATCCCAAGCAGGATTGCGCGCCGCTGTTCAACCGTTTTTTGGAAGCGGCGCACAGGAAGAACGCCGCCATTGAACTCAACACCGCCGGCCTGCGCAAAGACTGCCGCGAGATTTACCCCAGCCGCGCCTTTCTTCAACTGGCCGCGCAAAAAAAGATACCGATCACCTTTGGATCCGACGCCCATGCGCCGTCCGAAGTGGGCAGCGCCTTTTCCGAAGCCGTGGCCCTGGCGCGTTCGGTGGGCTACACTCATTCCTGCCGGTTCTCGCAACGCCGCCGCACCGAGTCGCCTCTGTGAGTTCGGTCAAGAGGCGAGGAACGCCACTGGTTGCTTTATTTTGAGAGGAGCTTCGCCCACCACTCGAAGTCGGGGTGGCCGAACTTCGGGCGGTATTTCGCACGGCTGGAAATCCTCGCAAGAAGACTGCCCATATCGGCATCTGAAACCGAACATTTGCTTTGCCAATGCTGGAGAAGCGCACAAGTTGACCACAATTCGATTTTCAGTCCCCGGCGCTGAATAACCTTTCGTGCCTTTTTGTCGTCTGTGGCAAGGGCGAAATGGCGGCCTTCTGCAATTGCCACGGACTCCGCCTCGCCGTCATCAAGGTCGAGAGCAATCTCGATGTAGCGTAACTTTTCAGCTTCACTCTCAAGGGTAAGAATCTCCAAGAACCCGCATTCAACGATGCGTTCCAGGTTAATTTTCTCGCGCTCCCCGGAATCAGGATTGCGCAGGAATAATGCCTCCTGAGCGACACCGGCGGATATGGCGAATCGGAAGCCACACCCATTGACAATGTCCTCGAACCGCCCACTGGCCAGGAGGTTAATCAACACACACGCATCTTGTATAAGGATGGAAGCCATGCCAGATGATTTTACTGCGCGGAAACCGGCGACGCCAAATCCACCGGAATGACTGAAAAATGTTCACCTTCCTCGCAAACAACGAGACTATCGAGTTCTTGCATGATTTCGCGAGCGCTCACAATGTCCGTGCGCAACTTCTTCGCCACTTGGCTTTCCGAAAGCTCACCCATTTCAAGCGCAGCTTTGGCAAGCAACAGATACCTGGAGGGCCACTCCGAATGACGGCGGTCTGAGCGTAACAGACCAAGCACTTGCCGGGCTTTGTCCGGCTTGAAGTCACCTGCTTTTAGTCGGTCCCAACTGCCTGTTGGAATTCGTTTCAAACCTTCAAGTCGCAGGCACATGGCCTGTACCGAAACCCCAAAATAATCCGCCAGCGTAACAAGGTCGGCGATGGTAATGCGCTCTTTTCTCGACATTTCGACTTCGGATAGCCGACGGTTCACACCGCTGCGCGGCATGAGGAAGTTCGCGGCAAAACTATCAGCAAAGCGCTCCGCCCGATGTTTTCCCCACCGGCCTTTTTGCATTATGTCCACGTCTGCATAAAAGCGAGTAGTGAGGAAATGGCCGCATTCGTGTGCAAGAGACCAATTCCCGCGGTACCACGGCTGCTTTATATTGACACCGATGCAGCCACCCAGGCGATCATTAAAGCCGAAAATGCCTGCGATAAAAGGAGGCATCTCATAAAAGAAAACCCGAAGCCCCACGGCTTCTTCAAATACTGCACGCAGATCACTGATGGGCGCGTCTCCGAGACCCAGACGATTCCGCTCCTCTTGAGCAACATCCTCCGCAAACTGTTCTGGACTAATAAGCGAGTCTTCCAGTGGATATGGCTTTTGGTAGTCCTGTGGCAGCGGGGCCTTGCATATTTGTTCCAATTCAAGGTAATCTTCCGCTCGCGCCTCCAATTCGTGGCAAGCCCGAAAAAGCTGATCTTCGGGCAAAGGCGTTTCCAACTGACTATTGGGCAATGCCGCCCTAAATTGAGGCGTGAGGGCCTCCGTAAAGGCACTCTGCTTTACCAACTCTGATACGTTCCGTCCGTAGCATCTGGCAAACGCTATAAGTTCGTCGGCGGCAACACGACGTTCGCCTTTCTCAATCGCCACAACAGTGGTTCGGACAAGGTTGAGCTTGTCAGCGACTGCCTCCTGCGTTAGGCCAAAAGCCCGGCGGGCGCTTTTCAAACGCTCGCCGAGGATTTTCGGGTCAATTTTGTCTAAGACATTGTCCGGCATTTGATCCTTTACTAATAGTTTGGGCCTTCGTGAGAAACAAAAATGGGTTTACAATTCTGAACGGCTTTCCACTGACTTCTGCGATAAATCTCTCCATTGGACGGAGAAATACAGGGCTGGCAGCTTTACTGGTTTCAATGCCAACTTGAGTTGCGTCAAAAGGCAAATTGAGAGCGCCAATGCCGTTTTCATACATGTACAGCCGCGCAAAGTCGGTTAAATCCCCAAACTTTGCGTTGCACAAACATGTCGCCATCAGCAGCCATATTCTTTCGTTCCGAAGCAAATAAATCACATTCGATGACATTTGTCAACGGATTATTTATTTTTTTCTGACATTGTCATTTAAAATCGTAACCCTTTGCAGCCCACTATCTTACCATCAGCCATTGGGTAAAGACCCTAAAGAATGCGCTGGAGGTACTGGCCGGTGTGGCTCCCGGCGGTTCGGGCGATTGTTTCCGGCGGGCCTTCGGCCACGATGCGCCCTCCGCCTGCCCCCCCTTCCGGGCCTAAATCAATCACCCAGTCAGCCGTTTTGATCACATCCAGATTGTGCTCGATGATGATCAGCGTGTTCCCGGCGTTGCGCAGTTTGAACAGCACATCCAACAGTTTCGCCACATCATGAAAATGCAGGCCCGTGGTCGGCTCATCCAAAATATAGAGCGTGTGCCCGGTGGCTTTGCGGCCCAACTCGGCGGCCAGCTTGATGCGTTGCGCTTCGCCCCCGCTCAACGTGGTGGCCGATTGGCCCAGCCGGACGTAGCCCAGTCCCACCTCCGCCAGCGTCAGGCACGGATCATAAATCTTCGGGATGGCGCGAAAAAATGTCACCGCCTCATCCACCGTCATGGCCAGCACGTCCGCGATGTTCATGCCCTTGTAATGAATCTCCAATGTCTCCCGGTTGTAACGCCGCCCCCCGCACGCCTCGCACGTCACGTAAATGGGCGGCAGGAAATGCATCTCGATCTTGATCAATCCGTCCCCCTGGCATTTCTCGCAACGGCCGCCCTTGACGTTGAAACTGAAGCGCCCCGCCTCATAGCCGCGGATGCGCGCCGTGGGCAGTTTGGCGAACAGATCGCGGATTTGATTGAACATGCCGGTGTAAGTCGCCGGATTGCTGCGCGGCGTGCGGCCAATCGGCGTCTGATCAATGACAATCACCTTGTCGAGCGATTCGAAGCCGCGAATCTGGCGATGCTTCCCCGGCTGTTCCTTTGAACCGTAAAATTTGCGGAACAGTGCCCGGCGCAAAATGTCATCCACCAGCGTGCTCTTGCCCGAACCGCTGACGCCCGTCACCGCCGTCACCGCGCCTAAAGGAATGCGGGCATTGATATTTTGCAGGTTGTTCTCTCGCGCGCCGATAACTTCCAGCCAGCCGCGGTCCGGCGACGGCTTGAGCCGGGTTTTGGGAATGGGGATTTTCAAATCGCCCTTGAGATACTGGCCGGTCAGGGAGCGCGCAGTGGCTTCGATCTCCGCCACCGCGCCCGCCGCCACCAGTTCCCCGCCGCGCACGCCCGCGCCCGGCCCGAGGTCCAGCACGTAATCCGCCCGCCGGATCGTCTCTTCATCGTGTTCCACCACCAGGACCGAATTGCCCAGGTCGCGCAATCCTTCCAGCGACTTGAGCAACTGCTGGTTATCGCGCTGGTGCAATCCGATGCTCGGCTCGTCAAGTATATAAAGCACCCCGACCAGCCCCGCGCCGATTTGCGTGGCCAGCCGGATGCGTTGCGCCTCCCCGCCGCTCAACGTTCCGCTCTCCCGGTCCAGCGTCAGATAACCCAGCCCGACGTTTTTCAGAAAACCCAGCCGCGCGCGGATTTCCCGGATCACTTCCGACGCAATTTTTTGCTGGAACTCGCTCAGTTTCAACTCCGCGAAAAAATCATTCGCCTGCTCGATGGCCATCCCGCAAACCTCCATGATGGAAAGGCCCGGCGGCGTTGTGCTTTGTCCTTTGAACCGCAAACTCGCCTCCGCGCCTCCGAGGGTCACAGCCAGAATTTCGGGCTTGAGCCTGCGCCCGCCGCAAGCGTCGCACGGCTGGGGGTTCATGAAACTCTTCAAACGGTTCTTGGTGAACTCGCTTTCGCTCTCGACGTAGAGGCGTCCGAGGTTGGGAATGACCCCCTCGAACGGCTTTTGCGTCTTGCTCATCTTGCCGGCCCGCCAGAAGGTAAATTCAATTTCCTCGGCGCCGGTGCCATGCAGCAACTTCCCTTTGAAATCCTCCGGCAAATCTTTCCAGGCCGTTTCCAGGCTTTGTCCATAATGTTGCGCCAGGCCGCGCAACAGTCCCTTGTAATAGACGATCATGCGTTTGTTGCCGCGCCGCCACGGCTGGACCGCCCCCTTTTCCAGCGATTTCTCCACGTCCGGCACAACCAGATGCTCGTCGAAAACCATTTTCTGTCCAAGCCCGTGACAAACCGGACACGCCCCCATCGGCGAATTGAATGAAAAATGTTTCGGCGTCAGCGTGTCGAAACTCTCCCCGGTGGCCGGACTGTAATTTCGATTGGAATGCAGCGATTCCGACCACGCGCCCGCGGCCGTCGCGCCGGATTGCATTTTGCCATCGCCCGGCTGCTGCAAAAGCAACAGGCGGCCTTCGCCCCATTTCAGCGCCGTTTCCACGGAATCGCTCAAGCGCACCCGGATCTTGTCATCAATCACCAGCCGGTCCACGATGGCTTCGATGGTGTGGCGCTGTTTGGCATCCAACTTGATCCGCACGTTGCTGCTCAACTCCACCAATTCCCCATCCACGCGCGCGCGCACGAAACCCTCGCGGGCCAGCCGCTCGATCACATCGCGGAACTCCCCTTTTTGCCCGCTCACCACGCGGGCCAGCAACATGACGCGGGTTTTGGGCGGCAAGGCGAGGATTTTATCCACGATATCGCTGGTCGTTTGCTGCGTGATCGGCTCGCCGCTCACCGGACAATGGGCCTGGCCGACATTGGCAAAGAGCAAACGCAGGTAATCGTAAATCTCCGTCGTCGTGGCAATGATGGACCGCGGATTTGACCCCGACCCGCGCTGTTCGATGGCGATGGCTGGCGACAGCCCCTCAATAAAATCCACCTCCGGCTTCTCCATCTGATCGAGGAACTGGCGCGCATAAGCCGAAAGCGACTCGACATATTTCCGTTGTCCCTCCGCGTAAATGGTATCGAAGGCGAGCGACGACTTCCCCGAGCCGCTCAACCCGGTAATCACGACCAACTTGTCGCGCGGGATGGAGAGGCTGAGGTTCTTCAAATTATGCTGGCGCGCGCCGCCAATCTTGATGAATTTGCCTGTCATGACACAAAATTTCGCAATCAGACCATCCGTTAATTCTACCCCAACCCCCCGCGAAAAGAAAGCCGCCTGATATTTTCGTAGCGGCGTCCCGGCAGAGCGCCGCCATTTGAACAATCCTTTTTGAAGAATCCGGCGTGCTTGCCTTCCCCCCCGATTCGGGTATTGCTGACAGCCACTGATTCCATGAACCGATACGAATTTTACCTCCGCATCACGGCGGAACAATATTTGGACTATTATCGCGGGACAGTCCGGCACGTTATGGTTCGATGCGCCACCGGACAAACCGTCCAATTTCCGGCGTCGCTGCTCCAGCAATTTGTCACCCCGGATGGAATCTGCGGGAATTTCGTGTTGACCTGTGACGAACACCACCGGCACCCCCGCCTGGAGCGGCTGAAATAATGCCAACCGTGTCCGTCCATACTACAATCATGCAAGTCTTTGTTTTCCCGACAAGAAAATGGCCGCAAAAGAACCCAAAGGACACGAAGGCAACATCTTCCATCTTTGTGTTCCCTGCGTTCTCTAGCGGCAATTCCCTGTGGTTGCGGCGGAAGCCGCTTCGGCGACGGCAGGCGTCGAACCCCATCCCGACGAAGGTGGAAGCGACAGCCGGGTAGGGTGAGACTCTGTCGAACCCATCTCGATTGAGCCACTTGTCGCGCCAACTTGTCCGCCGTAGCTTTTAACGAAGGCGGGAGCTTCCGAGCGACGGCGGGTCAAAAGTCTCTGCAGTTCGCGTATTTCGAGTAGTTCGCAAAAAGTTCTTGAAATAAGGGCGCTTTTGAGGGATAATCCCTCCATGAATGCGACGGTAATCGACAAGAAACGCCGAATGACCCTCCCTGAGTCCGTCTGCGAAGCGGTTGGCCTCAAGCCCAACGACCAAGTGGAGTGGCGTGTCGAGGCTGGCGAGATACGCGGACGCCGGCTTGTGGCGCAGAAGCCCAGGGAAGCATTCCCGCCTGGCTCCCTGCTCAAGTACTTCACCCCGGAGCGGGACAAGGAAGAACTTTCGATCCTGTCCGGCTGTGTCAAAGGGCCGGAATGAAAACCCAGTTCGAGGTCTGGGACTGCGATTTCCCAAAGAAGGGCCTGCACCCGGTTGTCCTGATATCTCACCCGGACCGCTGTGCGAGGGCGCAAGTGCTCAACGTCCTGTTCTGCACCAGCCAACGCCAGAGCCGGAACCCCCACCCTTTCGAGGTAATGCTGGACACGGAGGACGGACTGAGTTGGGAAACATTCTGTGATTGCTCAATCTTCTGGTCCATTGATGTCCCGCTTCTGATCACCAAACGCGGACATGTGACGCTCGCGCGTCGGCGGGCAATCCGGGAAAAAGTTCGGGATCTGCTTCGCCTATCCGCCACTGACTGAAACAGTTGGGGCCAAGAGGGCAAATTGCCATCACCCCCTTCACCCGATAGTTCAGGTTTCGCGTATTTCGAGTCGTTCGCGGTTGAATAAATTGCCTTCATCCGCCCGGCTTTTGGCCATTAACCACAAGGATCAGAATTTCTAACCACTCATACCCTCGCGAACCACGCGAAAATGCTTTTCCTTGTCGCGCCTTCTTGTCCACCATAGCGTTTCGGCGAAGGTGGAAGCCGCTGCGGCGATGGCGGGCGTCGAACAAAGCGTCGTTGTTTTTCAGGCAACAAGTTGGAGACATGGGGCCAATTCGATCAAGCGCGTTTAGCCGTCTTCCTGCCGACCTGGTAAGGCGGCGCAGCTTCTCTTATGGGAATCCGATTTCGGGCGGAGGTGGTTCTGGCGGAAGCGGCGGAGGATCGAGAACCCTCATGATGCGCTGGAGGACAACCTCTTCCGTCTTTGTGTCCTCTGATGGGGGAGGACCGGCAAAAACCAAGGCTTGCCAGTCCGGCCTTTTTGTGAAAAGCTCAACCAAGCAGTTTTGAACGGTTTTTCAGGATTTTTTATGACACATGTCAAATTGCACATTCCAGGCCCGGTGGAAGTCAGCGCCAAAACGTTTCAGGCGTTTTGCACGCCCATGATCGGGCATCGCGGCCAGGGTTTCAAAGACCTTTACGCCCAATTGCAACCGCAATTGCAGCAGTTGCTTTACACCAAACAATTGGTTTATCTCAGCACCTCCTCGGCCTGGGGCGTCATGGAGGGCGCCGTGCGCAACCTGGCGCAAAAGCGCGTGCTCAATTGCATGTGCGGCGCCTTCTCCGATAAATGGCTGGATGTGTCCAAACGCTGCGGCAAGGAGGCCGAGGCCCTCCAAGTTCCATGGGGTTCGCCCATCCGCGCCGATCAGGTGGATGCAAAGCTGGCCACGGGCCGCTTCGACGCGCTCACCATTGTTCACAACGAAACGTCCACCGGCGTGATGAGTCCGATTTATGAAATCGCCGCGCTCAAGAAAAAATATCCGGAGGTCATGTTCATCGTGGATGCGGTCAGTTCGATGAGCGCGGTCAAATTGGAGTTTGACGCGCTGGGCATAGACGTTCTGCTGGCCGGCTCGCAAAAGGCCCTGGCCTTGCCGCCGGGGCTGGCTGTTTTCGTTTGTTCGCCGGCGGCCCTGGCCAGGGCCGCGACCGCCAAAGACCGCGGCTACTATTTTGACTTCGTGGAATTTCAAAAGAACGCCGAACAAAGCATGACGCCGAGCACGCCGAGCATCGGCCATGTTTTCGCGCTGGCTTCAAAACTCCAGGACATTTTTGCCGAGGGCTTGGAGGCGCGCTTCGCAAGGCATCGACAACTGGCCGAAGCGACGCGCGCCTGGGCCTCTCGGCACGGCTTCACGCTTTTTCCCGAGAAAGGGTTTGAATCGGTGACGCTGACCTGTGTCAATAATGGCGCCAGGCCCGGCGGACGCGCGGTGGACGCGCCCAAGCTGCAGAAACTGGTCAAGGAGCAGGGATTCCTGATTGACGGCGGCTACGGAAAAATCAAGGGAACCACCTTCCGCATTTCCAACATGGGCGATGAAACCGTGGCGACCATGAATCAACTCTACGCCGCCCTGGACAAGGCGATGGGGCAATTGTAAGAGTTGACACCAAAGGCGGCGCTTCACGGCGCGACGGCCAGGCGCTCTTCGTTCCCGTCTTCGCTCACCAGGACGCCGTGGTCCTTGTACACTTTGAGCATGAAATGCGTTGCGGTGGAAATGACCCCCTGGATCGTGGCCAGCTTTTCGGCGACGAACCGCGCCACGTCGCGCAAATTGTCCCCCTCCACCACGACGAGCAGATCGTACCCTCCGCTCATCAGGTAACACGAGCGCACTTCGGCATACCTGGCAATGCGTCCGGCCAGCCGGTCGAAGCCGCCGCCGCGTTCCGGCGTAATCTTCACTTCGATGACAGCGCGGACGATGTCCAGGCCCATTTTTTCGTCATTCAAAATCGCGCGATACCCCAGGATGACGCGGTCGGTTTCATATTGTTTGATTTTGGCGGTCACCTCGGCTTCGGAGAGATTGAGCATTTTGGCCAGATTCCCCAGTGAGGCCGTGGCGTTTTCCTGCAATAGTTTCAATAACGGATCCATGGCCAGGACAAATATCATCCCGGCGCCGGGAGAGAAAGAAGAATCAGGATTGATCAGCGCGGGTGAAGTGCTACTCTGCAAGCGAAAGGAAATCACTTATGAGCTTGTTAGACGCATACCGGAAAGAATTGGAAGCACAGATCCAAGAGCACAAAGCCCAACTGGATTTGCTCAAGGCGCGGGCCAGACGGGTCGCCGCCCAAAGCAGGATCGTGGGCTATGAAGAATTGGCTGAGGCGGACAAACATCTGGAACACCTCAAAGCCAAATTCGACGAACTGAAGGGCGCGGGCGGCGGCGCGTTGGGAGAAATCAAAACCGGGGTGAAAAAGGCCCTGGCCGATTTGAAAATCTCGACGAAAAAGGCCGCGCAGCACTTCAACACCCAGGCGCCACCGGCGCCACCGGCCCCCGCCAAACCCCGAACGCGGACCAAGCCCGCTAGGCCCGCAAAAACTCAGGGACGGTAACCAGAGTGTTTTTGCGTCGCTTCAGAAGATTCGGGCGGGCGGTGCAGCATGTGCAGCGCTTTCGCACCATCATCGGCGTCTTTCTCAAGTACGGCTACGAAGACCTGGCGGAACGCCTGCCGTTGCCGAGTGCGCTGCGGCTGCCCTTCCGCAAAATGCGCCAGGCGCAGGAAGAGATTTCCCTGCTCTCGGCCCCCGAACGGTTGCGGCGCGCCTTCGAAGAACTGGGGCCGGCCTTCGTCAAATTGGGCCAGCTTCTCTCCACGCGCTCGCTCCTGCTGCCGCCGCCGTTTATCGCCGAACTGTCCAAGCTGCACGACCAGGTGCCGCCCATTCCATTTGACCGGGTGCTGGCGGTGTTGAACGCCGAACTGCGCCACCCGTCCACCGATTTTTTCACATCCATCGAAGAGGAGCCAGTCGGTTCGGCTTCGATGGCGCAGGTGCATCGGGCCGTTCGGCTCGATGGCGGAAAATGCGTCATCAAAGTGCAACGGCCCGATATTGAGAACATCGTGCGGGTCGATCTGGAGATCATCGCGCAACTGGCCGCGTTGCTGGAGAACCATGTCGAGGGCTGGAAGGTCCATCAGCCGACGGCCGTCGTGGCCGAATTCGCCAGGCAAATGGAGCAGGAATTGGACCTTGCAGCGGAAGCGGCGCACATCGAACGGTTCGCGCATCAGTTTGCCGGCGAACCCGCCATTTGCGTTCCCAAAGTTTTTCCAGAGACCTCCACGCGGCGTGTGCTGACCATGGAAGACATCGACGGGATCAAGGCGTCGCGGCTGGATTTGCTGGAGGCGGCGGCGCTGGACCGGCAGGTGATTGCCACGCGCATCACGGACCTGGTGATGAAACAAATTTTTGTGCATGGCTTTTTCCATGCCGATCCGCATCCGGGGAACATCCAGATTTTGCCGGGGAACGTGATTTGCTTTTTGGATTTTGGCATGATGGGGTTCCTGGACCTGAACACGCGGGAAACGTTCGCGCGATTTGTCATCGGCATCGCGCAACGCGATGAAAGCGCCGCCGCCGCCGCGCTGCTCAAGCTGGCCCACGCGGAACTGGACCCATTCCGGCCGGGCTTTGAGGCTGACGTGGCGGAATTCATGCACCAGCATTTTTACCGGCCGATTGGCGGGATGGTCTTCGGAAAACTGGTCCAGAATTTGTTTCACCTGACCCGGAAGCATGGGCTAACCCTGCCGGCGGATTTATCGACTGTGCTCAAGGCCTTGAGCCTGATGGAAACGCTGGTCTGCCAGCTCGATCCCGGCCATGACATTATCGGCCAGGCGCGACCGTTCATGCAGCGGGTCCGCCTGCGGCAGTTGGGCCCCCGCCGGTTCCTGCGCGACTGGCGGGAATTTGGCGGCGAGGCGGCGGCATTTTTACGCGAAATGCCGCTGGAGATCCGCCGGATTATGGCGCTGGTCAAGGAAGGCCGGATCCGCCTGCTGGTTCATCACCATGGCCTGGAGCCGCTGATGAACACCCTGGAGCGCATCGTCAATCGGCTGGCTTTCGCCCTTGTTCTGTCGTCTCTCATCATCGCTTCTTCGGTGATTGTGCATGCGAAAGTCCCGCCGATGTGGCATGACATGTCCGTGCCGGGCGTGCTCGGCTACATGGTGGCGGGCATGATGGGTTTTTGGCTGCTCATCGCCATGGTGCGCCACGGCAAAATGTGACGGAAATAGAAATCAAAGACAAGTTTTGGGACGTTGTCCTGGATCTCCTGAATCCAGGGACAGGGTTGGGTGCGGTCTTTTTCGCCCTGGTGTTCATCTTCGGGGCGTGGCTGGCAGGCCGGGCTGTGCGTCTGGCTGTCCATCGTTATCTGGACAAGACAGAGCGCGCGGGAGCGGATCCGACCGGCATCCGGTTTTTGGGGAAATTGGCCAACCTGGGAGTTTATATTTGTGCCTTCCTCGTTTACTCCCATATTGTTCCCGCCTTGAAAGACCTTGGCTCGGCGTCGCTGGCCAGCGTGGGCGTGCTCTCCGTGGTGCTGGGGCTGGCGGCGCAAAGCACGCTCGGCAATTTGATCTCCGGAATTTCCCTGGTGCTTTATCGCCCGTTCAAACTCGGCGACCAACTGCAAGTGCCCGTCCCCACGGGAACGGAAACCGGCGTGGTGGAAAGCATCAATCTCGGTTACACCGTGCTGCGCGCGGCCGATGAGCGCCGTTTGGTCATTCCCAACAGCACCATGGCCAGCCAGGCCAGCGTCAATCTTTCCCTGGCTCGAAAGGGCGCTCCTTGTAACTTGAGCATTATCCTTGCCGCGACCACCGATCCCGCCCCGGCCCGCAAAATTCTGACCGATTTGGCGAAGGCGCACCCAAAGACCATCGCCGTCGATGGCTGCATCGTCACCGCCTTGTCCGGTTCCGGCACGACGCTGACGTTGAAGGTCTGGTGCGCCGATCCGGACACGGCAGTTCTGTTGAAATCCGACCTTCTGGAAGCCGCCAAAAAGCAATTTGACGCCGCCGGAATAAAAATCGCGCGCTGGACAGGACTCAGGGCGACGCCATGAAAACTTTGTTTTTTTAGCCTTTAGCATTCAGCCTTTGGCATTTTCTAGCATTTCGCGGGCATGTTGGAGGGCGGTGTCGGTCTGGCCGCCAAGCATCCGGGCGATTTCACGGATGCGCTGCTGGGCGTCAAGCAATGTTATTTCGGATATGGTCCGGCCGGACTCGATCCGCTTCGTGACGACGTAATGCGCGCCGGCGCTGGCGGCCACGGCGGGCAAATGCGTGATGCAGATGACTTGGTGCCGGCGGGCGATTTGCCGCATCTTCTCGCCGACCACCACCGCGGTTCCGCCGCCGACGTTCGCGTCGATCTCGTCGAAGACGAGCAGGGGAATTTCGTCCTCGGCGGCCAAAACCGTTTTGAGCGCGAGCATGACGCGCGACATTTCGCCGGAGGAGGCGATGGCGCGCAAGGGCCGCGCCGGTTCGCCCGCGTTGGGCGCGAATTGAAATTCAATTTCGTCCACGCCGGAGGCGGCGGGGGTTTCGACGGTTTGCAGGCTGACTTCGAAATGGCTCTGTTGAAATCCCAAACCTTGCAATTGTTTCATGGCCGCTTTGACCAGTTTGGGAATGGCCTTGCGGCGCTGGGCGGACAGTTCCCGGCCCAGACAAACTATTTCCTGGCGCAGCGTTTGCAGCGCGCCGTTGATCCGCGCCAGCTCGGCGTCGCGCTGCTCCAGGTTTTGCAATTTCCTTTGCGCTTCCTCGCCGAAGGCGATGACTTCCGGCAGCGTCGCGCCGTATTTGCGTTTGAGAGACTGAAGCACATTCAACCGCTCTTCCAATTGCCGAAGGCGGACGGGATCGGCTTCGACGCCGTCGGCGTAGCGGCGCAAGGCGGAGGGCAATTCGTTCCACGCCGACATGGCCTGTTCATGGAAGGCGAGCAAGCTGGCGGCGGACGGATCGAGGCGTTGCAAGGCCTGGAGCGTCCGGCCAAGCGCGCCCGCCCGCCGCAACAGCGAATCGTCCTGTTCGCCCAATAGATTGAGCGCCTCCTGGCTCAACTCCAGAAGCCGCGTGGCATTGCCGGCGCGTTGGAAATCCTCCGTCAAGCGGCCCTCTTCATCGGCTTGCAATCTGGCGGCGGAAATCTCATGGCTCTGGAAACGCAGGAGGTCCAGTTGCCGGGCATAGGTCTGTTCATCGACAATCAGCGCGGTCTTTTCATTTTCCAAATCATTTCTCCGGCGGATCAAGCCGGCGAAGGTGTGACGGGTTGGATTCAGGCCGGCAAAGGCGTCGAGAATGTCCAGTTGTTTGGCGGGATGAAGGAGGGACTGGTGTTCGTGCGGCCCGTGCATATCGACCAATTCGCGGCCCACGGCGGCCAGCATTTGCAGCGTGGCGGGGGAGCCGTTGATGAATTGCCGGTTGGCGCCGGCGGCGGTCAGGACGCGCTTGAGCAGGAGCTGATTGTCGGCGCAGGGTTCCAGGCCGTTTTCCTCGAGGGATTTTTGCAGGCTGCGCAACGGCGCGCCTTCGAAAACGGCTTCCACCGAACAATTCTCGCAGCCGGCGCGGATCAGGTCGCGGTCCGCGCGTTCGCCCAGCACCAGATGAAGCGCGCCGATGATGATGGATTTGCCGGCGCCGGTTTCGCCGGTGATGGCATTGTATCCCGGCTGCAATGACAGCGTGAGATCGCAAACCAGGGCCAGATTTTTAATGCGCAATGTGCTCAGCATGGCGGCCGGGCGCAGAGTAAAGTTCCAGGGGCGAAGTGCAAAGTTTAAACTGCATGGCAATTATTCACTTGATCAATGGACCACGCGCAATGCCCGACAAACCGCAATTGATAGATAGCTCCGGAAAATCGGCAACACGGCAACCCCGAACCCCGAATGCTTTCGGGGGAACAGCTTTCGGGGTTGATAGTCAACGACTTGGCTGGCAACACAAGGTTCCTCGCCATTTTCAGAATAGGATTGCGGCAAGTGTCGCCTGGATTCTGGCCTCCACGCCGCCCTTGCCATGAGCGGACGTGGTGGGTGTGATGCCAGGGTGCTACAGGTGCAACAAATAAGCCAAATTGTAGCACCCTTGTTGCACCCTAACTCATTGATAATCAACGTTTGTAGCACTGTAGCGGGGGGGGGGGGGGGTGGGCATAAGCATTAACCTAAAGGCTTGCCAAATGGTTTGGACGGGCTATGCTGGGGAGCCATGAACAATGATGATTGCCTTCCAGAAGATTGGGAGATTCTGCGCCGGTGGCTCCCCGAAGATCTCAATGCCCGGGCCAAACGATTTGACTTTTTCCAGCGGACGCGGGGCTTGACCGACGGTGAGCGGTGGTTGCGGTTAATCCTCATGCATGTGGCCGGCGGACTGTCTTTGGAACAAACCGCCTTGCGGGCCAGGGAATTGGGGCTGGCCAGCATCAGCGGGGTGGCTTTGTTCAAGCGGTTGCGCAAGGCTGAAGCCTGGCTGGGAAGCCTCTGCCAACATTTGCTGGCGGAGCAGCAGAACCGTTTGGGCCAGTGCCTATGGCCCAGCCAATACCGGGTTCGAGCCATTGATGCGACGGACATCCAGGAACCCGGCAGGACGGGCAGCGCCTGGCGTCTGCACTACAGCATCACTCTGCCGGAACTGGTTCGCGACCACTATGAAGTCACCGACCAGCATGGCGGTGAGAGCCTGGGGCGATTCCAGTTTAAAAAGGATCAACTCATCTTGGTGGATCGGGGCTACAGCCGAGCGACTGGAGTGGCCAAAGTCCTGGAGAGCGGCGCGGCGCTGTTGATGCGCTGGCATACCACCGCGCTTCCGGTGCAGGATCCTCACGGCAGGGCGCTGGACCTGCTGGCACTTCTGCGGGGCTTGCCCAAACACAATTCGGATCATTGGAAGGTCCAATTTTTTCATCAGGGCAAGGTTTATCGTCTGCGCTTGTGCGCCATCCGCAAGAACCGGCTGGCGACGGAGCGGGCGCGGCGCCAAGTCTTGGACAATGCCCAGATTCATGGCTATCAGGCCAGTGCGGAAAGCTTGGAATTGGCCGAGTACGTCCTGGTGCTGACCACCCTGCCCAGAGAATTTACGGCCAGCCAGGCCCTGACGCTCTACCGCTGCCGCTGGCAGGTGGAACTGGCTTTCAAGCGCCTGAAGAGTTTGCTCTCAACTGGTCATGTGCCCAAAAGCAACGACCAGTCAGCCCGGGCTTGGATGCAAGCCAAGATACTGACGGCACTGCTGCTGGAGCGACTGTTGCTGGAGGCAAAGATTTTTTCCCCCTGGGGATATGGCTTGCCAGAGTTTGAGCCGCTGGCGCGCCACGTTGGAGGCGCGTGACACATTATTGCAGGTGCTGGCACCGGCTTTGAGCTTGCCGAACTTTCTGCGGCGAGGCCCAGATATAGCAAGGGCCTGGCGAGTTCTGCGACCGCGCCGTCCAATGCAATTAATCCAAGTCGGCCAAATTTTGAATCGTTAGGTTAATGCTTATGGGGGGGGGTGGGGGGCAGAATCCCAGTCACTTCAGCCGTGCGCCACGCTACTTCGCTCCGGCTGGCCGCTCCAATTTGGTGCCAAAGAAGGCTTTTAATGAAACTCTATTCTGAAAACAGCGAGGAACCATGCAAAATGCCGAAATTTTCACGGTTTTTTTCGGGGCACATTTTCTTGAGAAAATCAACCCCGAAGGCTTTCGGGGTTGCAAAATGAAAGCCTTTTTTGGGGAATGGGCAATTCCCCCGAAAGTAGTTCGGGGTTCGGGGTTGTGCTCCTTGTGGCTAACTTGCTTCACCACACTTCCACCGGCCCTTTGGGCACCGGGATGTCCTGCCGGCCCGCCACCGACGGCTCGCGCATGAATGACGCCACCAGCGGCGGCGGCCGGTAGTTGGGCTTGAGCTGGCCCGTCTCATCCAGGAATTGCCGGCGCCAGGCGCGATATTGTTCCAGGATTTCCTCAAATTCAACGATGCTTGACAGCTTCACGATCCGTTTGTTGAATGCGCTGGCCGGCCCGAATCGCTTCGCATGCCACGGCCCGATTTTGCGGAACATCCGGCAGCCGTGCTCCTCGCCGAACACCCCGGCCATCAAAGCCAGGTGCCGGCGCATGACGCGGATGCGTTCCTCAAAGTCCGGTTCGGGCAACAGCCCGGCCCCGCGCAGGTAATGGGCGGTGTGCAGAAATATCCACGGATTGTAAAAGGCCCCGCGCCCGATGCCCACGCCGGCGCAGCCTGTTTCAGTCAACATCATTTGCGCGGCCTGCGGCGTGGTGACGTCGCCGTTGCCGATGACCGGAATCCGTTTGACCGCCTGCACGACGGCCCGGATGCCGGCCAGATTGACCGAACCGCCAAACCCCTGCTCGCGCGTCCGCCCATGCACAAAAATGGCCGCCACGCCCGCGTCTTCCAGCACTCGCGCCAAATCGGGCGCGGTGAGATTTTGATCGTCCCAACCCAGGCGCATTTTTGCCGTCACGGGAATTTTCACGGCATCCGCCATGCCGCGCACCAACGCGGCTGTTTTGCCGAATTCGGTCATCATGGCCGAGCCGCCGCCGACGCGGCAGACTTTGCGCACGGGGCAGCCCATGTTGATGTCGATGGCGGAAATGCCGATGGACTCCAGATACACGGCGGCATCGCGCATCTCCTCCGCGACCGAGCCGAATAATTGGACGGCCAAAGGGCGGTCGGCGGGGCTGGTCTCGATGAGTTTGAGGGCCTTTGGTTTTTTTTCCAGCAGGGAACGGGCGTTGACCAGGTTGGTCGTGGCCAGGTCCAGCCCGCCGATTTCGCGCAAGGTGAGCCGGAAAGGCAGGTTGGTGTAACCGGCCAGCGGCGAAAGAAATAAATTCGACTTTAAATGGAGCGCGCCAATCTGCATCGAGTATAATTAAACATGAAACCCGGCTTTATGCAGCCTGAATCCCGGCCCTCAATTTCGCCCGGCTCCAAATAAACTTGCCAAACAGCGTTGAGATGAGAGAAGTAAGTGTTGTGGATTCAGAGGCGTCCAGGAAGCGCACCATATTTGTGGTCGAAGACGAACCGACACTCCGCGCCTTGGTGCGCAGAGTGCTCGAACGCGGCGGCTACGAAGTCATTGAAGCGTCGTCCGGCCTCGCGGCCCTGGAGCTTTGGAAGGAAAACAAAACCCATGTGGACTTGCTCTTGACCGACATGGTCATGCCCGACGGCATCTCCGGCCGTCAACTGGCCGAGAAACTGAAAGCCGACAACCCCCATCTCAAAGTAATCTACACCACCGGTTACAGCCCGGACTTGATGGGCCAGGACGTTGCTCTGCGCGAGGGCGTCAATTTTCTGCAAAAGCCGTACCCGCCCCAAAAACTTGTCCAGACCGTCCGCAACGGTTTGGAAACCGAATAAGGGCCGCGCGGCATGAAAACCGGAAGCAACTCTGTCGGTCGCCGGGCCTCGATCATGGTCCTTGGCGTGGGCGCGTTCGCCTACAGCACGGCCCGGATTCTCAAGGATGACGGCGCCAGGGTTTCGACCTACCTCACTCGCCATTACGGCCACTTTGCGCCGTCGCTGGCCGGGCCGACCTGGAATGGCGGGCAGCATCCCAATCCCTGCCGCCTTCTGAAGGCGCACAAGTTCGATCTGATCATCCCCATGTCCATTGATTGGGCGCAGGCCCCCTGGAAGGAGGAATTACTGGCCGGTCCGACGCCAATCTTTTGCCCCATCGGCGAAGGAATGAGGATCGAGCGCGAGCGGGATTTCGCCCGCCAGCTCTGCCAGCAGTTCAACATTCCGTTTCCGACGGCGCACGTTGCGGCCAACCGGCTCGAAGCGGAGGAAATCCTGCGGAGGCAGCCGGTGCCGTACGTCATCAAAAACCCGCTGTGTTCCCCGACCAGCCCGGTGCATACGATCCTCTGCGAGAAGATCGAGGACACGCGCTCGTGGCTCAAGCACATTGATTATGCGGAGGGTGTCTTCCTCCAGGAATACATGGGCCGGGCGGAGGCCGGCCACATCGCGCTGGTCAGCGGCGGCGAGATTTATCCGGTCGTGACCAACCAGGAGTACAAACGCGCGTTCACCGGCGACATGGGCATCGTGGCCGGAGCGCCGATGGGAGGATTGGTCGAGCAGGATCCGGGTGACAAGTACGGCCTGGCGCGCCAATTGCTGCGGCCGTTGCGCCCCTGGTTCCGCGCCGTGAAGTATCACGGCCCGATACAAGTGACCGCCGCCCGCCGCCGCGGCCGATGGCACGTGCTCGAATACAACATCCGCATCGGCGTCACCTCGGGCGCCATGCTGCTGCGCATGCTGGCCAACCCCACCGAAACGCTCCTTCGCACGGGCCGAAACCAGAAGCTCCGGCCCCGCTTCAAACGCGGAATGAAATTCGGCTGCTCCATCACTCTCGCCGGCTACGGCTATCCCTACGTGCAATTGCTTGGCCCGTCGCTGCCGGTCGAAACCACCGGCCCGTTCGACGAGGGCTGCGACCTGTGGTGGAACGAGGTCGCCTGCGCCGAGGACGGCCGCCTCGTCACCACGGGCCATCGTATCGCCGATGTGATCGGTTTCGGCGCGTCGCTCGCTGCCGCGATCAAAAAGGCCTCCGCAAACATTCGCAAAATCCGCAGCCTGGGCAGCTATTATCGAACGGACATTGGCCGGACGCTCTGGCCGCCGGGACATGCCTGAAACCGCATGAGCACCGTCACACAATCGGAATTGGACCGGGAAGAACCGCCCGCCGCATGCGGGGAAGGCGTCCGCCCTCATCGCCCGGCGTGGATCGAGATTGACCTCGCCCGGCTCCGCCACAATTACCAGGTCATCAACCAGGACAAACCCAGGCTGCTGAAGATCTTGTCGGTGGTGAAGGACGAGGCCTACGGGCACGGCGCGCTGCACGTGGCCAGGACCGCGCTGGCGGCCGGAGCGTCGTTCCTCGGTTTGGTCACGCTCGAAGAAGCGATGCAGTTGCGCGATCACGGTCTGCGCGCGCGGATGCTGCTCCTCGGCGAGCGCCAGGAAGAGGAGCTGCCCTGGTGCGTCGAGCACGACCTGACTGTGTGCGTCAATGACCGGCGGATGGTCGAGAAGCTGGGGCAGATCGCCGCCCGCGCGGGCAAGCGCGCGCCGGTCCATGTCAAGATCAACACCGGCATGAACCGTTACGGGGTGCGCTGGTCCGAGGCCCTGTCGCTGGTCCAGGCCGTGGTCGCGAACAAATCGCTCGAACTCGAAGGAGTGATGAGCCATTTTTCGATGTCCGACGAGATGGACAAGACCTTCGCGCTGCAGCAACTGGCCCGCTTCAACGAGGTGCTCTCCGCCATGGCGGCCAGGGGCATCGCCGTCAAGTATCGCCACCTGTGCAACAGCGGCGGCTTTCTCGACCTGCCCCAGGCGCATTTCGACATGGTCCGCATCGGTATGCTTCAGCACGGGGTTTATCCGTCAAAGGTCTGCCGCCGGATCGCCGGCATCGAACCCACCATGACCGTGAAGGCGAGGGTCGCCAGCATCCAGCACTTGGACAAGGACGACGTCGTGGGCTACGGGATGAAATACCGGGCGCCGTCCGCGCGGCGCATCGCGATCATTCCGGTGGGGTATGGGGATGGCTACCCGCGTGTGCGCAACCAGGGTTGCGTGTTGATCGGCGGACGGCGCGCGCCTCTGGTCGGCGGAGTGGCCATGGATGCGTTCATGGTGGATACAACCGACTTGCCCGAGGTGCGGCTGCGGGACGAAGTGGTGCTGATGGGGCGGCAGGGCGACGATGAGATTTCGGCCCACGAAGTGGCGCAGTGGAAGAACTCGGTTTCGTACGATGTGCTGGCCGGCTGGCAGACGCGGCTGCCGCGCATCCACGTCAACGGGAATCAGGACCCATGAAGCTGCTCTTCTCCGAGCACAAGTCCGATTACGGCCACTACATTTTCCCCTACGCCATCTGGGCGGTCCCGGAGGAGGGGGAAACCGCGGCCGACTTTTTCTTCCAGGGGTTCCTGCCGTCGTCGCGGGACATGGACCGCTTTTACCTGTGCCGCAACGTGCGCGTGGACCTGCGCCGGCACCGCCCCTCCTCCGAAAACCGGCGCATTCTCCGCAAAGGCGCGGACATCCAGGCCACCCTCGTCCCGCGCGCCGGGTTCGACTACAACGCCCGGCGCCGCGAGTTTTACCAGAATTACGCGGACATCAAATTCGGCAAGGACATCATGACCCGCGAGCGGCTCGACGCGCTGTTCAACGGGAAGATCACTTCACACTTGCTGGTGTTCAACGACCTCAAATGCGGGAAGGAAGTCGGCACGGTCACGCTGTTCCTCGAGGCGGATCGCCTGGCGTACTACTACTACGCGTTCTATGACCTGAGCTACTACAGCCGGAACCTGGGGATGTTCATGATGACGTCGGCCGTGGCGTTCTTCAAGGAACGCGGCTGCCAGTACCTTCACCTTGGCAGTTGTTATACACCCAACGCGCTCTATAAAACGCAGTTCGCCGGCGCCGAGTTCTTCAATGGCGTCCGCTGGTCCGAAGACATGGATGAGCTTAAATATCTCATCCGGCGCGACAGTGGCGAAGTGCGCCAGCACCTCCTCGAAACCGGGGAATACCGCAAACTCTTCCTGGGCGGGGACCTGGCCCGGGCCGTCGAAGCCAGCCAGTTCCGCGTCCGCCCTAAAAAGCAAACGGGACAGGGGTAGGCGCCGGCCAATCTTCCGCGGGCCGGAAAAACTTATTCACATGGACAGCCGATGTCCAACCTGCGGGTGCAGGATGGCGGAAAAGGGAAAATTTTATGACAAAGAAGGAACAATTCATGGCGTTCATCCTGGTCGGCGCCACCGCGCGCGACATCAACGCCGAAACCAACGATGCTCAATTGATACTGCACATGGCCGGCCAGATTCCCGGAGACGCCATCCCCGAAAACGTCATGAACGCCGCCAAGGTCTTTCTGGCCTTCTGCAGCCAGGACGGCAAGCGCCCCCATCGCTGGATGCTAAAGAAATGCTAAATGCTGAATGCTAAAGTATCCGAACCTGATTCGGAGCGTTTTTTCAACGACTTCAGCCCTTTGGCAAAAAACAGGGCAAAAAACGGTTGCCTTTGGGTGGATTTTGTGCAATACTACCCCCTGCTTGAAAGCGCGCCGACATTGGGAAAATCGCCCTACAGTTGCTGCTTTTATTGTAATTTGCCGCCCGGGCGATTGGCGCTTTCCGGTTAAAGGAGTAAATTGAGTCTTGTCATGGAAACCAAAACAGAATTATGAAACCACTTAATCCGCTGCAATCCGGCCGGGTGGCTGGAAGCCTGGCCCTCGCGCTGGCGCTCATTTCGTCCGCCACAACGGTCCGCGCCAATGTTTATGCCACTGACATCAAGTTGAGCGGCAGTTTAAGCAGCATAACCAACACTTCGGGCACCAACGTAAATATCACCTACATTCTCAATGAACCTGCCACGGCGGGCGTCACGGTCAACATCCTGCAAGGGAACACCGTGGTGGACACCTTGACCGGCGGCACGAATATGGGCCTCAATTCGGTGTCTTGGACCCCCAATGTCACCGGAACTTGTTCCGTTAGCATTATCGCCAGGGCCGTCGGCTACACGAATTGGATGAAAACCAGCCTTGATTCGACCAACAATGTGGCTGTCTATCCGGAAGGCATCGCTGTTGATAACAACACCAACAGTCCGTATTACGGCCGCGTCATGGTGGGTTGCGCATCGTCAGGGACACAAAACGGAGTGGCACAGCAGTGCGGCATCTACAAAATGAACGCCGACGGCTCCCCTGCTGACGAAGGCAGCTTTGGCTATGGAGGATATACCACCAACGATAATGGTAACATCGCCACGGGAGAGATGAGCAGCGGCGGCGGCTTTAATCCCTGGAGGCTGAGAATCGGGGACGATGACAGACTTTACATCGACGATTATAGCGACTTGGGCGCAATTGTCGCTTTCGACATGCAGGTGACAACCAACCAGATTGTGATCAACGAAGGTCCCGGCAGTCCCGGTTTTCCCAATTGCCCCAATAATTATGCCAGCAACCTGGATATTGGCGATCTCTATTACGGTATTAACAATTTTGATGTTACATCCACGACCACGACCCATGCCGCGGTCTGGCTGTGTAACATTGATTCTCCCAATAATTGGGGCATTTGGATGTACCATCTGACGAACGGCGCGGCTGATCCGAAAGACACCGAAGGGACTCAGGCTGTGATCCAAAGCGCCACCTCCGACCTTGGCGAGGGTTCTTCGGGTGGTTGCATGGTCGATACCAATCTTGACATCTTCGTTTCTCAAAACACGTACTACGACAATCCTCTTCCAAGAACCATGGAGTACACCAATTGGAACCACGGTGTTCTCCCTCCTGAAAAGGGCGGCGCCAGTTACGCCTATGGCACGGCAACCAACCAAGTGCGTTGGGGCGTTGGCACCGTTGACGCCGCGTTCGAAGGCGTACAGGATACCGTCATCAATAATCGCCAACATCCAACAATGGTGGCGCTGCCCATGGTGGCGGGCAGTGATGACCATCCGGGAATTCGCGTGCTCAACGCCACCAACGGCTCCGTTGTAACTGTCACAAACGGCGCCACGATCCAGGCTCTGACCAATTTGGATTATCCCAATCAATATACATGCGCGGCCTGGGACAATGTTGGCAATCTTTATGGCGCCTCTTCATCGGCCTACTTCTGGCGTGTCTGGTCACCGCCCGGATCGAATCAAGCCACCACATTGGCCGTGGCAACGGTGAAAGTCACCTCCCTTCCAACACCGCCTGACATTACCGGCATCGTGCTCAGCGGCACCAACGTTATCATTAACTTCACCGCAGGCGCCAGTGATCCCGCTTCGAACTTCACTCTCATAAGCTCCGGCACCGTCATCCCGCTCAACGCCTATGCGTCTGTCACCAACGCCACCATCACAAAGGTCAGTTCCGGCGTCTTTCAGGCGACCACCGGTGTCAGTGGTTCGCCACGATTCTATCGCTTGGAACGGTAAGGTTGAAGAAAATGCTAAAGGCTAAAAGCTAAAGGCTAAAGTATCCAAACCTGATTAGAGACGCCTTTTCAATATTTCCGCCTTTAGCATTTAGCATTTGGCATTTAGCATTTAGTTCGTGCGCAGCATACAGAACATCGCCCTGGTCGGTTTCATGGGCACCGGCAAATCCTCCGTCGGCCGCCTGGCCGCCGAGTTGTTGCAGTTCGAGTTTGTCGATACCGACGAACTGATCGAAGCCCAATGCGGCATGACCATCGAGGAAATCTTCAAAAAACAGGGCGAGGCCGCCTTTCGCCAATTGGAACAGCAAGTGGTCCAGAACCTGAGCCAGCGGAAAAAGATGGTCATCGCCACCGGCGGCGGTCTCGTTGCCGACCCGGCCAATCTGGCCAGCCTGAAAACCCATGCCCTGGTCGTTTGCCTGTGGGCCTCGCCCGAAACCATCTGGGAGCGGGTGCAAACACAGACCCACCGGCCCCTGCTGCAAACCGCTGATCCATTGGGCAAAATTCGCGAACTCTTCGCCCTGCGCGATCCCCTTTACCGCCAGGCCGACGTGCTCATCCAGACCGGCCAGCGTTCGCCCAAAGAAGTCGTCCAGCAGGTGTTGCACCAATTCCAACTCGCGCAACGGTGAGGAAAGCGGGATGATGGAAGACGGACGCACAGCCATTCAAGAACGCGCCCGCGCATTGGGCTTTGACGCCTGCCGGTTCACCACGGCCCGCCCGCCCGACCACGCCGCCGAGTTCCAACGCTGGCTCGACGCCGGTTGCCATGGCGAAATGGGGTATCTCCAGCGCAACGCCCGCAAACGAATTGATCCGGCCCGCGTCCTCGCCGATGCCAGGACCATCATCACGTTCGCTGTCAGTTATAATATGGAACCGGCCGCGCCCGGATCGAAAGCGGGCACAGCCGGGCAAATCGCCCGCTACGCCCAATTCTCCGACTATCACGGCGTCCTGGGCGAACGCCTCAAAACCCTGGCCCGATTCATTGATCAGGTCGGCGCGGGCGGGAGCCGCTCGTTGTGGTATGTTGATACCGGCCCCTTGCTCGAACGCGATCTGGCGCAACGCGCGGGACTCGGTTTCATCGGCAAGCACGCCAGCCTCATCAGCCGCAAGTTCGGCAACTGGATTTTCCTTGCCGAAATCATCACCACGCTCGAGATCGAGCCGGATGCGCCGGAAAAAAACCGCTGCGGCTCCTGCCGGCGCTGCATTGACGCCTGTCCCACCGCCGCCATCACCGCCCCGTTCCAACTCGACGCGCGCCGCTGCATTTCCTACCTGACCATTGAACTGAAGGGGTCAATCCCGGAGGAGTTTCGGGCCGCCATCGGCACCCGGATTTACGGGTGCGACGACTGTCTGGCCGTCTGCCCCTGGAACCGCTTTGCCAAAGACGGCGCGTTGATACGTCCGCATTACCGCGCCGAATTGGCGGCGCCGGATTTGATTGAATTGCTTTCCCTGGACGAAGCAGGGTTCAAGAGGCGATTTGCCGGCACCCCCATTTTGCGGGCGAAACGGCGGGGCTTTCTCCGCAACATCTGCGTGGCCCTGGGGAACTGTGGCGATTCAGGCGCGCTGCCCGCCCTGGCCCGTGCGGCGGCGGATGCGGAGCCGCTCATTGCCGAACACGTGCGATGGGCTGTACGGAGGATTAAGGCAAAGGCTAAAGCGAATGACCAATAACGAATGTTGCCCATCCGTCCCATTCGTCCGACCTGTCCGACCCGTCTGACCCATCCCAAAAGTGAAACGCGCCCGCCCCAATTCCGGGCTTGCCAAAGGGGGTGCATTGGGCTTAGGTTTAAAGCAAGCGGGGGCGCGGTTAGCTCAGAGGAAGAGCATCACCTTGACACGGTGGGGGTCACAGGTTCAAGTCCTGTATCGCGCACCATCTCACCATGGCCGTTTGACAGAAGAGAGATAAACAATTAAAATGGAGTAAAGCTATGAAGAGAATGATTCCCGCGGCGCGCAACGTGGAGCAGGCGTTCACGCTTATTGAACTGCTGGTCGTTATCGCCATCATCGCCATTTTGGCCGGGATGTTGTTGCCCGCGTTGGGCAACGCGAAAACCAACGCCAAGAAACAAATCGCCAAGACCGAAGAGGGCAATCTGGTTAACGCCATTCATCAATATTATGCCCAATACAGCCGCCTGCCAGCTTCCAGCCTCGCCGTGCAGGCCGCAGCAACCTTGGCGGGCGGATCGACTGGAAATTCCAACGACTTCACCTTTGGAACGGTTTCGAACACTCCGAATGGACAAGGAATTCTTCCCAACCTTCCTCAAGTTCAGACGCAGGAAGGCGGCGGCGCGAAGGCCGGCACCGCGCCCCCTTATCAGAACTATAATTCCGAAGTGATTGCGATTCTGCGAGACGACAACTTTTATCCAGAGGCCTCTAATAATGTCCAACATATTTATAATCCACAGCAAACGCCCTTTTTCTCCGCAAAGCTTGCGACGGACACAAATTCCCCGGGCATTGGGCCGGACGACGTTTTTCGCGATCCTTGGGGCAGTCCCTACATCATCACAATGGATTTGAATTACGATACCAAATGTTTTGACTATACCTTGAACCAAATGTACCACAATAATAGCCCGACGCCGACCGCTCCTTTGTGGGTGCCGGGAGAAGCCATTGTTTGGTCTCTCGGACCTTCCAAGACGAATCACATAAACGAGCCACTTAACTCATCTGTTTATCCTTTTAATCATCGGACCATCATTACCTCGTTCTGAGAAGCGGGCCTGATTTTTTTGCGTTTTCCTTGTTGCGCGCGGGGCGGTTTCTGTGTCTCCTTTCGGGGCGATAATGGCCATTAAACTTTCAACTCTGTCGATCTGGCTGGGACTCTGTGTGGCGGCGGTCAATTTGTATGGACTGCTCAAGCCGTCCGAATTGAAGAACATCGTCCGCAAGCTGCCCCGCTCGCTGCCCGCCGGCTATCTGTTCATGCTCTCGGCCACGGCATGGTTTATGTGGAATGTCAGCCGCGAATCGCTCTCGGATTTCGAGCCGATCAAGCCGTTTCTTTTCGTCCTGTTTGTCGGCGTCGGCGTCGGCTCCTGTTTTTTTGTGCAGGATTTTCTGGCGGTGCGCGGGCTGGCGGTTTTGATGCTGCTCCTGGGCAAATTGATGGCCGATGCCGAACGCTGGGCGGAGAGCGACTGGCGGTGGGTCATCGCGGTGTGGGCTTATGTGTTGGTGATGGCCGGGATGTGGTTCACCGTTTCGCCCTGGCGCCTGCGCGACCTGCTTTACTGGGCCACGGCCAATGAGAAACGCATCCGGGTCGGGAGCGCGGTTCGTTGTGCCTTTGGCGCGTTTGTCGCGTTCCTCGGATTCAAGGTGTTCTGAGCAATTCTCATTTGTCCTTGAGCGTGATTTCACCCTTCCAATCGGCGGGCAGCGTCTCGGTGCGGAGATCTTCCATTTGCGCGAGGTAAAACTTGGACGGCCCGTCTTTGGGGCTGATTTCCAGCACGCGGTGAAAAGCCGCTTCAGCCGCGGCGAAATCTTTTGCGGCCAGCGCGGCCAGCGCCTGGGCGAAGCGTTCGCGCAATTCGCGGGATTCGGCCTCTTGTTCCACCCGTCCGGTCAGTTCATGGACGCCCACCGCTTTTTCGAACCCCTTCAAACGAAACAATCCGAGGTAACGGGTGATGATCTTCGGGCCGGCGACCTGCTGGGTGTCAGCGGTGATGAGGACGCGGGTGCCCAGGTATTTATTCAGCCCCTCCATGCGCGAGGCGAGATTGATGTTTTCGCCAAGGGCGGTGTAATCGACCCGCGTTTCGCTGCCGAAGTTGCCGACATTGGCCACGCCCGTGTGCAGCCCGATGCGGGTGATCAATTCCTTGCCGTTCATAAACTGGGCGGGCTGGTCCCGGAAGCGCAGGGCGGCCTCGCAAGCGCGGAAAGAATGGTCGGTTTGCAAATCCGGCGCGTTCCAAAAGGCGAAGATGGCGTCGCCGATATACTTGACAACAGTGCCGTCCGTGGCGTGGATGCAGTTATGCACGGCCATTTGGAAATATTCATTCATCTTCCGGGCCAGATCATCCGAATCCATGCCTTCGGAAATGTTGGTAAAACTGGCAATGTCGCTGAAGAGAATGGTCAGCAACTGCTTTTCCGCGCCCGGCTTGAGGAGTTTGGGGTTGTTGGCGAATTTCTTGACCAGTTTGGGGGAGAGGTACAGGGAAAGGGATTGCTCGACCAACTTTTTCTCAACGTAAAGTTGCACACTATTGAATGCAATCGACCAGACGAGAGCCAGAGGGATTTGGGCCAGGACGACAATCATCCAAGGAAACCAATAATGAAATTTGGCGAACGCGACATAATCGGCCGATGCGATCAGGAGCGCGCTGGCAATCGCCCAGAGGCTGGCCGCCAGCGGGCGTGACAAAGCCAGACCAGTTCCAAGCAGAATGCCCATGAAAATGATGACCATTTGCTCGGCGCGACCCGACAACCGATTGAGCCAGTCGCTGCGCAGCAGATTAAGAAAAGCTATCGCTTGAACCTCCACTCCGGGCATGAATTTATTCTCGTTGGCAAGGTTTGGAAATGGCGTTGGGTATTCATCCTTTCGATCACTGAAAGACCTCGTAAAAACCCGTTGCCCGACAAAAACGACTTTGTTGCTGAAGAAACCGTCTGGAACGTCCGGATCAACTTCCAACGCCTGGTACAAGCTGAGGAAGGGAAGGACTTTATCCGGACCATAATAGTTGAACCAGCGGGTACGAGTCCATTGGCTTTCACCCTTTGTAATCGGGGCTCCCAGGAAATTCGCCGCCGCCCAACTTAGACTGTGATACGCATCCTCCTTGGAAAAAGGAACGTGCTGGCGGTTGATCAAGTCGTCTTCCGAATACATTTCAGACGTGCCGACGCCGGCAGTGACTGCTTCCAAAGCATCAAAAGGGGGAATAAACTGATTGAACATCTTGACGCCAGACACGCTTTGGGAAGGGGGAACGTAGTCAGCCGCCAGTATTACCCTGCCGTTTTTCTTCACGGCTTGAATCAGTGCCTGATCGGCCCCGGCTTTGTCCGGGTTTGGGTCGCTGAAAACAATATCAAAGACAACAGCTCTGGCCTTTTCTCTGGTCATTCGGTCAATGAGGCGCGCATAGACGGAGCGATCCATATAGGTATTCAACGGTTGACCCAGCGCCTTATAGCTTGCCTCATCCACATAGGCCATCTCAACCTCGCTTGGGAAAATGTAAGGGCGAACATAAAATGGAAGATCGTAGCTCAAGAAAACAAGCTTATGGCCGAGGCTTGAACTCAGCAGCAAAAGACCGCCGACAATGGCAAGGATTGTGCCAATGATTGGCCCCGTCAATTTAGCTTTTAATTTGCGCGCAATCGAGGCGCCATTGCCAGCCGATTGACTCATTGGCCGGTTCAGAAATTGAATTTAAGACTGGCCACCAATGTCCGCGTGCGGGCTTGTTCCAAATAGTAGGTCACAGGATCGATGTTGTAACCTTGATTGAACATATTGACGAGGCCAACCGCCATCTCGATATGACGCCGCGGAAACCGGTAGCCCGCGAAAAGGTTGCACTGCCAGAAATCATTGCCCGGTTCCGATACTCCGCCCGCGGCGAAGTTGTTATAGGCATTGTGCTGAATCCACCAATTGGCCTGGAACTGGCTGAAAAAGCCGCAGGGCAGATAGTAATTCCCGAACAGGCTGAATTCATTCAACGTCGAGTTCTCATGATTTTGCGTGTATGTTGTCCCCGTCACCGGAGAGAAGTCGTTGGCGGTAACGTCCACCGCGGTCAAAGTATAACGCGCCCCGACGGACACGTCCTTGCCGATCAACTGGCTGATGCTGGCAAACACATCCTTCTCCTGGAAGTATTGCGTCTGGTTCAAATCATTTATCGCCAGGGCGGGCGTGCCGGTCCATGCGCCGATGAGTTGGTTTCCGCGCGAAGTCAGCACTTGCCCCTCAAAGTCAATATAAGTTCCGGTGGAGAATTTGTGATCGACGCCCAACCCGTAGGTTTCAAACAACATGGCCGGCGGAGTGCCAAAGCCCGCCGATTGCGGAATGAGGCTGCGAAACGATTGATTGAAACCGGCGATTTCGCTCGGCTCTATTGTTGTGCTGCTGTCATTGATCAGTCCGCCCATGGAGCGCGTAAAATCGGCGCGGACGCGGGTGCCTTCCGGCAGCGTCCAATCCAGGCCAAACTTGGGGGAGAGGCGTCCTCTATCCTCCTCCTGGTTGGAGAGAGGCGGACCGCCAATATTGAGAGGGAAATGCTCATAATCATAAGTGGCGCCGGCCGTGGCTTTGAGCGAATCGCCCAGTTTCAATTGGTAGTAACCATAGGCGCTCAACCGGTTGAAATGCGTGGTCTCGCCCTGCAGGTAAGGTTGAGCCAAGCCCGAAGTGGCAACCATTGTATTGGCCGATTGCATGCTCTCATTCTGGTAACGCGCGCCCAGAACCACACTTTGTCTTTCGCTTTGATAAAGGTGTTGAAGCTCGAACGAGTTCAATTCCGTCGTTCTTTGCAGGGTGATCGCGCTGGCGCCGCCAAACGGGTACACGCCCGGTTGCAGAACAGGAGCAAAATAGTTTTGGTCGATGGAGGAAAAATGGTCTTGCAGGCCGCGATAGAGGAAGAGCGTATGATTTCCGGTGCCCCAATCGCGATGGTAGCCAAGCAGAATATTCGGGTCCTGCTCTTCATACTCCTCCAAAGTGGGATCGTAACCTGTCTGGGTGGATGACTTGGGCGTGTTGAAGTTGTAATATTGAAACGGGTCCCCGAGCTGGATTTCCGTCCGTTCCACCTCCAGGAACGCCGTGTCTTTGGGCGTGATCTCGTATTTGATTTGCACCGAGTAATCCGAGTTGTCGATGCCGTTATTGGGCCGCCAGCCGGGATCGGTGTAATAATACGCGTTCAGTGAATAAGCCAGGGGGCCGGAGACGCCGAATTGCGAGGCGTTCTCCATCCAGGCGCCGCGACTGAAGAATTCGGTTTGTGAGCTGACACCCAGCCCGTCGGCTGCAAACAATTTGGAGTATTCCTGCTGGGAAACATTTTGGGAAAGCACTCCCGCGCCGACCGGGGCCAGCAGGTTGGCCATCAACAATTCATCCTCCCACGGGGTCTGGTAGCGCAAGTCCTCCTTTTTCGGGTCCTGCAACGCGTCGTAAGATTCGGAGAGAAACAAATGGGCGGAATAATTGGCGTAATCGTCGCCCAGCGCTTTGGTCGCCTCGCGCACGGCCACGTCGCTCAGGCCGGCGTCTTCATAAACCAGGGCCAGATTGGCGCTGCGCACGGCCTGGTCCTGATCGAGCAAAAACTTGGAGCGAAACACGGCGCGATTGCCGTTCAAGTCTTCGGAATGTTCCAGGTCTTTGATCGCCTGATTGATGCAATTGAGCTGGTCGTTCAGCAAGGCCGAGTAAAGCCAGGCCGTCGGGTCGTTCGGATCCAGGGTCATGGACCTGCCAAGTTCATTGGTGGCCAGGTGGGTGTTCCATGAGTACCCCAGCAGCGGTTGGTCCAGGCTCCAGGCTTTGCCCAGGTAGCTGCGCAGAAAGGCGCGGTTGGGTTCCAAAGCGGCGGCGGTTTCCAAATCTTTCCGGCCTTCGTTCACATGGCCGTTGCGGATGCGCACCAGGCCGCGTCCCAGCCAGCCGTTGGCCAGCGAACCATCCGCCGCGATGGCTTGGTCAAAATAGAGGCCGGCCTGCGCGATTTTGTTTTGCGCGCTGAGGGCGAAACCTTTCAAAGCCAGCGCCTGGGCGTTGCGCGGCGAGAGCGCAAGGCTCTTATTCAGCGCGGCCAGGGCCGGTTCGGTCTGCCCAAAACTAAACTCCATTTCCGCCAACCGTTCCTGGGCGAAGCCGAAACCAGGCGATTTGGCAACCGCGCTTTTTGCCATGTTCAGAGCCACGTCCAGATTGCGGCGGGCTTGTGCCTGATAAGAACCGGCCATCCATTCGGTGGCCAATGTGCGGGGCGCGCTGCGCGTCGAAGGCTGGCCTTTGACCGATGCAATCATTTCTTGCAGGGCGCCGGCCAGCGCGCCCGCGCGCGGCTCGCGGTTTGTCTCTTGCAACAACTGCTGCGCCCCCTCCACCTGCCCGACCGCCAGAAGCAAAGCGGCGCGATAAACCCGCTCGGATTCCGACGCGGCGGCGCGGCCCTCGGGATACTTGGCCAGGGCTTGCAGCAAATCCCCGCTGCGATAAGCGTCCAGTGACGGCCCCAGCGCCTCTTTGATGTCCGCGCTCAACTCCAGTTCGTCCGGGTCCAATATGGCCGGATAATAAAGAGTCCATTGGATGATATTGACCGCGTCAATGAGAGGCGATTTTGCGGGGGCCTGGCCGGGTTCAACCACCGCTTTCTCGCCGGTTTGGACCTGGAGAGTGCCCTGGTTGTTGGTCAGATCGACCTGGCCGTCCAGCAGCGCCAATTCCATCCGGCCGTTGCCGGCCACCGCGATGTTAAATTCCGTTCCCCGAATAGCTCCCGAGGCCGAGGGTGTGCGGAACTGGGTTTCCGACGGCTTGTCGCGATTGAAAAAATAGGCGGCGCCGGATTCCAAATCGAGGACCGCCCGGCGTCCCGGCTGTTCGGGCGGCTGGATTTCCAGCGTGGTCAATTCGTAAACGCGCAGCACGCTCAAAGTGGAAAGCTGCAACGTCGCCCGGCTGTTTTTCCCGGTGCGAAGACGGTCGCCCAGCTTCAACACCTGGCTGGTGTGGCCGGCGGTCCAGACGGTCTCGCCGCGGGGCGCCACCTCGACCTTTCCGGAAACAGTCAATAGAACGGCGTTGGTCATGCCGCTCTGCGCAACCTGGCCATGAACCAAAACGCTGCTTGACAACCAGGCCAAAACAACGAGCGGTCCTGCCAGCCATCTGTAAGAACAATTTATCAGTCTCATGAGGCTTTAATTGAATTCGCGCGCAGTCTATGCATTTCATCTGTGAAACGCAAGCAAATCATGCTGATTCTGTTAAGTTGTTGATGGATGGGATGTTACATTCAATTCCATGGACAATCCAGCCTGTTGCGCGCGCGCGGCCCAGCCCGCGCCGGTGTCCATTGCGCCGCGACTTTGCCGCGACTTTGCCTTGCGCCCGCGGAGCGTTTGGCGTTTACTATGAGCAGACAGAGCGAACGACCCTGATGAAGATTTTTGAGTATCTTAACCGCAAGTCGCATACGACTTTGGTCGTGATGGGGCTGGTCATGGTGATTTACATCGGAGAGTTGGATTACGTCACCGGTCCAATGGTCGCGCTGATGGATTTTTACATCATCCCGATTATTTTTGTCGCCTGGTTTGTCGGACGCTGGGCCGGCGTGTTCATGGCGGTGGTTTCCGCCCTCATTTGGTACGGCGCCAAAACCCTCGATCCCGGTTCCATTGTCAAACCCTGGCTGCTGGTGTGGAACACCCTGCAACGGCTGGGTCTCTTTGCCAGCGTGGGGCTTTTGACCTCGGAGGTGGCGGAACGCAAGCGGGTGGAACAAGCCTTGCGCCAGGCCCAGGAAGGCCTGGAAACTCGCGCCCGGGAACTGGTTCGTTCCGAAAGCGCCTTGCGCCAGCAAACCAGCATCCTGCAATCCATTTTGAACAGCATGGGAGACGGCGTCATCGTGGCCGACGCCTCGGCCAACATCCTTCTTTCCAATCCCGCCGCCGACAGGCTCATCCGCGCCGGGTTGGGCACGGGCGATCGGGGGGAACAGGCCGAACATCATCAAACTTATCTGCCGCAAACCCTCACGGCTCGCGCCAGCAACGAGCATCCACTGCTCCGCGCCATCCGGGGCGAGACCATCGATGGCGCGGAAGTCTTTTTGCGCCCGTCCGGCGCTTTGGATGGACTCTGGCTCACCGTCACCGGCCGCCCGCTGATGGATGAGCAGGGCCGCATTCAGGGCGGCGTGGTGGTCTATACCGACATCAGCCCGCGCAAACTCATGGAAAAACAAATCGCTGAAATCAGCGACCGCGAGCAAAGGCGCATCGGCCAGGATTTGCACGATAATTTGTGCCAGCACCTGGTCAGCATTGCTTTTGCCGCCGAGCTGTTGCGCGACAAGCTCGAACGGAAGGAATTGGCCGAAGCCACCCAGGCCGAGACCATCGCCGAAATGGTCAACGAAGGCATTTCACAGGCCAGAAATCTGGCGCGCGGCCTCTACCCGGTGCGCCTGGAAGTCGATGGCCTCACTTCGGCTTTGGAAGAATTGGCCGCCACCGCCCAGGCGCGCAACAATATTGCCTGCCACTTCGCCTGCGATGAACAGGTCTTGATCCATGACGAAGTTGCCGGCAACAACCTCTATCGCATTGCCCAGGAAGCTGTCAACAATGCCATCAAACACGGCCGCGGCAAAAACATTTCCATCGGCCTGGGCGCGGTCGAAGACGAAGTGACGCTGACCGTCAAAGATGACGGGATTGGTTTCCCCGAAACCCTGGATGCCGGCGCCGGCATGGGCCTCCACATCATGAATTACCGGGCCAAAATGATCGGCGCCTTCCTCGATATCCGCCGGGGCGCGGGCGGCGGCACAATTGTCATTTGTTCCTTCCACAATCAAACTGTCCAAAAAAATGAGCCTCTCCTCGCGAACAAAACTTGAGAAAACCGAAACCCCCGCCAGAACCAAAGTTTTTCTGGTGGACGACCATCCGCTCGTGCGCGAGTGGCTGACGCAATTGATCCAGCGCGAGAGCGATCTGGCGGTGTGCGGCGAGGCCGAAGACACCCAGGAGGCGCTGCTGAAGATCACCGAAACCAAGCCGGACATCGTCATCGCCGACATCTCCCTCAAAACCACGCACGGCCTGGAATTGGTCAAGGACCTTCAAGTGCGTTTTCCATCGCTTCCCGTGCTCATCCTCTCCATGCATGACGAATCCCTCTATGCCGAGCGGGTCTTGCGCGCCGGGGCCAAAGGGTACATCACCAAACAGGAAGCCACCAAAAAGATCCTTCCGGCCATTCGCCAGGTCCTCTCCGGCCAGATTTACATCAGCGAAAAAATGGCCTCCCGCATGGTTCATAAAATGGTCCTGGGCCGTGCCCAGGAGCAAAAATCCCCCATCGAACGGTTGACCGACCGCGAACTGGAAGTCTTTCAACTGATTGGTTGCGGGCAGGGCACGCGGCGCATCGCCGCCGAACTTCATTTGGGCATCAAAACCGTCGAGTCCTACCGGGCGCGCATCAAGGAAAAATTAAAACTGGAGGACGGCACGCAGTTATTGCAGCAGGCCATTCAGTGGGTCCACAGTTTGAAGGACCGTTGACCGGCCTTTTTTTGAGTCGAGGTTTGAATTTCTCAAGAAGGCCTTTCAGTTTGCAACCCCGAACCCCCGCAAGCTTGGCAACTGTAATGCAGGGTGGATGAGATGCCCTTGGAAAAACAGTGAAAATTTCGACATTTTGCAAAGTCACAACCAGTTGCCGGCAAAGCACTTGCATAATGTGCCATTATTTACAGTTGACAATGGTCAGGTTGCGGCGCTCCGACTGGCAGTTTTTCAGAACTTTCTTCAGTCCGCCTTCGCATCGCGCCGTGGCTGCCGCAGCGCAGGCAGAAGCCTTTTCCTTCACCCCGTCACGTTTCAGGATGGTTGAGAAGTCCTGGCGTTTCGTTGTCGGTTCCATTCAAGATCGCGACGCTCCCAATTCGCTATTTCACGATAGAAGGGCTGCAAAAGCGGGTCGTCGCGATGGCGGTTGCTCCTGATACTGGCGGCGCACAACGGCTCGACCGTCAATGCTTCGGCTCTTGGGCGCGAGATTGGCGTGGATTTCAAAACGGTTCAGCGATACCTGGACGTTTTGGAAGGCGCCTTTCTCCTGCGCGTCGTGCCGCCGTTCTTCGCCAACGTGGCCAAACGAGTGCGAAAGGCGCCGAAGCTTTACCTGCGGGACACCGGGCTGTTGCACGCCCTGATGGGACTGGAAACGGTCGAACAACTCCAAACCTCGGGTCGAATGGGATATTCCTGGGAAAGCTTCTGCCTGGAACATTTGATTCAAGAGGCCGGGCTGGCCAGCGAAGATTGTTTCCATTATTCCGTCCAGGGAGGCGCCGAGATGGACTTGGTCACGATGATCGGAGGGGCCGTTTTTGGATTTGAGTTCAAACACAATGATGTCCCCTCCATCACGAACTCCATGCGCGCCGCGGCCGACGATATTGGAGCGAAGCGGGTGTTTCTTCTCTATCCGGGTTCTGACACGTTTGCCCTGGACAATTCCGAACGATTTGTCGCGCTGGCCTGGCGGGACTTGGCCCAGTTTCGCTCCCGGTTCGCGTAGAACAAGCAAGCGAGACCCCGGCAATACGCATCCGGCTGTTCTGCGCCTTTTCAGGCGGACAGGCTGGCGGCGTTGGCCGCGGACGGAAGAAAACGGCCGCCGGGAAAATAGTCTTCTACTTGACTGCCATTCCAGCGCCGCAACCGATAAACCTGGCCAAACATAAATCGAGCCGCGAAAAAGGGGGCAGAAACCGGGAACCTGGCCACCAAATCAGGCTGGTTTGGGGAAACCAACGCCGTTAGAATCGCAGGCCATGAACATTCAACCGACCCGGGCGAAACACAAACTGGCCGGCGTTTGCCTCGCTTCTTTTTTTGTTTTACAGACGGCTTTCCCCCGGGACGCAGCGGCCCCGGCCCCCGCTGCCGGGACAGGCCGGCCGGTTTACAACGTCAGGGCTTTTGGCGCCGTCGGCGACGGCGCCCATGTGGACAGCCCCGCCATTAACAAGGCCATCGAAGCCTGCGCCGCGGCCGGCGGAGGGACGGTTTGGGTTCCGGCGGGCACTTACTTGAGCGGCAGCATTCGTCTCAAGAGCCGCGTCAATCTTTATCTTGACAGTGGCGCGGTCATTCTGGGGGCGCCGCAGGATTTGAACCAGTACGACAAGGCGGAGCCGTTCGAGGGGCGGGCTTACCAGGACGACGGCCACACTTATTTCCATAACAGCCTGATTTGGGGGGAGAACCTGACGGACGTCGCGATCACTGGCCCCGGCATGATCAATGGCGGCGGCCTGGAGCGCAACTCAAGGAACGCCAACAAATCCATCGCGCTGAAACTGTGCCGCAACGTGCTGCTGCGCGACTTCACCATTTATCACGGCGGCTGGTTTGCCATTCTCGCCACCGGCTGCGTCAATCTGACGGTGGACAATGTGACCCTGGACACCAACCGGGACGGGCTGGATCTGGATTGCTGCCGCAATACCATGGTGTCCAATTGCCGCATCAATTCCCCCGAGGATGACGCGTTGTGTCCCAAGAGCAGCTTTGCCCTGGGCAGGCGGGTGATTACGGAGAACCTGACCATCGTGAACTGCCAGGTTTCCGGCTTTCGGGAAGGAACGCTCCTGGACGGGACGATGCAGGGCGGCGGTGGCTATGGCCGCATCAAATTTGGGACGGAAGCCAACGGCGGGTTTCGCAATATCACGGTGGCCAATTGCGCGTTCCGCGGCTGCAAAGGGCTGGCGATGGAAGAGGTGGATGGAGGCATCCTGGAGAATATCACGATCAATAACATCGCCATGATGGATGTGGCCGGTTATCCCCTTTACATCACGCTGGGAACACGAAATCGCGGGCCGGACGTGACCGGGCCGGGCCGGGCCAGAAATATTTTAATCTCAAACATCATGGCCACGGGGATTGACAAGAACAGCGGAATCCAGATCGCGGGCCTGCCCGGCCACAACATCGAAGGAGTGCGCCTGGAGAATATCCGCCTGATTTTCAACGGCGGCGGCCGGAAGGACGATGCCGCGCGGGTCCCGCCTGAGTTGGGCAACGGTTACCCTGAACCCGGAGGGCCAATGCCCGCTTATGGTGTTTTTGCGCGTCATGTCAGCGGATTGGAACTGGCCAATGTCCATGTGAGCTTCCTGAATGAGGATTTGCGGCCGGCCCTGGCCTGTGTGGACGTGAACGGGTTGGAGATTGACAACTTCAAGGCGCAATTGGCCGATGGGGTGGCCGCCGCCGTGTTCGAGAATGTGGAGGGGTTGGTGGTGCGCAACTCGCCCTCCCTGAACGGGATTGCCCCGACAAAGACAGGAGCCGGCGCATCACAATAAGGCGGCAAACACTTCAGGCAAACAGGCTGGCCGCATTGGCCGTTATCGGGAGAAAACGGCCGCCGGAAAAATAGTCTTCTACTTGACTGCCATTCCAGCGCCGCAACCGATACACTTGCCCAAACATAAAACGCGCCGCCGCCTGTCCCTGCCCGCCCACCAGTTCGCTGCCCCGCCGCACATTGTCCTGCATCCAGGCCGGCAGCAGCAGATGATACGGATTGCGCTTCACTTCCCCGGCGTGAAATGACGTCGCCGCCACCAGTTCCGCCACGTCCTCCGTGGTGTACTCCACCAGCAGATTGGGCGATTGCATTTGCCCCCAGAATTCCGTCTCCACCAGGTAGCACTTCAAATCCGTCATGACCTTCAACGCGTCCATGACCAGGAAATGAACCCCGATGTGCGTGCTGTTCCAATCCAGCTCGTGCGGAAAGAAAACGGCCCGCGGCCGGTGTTCGGCCAGGATTTTGACCGCCACCTCGACCATCCTCGACCATGCGGAGGGGTCCTTCGCGCGGGTCGCGGGATGCACGTTGTCGAATCCATTCGGCGCCAATTGCGTGAGGCCGAAGCCAAGATAGCCGCAGGCGTCCTGCAATTCCTTGAGTCGCGCGGCTTTGCGTTCCGGCAGCTTTCCCAGGGTGACCGGGGCGTTGATCACATTCCATTGTGCCTCGCGCAACAGGCGCAAGGCCAGCCCGCCGCAGGTCGTCTCATCGTCGGGATGCGGGGCGAAGAAGAGCGCTTTGGGGGCGTCAGGCACGATTTTGGGCCGGGGGGCCGGGGGGAATCCGCCCAGCGGGATGCAGCGTCCATCATCCACCAGCCGGGCGAAACCAGAGACCAGATCCGTGTAGGGATTCATATTGGAAAATGTCTAATGACGAAATCCTAATGACCAATCAATTCCCAAATGATTCAATGACGAAACCCGTGTGCGGTTGTCGTTTGTCATTCGGTCATTCCTTGGTCATTCGTGCTTCGACATTCGTCATTCTTTTTTCGCCTGGTTGACTTTGGCGGCGAAGACGAAGTCGCTTTCCGTCAAGCCGTCGATCTTGTGCGTCCAGAGGGTCAGCTTGACCCTGCCCCAGGCCAGATAAATATCGGGATGATGGTTTTGTTGTTCGGCCAATTCCCCCACCTGGTTGGTAAAATCGAGCGCCTTGCGGAAATTCTCGAATTTATACTCCCGTTCCAGATGATGTTCGTTGACCACGCGCCAGTCTTCCCCCAATTCCCGCGCCAGGCGGGCCAGGTCGTTTCCTTTGAGGGGAGGAGCGCCGCCTTTGCACGGCACACAATCTTTTTGCGCCAGTTCGGCCATAATTTGATTTGACATTCCAGTTTTACTGCGCATTAATCAGGCAAACCCCAATGGGCTATGGACAAGATTACCATCAAAGTCCCTGGAGCGCCAGACCGGGAAATTGAACTCGCGCCCGGCGTCCACAAGGTTGGGCGTTCCATCAATACGGATTTGCAAATCGACCATCCGTCCGTTTCGGGTTCTCATTGTGAAATAATCGCCAACGATGGCACCGTCACCGTCAAAGACCTCGGCTCAACCAATGGCATATTGCTGGACGGCCAGCCGGTGCGGGAATGCAAAATCGTTCCGGGCCAGACGCTGCGCTTGGGCGAAGTGGAGGTTCTTTACGGGCCGGCGCCTGTCCTCAAACCGGGTCTTAAACTGGCCGCCGTTCCGGCCGTGGAGGAGATGGCCGGCTTGCCTGCTCCGCTTGCCCCTCACCAGGTCCGTCTGATGCCGCCGCGGCCGCTTCGCCGGGCCAAAATTTTTTACAAAAGCATTCCAGGCGCATTCGTCTATCCCTTCAAACGCAATGGGCTGCTCCTCCTGGCCAGCGGAACACTTGTCTTTGGCATTTTTGACTTTTTTCTCAGCTATCGCGTCAACGGACTGCTGATGGTGGGCCGCTGGGTGGGCGGTCTTTTCAGTGCCTGTATCACCGGCTACGTCTTTTTGTATTTGCAGACGATCATCACCTCCACCGCCATCGGTGAGGACGACATGCCGAACTGGCCGGAATACGAGAGCTGGTGGGACAGCGCGATTCAGCCGTATCTCCGATTGCTCGGCATCTTTGCCGCGTGCATCGCGCCCGCCATTCTTTGTTTATTGTATGCCGGCCAGGCGGGTCGGTTGCTGTCTATTGCCCTGCTGATTCTGGGCTTTTGTTATGCGCCGATGGCATTGCTGGCTGTGGCGATGGATGACTCTCTGTTCGGCCTGAATCCCCTGCTGATTGTCCCTTCAATTTTCCGGGTGCCGTTGGAATATCTGGTCAGTTGCCTGCTGCTTTGTGTGCTGCTGTTCGTGTTGGGCGGACTCACCGTGCTGACCGACGGCCTGCATCAGCCCTTTGTCAGTCAAATACTGGGCATGTTCCTCAGCCTCTATTTCATGGTGGTGGTAATGCGGCTGCTCGGTTTGCTCTATTACACCAGGAAAGATCGTTTCGGATGGCGCGCTTAATTTTTCATCTTCTTTGCCGGCATGATCTCCCGCAGTTGGCGGACCAGTTCGGCCGCTGACTCCTGACCGGGCGCGGTCGGTTTGTCCAGATACCCGTAGGTCAGGCACGAGCCAAGTTTTGGGAATAATACGCGCGTTTGCTTCCAGGCCTCCCCCATGCCAATCACGCACAGGGGCCGGTTCCGTTTCCTGCCCAGCAACGCGCGCAGGGTTTCCACGTCGGCCTGGCTCCGAATCAGCGTCGCAATCTTGGCCACTGCGCCGTTTTGCTGTGCTCTTTCCACGACGGACTCCAGTTCGGCAAGGGGCGGCGTCTTCTGGAAATCGTGATGGGAAACAAGGCAAACCTTGCCCAACTTCTCCGCCTGCTTCGCCACCGTGGCGCAAATCACGCTGCTCAGTTCCAAGTCCACCGCCGACAGCGCCGACAGTCCCTCCTCGTATGTTTTCAACCGGCCCCCGTCGTCCTCCGGCCATTCGCCGCCTTCGCTGCGCAGGCGGATCGTCAATAATACCGGCTTGCCGTGGTCCTCGATGGCCTTGCAGCGCTCCAGCCAATCACGCGGGCGCCCAGTCCTGTCCAGGCGCACTTCGATAACGTCCCCCGCCAGCGGAACATTTCCGTCCAGCGACGACAACACCCCCACGACCAGCGGCCCGGCATCCAGGTTCAACTTCACAACAGGATCATGCCGAAAAAACTTTAAACCTTAAACCCCAAACTTTAAGCTCCTGCGAATCGAATCGCTTTATGACCAAAACAATCATCAAACCGGCCGGCTCCGCTCCCGCGGTCGGCCCTTACAGTCACGGGGTGCGGGTGGGCGACCTGCTCTTTTGCGCCGGCCAGATTCCGGTTGATCCGGCGACGGGCCAGCTCATCGCCGGCGACATCCGCGCCCAAACGGAGCGCGTTTTGCAAAACGTCAACATCATTTTGCAGGACCAGGGTTTGACCCCGGCCCACGTCGTCAAAACCACGGTCTTCATGACGAACCTGGCCGACTTTACCGCCATGAACGAGGTCTATGCCGGGCATTTTCGCAAGGACCCGCCCGCCCGTTCCACCGTGCAAGTGGCCGCCCTCCCGCGCGGCGCGAACGTCGAAATTGAAGTCACCGCCCACTACTGATGCCTGACTTTTTCAAATATGCCATTGCCTTCGTCGTTGGCGCCTTTCTTGGGTGGTTGTACGGCCTTTTAAGCGGCAGACGAACGGTTGTTCCGCCGGACGCCCGGTTGGAAAACGAATTGCGCCAGCAACTTCAGCAACGTGAAAAGGAACTCGATTCCACCCGCGGGGAACTGACCCGCTCCGCCACCGCCCTGGCCACGGCCGAAGCCAATCGCGACGCCGCCCGGCAACTGCTGGCCGAAACCCGCGACCTGCACGCCGCCCATCTGCGCGATGCCAGGGAAGCCCAGGAAAAGGCTCTGGCCGACTTGCGCCAAACCTTTCAAGCCCTCAGCGCCGATGCCTTGCGGCAGAACGCCCCCCAATTTCTCCAACTCGCCAACGAGACCTTTGCCAAATTCCAGGAAACGGCCAAGGGCGATCTGGCCCAGCGCCAGCAAGCCATCGCCACTCTCGTCCAGCCTTTGAAGGAACAATTGGACACCTATCAAAAACGCCTCCAGCAAAGCGAATCCACCCAGTCCACCACCTTCGGCGAAGTGAAAAAACAACTGGAAAGCCTCGCCCAGAACAGCCAGACCCTCTCCAGCGAAACCCTGCAACTGCGCCGCGTCCTCAGCTCCAACCAGGCCCGCGGCCGCTGGGGCGAGGAAACCCTCCGCCGCGTCGTCGAATCCGCCGGCATGAGCCCGCATTGCGATTTCACGGAACAAAACCAGGTGGACGACAAAAAGCCGGACTTGATCGTGCGCCTTCCCGGCGACCGAGTAATTATAGTTGACTCAAAGGTGCCCGACCTCGATTTCCTGCAAGCCATTGACTCCGCCAACACCGTCAAACGCGCCCAGGCCCTGGCCCTGCACGCCGACAAGTTGAAGGACACCATCCGCGACCTCGCCAGAAAGGATTATCCCGCCCAATATCCCAATGCCCTGGATTACGTCGTGCTGTTCATGCCGGCCGAATCCCTTTTCAGCGCCGCGCTCGAAGCCGACCGCGAACTGATCATCTGGGCCTCGCAACGGAAGATCATGCTGGCCACGCCGACCTCGCTCATTGCCTTGCTGCGCGCGGTCAGCGTCAGTTGGCAGCAGCACGCGCAGACGGAGAACGCGCGCGAGATAGCGGCGACGGCCCAGGAACTGTTCAATCGCGTGGCCAAGTTTTTCGAGCATTTCGAAAAAATCCGCGCCGGCCTGGAAAGGGCAACCGGCTCTTTCAACGACGCCGTTGGCAGCTACGACCGCATGGTGCGCCCCAGCGGCGAGAAGCTGCTCAAGCTCGGCGGCGGCGCGGCGGTGAAAGACCTCCCGGAGATCGCGCCCCTGGACACCACCCTGCGCCTGCCGCCGTCGTGATGCAGTTCGGTATGACTAAGACGAAAGAAAGTGATGAACATGTTATAGAGCGCGCCCGGCGGCGCCTTGCCAGCCGCCGTTCGCTACGCTGGGGCATGCTTTGTTGTGCCATCATTTTTCTTGGGTTTGCCGTGTATTACACTCTGAAGATCATCCACAAGATTGAGCAGTCGGAAGACGACCAGTTTCTCACGGGATTTATGTCTGGCATGCTTATTGTAATTGTCTGGGTGACCTACGGTGTCCTCGGCGCGTTGTGTCTGGGCAAATCCCTCGCGGGTTTCGATAGGAATTTCCGCACAGAAGAGTTGCTAGTCCAATATCACGATCGGCTGCGTGATCAACAGGGCGTGTCCCCAGCCGCCCAAGGAGAACCACCAACCAAACCCTCCACCGAGCCGAAACGTAAGGAGGGATGAGTAATGAACGACTGGGCGACAGAGACACGGAGGTCTTGGCTTGCCGTTTGGGCCGGATGGGGACAATATCTTTGACAATGGATGCAGAGACACTCAATTGCCCGATGTGCGGCGCGGCGGCTTCGTCGGATTCGACGCAGTGCGAACATTGCGGCGCGCGGCTCGCCACGGTGGCCTGTCCCTCCTGTTTCGGGATGATGTTCGTGGGCGCAAAATTCTGTTCCCACTGCGGCGCCAGGGCGGATCGAACCGAAGTCCCGGACGGCACCCACGAAATCTGCCCGCGCTGCCGCGTCGAGATGGAAGCCGTCCTCATCGGCAAGACGCATTTGGAGGAGTGTCCGCGTTGCGAAGGGGTCTGGGCCGACGCCGATTCCGTGCGGCAAATCTGCCAGGATCAGGAACAACAAGCCGCCGTGCTCGGCATGCCAACGTCGCAGTCGGCGCAGTCGGTGGATATCGAAGAACACATTCATTACATACCGTGTCCGGTCTGCAAGGCTCTGATGAACCGGGTGAACTTCGCGCACTGCTCGAATGTCATCGTCAACGTTTGCAGCCGGCACGGGACATGGTTTGACAAGGACGAACTTCGGCGCGTCGTTGAATTCATACGCGCGGGCGGAATCGAGAAGGAGCGCGCCCGGGAAGTCGAGGATTTGGAAGAGCGCCAGAGGCAGGCGCGGGCCTCGGCCGTCGCTGATGCCTGGAGCGCAAGGGACCTTCCGGCAGGATGGAGTGACTGCGACCGGCACCTTGGCATCTCCGCCGTGGCCGGCGCCATCGAACAATTCCTGCACAAATAGCGGGCGCAGTAGAAATGCCTCCAAAGGAAATCATCAGCGTTTATTCCGCAGGTAGTTTTGCACCTCATCGTGATCGCCCGCAAAATCAAAAGTCAGTACGCCCTTGTGCGCCGCAAAAATAAGCCGCCATGCCAGACCTGTGCGGCACTCATAAAGATGTTTCCCCAGCTTTCTGATCGCCAGCCCGGTATGTGCGTGCGGCCGGCCAAAACCTTCCAACACCAATTGCAGCGTGGCAGAAACCTCCGCCTCCCGTCCGGCCTCCCGCACAATCTTTTTGAACCGCTTGGACAGTTCAACGGAAATCATCTTTGTTCCCGGTGAAGAGCGTCAACTCACCGCGTGCCCGCGCGGTTTTGAGTTCCGCATGGATGCGCTTTTCCGCAACTTCCATCTCCCTTGGAGTCAAACCATATTCCTGAAGCGCGTAATCGGTGGAAACCACTTCCACCGGACGCAACGCTACAATCTTGCCTTCAAACATAAAGCCGATGTCTTCCCCTTGCGTCGCTTTTTTGAGCCAGTAGCCCAGCCGCCCGCGTCCCTCGGTAATCGTCAGAGTCTTCATACGCTCATTATAGCGTACACTAGCGGACTTGCAAGCGCGGTTTTGGGATCCGCCAGGTTAAGCGCCCATGCCTTCTTCGAAGGAGCCGGCGGCGACGGGGAAACACAGGTTGTCGCGCACGTAGGCGATGCCGTTGGCGCTGGTCGTATCCAGGTCCCGATAGGCGCTCTCGGCCTCGACGACCAGGGGCGCGGTGCGCGTGCCCATGACCGCGCAGTAACGTTGCGGGTATCCGCTGTGCATCATCAATTCCGCGTAGCGCGTCATGTTCAAATCGCCGGAGCCGATATCGACAAATTGCATGGCCCTCTTTTGCCAGCCGCTTTCCATCATGCGCAACGGGAAATTGGGCCGGATGACAAAATTCTTGACGTGACAGGCGTAAATGCGCGGGGCCACTTTCAGGAATCGGGTTTCCCAACTTTCCCCCTCCCAGCAATGCGACGGATCGGCGTTGACGCCCAGGCATTTGTCGCCGTCGCAGATTTGCACCAGGCGGTTGAAATCGTCGGCGCACATGGCGGCTGTTCCGGGATGGATCTCGTGCGCGAGAATAATGCCGAGCTTTTTGGCGTGCGCGCGAATTTTGGCCGTTTTCTTGACAAACCGTTCCTGGCCGCTTTGCACCAGGTCGTAATCGGCCCCCTTCCAAAACCCCCACGGGTAGCCGGTGGCCACTTCCCAGCCGAAAACGACGCCCCAAAACATGGGCATGATCCTGACGTTGACGGCCGCCGCCAAATCCAACAGGCCCAGCAGGTAAGTCTCGCTCCATTTCTCGATTTCAGCCGCGGATTGTTTGGCTACATCGGGCGGCAGAAACGGACGGACGGTCGGGCTTTCCGTCCAGGCGGTGGTGTGGACCCAAAATGGGCAATGGGCCGAGATGCCGTCGAAACTCAGGCCGCGCGAGGCGAACGCCTGCTTGATTTCGGCGGGGGTTTTGAATTTCGCTCCGTCCTGGAGCATGTAATTGGACGGCTGGGCGCCGGTGGCGCCGGAGGCCTTGGCGTAATCCAAAAAAGCGGTGAGAGATTTCGCGCCGTGTTGCGCGCCTTCGATACTGGGATGAAAACATGTTTGGGCCATAAAATTTTAAATATGTTTACTGAACCGTGCACGAGATTAGAACGGATCAACGCCGGAAATCAATTCATTTCAGTTTTCCAATACACCGCATAACGCTCATGGCGCAGTTGGTGAAATGGAACAAGAAGAATTTCCCGGCCCTCCGTTGTTTTCAATTGGAATGTGAGAGGCTCGCCCTTCACCGCTTTCGCCCGGGCCAGCGCCCGGTCCGGTTTACAAGGCAACGTCGGGGCCTCGGGCGCCGGCAATTTGGCGAAATCCAATTGATTTGGCGCCTCTTGTCCATTCGGCGGCAGGCCCTCGACGCCCAACCTGCCCGCCAGCGTCAGCGGGCCGTAAAGAAAGGCGATGTGACTCGCGTCGCCGGGCAATGTTTCCACATGCAACCGCATGGGCAGGCGCACCTCGACTTTGTCCTGCTTGCGCCAGGCGCGCTCGATGGTGAGATACGACCCCGGCCCGCCCGTCACCTTTTGTTTCCGGCCATTGACCCGCACCGTCATTGCCCCGGCCCATGCCGGGCGGCGGATACGGAGCGCAAATTTCACGGGCGAAGCGCAGTCAAAGGTCAGCGTGGTCGTGTCCTCTTCGGGGAATTTCGTTTCCTGCCGCACCGTCACTCCTTTTTCAGTCCAGTGAAGTTCCGACGGGATGAACAGGTTCACGTAAAGCGCGTCCGTGCCATGAAAATAAATGGTGTCGCCGTACTTGGCATGGTTCTCCATTCCGGTCCCGACACAGCACCAGAAGGATTGCAGCGGCGTCGAGTAGGTTTTGAAACGCCCCGCCTGCAGCGGAATGAAATAAGTCATCATGCCGCTGTCAGGGTCTTGCGAGGCGAGGATTTGGTTGTAAAGCCCGCGTTCGTAGAAATCCATCAGCTTCGCCGACGGTTCCCATCCAAACAAATGCCGCGTCAATTTGAGCATGTTGTAGGTATTGCACGTCTCCGCCGTCTCCGGGGACAGGTGTTTGGAAAAATCGTTGGTGGGGAAGAAATGCTCCCGGTCGCTGTCCCCGCCGATGACATAGGAGCGGTTCAAGGCCACGCGTTGCCAGAAAAACTCGGCGATGTCATGCAAGCGCCTGTCGCCCGTCAGCTCATATTGGCGCGCCGCTCCGGTGATCTTCGGAATTTGCGTGTTGGCGTGCAGGCCGTTGAGTCTGTCTTCGCCCGCCGCCAGAGCCGCGAACACCGCCTCATGGTTAAAGGCCTGCGCCAACTTGAGATGATCGGGATTGCCGGTGACGGCGTAAAGGTTGGCGAGGACCTCGTTCATGCCGCCATGTTCGTTGCCCAAGGCGCGCTGCATCTGGGCGGTGGAGAGCCGGTCAACGCGCAGCTTCAGCCAGTCTGCCATGCGCGTGAGCACGTCGAGCGCCTGCGGATTGCCGCAGCACTGGTGCGTGTCCAACAGGCCCGCCATGATCTTGTGCAGCGTATAGTAAGGCGCCCAGACCCTTTGCGCCCGGTCCACCCTGTCAAATAGAGATTCCGGATACGCGGAAAGGAACCCTTTGTTAAATCCCTGCCCGGGCATCGCCTCCTGGCATTTCGCCAGCTCAGCCACCAGATAATCCGTCCGTTTCTTCAATTCCGCATCGCCCGTGCTCGCGTACATGAGCGCGCAGGCCGAAAGATAATGGCCGGCGGAATGCCCGCGCAGTTCACAATTCGTGCCCTCCCAGCCGCCGAGCGGCTCCGCCGATGAGGCCAAACCAGCCGTCACGCGAAAATTGTGCAGCAACCGGTCGGCATCCAGGCTCAACAAGTAAGCCTTGTCCCGCAGCATGGCGTCGCGGAACGGGCCGTCGAGCAAGCGCACGTCTTCCAGCGGGAAAGGTTCCGCTTGCAACGCGATGACCGGGGAAATCTTGTCAATCGGTGCGGCGAAGGATGCCATCCCGGCCAAACCAGCGAAAAGAACCAGGGCCGTGCCAGCCATGTAACACACGGGAGAAAATGGAAAACAGAAACGCTTCATGGCGGCAGGATAATCCCCGCCGAAAATGCGGTCAACATTCGCGCATCCCGATGCATCTTCAGATTATTCTGGCGCAAGCCGGCGGCGGTTGTATTCTCCAAGGCGTCAATGGACAGGTCTTTCATTTATTTTATCACAAAACACTCAACACATCCTTTTTCATGCAAGCACAGGCGGACATCGGTCTGATCGGTTTGGCTGTCATGGGCCAAAATCTCGTCCTCAATATGAACGATCACGGCTTTACCGTGGCCGTCTTTAATCGCACCGTGGCCAAAGTGGATGCTTTCCTCCAGGGCGAAGCCAGGGGGACCAAAGTCATCGGCGCGCATTCCATCGCCGAATTCATCGCCCTGCTCAAGCCGCCCCGCCGCGTCATGCTCATGGTCAAGGCGGGCCAGGCCGTGGATGATTTAATCGCGGAAATTTTGCCGCTCCTCGAAAAGGGCGACATTATCATCGATGGCGGCAATTCTCTTTTCCAGGATACGATCCGCCGCACCAGGGAATTGGAGGCGAAGGGGTTTTGGTTCATCGGCACGGGGGTGTCCGGCGGGGAGGAGGGCGCGCGGCGCGGTCCGTCCATCATGCCGGGCGGCTCGCAGGCGGCCTGGCCGCATGTCAAGGATATTTTCCAGGCCATTGCGGCGAAGGTGGACGGGAATGTGCCGTGTTGCGACTGGGTGGGGGAGAATGGCGCGGGGCATTACGTCAAAATGGTGCATAACGGCATCGAGTACGGCGACATGCAGTTGATCGGCGAGGCGTATCAGTTGATGAAGGAGGGCCTGGGAATGACGGCGGCGGAAATGCAGCCCGTCTTTGCCGCCTGGAACAAAACGGAACTGGATTCTTATTTGATCGAGATCACGGCCAATATTCTGGCTTTCAAAGATGCCGACGGCCAGCCCTTGGTGGACAAGATTCTGGATGCGGCGGGGCAAAAGGGCACGGGCAAATGGACCATCATCAGTTCGAGTGAATTGGGCATTCCCATCACGCTCATCACCGAGGCGGTTTATGCGCGCTGCATTTCGGCGCTGAAAGAGGAGCGGGTGGTGGCGGCGCAGGAATTTAAAGGGCCGCGCCGCGCCATCGCCGGGGAGCGGGCGGCGCTCATCGAGGACATCCGGCTGGCCTTGTATGCCTCAAAAATCGTTTCCTACGCCCAGGGTTACATGCTCATGCTCGCGGCGGCGAAGGAATACCATTGGAATTTGAATTACGGCGGCGTGGCCTTGATGTGGCGCGGCGGCTGCATCATCCGCAGCCGCTTCCTGGGTAAAATAAAGGAGGCCTTCGACCTCAATCCCTACCTGCCCAATTTGTTGCTGCACAAATTTTTCCGCGGGGAAATCAACAAGTGCCAGCGTTCCTGGCGCAAGGTCGTGGCCCTCTCCGCGCGCAAGGGCATTCCGTCTCCGGCCTTCTCGACGGCCCTGAACTTTTTTGACGGCTACCGCAGCGCCTGGCTGCCGGCCAATCTGCTGCAGGCGCAGCGCGATTATTTCGGCGCGCATACTTACGAGCGCATCGGCCAGCCGCGCGGGCAATTCTTTCACACCAATTGGACCGGCCACGGCGGCAGCGCGGCGTCCGGCAGTTACACCGTTTGAACCGCGGCCTCCGTGACGAACATGGACCCCAGCCAGCCGTTGCGCGATTTCAAGCCGGCCAGGCCGTTTTTCGTCGGGCTTGATTCCGACGGCTGTGTGTTTGACTCAATGGAAGTCAAACAAAAGGAATGTTTCGCGCCGATGTTCATCAAGCATTTCCACTTGCAGGCCGCCGGCAGGTACGCGCGCGAAACCTGGGAGTTCGTCAATCTCTATTCCAAGAGCCGGGGCTGCAACCGCTTTCACGCCCTGACCCTCAGTTTGAATCTCCTGCGCCAGCGCAGCGAGGTCAGGGCGCGCGGCGTGGCCGTGCCGGACGGCGCCAGCCTGGCGGAATGGACGGCGCGGGAAAGCCGCCTCAGCAACGACACTTTGGCCGCCGAGATCAAAGCCGGGAACAAGGCGCTGGAGCCGGTATTGGAGTGGTCGCGCGCCGTCAATGCGGCCATTGAGGACATTGTGCATGGCGTTCCGCCATTCCCGCTCGTGCGCGAATGCCTGGAAATGCTGACCGCGCAGGCCGACCTCATCGTCGTCTCGCAAACGCCCGGCGCGGCCCTGCGCCGCGAATGGGCCGAAAATAAAATAGACTCCCACCCCAAACTGATCGCCGGCCAGGAAATGGGCACAAAAACCGAGCACCTCAAATTCGCCGCCGCGGGCAAATATCCGCCGGAAAACATCCTGATGATCGGCGACGCGCCGGGCGATCTCAAGGCCGCCAAAACCAACGGGGTGTTATTCTATCCCATCGTTCCCCATCACGAAGAGCAATCCTGGCAACACCTTTTGCAAGAGGGCTTGCCGCGTTTCTTTGCCGGGCGGTTTGCGGGAGAGTTTGAAAACCGGCTGGCCGGGGAATTTGAGGCCAGTCTGCCCGCCGCCCCGCCATGGACAACAAGCCAGCTTTAAATAAAAGTGGATGAACAGGATGACGCGCACGCGCGCGTCATCCCGTGAAAAGGCAAAGTTCCAAAGGCGCGTGAATGCGCCAGCGGATTAACGGCGGGAGTACTGACGACGACCACCGCCGCCGCCGCCATGACCGCGTCCGCCGCCCTCGGAAGGACCGCGATCCTCACGGGGACGAGCTTCATTGACCGTCAGGGCGCGGCCGCCGATTTCCTTGCCGGCCAAAGCCGCGATGGCTGCCTGGGCGCCTTCAGGGGTGCCCATCGTGACAAAAGCGAAGCCGCGGGAACGGCCGCTCATGCGATCTGTGATAAGGTTGACTTCGGAGACTGGCCCGTGTGCTGCGAAAAGATCCTGGAGATCATTTTCGGTTGTGTCGAAGGAAAGATTCCCGACATACAATTTCGTATTCATTTCTGATTCATGATTTTAGACTCGCTTGCTGCTTCCCGGAACTGTTCCCGGCCATCGGGTTTCAAATCATCACTGAACTGCGTTCACTTGATAGATCCACCATGTGGGAATTCGACAACGCGCTCTAAAGCTGGGCGAACACTCGCCTATTGTACCGGACAATGCAAGCCTTATTTTAGGCCATATTCCGCCCGGCAGGGACGCGCTGCTGCGCGTCCGGGGCGACTGCCAGTGGTGCCGCCGACTCGTCCCGCCGTAGCTGCCGCAGCGAAGGGGGAAGCCGGTATTTCGGGATGCGGTCAGACCCGTCCCATCCGTCAGACCTGCGCAGCGGCTGTCGGCCCGTTCCTCCGCCAAGACTTAAAACCAGCGCCGCAGGCGCGACCTCGTTGTAGAACCCTTTTACGCGGTTTGGAACTGGATCTCCTTGAGATTAAGACCCGGCGCGCGCTTGGAAAGGTTGAGCATCTCCACTCCTGCCACCTGATTTTGAGCGTTGAAATCCAACACAACACCTGGCGACACCTCCTCGGACTCCATGATGGGCGAGTCGTCCAGGCGGAGATAAAGCGCATCGGCTTCACAATCAACCGTCAGTTTCATAATTCGTCGCCCGGCAACGGCGGGACATCGGGCGAGGCAGCCAGATACTTTTCAAAATCTTCACGGCGTCCAGCGGCAGCCTCGCGGCGCAGGTAATCCATCGTCATTACGACCGCCAGTTTCTCACCAGCGGCGCTGGCGAGGAATTGGCTCACCGAGTACCCCTCGCGCGCCGCGAGGTCTTCGATCGTCTTTTTTAACGACTCCGGCAGTTGGATGGTCAAGTTACTCATGATTCCACGTTTTGACTTTCCCCGCCATCAGGCCACAATGTCAAGCGGATACAGGCGACACTTGCCGCATCTCTATTCACGGGGCAAAAACGTAAAATAGCCGCGACGAGGCGCAAAAAACGCAAGATTGATACATAGGTCGGAAAAACCCGCAACACCGCAACAAGTGCTGATACTCAAGGATTTAGCCCGCAACACGAGGTTCCTCGCTGTTTTCGGTGGAATAGAGTTTCATTACAAGCCTTCTTTGGCGCCAAATTGGAGCGGCCAGCCGGAGCGAAGCAGCGCAGCGCACGGCCGAAGTGACTGGGATTCTGTACCCCCCCCACCCCCCCGCTACAGTGCTACAAACGTTGATTATCAATGAGTTAGGGTGCTACAAGGGTGCTACAATTTGGCTTTTTTGTAGCACCTGTAGCACCCTGGCATCACACCGATCGCGTCCGCTCATGGCAACGGCGGCGTGGAGGCCAGAATCCAGGCGACACTTGCCGCATTTCTATTCCACCGAAAACGTTGAGGAACCCAACACGAGGCGCAACAGAGCCGCAACATGTTGCGGCTTTTTATTGCCCCAGCGGGAAAATGGCTAAAATTAGCCACTTATTTCAATCATCGGTTGGTTCCACTCCACCGTTCCGCCTTTCCACCCTCCGCAATCCCGATGGAATCGGGATGGAGGACGGGCAGCCTTCTCTTCCCGCTTTCCGCCAGTCCACCATAGCCGTTTCGGCGACGGCGGAAGCCTTTCCATCTTGTAGCCGATAGGCCGCAGACCGCCGCCCCGCAATCTGGCATAACATCGAGACCGCGATTGAAGTAGGAATAAATTAAATATTCTTACAAATATCCATTGACAGAATTTAACAGTTTTGTCATATTCCATCCATGAATATGACTGAAAGCGCCAGCGCCGTCTGGTTCACCACCAAAGGCCAGGTCGTGATTCCCCTGCGCCTGCGCAAACAATTCCACATCGAAGACGGCACCAAGGCCATCGTTGAAGCCACGGAGGACGGCATTCTTCTCAAACCCGTCACCGCCGTGACCATCCGCCGACTGCGTGGCATCCTGAAACGCAAACCGGGCGAAAAGCCATTTGCCGAAGAAATGGCGGAACACAAACGCGAGGAAAAAGAACTGGAGGAAGCCAAGTATGCCCGCAGCACCGGTTCTCGATAGTTTCGCCCTGCTCGCCCTCTTCCGGGACGAACCGGGCGGGGAGGCGGTATCGCTGCTCCTGGAACGCGCCGGCCAGCGCGATCAACCCGTCCACATGACCGAAGTCAACTACGCCGAAGTGCAATACATTGTGCGCATGAAAGACGGCGAGGCCGCTTGGGCAACGATTGCCAGGGAGTTAAAATCCGCGCCCATCGAATTCCATCCCGCCGACCGCCGCCTGGCTGATCTGGCCGCCGACTTCAAATCCCGCTTCAGAATGAGCCTCGCTGATGCCTTTGCCGCCGCGCTCGCGAAGGAACGGAAAACCGAACTCGTCACAGGGGACCCGGAATTCAAGGCGCTCGAAAAGGAAATCAAAATCACTTGGCTGAAGTAACGTATGAGGTCATTTTTGAAAACAGCGCCGTAAGCGCCACATAGCTGTAGAACCTCACAGCCGGGAATACAAAGAGATGGCCGCCAAAAAGCACAAAAAATCGCAAGAGAGGATTTTGACACGATAAATGCTCGTTGACCCACAGGATTGCCAGCGGGGACGACATTTGGCCACAGAGATCACAGACCACAAAGATTTTTGACAGGATGACCACCCCTGGCCCATAGGATTGCAGCGGGGACGGCGCGTAGCGGCTGTCGGCAGACAGCCGGTGACCCTCCTCTGCCCCGGCGTCGGCGGACTTGTCGCGCCATAGCTCCGCTTGGCAGCGACGGCGGAAACAACTTGACTGATCGTCCATAGACTTTTCATCCGTTTGGCTTGGACTATAAGTCATGTCGAATCATGACCCTGTCCTCGCCAAACTCGGGCTGAACGTCCGCAAACGCCGCGAAGCCCGCGAGCTTACCCAGGAAACTCTGGCCGAACGCGCCGACCTCGACCCGACCTACATCAGCGGCATTGAACGCGGCCTCCGCAACCCCGGCATCAAGAACGTTGCGCGGCTTGCCAAGGCGCTCGGTTTTTCAACGGCGGAACTTTGTAAGGGAGTGGACGCATGAGCGTACTCACCTGCCTTGATCTTTTTTGCGGATGCGGCGGTTTTAGCTTGGGAATGCAGCGAGCCGGATTCCGTGTTTTGGCGGCTATTGATTTCAATGAACATGCCGTTACAACATTCAAGGCAAACTTTTCCAATGAAACTCTCACGCTTTGCAAAGACCTTACTAAGTTCCCCCCGGAGAAGTTGGCTGAACAACTGGGTGCCAAACATGTTGACGTGATTGTAGGTGGTCCACCATGTCAGGGCTTCAGCACCGCGCGTCAGCGGGATGGCGCGAACCATGGTCAGCGCCGTCTAATCCACGACGAACGCCGCAAGCTTTACCGTGAGTTCCTTTGCTACGTGGGTTTTTTCCAACCGAGAATCTTTGTAATGGAGAATGTTCTCGGCATTCGTTCTGCCGCCGGAGGCGACTATTTCACCGCCGTCCAAAAAGAGGCGCGGCAATTGGGCTACCGCGTTCACGGTCAAATCGAAGATGCGTGGGAACTGGGCGTCCCGCAAAAGCGCCACCGCCAGCTTTTCGTCGGAGTGCGGGCAGATTTGCCAGGTTATTTCCTACCCGAGCTCAAAGCCGCACCGCGCGCCGAACCGCGCACTTGGCTCGGCGCGGCCATTGGCGACCTGCCTATTCTTCGCGCCGGTGGCGGTGAGGATGAACGCGAATACGACTTCCCCCGACGCATGGACCACATCGAGAAACAAGGTCAAACAGCCCTTCGCTACCTCTGCGATGTTCTTGAGATTGACAGCACCAAAATACTTACCAACCATGTTGCCCGTCCGCATAGCGAACGCGACCTGCGCGACTTCGCCCGCCTGCGCGAAGGCGAGAGTTCCGCCGTTGCCATGCGCGACCGTGGAATCACCTTCGAGTTTCCTTACGACAAATCCTGCTTCAAAGATCGTTATACCCGCCAGAGCCGTTGGCATCCGTGCAGCACCATCGTCGCGCACCTGAGCAAAGACGGCCTGATGTTCATTCACCCGACGCAGAACCGCTCGTTGACTCCACGAGAAGCCGCGCGTGTGCAAAGTTTTCCTGACTGGTTTCGCTTTCCCAAGGCGCGTACCCCCGCCTTCCGGCTCATCGGCAATGCCGTTCCTCCGCTCGTAGCCGAAGCTGTCGGTTTGGCCGTGAAGGAGTTTCTTGGATCGCCATGCTCCAACCGCGAGCGAATCGAAGACAATCGTGCGATGCGGCAATTTGCCGGTGTGGAAAAAGATGTTCCGCAAGCCCGGCAAGCCGCCGCCTGTGAATTACAACGACTGGCCAGCCTTGATCGCCGCGCTCTTCGCGCCCTGCCCACGGAAACATTTCTTCAAGGGTGGCGCGCATTGATATTCCTCTTTCCAGACCTGCATCCCGACAATGCCCTTGATCACGGAGTGCAAATTGAGGAAGTCAGCCCCAACCAACTTGCTTTGCCCGGCTTTGATGCCCTTGTTTCCCGGCGCTACGGACGGAAATACTCTGGAACTGGAAATCAGAAAACCTGACTTTCAATTCGGTGTTTCTGGTTTTGACACAAAGCGAGACCTTGTTGTGCGCGCCATCGAAATCAAAGGAGACGATGAAGCGAACATTTAATTACACTGGTCGTCGCAAAATCGGGCGGAAGGATGTTTCTATCACGCTTCGCCAGAACAATGGTGTTTGGGTTTTCGACGCGGACTTGCGTTTGGCTGACTACCATTTTCCGCGCAACGCAGACGTCTGGTTGGAGGCACACCGACAGAACCTTTGGATGCAATGGCCGTGGGGCACCGTGTCCGCACTGCGGGTGCCCGCTGATCGCAGATTGACGGAGTTCGAGGTTCCAGACGGGATACTATTCCGTGTGCGGGTGGTACAGCCGCCGGGACAGGAACATCACAAGTTGGTCGGCGAAGCTGACGGCATTACGTTCGTTAAGGCGGGTGAGGCGGACGATCGACGGCGACACCTGTTGGTCCCAGTCCCTGATGCGCTCGACCAGCAGCTTTGGAAGCTCGATTTGGAGAGCGACCCGCCGCGTCTGTTGGTCAACAAGGATGCCAAGCCAAGTTGGAAGGAGATGGCCCTATCACCCCATTTCATCTCGCTGGTTTACGGCGAGATCCTACGCCGTTTGCTGACACGCGCTCTGATTGGAGACGAATGGACCGAGGATGATGAGGATAGCGGCTGGCAAACGGATTGGGTGAAATTCGCGCGAAACCTTGGCGGTTTGGGATCGGTCCCGGCCCCCGATCAAAAGCAGGATCGAGAGGATTGGATTGAGGAGGCGGTGGCGGCCTTTGCCCGCCGTCAGCAATTGCGCGGCATGTGGGATTTGACGTACGAAGAGGAGGGCCGCTGATGAAGCTACATCGCTTCAATCGTGACGGTGTTTCGGCGTTCGCGACCTATCGCGCGCGGCTGACCTTGGAGCCGACGCTATCTCCGCCGTTGGAACTGCTGGAAGACCCCGCCTTCGTCGAACTGATGCCAGGAGAAGTAGACGTGCCAGCGCGTAGCTTCACGAACCGCTTAGAAGCAGGACGTTTTCTGAATGAAATGCTCGATTCGGCCAAAGTTCAATCGCCAGAGCGAGACCAAGGCTTATGGACGTGGCTAACACTCTTCTATTTCGATGAAGTCTGCCCAGCAGATGGGAATGGCAGGCGAAACCCCAAGGACGAAGCACGACTGATTGCTCAAGTGGACAATTTCCAAAGATTCTATCGACATTTGTTGATGGGGCCGTATCTCATTGTCCGCGCCCATCACGACCAGCCAGAGCGGGCGATTGCGTTTCTCTGCAAGCAGCTCTGGGAGCCCGGTGAAATTGTCGAGCAACTTGCATCTCGCAAGGAACTGGTAACGAACCACGCTGTCGCCGAGGTGGCCACTCTTCTTTATTATGACAAGGCGACTGGTTCCTTCAAACGTGGTGCGGGATCCAGTGTGAGAGGTGCAGCACGCCGGCTGGCGGCGTTGTTGAACCAACTCGATCTGACGTACTACCTCTACGGCATGACTGCGGAAGAATTGCTTGCGCTCTTACCGAAGGAATTTGATCGTTTTCGCCGCGGGGCCTGATTATTCCGTTCAAATGCCTGACGTTTTCTGCAAGCACAGCCGGAGTTTTGACCCGCCGTCGCTCAGAAGCCTCCGCCTTCGTCGAAACTACGGCGGACAAGATGGCTGGACTTTTTAATTCTTAATTCTGCCTTTCTTTCATAATCACTTGTCAAAAACGAGCGTCATGATCGATTGCGGGGGCATGACGGCTTTTGCGGCTTTTTGATCAGTCCAAAGCTGAATGCTCGTTTCTTTGTCGCCAGTATTCAGGATGACCACGGCCACCCTGCCATCGGGATTTAAAAAAGCGGTGGAGAGCAGATTGTTGTCACCGGTCACTTCAAAACCAGCCAGTCGGGGTCGAATCAAAACCGGCCACTCCGAGGTGGTTTACTCATATCAGGTTTCTTGATGTAAGCAAGGGACTTTTCAAATACTTCAGATCAGATGGCGCAGCCGCTGATGGCTTTCGATTTGTCTCCTGAACTGAACGGATGGCTTCCGTTCACTGCACAGTGAGCGCAGAGAAACACCAGGAAACAATATCAGCAATTGATTTATCTCTGCGTCCTTTGCGGCTCTGCGCGCAACAATTCTTTCTGGGAAGGTTTTGGTTGCGGCTCGCCGCGCTGTGTTCCTTCGCGGCCAATTCATTTTTCGTTGCGGCTTTTAGAGTCCTGTCTGTTTCAAAGTCAAACTTTGAATTAGACATGGCGGCCAGGCGGATTGAAGTTAAACCATGCCTGACGTTTTTACCAAAGCCAAGCGGTCCGAGGTCATGGCCCGCATCCGCTCGCGCGGCAACAAGGACACTGAACTGGCCCTGATGCGGCTCTTTCGACGGCATGGCATCTCCGGCTGGCGGCGGCATCAGCCCGTTTTTGGCCGGCCGGATTTTGTCTTCCCAAAAGCCAGGGTGGCGGTGTTCGTGGATGGCTGTTTCTGGCATGGCTGCCCCAAACACTCAACCATCCCGGCGACCAATCGCGCCTTCTGGAAACGCAAACTCACGGCCAACAAGCTCCGCGATCGCCTGGTCAACCAGACATTGCGTGCGCAAGGCTGGCGGGTGGTGAGAATTTGGGAGCACGATTTGCGGAAGCCCGGCTCCTCCCTGCGGCGAATCCAGAAGAAAGTTAGGAATTAAGAAGGCGGAAGTCAATCTGCCCCCGCATAATCTCTGCTTCCCCAATTTCAGCATTTTGTAAATACTAGTTTCATGGTGCTTTTGTAAACACCTTGCGGACAACATGTTGTAACTGTTCAAAATGTCGAAAACTTCACTGTTTTTTTCAGGGCAATATGGTTCAACGAAAGTTGTCTTGAGAATTTCCAAGGCGGACTTCAGATTTTTTTGGACTGCGAATGGAATGCTTGTCAACGGCGATGCAGGGAGTATGATCGGGCCGTGAAGAAAAGACTTGTCTGGCCGATGCTGCTGATCGTGGTGTTCGCGTTGAGCCGCTGGCCTGGATTGATGCCGCCGAACTTCAGCGCGGCTTACGCCATCGTCTTTTGCGCGGGCCTTTATTTGCCGGGGCGGCTGGGGTGGATCATTCCCTTGTGTGTGCTGGCGGGCAGCGATTTGTTGATCAGTTTATTCTTCTACCCTCATGGCGGCTTTTCCCCGGGGCGCTTCATTCTCGAACAGGCGCCCAATTATCTGGTTTATGCGGGGCTGATCGGTTTGGGCCGGGTCTTTGGCGCAAAAAGACCGTGGTGGATGCTGGCGGGGGGCGGATTGATCGGGGCGCTTCTGTTTTACATCGTGACGAACACGGCGGCGTGGATCAATTTGCCCTATGCGAAAACCCTGGCGGGATGGATACAGGCGCTCACCGTTGGGCTGCCTGGATACCCGCCAACGTGGCAGTTCTTCCGCAACACTCTTCTGAGCGGCGGCCTGTTCACGGGATTGTTTGCCGGCGCAATGAAATTAACGGAATCGCCGGAATCGTCAGAAGCGGCGGAGGAAAAGGAAAAAGAGGAATCCACCCAGGACCCGGATGCGGAACCGGCCAAGGCGGAGCCTTAAGGGGCAGAGGCAGTTGCCACTTGCATTCCTTTGCGGGAATTGACTATAAGTGAGCAGGTCTTGGCCATGCTGTTGTTTTTGTTTATTTTACAGGCGCAGGCGGTGATTGCCGCGGGGCCGTCCTGTCCCCGGAAAATGGGCGGGCCGCGCCGGACTTTTAGTTTGTCGTAAAACTATGCCGATACGAATCAATCTACTGGCCGAGGCTCAAGCCGCCGCGGAATTGCGGCGGAAAAACCCGATCAAGCGCGGGATATGGATCGGCAGCTTTTTGGTTTGCGTGGTCGTTCTTTGGATTGCCAATCTGCAACTGGACATCTTTTGGGTGAATCGCGACTACAGCAACACCGAAGCGGAGTGGAAAAGCAAGATGACCAAATACTCCACCGTGACCAATGAGCAGGCCAGAACCGGGGAAGTGGAGCGGAAACTGGCGCAATTGGATTATTTGTCCACCAATCGTTTCCTGTGGGCGCCGGTTCTCAATGCCCTGCAAAAAACCATGGTCGATCAAGTCCAGGTGACCCGGTTGCGGGGCGACCAGGTTCTTGTCAAGGAAGAGGGTCGTGACATTGGCAGCGGTTCCAACCGCAAGCACATTCCGGGGGCGATGATCGAGAAAGTCAGCCTGAGCATCGAGGCAAAAGACTTGAGGCCCAACGACCAGAACTACACCAAGTTCAAGGAGAATCTTTGCACTTTTGACTTCTTTGCCACGCGCCTGCAGAGGCGCGATGGCTTTGTCATGGATGGCATCCTCGGTCCGCTCACGGTGGACCCGGTGGATCCGGGCAAACAATTTGTCACCTTTACGCTGGCATCGCATTTTCCGGAGGCACGCCGCAGTGATTAAACTTTCCAAAGCCCAGCGCGATCAACTGCTCGGCATTGCCATGGGCACTGTGGGGCTTATGGCCGCTTTGTGGTACTTCGGCGTCACCGCCAAGCAGACTGAACTGGCCGCCACCCGGCGGAAATCCGCGGAGATGCGGCAAAAACTCCATGACGCCGAGGTGTTGATGCGCCGCGAAGATGAAATAAGCGGGACATTGCACAGCCGCAGCGAGCTTCTGGCCAGGCGCGAAGCGGGGCTGGCGCCGGATCGGGACGCCTATGCCTGGCTGATCAACACGGTGAACGCCTTCATCCAGTCGCGCAAAGGTGTCAATATTGACACCTACAGCCAGCCTGAAATCAGCGATGTGGGGATCATTCCGAGATTTCCCTATCGCTGGGCCACCTTTCATCTCAAGGGCACGGGATATTACCATGATCTCGGCAAGTTCTTCGCCGATTTTGAGAATGCCTTTCCGTATTTTCGCATTCAGGGCCTGAACATCTCGGCCAATTCCGGACCGGGCATGGAAGCGGAAAAACTGAGTGTCACCTTCGACCTTGTCGCGCCTGTCGCCAGCAGCAGCCCGGACATAAAATGAACCTCTCCACTACATGCCGTCGCGGCGCACAGGTTCCTGCCCTGTGCGGGCTGTTTTTGGCGCTTTTGATCGCGGCCGGATGCGGCCCGAAAGCTCCGCCGCCGGCGCCGTCCAAGCCCAAGACCGAGGCCCCCAAGACGAACGCCGGAGCGGTCGCGCAGACCAATCTTTCCGACCAATACACTTCTGTTTTTGAGGAACTGCCTCCGCAAAAAGGCAAGGACCCGTTCTTTCCCGCTTCGCACCGCCGCGACCCGGCGCCCGAGGCCGTTTCCGAGGCGAATGCCAATGCGCATGTGGATGCGGCGCTGGTGCTGAAGGCAGTGATCCGCACCAGCAAGCACAGCCAGGCGGTGATCAACAATGAGATTTTTGAGGCGGGGGAAGAGCAATCGGTCCGAGTCCCCAACGGCCATGTGCGGGTCCGGTGCATCGAAATCGGCGGCAACTATGTGCTGATCCAGGTGGCGGGGGAAGCTGAACCCAAAAGATTATTGATGGAGCAGAAAAAGAATTGATGCAACATGAACATGATCTTCTTCAAGCAAATGATTAAGACCGCTTTAGCCATATGAAAACCGAGAATGTATTTGCGCTCATCGTGGTTGTCCTCGCGCCCTGCCTGGCAACCGTCGCCCAAACCACAACAATCACCACCACAGCGCCCCCCCCAACCGCTCCCGCGCCCGGCGTGACTCCTCCGGCCAATTCGTCCGGTCCGGGCGACACCCTGGCCAAATCACCCGAAGCAGCCGTCGTCGCGCATGGCACAGCCCCCGAGCCGTCCACAACGGAGGCTGTCGTTTTGACGAATGAGCCTGCCACCGACGAGGTGCTTGAGACGGTCGTCTTTGACGCCATCCCTTTGCCCGACGCCGTCAATGCGCTGGCCCTCCAGGCCGGACTCAACATTCAGTTTGACCCAAGGCTCCTTAATACCGTCGGCCCTGACGGCCATGCCATTCCCGTTACGCCGCCGACCATAAGCGCAAAATGGAAAAAATTGACGGCGAAGCAGGCTCTGGCCGCGCTGTTGGATAATTGGGGCTGGCAATTGGTTATGGATCCCCGCAGCCCAATCGGGCGCATCACGGCCAAAGACCCCACCGCCCTTGAGCCTTTGGTGACCACCGTTGTTCAGTTGGATTACAGCATTCCGACCAATATCATTACCGAGGTTCAACCCACGTTGTCCACCCGCAGTTCGATCATCAGCGACCCGCGCACCCACAAATTGATCATCCGGACAACCGAAAGAGAACTGCCCGGCGTTGAGGCGCTCATCGTCAAGCTGGACGCTCCCACGCGCCAGGTGTTGATCGAGGCCAAAATCATTGAAACACAAAAGGACATTACTTCGGCCAAAGGAGTCGATTGGACCGGCACGCTGGGCGGCCAGCAAATCAGCTTCGGCAACGGCCTGACCCAGGGAAGCATTGGATCGACCAATGTGACGAGCACCATCCCCGCCGGAACGACGACGCTGCCGGGCGGCACAATCATTCCCACCGCCGGTGGCGGGCTAACTTCTGCAACGACCAACATCACGGCTCTCTCGACCTTGATTCCTGGAGCGGGGTCGGCCGGCGGTCTTTCGATGAACACGGCTCGCGGCCTTAGTCCGTCCACGGCCTTTCTGAACGCCAGTGGAGTCTCAGCGGTGCTGTCGTTTCTGAACACCGATGACGGCACAAGGTCGATTAACTTTCCGCGCACGGTTGCGCTGGATGGGGTTCAGACTGAATTGATGGTGGTGCAGAACATTCCCATATTCGAACAGTCGCAGAGCGCCCCGGCCGCCGGGGCCTCCCAGGGCCTGGAGACCGTCCTGCCCAACTACGATAAGAAAGTGGAAGGCACCATCCTCAATGAAGTGGGCACCAAACTGACCGTCATAGCGCGCATCGCCGGCCCCACGAACGTCCTGATGGACTTGAGGCCCGAAATCTCGTCACAGGATGGATCGATCAGCCAGGTTCTCAATGGGACGTCGAGCAGCGCCCCCGTTTTTGCCCGGCGCAGGATTACGACCCAAGCCCTCGTGCCCAGCAGCTACACCCTGGTGTTGGGCGGTTTGGAACAAGATATTGATACAAAGAACTTCACCAAGGTGCCTTTCCTGGGTGATTTGCCGGGGCTTGGCTACCTTTTCCGCTACGATAGCAAAGGCCGCAACAAGGATAACATTTTGATTTTTGTCACACCCACCATTATCAGCGATAGCGATTATCAGACGGCCAATACGCGATTCTTGAAAACAAAGGCCATCTCGCCATCCGACGCCGAGGAAGCCCCTTGGGACACCGGCAAGCCCTACGATTGGACCAAACCGAACACAACTGTAACCCCATCCTATCAACCCTGACCCGTTTTTTATGAGCATGATTCGAACAAATCGAGCCTGCGGCGGAAGGTTCAGTCTGCATTGGCGCGGGGGGCTGGCGGCCTTTGTCCTGCTGGCCTTCGTTTCGGCTGCGCCGGGACAGGTCTCGGTCCATACCATCGGTGGCGGAGTCCGGAAACAGTGCGGTCCCAGCTATGGATTTGTCGCCGGAAATACTTGGGCGAACGCCCAATTCAACCAACCGTATGCCACTGCTTTGGATTCGCAGGGCGACCTTTGGATCGCCGACCTGAACAACGCCGACGTCGAGGAAGCCACCCTGGCGGGCAATACCACCTCAAGCCTCACCTATGAATACGCCGCGGGCACCAACAAACATCCGTTCACCAACGTGATCGGTGTCGCCCTTGATTCAGCCGACAACCTTTACGTGCTGACCATAACCAATCTTTCCAAGTATCAGAACGTTATCGAGTCCTTTCCACCCAGTTTGAATCTCGTTTTGCCTCTTTCGCTCAGCGTCTTTTCGTCCGCGCCAGCCACGGCCCTGGCCGTGGTCAACGACGCCAACACGAACATTTACATCTCCTTCACCAACAGTTCCGGCGGCACTATCATACGGATTCCCCAGCCCTATTCCGGCACGTACAGCAAAGTGGTGAACAACTACCCCTTTGCCCCCTCCGGCCTGACCATGCGGGAGGATGGGCAACTGGCGGTCAGCGACACTCTCAGTAACGCGATTTATGTCGTGACCACCAACACCGGTTCCACCCCGCGCCTGGTCACCGGCGGCCACGGACCGGGATTTACGAATGGCCCGCCGAATTTTGCCGCCTTCAATCAACCCCACGGCATCGCGGCTTCGGCCGACGGCCGCATGGTGGTGTGCGATACGATGAACAACTATTTGCGTCTGATCGATACCAATTACAATACCACGACGCTGTACGGCACGCCCACCAACGTTTGGGTGGGGACTCCCTGCAATTACAACCCGCCACTGTATGCGGGCTGGGTGGACGGAACGGCGGGAAACACCAGCGCCAGCGCTTCGGGCCGTCAGCCGGTCAGCGTTACCATCTCGTCGAACGGCACTCTTTTTGTGACGGAGCTTTATTATAATCTCATCCGGGCCGTGACAGGCAGCGGGCTGACGCCGGTGACTTCCATCAGTTCAATCAGTTCTTCAACCAATCTCCCGATAGTGACCACGGAGGCGGCCACCGCCATCACGGGGACTGGCGCGACGTTGAATGCAAGCGTCAATCCCAATGGCTCGCCCGCCACCGTTTTCTTCCAATGGGGCCCCACCACCAATTACGGAAGCAACACAACATCGGTGGTTCTCTCCACCAACCTGGCCAGCAGCAACGCGGTGCCTTCAGTGCTGACCGGCTTGCAGTCGAACACGGTCACGCACTTCCAGGCGGTGGCGATCAACAACGGCGGCACCAGCTACGGCGGCGACCGCTCCTTTATCACGACCCCTGTGCTGACGTCGGTGCTTGCCATCAGCCCCGGCTACGGTTATTTCCCCGAGTGCCAAACGATCGCCGTCACCAGTTCGGTTTCAAATGTTTACTACACAGAGGATGGCACCACGCCCACAACCAATAGTGCGCAGGTCGTCATCACTCAGACCAACGCAGGCCCGCCGGTCACTTACGTCGGCAGTTTCCAATGGTGCAATTCCCAGGCCGATCTGAGCACCTTGCAGATGATCACGGCCAGCGGAGGCGTGGTCAGCACGGTGCAGACGGGATCTTCGCCTACAAACAATCAATTGGGATTTGTGCGCAGCCCTTCCGCGGGCATCGGTTCGACGGCTTTTATCCCGGTCGTTTTGGATTTGCAAAGCAATGCCGAAGTCAGGTCGCTCGAATTCCGCGTCGAGGTGGCGCCCAATGGGGCGGCTCCCGTGATATCGTCGTTGAGCTTGCTGCCGATAACTTCGAATGATTTTGTCCAGTTCGTCGGCCCTGTTCCGGGCAATGCCCCCATCACCTTCAACACCATTCCTTATACCAATGCCACAACCAACGGGTTGGGTGTTTTCACTGAGGGCGGCGGAACGGGATTGGACATTCAGAATCACGCCGTGGTGGTGGTGGTGCAGTTTAAGATTCCCAATTCGGCTCAAGCGAACCAAACTTACAGTCTCAACGTTCTCAATCCTTCCGGCACCTCCGATGGCATTAACAACTCGGTCCCCATTGGAACCATGCCCGCCCAAACCCTGACTGTGGCCAATTTGCCCTATCTCGCGGGAGATTCCTCCCCCGCCAATGGCTACGACTCCGGCGAGTTTGGCAATGGCGTCCTGAATGACGCCGATGTCAATAATGCGATCTATGCTTCCATGAACATCCGCGTTCCGCCCGTGAACAGCGATGTCTATAACGCCATGTGTGTCCTGCCGCAGACAACAACCCACAGTGGCAACGGTGTGATTAATTACGCGGATTGGAATGACCTCCTGCTGCGGTCGCTGGGTTTGGATACAAATAATTGGCTTCGCTATTGGAGCGTTGGCGGCGTCCTGCTCGCCTCGAACGTCTCCTGGAATCCAGGCGGCCCGCCTGTTTCCATTCCCACCGAAGAAGCCCTCGTGGCGTCGATGACTGTGAATGAGTCCCCGCCCGGCTTGGTCTGGCAATGCCAGGCCTCGATTGGCGCGGGCACGGTGACCAATCTGCTCCCCGGCGGCACCTGCTATCTTCCGGTCCATGCCAAAGTCCTGCCCGGCTGCAGCCTTTCGGGCCTTCAATTCCGGGCCATCGTTTCTCCAACTGGCAACGCGCCTCCGGTGGGCCAGGCTTATTTCAACCCTGCCAGTAATATTCCCAGCCCTCTGTCGTTCTCCGGACTGTCTCCCAACGACATTGTCGCGCCCTGGCTATTGGGCGATTTCACCCCGGCGCTGCAAAACAGCAATTACCTTGGCACCATTAGTTTTCAAATACCGCCCACCGCCCAGGCCGGGCAGTCTTATGCCGTGCATTTTACGGGCGTCGATGGCGCGCCTGACGACACCACCGATTACGCCATGGAAAGTTTCCCCGGTTACGCCTGGGTGCGCTCGACCGCGCTGCAACCGGCGTCCATCACCTCCGACGAGTGGAAGCTGCATTTCTTTGGCAGCCTGACCAACAGCCTGGCCGGCGACAATGTGGATGCCGATGGGGACGGGGCGCCCAACTGGCAGGAGTTTCTGGCCGGCACAGACCCGACCAACGCCCTCTCCGTCTTTCAATTTGGCGGCGCGGGCTTCTCCACCAAGGGCGCGAGCGGGGTTGCCTTGAGCTGGCTGACGGCGCCGGGCAAGACTTATATCCTGCAATCCATTCCGGCGCTTGGGGGGAAAAGCTGGGCGGCCATCAACACGAACACGGGCGATGGCTACACCTATCAATTCATCCAAACCAAATACAACGGTAATGCGCAATTCTATCGCATCCTCCTACAGCCATGAATAATAAAATCCACAGTTCGATCCTTTCTCCATCGGGCAGGCTGTTTGTCGCCGGCCTGGTGGCGATGACTATTCTGGCGGCCCGGCTTCAAGCCCAGTATGTGTCCACCGCCATTTCCAACGGCCTGTCCGGGCCTTCCTACGCGGCAGCGGATGCCAACGGCAACATTTATATTACTGACACGGACAACAACCGCATTAAGGAGTTCGTTCCCGGCGCTGGAACTGTGTCGGTTCTGGCTGGATCGACAACCGCTGGATACAATAATGCCGTTGGCGCGGCGGCGCGGTTTTATTATCCCCAGGGGATTGTCTATGCCCGTGGCGGACTCGTTGTGGCCGATCAATACAATCAAGTGCTTCGCTTTATTTCGCTCACGAGTCCTGTGGGGACTGTCTCATTTCTTGCCGGTGTTTACAATCAAACGGGCGGCGGGTTCGTCAATGGCCCGGCCAATTCGGCCCAATTCTCCTATCCTGCGGGCATTGCGGTCGATAACGGGGGCAATCTTTACATCGCCGATTGGGGAAACAACGCCATTCGCATGCTGTCCTTTCCCGGCAATGTGGTTTCGACTCTTGCCGTCGGTTATCCATTCAATTCCCCGTCCGCGGTCGCGGTGGACAACAACAGCAACATCTGGGTGGCCGACTCCGGCAACTACGAGATTTGCATGATCAGCAACGGGGTCGTGCATGTCATGGCGGGCACCGGAAGTTATGGCGCCAACGATTCCCTGACCGCAACCAGTGCGGAGTTCAACTTGCCCAGCGGACTTTTTTGGGACAATCAAAAGAACATCCTGGTGATCAGCGACACGATCAATGACACCATTCGCAGCCTGTTTTTGACGAATGTCGAGGGCGTGACGGGCTACGCAGTCCAAACCATTGCGGGAATAGCGGACACAGCCGGTTTTGTCGATGGATCACTTGGCTCGTCCGAGTTCTTCCATCCCTACGGCCTGTGCATCGACGCGACTGACTCGGGGTATTACGTGGTGGACTCAGGCAACAGCGCTTTGCGCGTCTTGCAACCCACCCAACCGCCGCCGCCGCCGGTGCCCGTTCCGACCCCGGTCATTGGGTATGTGACCTTTCCTTTGGTCGGCACCATTCCAAGCGCGCTGTTCAATCCGATTACCCAGCAGATCTCCATATTCAACAACGTCCCCTTCCTGGCCATTGAACAATTGGACCCCACCGTGGAAACTTATATGAGCTACGGCGCGACGGGTTCTCTGATTCCACCTCCAGGCACAAACACGGCGCATGTATCGCCTTTCACCGGGGTCGATGTCGGGCAACAACTGCCTTCGGAGGTTCATCTTTTGAATCTTCCCGTCATACCGGCCCTGACTTTGGAGACCATCAGCGAGGCCACGGGCCGCCCCTCCAGTGCCGCTGTCAGTGTCCAAATTCAGTATGTCACGGCCAATCCGAACATTATCGGCGGAAATGCCGAGGCCGTGGCTCTGGTCGATGTTACCACTAACGCCCAAATGTGGTACACGCTGGACGGTTCAAACCCGGTGCCCGGCGCCTCCAATACGTTGCCCCCCTCGGCGACCCAGGGTATAACCTCCGGCCAACTTATATCCTTCGTCCCTGCCAGTAATACAACGCTGACCGTGCAGGCGTTCACTTCAAACTCCACCGCAGTTTTCGCCCCAAGCGGAATTGTCACCGCGCAATATACAACGAACGATTTTTTCACGGATCAAATCACTTTTGGTTTTGCGTCCGGTGAGGCGTCCAGCGAATTTATTGCCGCCGCCGGAGACCGTTTCTATGCTCCGATAACAATGACCCTTATTCCGTCGGCCCAGATCATGGATTCCCTGCAATTCAACGTGTCAATCACGAATGTGACAGCGCCTTCCGTGGGCGGGAATTTCACCTTCCAGTCCATGCTCTGGAAGCCGGATCCCCTTGATCCCAAGCTCCTTATCATTATCCCCCCGGCCATGTTCTCCGGCGCCGGGTTTACGAATTTGCTCTTTACGAATCAGAGCGTGGGCTTGCTTGGCGTGGGCTGGCTCGAACGGGCGGGGAAAACGAACTTGTATGATACAACTGCGCAGAACTTGCTCACTTATACCATGGCCCATGACACGATATTTACCTACAGCGACGGTGAGGTCATTGTGGGCGGCTATTCGTTCGTCGTGCCGGCCGCCGCCAAGGTGGGCCAGACCTACCAAATTCAGATCGGCAGTCCTTCGGCCACCTCAGACGGAATTGCGAGTAACGTTACCATTCTGACCGTCACCAACGGCTCTTTGGGGTATGGAGCCGTTAATTCCTTAAAGACCGTCACTGTCGGCTCGGCACAATACCTGGTGGGAGACGTTTCCCCATTCCGCTGGTTTAACGCCGGCGACTTTGGCGATACCAATTTAATGAGTGATGATGTCACTGAAACGTTTCAGTCCGCGATCTACGGCCTGAACACGCCCCCGGCGGGCAGTGACTACTTCGACGCCATGGATTCGAGCGATGGAACTGACAATAATTATTACAAGGGAAACGACGCCACTATTAATTCCATCACATCCGGAGACGGTGTATTGGCGGTTGACGACGTTTATGTGACTTACCGCCGTTCGTTGGACTATACTTTGAATTGGTATGCCCGTTATTGGACCAATGGGGCCAGGACGTTCGTCCAGGTTTCAAATACGCTGGCCAGGCCATTCCATTCAGCCGTCCCTGCCGCGGCGCCCCAGCTTGTTCCCTCCGGCCCCCGTTACATCACCGTCGCCGCGGACCAGGTACAACAATCTGGCGGCACGGTCCAAGTGCCCGTCCGGGTTTTGGCGGCTGATACTCTTCCGATTACCGTCATGATGCTCCATGTCGAAATCGATCCATTGGACGGCTCTCCCCCGATTACCGATGCGATTAGCTTTTCCGCCAACACCAATCTTGGCACAATGTTCAGCAGCGCTGCGCAGGGCGCCAATGATTTTGCCGCCGTCTGGCTGAACTCCACCAGCACTGGCATCGTCGGAACCGGCATCATCGGCACCAATTTCATCACACTGCCGTCGAATGTAACCTCCAACTCCGCCTACCTCGTCCACTTCGATCATTTTTCCGCCTCGCCCAATGGCCTCGCACTCTTTCATGCGACCGTGCAGGACGGCTTGATTACCGTCGGCGATCGCAGCGGCTCCAGTCGGAACGACGGCATCCCCGATTCCTGGCGCCTGCTTTGGTTTGGCACGGTTTCCACCAATGCGCCGTCCGCCCCCAATGACGATCCGGACGGCGATGGCGCTTCCAACTGGGAGGAATATGTGGCCGGAACAAATCCGAACGACCCAGCCTCTGTTTTTCAGTTTCTGCCGGGCGGCTCATTCTCCCCGTCAAGCTTCACCCTGCAATGGCCGTCTGTCGTCAATAAGCATTACACCATACAATCCTCTTCCAGCATCTCCCCGGGAAACTGGACAACGCGGGCCAGCAGTATTTTGGGCAACGGCCAAACCATGCAGTGGATTGACACCAATGCGAAGGGCAAGGCGCAATTCTACCGCGCCCTGGTGCAATAGGCGGGCGCGGGGTGATTTCAAATTTGAGATTTCAAATTTGAGATTTACTGAATGGCCAGCGCCTGTTTGATTTGGAATTTCTCGACGCGTTTGCGCAATGTGGCCCGGGTGACGCCCAGCAGTTTGGCCGCCTGCACCTGATTGCCCTTGGTTTCCAACAGGGCTTGAATGATCAATTCGCGTTCCACGGCCGGAAGGATCTTCAGGTTCTCCTGCTCCCGCGCCCATTGAAACAGCATCCGGCTCAGGGCCGCCGGGTCCGACGCCTTCTCCCCGGCCGGGGCGGGGCCGGGCGCGCCCGCGGGAGCGGACGTTCGTTCGGCGGCGGGAGAAACCCCGCTGGAAATCAGCGCCGGCAAATCGCCGGGCAGGATCACGTCGCCCTTGGCCATGACCATGGCCCGCTGCATGACATTCTCCAACTCGCGCACGTTGCCCGGCCACTGGAACCGCTCCAGCATCTCCACCGCCGACGGCAGAATGGATTTCGGCGGACGGTTCTGCGCCTGGGCAAACTTTTTCAGAAAATAGTTGATGAGCAGCGCAATGTCATCCCGCCGCTCCCGCAAGGGCGGAATGTGGATGCGCACCACGTTGAGCCGGTAAAACAAATCCTCCCGAAACTCGCGCGCCGCCACCGCTTGTTCGAGGCGCTTGTGCGTGGCGGCGATGACCCGCGCATCGACCTTGATGGTTTGATTGCCGCCCACCCGCTCGAACGAACCGGACTGGAGCACCCGCAGGATTTTCGCCTGGGTGGCCAGCGACATGTCTCCAATCTCATCCAGAAAAATCGTGCCGCCGTCGCACTGCTCGAATTTCCCGATGCGCTGGGCGGCGGCGCCGGTGAACGCGCCCTTTTCATGTCCGAACAATTCGCTTTCCAGCAGGTTCTCCGGTATGGCGGCGCAGTTGATGGCCAGAAAGGTCGATTCACTGCGTTTGCTGTGATGGTAAATGGCCCGGGCGACCAACTCCTTGCCCGTCCCGCTTTCCCCGGTGATCAAGGCGGTGGCATCGCTCGCCGCCAATTGGCCGATGACTTTAAACACCTCCTGCATCGGTTCGCTGCGGCCGATGATCCCCTGGTCATAGTCTTCCGATTCCAGCAGCGGTTGATACGAAACCACCTGCCGCATATCGCGCGCCGCCTTCAGCGCGTTGAGCACGATTTGTTTGAGCCGGGGAACATCGAACGGCTTGAGCAGGTAATCGTAGGCGCCCAATTTCATGGCTTCGATGGCGGTTTGCGTCGTCCCGTAAGCCGTCATCATGATGACCATTTGTTTGGCATCCACCTGGCGCAAACGCCGCAGCGTTTCCAACCCGCTCATCCCGCCCATGCGCACATCCATAATGACCAGGTCCGGTTTGAGTCGCGGAAGAATTTTCAACCCCTCCTCCCCGCTGTTGGCCGTGGTCAATTCGATGTCCGCCTGGTCAAAGATGCGGCGGAAGGAATACTGCACATCCGCCTCATCATCAATTAAGAGCACTTTATCCATATCCTGCGTCAGAACAATAAACGCCCCGCGCCCGGATTGCAGTGTTTTTTTTGCCCTTGATTTCCAGATCGGTGAACCATGCGACCAACGCGAAAATGCCCTCAGTGCGATTCTTCATAATTTCCACCCCCATGTTTCTGCCGTTCCCTTTCAGATGGCTCATTTTATACAGCTCTTCACGAGGCAGCGAATGGCGAAATGCAACATGTTGCAACTCTGTAACATCTCGTGTTGGGTTCCTCGCTGTTCTCAGAGAAATAGAAATGCGGCCAGTGTCGCCTGGATTCTGGCCTCCACGCCGCCCTTGCCATGAACGGACGCGGTGGGTTTGATGCCAGGGTGCTACAGGTGCTACAAATAAGCCAGATTGTGGCACCCTTGTTGCACCCTAACTCATTGATAATCAACGTTTGTAGCACTGTAGCGGGGGGGTGGGGGGGCAGAATCCCAGTCACTTCAGCCATGCGCTACGCTACTTCGCTCCGGCTGGCCGCTCCAATTTGGCGCCAAAGAAGGCTTTTAATGAAACTCTATTGAAAACGGCGAAGAACCTGTTGCACGGTTCATCCTTTTTGCAAGGGCGAAATTGCTGCAAGAGTTCCGCAAACCGTCATTGATCCTCGGCGGTAAAGCCGGCTACCAGGGGCCGATGATCTGAAGCCAGGCCCCAATTCGGCGAACTGAGCACGTAAGTCTCCGCGCCGAGCCATTGCCGCTCCATGCCATGACTGAGCAGAATATAATCCATGCGGCTATAGACATCCTCCGTGGCGTAGTAATGCGTCCAGGTGATGTTGCGCGATGCGTGGCCTTTGCCGGCATGGGCCGGATCGTCGCCGTTGCGTTCGGCGGGGCGGGTGTCAAACAAACGGGTGCGTCCGCGGCCCATGATCGTGCGCAAGGGTTTGGAATCTTTGACATCGTTGAAATCTCCCAGAACGACCAGTTTTTGCCCCGGATCATCGGCCAGCCGGGCGTCAATCACCCGCCGCAAGGCCACCGCCTCTTCGTAGCGCCATTCTTCCTCGTCCGCGGCGGGGTCGGGGCGGCGCGATTTCAGATGGGCCGCAATCAAGGTGAATTTAAACTTTGGATTGACCTGGATATCCATTTCGGCAAATCCGCGGCTGACCTGAAAGCGGCGGCCTTCCAGCAGAAAGCTTTCATTGGTGTGCGGGCGCCGGGCAATGATGGGAAACCGGCCCAGAACGGAGACGTGAATGTTGGTATCGTATCCGGCGACCTGGTCCCAACAGGGCAAATCCAAACCGGCCGCCTTCAAGGCCGATTGCAATTCGAGGAGGGCATTGGTCGAACCGACCTCTTCCAAGGCGATCACGTCGGGCTTGATGGCCAGGATGCTCTCGCGAACCCCGGCCCTGGCTTCGCGGGATTTGGCCGGGCGGTTGCCGGAAGGAGCATCCAGATAATTCTCGATGTTGAAAGTGGCCACGCGAAAAATCTGCGCTCCAGCCAGGGCTGTTGGCAACAGCCACAACAGCGCGACAAGCCGCAGGCGGCCCGGTTTGAAGATGAAGACCACGGGCGGAGACTAGCCTTTCGGGGCCATTCCGTCGAACTTCTAAATGGAAATCTTCAAAAGTGAAAGAATGCTTTGGATGTCCCGCAGTTGAACCGGCTTGGTTAGGAAAGCGTGCGCGCCCTGGCCGTAGGCCCGGGTGACCTGCTCCACCATATCGGCAAAGCCACTGAGCACCACAATCGGGACTTCCGCGTGCTCCGGGTGGCCTTTGAGCCATTCCAACACCGCGAACCCATCCATTTTCGGCATCTTCAAATCCAGCAGAACCAAGCCCGGCAAAGGATATCGGTTCCGGTCGCGGTAAAGGTCATCCCCCTGCAAATAGGCCACCAAATCCTCGCCGGAAGTCAGGATTTGCACCGGAAACCTGGGCTGCAGTTCGTGAATGACCCCTTCCGACAGCACCGCATCGTATGAATCGTCATCCACTATCACCACGGGTCCTTCCCTGGACAAAGATGGCGTGGCGGTATGTCCTCCAACGGCCGCGTCCGCACTTTCCATGATTGACTTCATTCCCATTCCTTTCCTTTCTTTGAGTCGTCTTGCGCCATATCCCTGGCGGCAATTTCACCGGGACAGCTTTTCCGCAGGCGCCGTTTCAAACGACTTTCCGCAGCCGCAACTGTGCGCGGCCTGTGGATTGGTGATTTTAAAACCGCCGCCCGTCAGAGCGTCCGAAAAATCCACCACCGAACCGCGAAGATAATTCGCGCTGAAAGCATCCACCCAAACCGACACTCCAAAAAGCGCGGCCTCGAAATCATCCGGACGCTTTTCGTCGAAAACCATGCCGTATTGCATGCCGGAGCAACCGCCTTGCTCGACATACAGGCGCAAACCCTTGCCGGCCCCCTGCGGATCGGCGGCCAGTTTGGCCTTGATTTCGCAGGCGGCGCTTTCAGTCAACGTCACAACGGGCTGAGTATCGGCGGCGGCGTTCATAGCAACCCTGCAAACTAGCCGAGGTGCGGCAGGTTGTCAAACATGCCGGCGTTGCCCTCTTTGCGCTTGCCGCGCCATCGGCTTCGTGTCAAAGTGGCTTCGCCTCCTGCGCGCCGGTTTGGTTCCGTGACTGCCCGGCACAAGGAAAGTCATTCGTGAAGAAAATCGATTTTGACAATTTCAAAAGCGCCACCAGCCGGACCGCGCGCGACATCAATCGCCGCATCGTCCTGAATCTGGTCCGCCAGCGGCAGCCCATTTCGCGCGCCGAGCTGGCGCGCCATTCGGGCCTGCAGCGCAGCACCATTTCCGCCATCGCCGACCAATTGATCGCCGAGCAGTGGGTTTTGGAGGGAGCGATCGGCCAGTTGCCGCGCGGACGCAAGCCAACCTTTCTGATGCTGAATCCCAAACGCATCGGTGTGGTCGGCATTACCGTGCAAGCGACCACCACCACCATCGCCCTGGCCGGGACTGACCTGAGCTTCATCTCACAGACTTCTTTGCCGACAACCGGGACCTCCAGCCAATTCACCGCTCAATTGTGCGAGTGCGTCCAGACCTTGATTACAACGCACCCGGACATGGCCCTCGATGGCATCGGCGTCAGCCTGCCTGGCCGCGTGGATTCGCGCTCACAAAAACTGACTTTCGCCCCGAACCTGGAATGGCGCGATCTGGATTTGAAACCGCCGCTGGAGAACGCCACCGGCCTGCCCGTCGTGCTCGAAAACGCCGCCAATGCCTGCGCCCTGGCCGAACTGTGGGCCGGACGGCATCCGGACAGTGTGCGCGATTTGCTGGCCGTCACCGTGTCCGAGGGCATCGGTGTGGGCATCATCGCCAACGGCCAGTTGCTGCGCGGGCCGACGGGTTGCGCCGGAGAATTCGGCCACGTCTCGCTCGATGAGAACGGGCCGCTCTGTAACTGCGGCAACCGCGGCTGTTGGGAAATGTTCGCCTCGAACACCGCGGTCGTCAATTATTACCACCAATCCGCAGGCGAGAAACTGCCTGGCGCACAACGCTCATCCAGCATTTCCTTCTCCGATCTCCTCGCCCTCGCCGCGCAAGGCGACCCCAAGGCCGGCCAGGCGTTGGATCGGATGGCGCATTACCTCGGCGTCGGCCTGGCGATGCTGGCCAGTGGATGCTCGCCCGAGATCATAGTCATCGTGGGCGACGTGACCGCTGCGTGGAATCGCGTGGCGCCGATCATCAACGACGTGCTGAAACGACACTGCCACGGGATCAACACCCCGCGCATCGTGCCCACCGACCCGGCCACGCAGCCGCGCCTGAGAGGCGCCGTGATGCTTATCCTGCAGCAACATTTCTGCGCGGCACACATTGGGTGACCCGGGGAGCCTGGGGGCGCTCTACGGCGTGGAGGGCGTCATGGCGCGGTAATAACGCCACTGAAAATTGCTCGCGTTGGAATCAATGATCGTGGCCGCGCCGAAAGCCGAGGGGTTGGTGAAAATGGGAATCCACTGGACCAGGTTCGTCGAGCCGTCGATCACCACCGCCCCCTGGCCAGTCAACCCAGTCAATGAGAACAGGAATTGCCCGTTGCTGAACTGGAGGCCGCCCGGACCGGAGAAAAACGACGCCGGCACCCCGGTCACGCCAAGCAGGGCGACGGCACTGGTGACGGCCCCGTAAGTATTGCTCAACACCACCCGGTAGGAGCCGGCATTGGAAGCCTGGACATTGCCAAGAACAACGGCGGAGTTTGTGGCGCCCGCCACATTGGTGTTGTTGAACTGCCACTGATAAAGCAGCGTTGGGGCGCCGGTCGCTCCCACTGCGAGATTCGTTGTGCCGCCCAGGGCCACCGACAGGTTCGTGGGCTGCGACACGATATGCGGCGCAGTTGCCCTGATCAAAAGATCGTTGTAATCCCAACTGCCGCCGCCAGAAGCGACCTTGACCACAATCCCAATGCCGGTGATCGGGCCGGACAAATTGGTTGACGCTCTCTGACCCAGGGTGACGGAACTGCTGCCTATCGTCAGATTGGTCCAACTGGACGCAATGGGATTATAAACCAGGCTGCCCAGCGAAAAATTGGCGCTGGCAGCGCTTTCCACATAGGCGGTCATTTGGTTGGTTGACACATACCATGCCCCCCCGACCTGAACCGCAAAATAGGAAGAGACATTGGCGCCCTGGTAACTCTGCTGGGCCTCCACGGAAAAAGTCAGGTTCGAGTAAAGGGTTGGATCAATACTGGTGAATGCAGAGTGGCCGGAGGTTCCGCTGCCGGCTCCGTTGGTGGTGTAAAAAATCCCGGTTCCCGAACTGCTGCCTCCAAAGTAAACCGCCGAGGCGGGCAAAGACTGGCCGGTATTGACGTCCACCGCATTGGCCTGCACGTATATGCCGCCATACTCCCCCGAAGCAAGAACTTGATTCCAGCCAACTTCAGCCATAGTGAGTCCCTCTTCCGCTGTGGCGCCAAAATCCTCTTGATACAGGTGCGCGGGCTGCGGCGGCGCCGACGGAGCGGACGCGACAAAGGCGTTGAGAGACGGCAAGAGGTTGCCCCCCGCATCAAAAAACGATGCCGTATTGAAACCGGCCTCGTTGACGCCCGACACCGCCTGATACTCTCCCCCCCAATAAAAGACACCAACCGCAAGCCCGTTGGGCACACTGTTCACGACCTGGTTCTCTGCCTCTAAAAAACTGACCTGGCCGCTTTCGGTGGGGAGATATGAAGTATTCGTAACATAAAGACCGTTTAACCAGGCGGCGGGGCAGGTGTTGGTCCAGGGAAAAGCGGTCTCAGCGACAATGATGGGTTTGTCAAATGTATTGGCCGCATTGCTCAGGCAGGTGCCCAACGCGGCCAGGGAGCCTTGGTAAAACGGGTAATAACTCTCGCCAATGATGTCAAAAGGAACTCCATTCGATTCCAGATTGTCAAAAAACCACTCGGTGGTGCCCCAATCTCCGCCGCTGGAAATATGAACAATGATCTGGGGCATGGGTTTGCCGGCGGCGCTCGAAGCGTCCTGGATTCCCTGAATCGCCGCTTTCATCAACTGGCCAAGCTGCGACCAGTTCGTGCCGCCGTTGCCCGAAAGGGGTCCGCCATAGGGCCACAACATGCCGGAGGTGATTTCATTTCCAACCTGCACATAATCCGGCATCGCTCCCGCCGCCGCAAATGTGGCAATGGTGTTGCTGTTGTAGGTGTGCATCTGCTGCACCAGTTGGGCAAAGTTCAGATTTGACCAGGCGGCGGGCATGGCTTGATGGCCGGGGTCAGCCCAGGTGTCGGAGTAATGAAAATCCAGCGAGAACAGCAGGCCGGCATTTTTGACCCGCACCGCCAGCGGCACGGTATAATTGGTATTATTGATGTAGTTGTAAGCATTCGTCGCCGCCTGGGCCTGGCTGCTGGTGAACAGGCGCAGGCGCACGCAATTAATGCCGTGGTTCTTGAGAATTTGGAATCCATCCGTGACCACCCCGCCATCCTTATACACAACGCCCTTCGATTCGAAATACGACAAAAATGAAAAGTCCGCCGCGGCCAGGTAATTGGTGCCTGCCTGCGCCGAAGGGTGAAAAGCGACGAAAGCAACCGCAAAAAGAACTGTCAGTTTCAATCCCATACGCCACGCATGTTGAGGCAAACCCTGCGGGGCATCATCCAAAGGCCGCCGTCCTCCTGCGCCGCCAGTTTTTTGGGAACCAAGTTTGGCCCGCAACGGAAACATGCCTCATTATGGCATGTTTTCCGGATTTGCCCAGCCTCACAGATGTAAGGTTCTGCAAGGTTATCCGCCTACAAATACACTTCGCGCAGCTTCGCATCATCGCCCAGGGCATCCGCCGGCCCGGCAAAGGAAATCCGCCCCATCCGCAGGACATACACCCGCCGGGCAATCTTCAAGACCTCACGAACCTTCTGTTCCACAATGACGACGGTCATGCCTGCATCCTCGCTGATCTGCTGAATCCTGCCCAGCGCCTGCGAAACCAGGGGCGGGGCAAGACCCAGCGACGGTTCATCCAGCAGCAATAATTTTGGAGCCAGGATCAACGCATTGCCCAAGCCATTGCAATCCCGCAACATGATGCCAGAGCCGGATGCAGTCGCGCCTCTAACTCGGTTGGCACGGAACCGGCGGTGATCAGCGCCGGAAAGCCCTTGGTTGACCTGGACGGCACTGGCCCCGAAAGCTTTCGGGGCTGGATTTGGGTAGCCCGTGTTTTGAGGCGTTCGCATGAATATATGAGAAGGCGCACCTGCCGTTGTTGCAAGGCCGCGAACTCCAAGAAGCTATGTTTGGCACCGTCATAAGAAAAGTTGGCCCAAAGCCTGCTATTGGTTGCCGCTCACCTTGATGGGGACACTAATGATTTTGCGTGTTGTGGAGGTCTCGAATGACTTTATTCCAGTACCGCACCGCTTCGATGTGTTGTTGTCGCGTCAGAATTGCTTTGTTTGCCCGGTCTGTCGGATTCCCGCCCAAGATAACCGGCTGGATTTCAAAGATTTCTTTGCTCGCACAGTCTTGAGGTCGCCTTCTGCGGATGTCGTTCGATGCTGGCATTAGTCAAGACTTCAACAGTTCCTCTAAGAACATTTTGAAATCCGGCGCAACCGGGCGAGCCAACTTTAACTCCATTCCGACAAACGGAACGGAGACGATTGGCTTAGTATCGGATCGCGTGTCGAAAGCAAAGGCTTCGCCTCCGCCGTCGGAACCAAACAGAAATAATCCTGGAGCATAGTCGGCGACCTGATAGGCTTTGTTCATCTCAAGCAACTCCTCCATGCGCCAGAGGATGAGGTATGCGTTTCCAACAAATCCTTGACCGCCGTTCGTTTGTCTCAAGAAGCTCTCGTAGTCATCCGGTAAGCGAAAGCCCGATTCCGTTTCAAACTGCCGAATCGCAACGGCATCCGATGGGGGATTGCCGCTAAATTTCGCAAGCAGTCGATATTTGTCCGAAGGATTCATGGTGTTATGTCACGCAGTAGTTGATTCCACCAAGTCGTTGCCGGTATGTGCTGCTGCGGTGTCAGCGGGATTTTGTTCAATGGGTCAGTAGGGCTGCCGCCGAACTTCACCGGTTGTATCTCGTGAAGTTGCAGACCATTCAGGGACGGGTCGGCTTCATGGATTGCTGCATTGGCGCTATTCGCCTCTCCTCTGGCCACATCGTACTCTGCACCTTCCAAAAGTCTAAACGGCCCGGTCGGTTTGGGGAGGTTTGCCGGATAACCGACCCAATCGGCTATCGAAAAACTACCCTCCGGAAGTGTAGCTGATTCCTCTGCGGCTTCGGCTTCCGAAATAATACCGAAGCCCGGAAGCATTGCAAGAGGGGTTAGATCACCCAAACTCTGAATCCCATTCTTGAGATAGCTCAATCCGGCGTTAGCCGTCGCGCTAGCATTATATAACCAATTCAGCCCCGTAGGCAAGTCATTCCGATATCGCGAATTGAGATCGTTGACCAGTGGATTAACCCACGAGAAGGCGTTGTTGTCACCCACCGCACACAACCCAAACGGGTCTGTCTCACTGATTGGATTTCCATTGCAAAACAGATAAAAATTCAGACCTCCCCCGAATGCAGACGGGTCCGGGTTTAAAAATCGCGAAATATATGGATTGTAATATCTGGCGCGCATGAAGAGCAGACCGTTCGGGTCGGTTTGGACGCCGTAGTGCTGACCTGATGCGCTTTTGCAGCCGCGTCCTTTGCAACCCGTTGCCGCTCCAAGGGCTTGGCGACGGCGTCCACGGCGCTGCACCCTGCCGCAACAGCGCGAACCCCCGACGCGAGTTTTGAGCCGCCAGCCGCCTCCTTCCCGGCAGGGTAAAACAGCCCCGGCGGCTGACTGCCGGGCAGCGGCTAAAAAGGTCAAAGGGCTCTGGTCGGTTTGAACCACCCGGCAAGACTACTCCTTTGCGGGCGGATGGGAAGCCGGATTTGCGGGCGGTTCCTGGGCCGCTTCCGGGGCGGGGGACAGCTTCGCCCCTGGATGGCAGCGGGCGTGAACTTCCTGCAACTGTTTAATCGAGACTTGGGTGTAAATGGCCGTGGTGTCCAGCAACTCGTGCCCCAGCAACTGCTGGATGTAGCGAATGTCGGCCCCGTTTTCCAGCATGTGCGTGGCGCAGGCATGGCGCAGCACATGGCAGCACCCTTGGCGTTTCAACCCCGCCTGGCGCAGCCAGTGGGCGACCATGCGTGAAACAACATCAGGATTGAACGCCTGGCCGTAGGCCGTCAAAAAGAATGCCTGCGTGTGAGTGTCCTGGCACAGGCGCGGGCGCACTTCCCGCAGGTAACGTTCCAGCCAGAACAGGGCGCGTTCGCCCACCGGCACGACGCGGTCTTTCTTGCCTTTGCCCCGGACATGAAGGGTTTGGCGCTCGGTGTTGAGGTTGGACAACTCCAGGCCGCACAGTTCAAAGCGCCGGATGCCGGTGGAATAAAAGAGTTCCAGCATGGCCCGGTCGCGCACGCCCAGCGGGTCGCTCACGTCCGGCACGGCCAGCAACCGCTCGACTTCGGCCCGCGTCGGCACGTCGTGGGGCAGCCGCTTTTCAGGCAGGGGCAGTTGGATTTCGCTGGCCGGGTTGTGAACGAGCACGTTTTGCCGGGTCAGCCAGCGAAAGAAGTCCTTGAGGCCGCTCAGGCGCAAAGCCTGGGTGCGCCAGCCCAAACGTTTGCCGTTGGGTTTGGTGTAACGCCACATCCAGCGTTGATAGGCTTCCAGGATGGGGCGGCTGATCTGCTCGGCCCGGCGCAGATCGCGTTCGACCGCCCAGGCCAAAAAGAAGTTCACCGCGTCGCGCCGGGTGTGCAGGGTGCCGGGGGAGAAGTTGCGGGCGGCCAGCCCCTCCAGATACGGCTTGCGCCAATACGCCAGCGCGTCGGGCGCGGCGTCCTCAAACAGGTCGGGATGCGGCGCCTGGCCGCCGTGTTTTCTCGAATGGCGGGCCAGTTGTTCGGCCCGCGCCATGCCTCTGGCTTTGTTCATGATTCAGTTACGACGCTGGCGGTCGGTTCGCCCGTCCTGATTCGAGATTCCGTCACCCCGTCACCCCTTGGGGCAAGTGCCTGGCGCTCAACGGGCGCAAGGGGTGTCGGCCCGGTTTGGACACCCCCCGTTAGCTGGCCGTTTGGCCCCGTCACCCCCCCTTCAAAAGCCGTGAGGTTGGTTTTGTAGTCATGCCGGAGTTTGGCCGCGTCAATCAAACCGATATGCATGACGGCTTCTGGCGCGTCCAGATCGGAGAGGATTTCATAAACGAACGCGCTGCCCAAACGTCCGTGACGGATGGCAAGGTATTCAAGGGCCACCAGTCTTGCCAGATGGACGCTGACCTGGGTTAAACTCCAGCCGCACACCTCCCGCAACTCACGGCGGCTAAAGTTGGGTGCTGGCGCACGGCCACCAGCTTTGCGTTTGTTCTTGACAAGTTCGCGGATGCAGCCAAGCAAACGGCGGGTCTGCGGCGGCAACTCGTCCAGGGAACGGCCCAACACTTCCGGCGCAAGCTGGTTGGCCAAAGCAATGTCGTCCAGGGTGACTTCGATAAATTCCAACGTGCGCCCGCTGACGCTGTGCTGGCCGCGTTTCCGCTGGTGCTGGTGCAAGAGCGCGATGGCGTCAATCAGAGTCAAGTATTTTTCGTGGTCGCGCCGGTTGCGGGTGCGCCCGGTGGTGAAGGTCAACGCGGGCGCGTAAGGATTGATGACTTCGACCGGCTGCAAAAGCCGTTGCGCGTCGCGCAGCGTTTTCAAAAGGGCTTTGCGCTCCTCCCTGGCCATGAGTCCCGCCAGTGTGCGCCGCTCCCGCTGCACCTGGTGGATGCGCCCGGTCTGCTCGGCGCTCTCGTCCACCGTCAGCGTCAAACAGCGGTTCTGCAACTCCTCATCCAGGTCAATGGCGGTCGTGGTCAAAAAGATCATGACCGGCCCCTCGACGTGGTATTCCTGCGTGACCATCTTGCCGGTGGCCGGGTCTTTGCCGGTGCTGGCAATGGTCAACTCCCCCTCGCTTTGCAGGAGCTTCAAGGCGTAGCTCGCCTTCTCGGCCCCGGCTTCCTCAACCACGGCAAGGATTTTGTGCTTCAAGCTGGTTTCACCGAGATAGTAAAGGCTCTGGCCGGTCATCGCGCTATACTTGACTCTTTCCTCCTCCGGGAAGAAGTTCAACACCGCGTCCATCAGCGTGGTCTTGCCCGCCGCGCTCGCGCTCTGGATGATGACGGCCAGCGGCCTTTCCAGCTTGCGCGAGACACAGGCCAGATACGCAACGAGCGTGCCGGTTTCCTCGCCGATGATGCCCGCCTGATGGAACGCCTGGCGCAACCGTTCCAAGAGGTTGGGGGCTCGCAGCCATTGCAGCGCCGCCTCCCGTTCCTCCGGGGAAAGGATGACGGCCGGGGCCATGCTTTCGGCGGGCCGGGCCAGTTCGATTTGCGCCCGCTCCACCGCGAGCAAAACTTTTCCCATGTCCCGCTTGAGCAAGTCCGCCGTCAACCCGGTTTCCTCGGCGGCGCGTTCGATGAAGCGGCGGCGTTCCATGTCCCGGCACAAGTCCAGTTGGTCCAGATGAAACAAATCCGCGCCGGGAGTGGTCACGCGCAAGCGCAAGGCGACTTTAAGCGCGTCGGTGCCAAGGGTTTTCTCCAAACCGCCCACCCGGTATTCGCGGCCTTCCAAGTCGAGGAACCAGCCGTCGCCGCGTGGCTGCAAGCAGGGTGGCGTTATGATTGACACGACGGCGGGAACCGCGTTCGCGGGCGGCGGCACAGCTTCCGCTTTTTCCTTTTTAGCCGCGCCTTCTTCTGAGCCGCTAACAGAAGCAGCTAAAGAAAGAGAGGGGGCGGGCGCGGCATTGACAGGAACGCTTGCAGCCTCCGGCAACAAGGGCGGTTCCGGCGCAACGGGATGGGATGGCTCCGCGTTCCCCGCCCACTGCGCCGCGTTGAGCAGCAAGGCCAGCGACTTGCCCGCCGGTTTGACCTTGCAGGCGTATTCGTTGGCGTCCATGCCGTGCGGGAACCTCACCCGGTAAACCTCGATGCCGTGCGCCTTGAACCGCTCCGCGTCCCGTTGCGCCGCCCGCTCGCCGGCGTCGTCCGCGTCGTATGCTATGCGGACGCGCTGAACTTTCCTGACCGCCTCCCAAAGTTCCCCGGTGAAGCCCTCGGTGCCAAACAAACACGTCACGTTGCGAAAGCCGTTGGCCCAAAACGTCAGCGCGTCCAGCACCGCCTCGCACAGGATGAGTTCGGTTTGACTCAAAGCTGGCCGGTTGAACAAGCCGCGATGCGGGCCGGGCGGATAAAGATGTTTGACATAGCCTTTCTGCACCCGCCGTCCGTAGAAGCTGACCACGTTGCCCGCCTCGTCGTGAAAGGGCACGACCACGCACCCGTTAAAATGCTCGTGCCCGCTTTCCCGCCACAAGCCAAGCCGCGTCAGCCGCGAGCGCAACCTGGCCCCCTCCGGGCGGTTCTTGTCCGCCATGCTCAGGCCCAATGTCCGGTCGGCAAAGCCGATTTGAAAATGGTTCAGCATCTCCTCGGACTCCAATCCCCGCCCGGCCAGATAGGCCAGCGCCGTGGGCATCTCCTTGAGCCGCCGGTGATAGTAAGCCGACACCTGGGCGAACAGCGCCGCGTCGTCCGCCTCCGCCTCCAGCGGGCAGGGCATCTTCATCACGCTGCACTTCTGCCGCATCGGTCGCGCCGCGAACACCGCCGGGCTTTTCTGCCGCAACAGTTCGTAGGCGTGGCGGAAGCTGACCCCGTCGTGCTGCTGCACAAACTGGATGGCGTTGCCCGCCTTGCCGCACGCCATGCAGTGAAACAGCCCCTTGTCCGGCGTCACAATGAAGTTGGGCTTGTCCTGGTCGTTGTGGAACGGGCAGCAGCCCACAAAGTCTTTCGCGCCGTGCTTCTGCAACTCGATGCCGCGGCTTCTCACCAGGGCCAGCAAATCGGTCTGCCGCTTGACCTGGTCAATGTCGGTTTCGGGGATGCGCCAGGGCATAACGTCAATAACACGAAACCCACTGCCCGGTTTTCTCGTCGTACTCGCCCCGCCCGCCGTCCGTGTCGAGCAGCCGCTGCCAGCGTTTCCCGGCGGTCTTGGGCGAGCGCAAGGCCAGCCGTATCATGCGCCTGCCCCGGTCATACCAGCCGCACAGGGATTTCAAGCGGTCGTCCCATCCGTGCTGATAGGCTTCGCGCACGAGCAGACGCCCCAAACCCGCCAAGTCCTTGGGCACACCCGCCGCCAGCGCATCCCGTTCCCAATCATCCCAGGGATACTGGCCGAATGTGCATTGCAGCACTTCGGAGTCGAACACGTCCAGCGGTCGCCGGAACTTTTTCATGGTGCGAACCGCTTTCCTGGCGGAACCCGTCAAGCCCGATTTTGAACTTGTTTTCATGGCCGCATGTTACTAATATGCTAGTAACGTGCAAGCGTTTTTATTAGATAATGGTTTAGGGTTGCTTCGTATGGGAAGACCTGCTCAACGAGAGCGTCCAGCCTACGGCCAGCATCTCGCCGTGTTGCGCGAGAACGCCGGACTGACGCAACAGCAACTGGCCGCCAAGCTCGGCGTCCATCAGTCAAACATCGCTTTTTGGGAGCGGTGGGATAAACCGCCGCGTGGCGAAGTGCTGCCTAAGCTCGCAGATGCCCTGGGCGTGAGCGTGGACGTGCTGCTTGGCGTCACCCCGCCCAAACCCAAACGCCAAGCCGCCAAGGGCCGTTTGCAACTGGTTTTTGAGTCCGCCGCCAAGCTGCCCCGCCGTCAACAGGAAAAAATTGTCGAGGTCGTCGAGGCGATGGTGGAAAAGCATTCCAAAGCGGCCTGATTTTTCCCGCTTGACGGATTCCGCCGCCTGTGGCATCGTCCAACCATTGGAGCAGTGAACGGCTTTGAAGCCAGCCATTGGACGCCAGAGAGCGTCCGGCGATACTTGTCAGTTCCTTCCAGACTCCTTATTTCAGCCCTGCGTGGCGTTCCCCTGTTGGGGTTTCTAACTGTTGGTTTCCGGCCTGTGGCGCGTGTGCGCTCCGGGCCGGAGCCTTTCCATTTCCGTTTTGTATGCTCGCGCCTTTTGAGGTCATCGGCCACCGCGTCCAGGCCACACCCGGACACGGTGCCCTGTCGTTTGCCCGCCTGCTCGTGCTGGCAGATGCCGACCCGTTCTGCCCGCTCCGCCATACGGTGGACTACGTCCTGTCACCGGATGAGACCGCACTGCCCGCTGGTCAGTGGCTGGGCCGCGTCGTGCTCCTGGGCGTCACCAGCCTGGACACCGGCTACGGCGGTCGTCTGCGCTTTGAGGGCCGCATCATGGGGGCGCAAACACAACGCGAGCACCTGGCGGCGCTGCCCGCCCCGGCGCATACGGACACGCCCCGCCGCCGTTCCCTGGAAAGCCCCGATCTGCTCGCGCTCTGCGGCGAAGCCTGGCAGTTCTTCGGCACGCTCACCTTCAAACAGGAGCGGCTGCCGGAGCGCGTGCGCCAGTCCATGTTCAACGCCGCCTTCCGCCAACTGGCCGGGGAACTGCATCTTTACTTTCCCCGCCTGCCCTGGTGCCGCCGCGAGGAGTTGGGCGAGCACCTGGGGCGGCGGCATTATCACTTTCTGTTGACAGGACTCCCGGCCCGGGCCGCGAACCTTTCCACCTGCTTCTTTCTCATGCACGCATGGGAAAAGATCGGCGGCGGCATGGCGCGTGTCCGGCTGTACGACCAGGGACAAGACGGCCTGGAGTACATCACGAAGTGCCTCAGTGGGCAGGATGCCTACGAGACTTCCAAGTTCGCGGAGGGCCTGTCACACCTCACGCTCTCAGACGGGTTGCAACGCATGTTGCTGGCCCGTCCAGTGATGGGAGAGAGGCGTCTTGCACAACGCGACACGCTGGCGGTGGAAGCAATGCCTTTCGCTGATTAGCAGGCCAATGGCCGGTTGTGACTTCCAAGCGGTTCCTGGGGGGAGGGCGGAGCGGCGCGCCAGCGCCGCCCGCCCGCCCCACAGGTTGCTTGAAGTCGAACTCTGTACACGCCCCGTCAACCCCCGCCGCGCAACCCACCGCAAGCCAGACAGCCAGCGGCTAAAGAAAAGAATGCCGCCACTCGCGGCGGCCAAGAGCGAGTCAAAGCACAGTCTAAATTTCCCCCCTCCGCGTAAGCGGACAGCCCAAGCTGACACTCTAAAAGCCTCCCCTTCGATGCCTTTGTTTCCCTGGCGGTGATGGCGGTGGATTCCATGTTGCGGGGGGCAGACAGGGCGCAAGCTGGAAGCCAGCGACTTCACGGCCAGGCTGACTCCGGGGCTTCGGCGAGTCTGTCAAGTTTAAGGCGTAGTCTCTCAGGGGAATTAAACTCGACAGTCTCGGCGAAGCGGGGATCAAGGCTTCATTGCAAGTGCTTTCGCTTAAAGCTAATCCTCACCAGCCAAACAACTCCACATAAGAAGAGCGATGGGAGCCATCCAAGAAGCGCAACGGGCACGATTCCAATCATCTCTGGAAAGCATCCGTATGCCCGTTTATCGTGGAAAACCGAGGCAGCGGCTACTGGAAAAATAAAGCAGAGAGCGATGCTCCAAAGGAAAAAATATATCCACATTTGAAGAACCGCACGCCTCAGTTGGCCTTTCAAAAGCAGGTGTCGCAATGGGAAAAACAGTACTAGCACGATACCAAGCCCCTGGCAGAAGTAGCCCAAGATGTTCAAAATGTGCAAATGGTCGTCACTCATCGTTACTTGCCTGTGGACGAATTTTGACTCGACGATGGGGTTGACCCCGGCGCTGAGGTCGGAGTTGGCGTTGCGTTTGGCGTTGGCCAGGTGCCTGATTCCGGCACCGGAGTTCCGGGAATCCATGATAGCAGTAGATTGTGATAGTCCGTTCCCCCGGTGGGGCTTGTATTGCTGAACGGAAACGCATAGGTGTCGCTAACGGTGGTTGTTTGACCATTATTTACGTAGCGAAATTGCCCCAAACTAAGTCCTACGAGAACTGACGAGAAAGGACTGCTCCATGAAGCATAATCACCAAAAGTCATGTTCTGCGGGGTTGTTGTAACCGGCCAATTTTGAGATGCCTGAAGGCTCTGGAGAGACCCAGCTAGAGGCTCTCCAATCGTTACCGGCTGCCCTCCGCCGGTTACATAATTTATGAGGCCGCTTAATGGATCGCCAATGGTGGGTGTAACCGGACCGTTCGGCACATACGAACTTAACGGAATTGATCCGTATCCAGCGCCAATCCAGGATTGCAGCCCAAACGGGTCTTCCTCACTGATGGGATTGCCGTTGCAAAACAAATAGAAGTTTAACCCGCCCGCAAAGCCGCTTGGGTCAGGATTCAGAAACCGCGAAATATACGGGTTGTAATACCTGGCCCGCATGTAAAGAAGGCCGTTGGGGTCGGTTTGGACGCCGAACTGGCCGTTGTATAGAAAAGGCGTATCATTCGTTCCGTAACGATAGGTGGTGGTGCCATAGGGGCTATATTCAACTATATCGGTAGGGTTACGATGGCACCGGGCGGCTGGAAACCAACTACGGAATCCTCCCTGAGATATTCAATTTCGACGCCGAGGGAAGCATTACTAACGACCTGCCATAAACGAGGACAACCAATGAAAAAACTGCTCTTGATTTTGGGGGTTGGTATCATAGCAATGGCTGTGCGGGTGCAAGACGACACGGGACGATCTCAAACTCCCACCACCTCCTTCACGCCGATTCAGGGTGACAGCGGCATCCAATCCCTCTTCCAGCCCGAAGTCACCCCCATAACTCAGACGGCATCCGCCTTCGCCGAGGCGTATACGCTGGACATTCAGGCATTGGCGGGGAACCTGGGCAATGACGCCACCCGTATTTTCAATTACGTGCATGATCAAATTCGATATGTGCATTATTTCGGCTCGAAGAAAGGCGCTGAATTGACGCTGCTGGAGCGCAGTGGAAATGATTTTGACCAGTGCGCCCTGCTGGTGGCTTTGTTACGGGCGGCAGGTTACGCTAATGTCCAATATCAATTTGGGTGGCTGAAAATGCCCTACGACAGTTCCAGCCACCAGGACCTTCACCATTGGCTGGAGTTGAACCTGATCAATACCAACTGGACCACTACCTTTAACTTTTTGGGTAATTTCTTCGGCTCACGAGGCTACTACTATGGAAACCCTGTGTCTGGCGATACGAACGATCTTGTCTTTCAACGAATTTGGGTAACCTTGCCGATTGGTGGAACCAACTACTACCTTGACCCTTCATTCAAAGTGAGCGAACCAATCAACGGCACTAATCTGATTTCCGCAATGGGGTTTGGCAGCAGCACGATGATGACCAACACGCTGTGGACGAACGCGGGCGGAACCGATACCGGCAGTTCTGTTAGCAACCTGAATGAATCAGCCTTGCGGGGCGCATTGCAGAATTGCAACAGCAACCTGCTCAGTTACCTGTCCAACAACATGCCCGATGCCACGGTCGCTCAAGTCATTGGCGGACAAAAAATCGTTTCCTCGACGGGGTTGCCATTACGCACAAACCTTGCCTTTCCCCTTTATACCTACAGCGGTTTTGCGATGGCAGGGCTGAATTGTTGATCAACGGGTTCATTTTCCAAAGAACCTTCCAGCCGTCCAACATGCCATCCCCGCTGGTGTCGGAGTTGGTGGGATTGGTGTGGCTGACGAGCAACTCGTATGCGTCAGTCAATCCGTCTTGATCGGTGTCTTGCGGGGTTCCGAGCAGCAGGAAAACCGCGCCGTTCGTCAAGCCCTCCAATCTATAGTTGACACACTGATACCCTTGCCCCATCCATGTCCAGATTCCGTTGGTCAAGGGCTGCGTCATCGCCGGAGTCGCAAATACGTCATACGCCAGCCCGTTGGAACCGCCAGCGATTGAAAACGAGATTACCGTTCCATTGGTTGTCACCTTGGCCGTTGTATTGGTTATCCAGACGTTGGTGCTGGTGACACATCCGCTGGTATTCGTGCTGATCGCCACTAGGTATCCCGGCCCGGCGACCGCGTCAAAGATGGGCGTCGTTTCAGGCGTGGAAGGCGCTTGACTAATATTTGCCGCATTCGCCGGGTTGAGAAGATAGAAAATCTCATACAGCGTAAACGCGCTGCTGATTGTGCCGGCATCCAGCGGGTAATTGTAAGTCGAAACGTCGCCGAGAATGCCGTGGCATTGGTTGCTTCCCGTGCTGTCGCTTCCCATCCAAAAGCCATTGGAGAGAACCTCCGGGCCGGGATAAATGGCGACGCCGGGGCCGTTCGTCACAAGAGAGCCGTCAATATAAAGCGCCGTGTTGGTGCTCGAATACGTCAGCGCCAGAAAATGGAACTGGTTGGTGTTCCAGGAAATGGGTGCGGAAAGGTAATTCGTTTGGTCCCCGATCCCGTCCTGGGCCGAGAAAAATATGTTTGACCCTGGCGGGTCGCAATACAAACTCCACCAGCCATAACCCGCGTTGGTCGTGAAGTCTCCGGCCTCAATGAGCGGCCCCCAAGAACCCGGTCCCGTTCCGCCCTGGCTATGGCTGCTCCAACCCGGGGCAAACCACAGCATTAAACTGCCCATATTAACAGTTAAGTTTATTGTTCCATCATCCTCAATTACATTATATTGCAGCCAGGCGGCGTTCGTGGAATCCACCACCAGCGAAGCGCCGTCCCCCAAATAAGAGACGCCCAAGTTTGTGCATGAGACAGGGGCATAGCCAAGATCGGTCGTCCAGCCCTTGGTGTCGCTAAACGACCAATAATCCAGCCAGGGATTTGAATACGAGTTTGTGGACGGGGCTGGCTGGCAGAAGGCCGCGCGCGGCAACAGGAACACGGCAAAGAGGGCGAGCAGACAGGTTGCCAGCGCACGGCGGGCATTCATCAGTTTTATATTCATACTTTTTTCTCTCTGAACCCTGGATCGTTTAATAAAGCCAGATGACGCTAAACCAATAAAGGATTCTGAGGCTATGGGGTGTTATACCCATGGGACATTCCCTCTCATCCTGATCCAGAGTGACGGGTTTCCGCCGTCGCCGGGGCAGCTTTGGCGAACTGCGAAAGTTCTGAAAAACTGCCAGTCGGAACGCCGCAACCTGACCATTGTCAACTGTAAATAATTGCGACTTCTGTAAGTGCCTTGCTGACAATTTGTTATGACTTTGCAAAACAATGGAAATTTCACTGTTTTTTTTCAGGGCAATATTGTGCAACGCAAGTTGCTTGAGAATTTCAAATTTCACCCCGAAGACCTTCGGGGCTGTGTCCATCTGTGTCCATCTGTGGCGAGTCATTTCATTCCTCCGCCGGTGCTTCGGTTGGCGCGGGCGGGTTGCCATCGGCCCCGCGGCCGTCGAGGTCAATCAGAATGTCCCGCGGCTCCGCGCCTTTGCTCGGACCGACGATGCCGCGCAGTTCCAATTCGTCCATGATGCGCGCCGCTCGCGTGTAGCCCAGACGCAAGCGCCGTTGCATGAGCGATACGCTCGCCTTCTGTTCGCTGCGGATGACTTCAATGCATTGCAGGATCAGTTCTTCGTCCTCGCCGCTGGCGCCGTTCTCGGTTTCAAGGCCGGCGGGTCTCTGCAATTGGCGGTGAATCTCCAGTTCGTAGCTCGGTTTGCCCTGCCTGGCGATGAAGTCAACAATGCTTTGCAGTTCGGCGTCGGTGATGAGCGCGCCTTGCACGCGGATCAATTTGGCCGAGCCGGGCGGCAAATAGAGCATGTCGCCTTTGCCCAACAGTTTGTCCGCCCCCATCCCGTCCAGGATGGTGCGCGAATCCACCCTGGCCGCCACCTGGAAGGCGATGCGCGCCGGGATGTTGGCCTTGATCACGCCGGTGATGACATCGACGCTCGGCCGCTGCGTGGCCACGATGCAATGAATGCCCGCCGCCCGCGCCATTTGCGTGATGCGGGCGATGGCCATTTCCACGTCGGCCGGGGCCACCAGCATCAGGTCCGCCAGTTCGTCAATAACAACAACGATGTAGCTCAGATGGTCGGGAATGACGATCTCCTCATCGCGCGGCACCACAATCTCCTCGTCCAGTTCCACCGCGAAGCCGTCGGAGCCGGCTTCGACTTTTTCCTTTTTGGCCATCAACGGCAGTTCCGGTTCGGAGGGCGGGAGCGGTTTGTGTTTGGGCCGCTCGTTGAAGGAACGGATGTTGCGCACGCCGACCCTGGCAAAGATCTGGTAGCGTTTTTCCATCTCGTTGACCACCCAGCGCAAGGCGAGGATGACTTTTTTTGGGTCGGTCACCACCGGCACCACCAGATGGGGCAGGCTGTTGTATTGCTGCAGCTCGACCACTTTGGGATCGATCAGGACAAAGCGCAGTTGGTCGGGGGCGAATTTGTAAAGCAACGATGTGATAATCGCGTTGATGCAGGTGGATTTGCCCGAACCGGTGCTGCCGGCGATCAGCAGGTGCGGCATCTCCGCCAGATCGGCCACAATGGGCTGGCCGTAAACGTCCTTGCCCAGGGCCAGCGGAATGCGGGCCTTGGTCGTGCGCCACTCTTCGGATTCGAACAGGTCGCGCATGATGACCTTGGTCTTGACAGCGTTGGGCACTTCGACCCCGACGGAACTTTTGCCCGGGACGGGGGCCAGGATATTAATGCGTTCGGCCTTGAGGGCGGCGGCGATGTTGTTGCTCAGGCTGACAATTTTTTCCAGCTTTACCCCCGGCGCGGGATGCAGCTCATACCGGGTGATGGTCGGCCCCTTGGTGATGTCGCCCAAAGCGACTTCGATGTCGAACTGGGCCAGCGTTTGTTGCATGAGCCGCGCGTTGCCCATCAACTCCTCCTTCGATTCGGTCGGCTTGGCGGTCACATCGGGGAATCCGAGAAAGTCCAGCGGCGGCAATTCGTAATTGCCGATGCGGGGCGTCGCCGCGACGGCAATCGGTTTGGGTTTGCGCGGAGCGGGTTTCGGTTTGGGGGGAACAGGAACAACCGGCTCGGGCGCTCCTTTTGCCTCTGGAGAGGGTTCGGCTGCCCCGACCGTGTCGGCGGGGACGGGCGGCGGGGCGTCCGGTCCTTTGGCTTCAAGCGGTTTGGGGGGAGACTCCGCGGCCTTGGCCGGAACATCCCCGGTGGTGGCCGCCGCCACTTCGCGCGCCGGAATGACCACGCCTTCCTCGGCGGGCGCGGGTTCCTTTGGCCGTTCGGGGGCCGGCTTTTTTGCGCGATTATCGGGCTTGCCTTGCGGCACGCTCAAATCGCGCACCGTTGGCTCGGGCACAGGCAGGCCGTCGGCGCCCAGGCCGCTTGGCTCCGCTCCTCTTGCGGCGGGGCCGGCCCTGCCTGATTTTTCCAACTGCTCCTGCAACTGGCGGGCCTGCTTCTCCAAGTCGCGCGCCCGGCGTTCGAGGTCTTTCTCGCCGCTGGACTGAGGGGCGGCTTTGCCTTCAAAATACGTTGACCACCATTGGCGGCACCATTCGCCCAATTTGAAATTGGTCAGATAAATAAGACTGACCAGGTAAATGGCCCCCAGCACGATGGTCGCGCCGACTTTGCCCACGTAACGCAGAACGTGATTGAAGAAAAAGAGGCCGGTGTATCCGCCCACGCTCGGCGCGTTCATCGAGGCCCGCAAACGTTGCAGCCAATGGGCGTCATTTTCGAACATGCTGGCCAGTCCCATGCAGCAGAGCAACAAGAGCGCGCCCCAAATCCAGCGGCGCTGCAAATAAGCCAGGAATCGAAGCAGATAACCCAGGGCATAAATCAACAGCAGCGCCGGGATCATGAACGCCGCCACACCAAAAACCTGGAACAAAACGTGCGCCGTCCAGGCCCCGAGCAGCCCCGCCCGGTTATGCAGCGGGTTGTTGGGCGGGACGAAGTTCGCCGCCAAATCATGCCGATCATAGGAAAGCAACGCCAGCATCAGCAACAAAGCCGCCGTCCCCAGCAGGATGCCGATGACGTCGTTCAACCCGTGCGGTTGAGGTTGCGCTGAATCTTTCCGAGCCATGCGATGGAGTTTAGGGGTTGCCAATCAAGGTTGGAAGTAAGAATTAAGAATTATGAATCGGCTCACCGGAGAAAACACGCAAAGACGCAAAGACGCGAAGACGCCAGGACGCAAAGAAAGACCGGATTCTCCATGCGTTTGACTGCCTTGAAACAGGTTTGATTCACTTTGACTGGGTTTGACTCACCGGCAAGCAGTTTACTTTGCAAGTCATTCACTTTAAATTACTTGGATTGAATTTGGTTGTCATCTTGACCAAACAACGCATATTTAACTAAGTTTATCATGGTTTGACTGGGCGGAGACCAAATGGCCAGGAGAATTAACGATAACGGAATTGCCGCGAAAAGGCACAAAAGGCTCAAGAAAAGAGAGCTTATTTTGCGACTCTTGCGCTTTTTTGCGGCCATCTTCTGTCTTGGATTCCGCGGCTCCGGATGCCCTTTGACTTCTTAATGCTGCCTTCATAATTCTTCATTTTCTTCTTTCTTAGACTACATATAGCACTAATTATTCAATAGTCAAATGACTTTTTTAATTATTTTTTCTAAAAAACCGGACTTTTTGAAGAAAACAGGGCAAACCATTGCGCGGCAAAGATTTGGCGCGTTCGTGCCTTGGCGTATCCGGGCCGCAACATCAGTGGATAATGCTGCGGCCCATGGGAAATTTGAACCTGGAATTGGTCAGCGCCGTGCTGACGCGATCCCGCAATTCCTTCACCGCCGCATCCGGCGGACAAGAGCAATGCAGATTTTGGTCACAATTGCCGATCCCTCCATCTCCGGTCCAAGAGCCTTGCCTTGGCGACAAGCTGGAGTACTGTTAGCTGCGAAAAATAGTCAAATAAAAGGCGGGGACCATGCCGGCTCGCACGGTCTTCCTGCCGCCAGACACCAACCATGAAAAACATCACCAATCCCCGCTGGATCAAAATCAAGGGTTTCCTGTTCCTAATTCTCGGATTGATTGCTTCGGGGTTGCTCGTGGTTGATCACCCGGAACTCAAGGTTATCCTTTTGCTCAGCATTGGAATCTGGTGTTTTTGCCGGTTCTATTATTTTGCCTTTTATGTTATCGAGCATTACGTCGATCCCACGTATCGCTTTTCTGGTCTCTTGTCCTTCGCACGATATCTTTGGTCCCGCCGCCGTTGAGGCTGTGGCAGGCATGGCAATTCAACCATGGATCTGAAGGATGTGCATCAACCAGATTCGATAGAAATGGACCACGCACACAGCGCATAAGCTAGCCGCTTGATTGGTTGGTCCCCGGCGGAGGCCTCACTGGCCGAGGCGCCCGCTGAATCGTCAGTCTCGGCATCAACACCATAGCGACGATAAAAACGGCAATGCCCGTGGCAGTGATAAGGATACCCTGGAGGCGGGCGTGGATGGCGGCCAGGAGGGTGATGCCGAGAATGGCCGCGGCAGGGACGACGATGCCAAAGAGGCCCATGCGGAAGCCGATGATGGTGATTGCGCGGATGGCGATTACCAGCAGCACGAACGCTGACGAACTGAAGATAGCGGCGTAGAGAGGAATGAATTCCTGCGCAAAGTACATCAGCGGGTAAGCCCCTGTGAATGTGCCCAGGATCAGCAGCAGCATCCAGCGGTCAAAGTTCTGGAGATTGAAGGCGTGGGCCACCAGGCCGAGCAGCAGCCCGAAGAGCACCACACTGGCGGGGCCCAGCCAGGTCAACTCACCCAAGCGGTCAATCGGCGCAATCCCCAGCACATCCAGCGCGATAGGCCGGCCGAAGAGCAGGCGTTTGTAGTCCCAAGTATAGACGGTTCTGGTCGTTGCCGCGAACATATTTTGTCGGCTGCAGTGAGAGTTCGAGCATGCGCACGTCCGAACCAACGGCTGTCAAGTCGATGTGGAAGGTGTCCAAAATGCCACTGGGAGGGGTTTGGAGATTATAAAGGCCCTTGCCGACGGCGGAGTAGGCGACCGACATCAGCGTCGGTTCAGCGGGCAGCATGCCGTACCAGGCCAGCTTGTCTCCGCGGATTTCGACTGATTCACTGGGCTGGGAATTGACGGTGACCTCGAGATCAGCGAGCGAGATGATCTGCGGCGGCAGGGGCAGAAGCACCTCGCATTCGCCATCCTTGGCGGGGTTGAAAGCCTGGAATTTGGTTGTGATCTGCGCGGTGTAGATGGACTCGGGATCCATCGTGCCAACGCTGAGGCCCGGCTTGAGCGAGATGGTGGCCGCGAAGCTCTTGAGCGTTGCAGGCGTGCGCTGGGGCGAGGTTCCCTGGGCAGCCTTTGCCTCCTGCTGCAGGACCGTGCCGGAAACTGAATTGGCAGAACTCATGGTGCTGCGCAAGGCCTTCTTCCTGGCCGCGCTGAGGGCGGGAAGGAGTAATGCGGCAAGCACCGCTATGACGACAATGACGACCATCAACTCGATCAAGGTGAAGGCGCCGCAGCGATGGCCTGAGTCGTTTATTGAAGTCGCCCCGACAACAGAGAATTGAGGGAGTTTGCGCATTCGTCCGACGTTATCAGCCACTGGAGGGATGTCAAGCCGGAGCCAGGAGGGCGGTTGACGCCACACTTGGCGAATTCGCAATAGGTGAAATTGACATTATCTTTGCGACAACCGTATCCCCCCAGCCGGAATTGACCTCCACCTCGACGGGGGAGACTTCGATTCCATTGACCGCAGCGGATAAAACACGGGCCAGCATGGGCGGATGTTGGGCGAACGCGGGCTTGCCGCCCCGTAGCGATAACGCAGGCAGGCGCAAGGGCAATGCGGTTTTTGCGGCTGAGAGCAGAAAGCGCTTTGACCCTATGGTGACGAAATGATGCTTTTCAGGTCAGGGGCGAATATTTGAAAATGCCGGACGTTAATGGTGAGAATGCGTTTTGCCCCCTTCCGGCGCGCCGCCTGTAAATGCAACATATCAAAAATCGCGCCGCCGCGCGCGCCAACCGTCTGGCTGTTGCGCATGGCCTGCTGATAGTCACTCAACCCCAGGTCAACGACTTGAAGCCGCCGGATGACGTTCGCATCAATGACTTCCGTCGCTTCATCCGGGGTCAACTGAACCTCCAAACGCCCGCTGGTGAGCGTGGCAAAAGTTTCAGCGATGGCGTGTGTGGAAGTAAAACCATCGGTGGAACCGGCCAGCGCCTTCAAGGCGGCAGCGTGGTGCTCCTCCTCCTCAACCATCGCAGCGACCAGGGCCGATGTATCGAAGTAGGTGCTCAGAATCGCTCCTCGCGCATGGCGCTGACTGCCTCAGCCGCGTTGAATTTTCGCCCGCCAGTTGAAACAACCAGGAGCCCCCGCCGTTTTTTCAATATCGCGCCCCGCTCCGGGGCGACCAAAGTCAGCTCTATTTTGTTGCCCATGACCTCCGCCTTGAATGCCGCGGGCCGGGATATTTGCAGCGCCTTCCGCATCGGCCCGGGAAGGACCATGCGCCCAAATTTATCGATCGTAATAAGTGCTTCCATCCAATAATCATGCCATTTGGCATGGCAAATGGCAAGCACAAAAGGCGGGATGGATTATGACGTCCTCCAGCCTCCGAGCGCCTTTCCCTTCGTTCTCATGTAATGGAACAAGTACTGTTGCGCGTAGCCGGAGTGGGGGCCGAAATGGGTCTGGCTGAAACGACGCAGGCGCGCCGGCTTGACCCGCCGCTTGGGGATATAAAGCTGGCCCAACGCCTTCATGTTGAACGAGCCTGGTCAATTCTCCCGCCGCTTTTTCCTTTGCGATTTGTTTTTCAGGTAATTTTGTGGCGGCTCAGATTCCGGGCCAATGAAGGCTGGGAGTTTGCGGAACCCCAGTGCTTCAGAAATTCTGCGAATGGCACGACGGAATTCCGGTGAGGTATCGCGGTTCAAAAGCCAGTGGACGGCAAAATCCATTTCTGCCGGCGTTGGGTCAATGGCGTCCAAGTCCTGTCGTCAGGTTCCCAAACGGGCGATTGGTTTGAAAGTCCCGCTCTGGCGGGAAAAGTAGTCCTCTCGTTTCAAACGAACCTGGCGTAGGGGTTCAGCCGGGAAAATGGCCGGGTTGGCGAAATCATTCAAGGCAACGGTCCAAAAGCATTTGGCGCGCGCATCCCAAAGCCCGGCGGCCGCGTTGCGTCCGCGGCCGAGATACCACATCCCATCGCGCAACCTTTGCAAAGGCAGAATTCCGGCATCCGGCTTGCGCCGCCAGCGTTTGAGGGCGTTGCGCCGCGCCGCCGCGCGCTTGGCCGGCGTGGAGGCCAAACCGCCCCGGCGACCGATTTTGGCGTAATGAGCAGAGATCGCATTTCGCATGGAATCAATGTATGCCAAGCAGCTTGGCATAGCAAGTCGGAATTGCCCCCGGGAGAATGACATTTCTCATTGTTTCCGCCTGCCTTCCGCCGTCTTTCCCTTCGTCCTGATGTAATGGAACAAATACTGTTGGGCGTAGCCGGAGTGGGGGCCGAAATGGGTCTGGCTGAAACGCCGCAGGCGCGCCAGCTTGACCGGCCTCTTGGGGAAATAGAGCTGGCGCAACGCCCTCATGATCCATACGTCCATCGGAAAGGCCTGCTGAAATCCATAGCCGAACAGCAGCACGCAATCGGCGATTTTCAAACCCACCCCGGGCAAGTGCATCAATTGGGCGCGCGCCTCTTCCAGCGTCATTCCGTGCAGCGCGGTTAAATCCACTTCTCCGTCGCGCACTTTCCGCGCGCTGCCCAGCAGGTAAGGCGCGCGAAACCCCAGTTTGCACTCGCGGAGATCGGACTCCGAAACTTCCGCCAGCCGCCCGAAATCTGGAAAGGAATGGACCGGCTCATGGCCGCCGGGCACCGCCACCGGCCCGCCAAATCGGCGGCAGAGCAGGGCAATGATTTGCTGAATCTGCACAATTTGTTTTGTGGAAGAGCAGATGAAGGAGGCCAGACATTCCCACGGCTCCTGCCGCAACAAACGCAGGCCCGCGCATGACCGGACGGAGTTTTGCATGGGTTCATCCGGCGGAAACGTCTCGAAAATTTTGCCAATGTTGACGTCCAGTTGAAGGTAATGCCGGAGCCAATCCCAATCCTCCACCGGCACGGCTGTTTCCGCGCGGATGCGGTTCTGTTCCTGGCGCAAGCGGACCCAGCGGCCAGCCACCACGCCTTCCCATGCGCCATCCATCCAGCGCCAGCGAAAGGCCTGGCCGGAAGTCAGCGTGGCCGCCAAATCGTAATTGTCCGCCAAAAATTCCATGCTGCGATTTTCGGTTCCTAATCTTAATCTTAATCCTAATCTTAATCCGCAATGGCACGAAGAAGATTAGAAGCCATCTCATAAATACCGCAATAGGATGACAGCGGCGCCCAAATCCCGGCCTGCAAGGCGCTGGACAGCATTTTATGCAGATTTTCTGTCACATTCTTGCATTTTAAACCACACCTTAAGCGGGTATGAAATCAGATGTCATGACGGATGCCAAAACATTGGATGACGCCCGGTTGGTGGAATTGGGCCAGGATGGTGATCGCGATGCGTTTGGCCAGCTCGTAGCCCGCTATCAATCACCCATCTGCGCCCTGGCATACAGCGCGTGCGGGGAAATTTCACACAGCGAAGACCTGGCGCAGGAAACCTTCATTATCGCCTGGCGGAAACTCAGCGATTTAAAGGAACCCGCGAAGTTCGAGTCCTGGCTCTATGGAATCGCGAGGAACCTGATCAACAACGCCTTTCGCCAGCAAATCCGCAATCCCCTTGCCGCCGCCAATGAACCATTGGACGAAAGCCTGACGGCGACAGCCACGGTTTCCAATCCGGCCGGGCAGGCCATCAGCAAGGAGGAGGAAGGAATTTTGTGGCGTTCGCTGGAACACATCCCGGAAGCCTATCGCGAGCCGCTGATACTGTTTTATCGCGAACATCAATCCATTGAACGGGTCGCCGAAGTCATGGACTTGTCCGAAGAAGCGGCGCGACAGCGATTGTCACGCGGACGAAAATTATTGAAGGAACAAGTTCTCGCGTTCGTTGAAGGCGCACTGGAGCGGACAAATCCTGGACAGGCGTTCACGCTTGGCGTGCTCGCGGCACTGCCGATCGCGCTCGCATCTTCCGCGAAGGCTGCGACCGTCGCTGCCGCCGCAAAGGGCGGTGCGGCGGCGACGGGAGCGAGTTTCGCCTCCGTGGTGTTTGGTGTTTTGTGCGGTCCGGCTCTGGGATTTTTGTTCGGTTTCTTTGGCTGGCGTGAGGCTGTCAAAAACACCCGGACGCCGCGCGAGCGCGCTTTATTTAAACGTTTTGGGATAATCATTCTTGCCTGCGGAATCTTGTTTTTTGTGTCCTGCTTGCTGGTTTCCGACTACTTCGCTCCCCGGTTTTGGAAACATCATCCGGTCCTCGTCCTTGCGCTGGTATGGGTGATAATGTTGGCCTGGGTTATTTTTACTTTTGCGTTTTCATGGCGGCATAACCGCACAATGATGCGACTGCGCGAGGAAGAACAGCGGTGTCATCCTGAATTGTTCCATGCCAAACCTCCGCTTGAAACATGGGAATACCGCAGCCGTGCCACGCTGTTTGGCCTGCCGCTGGTCCATTGGCGTTCATGCGGCAAAGTGCGAAGGCCGGGAGAAAAAATTCAACCTGCCATTGGCTGGATCGCCTGCGGCGAGAGGGCGTATGGAATTTTATATGCCAGCGGCGGCATTGCCGTGGGCGGCATCAGCACGGGCGGCCTGAGCATCGGACTCCTTTCGTTTGGCGGATTCGGCATCGGGCTGCTGGCTTTCGGCGGTCTGGCCGTGGGTGCGGTGGCGTTGGGCGGCGGGGCCATCGGTCTGGTTGCTTCCGGCGGGATGGCGCTCGGCTGGCACGCAGCGATGGGCGGCATGGTCGCCGCGCACGAACTTGCCTGCGGTGGCGCGGCGTTGGGAAATCATGTCAACGATTCCGTCGCACGGGAATTTTTTCTGCGCCATCGCTGGCTCGACTTCACGCAGGCAGGCCCGCGCAATCTGTTTTGGATGCTTTGCTTCGGGCCGATGTCTGTCCAGATGATGTTTTGGATCTGGTGGCGGCGTAAAATGGAGAAGCGCACGAAACAAAATTAAATCATTTTTCCCATGCACAACTTGAAACTAAAGATCTTATTGGCCACGGTCCTGGCCTTACAGCTTTGTGTCACCTTTGCCGAACCTGTGTCAGATCGAATCATTGTAACTGTCCGGGGACATGGCCCGGATGTGCTGCTGATTCCCGGACTCGCCAGTTCAAGCACCGTGTGGGATGCGACGGCCACCCGCCTTGAAGGGCACTACCGCCTGCACATCGTTCAGGTAGCGGGGTTCGCCGGCTCGCCTCCGCGGGGGAACGCGCAGGGACCGGTGATCCAACCGACGGTCGATGCCCTCGATGCTTATATCAAAACAAACAAGCTGAAGGCGCCACAGGTGATCGGCCATTCTCTCGGCGGATTGATGGGGATGATGCTCGTCCTTCAGCATCCCGAAGACATCGGCAAGCTGATGATCGTGGATTCACTTCCTTTTTTCAGCGCGTTGTTCGGCGCGAACGACGCCGCTACGGCAGCGCCGCAAGCCGCCGCGATGCGTGACAGCATTCTCACCGAAACGCAGGACGCTTATGCGCAGGGAGAAAGAGAATTCCTCCGTTCTCTGGTCAAATCGCCGGAAGGCCGCAAGGCGGCAACCGGATGGGCCATCGCGTCCGACAAATCGGTCGTGGCTCGCGCCATGTACGAGGACATGACGACAGACATTCGCCCGAGGCTGCACGAAATAAAGACGCCAGTAACGATGCTCTATCCCTGGGATCCCTCGGCCGGCATGCCGCAGGCTGCCGTCGATGGGCTGTATCGGCAAAGCTTTGCTCCGCTGCCGAACAAGACGATTGTGCGCATCGACAATTCGTTCCACTTCATCATGCTCGACCAACCGGATGTATTCGCGGCCCGGGTGGACGCGTTTCTCAAGTAACATCTCCGCGATCTTTTGGACGCGGGATTGATTGACGGAACCTGGCGCGACAAATTGCCGCCGGAATTGGCCGCCCGGCTGCAGAAGCTCCTGGATAATCCGGAAGGTTAGCATCCTTACGGCTCACCCTTTCTTTTCCAGCTCCCGCAACAAATGGTGGACAAACAGGGCGTTGTCGCATTGCAAATAATGCATGGCGCCGCCCATGCGGGAATAGCTTTTGCAGAAGCGCAGATAATAGGCCGGATTGTCTTTGGGCGGTTCACCCTTGCTCCAGTCCCAACGGCCGCCGTCGTGCAAATCGACGACGTACAGGTTGTGGCCGCGCACGATGTCGCGCCCCGCCTGCAAGCGCAAGTTGTTGACGCAACTGAGGCTCTTCTCAAAAACCTGCGGCCCCATGATCGCCGAACCGACCGACAGGACGACCCCGCCGTCCAACTGCTCCACCGCGCCGCCAAAAAGACGAAAATCGACATCGGCGGCCCGGCCGATGGCCGCGCCGTTGAACATGGGATGATTGGCAATAATGTCGTAGCCGATTCCCGGGTGAACGGTCAGAGGCACATTGAGCCGGAAACTGTGCGCCAGCACACTGCTGCTTTTCCACGGATGTTTGACTTCGTGCCGGCCCGCCGCCAATGGGTGAACGCGCATGGCCTGCAACAAATCCGCGCGCGCGGGGGCCAGCGCATTGGCCGGCGCGGCGACAAGGGCCGCTTCCAGCGATTCGACCGATGGCAGGGTCACGCCGTCCTGGCTGATGAATTGGCCCACGCTGCGGCCAAACCCCGCGCCGTTCAGCGCCCCGGCCAGAAGAGCCAGATGAATATTGCGGCCCGTTTCCTCCCAGGCGCCGAACGTGCCCGTCTGAACATTGTCCTTTACGTTCTCGGTGGAAACTCCCGCATAAGCGAACTCCCAATCGTGAATGACCCCGGCGCCATTGGTCGCGAGATGAGTCAGCCAGCCTTGCTCCATCAGGCGGACCAAAATATCCGCCGCGCCGTTTTTTATCAGGTGCGCCCCGTAAACAAGCATGACCCCCGCGCCGAGCCGCCGCGCGGCGGCGATGTGGCTCGCGCAACGCCGGATCTGGGCCAGGTTATGCTCATGGCACGGCCCGGGCGTTGCCCCGGGATCGATCAAAATATCCTCCAGCCGCGCCAGGCTTTTGCGTTGGGCCAGCGGAAGAACCTTCAGTTTCGTCAAATCGATGGGCGTCATTGTCATGCTGGAAACCGCGCAGCAGCCTGGCAGACATTTGGCCGCCAGTAAAGCGGCTTTCCATTAAACAGCGCAAATTCCTTGCCAGGAGACTCCACAGCCATTAAAACAAATCATGTCCTTGGAATTCCAATATATTAAATGACAACCACCATGAAAAAATACATCAGCGCTCTCCTCCTCGCCGCGCTCCCGTCCGTCCCGGCGATGGCGCAAGAAAACACCGTTGCCTCCGAGGCCAGAGATCTCGAGAACCCCCTGTTCGGACAACCGGGACTGCGAGCCAGCGTGAATTCAGGTTACGACTGGGGCAGCTCGACGAAGTTTCAGGGCGGGCGGGTCGGCGACTCGGATGCGTATAACTTCAACATCGGAGCCGGCGCGCACATTACCCTGAATGACAAATGGTTCGTTCAACTCAGCCTGGTGTCGGATAATTTCTATTTGGAGCAACTTCCCGCCGCGCCCATTCCCGACGCCATTAATACGCTCCGCCTCAACGCTGGCCTTGGCTGCCGTCTCAATGACAAATGGACGATTACCGCCCTGGTCAGTCCATCGATTTACCGGTTCGATAACGTGGACGGCAATGACGTTGGTCTTGCCGGCAGTGTGATGGCGGCGTATCGCGCCAGCCCCAAGCTCAGCCTGGTTTTCGGCATGATCGGTTCGCCTGACAGCGATGCGCCGGTGCTGCCGATTTTGGGCGCGCATTGGCGCCTCAATGACCATTACCTGGTGGAATTCGGCGTGCCAAGAACCCGGGTGTCTTATTACATTGAGAAGAACTGGGCGGTTTATGCGGGCGGGAACCTCAATGGAACGATCTTCCGCACGAGCGAGACTCTCGGCACGCAAATTGGCCAATCACAATACAACAACGCCTTGGGATATTATCGGGACATCCGGGCAGGCGTGGGCACGAGCTACGAGATCATACACGGACTCCGCGCCGAACTCGAAGGCGGCTGCTCCGTGTACCGGGACATTGATTACACGCGCATTGATACGAATGTGAGGTTCGGCCCATCGCCTTATGTCCGGCTGGCATTGAGCTATCGATTCTAATCAGCGCGCGGAGTGGTCTGTTCCCGGCCAGACCGGGACGAAGTGAAACCACTGGCCGCCGTCGCGCGTCAATTCTTCGGTGAGAAACAGCGCGTTGGTGTTGAAGCCCGCCGCGAGCGCGGCTTCGCTCAAGCGTGATCGCTGTCCGGCGAACCACGCGGCGGAACAAAATACGACCAGAATGCCGTCGAATTAGCCGCTTGCCAAACGCCGGAATCCCCCTAAAATCGCGCACGGATTAATGAGCAGAACTTAACATAACAACTTTATATGAAACCCAGATTATTTTTGACGATGCTTTTGGCTGGAGTCGCCCTGGCCGGGTGCGCGACCGGGCCTGATTTCAAGAGCTATTCCCCAAACGTTCCGCCGCTTGCGCAGAACCAGGGCCGCATCTGGTTTTACCGCCCCAGCAGAATGGCAGGGGCAGCGGTGCAGCCGGCTGTGATGCTGAACGGCGAGAAAGTTGGCAAGGCCCAGCCAGGCTGCTTTTTCTACGCTGACCGCGGGCCGGGCGAGTACGAGATTAGATGCACGACCGAATGGTCCGATACGTGCAAGCTGACGCTTGCCCCGCAGGATACAAAGTACGTTCGCCTCGGGTTGATGGTGGGTCTCTTCGTCGGGCACATAATCCCGAAAGAGGTGAGCGAGGCCGATGGGTTAAGGGAATTGGCAAACTGCCGTCTGATCACTGCCGATGGCGCAAACGCCGATCTAATCGAAAAAAAATAGTCTTGCCGCTTGTTGTGAGGGGTGGAAGGGCTGCCGGAAAAAAGCTGGATCAGCCGTCTTTTTGCGAAAGCCGGGTTTGCAATGCGCCATGCACGGCCCTGGCTATGGAGTTCACGCTTTGGAGCACCTCGCGCGCAGCTTCGGGGTTCGCGATCTTGAGTCCATAGTTCTTGTCGAGCGCCACGACCAGTTGGAGGATGTCCACGGAGTCGAGTCCAAGACTGCCGGGTCCGAACAAGGGTTGTTCGTCCCCGATTTCCTCCGCTCCGATTTGGAGCATAAGGTTCTCCACCATCAACCGCTTGATGTCCTGTTTGAGCGTCGTTGTATCCATTACAAAACAAAATGCCGCCATCTGAATTGAGAAACAAGAAATCTTATGGTTCGGTGGCGGCAAACATCCGTCCGTTCCGGGCGCAGATGATCTGGGCGACATACCGGCCGGAAAGCGCGGCGGATGGCAGTCCCCCGCCCGGCTCAACCCAGTGGCCGGCCATGTAGAAATCCTCCAGCCCTGGCAGCGTGCGCGGCGGCCGCCGTCCCAGAATGCGTGGTGTTGGCAGCCATCCTTCGTAACTGCCCCGCCAGTTGCCGGTATGGCGCGCAAATGTGGCGGGCGTCGCAACGTCGGAAAACTCAATTTGCCGGGCCAGGCCCGGAAACCGGCGATCGAGAATGCCGACAATTTCCCCGAGAACCCGCTTCTTTTCCGCTTCGTAACGGCCGGGATCGTTGTCCTTGAGATGGCTCCAGAATTCGCAGAGGGACGACACCCTGACCGTCATGACGGTTTTGCCTTCCGGGCAGAGTGCCGAGCCGGCATCAAACACCGTGACTTCGATCCGGTTGTGCCGCGTCACATTGTCCACGGCGAGCGGCCGGGGAAACGGCAGACTCAGTGTGCGAGGCGCATCCATGAAGGTCTTGTTGATTCCAAGCGAGACCTGGATGAGGGCCGGAAAAAGATCGCACGTCTGATAAAAGAACAGAATGTTCTTGTCAACAAAACGACCCTCAAGCATCTTGAAAATCGTTGTATGGCCGTCCGCGCAGGAAACGACGGCTGATGCGGGAACAACCATTCCGTCGGAGCACCGCGCGCCGGCGGCCCGGCCGTTCTCGACCATCACCGAAGTCACCCGGGCGTTATACCGCACGACGCCGCCAAGATGGGCATAGCGATTGGCAATGGCCTGCGTAAAAGCCCGCGATCCGCCAGCCACATAGCCGACGTTTTTCCGGGATCTCCAGCCCAGCACCATCACCAGCACCAGGGCCGAAACGCGCTCGTCGCCAGCCATAGCCATCAAGGCTTCCCGAAGGAACGGGTTCCGGTAAGCCGCAAGGTATTTGATGACCGGCAGATTCTTCCATCTTGAGATTACAGGCAGCATCGGAAGATAGCGGAGTCCTGTTCTGATTTTCTCGAAAGCCGACATCAACTCCAATGGCTTCTCAAGGGGCGGCTCAAGGGGCGCGCAGCACCGCGCGGCGCGAACCAGTTGATGGACGAGCACCGCGTCTTCGGGCGCGATCCGTATGAATTCGCGCGAGAGCTTGTCCAGGTCCGCGGGCACGGACAGAACCTTGCCATCCATGCCCTCGACCCTTAGAAACTCGTCGTGAATGACAATCTCCCGGCCGGCTATGGCGCCCAGTTCCTTCCATATCCGGTGAAAGGCCGAGGTCGGATGGGTGCCGACAAGCCAGCGCAGACAGCCATCAAAAACATACGGTCCCCTGTCCCAGGCCGCGCACAATCCCCCCGGGACTGCGCCCGCTTCGAGGATTTCTGTTTGGAAGCCGTTCATCTGCAGGTAACAGCCGCACGAGAGGCCGGCGATGCCGGCGCCGATGACGATAATCTTTTTGGAGGCGGCTGATGAGGCCGCTTGTGCCCGCTCATTCACAAAACTTTGCCAATTGGAGGCTGAAAGTCGCGCCAGGCCCGGCGCAACGCGCGCGCGTATCCGCCGGCGGCCAGCAATATCCGGATAACTTCACGCAAAGGAAACCGCGCCCGGTTTGTGCGCAGCGGATTGCGGGAGGAGCCAATGGCGCTGAGTTTCGCGAACTCCGCGTAGAATTCCCGGATCGGAATCGCCGTTGGCGTCAGCGGGTGCATGCAGTCGTGCAAATCGAAAGGATGGCAGACGTATCTTGTTTTCTCCTGGTACCAAGCCTCGCTACCCGGCGACGGGGTGTAAACCGTGCAGGTGATTTGCGACGGCGGCATGCGCTGCATGTATTCCTGCAATCGCCTGAAGTCCTGCCGCGTGAAACCGGCGTTGACCATGAACCCGGCATGCACCGCGATCCCCATCTCGCGCAACGCGGCAAGGGCGCGTTCATTGTCAGCCACCGTGGAGTGTTTTGAAATTCGTTCCAGGTCGGCGTCATTGATCGCCTCAAACCCCAGAAACACGGCGTCCAACCCGATCTCCCGCCAGAGGCGGAACAACTCAGGACGGCGATTGACAGTCGTCGAACGCGCCCAGGCAAAGAAATGTTTCTTGATGCCGCGCTCGCGGATCATCCCGGCCAGACGCCGCGCATGATTCTCATTGAGAAATGTTTCGTCGTCGCAAAAATAAACATGCTCGTGTTCAAGCCCGGCGATCTCCTCGATGACTTTCTCCGGTGGACGGGTCATGTGGCGGCGGCCGCTGAGCGAGGGCACCATGCAAAAGGAGCAATCCATCAAACAGCCGAACGAAGTGCGCACCAGCGCCACTTGCGGGAAAATCCGTTTTCCAGGCGGATGGTTTTCCGCCGGCCAGATGCACTGGTAAGGCTTCGGGTCCCACAAATCACGCCGCGGCAACGGAATGGCGCCCAGATCGGGGTATCGAGGCATCCGCGCCGCCGCTTCCTCGCTGAAGCCGGGGCCGGGAACCATCACGTATTCGATGCCGGTGAAATCCTTCCCGTTTGCCGCCGCCTCGACCACGGCGCGGAACGGCGCGCACCCTTCGCCGCGCACAATCGCGTCGAAACAATCCAAATTGTAATCCTGCGGCAACACTGTGGCATGGTGCCCGCCGACAATGATGCGCGCCCGGGGCAGCACCCGCCGCACGGTGCGCGCCAGTTCCTTCACTTTCCCGGACTCGTGGGTGTAACCGGACAACCCGACCATATCGGGACGGTAGCGTTTGAGCGTCTTGATGAATTGATGATCGGCCCAGCGCGAGAGCCGCAGATCCAGCACCCGCACCTCATGACCCGGCGGAACCGCGGCGGCGATATAGCCAAGCTCGATCGGTTCCATCAGCACGATCGGCTGAAGCTTGAGGATCGTTTTCAGCCGGGGCCGCGGTTTGACCAAAAGAATTTTCATCCGTGGCGCACCTTTCCGCTTGGAGTCAGATGGATTTCGGCCACCAAATTGATCGAGGCTGGCGCCTTGTAACTCGAAAGGCGGCGGCGGCAGAATGCCATGATGTCTTCCCTGGCAACGGCCGCGTTCGCCTCGCGCAATTGCACCTCGGCATGCACGATCTCCCCCAACCGGGGATGCGGCCGTGTTGTCACGCGCGAACGCAAAACCGCCGGGTGTTGCTCCAGCACCGCCGCGACATCCTCGGGAAAAACCTTGTGGCCGGCCACGTTGATGACCGACTTGCTCCGCCCGTCGATCGTGATCAGCCCGGTGCGGTCACGGTGCGCCAGGTCGCCAGTCGTGAACCAGCCGTTGCGCAGCACTTCATCACGCGCCAATTGCGGGCTAAGGTAGCCGGCAAACATCCCGGGGCCGCGCACGGCCAGTTCTCCTGTTTCACCATCAGCCACCGGCTTCATTTGCTTGTCCAGAATGGCCGCATCAAAAGTGGGCAGCGGCCGTCCGATCGCCTCGGGATGCTCCATTGCGTCCTTGAGATTCATGATCGGCAGGCCAACCTCGATGATGCCGTAACCCTGTGTCACCGGCATGCCGTAACGTGACAGAAAACCCTTTGCCACCTGAGGGTGGAGGCGGCTGGCGACCGACATCACCCGCTTGAGCGTCCGCGGAAACACCAACCCGGAAACATCAGCCGCCAGCATTCGCACATGCATTGGCGCAGCATAAAGGAATGTTGCCTTGTGCCACATCGCTGCGTCCAGGACACTTGCGGCCAGGTGGTCGGGGCCGACCACGATGGTGGCGCCAACTTCCAGGTAAAGCAGGATCGAGACAAAAAAGTGGTAAGCCATCGGCAGGATCCAGAGCACCTTGTCTTCGCAACCCAGGCCAAGCCCGGCGTTCGCGGCCGCAATGCGCTCAAGCACGCCCTTGTGCGTCAGTATCACCCCTTTGGCCAGACCTGTCGTGCCTGATGTAAAACGCACGAACGCCGCGTCTTCGACCCATGGCGCCAGCGGCGCGGACATGGCCAGCCGGGTAAAACGCAACGGCGTACGGTCAAGCAAGTCCAGCGTATAATGCATGCCATCGCCCGGGCCCGGGCAGTTCACGTCCGCAATGATCGCGGAAAGGGGCGCCCGCATCAGCATCTCGGCCAGTTCGTCCGGCTTGAACTGGTGGTGGATCGGCATCACCACGGCGCCGCAGCCAAGCGCCGCCATCGCCGCGATGATAAAAGCCGGGCCGTTGTGAGCCTGAACGCCCACCCCCTGCCCCTCGCGCACGCCGAGCCGGTCAAGTTGAACGCGCAAGGCTTCGACTTCACGCCAGAGCGACCGATAATCCAGCGAACGGGCGCCATCAACGACAGCCGGCCGGTCAGGCCACTGTCGCGCCACATGAGAGAGGGTTTCAAAAACGTTCATTTGTCAGATTCATTCAATCATCCGGGCGCGAATTGCATTGACCGCGGCCTCCATCGGTTCTCCCGCGGCCTGCATGGCTGCCGCATTCCCCGCTGCCCAACCGGTGGCCAGGCAGGCGCCGATGACACGGGCGGAAGCCAACGCCCCCGGCATCGCCGAAATACAGCGTCCCGCCGCCAGCACATTATCCAATCCCGCTGGCCGCAAACAGCCAAACGGTATCTCATAATAATCACGTTCTTCAAAAAAGGTCATCGCCGGTCGCGGACGGCCATTCCAACTTTCCATCGGCCAGCAACCGCGCGCGATCCCATCGGCAAACTTGCGGACGCCCAGCACATCCTCGTCACTCAGGGTGGCCAATCCCTGGATGCGCCGGCCGGTGCGCACGCCGAGCTGCGCGGCGATGCGCGAAAGATGCGCGTGGCGGAATGAGGCGACATTCCCGATCAGGAAACGCTGGACATCGTCTATCAGCGCGCGTCCCCCGCGTTCCCATGCGGTGACCTGATGCCATGCTGGCTGGCCCGGCTCGCCGGGTTTGAGATTGATTTTGAACGCCACGCACCCCTTGCGTTCCGTGCCGGGCACAAGCGAAAGCCGTTCACAACCGGCGGTCAGCCTCCCCTGCTCCACCGCGCGGCGCAACTCGCGCAGCACAGCGAGCATGCCGTGCTCCGTGAAACTGCAATCGGCGTTTTCCATGATGAACACCAGTGCGGGCGCCTGGTCAGCGCTGCCGTCCCTCACCGCCCCGCCAGCCAGGGCCACGGCGGTCGCCTCGCCGCTGCAATCCACGACACACTTGGGATGAATCTCCAACACCTCATTCCACGCGAGTGCGCGAACGTGGCTGATGCGCGGTCCTTCAACGCCAACGTCAGCCACTGTTGCGTGCAGGACGGGCGTGACGTTCCTGGCTTCGCGCAGCACCATGTCAGCCACCTGCTCGAAAGCCCGGGGCGAAAACGGAAGCACCCAAAGGCCATCTTCAAGCTGTATCGGTTCAGAGCCTGAAACATTCTCCAGCCGCGAGGAAAACTCCTTTGGAAACCCGGCGGCGACTGGCGCCGGCTTGGAACTTGCCGCGTCCCGCAAATAAAGCCCGCAAACCGTGCCCACAAGCCCCGCCGTGGCCAGACCGCCCAAAAAACCATAACGGTCCAGCAACACGACCTGCGCGCCGACACGCCCGGCCGCCGCCGCCGCCGCCACACCTGCCGCCCCGCCCCCTATGACAAGAACATCACAACGTTTCTGTTGAGTTCCCATCGCCTTCACCTTCTCATGTGCAGCCCGTAGCCGCGTATGTTTTTCCATTGCGGACGAACGTCCAGCAGATTCATCACCTTTTGTGTCCAGCGCATCAAGGGTCTGCTCCAGTCCACCGGCGAGGTCCACTCCGGACGCCGCCGCGCGATGCGGTCGATGTTTTCCGAGGCGTGTTCGGCCAGTTGAGGCGAGACGTAGTAAGCCGGTTCGAAAAGGTCGTGCTCTTCCGGGAGCACGCCTTCCCGCACGGCAATGGCTTCCAGCGCCGTGCCTTCATAAACACGAATGCCGAACCCGGCAAAAATGCTGTTGGCTGGCGCGCACCCATTCAAAAACTTCTGCGCTTCCTCAACGTCCGGCCATGTCTCGCCGGGACCGCCGAACAACAGATGCACAGCGAAGGGCAAGCCGGCATCGTGCGCGGCCTTCATGCCGGTCCGGATTTCATCCTGTCCAAACGGTTTGCGCAGCGCAGCGAGCATCTTGGGGGTGGCCGCGTCAATCCCAAACTCCAGCCCCTCGCACCCGGCCAGCGCCATCGCCCGCGCCAGTTCCGCGTCAAAGCCCACCGGATTGCAAAACGCCATCCACCGCATCGGCAGCCGGCGGCGGCTCAACCCGGCACACACCGCCAGGGCATGCTCGCGTGGATCGTTAAAGACACTGTCCACGAAAAAGAAATGGCGCAACCTGGCATTTTTGACGACCGTTTCAATTTCGTCCACGACGGCATCAGGCGGGCGCAGGCGGTAACGCCGCCCCTCCAACTGCGGATAAATACAATAAACGCACCCAAAGGGGCAACCGCGCTTGGTCTGGACGCTGACACTTCCACCGCGCCCGAGGTATTTTCCGTATCGGCACAGATCGTGAGCCGGCAACGGCAACTCGCCCAATCGCTCGATGGCTCTGGCGGGTGCTCCGCATCCCGCGCCCCGCGCTTCGCGCTCCATGACCCCCTCGATGCCTTCCAGGGAGCGTCCTGTTTCCAGCCGCGCCAGCACCTCGGTCAATGCCCGTTCGCCCTCGCCGGTCACGCCGCAATCCGCCTCCAGCCGCTTCATCCAGCCGCGCGGCGACACCGAAAAACCACTGCCGCCGAGAATCAGCGGTCCCTTGAACGAGCGCCGCACCGTCCGGGCCAGCTCGCGCGCCTCGTCGAAATACGAGCGCGGCGCGAGCACAAAACAGTTGTCCAGATTGCGGATGCTCAAGGCCACGGCTTGAGGTTCGCCGGAAGCCAGTGCCTTTTGCAGCGCTTTCCCCGGCGAAGCTTCCAGTCCCAAGTCCAGGAACTGCACCTCGTGGCCGGCGGCGCGGGCGGCCGCAGCGACACACAACGCCCCGAGCGGCGCCACCGGATAGGGCGCGGACTCGCGATTGGTGGCGACCAGCAACAACTTCAAGGCGCCTCCCCGCACAGCAGGGCGGCACGCAGCCCTTGTTCCAGGCTGGCCACCTCATCCACGCTCATGCAGTCATCAACCCATGCCAACACGGCGCAGAGTCGTCTGCGGAAACGGGAGAACACCACGGCCAACCCCGGCGGTCGTGATGCCGGCGCAAAGTGGCTCACGGACACCATCCGCCCGCCCAGCAGATCGCTCATCCCGGCGCAGGTCTCACCAGCGTCCGAAAAGAAAAAGCTGGCGAACTTGCCGCGCGTCGGGCGGCCGAGCCTGTAAATGTAAAAATCCAGCGGCATGGGTTTGAACATCTCCATCGCGGCCATAAAGGACTCCGGGTCGCGGTTACGAATCTGATCCGTCATCTGACGGGTCAGTTCGCCGATTGTCTGGGTCATGCTGGCAGCCAGACGCGGCTCGATGCGATAGAAAAGGAAGGCAAGCTGGTTGGAAAAAATCGGACCGCTGGCGCCTGGGCGGCGCACATCGTGCGGCACCGGAATCAGATAAGCCCCGGTTTCATCACCCCGGCGTGTCGCGACCTGGTGCAGCGCCTTGATAAACGCCGCCAGATGGAAGTGACTGCGCCGGAAGCCCGCGTTGAGACGCCGGCAGTGCGCGCCCATGCGCGCCGTTTCCTCCTCATCGAACAGGATGACGCGGTACTGGTTGCGGCATGCGCCCGGTCGCGGCGCCGCCGGCACCAGTGAAAAGAGCGGTTCGCGACAGGCCGTGTTGATGAGGGCAAGCGATCCGCGCGCGAACAGGATCTGGCGCGGGTAACCGCGCAACAAACGCAGCAGGTTGCAGCCCGTCTGCCCGGGATGGATCAGATCTCCAACATTCGGGGAATCCTGCGTTGCGCCATCCCCGTCCAAGTGGCGCAGGAGCAATTCCGCGCCGCGCATATCCATCAGGCAATGATGCCAGGAAAGAACGAGTTGTGAGGCGGCATCCGCATGGCGCACGAGGTCCAGGGCCAACGCGGGGTTCCGGTCAGGGCGCAGGTCGCGCCCCAGCACCGCCGTCGGCAATCCTGTCGGTTCATCTCCGCTCACGCCCTTGCCATCGTGTTCGTGAAAAATCACACACGGCCGGGCCGCGGTGCGCCACATCGGGGAAAGCACTGGCAGCGGACGGATCGCGCGCACCCGCGCCAGCCAGTCGAAGATTGGCGAAACCGCCAGGCGCCGGCGCAGCAATTCGGTGTCCAGCCCGCCTTGCAACCGGATCGCCATGCGGCAGATGTTGCCTGGCATGCCAGCCCGCCGCATGCGGCGATCCATGGCGTGGATGAAATAATCTGCGCCGGTCAGTCGCAGTTGGCGTGGAAGATTGGGCATGAGCGGCGGTTATCCCGATGCCTGCGGGCATGATCCGCAGCCACCAACCAACGCAGCGATGCAGTCAGCCAGCGCGGCCAGTGACACCAGATTCTCGTGTGTGAGGTGCGACTCCGGAATGGCTATCCCAAAGGAGCGCTCGGAAAAGACCAGCAGTTCGACGAGGGAAAAGGAATCAATGCCGGCCTCGGCCAGCGGGGTGTGCTTGTTCAAATTCACGGCGTTTGCCACGAGATTTGTCCGCGCGAACTGGCAAAGTTGCTCCGCGATGATTTTAGGATCATTCTGAATGCTCATGAGATTTGCGTTCATCGAGCGGCCGATCTTCGCATGATTATTTCGCGGGCAATTGTGTCCCGCCACGGAGCGGCGTCAAGTCTGAAATCTCCGATTGTCTGAAATCTCCGATCAAAGAGCTTCGGGGGCTTGCCGGCAGGCCGGGCAGACAGGGGCAACCCTTGCGCTTAGTAGCCGTCGAAATTGTTTTGAGTCTTTTCGGCATGGGCCATGTGGCGCTGGGAGAAGTTGATAACCCAGGAAGCGACGTTTGACTTGGTCCAGGGCATCGGCAAGCGGGACACGATGGAACGCAGGCTGTAGAAATCCCGATACATTCTCTGAATGTTGCTTTCAAGCGCCGCCGGGGTTCCGTAAAGCGGTTTGATGTGGCACAGTTGGCCCGGCCAGCGGTCAATTTCCTGATTGTTCAGTATCCGGCCTTCGCTGTGCAACCTCTCGAAAAGAGGGGTTCCCTTGACAGGCGTGAGGATGTTGAAGTAGGCAACAGGAACCTTGTGCTCGACGAGAAATTCGAGGGTCGCGCGGAACGCATCCTCGTTTTCGCCGTCCCAGCCAAAAATGAAATTCAACGAATAACTGATGCCCCGGCGCCGGAGGCCGGCCAGCATCTGACCGTATTTCCGGGTCTTGTTAAACTTCTTGTTCATGCCCGAAAGTGTTCCGGAATTGATGCTCTCCATGCCGATGTTGACGTGCAGCAGGCCGCTTCGCCTGGCCAGGTCCATGAATGGCTCGTCGTTGCAGAGATACGACGGCCAAAGCGCCGACCAGCGCGTCCGCAGTGGAATCATGGCCTCCATCAACTCCATCGCATGGCTCCGCTTGCCGCCAAAATTGCTGTCACCGAAAAGAATGCTGCGCGAGCGCCAGTGTTTGATTTCTTCGATGACTTCCGGCACCGGACGGCACCGGTGGTTCTCGCCCAGCAGAAACCGTTCGGAACAAAATTCACATCGGAACGGACAGCCCCGGGAGGAAGTAACGACAAAGGTTCGGAACGGGCGGTAAGGCCGCAGGTTTAGCAGGTCATAACGGGGCAGGGGCAGGCGGGCCAGGTTCGGCAGCAACCCGGCCCGATACAGCTTGTTCAACCGCCCGCGCCGGGCGTCCTCGAGCATGCGCGGCCAGATGGTCTCGCCTTCGCCAACGCCAACCGCATCGCAATGTTCCCCCGCCTCCTCCGAATGGAAAAACGTGTGAGGGCCGCCAAGAATGACGGGCCTGCCGCGCCGGCGGAATTCATCGGCGATGTCGTAGGCGCGGAATGAGTTGAGCGTGGAAGCGCTGATGGCGACCAGATCAAAACGGCCGTCAAAAGGGACCTGGTTTAACTGTTCATCCAGGAGTGTGACCTCCCAGTCTGCCGGGGTGAGGGCCGCCAAGTATGGCAGGGTCAGCGGCACCACGCTTCGGTGGCGGATCTTGAACACGGTGCGATCCGCCTTGGAGCGATAATACGAAGGCTGAATGATTAAAAGCCGGTTCTTCATGCTTCGGTGACTGCGGCGCGAACGCTCAAGAAACGGCAAATGGCCTGTTCTGGTGTTGGAGCGCCGTCGCAGTGTCTGTCACAAAATCCCTCCGTCAACTTTGAGGACCGAGCCGGTGATATAACTGGCCTCCTCACAAGCCAGAAAACGCACCGCTGCCGCCACCTCTTCGGCCCGGCCAAACCGGCGCATGGGAATCCTCATCTGCGCGGCTTTTCTTTCCTCCCCACCCAAATGCGCCAGTGCCCCGGTCTCCACAAAGCCGGGACAGACAGCGTTGGCGGTGATGCCAATGCGGGCCACTTCCTTCGCCAGCGATTGTGTCAGCGCGATCACCCCCGCCTTGGCAGCAGCGTAATTGGCCTGTCCGGCGGGAGCCAGCAAGCCGCTCAGCGACGCGACGTTTACAATGCGTCCGTGGCGCTGGCTTATCATCGTCGGCAGCACCGCCTGGCATCCATGAAAGACGCTGTCAAGATTCGTCGAAAGAACGCGGCGCCAGGAATCCGGCGGCATGGTGGCGAGCAAGGCGTCTTCGTGGCCGCCAGCATTGTTGACCAGCACGTCGAGGCGGTTGTGCCGCGCAAGAACCCCGGCGACCGCCTCCTTCCAGGAATCGGGACTGGTCACGTCGAGCGCGACGCAGAAACACCTGTCGGGATTCTCCTGTGCGAGCTTGTCGGCTTGTTCGCGTCGAATGTGGACCGCCAGCCAGACGAGGTTGGTTGGTGACTCTTGCAGAAAGGCCCGCGCGACGGACTGGCCCAAACCGCCGTTGGCTCCTGAAATCAAAATGACCCGCAAGTTCATGGCGAAATGCTGCACGCGGACCCGTCCGCAGACAAATCGGAAATGCCGGAGTCAGCGCGCACGAATCGCGCTCCGACCGCCTGTTGGTTGCAGCCAACCAGGCTGACATTGGCCGCCGCGAATCGTCCGCCGGCCACCGCATCGCAAGCCGCAACGCACTGCCAGGCGGCTGCGGCCATCAATCCTTCACCCAGAATACGCTTGGGGCTGATTCGCGAGCCAATCCAATCCTGCCACGCGGCCAGTTCCGGAGCGTCCACACGCGGGCTGTCGCCAATGCCATCGCATAGCAGTTCAGCCGGAGAACCTCGCGGCAGTTGTTGGCGCATGATCCGGGCGGCGCACACGCGGTTCTTGACAGGCGTATAGGTTTGCGCATCAGTGATGGCGCTCAATTTGACGCCAAGCGAGATCGCTGGATCGCGACTCAGGCATACGGCCCCGGCCCCGCCGCTGATGACGGCCCGATGATCGAGGTGCCAGAGCGCGTCCGCGAGGAGCCAGTTGGTTTCCTCAGCCCCGATAACCAGGGAAACGTCCGCGCGACTTTCCTCCAGCCACCGGGCGCCAAGAGACAGTCCCTGGAGGAAGGAAGCCGGATCACCCGTCAGCGTGCATACCAGCGGCGTATTATCCAGCATTGCGGCCACATGGCTGGCGGGCGCGGCAAATACCGTTTCAGGAAACAGGAGCGGACTGGCAGTGGCCGGATCCTTCAGTGTTTCGTCAAAGAACCGGTGGGAATACTGGATGCAGCCGGATTGAAGGCAAACGATAATGCCAAGCTGCCGGGTTCGGCTGTTCTTTTCCCGCAGCCTGCTCACGGCTTCGAGCGCGGCGGCGGCGGCGTAGTGTGTTATCGGGCTGGGGCGGCGCAACCGGGGATGCGCCAAAAACGCCGGGCGCGTTGGCGGCTTGGGAACGAGCCGCGCTTTGAGAGGATTTTTCCAGCCGGGACGATCAAGCGGTTGGATTGGCAACGGCGCTCCCCTGTCCAGCGCTTCACGCATGGCAGCGACATTCCAACCGGCCGGGGATACGGCGCCGAGTCCGCAAACAAAAACCCCGCTCATGGCCACCTCCGCAGAATCAAGGTTGCGTTGACGCCGCCGAACCCAAAGGAGTTGGAAAGCGCGATGTTCAACCGTGCATCCTGAGGTTTGCGCACGATTTGGAAGTTGCAGGCCGGATCCGGCATCTCAAACGCCGTTTCAGGCGGCAACCACTGCCCGCACAGACTCATCAAGCAGACCACCGCCTCCACAGCGCCTGCTCCGCCAAGCAAATGTCCGATGCCAGCCTTTGTGGAACTGACCGCCAAATTCGCGGAGCGGCTCCCGGCCCAGCGCTCAATCGCCAGGGCTTCCGCGCCATCGTTGAGCGGCGTGCCGGTGCCATGGGCATTGATGTAGCCGATGTCCGGCGGCGTGACGCGGGCACTCTGGCACGCCAACCGCATGGAGCCTAACGCCGCCTCCCCTTCCGGGTGTGGCTGGGTCAGATGGTGACGGTCAAAGGTTGTGCCATACCCGATAATTTCGCCAAGAATGCCGGCGCCCCGGCGGCGCGCGTGGTCAAGCGTTTCGAGAATGAGCATCGCGGCGCCCTCGCCAATCGCCAGTCCGTCACGGTGCGCGTCGAACGGACGGCAAACCGTGGGAGAAAGCGCCTGCAATGAATCGAAACCCGAAAAAACGAACTGGTTCAGCGCGTCGTATCCGCCGGTCACGACGCGCTCCGCCTGGCCGCGGCGAACAAGTTCCCAAGCCTGGCCGACGGCGCTGGCGCCGGACGCACAGGCATTGGAGATGATCGTGATCGGGCCGCTGAAGCCGACGGCGTTGGCAACAACCCGGGCCTGAGTTTGCGACTGGTAATACAAGGCGCGGGTGGGTTGGCAGCGGTGTTGCAGCGGCATATGCACGGCTTGACGGAAATAAGCCTCGCCGAGCGACATCCCCCCGGCTGTTGTGCCCAGCACCAGCGGCACATTGTCGCCAGGTTCCCAACCGGCCTGCTGCCACGCTTCGCGGGCCGCCAGCAGCAACATCATGCTGGCCCGATCAAGCCGGCCTTCATCGGGCGGCATCAAGCGCATCGGCGGCAAATCGACTTCAGCCGCCATCTTGACACGCTGGCGGCTGACATCAAAAAGCGTTACCGGCCGAAACGCAGTGCGGCCCGCGCGGAATCCTTCCGCATTCCGCTTCCACCCCGCGCCCAGCGCCGTGACAATGCCCGCGCCAGTGACAACCACCCGGGGCGCGGTTGATGGCGGGGATGGCGCGGGGAAAAGCATGGTGGCTTATTGAGTGGGAGTTCCGCCGCGCAAGGGTGCTCGTTCGTCCGGCTTCTCTGTCAACGGTGTTTGTGTTTTTGCGTTCCGGGGCAGTTTGTTCACGCTTTGTCGGAAGCCGATGTTCATGGGATAAAAGAAATTCTTCCATGCGGCGGTGCCCCACAGGCGCCTGACAATGGAGGGGACAGTGTAAGCCTCTTTAAACGTCCGGCAATAGCCTTCCAGCAGTTGTTCCGGAGTGAAGGTTTTCGGGCGATAGACAACATGGCTGCCATCGTAGGTGGACCAATCACGGCTTAATATTCGTCCTGCCTGCGTCAACCGCTTCTCCAGGCGTGTGCCGGGATACGGAGTAAGGATGGAAAAGTACGCCACTTCGAGCCTGGCTTTCATGACGAATTCCATCGTGCGATCGAACACCCCCGCGTCGTCCGTGTCGAATCCGAAGACAAACGAACCGTCTATGCCGATGCCATGGTCGTGGATTTTCCGCACGATCTCGAAGTATTCGCCGGGCCGGTTCACCCGTTTGCCAATGGATGCCAGCGTCTCGGAGGAAAGGGTCTCGAACCCGATGAACAGACCGATGCATCCGCTCTTCTGACACAGCTTCAGGATCTCCGGGTCGCTCGCGATGTTCATGGACGCCTGACCGAACCAATGCAGCTTGAGGTCGGCGATGCGGGTGAGCAATTCACGGGCATAGGCGTGGTTGCTGATAATATTATCATCCACGAAAAAGACGCAGTTCTTGAGCGTGAACAGGCCCTCGAAGGGCCGCAGACTGTGCAATTCCGCCAGCACCTCGTGATGCGGACGGTTGCGATACTTGCCCCCAAAGGCGTTGGTGACAGCGCAGAATTCGCAGCCGATGGGGCAACCGCGCGTGGTTTCCACGAAATGCACCGGAAGGTAGTTCTTGGAGCCATAGAGATTCCAGTCCGGGCGCGGCAATCGGTCGAGTGGAGGCAGGGAGTTTTCGTGACGATAAACGGACTTCAGCTCCTGCTTCTCAAAGTCGCGCAACAGTGCCGGCCACAGCCCTTCCGCTTCGCCGACAACCACGCTGTCGCAATGTTGCATCGCTTCCCCGGGCAGACAGGAAACATGCATTCCGCCTATCACCACCTTGATACCACGCCGGCGAAAGTGGCTGGCAATCTCGTAGGCGTGATCAACGGTCGTGGTCGTCGTGGTGATGCCGACCAGGTCCGCCTCCTGGTTCAAATCGAGAGGTTCCACTTTCTCGTCAACAATGGTCACCTGCCAGTTGGCGGGGGTGAGCGCAGCGACTTTGAGCAGTCCCAGGCACGGCATGCGGAAGAAGAAACTGCCGCCCATGAGGCTTTTCTTTGAGAGAGGCGCTATGAGCAGGAGGCGGTTCATGAGGTCACCCCTCCAACAACGCCCTGCGGCCACAGACGCCGGATCATGGCGAAATAACTCCATAGCGGCCCGATCACGCCGCGTTTCCGCAGGCGTTCGACCAACCTCGCGTAATCGGGCGAGGGATCACCGATAATCCAGTTCGGTGAATGGCCGGCAAATTCCCTGAGTTGCTCGAAGACCGACTCGACGGTCAGCCCGGGCGACAGGTAGTAGGCCGGCACAAGCAAATCCGCATCGCGACCAATGCTGCCTTCCTTGACGGCATGCTCGAACAAGTGCGTTCCCGGATAAATCCTCATTCCCACCACAGCCATGATGACTGCGCCCGCAAGCCGCCGGGAATTCTGGAAGCCGGTTTGCAGGGTCTGGAGTGTTTCACCCGGCCCGCCGCAAATCAGGAAATGGCAACAATCAATGCTCTGTTGCCGGGCGAGCTCGTTGGATAGCAGGATGTCGTCAAAAGTTAAATCCTTCCGGCATGCCGCCAGCACCTCGTCGCAGAAGCTGTCCGATCCGAATTCGATGTGCGAAAGTCCCGCCTGCGCCATCAACCGCATCAACTCCGCAGTCAGGCCCTGCGGACGGAGAAAGCAACCCCAGGAGATTCTTACGTTGCGCCGCAGAATGGCTTCGCACACTTCCGTGACGTGACGGGGGGACGAATTGAAGATGGAGTCCACGACGAATACATACCGGGCGCCACGCCGTTGCAGCCGCTCAAATTCGGCAGCCACCATTTCCGGCGGACGCCGGCGATGTTGCCTTCCTTCGATAAGCGGGTAGGTGCAATAACAACAACGGAAGCCGCAGCCGCGCTGAGTCTGCAAGTTCAACACACCGCTGGTGCCGAGGTAGTATCCGACAAGGGCCTCCGGTCTGTCTGCATCGGTCAACTCCTGATCCACCGGACCGGGAGCGGCGGGGTTGGCTGCGATACTGCCGTTGCGCCTGAAAACCAGACCGGGAATGGCAGTTGCATCATGACCGTTCCGCAGCGCGGCGATCAACCCAACCAAGCCCGCTTCGCCTTCACCGCAAATCCCGTAGTCCGCTCCGGCCAGTTCCAGCAATCGTTGCGGAAAAATGCTGAAGCCCGTTCCCCCCAAAATAATCGGGCAGTTGGTCTTCCGGCGGATCGTCGCCCCCAGCGATGCCAGACTGTCGAAGAACGTTTCCTGTTTGCGGATGAGCACATCATCTATGTTGCGGAGCGAGATGCCGACGAAATCCGGCTGGTAGCGGGTTAGCGCGTCTTCGATTCGTTCTGCGCCCATCAGGCTGTCGGCCCACAACGTGTCATGGCCGGCCTGGCGCAGGGCCGCATTCAAACAGGCCAGGCCCAACGGAAAGACCGGGTCGGGGATCGTGCAACGATTGATGCTGATTAGCAGAACCTTGCTGCCCATGCAATTCATCTTGGGTTTGGCGTTGTCAAATCCCCCATTGTGGGAGAATATCGCATTCTGGGCGAAGGATAGCCGCCGGAACTTTGTCCTCGCAACATAAAACGCGCATAAAACGCGCCTCTCCCCTTGTTTTTTGAAATGTTCTGTCTAGCATCAACCTGTGGATTGGTCCCAGACATGCATGGTTATCATCCCCTGTTTCAACGAGGAGAAGACGATCACTTCCCTGGCCCGGGGTGTGCGCCAACATCTGTCCGCCGTCATGGTGGTGGACGATGGCTCCTGTGACAACACATCCACACTGGCCATCAGCGCCGGCGCAAACGTTGTCCGCCATGCCCGGAACCTTGGCAAGGGCGCGGCGCTGAAAACCGGCCTGGCGTCCGCGCACCGGCAAGGGCTTCAATGGGCATTCACGATGGACGGCGATGGCCAGCATCGGCCTGAAGACATTCCGGCTTTCCTTCGTTACGCCGAAGCAACGAGCGCATCCTTGATCTGTGGCAATCGCATGCACCTCGCACAGGCCATCCCCCCGCTTCGCCGGGCCGTCAATCGCTGGATGAGCAGGCGGATATCCAAACGCGCCGGCAGGATGTTGCCCGATTCACAGTGCGGATTTCGCTTGATCAACCTGAATGACTGGGCGGCCTTGCGTTTGGAAACCAACCATTTCGAGATCGAATCGGAGATGCTGCTCGCATTCGTCCGGGCCGGTCATCAGGTTGAGTTCGTGCCCATCCAAGTCATCCCCAAAGGCCCGCACAGCCACATTTGTCCGATCAAGGATGCCTGGCGGTGGCTCCAATGGTGGCAACGATGCCACCGCAGCCGGGTTTCGGATTGTCAGCGGCCTCCGGGCGAAACCGGAGGCCCCCCATGCTGATTATCTGTTTGCTTCGCTCTGCGTAGCCAAAACATGCTGTGAGCCATGGCAACACTGCCTTCAAATCAATCACCTCTTTCCTTTCGGGCATCCTGGATGAAACAAGTGGCGGTGAAAATAGTGGCTTTGGTTCTCATCGGCCTGATCTTCGGCTTCGCTTATGACTGGGCGGCGCCCCGTTTCTACGGGTCTGGAAGTGTCCCCGGCTTTCGACTCGGCATGCTTCATGGCGCCCTGATGCCCATGGCGCTGCCAACCCTGTTGATGGGAAAGGACGTTCCCATCTACGCCGCGGCCTCAACCGGACGAACTTACAAGATCGGATACATTGCGGGCATCAACCTCTGCGGTCTCACTTTTTTTGGCGTTGCCTTTTGGCAGCCCCCAAAAAACCGAAAACAGCAAGACCCCAAGCCCTCCGGGTGACGGCGCAAGACCGGCTCAATAAAGCCCGTTGATATACATCTCGTACACATTGAGCGCTCCGCCCGCCCAATAATGCGTCCGTTGGAAGAAAAAACTTCGCGCCGCCCGCTCGTATGTCAGTTTGACCGGATGTTCCGGAAGGTTCGGATCGTAGGCATCGAACTCAATGTCCCGGTCCGACTCCCTCGAACCAAACAGCACGATCCCGTGGTTGATCGTGACGCGGGGGAAACGGAATAGATGCACGATGGGAGCGGGCCGCTCGTAAAGCGCCCGTTTTAGTTGTTGAGCCATCTGCTCCTGGTGCCGCCGGCCGGCCGGGGCTACCATGCGCCAATGGCTCCGCACAAAATACGACTCCCACGGACGGCCGCATTCCCCTTTCAGCAGCGGCTCCTGCGCCAGGCTGAAGGAACGCAGGCAGTTGTAACCCGGAATCACAACTCGCTCCCTCTCCAGGCCGGGCTTGCGCGGAGTGCGCGAAACGACTTCACGAACAAGCCTCCGATAAGTCTGCTCTTCCGCGACAGGCAACCCCGGATCAAAGCATGCATGATAGAAGAATTGTCGTGCCGACCGCGTCATCACGAAGCAACGGTGGGTATAGGCGGGAGGCGGATTGCTGCGAAAAGTGGTCATCGCCCCCGTCGCCGGATCGAAGCGGTATTGCCAGACCAGCCCGTTGGCAAAAGCAAAGGTATCCCGCTCAAAAACAAATGGGCGGCGAAATTGTTCCGGCGATGAAATCATGCCTGCAATGGAAGCTAGCCGTACGATACGAAAGTGTAAATGCTTTACGAGCGCTGGCGACGGATTGCCCATGAACGGGGCGGGCCAATCGCTTTGCGAGACCTTGTTTCCAATCGGGAGTGGCGAAAGCGTTTTTTGAGCCGCCGCAGTTCTGAATTTCCGCAACGACTGTAGTTTAAACGGTATTAACCCGGCGTGCCGGAAAGCGTCAGTTGCGTTGCCATAATCAGCACGCCTCTTGCCATTACCCGGGCTTGGGCCTGGACCAACGGCCCCAACCGAGCCGTCACGCGGGCTTCGATGCAGATCGTCTCGCCAGGCTCCGCCGTGCCCAGAATCTTCACGTTGCGCAGGGCGGTCAGCTTCAATCCCCGCAGGGGCCGAATCACCGGATCACTTTGCGCCACGACACCCGCCAGTTGCGCCGCGGCTTCCACCAGCAGCACGCCGGGAAATATGGGTTCGCCGGGAAAATGTCCGCGCAAAAAAGGCTCGTCGCCGCGCACACGGTACTCGCCCACGCCTTCCTTGCCCGGCGCCAGGCTGAGCAAGCGGTCCACGAACCGGAATTCCGGGCCGTGAGGCAGAGACCTGAGAGCATCTTCCAGCGGGTTGGGCATGATGGTTATTGGCGCAGGGGTTCCACCACCGTAAAGTTCGCATCCAGTTTCGCCTCGAACAAACCCGCGTCCAGCGGCGCGTTCAGCACGGAGTTGGTGAAATCGTTCCGCATGCTGGAACCGTCGCTGAATACCAACTCTGTCGCCGTGGGCACGTAATCGTTGGTGCGAAAGCTGATCTGAATTTCGCTTATGAACTTGCGGGCGGCAGCACTCCTGGGCTGGAGCACCAGTTGCACTGTCGAATTGGTTTGTGTCAACGATTGCACACGGAACCGCGACTCCAATTCCGCGCGGCTTTTTGGGAAGCTGGCATCCAACAGGGCCAGCGCCTCCTTCCAAGGAGCGGGCTGCGTGTCATTGAGCGGATATTTCTCCGCGCGTTTCAGTCGCGGATAGATGAGCATCAGTTGGCCCGGCTGGCGCAACGCGATGGTTTGCGCGGGTTGGCCCAATTCCCAGCGGAATCGGTCAGGCATCGCCACCCAGACTCTTCCGCCGGAAACCAGCGGCTGCAACAGCACCTTGAGCGAGCGGGTTTGAATGAGGTCCGCGGACCAGGTTTGGATGTTGGTTTGCCCGGCGCACCAGCGGTCAACAAGTTTGCCGGGGTCGGCAGGGTCGGCAACTGCCGCCGTGCAGAGCAGGAGTGCCAGCAGGCAAAGCGGCAAAGCCGCAGCCGATGAGGGTGGAAGATCGGCGATTGCATCGCGGGGTTTGGCATCTGGAATCTTTGGTGGAGTGGCAGAGATCATGAAACAGGCGGTAAAAAAAACACTACTCGTCTTTTGGCCAAATGGGAACGAATTGATACCATTGGTCAGGATGATTGCGAATTTCCGGTTCAAATGCACGCAGGATTTTCTGCGTCAGCTCGCGGCGGGCTTCGCGATGGCCGAGCGTCTGGCGATCATACGTAAACTCCGGAAGCACCTTCACCACATAACCCTCGCCGCTGCGCACAATCGTCACCCCTACCAGCGCGCAGCCCGATGCCCGCGCCAGTTCGGCAGCCGCCATCGAGGCCTCAAATGGCTTGCCGAACAGTTCCACCCGGACTTCGTTCCGTTCCGGCGGACGATCAATCGCAATCGCCATCGCCGCGCCTGCTTGAAGTCGTTTAATGACCTCCACGAATGCGAAACTGTCTTGGCCGATAATCAGGGTTTCAATTCTCCACCTGGCCCGCGAGGCGATGCGGATTTTGGTCAGACTGTCATCAGGTTCAGCCAGGGTGAGCACGGTCAATTTGATGCCAAGCTCCGCCAGCAACAATCCTCCGTGCTCCCAATTCCCCAAATGGAGCGTGACGAAAAGCACGCCGCGATCCCGCAGGCACGCTGCTTGAATGATTTCCAATTCGCGAGGATTGGTCACCCAGTTCCGCACCGGCACGCCACTCTCCACGCACCACAGGTCCGCCAGTTTCACGGCAAATTTCCGGTAAAGCCGGCGGGCTGTTTTCTTCGCCGCCGCCCGGTCGGCCGAGAGGGCGGGCAGCAGATTTTGCACGACCACCTCATGACGTTGCCAATGCAACCGGAAATAGAGTTCAGCCACAACCATGCACAATCCCTTGACAAGCCAGACCGGCAGCACCCGGATGACCGCCAGGCCGAGCCGCCAAAGGCCGGCGCGATAGAACAAAGACGGTACGGGCGGCGTGCCCGATGCGGCAGGTCCCTCCCGGCTCGCGGCTTCCGGCTTCGCGCAGGCAATGCACCACCAGGCGGGAAGAAGAAACACCGAGATCAGCATGTTGGCGCCAATGCCAATCATGCATACCTTGCCCAGACTGGCCATGCCCTCGAAACCGGACCACGCCAGGGAAC
>CAWFAZ010000042.1:0-257384 GCA_963813995.1 uncultured Verrucomicrobiae bacterium | reverse complement strand
GTCTGTGTGTCCGCCACCTCGGTGGGCGACCGGTTGCGGCGCTCCAAGGTTGCCAAGTTATGCCGGGCCACCGCCATGTTGCGGGAACAAAACGGCCGCCTCGCCGAATTTCTGACCACCGACCCGAAAGGCAAACTCATTCCCGAGTATCTCAGCACGGTGGCTGATGAATTGGCCGGCGAGCAGAGCGAACTGATCGCCAAAATGACCATGGTCGGCGAGCACATTGAACACATCAAAGAGATTGTGGCGATGCAGCAGGGCTACGCCAAGGTCTCGGGTGTCTATGAGAATCTGGAGGCAGCGGAATTGGTCGAAGACGCCTTGCGCTTGAACGCCTCAGCGTTTGAGCGGCATCACATTGATTTAGTCCGGGAGTTTGAGGAAAACACGCCGAAAATATGCGTGGATCGGCACAAGTTTTTGCAGATTCTCATCAACCTGCTCCGCAACGCGAAGCATGCCATGCAGGACGTGAGCGAACACGAGAGACGAATGGTCATCCAGGTGGGAATGGCGTCACCGGACCGGGTCAAGATTGTTGTCAGCGACAACGGCGTGGGTATCACCCCGGATCACATGACGAAGATTTTCAACCACGGTTTCACAACAAAGAAGGACGGTCATGGCTTCGGACTCCACAGCGGCGCCAACGCCGCCAGGGAGATGGGTGGCAGCCTGACTGCCCGCAGTGACGGTCCCGGCAAAGGCGCCGAGTTTACCCTGGAATTACCCACGACTCTACGCGCCCGGAACGAGGAACAGACCACACAAGTTTTATCATGAAAAGCACAGACCTCAAACCCAACAATCGCATCCTGATCGTAGATGACAACGCGAGCATCCACGCTGACTTCCGGGAGATCCTTTGCCAGGCCAATTCCAGCAGCGTGGCGGCGAAGAAATTGGAAACAGCGCTGTTTGATAAAGACCCACTGGCGGCCGATCGGATCTGTTTTGAGTTGGACTTCGCTTTCCAGGGACAGGAGGCATTGACGATGGTGGAGCAGGCGCTTGTGGAAAACCGGCCTTACGCCGTGGCCTTTGTGGACGTGCGGATGCCGCCCGGTTGGGACGGAGTTGAAACCATTGCACGCATCTGGAAGGTGTATCCCGAACTCCAGATTGTGGTTTGCACCGCCTACTCTGATTATTCATGGGAGGAAATGCGCGCCAAAGTCGGCCAGCCCGACAGCCTGCTCATCATCAAGAAGCCGTTCGACAACGTGGAAGTTCAGCAGATGGCCCACGCTCTGACCAAAAAGTGGATGCTCAACGTCCAGACGGGTCTCCAGATGGCTGAACTGGCGGAGGCCAACAAGTCGCTGGCCATGTCCGAGGAGCGCTTCTCCAAGGCGTTTCACGAAAGCCCCCTTCCCAGCGGCATCCAGAGCCTGCCCGATCAACGCTTCGTGGACGTGAATCAAAGGCTTGTCGAGGTTGCCGGGTGCAAACGCGAGGAGATGATTGGCCGCACCCCGGCGGAATTGTCTCTCTGGGAAAAACCCGCGCTTGCCGATCAATGGTATGAGGCTTTGACAAGACACGAGTTGGTGAGGGATCAGGAGGCCAGCCTCCGCACTCAAGCAGGCGGGTTGCGCGAGATGCAGGTCTCGCTGTCACCGCTTGCCTTGGGAGGGCAGCCCCATTTGCTGCTGTTGGCCCAGGACGTCTCGGAGCGAGCTTTGCTGGAGCGTCAACTGCGTCAAGCCCAAAAGATGGAGGCCATCGGCCAGTTGGCCGCCGGCGTGGCCCATGATTTCAACAATATCCTCACGGTCATCCAGGGGCATGCCGGCCTGATGGAGCAAACAATGGATTCCGACAGTCCGCAAACGAAATCATTGGAACACATCAGCCGGGCGGCGGCCCGTGCCGCCACGCTCATCCGGCAATTGCTGATGTTCAGCCGCAAGCAGGTGATGCAATTCCAGCATCTGAACCTCAACGACATATTGCGCAACACCATTAAGATGCTGGAAAGGCTGGTGGGCGAACACATCCAGATTGACTTTCATCCCCAGGAGTTGTTGCCCGCCATCCACGCCGACAACAGCATGATGGAACAAATCGCCATGAACCTGGCGGTCAACGCCCGGGATGCCATGCCGCATGGCGGCAAGCTTTCCATCATCACCTCGCGGGAGACCATTCACCGTGCGCCCACGCCGATGGACCCCAAACCCAGGGACGGAGAATACATTTGCCTGACTTTCCGCGATAACGGCATCGGGATGGACGCGCAAATCCTGAGCCGGATCTTTGAGCCGTTCTTTACCACTAAACCCGCCGGAAAGGGCACTGGCTTGGGATTGGCCACGGTCTTTGGCATTGTCCAGCAGCACCAAGGCTGGCTGGAGGTTGAGAGCCAGCCCAACCAAGGCACTACTTTTCGGATCTATTTTCCGGCAAGCCCACAACCGGCGGAGAAACTGGAACAAGCGGTTGATTCCGTCTTGCGCAGTGGTCGCGAAACCGTGCTCATCGCGGAAGACGAAGACGCCTTGCGCGAGGTGGTGGTTCAGGTTCTCAGGGTCCAGGGTTATAACGTGCTGGAGGCTTCGTCAGGCCCCCATGCGCTCGAGGTGTGGGAACAAGCAGACCGTCCGGTTGACTTGCTGCTGACCGACATGGTCATGCCGGGAGGCATCATGGGCAGCGAATTGGCGGAACGCCTGTCGAGCAAGTGCCCACGCCTCAAGGTGATCTACACCAGCGGCTACAGTCCCGGTATTGCGGGCAGGGACACTTCGCTGTTGGAAGGACGAAACTTCCTGTCCAAACCCTACTCGATTGGCAAACTGGCGCAATTCGTCCGCGAATGTCTCGACACCACGGCGAAGCAAAATTAAATTCCAACGCAGGCTTCGTCCAGTGCCTGGCGCCAGCCGCCTCTCAGGCTTATGCAGCATTCAGACGCCCGCGATTCATGTTCCTGCTGCTCCAGCCGCCAAACTCCGCGCGCGATTGAAGACATTCGCCGACGACCGGCAACGGCCTGAAGCTGACATATTAGTGCCTTCTTTTGCGCTTTCATGCGTGTTTCTCAGTTGCCTTTCTCTGCTCGCGAGCCCCCCAAACCCGGCATTTCCGAATAAAGCAACGGAATTGCATTTAATGCTTGATTTTGCTCCGCTGCCGGCACATGATGCATGTCTGATCAGATGATTGAGCATAACCACACAAAATCCAACAACGGCAGCAGGAAACGCAAGCAGAACCCCAACCGGGGCCGGATGGGCGGATGCGGCGTTCTCGCCGCCGAAACCCATTAACACGCCATGCGCGCCACGCCATGAACACACCACCACCAACCATCCCTCAAACACGACCACCAATGATTTCTGCCGCACCGCCTGCCAGTTCTTTCTCGAGACAGGCGGCGTTGTTCAGTTTTCCCGCCGGAGGCACTTGCATTTTGCTCATTCTCAAATGCCAAGGGATTAAAAAGTTTATCGGTTCGGCAGGGATTGCGCTTGCGGCAGTTCTTTTAACAGCGCAACAATGCCGGTCGCAGGATTCGGTCGGCGACTTGGGCGGCTGGGATGGCAGCAGCGAAATTAGCGGATTTGGCATAGTTTCTGAAGGTGGTGGCGACATAACCGCCGGTCAGACATTCCAAATCAACGACGGAAACGCGCTCGTCAGCAGCATTTCTGTCCCAATAATAGATGATAGCGATAGTTCTTCAGTCGAGTTCCAAATCGGTGTGGCGGCCTGGAATGGAACGCAAGCAACAGGATCCGTGCTTTATTTAAGCAGTGCTCTGTTTGCATCCAGCACCAGTTTTCAAACTTTTGCCGTTACGCCAGACAACCTGACACTCAATCAAAACCAGGAGTACATTCTTTTTCTCACAGCCAATTCCTATGTTAATTCCAGCCCGCAGTCCAGCGCGGGAGTTGGCTATGTTCCCGGCAGCGATTACACAGCCGGGCAATATTATTCTCTGGCTGGTGACCAATTGAGTATCAACGATCTATTCACGCATTCTTGGACCGGATCGCCAGTCGATTTTGCATTTGATATTGGTTATCAAGTTGTTCCAGAGCCCGGCACGCTCATATTGCTCTGTCTGGGCAGCGTTTTATTGCGGAGACGCCATCGGATCTAAAAAGCGCAATGCCGTTTTCGTCTGTTCCGCCGGCAAATTGGCAACTTGGTTTTGAAACCATGTGCCAATAGGGCAGTTTTCGCGTGTTTTTTATTGTGCGATCATTTTCAGCCATTAATCGGGGCAGGGTCACCTTCGCCATGTTCGTGCTGGCCGTATGCGTGGCCCGCCCCGCCGCCGTTGCGGGTGCTTCCAGCCCGCGCATCAGCAAGGAAACCCAGGAATGTCTGAATTGTCACTCGACGTATAATCCAGGCCTGGTGCAGGATTGGATGCAAAGTCTGCACAGCCAGGTTACGCCCGGGGAAGCGCTCAAGAAACGGCCTCTGGAACGAAGGGTTTCCAGCGAGAATATTCCTGAATTGTTGAAGGGCGTGGTTGTGGGCTGCTACGAGTGCCATAGCCTGAATGGCACGAATCATACGGATAACTTCAATCACTTTGATTACCACATCAACGTTGTGGTCGCACCGCCGGATTGCGCGGTCTGCCACGCCGTTGAAGCGCAGCAATTTTCCGGCAGTAAGAAGGCCCACGCACTGGGCAACCTCCAGAAGAACCCGGTCTTCCATGCAATGGTCGATAGCATCACCAGCGTGATGGAGGCCAAAGGCGACAAGCTGACGCCCGTGGGTTCGTCGGATCAAACGAAGAACGAAACTTGTTACGGCTGTCACGGTTCGCGGGTTGAGGTTGTGGGCATGCGCAAGTTCACCAACGACTTGGGCGAGTTCGTGCTGCCCAAGCTGAGCAACTGGCCGAATCAGGGCGTCGGCCGGGTGAACCCGGACGGCAGCCAGGGAGCCTGCACAGCCTGCCATGCGCGGCATGAGTTCTCCATCGAGGTCGCACGCAAACCATTGACCTGCTCGCAATGCCACATGGGACCGGATGTTCCGGCCTTTGAAGTGTACGAGGAGAGCAAGCATGGGAACATTTTTCACTCGAAAGAGCGGGAATGGAATTGGGAGCATGTTCCCTGGCGGGTGGGCGTGGATTTTCGAGCACCCGCCTGTGCAGTCTGTCATAGCAGCCTCATCACCTCGCCGGAGGGGGATGTGGTGGCCCCACGCACGCACGATTTTGGCGCGCGACTTTGGGTGCGGCTGTTCGGTTTGCCCTACACTCATCCGCAGCCTAAAACGGGTGACACCACGCTCATTCGCAACAAAGACGGCCAACCATTGCCCACAGCCTTCACGGGGGAACCGGCCGGCGAGTTTCTCATTGATGCCAGGGAACAGGCCCGCCGACAGGGCGTCATGAAGGGCGTCTGCCGTTCATGCCACAACCAGGATTGGGTGGATGGGCATTTCGACAAGCTGCACAACACGATTCTGGAAACCGACCGGATGACCCGGTCCGCCACGGACTTGATGCAAAGGGCTTGGGACCTGGGTCTGGCGGACAAATCCAATCCTTTCGACGAGCCGACCGAGCGGCAGTGGATGAAACAATGGCTGTATTACGCCAACTCAATCCGTCTGGGCTCAGCCATGGGCGGTCCTGACTACGCGAGTTTTCAGACCGGGTGGTTTGACTTGACCACGCACCTTCGAGAAATGCAGGAGTGGATCGACACCAAGGCGAAAGCCAGGATTCCTCGCAACGGAGGTTCTCCGCATGGAGCACAGCGCCTTCGCAACCAAGAAGAGAGGTGAGCATATTGTGGCGCATCCGGCAGGACTTGAACCTGCAACCTTCTGATCCGAAGTCAGACTCAGCGTTTTTTAACTGATTCACGGAAGCCGATTTGAAACACTGGGAAACGCATAAATACCTTGTAATCAGTTATTTGTTGTATTTTTATTTTCCGGTCTCATTTTCTGTAAAATAGCGAAAAGTGCGAAAAAAGGCGAACAAAATACCACACATCCGCCCACACACCCCACTTTCGACGCTCCTCCTCGCCCCCCTTTACCCCCTCGTCGGGACGCCTCCGGCTCAAAACATCCCAAGACTTCGGCAGACTCTTGATTCGCGGCACCCGCCAATGCGGTCGCATGTCCCCATTTGTCGGTGCCCAGCCCGGTTGAATCACGACGCCCGGCTCGGAATGCTGACAGCCAGAACCGGGGCGACAGTTTTGGAATTGTGCCACTGCGATATTGGAAGCCGGGGGAGGACATTACGATTCACGCTTTTTGCCGCATCCTCTTCGAGCGCGGCGTCCCTTTGCCATACACTTCGTAACTGAACCGGGTGGCGTTCAGGGTGGCGACGGCATCAAGCGATTCCTGGACCTGACGTTGGAGGCTCCATCCAGCGTGCTTTTGGCTTCGCGAACATCGCGCCAATCCGAGCTTACTGGAGGAAGTTCGAATGTGAATATCCGAAACGTCGATCTGGGTGGTTTCGGTGCGATCCCCCGATTCATCTGCCGGAGGCTAACGCTTCCCCACCAAGATTCACTTTGGTCTTTCCGGTATGAATCAGGGGGCGCTTCTCGTTGTTGGCTCGCACGGACTTTTATTGACTAGGGCCGCCAAAGGAACTACAAGGGTTGTTCATATCGTATCCCAAAATGAAGGTATGAACCCGAACGAACTCAAGGACGCCAAGGCGGATGTGACCCGCCTGCGTGAATGTTGCCAAGCCCTCCAAAAACAAATGGCCGGTGTGCTCATCGGCCAACAGGAAGTCGTCCGCTTGCTTCTGACTGGCCTTCTCTCCGGCGGCCACATGCTGGTCATCGGCGTACCCGGCCTGGCCAAGACCATGATGGTCAAGGCGCTGGCCGATTTGCTGGGCTGGGATTTCCGCCGCATTCAATTTACCCCGGACCTCATGCCTGCCGACATAACTGGCACCGAGATTTTGCAGAGTGACGAATCGGGATGCCGTCGCGACCTCGTGTTCCATCGCGGGCCGGTTTTCGCCAATCTGATTCTCGCCGACGAAATCAACCGGACGCCGCCCAAGACCCAAGCCGCGCTGCTGGAGGCGATGCAGGAATTGGCTGTCACCGTCAACGGCAAGACTTACCGTTTGGAACCGCCGTTCATCGTCGTTGCGACGCAAAACCCGATTGAACAGGAGGGCACTTATCCGCTGCCGGAAGCGCAATTGGATCGCTTCATGTTCAGCATCCACGTTGACTATCCCGCGCGCGCCGATGAAGTGGAAATTGCGGGCCGTTCGATTCGCACGCAATCCAGCGGCCTGGCACCGCTGGCAAAAAGAGAGGACTTTCGGAGGTTCATTGAAATTGTGGACCAGATGCCTGTTTCGCGTCCAGTGCTGGAACACGCAGTCGCATTCACCACTGCCAGCCGGCCCAAGAACGCGGAGGCGGACGATTACGTGCGGCGCTATGTGGCCTGGGGGGCGGGGCCGCGCGCGACGCAACACTTGGTCACCGCAGCCAAGGCCTGTGCGCTCCTGGATAGCCGGCCTTCCCCGGAGATCAGCGACCTCCAACGCATGGCCGGCCCTGTCCTGCGTCACCGGATCATTCCCAACTACAACGCGATGGGGGAGGGCATCGAGGCCGACGCGATTGTCAAACATTTGCTCGAAACCGTCCGCGAACCCGCTGCCGCGCGCTGAAGCTTGTGCCCATTCTGCGACATCGCTTCCTGAACATCGCGGCGATGGAAGCGTTGCGCCAGGTCCGCTTGACCCCCCGGGGCGCGGCCGAGGGCACTTTTGCCGGCCCTCACAAATCCCATTTCCGCGGCACGGCGGTCGAGTTTGCTGATTACCGCGAGTATTCGCCTGGCGACGACATCCGGTTGGTGGACTGGAAAGTCTACGCGCGGACCGATCGCCACTACGTGCGCCTCTATGACGCCGAGCGAAATTTGCTCACTTATCTGGTCGTGGACAAGAGCGGTTCGATGGAATTTTCCGGTGCCACCATCAGCACTCATTCCAAACTGGAACACGCCTCTCGCCTGGCCGCCGCGATGGGCTATCTGGTCTTGCGCGAGGGGGACGAAGTGGGGCTTTCACTTGCTGACGACCAATTGCACAGCCATTTGCCGGCCGCTGCTTCCTGGGCGCAGATGAATCGTGTGCTGGACAACCTGGAGCGCGCCCGTGCCCAAGGCCGCACGGACTTGGGTGCGTGTTTGCAGCAAGTCTTTGCCCGCACCAAACGCCGCGGCGTCCTGGCGGTTTTCAGCGATTTCCTGGACGCCGACGCCACCTTCTGGAAAGCCGTCGATCTTTTCCGGCGCTCCCGCTTCGACGTGATGCTGTTTCAAATTGTCCATCCGGAGGAATTGGAGTTGCCGGAAGTGGTTTCGGCCCGGTTTGTTGAGACGGAGGGATCGGGCTGGTTCAATGCCGAACCCAACGTTGTCCGGTCGCTTTACCGGCGTCGTTTCGACCGTTTTCTTACCGAAATGAAGGCCAACAGTCAGGCGCGCGGCACCGATTGGTATCTGGCGAGAACGTCCGATAACGCCTGTCGATTTCTGCGGAACTGCTTTTTGGCCCGCGAGAAAACACGATGAACTGGCCTGTTTTTGCAAATCCCTGGATGCTCGCCGGCTTGGCGGCGGTTGGCTTGCCTGTGCTGGTCCACTTTCTCACGCGCGCCCGGCCACGCCGCATTGCTTTCCCGCCGTTTCAATTCCTTCTGGAAGCCTGCGCTGGTCAGCAATCTGTCCATCGCCTGCGCACTTTCCTGCTCCTCGCCGTTCGCTGCATGACGGTTCTGGCGCTGGTGCTGCTTTTCTCCCGTCCGTTTCTCAAGCCCGCGGGGGCGGCACTCGGCGCCGAGGCTGCCAAACGCGTCGTGCTTATTATTGACGCTTCCTTGTCCATGCGCGCCGTCCAGCAAGGCGTGCCTCTTTTCGCTCGCGCCCAGGCCGAAGCAGCCGACATTTTGCGAGGGCTGGACTCTGGTTCCGAAGCTGCCGTCATTCTCGAAGGCACCACCCCGCGCCCGCTCCTGCCCGCCCTTTCGCGCAACATCCCGGCCCTGCACGAAAAGTTGGTCAAAACACAGGCGACCTATGAAAACGGCGATCCCGGCGCTGCGCTGGCGCTGGCCGCCAAAATTCTCGGCGGCGCGGGCACTATTTATGTTTTCAGCGATTTCCAAAAATCCAATTGGCAGGGTGTACCCGAATTGCCGGGCGGCGTGGTTTGCCGCCTCCATCCCGTGACGCGTGAAGCGGTTGACAACGTGGCCATCACCGCCACCCGTCTCTCGCCATCCGAACCGGTCATGGGCGAACCGCTTGAAATCACTGGCACCATTTTCAACTGCACGCCGCGCCCACGCGAAGAAACAGTCCGGCTCGATCTGGGGGAATTCACCCGCGAAACCCGCGTGAAGGTTCCGGCTTTTGGCTCCGTTGAGGCCGCTTTCGACGTCTCCATGTCCCATCCGGGATCCTTCGCCGCCAAGCTTTCGCTCGAACCGGACGATCTCATCGAGGACAACACCCGCTGGCTGCTGGTTCACGTCAGCCAGGCCCTGCGCATTCTTTTGGTCAGCGACGCCGATGAATCCGACCAGCAAAGCGCCGCTTTTTACGTCAGTCGAGCCCTGGTTCCATCGCCCCAGGCCGCGCCTGGCCTTGCGCTTATCCGTCGGAGTTCCCAAGACGCGGATCGCGGCATTCTGGAAACATCGGACGTGTTTGTGCTGGTGGCCCCTGCTCTTCCAAGCCAGGAGGCCCTCGACATTATCGCCCGCCGCGTCAAGGAAGGCGCACGCTTGATGGTGTTTCTGGACGGGCCGACTGCGCAGGACCTGGCCTCGCCAGTGCTTGATCCGCCATTTCATCTACAGCGCACTGTCGATTCAGGATCAGGCGATGCTGTGGTGGCCGGCAGCGCGAAACTCTTTGCCGACATCGAGGCCGAGGACCTCAAAGCGTTGCGCTTTCGCCGGCATTTTCAGGTTGAACTCGTGGAGAGCCGTCGCGACGAAGTTCTGCTTTCTTATCCCGATGGCGCTCCCGCATTGACGCTGGGCACTGTGGGACAAGGATCGGCCGCCTTTGCCAATCTTCCACTCACCCCGGACGCCAGCGATTTCATTGGCAGCCCAATGTTCCCGGCCATGATGCATGAATTGCTGCGCAAGCTCCGCCGCAACTCGGATGAGCAGGCTGTCGCTCCCGGTTCAGACTGGGTGCTCAATGTCGCAGCCTCCGGCGAAGCCGCTCTGACCGTGACCGATCCGCAAGGACATCCATTTCCGGCCCAGGTCATGGCCAGCGGTCGCACGACGCGTCTGGCGTTGCCCAGTGCGCGACTACCAGGTGCTTATCCGGTCAAACAAGGCGAGACCGTTGTTTCTTATGGCATCGTCAACATTGATCCGCGCGAGAGCGATACGCGGCCGATTGCCTTGGAAACCCTCAAGGCGGGTGATCGCTCCACCGTCACGGTGGCGCATGACGAAGAGGATTTATTGCTTGCCGGCAAAACACGCCAACTCTGGCCCCTGCTGGCTGGCGCAGCCGCGGCGTTGCTGGGTTTGGAGATGCTCTTGCTGGCGTTATGGCGCCGGCCTCTTCGAATTTCGCGCGGGAGCCTGCCGAGTGAAATAACCGCGCCGGGAAAAAGCCTGGAGGCCGCGCGATGAACTGGCTTTGCCTGCCCCCTTGGAACGGACGCTGGATTGCCGTCATCGCGATGTGCCTGTTTGCTTTGGCGGCTTTACGTTGGCAACGCGAGAAGCGCGGGGGCAGCACTCTCCCATTGCGGGCGCTGACGATCAGTGGGTTGCTCTTGGTCATGCTCAATCCCCAGGCGCTGCTCCCGCGCGAAAAGACAGGCAAGCCCAAACTGATAATTCTAATTGATACGTCCGCCAGCATGGCCACCCGAGACGCCGGCGGCGATTCGCGCCTCGGCGCCGCCTTGCGGGTCGTCACAAATGTTTCCACCTTGGCTGCACTGAACAAGGATTTCGACCTGGATGTCCGCCGGTTTGACCGGGAATTACGACCGGCCGAGTTGTCCCGACTGTCGGACACTGATGCGCGCGGTGATGCGACCGACATGGGCCGCGCGCTGATGAGCGTGGTCTCTGAATTGGGCGACGCCCAAGCGCAGGCGGGTGTTCTGCTGGTGTCTGACGGTCAGGCGACTTCTCCCGGCACCCTGGACGCGGCGGAACTGGCTTTGGCTCGTTCCGTTCCGCTTTGGACATGGACGCTCGGAGGGCCGGTTCCACGCCACGATTTGTGGATTGAGACCGCCTCCGTCGAAGCGCTCGCCTTCAGTGGCGCCGAAGTGGAGTTGACAGCGACGTTGCACCAAGTCGGGTATCCCAACCACAGTTTCAAAGTGGAACTTCTCAAGGATGACAAGGTTATCGATTCCAAAGAAGTCACGCCAGACACCAACGGCGCAGCCCGCTTCTCCATGCCTGTGATCGCGCCGGAACAGGGCGAACAACGCTACCTTTTCCGGGTGCCGCCACAGCCGGAGGAATCGGACACCGCCAACAACGAACGCGCGGTTTTCCTCCGTTCTGTCGGGCAAAAGGTGCGCGTGCTGGTGGCCGAAGGCCAGCCCTCCTGGGACACCAAGTTTCTGGTTCAGTCCCTCAAGCGCAACCCCAAGGTCGATCTGACGGCGGTTTATCGCCTTAACGCGCAGCGTTATGTCGCCGTCCTCTCCAGCACTGGCGCGGAAGCCCGCGTGGAGCAGGATCTGTTTCCGCGCACCACCGACGAAATGGAAGCTTATGATATTATTGTTCTGGGCCGTGACGCCGATGCGTTTTTCGGCAACAATACCGAGAGCCTGTTGACGGATTTCGTCTCCAAGAAAGGAGGCAGCCTGGTGTTCGCCCGCGGCAAGTCTTACGGCGGTCGCTTCCCTGCGCTGGCCAAATTCGAGCCGGTTGCCTGGGGCAGCGGCGTCTCCTCCGCCGTCAAGCTCCGCCCAACCGAAGCAGGGCGGGACAATCCCATATTTGACTTGGGTGCCGCGGGCACGGTTGAGGAATTGCTCGACCGCCTCCCATCGCTCGACCAGGCCGCTGTCACGCTCGGTGAAAAGCCTCTTGCCATCGTTCTAGCCAACTCGGCCGAGCAGGACGGCCCTGTGCTGCTGGCCTACCAGCGTTACGGCCAGGGCAAGACCATGAGCCTCAATGCCGGTGGTCTTTGGCGCTGGGTTTTCCGCGAGACGGGGCAGGAGGAGAGCGAGGCCGCTTATGAGCGCTTTTGGGTCTCGCTTCTGCAATGGCTTTTGGGCGGCAGCCAGTTCCTGCCCGGTTCCGACATCGCCCTTTCCAGCGCCCGCCGTTACTATACCAGCGAACAGCCCATGCAATTCCTCATTTCCACGCGCCATCTCGACCGCGCCGTTTACCAACCGCGCTTGATCATTACCGGCGGCGGCAAAACCACCGAGGTCGAACCCCGTCCGCGCGGCGAATCGTTCGTCGCCCAAGCCGGCCCGTTTCCGCCTGGAACCTACCGGGTTTCCCTGACAAACAACGTCGGAAAACCTCCAGAACTGACCCAGAGCATCGAAGTTGTGAGCGCCTCGGTCGAAAACCGCGAATTGAGCGCCGATCGCGAAACAATGCGCAAGCTGGCTGAAGTCTCTGGTGGGGCGGTCGTGCGCGGTTCGGACGTTCCGCAGATGGCCGATGTTGTCAAACACTGGGAAGCGCAGCGCGAATTGTTGCATCGCCAGCGACTTCTTTGGGACCGATGGTGGATGCTCGCAGCCATGTTGGGTGTGCTCGGCGCCGAATGGTGGTGGCGCCGGCAGGGAGGGTTGTTATGACAAGCGTGCTTCACACGATGCGTTCGCGGCTGGCCGGATGGCTGGCCTTGCGAACGCTGCTCGTCCTGCTCTCGGTGTTGACGTTGCTATCGCTGTTTGCGGTAATCACGGATGCGGCGCTCAATTTGCCGGAACCTTGCCGCTTGGCCGCACCCTGGCTCCTGCTCGTGACCGCCCTGGCCGTGCTGGGCGTTGGCATTTGGGAATGGCGCCGGTTCACAGATCCATTCCTGGCCCGGCGTCTGGAACACATCGACCCTTTCCTCGGCAACCGATTGACCAACGCGGTCGATCTCGCGCACAAGACGGGCGAGAGCGCCGTGCAGGAATACCTGCGCTGCGAAGCTGTTGAACTGGGCCGGCGGTCAGCTGCGGGAATACCGGCTGGACCAATGGTGGGTCGCGGCATTAGGCGCGCCGGGTTGCTACTGGCGTGCGGCACACTGGCCTGGGTGGCTTTGTGTCTGGCGGCGAATGATTTGATTCCGCCAATGCCGCTTTAACGCATGCCCGGCAAGGCCAGGGAAGCTGGGATGAGATCCACGAGGTCCTGCAACGGGTGATCGGCCATCAAGAGGCCAGCGTAACCGAGAGCGCCACCAAAAAGCAGGACATTGAGCAACTGAAGCGCCGCCTGGAGGAACTTGACCAGCGAATGAGCGGTGGAAGCGGTGGATATATCCATTGACAGCGCCGCGCCAAAGGATTAGCGTTTGTCCATGAAGTTAATCTACCGTTCAGTGTTAGCCGTGGTCCTTGGTGGACTGGGGATCACTGTCATGGTGTGCAATTTGACCTGGCTGAGCGCCTTGGTGGGCATCGGATGCATCATCAACGCCGGCCGGCTGCTGTCCCCAGTCTCCACCCGTTAACCCTCTCTCTCAGTACGTCGCTTTTGGATCAGTTTGGGCATGTTTTGTCCCATCCCCAGTTTACCCAACCTCTGTCAACCTTTGCGAAACCTCGCCGCATTTTACACTAAACCAGCACCGATGCGAAGATAAACGAAAGGATTTTGTCCCCAATTGTCCCCAAAATCGTGCTGGCCGGGCTGCGGGGTGGGGGTTTTGAGATGGACGACGGCCTGGCGCCAGTACCCCCTGGCACATGATCGCCTGTTTGAAGTGAAGCGTCGGTTCGATTCCGACCTCCGCCTCCAAACCTAACCAGTTGGAACTGTAGGGTTTGGTTAACTTCCACAGACGAGTGCCAGCGGAAGTGCCAGCAGGATTTAACTCTGGCCTGCCCCGCGTAACTCCCACCTGCTCCCTGCCGGAGCCGAGATCAATTGTCGTAAACTCATCGCTGTGAATACAGTTATGAGACAACGATACCGGCTCTACCGCCGCAAAAAAGGCGGACGCTACTACATTCACGATGACGTGACCGGCAAGCAGGACAGCTTGCACACCACCGACCGCGCCACGGCGCTGCGGTTGTTTCATTCGCGCGGCGAAGCGCAGCAGCAGCCCGCCGTGAACCTGCAAATCGCCCGCGCCTATCTCGCCGCCAGCGACCCGCAGATTGCCACCCGCAACTGGCAGTTCGTCATGGAGGAAATGGTCAAACTCAAAAAAGGCGAGACGCAACACCGCTGGCAGACCGCCATCAAGGACAAGGCGTTCGACTTGATTCGCCACCTGCCGGTTTTGGAAACGCGGCCGGAAAACTTTTTGCGCGTGCTCGAAACCGGAAAAGTTTCGACCAATGTTTATTTGCGGCGCATCCACAACTTCGCCCTGGACATGACATGGCTGCCGTGGCCGGTCATCGTAAAACGGCAATGGCCGAAGGTTGAGTTCAAGGACAAGCGGGCCATAACCTGGGACGAACATCAGGCCATCGTCACCCGCGAACTGAATCCCGAACGCAAAGCGTTCTATAAACTGGCGTGGCACCTGGGCGCGTCGCAGTCCGATCTCGCGGGCCTCGAAGCTGAAAACATTGATTGGGAACACAACGTCATCAGTTTCGCGCGCAAAAAAACCGGCTCCATTGCCATCATGCGCTTCGATGATGAAGTGGCGGAAATCCTCCGGGATTTGCCGGGGAGCGGCCCGCTGTTTCCGTATCTGCGCTCGGTGCGTTCCGGCGACCGGGCGACGGAGTTTCATCAGCGCATCGCGGGCTTGGGCATCAAAGGTGTAAGCTTGCATTCGTATCGGTATGCGTGGGCGGAACGTGCCAAAAAAGCCGGTTATCCCGAACGGTTCGCGCAGGAGGCGTTGGGGCACAACAGCAAAGCCATCCACCGCGCGTATGCCCGCCGGGCGCAGGTGGAACTGCCGCCGTTGAGCGAATTTGAACGGATGCGCAGCAAGTTCGCGGAAATGTCCAAGACCATTGAGCCAGTGATGGCCAGCGCCTAACCGGAGGAAATCACATGAACTTGAATCCTGCCACAGTGCTCGACCCGGTGTTCCATTTTCTCGATTGGATCATCGCGGAATGGGGAGTCTATCTGTTTCTCGCATTCGTCTGGCTGTCCTTGATTCTGATTGCGTGGATATTCAGCGGCGGGTTGCGCCGGAAATTCCCCAATCAACCGCACGTCAACACCGGCATCGGCATCGTCATACAGCCACACACACCACCGCCAACAACAATCATCATCCACGAATATGACCCGCCGGATGATGGCATGGATTAAACCAGGTGTTCTGTGAAGTGTGACGATGGGGACGGGCGAGCGGCGCGGCACAGACGCGCCCGTCCTCATGCCGGTTGGGCCTGTCTTGCCCGCTTCCGGGCGTTCTTGTTGCGCCAGTGCCGGTGAATGGCCGCCGCCACTTTATCGAGCCATTCCGGGCTGGCGAATTTCTCCGCGAGCGCGTCACGCGAAAAGTGCTTCACGCAATAGCGCCCCGGATGGCCGAGCGGCTTGAGCAGACCCGACCGCACCAGTGGCGGGATGGTATGCGTGGCAACGCCCAGCGCTTCGGCCACTTTCTCCTTGGTCATCAAGACCGGAAATTTTTCCAGCGTCTGTAATTTCAATGACGATTCGGGATTCATACTTTCTCCTTGGTAAAAGCGATGGCGACGGCGGCAACATGGGTTTTGAACGTGGCGGTGTAGCGCCGGTCAGCCGCCTTCACAAATTTCAATTCATACTTCTGGATCGCCCGTTCAACGGCCTTGAGTCCGCTCCCCAGCACCGCAACTTCGGCCACGGCAAAACAGAGCAACAGCTTTTCGGGCGGGGCATCCGGCTTCGTTTCCAACGCCGGATTGGAAATCATCTCTGCATACAGAAATTGCGCGTAAGGCAGTTGGTAACTCCTGCCGTCGTCGGCCACCACGTTCAAAGTGGCGACCGTGGAATCCGTGCCGTAAGAAGGATTGTCGCGCGGGTTAGACGCCGATTCGGTGGGTGGAGGTTCGTTGGTGTTCATAACGGGGTGTTTTCATTTGTGGGCTGCGCGTGTCAGGTAAAATGGTTTGTTGCGGTCCGAGGCGCTGGCGGAACTGTTTCAGAAAACGATGACCGCGCTGCAAAACCTTCAAGATGAATTTTCGGCTGTGACCGCGCGGGACAACTTCCACCGCCGCCAGCCGCGCGCTGGAACGGGTGACGTGCGAGCGCAACATCTCGGCATCATCGGTGAACACGCGGCACGCATCGCGCCCGCGCGAGATGCTGACATAAAATTGCTGCTGATTGATCGCCGGCAGCGAACGCGACGACGCAACGACCAACACTTCATCCACCGTCTTGCCCTGGGCGGCGTGTGACGTGACGGCATAGCCATGCGTGAACGTGCGATAGTTTTCTGGAATCACCCGGCCATCGGCCAATGCCACAGAATCACCTTGAATCGCCCGCACCTTGACGAGTTCGCCGTTGATAAATTTCTTCTGCCAGTTCGATTGCAGCAGCAGCTTGTCGCCAGCGGCAATTTTCAATTTTCGTTTTTCCCCCACATCGAAACAGGCGGCGCCTTGACCCAAGGGGAAAACACTTTCTGAACCATCCGCGCGTTGAACTTTCAGCGAGTTGTTTTCGACGGCGACCACCCCGACGGTTTCATCTTTGGCAAAACCAGTATTTTGCTGGTGAAACCGAATCGCCAGGCCGGGACGATATTGCTGCGCATCGCGCTTCTGCGCTTCCGTCCACGACAGCGAATCAAAAACCTGAAATTCCTTTTCCTCACCCGCCAGCCGACCGGATATTTTCAGTGCGGCGCGGACTTTTTCCGTCACCGCCTCGATTTCATTCCATGTCGGCGCGACCAGCAGCACGGATTGGTTTTGCTGCAATGCTTTTACATACGACCGCGCGGCTTCACCGTGCAATTTATCGCCTGAAAACTCTGTCACCGCTCCCATGCGTTCCAATTGGGCGAACGCTTCATTGGTATTTTTCTGCGCGGCCAGTTCAACGGCCCGGCGATATTCGACTTTGCGTTGCCGCCGGATGCGGGTCAATTGGCCGGATTGAAAATCCGAATGTTGTTCCAGAATTCGCAGCGCATCGCCACGCGCGACCGAGGCGTGCTGGCCGGTGTCGCCCGACAGCACAATGCGTGCGTTCCGCGTCAGGTCAAACAGCCGCTTCATGTCGTCCATCCCGACCGCCCCGGCTTCGTCCAGCACCACCAACTGACGGGCAGACAACGCCGGTTTCGTCAGCAGCAAACTGTGCAGTGTCACCGCCTCGAATCCTTCTTTTCGCAAAACCTCGGTTGCTGCCGCCGTCGGCGCGCAGAACAGCGGTTCAACGCGGGCTTCCTTGCAGGCGGCGACCAGCTCGCGCAACGCCGTGGTTTTGCCGCTGCCTGCCAGACCGCGCAGGCCGGTGATGCGGTCACTGGTGCGCAGCACATGATAAATGGCTCGCTGTTGATCTTCGCCGAGCCAGTCGGCAGGGCGATAGCCGGGATGCAGGGGCGCGATGGCATCGCATCCCGCGTTGACCGTCTGAATCAAATCCAGTTCCGTTGCCAAAATCTGCCGCGTGGAAAATCCGCACTCGGTTTTAACCAGGTCCGCCGAATACTTCACCGCCGCTTTCAACGCCGGCAAATCCACTTCGCCCAGACGTTGCGACAGGGCCACGTTCAACAGTTCATGCTCCGGCACCACCGACCTGCGCTCGAACACATGGGCGACGGCATGGTTCAGGGTTTGATTTTCTGGTTCAAAGACACGGACTGGCCGGACGGGGTGGACTGACGAGCAGAGATTTTGCAGCGATTGTTGTTCCTCCGATGACAACTGCGCCAACTGGCGTTCGCGCACTTCCGCCGTCGAGATGCCTTTGACTTTTTCTGCCCGGCTCTGATGCACCGCATGGGAAATGGCATTGTTGGAAAGTTTCCGCCCCAACTTTTGTTCCAACTCCTGAACCACTGTGTCACGCTGTTGCGCGCGTTTGGAAAACCGTTTCAACACTTCATCGCTGACGCCCTCAATTTGAAAGCCATGTTTGGACGGTTGAATCCGGTAGCCGATTTGTTGCACCCGTTTCGCCAGTTCATTCCGATAAACCGCCGTGCCGTAACGGATGGCGTCATACATGCCGCCCGCTTGCAGGGCTTTCCACGACCGTTCGCTGTCATCAAACGTGGCGTTGAACACCGTGAAATGTGTGTGCAATTGCGGGTCGAGCGCGCGGCTGCTCGTGTGCGTGAACGCGGCGGCGGCCAGGTTGCCGGTGATCCGGTCTTTTTGATTGCCCTGTTTTCGCACCCGTGTTGCGGCGAAGGTTTCGAGTTCGCGGAACGCAATGCGCGTGGCCTCCTCATGCGCCGTCACCAGCCGTTCATCAGCCAGCGTCACCGCCAGCACCGAAACCGATTTCGGCGCGGAACAGGTGAAATCATAAAACACGCGCCGCTGGCCCTCCTTCACTTGCCGCTGCGTCAGCCGTTCGCCGGTTTCAGGATTTTGATTCTCGCACAGCGCATGAAATTGTTCGCGCGTGACGACGTTTTTCAACCCCAGCCGTTCCGCGCCCGCGCCGATCCACTGGCCGGGACGGATTTCGCCCGCCGCGTAGTAATCATTCTGCGACAGATGTTCGTCAAAATAACTCTCGGCATCGCCCAGATTTTTTTGCGCGACGGCAGTAAACATAGGCGTTATTTTATCGGTTTTTCAAAAGGCTTTGTTCGTTTTTGGAACAATCGTAAATTTCTTCATTCATCGTTTTGCCAATTTATCCGCAGGCGAACCGGCAAAGGCGTGCCAGACACGCAAGTTGTATTGCCGCCAATTCAGTCATACCGGGCAGTTTGCCTGAATCGTTTCCGTCGCGGGTGTAGCTGATACACGAAATGCACCTGGCCGATAATTTTTCCATTCGGCACAAGCATGGCAGATAATTCCGTCTCGTTTGTGTAATGGGTTACACAAAATGAAGGGACGGAAATTGGCAAAAAAAACGCAAACCCCATTGATTTTATTGGTGTTTGCGCCATTCGGAGGCGGCAAAACTGAAAAAATGTTCACCCGGCAATGCCGCCCGGCGCTTTGACTGCCCGGCTTTCCGGCGTGCCTTGGAAACCGGCCAGACAAATCGCCGTAACAGAAACCTATACGGTCACGCACTCAACGGGCGTTTCTGAAACCACGCTCCACTGCGCCATCGTCCGTTCACTTCACTTCCGACCGGCTCCGTTCCGCTTCGATTTCAGAAACGCCCGCTCAGTGCGAGTATGACAACTCATCCGTAATAAATGATGCCAGCCGCCATGCAGTGAATGCCTTCGCTTTGCCAAAAGTCCGGTTCGCTATTGTGGAAATCTGTAGTGCAATTTAGCCTGCCAAGCATGATGAAGGCATACCGCGCTCATAAAAGCACATTGCAACCCGGCGACGTTGTCCCGCCTAGCACATCGTTTTTTGATGCCATGCCTGAAAATAAAAAAACTGCGGAACGATTTTTGGAATCTGTTCGTCCCCCGCATCTGCCCAAAAGAGAGAATGCCATTTTCGTGTTTGAGGATGAGATTCAAGGTCGAAAATGGGCTTCACGGGAACTGCGAAACCTATACATCGTAGAATTGAAATCGGATTGCATTTTACATAGAGCGGACTGGTGCTGGCTTTCAGTCATCATGGGTGCCTTGGTGAAGAATGATCCGCAGGCTGCCATGTATGCGAACAATTATTGGGCCGGAGAAACTACTGAACGTCCCGTGTGGGAACTCCTCGTAGCCTCGGCAACGGTGGTGGAAGAAATCATCATCCCGGAGCTTGAAAGAAATCGGCTTCGTTTTGAGGCGCACGGACTCCCCGATCTCCGTGATTGAATTTGTCAGCATCCCGGCGCTTTGACTGGCCGGCTTTCCTGCGGGCACTCGGAAACCGGCCAGACAAATCGCCTCAAGTGAAACCTAGACGGTCACGCACTCATCGGTCGTTCTAAAACCGCGCTCAACTCCGCCGTCGTCCGTTCATGCCACTCCCGACCTGCTCCGTTTCGCTGCCGGTTTCAGAACGCCCGTTCAGTGCGCCCATCATCCAATTTGATACGTTCAGCCGAACGCGATTCTGACGGCTTTCTGAAACTTGAAAGCCTTAATTTTTTCGAGACACCATCCCCTACCAAAATCGGTAGTGAAAAACGCAACCAGAAACCAGGCAACTTAAAGCGACGAAAAGCGACAACGCATTTGTCACTTTTCGTCGCATCCACTCCTGACATTTCGTCGGCACTCGCCGCTTTTCGTCACTTGCATTTGTCGCCATTCGTCGCCCTTTGTCGCTACCTGCGGCGTGATTTCATCTCACTTTAACTTTCACCTGCTCTCTTCCTCCGTTTTTCATTATCGGGCTATTCTGTCCGGCGATGACTGATACGGCACATCAAAAACGCGGCGGCAAACCGTTCCACAGCATTTTGGAACCGCACTACGATTTCATCCGCGAGCTGCGCCAACGGCGCAAGACGTGGCAGGAAATCGCCGACTTGCTGTTGAGTGAAAAGGGCATCCGCGTCACGTTTCATGCTCCGTATCTATTTTACCGGCGCAGATTGAAGTGGGCGACCAAACCGCATTGGGAAGATGCGGAAAATAATTCCGAATTCCAACCCGCCCGCCCCAACGCAGCGGCCAGCCGGCCGCAATCACGCCAATTGCCGTTGCCGAAACCAAGCCCTTTTACTCGCCCAAACATCAAAAACATCAACACCGATCAAGAATTCACATGAACACCAACATCACCAAACGCATCCACATCAATCCTCAATCCAAAGGCAGCCTCGGCAAAAGTTTCGAGGCCGAGTTTCGCACCGCTTGGCTCGACTATCACGACATCCACTGGAACGGCTCCGACCTCGATGACCGGCACCATTCGTTTGCCGACCGCCATCCCGAACAGGTGCAGTCCTACACGCTGGGCAATGACGATGAAAGCAAATCCACCTTGCTTGGTTTGTTTCGCAACGTGCCACGCAATGACGCGCCGGTTCACGTCATTGATTGCCGGGCGCAGGCCGACGGCCTCATCGTGCAGGCATTGGAATCGTTGCAACTGCTTGAATCGCTCGCCACGCAGGGCATCCGGTTCACGTTTTTCCTGTTTCCCAGCGAGGACACCGAGAGCATGAATAACCTGCTTGATCTATTTTACTTCGCCGGCGACCGCGTGGATTATGTAATTGTCCACAACCCGGCAAAAGTGAGGACGAACCTGTTCAAAAAATCCAACATCGAAGCCGAGTTGAAAAGGTTTGGCGCGAAGGAACTGACGTTGCCGGTGGTGACTTCCATCACGTTGCTGGCCATCAAACGCGCCGAGGCCAAGGCGGGCCGCAAGTTGAGTTTTGCGGAAGTGGCGACGCCCGGAGCCGCACACTTGGAATTGATGCTGGCCGGTGAAATGCAATGGGCGATGCAGCAGATGTTCCGGCAATACGACGCCATTGCCGATTTGCTCGTGCCAGAGCAACAGGTGCCGGAAGTCGAATTACAGCCGGAACCGGCGGCAAAACAGGCCCGCCCCAAGCATCCGATGCTCAACCTGGGCGAATGAGTATGAACAAGGATGATTTGACCGCCCTGTTGGTTGACGCGCCCGCCGAGGAAGTGGATCAGATTCACCGCCTGTTGCATGAATGGAGCGTCGGGCCGGACAGCAGTTTTCCGGTGCAACTGTCATTGCTGACCAGAGCGCAATGGCGCATCGCGGCCAATCTGCCGCGCTTGATGAATGATGCCCGTAAATTGATTGAACTGCATCTGGCCGAATACCGGCGGCAGAGTCAGGCGATGGCAGATGATTTTGCCGACACGGTGGATGGCCAGGACAAGGAATTGAAAAAAACTGTCGAAATTCATATTCAGGCAACCCGGCAGGCGGCGGAACAAATCCAGGTGCAGCTTGCCGACGCGGAGGGAGTCGCAAAGCGGGTGAAGGATTTGATGGAAAGTGCGGTGTCTGAATGGACGAGCATCAAGGCCAGCACCACGGCTCAATGTGAACGATTGGAAGCGGTATCGAATGACCTGCAAGACCGTTTCGCGTGGCGGGTGATGCTTCGGTCGGTCGCCTGGTTTTTGCTGACTCTCGGCTATGGAATTTGCATCGGGCATTATTGGATTCGCTGAACTTTGTTCATGGGCGCAGTCGCGCTGACAATGACGCGCGCCAATTCAGATTCAATTGTATGTCGCCGGTCGTCGCGTCAATGTATTGCTCGCCCTGTTGCCCTCTGCGCTCCACATTGACCCGCCGCCCGGCTCCGGGAGTTTTGCGTTTAGGATTTGGCGCGTGGAGAATTGTTTGCGACAAGAATGGCCAGCCGCACCGGACGCCTTGAAAGTCATGTGTGCGAAAAACTTTTCAACGCCGGCAAAATTGGGCATGATGCCCAAAGTTTCCGAAAACGATTGAGGATTGTTGCGAGCGGAACGGCGGGCAAAGATTTTGTATGACGAAACGAAACACGACGGCCACAAGTTTGGCAAAAACCAGCGGACATGGTGGTAAACCATCCTCCGCGCTTCCCGCTGGTTACACCACGCTCCTCGCCGACCTCAAGGCGCGTGTCCGCGCGGCGCAGCTGCGCGCGGTGGTTTCGGTCAACCGCGAGTTGATTCTGCTTTATTGGGACATCGGTAAAATCATTGTCGAGGCGCAAACGACCAAGGGCTACGGCAAACAAGTGGTGGAACGGCTGGCGGATGACCTGCAAAGGGAATTTCCCGGCACGGCGGGTTTCTCGCCGCAAAACGTCTGGTTCATGCGTAGCTTTTATCTGGCCTGGCCGGCGACGCCGCAAAAACTCTCACAAGTTGTGAGAGAATCCAAAACCGCAATTCTCTCACAGCCTGTGAGAGAATCGACTGTATCTGCTCCACCAGCGCCCATTTCGGAACTGCCGTGGGGACACAATCGCCTGCTCTTGACCAAGCTGGACACCCCCGCCATCCGCCTCTGGTATGCCCACAAGGCCATCGAACACGGTTGGTCACGCGCGGTGCTCACGCACCACATTGAAACGCAACTGCACAAACGCGAAGGCAAAGCCGTTACCAACTTTCAACGCACGCTTCCGCCGCCGCAGTCCGATCTCGCCGAACAAACGCTCAAAGACCCCTACAATTTTGATTTTCTCACGCTCCGCAGCGACGCGCATGAGCGCGACCTCGAACAGGGTTTGCTGGACCACATCCAGAAATTTCTGCTCGAACTCGGCGTCGGGTTCGCCTTTGTCGGCCGGCAATATCACATGGAAATCAGCGGCCAGGATTATTATCTCGACCTCCTGTTTTACCACCTGCGGCTGCGCTGTTACGTCGTGATTGATTTGAAAATGAAAGCCTTCGAGCCGGAATTTGCGGGCAAGATGAATTTTTACCTTTCGGCCGTGGACGACCAGTTGCGCCATGCCGACGACAGGCCGTCCATCGGCCTGCTCCTGTGCAAGGAACGTGACCATCTGACCGTTGAGTATGCGTTGCGCGATTTGAAAAAGCCCATCGGCGTCGCCCAATGGCAGACGAAACTGGTCGAGTCCCTGCCCAGGAATTTGAAAGGCAGCCTGCCGACTGTGGCGGAAATCGAGGCTGAACTGGACAACGCACGCACTAAATAAAATGGCAATTGTTCCTCAACTCGTCGCTTGCTGCCCGGCATGTGCGAAACCGGATCGCTGTAAAGTCCGTTTGCCGGCATATTCCCGCATTTTCAGGCAACAAAACGCGACTTGTAGCGGACGCTGGATTTTGCTTTAATCCTAATGTTCCGGCAAAAATGTATGTGACCAAAACAATTTAACAACAGATTTGCGGCTTCGGCTGCTGTCCACGACGAAACTGGTAATTTCATTTACAGGACACGCAACGAGGCACGCCCCCATCGGGCGTGCCCCAAAGCGTTCCTGTAAGGGCATACCAGTGCCCGTCGTGGGGCGTGAGTAGGTCACGCCCCTTTTCGTGGTGGACACGTGCAGTTGCGAGAGCAATTCATTGAAAAAAGATAACGATGAACTTTTTGAAACGATTATTTGGCGGCACTTCTTCGTCATCGCAAAAGGGAATGTTTGTATTTTGGGCCGTGATTGTCGTGATTATAGTCACCGCCGCGATTTATCTCCTCAAACCGGCCAAGCATTCAAAGGCAAAAGGAACCCAACCAAGTCGTGAAAGTGCGACAAGCGACTCTCAGCCCGCCATCGGAACACCGAGTCCGACAATATCCGCGGGAACTGATCGCGCACGGGAGTTGATTGGCAATCTCCGCATTGCCGCGACAAAGATTGCAGACGTGCAAGCATTGTGTTTGGAGAATGCAGCCGTACTAGAACAATTGCGCCTGCTTGGTGCGGATGCGATGCCGGCGTACCTTGCAGAAATTGCCGACAAGACTTCCCCTGCATCACTCAGAATTCTCTTGATCGAAACTGTTGCGCATTTGGGTGGTCGGAATGACGCCCGTGTCGGTCCGGCCCTCATGGCAGTTATTAACGACTCCACCGATGACAAGAACGTGAGAATGCGCGCCTTGCTATGGATTCCGGAAACTGGAAGCCAGCCTGATGGCGCGACACTTTTGGAGATGTTGCCGACGCAGACAGATGCTGATCTGGAATTCGGAATTGTGCGGGCACTTCGCGGCTTCAAAGTGGAGGGAAGCGTTGATGTTCTGGCAGGAGAACTGGCCGATGAGAAAAGTCACTTAATACGAATTGCCGCCTATCACGCACTGGCAAATCAAGGAGACGAGGCTGCCCTCAATGTGTTACAGAAATCGGTAGCTGGCAGGTTGGCCAACGGCAGTCAGGAGAGCCAAGCGCAAGAAAACGCTGTGGCGGTTCATGGTGTCTTGGCCCTGGGTGAATTACCCAATTCCAGTTCTTTGGCTTTGCTCGAATCCATCACAAAGAACCCCGCGAACTCAGTGTCTGTGCGCAGTACCGCCTTTGACTCAATCACCGCCATCGGTGGTGCGGACGCACAACAGGTTGTGCGCAGAGCCTTGAAGAATGAGTCCAACGAATCTGTCCTCGTTTACATTGCGCACGCGGTGGCGATTCTGGGCGATGCTTCCGATGCCTCATCGTGCTTGGAAAAGGCAGCTGCGGTATCTGATAGCTATACGAAAAGTGAATTGCAGAGGGCAGCACGCACACTTCAACAGATGCAAAAGTAACATGCTATGAAAACGAAAAGACAAACCTCGTTGTGTGAACTTCTCGCCTTCCTATGCCTTCTCTTGTTTGGGGCGACGCTTGCTAAAGCTGATTATGACCCTCAAGCTGAAAAAGGAGATGCACTGTTTAAGGATGGGTATGATGGTGTCTCCTTATGGGGCTCGGAATCCCCATCGGCCATGCAGCCGTGTACGTAGGTTACTACCAATTCATGATTGATGGTCAGTACCGCCACATGGTAATTCAAGCTAGTAATCCTGGATATTATATCGACTATCGGCCATTTGACTACACAGCGGATTCACCGACGTTTATGGGAAGCGATCCTATCTCAGACTATACAAAATCGGGTCTAGGACCAAGGAACCGTTGCAGTCACGGAACATGGGATGGAAGTGGAAACACGATGATGCTCGCACGACGGAACGCAATTATCACTGAAGCTGTAAGACTCGTTGGTGCAGGTGTAGCGTATCCATCAGTCCTCCCATGGCCCGATCTTTGGGATAATGGGTTGAATTCCCCTAACTCCTTGAATCCGAGAAGCACCCCCATCGGGACGCCGACCGCGATGCGCTGCGACGGACTCGTTGAATGGGTGTACGAGAAAGTCGGTTTTAATACATGCAACAATGTAGGTTCATTTACGTATTGGTCGGCCCAAACGCCCGACTATCACGCGGCAGATTGGATGGCAGCATCCGTGGATGCACCATCCACAACACCGCAAGATAATGGTGCAACTTGTACTATCACCACTGATGACCCTTCCTCCCAACCCACGTATGTCACCGTTGCTTATCCTGATGGAACAATCGGCTTTTACGCCTCGCCAGCCACAATAACCAAGCGAGTTGGAACGACGTTCTACTGGGGATCGGATTTCGCAGGCCACCAAGGCGGAGGGAACTGGTTCGACTATTCCCCACAGGGGCAACCCGATCTAACGATTGTCGGCCAGGTTGGTGTGTCCCCGACGAGCGTAGCCCAGGGAGGCACCATTCAGGTAAGTTGGACGGAGAAAAATCAAGGCACAGCTGCGAGCGCCCCGGCGCATCACACAAAAATATCCTTGGCTACCAGTGCTTATGGCACAACCTACCAGGTGGCCTACTTTGGCCCAATGTCAACCTTGGGCGTTGGTGTATCGCAGAACCATTTGCAGTCCATCGTGGTTCCTGCTTCGATACCGGCCGGCACCTATTATGTCACGGCATTCATTGACTGTGATGGTCAGGTTACGGAATCGAACGAGGGCAACAATATCGGCAGTTCAACCCCCGCTGGACTTACCGTCACCGTCAGTCAGACTGCCCCCTTGAAGGCGATAAATCCAAGTCCGGGCAATAACGCAACTGGACAATCCATCAACACGACCCCATCATGGGCTAATGGGGGCGGAGCCACAAGTTATGACGTGTACTTCAACGGCCAGTACAAGGGGAACCAGGCGACGACGAGTTACAGTCCGGGAACACTGGCGTACAGCACGGCGTATTCATGGCGGATCGACGCGCGTAACTCGGTCGGCGTGACAACGGGCGACGCTTGGTCGTTCACGACGGAAGCCGCACCGCAGCAAGCGCCGTCGAAGGCCACGAATCCGACTCCAGCCAACGCGTCAACCGGCCAATCCATCAGCACAATGCTGTACTGGGCAAATGGCGGCGGTGCCGCAAGTTATGACGTGTATTTCAACGGTCAGTATAAGGGGAACCAAACCGCGACGAGTTACAGTCCGGGAACTCTGGCAAACAGCACGGCCTATTCATGGCGGATCGACGCGCGTAACTCGGTCGGTGTTACCACTGGCGATACATGGTCGTTTACGACCGGTGCCGCAGGTGCCGCGCCGACAATAACGGGCATTAGTCCTGCGTCGGGGTCAACGTCAGGCGGGACGGTGGTGACCATCACGGGGACAAATTTTGATATCTATCATCCCTTCACAGTCTATTTCGGCGCCACGTGGGCGATTATGTCGGGCGCAAGCGAATCGCAGATTATAGTGTCGAGCCCGGCAGAAGCCGCAGGCACCGTGGACATCACCGTTGTAATGGCAGGCGGCACATCACAAACGTCGCCCGCAGACCGATTTACCTATATGGAGGGAACGATTCCGACAAATACGGGATCGCCCGCAATGGTCGTTGAGGGCTGGTATGGCGGCAGTGCCGAGACCATCTTCAATGGTGTGGGCGGGCCTGACTGGGGCCACGGAACCTACTTTGGGACAGTGACCCAAAACTCCACGCCGCCCACGCGCACCTACACCGTAACGAACTCAGGAACTGCGCCGTTAATTCTAGGTGCGCCAACGATGCCTTCGGGGGTCACAATAATCGAATCACTAAACGCCACCATCCCTGCAGGCGGGAGTGACGACTTCACCGTGCAGATGAGCACGGCTAACGGAGGCACGATCAGTGGCAACATAAGCTTTACGAACAATGCGGCCGAATCTCCATTCTCCTTTGCGATAGCTGGGACGGTGAGTTTCGCCAGCCCAGCAACAACAATCACAACAATAAACGCGTCGCCATCGTCGGTTGCCTATGGCCAGCCGGTGAATCTCACGGCAAATGTTGCTCTGCTGCCTGATGGGAGCGCGACCCCTAATGGCGGAACGGTAACATTTCTTGATGACGGAACGGTACTCGGCATGGCACCGGTGACCGGAGGGATCGCTACTGTTTCGACCACGGCTCTACCGGCAGGTTTGCAGAAAGTGACGGCGATCTACAGCGGCTATAGCTCGCAATTTCCAGGGAGTAGCAGTTCGATGATCAACACAATCGCGCGAAGTCAACAGGTGGGTGAAGCTTCTGACATCGCGATCGACGCGAGTGGCAACGTGTTTATCGCCGGTACAGGCAACAATTGCGTTTACGAGCTCAACGCTTCCAGCGGCACGATCACTACTATTGCGGGCAACGGAACTCCGGGCTACAACGGCGACAACATCCAGGCCACCGCAGCGTCCCTAAACGGCCCCCGCGGGGTCGCCCTTGATGGTTCGGGCCATCTCTTCATCGCGGATACGGGAAATTGCCGGATTCGCGAGGTTGATCTTTCCACCGGCCTCATCAACACCGTCGTTGGTAATGGAACCCCCGGCTTTAGTGGCGACGGCGGTCTGGCTGTCTTGGCAGAAATCAAGTATCCTACACGGATCGCACTGGATAACGCCGGTAACGTATTTATTGCCGATACATATAACGCCCGCATTCGGGAATATATCGCTTCGACAAAGACCATACAGACGGTTGCAGGTAGTGGAACGGCCTACGGAAACCTTGGCGATGGTGGTCCACCTCTTGCAGCATCGTTAGACAGCCCAATGGGGGTTGCAGTTGACTCAAATGGAAACATATTTATCGCGGACTATAACGGCAACCGGATTCGCAAAGTAAACACCTCCGCAAACATAATTACGACGGTTGCCGGCAACGGGAATGCAGTATGGATCGGTGACAACATTCAGGCCACCGCTGCATCTTTCAATTATCCGACAGACGTTGCCCTGGATAACAAGGGAGACCTATTCTTTGCGGCTAGTGGCTCACTCCGCGTCTGCAAGGTGGATCTGTCTAGTGGCATACTAACGACTGCTATCGGCAATGGTTACTGTGGGTACAGTGATGGGGGTTCTCCGCTAGGGGCACAAGTATGGTCGGTTGACGGTATAGCAGTTACGGGCGATGGCGACCTGTTTATTGCCGACCAAAACCCCGGGGTGCGCCAAGTCAGTGCAAGTATATCCGTCCAAGTTACGCCTTCGATATTGACAGTCAAGGCCGACAATAAGACTCGGATATACGGTGATATAGACCCGTCCTTCACGGCCGCAATCACCGGTTTTCAGAATGGCGATACACTGGAAACCAGCAGCATTACTGGAAACCCAAGTCTCACTTCCGGCGGCACAGTTACGAGTCCGGTCGGCAACTGTACGATTTCAGCGAGTCTGGGCACGTTGGCCGCTCCGAACTACAACTTCCAATTCACCAACGGCACCTTGAGCATAACGCCTGCAAGTCTGTTGGTCGCGGCAGACAACAAGAGCCGCTTGTACGGTGACACGAACCCGACTTTCACGGCCAGCTACACCGGCTTTAAGAACGGTGAGACGTTGGCGAGCAGCGGCGTTTCTGGCAACCCCCTGCTTACGTGCTCCGCCACAAGTAACAACCCCGCCGGGAACTATGCGATTGCGGTCACGACTGGCACGCTGGCCGCTCAGAACTACAACTTCATCTTTCTCAACGGAACACTCAATGTGAACCCGGCGACGTTGACGGTGACGGCGGATAACAAGAACCGGGTATATGGTGACCCAAACCCGACGTTCTCTGCCAGCTACACGGGCTTCATGAATGGTGAGACACTGGCGACCAGCGGCATCAGCGGCAGCCCGAGCCTTACCTGCACCGCCACGACCACCAGCCCCACGGGCGATTACACGATTGTGGCCGGGCCAGGCACGTTGGCTGCGCAGAACTACAACTTTGACCTCTTCAACGGTACACTGACTGTAATATCCATGCAGATCAGCGATACCAACTTCGGTGTGCAAACGAATCAATTCGGGTTCACCATTACCGGGACTAGCAATCTGGTCATCGTGGTGGAAGCCTGTACGAATCTGGTCAATGCCGTCTGGATTCCCTTGGCAACCAACACACTCACCGGCGGCTCGTCATATTTCAGCGATCCCAAGTGGACGAATTATCCCTGGCGCTTTTACCGCCTCCGCACACCGTGAGTCTCGGACATTGCTAGCGACTGGCTTGCGCTTGGTGGTTTCGGTTCGGTCTGGCGCGGTCGTCGTCTGGAACAAAACCGCGCGCACGTTCTCCTGCCCCAAAAGTGCCAGCAGAAATGCCAGCAAACCTCATTTGGTGAGGGTTAAATGGAGTTAAAAAAAGTTGGTTGGGGTTAAGCTTGACATAAAACGTAACCGCCTTATATTCAGGACATCAGCGATGCCATAGGCAGTTGATTTCGAGTGGCTTGTGGAAGGCGGGACGCGTCCGATTCCGACCCTCGCCTCCATAAATAATTCACATTCAATTACTTATCCATCCGGATGATGAAGAAAGTCAAAAAGTCATTGCGCACCTCCGGAGACGATTGCACCTTATGTCCATGACTCAATGGCGCTTCCCTGTTCGTGGAATTGTCCTGCTGGCACCGGCGATCGCAATGTGGCTGGCCACAGGTCTTGCATCCGGCGCGGTGGTTGAGTCCAGCTTACCACCTTATATCAGTCGCACTTGGCGGACAGACGATGGCTTGCCGCAGAATGCCGTCACCAGCGTCGTGCAAACAAAAGACGGCTATATCTGGGTCGGCACTTACAGCGGTCTGGCACGATTTGACGGGGTTCATTTTCAAGCGTTCAACAGCGGCAATACGCCAGCGTTGCGCAGCGGCCGGGTCACCAGCCTTTTTGAAGACCCGGCAGGCACGCTCTGGATCGGAAGCGAAATCGGCCAACTGACGGCGTGCGATCCCGGTCGCCATTTCCGCGCCATCAATGTTGATCCTACATTCGGACGGCGCAAGATCATTGCCATTGCGATTGATGAGACGCGCGACATGTGGCTGGCGGACGCGGAAGGAATGTTGATGCGGTTAAAAGACGGACTGCGGCTGGCACCGAAGCCGGGCGGAGCGTCCAATATGGCTATCGTTGCCACTTGCCCGCCAGGGAACATCTGGGTGTTGCATCATGGCGGAGCCTCGACACTGGAACAAGGACGCCTCGTTCCGCAATTTGGCAGTGAGGCCGGCGGCACGTTCACGTACGTACAGGGAATCTGTTCCTGCCGGCAGGGTGGCATCTGGGTAGCCAGGAGTGGATTGCTTCAGCGTGAGAAACCGAACCAGACAACCAATGATTATGGCTTTATGCCGTGGGGGACTGTCAGGCCACTGATGGCATTGCTCGAAACCTCTGCCGGCATGTTGGTGGCTGGCACGGAAGACCAAGGTCTCTTCATCGTTCAGCCCGGCGGTGCGGTTTTGAATTTATGCCGCAGCAATGGACTGTCCACCGATTGGATTTCCTGCCTGTGTGAGGATCGGGAGGGAAACTTGTGGCTCGGGACTGGCGGCAATGGGCTCGTCATGGTGCGTCGTGGCAACGTGACGGCGCTGGATGCCCCGGATCAGTGGCAAGGGCGTCCGGTTTTATCATTGACCTCTGGACGGAACGGAACGCTTTGGGTGGGTACGGAAGGCGCCGGCCTTTACCGCTGGCAGGACGGACAATGGTCGCGCTTCGGGTGGAACGATGGCGTGCGCAGTCCGTTCGTCTGGTCGATCTGCGAGGATGCCGGGGGACGGCTGTGGGTCGGAACATGGGGTGGTGACTGCCTGTTGACCCGCTATGGCGAACGATTTGACGCCGTGCCCGCTGCGATGGAAGTGATGCCCCCGGTGACCGCCCTTTTTTCCAGCGGGCCTGACGAACTCTGGGCGGGCACCGGAGCGGGGCTATTGCATTACCAGGCGGGCCAAGCGGCCTGGCTGACACAGTCCGGGGCAACGCCGCTGCTCGATGTGCGGTGTGTGGTGAAAGACAACCAGGGCACTGTGTGGTTTGGGATGCTGGGCGGCGGCTTGGGCCGGCTGGACAAGGAGGGCCTGCGCCTTCTGCACACATCGGACGGGTTGAGCAGCGATTTTATCCAATTCCTGCACCCGGACAACGATGGGAGCCTGTGGATTGGAACTTCCGGCGGCGGCTTGAACCGGCTCAAAGAAGGCCACTTCAGCGCCATCGGCACCGCCCAAGGTTTATCGGACGACACCATTTGCTGGATGGAAGATGACGGTCTCGGTTATTTCTGGGTCAGTTCCCACGCAGGCCTAATGCGCTTGAGCAAACGGGAACTGAACCAGTGTGCGGACGGAAAAATGAGCTCGGTCAAGTGCCTTTCCCTTGGCAAAGGGGACGGACTCTCCACGCTGGAATTCTCCGGCGGATTGCAACCGGCGGGATGCAAGACGGCGGACGGACGCTTATGGTTTGCCTCCAACAAAGGGGTGGTGGTGGTGGATCCGAGGGACGTGCCAATGAACAATCTGGCCCCGCCTGTGGTCATCGAGGCGCTGAAAGTCGATGGAAACGCCATGGCCGGTCTGGCCGGGCAGGCAGAGAATCGGCCTTTGCGCATTCCGCCGGGACGCCATCGACTGGAGTTCGTTTATACCGGTCTGAGTTTCACGGTGCCGGAGAAAGTCCGCTTTCGCTATCGGCTGGAAGGGCTGGACAGCGAATGGACCGAGGCGGGCGGCAAACGAAGTGCGGACTACGATTATCTTTCCCCAGGCCAATATGCTTTTCACGTCCTGGCCTGCAACAATAGCGGGGTTTGGAATGACCAGGGAGCCTCGGTGGCTTTTGTGCTGATGCCATTTTTTTGGCAGACATGGTGGTTCCGGACCTTCCTGATGGCTCTGGCGCTGGGCATGGTGGGCGCCGGGGTCTGGCTGGATACCCGCCGCCGGATGCGGCGCAAGATGGAGGCACTTGAACGCCAGGAAGCGGTTGAACACGAACGCGCCCGCATCGCGCGCGATATCCACGACGAATTGGGCAGCCATTTGACCCGCATCACCATGCTCAGCGAACCCGTCCGCCACGAACCGGAAGTTCCCGATCCCGGCACAACAAATGTGCATCAGATTCACGACATCGCCCGGGAGTTGACGCGCACCATGGATGAAATTGTTTGGGCCGTCAATCCCCACCACGACACCCCGGAAGGATTGGCCAGCTATCTGGAACAGTTCGCTTTGCAGTTCCTTGGGGTGGCGGGTATTCGCTGCCGCCTAGACTTGCCGCTGCAATTGCCCTTCTGGCCGCTGACCGCGGAAACGCGCCACAACGTGTTCCTCGCGTTTAAGGAAGCGTTGCACAACGCTGTCAAACATTCCGGCGCGACCGAAGTCCGCATCGCCCTGACGATGGACGCTGGCGTGCTCACCCTCTCGGTCGAGGACAACGGGCGCGGCTTCGATCCGGCCGCCGCCAACCCGAATGGCAACGGACTGGTGAACATGCGGCGGAGGTTGGAAGAAATCGGTGGCCGATACGAGGTTGTCAGCGCGCCGGGCCAGGGCGTCAAAATCCAATTTATCGTTTTGCTGCGGGAAGTCCCTCAGCGGTCCCGCCCGACTGTCGTAGGAATTAACGACTATCCAAGCAGCCAACAATGAGGAAAGATGGTAGTAGATGATTTCCGTTTCCATCATTGAGGACGATCCCTCGGTTCGAAAGATTCTGGAGAGCTGGGTTTCCGAAGCAAAGGGGTTCCGTTGCGCCGGCGTCCACGCCAACGCCGCCCACGCCCTGGCCCGGATACCAATGGAGAAGCCTGACGTCGCGCTGGTCGATATCAATCTGCCCGACCAAAGCGGCATCGAATGTGTCTGGCAGCTTAAGCCGTTGCTGCCCATGACACAATTCCTCATGTTGACGATGTATGAGGACGCTGAGCACATTTTCAAGGCGCTGGAATCAGGCGCCACGGGCTATCTGCTCAAGCGGAATTCGCGCGAAGAGGTCCTGGCCGCGGTGCGGCAGGTGCATGAAGGCGGCTCGCCCATGCCCAGCTTCATCGCGCGCAAAGTCGTGTCATTCTTCCAGCGTTTCCGCCAGCCGAGCCAGGAAGACGTCCAAAGCCTTTCACCGCGCGAGAGCGAAATCCTGCAACTCCTGGTGCGCGGCTATTCCTACAAGGAAATTGCCGACCTGTTGGGCATTAGCATCCCCACTGTCAACACCCATATCCATCGCACCTATGAAAAGCTCCACGTCCACTCACGCGGCCAGGCTGTGGCGCGCTACAGCCACATGACCGAGCCTCCCGCGTCCCCGTCAGCCTCGGACGCCAGGGTGGGCCGTCAATAAGGGTGCACCTCAATTTCCAGCGGGAACATTGACAAAGTGGGATTTTGGACCCCTCGCCCCGCGCCCCGCGACCGTGGGGAGGGAGAGGGTTATGGGAAGTGAGAAAATAATCTCCTCACCCCAGCCATCTCCTCCACAAGTGTTTGGAGGAGAGGGAGATAAGCAAAAAACCTGCGGAGAAGCGCCCCTATCAATGGTTTTGACGACATGACGGGTTACACGGTTGGTGATAGTCTGCTTCCTTGAATGGCACAACTCAACTCAACAACTTAAATATTTCTATGAAAAAACTTGTATTGTTCTCGGCAGGAATGCTGGCGGTTACGTTGTTAAGCGCCCATGCGCAAAACACAGTATTGTTCAGCACCTATAATGATTGGACCAATGCCAACGGGTCGGGGGCGGCATGGGGTTCACCCAATTATACAGTTCAAGCTGTGACCACTTTTGACTATGATGGCGTAGTGGTTGACGGCGCTGGCAACGCCACTCCCGGCGCCGCAAGCCCTGGGGGTTCGCTCGAAATAAGTCCCATTCTTGTACAAGGATGGCAACCGATTTTGAGTTTTTCAGATATGTCATTGTCGTTGCTGCAAGCATTGGATGGGTCACTTGCGACAACAAGCTCGCTGGTAGCCCAGCATGGTACGGTGTTCGTCGAATACACGCAGCCGGACGACCTTGGTGGCGGAAGCTATTTCTCACTGGGCCTTTACCTTAACTACAACGGCGGTTGGGTTCAATGGTGGCCATCCAGCACGATAGATTTAGGACCCGTGACTACTCCGAGTGGAACAGCGGAAATGTATGAGGCGATCATTCCCTACGATATAGCCGCGTGTTCTCTAAGCTATTTTAATTTTGGCTTCTTTCAAAACACCGATTACACGGGGGAAAATCCGTGGTATATAGATAACGTCTCAGCGGCCTACATTCCCCCCATTATAATTACAAATGCCGTTTACCAGTTGTTCAACACTTCGGACGACTTTGGGCTAATGACTGCGGATAGCGGCGTTACGATAACGGTAGATACGACGTGGAGCGAGACTAACGACATCGTCATCGATGGCTTGGGCAACACCGTCTCTCCCGGCGCCACCAGCACAAACGCCTCACTGTTGGTCGATTGGAGCAGTACGGACACCGGTTGGGGTGAAATAGTGAGCCTCCCCAACGAAGGCGGGAATCTCGGATTTCTGCAAGCCATTGACCCCGGCTGTGACCCCGTGTCCACACTGTCCGTTCCTGCCTACGGGTTCTTTTATATAGATTATACGTCGCCGGATAATATTAATGGTCCTACCAACGGGGCCTATTTCCAACTGGGCGTAGATTTTTCATACAACGGCAACGGCTGGAACCAATGGTCTCCCGATTTCTGGTCCACGAGTACAGACCTGGGTTATAAGGATGCTAATAGTAATGAACTTTACAGGGCCACGTGCCCCTACACCATCAACGGCGGCGCCTATCTTAACTGGGGATTCTATCCTTACATCTATGTTAATTCCAATTTCCAGCCCGAGAATCCGTTCCACATAGCTGGCATCAGTGTGAGCTCCTCCCAGGCGCCGGCTCTCACCAACGTCAGTTTGAATGGGACAAGCCTGGTCATTCAGGGCACAGGTGGTATGACGGGCTGTTCGTACAGTTTGTTCTCGACCACGAATCTTGCGGTGCCGTACGCCAATTGGACGCTGGTAGGCTCGGCGGGGGCCGCATGTAACGGACCGACCTTCAGCATTACAAACACTGTTAATCCGGCGGTCTCGACCTTTTATGGTCTCACGCTGTCTCAGTAAGACCGACAATGCAATGGCCGATAAATATGGCAATTCGCAGTGCTGAGGGGCCTTGAGCGGCCCCTCAGCAACTTTTTGCTAAAATCAATCCTGAATGAATCAAACGAAAATGACTGGTTCCGATAGTGGGTTGGCAGGCGGCCGAAACTTGGCCTTTACTTTGATCGAACTCCTGGTCGTAATCGCCATAATCGCCATCCTGGCGGCGATGCTCCTGCCAGCCCTGGCCAACGCCAAACAGCAGGCGCAGTCAGTCAAGTGCATGAGCAACGGCAAGCAGATCATGCTCGGCTGGAGCATGTACGCGGATGATAACAAAGACATCCTGGCCCCCAATGATTCTGATTGGACGCAAAATTACACGTCCTTAACCACAGCATCCGATAAATACAAAAACAAGAACTGGGCTGCAGGGTCAATGATAGAGCTGCAAGACCAAACGAACCTCGCCATACTGGCGGACCCCATCTTAACGGCGCTCGCCTGGTATGTGAAAGACCCCAACGTTTTCAGGTGCGCCGCGGATAATTATTTGGATCCCATGTCGCATGGATACCATGTTCGGAGCTATTCCATGAACGCCTGCGTGGGGACGGTTTGGCGCGGATTCTATTATGGCTCACCGCCAGTCCCGATCGGCACGCCGGTCGAAAACCCATTTGTGGCCGGTGGCAGTTGGGACAGCGGCGATTGGCAGGATTACCTGATGTATGGCAAACTGTCATCCTTCATAAAGCCCGGACCGGCCAACACATATGTGATCATGGACGAAGCCCCGACTTCCATCAACGACGGAAACCTGTGCACATGCGCGGCTGCGACGAACAACGCCACCTATATCATTGATAATCCCGCCGGCAATCATAATCGGGCAGCGGGCATCTCTTATGCCGATGGACATTCAACCATTCACAAGTGGTCTGACAAGCGAACGTATTCCGGGCCATACACCCCCGTGGAGCATCCTGATAACAAGGATTGCTTCTTTATAGCGCCCATCACCTCCGCGAAGAAATGATGGTCCTGTTCCTTGGGCCCTGCGGCGGCCTTCCTTTCCGGTGAAAGGAATTGCAGGCGGGTAAAATGTTCAGCTACTACTGGTAATTTTGGCTTCCAGCATACCGGGCAACTGATTGAGGATATGGCATCAGGCTGCTTTGATTAGTTACAAAAAATAAAACAAAAAGCGCAACCAACGAAAAATATGAAAAACACATTACTTATAGCATTTCTCATCATCATCGCCCAGTTCACTGGATGCTCGCGGAAGCCAGAGACGAACCAAACTCAAACTCCGGGCGCATCAAGCGATACGGTTGAAGCGATTGAAGCGACAATCGCGCTCTCAATTCCGCCCGATATGCGTGGCCAATTATCGGGCAGGCTTCAGGCGCTTCTTAAGAAGTTCGATGCTGAGATGGTTACGGGCACGATGAGCGCGGCCACAGAAGTTCACAATTTTTCAGGCGGCGGAGGCGTAGAGTTGAAAGATGACTGGTCCGTGCCGTGCAGTTTCACGGCAGACAAGATTCCTCCTGTGAAGTTTAGGAAGGGCGAAATTGGCATTTTTAAGGGGAATGTTATGGTAAGAGAAGGAACCGAAGCGCTTGTTAACGATCAAGCTTATGTGTTTACAGATGGCAAGTGGACAGCACTTGCAGAGCAGAAATGATAAGGCTGTCAGCTTTGGTGACACCGACATGGTATAAAGCAGCGCCGTTTTGCTGATGGGCTGCCTGCGCTGGCAAAATCGCATTTGCGGGTAATCCAGCAACATGTTGCTGGTTTGTAGCTTCTCGTGTTGCTGGCCAAGTCGTTGACTATCAACCCCGAAAGTTTTCGGGGTTACCGTGTTACCGATTGTTTGGACCTGTGTATCAATCTGGCGTTTTTGGCATTATGTGCCTTCCACCCTCGATGGTAACCAAAATAGCCGGGCAGGCTATGTGAATAACTGGCTGTTCACTGATTGGCACGCCGAGTCCCATAAATGGATGGACAGGAATGTGATCGCGTATGGGTTGCTGGCCGCCATGCAGAATGCTGGAAATCCTCCCGCCACCGTGGCCACCGGGCCTGATTACAGCCATCTCTGGTTCCACATGCGGTTTCCCGGTTGGCAGCGGTAGAACCTGTCTGAGAAATCGCGCTCGTCTTTGTGTCGCCATTCGCCATTTGCGATTCGTAATTCCCTCCCTGTCATTAAAATTGATGACTATACGGTCTTTAATCCCGGTGTAATATCAGTGCCAATGAATTACATGTCTCGCGCAACCAGACTGTTCATTGGCGTAAAAGTCTGCCGCAGAAATGCCCGCCCGGCAATGTCCGGAAGCTGGCGGGACGTGTCGTCCGCAACCAATCAGACTCTGGGAGGCCAATTATGAACTCTGAATGCTTCAATTCGCAAGATTTCTCAACAAGGCAACAAGATGTAGATGCCATCAGATCCTTGAACATTGAGTCGTTGGGCGGTGCCCTGGCTGCCTGCTGCTTTAAAGAAGATTGTCCGTCAAAGGATCTCGAATCCGCGGTTCTCGGGGAAGCCATCGACCGCCTGCAGTTCCCACTTGCTTGGCACTTTCGCCGCTGCTGGAGCCGTTTAGTGAAACGCTTGTGAAACCACCATTATCATTACTGCTGGCGTCCGGTCTGAGAATGGTTTTATCCGGTGCAAATCTTGGCCCGGGTCAGCATGTTTTTTGTGCAGGGTCACGCATAAAGTCAGGATATTATGCCGAACATCATGAAAACGCCAATTAACCCATCGTAAGCACTCTATGGCTTGCACAATCCACGCCACGCACGGCGGCCTCCACCAGTCAGATGGGACGCTTCGAGACGGAGTTGTTGACGCATCCGGGAGAAAAGGGAATTGGGAGTCAAAAAAGGCATCGGAACACCCCCCTGTGCCAGAGAAAAACCGAGGGTGGACTGAAAAAAAGTTTGTAAACCTCGGGCGAGAAAAGAAAATCACGAAAGAGACCCACGCTGGTCGTGGGCCAGAATTCAAATGGGAAATCCCAGCTCGAGTAGAGGAAACGTGGCACTGGGCCGGTTGTTTTGCATCCCGCCAGCGAATTATCCACTGATTGGCGGCGCAAGCGTTTGCAGTGTCGCCGAATTTATTGCAATTTGAAATTGAAAATGAAAATTATTCCAGTTATTCGCACTCTCATTGCCGGTGCGTGTGCCGCGTTGTGGGTCACACCGCTTGCCGCCGCCGATTCGCCGCGCGAACACCTTTCGCTTGACGCGGGCTGGAAGTTCCATCTCGGTGACGAGTGGCCGGATGCGATGCACCTGGAAAACTCCGGCGCCGACTCCGGACCGGTGTCGGAACGGTTCGCCGACACCTACTGGCGCGTCGTCAACTTGCCGCAGGATTGGGCAGTTGAACTGCCGTTCGACTTGGCCGCCGACGGCAGCCACGGTTTCAAAACGCTGGGCGGAAAGTATCCGACCAACAGCATCGCCTGGTATCGCCGCACGTTTGAATTGCCACAAGAAGACGAGAGCAAACGCATCTGGCTGGCGTTCGACGGCGTGTTCCGCGACGCAACGGTCTGGATCAACGGCTGGCGCGTGAGACATCACGAGGGCGGTTACTATCCGTTCCGCGAGGACATCACGGACGTGTTGCATTTCGGCGGCAGGAACACCGTCGCCGTGCGCGTGGACGCGACGAAAACTGAGGGCTGGTTTTACGAAGGCGCGGGCATCTACCGTCATGTTTGGCTGGACAAGACCGCGCCGGTGGCCATCGCCCCGGATGGAGTTTTTGTCTGTTCGCGATTCAACAACAACGTTCCGTCAGACAAGGCGGAGATTGATGTCGAAGTCAGCGTGATGAACACCCTCACCAACGCCGCCACGGCGGAGGTGAGCTGCGAAATCATTTCGCCCGCAGGCAAATCGCTGGCCAGCTTCAAACAATCGGAGGAGGCGCAAGGTGGATCACAGGGAACGGCAAAACTGAAATCGGAAGTTTCTTCGCCCGCGCTGTGGTCGCCGGAACTTCCGCAACTTTACAAACTCGTCACCTCCATTTCTGTTGGCGGCAAAATTGTTGACCAAGAAGAAACCCGGTTCGGCATTCGCACCGCGGGCTTTGAGGCGGCGAACGGCTTTTTGCTGAACGGCAAACACTACGGACTTTACGGCACCTGCAACCACCAAGACCACGCCGGGGTGGGCGCGGCCATCCCGGATGCGTTGCAGGAGTTCCGCATCAAGAAATTGAAGGAGTTCGGCTGCAACGCCCTTCGCACCTCGCACAATCCGCCCACGCCGGAATTGCTCGACGCCTGCGACCGCCTCGGCATGTTGGTCATGGACGAGAGCCGGCTGATGGGCAGCGATTCAGAGAACATGAAAAAGTGGGACGATCAAATCCGCCGTGACCGGAATCATCCGTGCGTGGCGATATGGAACATTGCCAACGAGCAGTTCATGGTGCAGGACACGCCGCAGGCGGCCAGCGTTGCGCGCGCGATGCAGGATCACGCCAAGCAGCTTGACCCGTTGCGTCCTGTGACCTACGCCGCGCCGGAGGGCGACGTGTTCCGCGGCATCAATTCCGTCATCGAAGTGCGTGGCTGGAATTATAATTACGGTCCGCAAATGGACAAATATCACGCCGAGCATCCGGATCAGCCAAACGTCGGCACCGAGCAGGCCAGCGTCATTGGCACGCGCGGCATTTACACCAACGACCGTCCGCGCGGTTATGTCGCTGCTTACGATGTGGTCTGGCCGGGCTGGACCACGACCGCCGAAAGCTGGTGGAGTTACTTCGCCGACCGTCCATGGCTCTCCGGCGGTTTCGTCTGGACCGGTTTTGATTATCGCGGCGAGCCGACGCCGTATTCGTGGCCATGCATCAACTCGCACTTCGGCATTCTCGACACATGCGGTTTCCCGAAGGACGTTTTTTATTACTATAAATCGTGGTGGACGACGAACACGGTGCTGCACCTGTTGCCGCATTGGAACTGGCCGGGCAGGGAAGGCCAGGAAATTCTCGTCCAGGCCTTCAGCAATTGCAAGCAGGTGGAACTCTTTTTGAACGGCGCCTCGCTTGGCAAACAGGTGATGAAGCCGAATTCAAAATTGAGCTGGCAGGTGAAATACGCGCCGGGGACTTTGAGCGCGAAAGGATTTGACGACGCCGGCAACGTCATCGCCGAAATAAAAGTCGAAACGACCGGCGACGCCACGCAAATTCAGCTCACGCCGGACGGCCGGACGATCAACGCCGACGGCGAGGACGTGGCAGTGTTCACTGTTGCCGCGCTCGACGCGCAAGGCCGCGTGTCGCCGGTGGCGCAGAACAAAATTAATTTCAGCATCGAAGGCGCGGGCAAAATCATCGGGGTGGGCAACGGCGACCCCAGTTGCCACGAGGCGGACACCATCGTTCCCAACGCGCCCGTGCGCAGCGTTGCCGTCAGCGACTGGCGCTGGCAGCTTGCAAAAATTCCGCATAACAGCAGCGTGGCGCCGGAATACGCGAATGATTTTGATGATTCAGCCTGGAACACCCTCAAAGCCAAACCCAACGGCGAGGCCGGCGAATTGACGATCAAAACGGAGAACACCTCGGCGATTTACCGCGCGCATCTCAAGCTGACGGAAGAAGACTTGAACGATTCCGGCGTGCAAATTCGTTTCCCCGGCAGCGACGACGAAGGCTGGTATTTCGTGAACGACCAGTTCCTCGGCGAAACGCACGACTGGGAGGCTCGTGCGGCGTTTGACATCAGGAAATTCCTTCACGCCGGCGACAACGTCATTGCCGTGGGGGTAAACAACATCAGCGGCCAGGGCGGTTTGTATCCCAACGTGAGCGTGGACATCATCGGCAAACCGAGCATCCCGCAGTGGTCGCGCAGCCTGTTCAACGGCCTGGCGCAGATTATCGTGCAATCCACGCGCGACGCCGGAGAAACCAAGTTGACGGCGACCGCCGACGGTCTTGTATTAGCTACGGTCACAGTGCAAACGCAATCCTGTGTCCTGCGTCCATCCGTGCCGTGAGTCGGCGGTGCAAACAAAAGGCAACATAAAAAGATGAGCATATGAAACACTCTCCCGATAAAAAAGGTGTTTATAGTGCTTTCACATTGATCGAACTGCTCGTCGTCATCGCCATCATCGCGATCCTTGCGGCATTGCTGTTGCCGGCGCTCTCAGCGGCCAAGCAAAAGGCCCAAGGCATAAAGTGCCAGAGCAACGTTAAGCAGTTGGACTTGGCCTACTTTATGTATGTCCAAGACAACACGGGGCGGCTGATCGAAGACAATTCAACTGGAAAGCTATGGATGCAGACTTTATACGCTTCCCAAGGGCAGGTGGCAAAATTACGCTTATGCCCGACCACTGCCACGACTAACAACGGTAAGGTTCCCGGCGGTAGCACCAGCCCTTACGAGTGGGCGGGCACCGCCGATTTTCCATACAATTGGATAGATCAAAACACCCCCACTAACAATCCTCTTGACATTAGCAGTTACGGCATGAATGGCTGGATATACGCTTACGATGCCAACACCTCTGGGTATGGTAACGCCACAAATTTTTTTGTTAAGGAGTCAGGTATTACCCAAACAGCCGCTACGCCTACATTTTATGATGCGATCTGGCCAGATATGTTTCCATTGATCACTGGCCTGGTGGCAAACAACCTCTACGCAGGGAATCCCAGCGACCAGGATGGATTTGGCCGCTGTAGTATCGCGCGTCATCCTCTGCTGAAGCGGGCAACCACAGCGAAGAACCAAGCCGTGCCAGGCGCCATTAATATGGCTTTTGCTGACGGTCACGCCAGCTACTGGAAATTGCAGCAGATCAAGAATGCTGTCTGGCACGTTGGTTTTACTCCGAACGCCAATCCGTGGGCCACCAGTCCTTGACATCTTCGCAGCTACAAAAACCATGAAATGCGCTCGACATGTCCTCCATGCCGTGAAATTGAGAATCGTTTCAGCCTGCGCCGTGGCGGTGTTTTCCGCGTGCGTTTGCGTTGCGCAACCGTATTTCGTTTCGCCGTCGGGCGACGACGCGAATCCCGGCACGTTGGAAAAACCGTTCGCCACGCTGCAACGCGCGCAACAGGCGGCGCGCCAAAAGCGCGGCGACGTTTTTCTGCGCGGTGGCGCCTACTATTTGCCCGCGAAGCTTGTGTTCACCGCCCAAGATTCCGGCACGAAAGACGCGCCGGTGATTTTCCAAAATTATCAAGGCGAGAAGCCGGTCGTCAGCGGCGGTGTCAGACTTGAAAACCTGAACTGGCAGCCTTATACGAACGGAATTTTTCAGGCGGGAGTTCCGGCGGATTTGCAGACCGAGGAAATCTTCGTCAACGGCGAACGGCAGGTTCTGGCGCGTTACCCGAACTTTGACCCGAAGGCGCAATACTTCGACGGGTTTGCGGCTGATGCCATTTCCGAGCAGCGGGCGGCGCGATGGTCGGACCCGGCGGGTGGTTATTACCATGCAATGCACCCGGCGTTGTGGGGCGATTTCACCTGGCGCATCACCGGCAAGGATACCAACGGCCAGGTGCGGCTCGAAGGCGGGTGGCAGAACAATCGCGGCGCGGCGGCGCACCGGCAAATACGCTTCGTGGAAAATATCTTTGAGGAATTGGACGCGCCTGGCGAATGGTTTCTAAATTCCAGGACGCACACGCTGTATTTCTATCCGCCCGCCGGGCTTGATTTGAAGAACGCGGTCGTGGAGGCCACGCGCCTGCGCACGCTGGTTGAATTCCGCGGCGACGAGGAGCACCCGGTGAAGTGGATCACGTTGCGCGGGCTGGTGTTTCGCCAGGCGGCGCGCACGGTCATGGACACGAAGGAGCCGCTGCTGCGTTCGGATTGGGCCATCTATCGCGGCGGAGCGATCTTCTTTAACGGCGCGGAGGATTGCGCGCTGGAAGACAGCTTTGTTGACCAGGTGGGCGGCAATGCCATCTTCGTCAACAATTACAACCGCCGGCTGGCCATTCGCGGAACGCAAATCGCCAGGGCGGATGCCAGCGGAATTTGCTTTGTCGGCGACCCGCAGGCCGCGCGCAGCCCGCTGTTCAACTATTACCAGGTTCACCAGCTTGCCGAGATTGACCGCACGCCCGGGCCGAAAACCGGCAATTACCCGGCGGACTGCCTGGTGGACGATTGCTTGATCCATCTGACCGGGCGCGTGGAAAAACAAACCGCCGGCGTGGAAATCGACCTCGCCCAGGGCATCACCGTCCGGCACTGTTCGATTTACGATGTGCCGCGCGCCGGCATCAACATCGGCGATGGCTGCTGGGGCGGGCACGTCATCGAATTTTGCGACGTTTTTGACACGGTGAAGGAGACGGGCGATCACGGTTCTTTTAATTCGTGGGGACGCGACCGTTACTGGCGGCCAAACATCGGCGAAGTCAACGCGTGGGTGAGGCGGGTTCCGGAATTGCCGAAACTCGACGCGGTAAAGCCCGTCGTGCTCGCCAACAACCGCTGGCGCTGCGATCACGGCTGGGACATAGACCTGGACGACGGCTCCTCGTTTTACATCATCACAAACAACCTTTGCCTGCATGGCGGCATCAAGAACCGCGAGGGCTTCGGGCGCGTGGTTGAAAACAACATCATGGTGGACGGGGGTTACGATCCGCATGTCTGGTATGACGGAAGCGGCGACATTTCCGGCGCAACATCGTTTGGACGGCGTATCATCCGGCCAACATGCCCCGTCCGCCGTGGGGAGCGGAAATGGATTTCAACCTGGTGCAGAATTACGGCGCGGCGACGAATGCGCCCGCGACGCAGTTGCAGCAGCAAAGCGGACGCGACGAACATTCCATCGTGGCCGACGCGCAATTCATTGATCCGGCGCATGGCGACTATCGCGTGAAGGACGGCTCGCCCGCGCTGGCCCTGGGCTTCGCCAATTTTTTGATGGACCAATTTGGCGTGCAAAAACCGGAACTCAAAGCCATTGCGCGCGTTCCGCGGTTGCCGCAACCGAAAATGCCCGCGGCCGCATCCGACGCGCGCGCCGACGCGCCGGCGACGTGGCTCGGCGCCAGCGTGCGCAACATTGCCGGCGAAGGCGAGAGGTCCGCATTCGGTCTGCCCGGTGTGACGGGTGTATTGGTCCTGGAAGTTCCGGCGGACTCGGCCCTGGCCAAAGCCGGGCTGCAAAGAGGTGATGTCATTCTTTCCGTCAACGGCGGGAAGACCCTGGACACGCCGGCGTTGCTGCGGCAAGCTCCGGCGATGCCCGCCGGGAGTCCCTTGAAAATCGGGATCTCCCGGGATCAAAAGGAATATGCTGTGCAGTGGGTTCCGTGAAAATCCATGAAACTGAATCAAATCAAATTGAATATGGTGAAAATTCTTCCCGTCGTATGCATCGTCTTTCCACTCATCTTCGTCTCGTTCGCGCGCGCGGATGTCTCTGACGCCGCCAATCTGGATCAGGGATGGCGACTGTGGCTGGACCCAAAAGCGGCCTGGCAGGATGACACCCTCTATCTTCCAGAAGATGTGAAACTCACGAACCTGCCGGCGAATCCGCCGACAGGAGGATGGGCGGTGCTCGACGACCAGGCCGGCATCGGCGTGTCGTTGCCGGCGACCGTTGAAGAATACTACTTCAACAGGGCACCCGCGCGCACGGCCGGTTCGACCTCGCCATCGGCGATCGTCGCGGCTGATGGATACTATCAGGGCGTGTCGTGGTGGTATCGGCCGTTTACGCCGCCGGCCCTGCGACCCGGTGAGCGTTTGGTTTTCTATTTCCCCGCCGGTCGCCTGCGCAGCGAGGTTTATGTTAATGGCAAGCTGGCAGGCTACAACATCATCTCCGAAGCGCCGTTTAACGCGGATGCCACGGATGCGATCAACCCCGGCGGAAAGAACCTGCTGGCCGTGCGAATCACGAATCCAGGAGGCAGACTGGATTGGATGGACTTCCTCACCATGACTTGGGGCAAATATACGCTGCCGGCGACCCATGCCTTCGGCGGCTTGGCCGGGGGCGTGGAGATGCAGGTGCGCGCGCCGGTCAGCGTGAGCGATCTGGCGGTTTTTAATAAACCCGACTCCCGCTCGGTTCACGTCCAGGCCGAGATTTCATCTACTGGGCAGGCATACGACGGGCCGGTCAACTTTTCCATCACCCGGGACCGCAACGTTGTCTTCAAACAAAGTAAAAATGTTCATGTTCCGCCCGGCGGAACCATCACCACTTCGATTGATGCGACCGTCGGCAACGCCCAGCTCTGGGACATCGATCACGCGAATCTCTATGAGGCCGCCGCTAATCTGCCGACGGTCGCGCATTCCGATCGCAGCACGACCTTTGGCTTCCGCTGGCTGGACGTAAAAGGCCTCGGAACCGACGCGAAGCTCTATCTGAACGACCATCGGATCGTGCCACGCTCCTCGATTTCATGGGGCTTCTGGGCTCCGAACGGCATTTTCCCCGACGAGGCTGCGGCAGGACGCGAGATCGCGGCGATGAAAGCCCTCGGCCTCGACTCCCTTCAAAACCACCGTCACATGCCCAAGGCCGTCGTGCTCGATGCTTTTGACCGTGTCGGGTTCCAGCGTTACTGCGAAGCCGGTGGCGGCGTGCTTACCTTTGAAACCGCGCCGAAGGAGCCCCCTCAGACCGGCATTCAGGTGGAAATGAACGGCAAAACAGTAGATCTTGATTTCCTCAACCGCTACCAGCTCGATAAGGAGCTGGCCATGATCCGGGCCTTCCGGTCCCACCCCTGCGTCAGTCTCTGGACCCTCCAGAACGAGACCAGCCCAGACGTCAACAACCCCCGGATGCGCTACGCGCTCGAGAAGATGCGCGAGGCCGACCCCTCGCGCATGGTCCTCCTCAAATCCGGCGAGAGCAGCGGGAAGCAGGTGTGGTCCCTACCTTACAGTGACGCCTGGATGAAAGATGATGGAATAGGCTACTCCGGCTGGTGGGATCAGCACACGGCGATGGATTCGCCAGGCGTGTGGACCGATGCAATGTATAAATCGCCGATTGATTACAAATACCGCACCGACAACCAGAAGGAAGTTGTCGTGTGGGGCGAGATGGCGACAGGCGCCTCGCCCGACGATCACGCCGCGATCATCAACTGGTATAAGGCACACCGCCAATCAGGCTACGATCTGGCCGCCCATCAAGCGATCCTCGCGGCTTACGAAAGATTCCTGGACGACCATCAATTCCGCCTGGCGTTTCCAACCGCCGAAACGCTCTTCCGACAGGCGGGAGCGAAGCATTACTTCTCCGCTGCACATCTGCTGGAAAACGCCCGCATCTGCGACGCCGTTGATTACGTTGTCCTGTCCGGCTGGGAATCCACAGCGATCGACGATCACAGCGGGCTTGTGGATGCATTGCGCCAGCTCAAGGCAGACCCCGCGCTGCTCCGTCAGGCGGCACAGCCAGAGGTTCTGGTCATCAGGCCGCGCCATTACGTGATCGCCAAGGGCGATACGGCCGTTGTCGATGTTCATCAGATTAATGATCAAAATCTGACCGGTTCCTGGCGGCTGACGGTGACGGCCTCCATGACCGGTCGCAGCCCGCTGTTTCACGCGGATTACCCGGTCGAGCTGATCGGCGGCGAAACCTTCGGCCAACTGCTTAAACAGAATATCCAGTTTAAGGTTGACCAGCCTGGTTTTGTCACGATCCACGCCGCGCTAAGCTCCAAGGCTGGCGGACGGCCTGTGCTGGAGCGGGACGAGCCGTTGCTCGTGATCTACCCGCAGCCGGCAGCGCTGAAAGGCACGATCGCCTGCTGCGGCGAATCCGATGAGCTGATCGCTGCGGTCAAGCGTCAATTCAACGCGGACGCGGTTCCTCTTTCGCCGAAGCCCGGAAGAATTGCAACGATCCTCCTGGCGACTGGCGCCGGCGGCCCGGAAGGCTGGCAGCCAAGCTATACCGACGCGCGTGTTGCCAACACGGATGACCAGGAACTCTACAAGCATCAGATGTGGGGCCAGACCGGACCGATCCATACTTGGCGCGGCCTGACGCCCGGCAAGATCACCGTCAAGCTCTACATGGACGACGGCTATTTCAGCGGGCCCGCCCAGCGGGTGTTTGATATCGCGATCAACGGCACGATCGTTGCCAAAGACCTGGACATTTTCGCCAAGGCAGGCGGAAAAGATCGGGCGTTCGTGGAAACGTTCGTTGTCGATGCGCCCGAGGGAATGATTCGCCTTTCGGTGCCGCGCGTCAAGTCCGACCACGCGACACTGGCCGCTGTGGAGTTGCGGGATTTGTCGGGTAAGGTGGTGCGGGCGGCTTTCCGGGACGAGCGGTATACCGATCCGGCCGGTAACGTGTGGACGCCGATTTCCCAACAAGATGATGATTACTGGAAGCCGGACCTTGGTGCCGCCATCGAGCGGGCGCGACGCGATGGCACGCGCGTCGTCCTGCTCACGAGCGGCGGCAGAGACGCTGAACAAATCGCTGTAGTTTTGGCCGCGCAAGGGCTCGTTACGTATTCCGGACCTGTTGGCGCCTCTGGACCGTCATGGATGGGGTTCTGGTTCTTCGGGCGCAAGCACCGGCTTCTTGCCGGGCTGCCATCGAACTGTGTGCTGGACTGGCCATACCAGATTACCAGCGGGAACGGCCTCATGCTTTCCGGCTCCGGCGTCGAGTCCGTCATCGGTTACGGCAAAGATCACGATCCAAACGTTGGCGTCGCTGCCGCCATCATCCACTGTGGCCGGGGCAAAATCGTTTTCTTGGCGCTGCCTGGACTCATGGATTCCTTTGTCAGCAGCGATTCCAATAAATTTCAACCAGTGACGGCAAAACGGCTGATGTTCAATGCACTCAACCAATAGTTCCGAGGCCATGGCCCTAACCTATGGCGCGCCCTGTGGCAGCCGTGAATAGCTGAATCCAGACTGACTTAAATCAAAAAAATGACAATAAATCGAATAATACTGACCACATTGGCACTGGGCTGTTCGCTCGCGACCATCAGCGTCGCCGCGCCAGATCAGATTTCATATTCCACGATGCAGGTGATTTCCAATGGTGATTCCGACGCCGTCATTGCTGAAAAAGCGGCGAAGGTTTTGCCGCGCGCCAATCAGACGGACTGGATGCGGCTGGAGCGGACGTTCTTCCTCCACTTCGGGGTGAACACATTCAACGGCGTCGAGTGGGGCAGCGGACATGAAGACCCTTCGATTTTCAATCCTACGGAACTGGACGCCAACCAATGGCTCAGCGCGATGCAAAATTTCGGCGGCAAAATGATCGTCCTCGTCTGCAAACACCACGATGGATTTTGCATGTGGCCGACCCGCTACACGCCGCATTCGGTCGCGGCCAGTCCATGGTGTGACGGCAAGGGCGACGAGGTGCGGGAAGTGGCCAATGCCGCGCGCACCCACGGCCTCAAGCTGGCCGTTTACCTTTCGCCGGCGGACCTTTACCAGTTGAGGACCAATCCGAAAAATCCGGCGGGATATTATGGCAACGGCAGCAGCAATGTTCTCTCAGTCATCCCCACCGATCCGGCGAGTTTCAAGAGCGATCCCTCAAAGGGCCGCACGCCGCTGGCGGGTTTCACGAATTACACCTACGAAGTAGACGACTACAATCGTTACTTCCTGAACCAGCTTTACGAGTTGTTGACGGAATACGGGCCGATCCAGGAAGTCTGGTTCGACGGCGCGAATCCCGATCCGAGTGTCCATGAGACTTACAACTACGCCGCGTGGTATGACCTGATCCGCCGTCTGCAACCCGGAGCGGTCATCATGGGCAAAGGGCCGGACGTGCGGTGGGTGGGCAATGAAGGTGGCGTTGGCCGCACCACGGAATGGAGCGTCATCCCGCTGCCGCAATCGCCCGATGCCTTCATCTGGCCGGACATGCAGGCAGAAGACTTGGGCAGCCGCTCCAAACTCACGCCCGGCTCGTATCTCTGGTGGTATCCGGCGGAAGTGAATGTCACCATTCTCGCCAACGGCCAATGGTTTTGGGCGCCCGGGAAGCAGCCCAGAAGCGTTTCGCAGTTGGTGGATATTTATTATTCGTCCATCGGTCGCAATGGAAATCTCATCTTGAATCTTTCGCCGGACACGCGCGGCTTGATTCCAGACGATCAGCTTGCGGCCTTGAGCCGGATGGCGAAAGGGGTCAATGATACTTTCGCCACCAACCTCGCTGTTGGCGGCAAGCTCACTGCCGACACTGCCAACCCCGCCAACAGCCCGTCGCTGGCGTTGGACGGAAGCCTCGACACTTGGTGGGAAGCGGCGCAGGGTCAGCTTAACGGCACAGTGACCTTGACGCTTCCAACTCCCGTCACCTTTGATGTCGTTTCGTTGCAGGAAGCGGTGGATCATCGCGGCCAAAGAATTGAATCCTTCGCCATTGAAACGTGGAACGGCACGGCGTGGGTCACGGCGGAAAAAATCCCGTCAGACGAACTCACGACTGTCGGACACCATCGGCTCATACGGCTCAAATCGCCTGTGACCACCAGCCAGGTGCGCATCCGCATCACCGGCTCGCGCCTGGAACCGACGCTGGCGGAAATCGGACTCTTCGAGCAATCTGCGGGCGCTTTGCCTCCCATCATATCAGATCGTGACACCAACGGTTGGGTGCGCCTCAGCAATGCCGCCGGTTGCCGGATAGTTTACACGGTGGACGGAACCGCGCCGACGGCCAACTCGGCTGTTTACAGTTCGCCGATCGCGATGCCGTTGAGCGGCACCGTGCAGGCGGCGCGCCGGTTGCCGGATGGACAGCTCGGCGTGCTGGCTTCCAAGTCTTTCGCCGGTCTGTTGCCGATTGGCTGGAAGGTTGTCGGCGTGGACAGCCAGGAAACTGCCGGGGCTGACAACGCCGCGGCCAACGCGATTGACAACAACTCAACCACCTTCTGGCATACCCGTTGGAATGACGATCTGACATTGCCGCATTACATCACAATTGACATGGGTGCAGCACACCGGATTGCCGGGTTTACCTATCTCCCGCGGCAGGACGGAAACCCCAACGGCACCGTCGAAAGTTACCGCTTTGAAACGAGCACGGATGGAGCCAACTGGACGACCAACGTTGCATCGGGCACGTTCGCCAATATCCAGAACAACCCGTCTCTCCAGCAAGTCACCTTTGCTCCGGTCAACGCCCGGTTTTTCCGTTTCACGGCCTTGCGGGAGATCTATGGGAACGGCTGGACGAGCGCCGCCGAAATCTCCGTCTTGCCGGCAGGCGGGAATGGCGACTGACGGAGCGATGGCGGCGCGACCGCTGTCGTTAAAACTGACGACTGGTCGCGCCTGTTGATTTGTAGTATATTCCACTAGAATGTCATCATTTAGAATTGAAAACTGCCCGTGGAAGTTTTGTAATCCCCATAAACTCACGATTTTTTTTTGCCTGGTTTCGATGCTTCTGCCGATGGCCGGAACGGCTTGGGCGGCTCTGCCATCGGGCTGGAGCGATGCGGACATCGGGTCGCCAGGTTTGGCCGGCTCGGCCACCTATACCAACGGCTTGTGGACCGTGACCGGCGGCGGCTCGGACATTTGGAACACCGCTGACCAATTCAATTTTGCCAGCACCAATTTTACTGGCGACGGCGCGATGACTGTGCTCGTGACGGGTTTGCAGAACAGCGATCCGGGTTCCGGCTGGTCGAAGGCCGGACTGATGTTTCGCAACGACAGCACGGCGGGTTCGGCCAACGTGAGCATTGTGGCCACGGCAGGACAGGGAGTCAGTTTTCAGTGGCGGAGCACGGCCGGAGGATCCAGTTCTTTCAGCCAGCATAGCGGCCTTACCGCGCCGGTTTGGCTGAAATTGGTCCGCTCCGGCACGAACTTCTCCGGCTATTACAGCACGGATGGCAGCAACTGGGTGCGGGTTGGCAGCCAGTTGATTCCATTGAATAACACGGTCATGGCTGGGCTGGATGTGACCGCTCACAACAACTCGGCGCTGAACACCGCCACGTTCACAAACTTCAGCCTGGGCATCGTCGCCACGCCGCTGCCGAATCCAACCTATGGGTGGAACCTCGGAAATACGTTGGAGCCGCCGTGTGGCCCGGGCTGCTGGGGACCTCTGCCAACCCAGGCGCTCATCAACGCTGCCGCCAACGCCGGGTTCAACGCCCTTCGCATCCCGTGCGCGTGGGACTCCAACGCCAACCAGACCAACTACCAAATCAATCCCACTTATATGGCGCAGGTCCAACAGGTGGTTGGCTGGGCCATCGCTGCGGGAATGACTGTCGTAATCAACGATCACTGGGACGACGGCTGGCTGGAAGACAACATCGGGACAACGGTCGATCCAACCATCAACACGAAGATGAACTCCTACTGGACACAGATCGCAACCACGTTTTCCGGTTATGACAACCACTTGCTCTTTGCCGCGGCAAACGAACCAGACGTGAGCAGTCCCGCTGAGATGGCCACGTTGATGGTTTACTACCAGACTTTCGTCAACGCGGTTCGCGGCGTCGGCAGCTATAACACCAATCGCTGGCTGGTGCTGCAAGGCGGCGGGGACGTGACGTGGTTGAATACCCTGCCGATGGACCCAACCCCCAATCGTCTGATGGTCGAATATCATTGCTACACGCCTTTTCAGTTCACGCAGTTGACAAGCGATGCATCGTGGGGCATAATGTATTACTTCTGGGGACCGGCTTACTATTATTCCGGAGACCCAACTCGCAACACCCCACCGCCCGAAGAAGGCTACATAGACTTGGGGTTCCAACAACTGACCGACCAGTACGCCAGTCGTGGCATCCCTGTAATGGTGGGCGAATTCCAGGCTGCGGGGAAGTCGTTCCTTACAGGAACGGAGGCAACCTATAATAGTGCTTCCGCGCACTATTGGAATAAGTACGTCGCAGAATCCGCTCGAGCTCACGGACTTAGTCCATTTTATTGGAGCACCCCTGGTAGTCCATTCGATTGGACCACGGGCGCGGTCGATGACCCGCAAGATGTTACCTCGTTGACTGGTGGAACCGCGCCTCCACCTCCGAACGGCGCCCCCTACGCTGCTTTTGGCCTCACCGCGACGGCTGGCAATGGCCACGTAACCTTGTCCTGGATTGCCGGCAGCGGAGCTACCAGTTACAATCTCTACCGTGCGGCGGAATCCGGCTACGAGAGCACCAATCCGGTCGTCACCGGCATAACAGGCACGTCCTATACAGATACCGGTCTCAATAGCGGCACCACCTATTACTACCAGGTGGCAGCCGTCAACAGCTCCGGGTCGTCAGGTTTTTCACCCGAGGCCCACGCGACGACACCCGGCGTCAACCCGGACCCGGCGCAATTCAACTTCGAAACCGACCCGCAGGGTTGGTCGGCAGGCGGCAGTCCAATTGCTGGAGTAGCGACTTCAACCGCGCAGCACTTTGCGGGCAGGCAGTCGCTTGCTGTGAACTTCGACGGCACGGCAGCGGGCACATCGTCCGTGTCTGTGGGCGACGTGGATATAACCGCCGGCACGACGATTACCTTCCATGTCTGGATCCCGAGCGGCAGTCAGATCACGGAGCTCCAGCCATATCTGCAGGACTACAACTGGGCATGGACCAGTGACATTTATGGGAATCTGACTGCCAACGCTTGGAACACGATCACCCTGACGGTACCGCCGACCGCCGTAACGCCATTGCAGCAACTTGGCATTCAGTTTACGACAAGCGCCGCCTGGTCAGGCACCTGCTACATCAATTCCGTGGCCTGGAACACGCCGCCAACCCTGATCCCCATCGCCAACCAGACCGTGAACGTTGGCCAGACTGTGGCCTTTACAGCCATCGCCACGGACTCCGACCAACTGCCGCAGACGCTGACGCTGACGTTCGAGCTGTTGAACGGCGCGGCCAACGCCATGCTGAACACCAACAGCGGCGCATTTTCGTTCCGCCCGCTCGTCACGCAGGCGAACTCCACCAACAATTTCACGCTGGAAGTTTCGGACAACAACACGCCGCCCTTGAGCGCCACGCAAAGTTTTTCCGTCATCGTCAATCCGCTGACGTTGCCGCAGGTGTCGTCGGTTGGGTGGAGCAAAGGGCAATTTGTGCTGCAGGTCAGCGGTCAGAGCGGGCCGGATTACGGGATTCAGACCTCCACGAACCTGACGCAATGGAGCATGGCGTTTACGGCGAATTCACCGGCGATGCCGTTCATCTGGCAGAACGTGGCGGCAACGAATGCAGCGGGCTTTTATCGTGTTGTGGTTGGTCCGCCGCTGCCCTAGGCCATACTTAGACGCGCCTGAATCACTTGCCATATTTGCACTGGCGTAAAAATGAAATGAACAAATACTACAATACCATGAACCTTTATGATCGTATGACCATCGTCCTTCACCGTTTCATTTTGTCATTTGCCGCTGTCGGCCTCGCGGGTGCTGCCGGCGCGCAGACGCTTCAGGATCTGGGCCCGACCGCTCCCACTCCCGGAACGAATGATGTTTCGCAGTTCAGCACTACCGGCAACCGGGCGGATCCCGATGGCTTAAATTATTACACAGATAACCAAACCTCTTTTGGCACCGGCGAACCCGGACAAACATTTCTGACCGGGACAAACCCGGCGGGATACTTGCTGTCCTCCCTGGCGATACGGACGGCCGGTTTGGGCAGCGACTCCCGCACTGGGACGGTCCAACCCTATTACCTGCACCTTTACTCAGTGTCCGGCAGCACGGTGATTCCGCTGCGAACAAACACCTCGGCCAACATCACTTTCAATGACGGTGACTGGCTGGAGTGGACCGGATTTTCGTTGACGTTATCACCAAACGCAACCTATGCCTGGTCCTTTGGCAAGGCGAGTTCAACCACCGGTTGGGAGGCGATGGCCGTCGCCACCAACCACCCCTATGCTGCGGGCCAGATTGGGCTTTTCCCTCCGGGCGGCGGAACCGTCACGTTTGGCAGCAGCCACAGCTTCGATGCTGTGTTTGACGTCGGACTGGTCCTTTACAATCCCACCAATTTTCCCACCGCTTCCGCGCCAGTGGTTTCGCCCTCGAATGTTGTTTCCTTCGGTTCAACCGTCACCCTCACGTCAACGGTGACGGGCACCCAGCCTTTATCATATCAATGGCAGACAGACGGCGGCGGCGGCGCCACACTGACGAACATTCCCGGCGCGACCAGTCAGTCTTTGAGCTGCTCGCCGCTTGATACCGGCACGTTCAAATTCGATTTGGTGGTCTCGAGCAGTGACGGCAATGTCACCAGCCCAACCGCCAATGTGACCGTGCTGCCGATGTCCGGCCCGGCTTCCACCAATGACAATTACCTCGTTTACAGCATCCAATTTAACAATGGTTGGGGAGAGGATGGCTGGGTGGAGAATTATCCCATCAATTTTGACGGCAGCAATTGCCTCGCCTACGTCGCCAGCGGCTCTTACCAGGCATTGTGGCTCATTCATGACCCGATTGATACCACCATTTATAACAACCTGACCTTATGGCTAAACGGTGGCCCCACCGGCGGACAACAGGTGTGCGTCGGTGCTCTGGAAGGGTCAGGGTTTACTTTTGCGAACGAAACATGCGTAACCGCTCCGGCCATTGCCTGGCAAAAATTCACTTTCAGCCTGGCTTCCCTCGATGTTGCGGGTACGACCAACCTGACCGGTATTGTGATAGCCAATCAAGGCAATGTGCCGTCCACATTTTATATCGCGGGCATTGAGCTGACAGCGGCGCCGAAGCCCCCGGTCGTTCATGTCGGCGTCAATGCCGCCTCTCCGATCCGCACGGTGGATGCCCGGGTGTTCGGCATCAATAACGTCGCCTGGGATGGCGATGAAGACGCGCCCGGCACCATTGACCAAGTGACCAACATGGGCATACAGACGTTGCGCTGGCCCGGCGGCAGTTGGGGGGACGGCTACCATTGGACCAACGAAGCGTGGCAATACAGCGCCACTAGCGCGCGCACTTGGGGCTCATTTACCTCCAATTTCATCAATACACTCACCAATGCCCACGCTCAGGCCTACATGATCGCCAACTATGGCACCAGCACACCCCAGGAAGCCGCTTGGGGAGTCGCAAAATTCAACATCACCAACCAGGCCCATTTACAATATTGGGAGATTGGCAACGAGGTCGGCGGTTTTTGGGAAGTGGACCTCAACACGAATCCACCCTACCAGGCCCACGATCCCTGGACCTATGCCATGCGCTTCGCGCAGTACTACACCCAAATGAAAGCGGTGGACCCGACGATCAAAATCGGCGCCGTGGCCGACATCACCGAAGATGGCACGGCCAATTACAGCAATCATGCCGCTACCAATCCCGTCACCGGCGTGGTCCACTACGGCTGGACCCCGGTGATGCTGGAAACCATGCGAACCAATAATCCCAATGCGCTGCCGGACTTTCTCATTGAGCACAACTATGCCCCCGGCGATGGGGATATCTATAATCTCTTTTGGCCTTCCAATCGTTGGGGAACCGATGCGGCGAATTTGCGCATGATGCTCAATGACTATCTGGGATTCTATCTGGGCAGCAACGTCGCCGCCGGCATCGAACTTGCCATTACCGAATATGGTCCAGGAGGCGCCCAACTGCCACTCAGTCTGGTCGGCGGGTTGTTTGAAGCGGACTCCATTGGCGTTGTCCTGCAAACCGAATTCAACGCCTTCCTTCGGTGGGACCTGCACAACGGCCAGTCGGACTTGACCGATCCAGACAACGCCGAATATGGATGGCGCACAGACCCCGGCACAGGTTCCTTCCTCTCAGACGGAGGCGTCGCCTATGGCCCAGTCGTGCCCCCCAACTTCAACTGTTACCCCAGTTTTTATTGTTTGAAGTTGACGCAGTATTTTGCGCGGGGCGGCGACACCGTCATCAAGGCCACTAACGATTACGAATTGCTGGCAACCTACGCCGTCCGCCGCACCAACGGGGCTTTGACCCTCCTCGTGATCAACAAGAGTTCCTGCTCCAACCTCACCGCCCAAATCGAGCTGGCCGGTTATGTGCCGTTTTCCGATGCGACGCTTTACTCATACGGCATTCCCCAGGACCAGGCGGCGGAAACCGGGATCGGCGCCCTCGATATTGCCGAAACCAATATCTCCGGCGTCAGTACAAACTTCAGCTACACCTTCCCTCCTTACTCGGCGAACGTGCTCGTGCTCGCGCCGGCCGCGCCGATCCTCCTCCCACAGGCGGCTCAACGAGCCTCGGGTCAATTTATCTTTCAAGTTCAGGGACAACCCGACGTGCCTTATGTGATTCAAACTTGCACCAATTTGAATTCGCGAAACTGGATTGCCATATCCACCAATACGCCCGCATCCGGCGCTTTCTACCTCACCAATTCTGACTCGTCGGCATCGCAATTTTATCGCGCCGTCTGGCAGCCTTAGGAATTTATCATGATTATATGCACTACAATAGCATCAGCTTCTGGCTGAACAGCGGCGCCAATTCGACCGAAATCAGTGCGCGGCCCACTTCTCTTGCGCCAACGCAACTGGGCTTCGTGACGGCGGGCAATCAGCTTCAACTCAATTGGCAGGTGGACCATACGGGCTGGCAGTTGCAATCGCAGACCAATAGCCTCGGCACGAACTGGGTCAACGTCGCCGGTTCGACGCAGACGAATCTGGTGACGATGCTGCTGAACACGACGAACGGTGCGGTGTTCTTCCGATTGGTATGGCCCTAGCCCTTCAGAAGATTTTTTGCCACTCGTCGGAGGCGCGGTCCTTGGGCCGCGCCGTTTCTACCGTGTCAGCCCCGGCCCGTCGCAGCCAGAGTTTCGGTCGGGAACTCGCACGGCTGGCGTCCCAGATCGAACTTGCCTTTACGCCGCCAATCAACCATTGATCTCCCTGAATGAATTATTCACTCGTTTTTAATCAGTCGCTCAAACTACTCGCCACATCCTGTCTCATTCTTGCTACCATTATGAACGCCGCTTCCGGTGCCAGCACGAACGATCTGTCGGAACGAATAATTTCGGCCGACCTTCATCGCGTTAAAGGCCCGCTGAATACGATGTTCAAAGCCTGTGTCGGCGCCGGGCGCGCCAACGAAGGACTGCGCGCCGATTGGCAGCGCCAACTCACCCGCGTCCACAAGGAATGCGGGTTCACTTACATCCGGATGCACGGGTTATTTTGCGACGACATGGGTGTTTACCGCGAGGACAAGTCCGGTCGGCCGGAATACAATTGGCAATACATCGACGAGCTTTACGATTTTCTCCAGGGCATCGGGATGAAGCCATTCGTCGAACTTGGCTTCATGCCTTCCGCCCTGGCGAGCGGTTCGCAAACGATCTTCTGGTGGAAAGGCAATGTGACTCTGCCGAAGGACTTCAACAAATGGGCGGATTTCGTTCGCGCCTTCACCACGCATTTGAAGCAGCGCTATGGCGAGGACGAAGTCAGGACGTGGTATTTCGAGGTGTGGAACGAGCCCAACCTGGATGGGTTTTTCGCAGGCAAACAACAGGACTATTTCCGGCTGTATGACGTGACCGCGAGGGCCATCAAGAGCGTCTCGCCTGCTTACCGCGTCGGCGGACCGGCGACGGCGGGCTGCGGCTGGATTCCCGAATTCATCCGGTTCTGCGCCACAAACCCTTCACCCGTGGACTTCGTGTCTACGCACACGTATGCGGTTGATCAGGGCTTCCTCGACGAAACCGGCCAGGCTGGGACGGTGTTGTCGCAAAACCCCCGCGCCATCTACGCCGAAATGATCGATACCCGGAAAAAGATCAGCGACTCCGCACTGCCGAACCTCGAGCTGCACTTCACGGAGTGGAGCGCCTCCTACACGCCGGCCGCTCCAGCACTCTTTGCATGGCGGTTTTACAGGAAAACAAGAGCCGAAACACATTTCGGGGAGAAATTGAGCCATCCGGCTACGCAGCGAGCCTGACGCGGCGCCAGCTTGGAAGATTGACAGGATGGACAGGAATATTTTGCTGCGGTTTTGACAAATGCATGGGGAAGATGATGGTGGACAGGTCGATTGCAATTGGATTCCGGTTGGATTCTGATTGGACTCCAGACCTGAGTTCGATTCCATGCCAGCTGCGCGCCGCTTCCTGCAATTGCTCGCGCAGCGCGGGCCAGGTCTTTGCCAGCGCTTCTTCGTTCGGACAATCCTGCTGATCCTTGAAGTCGCGCATGGCGTCGCGGAGCAGCTCGGAGATGCTCCGTTCCTCGGTCGCCTCGCCCAGCAAACGGCCGTCGATGGCCAGCTCGCTGGAGTTAGTTTTCTCGTTGATGTTGTCCTCCAGCACACGATCCGCGCTCTGATCGCAGATGATGACGTAGAGGTTGACGTCGCGTTTGCTGGTCAGCCGATGCGCGCGGTTGATGGCTTGAACCACCTTGTCCGCCGCCCAGGTGTAACTGGTCAGGATGATGTTGTTGATGTTGTCCCAATTGTGCCCCTCGGCCATGCTGTCGATGCCGGCCAGGGTGATCGGGCACTCGCCATTGTTAAACGCGGCACTGCGAAGGCCGCGCCGGGCCTGCGTCATGCGGCCGTCGAGGAGATAGTGGTCAATGCCGGCCTCCGTCAGGTACCGGGAAAGGATGTCCGACGGATCGTTGAACGCGGAAAACACGGCGGCTTGCTCGCCGCGCTGCAGGACATCGCGGAGCAATGTCAGGGCGCACGCCACCTTCGGGGTGAATGAATACGGGCTGCGATGGATGAGGACAACACCACCCTCATCCGGCCTCACGTTGCCCGGCAGCGGATGCGGCTCGAGCAGGTGCGAATCCGGGGCGGCGGCGGCGACGCGCAAGGCCTGGAGCTTCGCGCCGGGGGCGGGTTTCAAATTGCAATCCAGATAACTGGCTTGCAGATGATAGTGATACACCGCTCGCTGATGCAGGCCCATCGGGACGCGATAGACGCGGCGGATCTTCTTGACGATGGACTGGCCGATGTCGGATTTGCGCCGGCGCAGAACGATCGGGCCAAGGGCTTTCCAGAGCAGGTGCAGGTTGCAAATCTCGGGGCGCAGTTTGATGTAACGGGATTTCTTTCCCGGATCCTCGGCGGCCTTGGTCTTGTTGAATTCGGACAGCATGAATGTTTCGGCGAATTTTTCCTGTTCCTCCGGGCCACCGGCATAAGGCCAGCGGGCGGTCGCTTCCTCATGTCCGCCGGCCGCCCACCAAGCCAGCCAGAAGATGTCCGGCAGCCGGTTCTTCACGGGAGTCGCGGTCAGGACGAGGCGATATTTGGGGCACATCCGGCTTCCGAATGAATGGCGGGATGCCAACGGGAAGGCGGATTGGGATGGGGCTCTTGCGAGGATGGTGGAAGGAGGGGCGACGAAGGCCCAGGTGCAGGAAGAATTCGCCAGAGTGCTTGGGGCGGCGGTCGGGCCTCGGGAGTTTAAGCAGGCGAAACTCTTTTCTGCGGCTGAAGAGCGGATCAGCGAGCCGGGTGGCTCAAATGAGGAGTTTTGGAAATGGTGCTACGCGGCGAGACGAACATCGATCTTGTGATTTACCAACACGGGCAAACACACCGCTCTTTTACACCTTAGCCAGCAACCCCAGCAAGCGAGCTTTGTCCTTCCTCCAGGTTCTTGTCGTCATCTTCTCGACAATTTCGCGCATTTCGTCTTTCGGCGATTTCTGGCCATTCGTTAGCAGCTTTGGCATGGCCGATTGCAGCGCCCGCCGAAAATCTTCGCGACCAGGTTGAAAGTAATGTTTCAGCACAATATCCGTCGTTTTGTGCCCAGTAACCTTTTGCACCAGTTCCAGCGGCACCCCCGCCGTCAGCGCCAGTGTCACCCAAGTAACGCGGAAACTGTGGAAATCTCGCACCGACGCCCGACGCACGCCTTCCCCTTTCTTCCTCTCCGCATGAATCTCGCCCCGATGCATGACCGCGCCATCTTGCTCTCCTTCCCCGCCTTGGGGAGAAGTTGGCCGCAGGCCGGATGAGGTGGCGCCGTTGCCCAACAGCTTGACCTCAGTGCGGTTCTGATTCACGCTCTTCGCCCTTGCCTTTTTCCGTTTCACCGGCCTCTTCCGCGTCCTTAAACCCTGCCATTGCGAATACCTTCCGCACCCGCAACGTTATCCCGTCCGGATTCTCCAAATACATCTTGGCCTGCTCCGGGAACACATATCCTTTGTTCACGATTGAACGCCCGTCCATCTCGGACCGGGCTTGCAACTCATCATAGAGCAAAGGGAAAATTGGAATGCTCACAGTCTGCCCGGTCTTGGCTGTCTTGACCGTGACAAAGCGCCGATCGAGATCAACATCAGGCCATTTCAACAAGCAGCAATCGCCCCGGCGCATGGCCGTGCAGCTTCCAACCACCAAAATCGGGCGAATGAAATCGTCATCCTTGCCGGCCTCCAAAACTGCCTTGAGCTCATCCGGCGAAAAAGGCTTGCGAAACACGGTATCCATGCTGCGCGCCGGCACATCTGCGAACGGATTCAGGCAGCCGGGCGGCAGCAAATGCCGGAACGTCGAACGTAACAGTTTCATAGTGCCGTTCCACGTCCTGGGTGTGACGCCCCGGGCCGACTCCGCCTCCAAATACTCGCGCGCCAGCGTCCGCGTGACCTGCCCAATCTCCACCACCTTGGGATGCTTCTCTTGCACCCACCGGACGAAGCGGCGCAGGGCGACCTGGCACTCTTCCGCATACTGCGCCTTGGCGGGGCGATTGCGCGGAATCTTAGCCCACTCGCTGTCAACATTTCTCAACGGGACCGAATCCAGCTTCTCGCCCGTTTTCATCTCATAAAGCTTCTCGATCATTTGCGCGGAGTTCCGTTTCGAGCGCGCCTCTTCCACGATTGAATCCAACTTGGCAAGAGCGGTGGCGCGAGACCGCTCAAAAAGCGAATCGCCGGTATCACGGAGCGAGCGGGATTCAGGGGGAGTGCCGGCCCATTTGACGCCGAGGTTAAGGTAGAAGCGTTTCCCGTTAATTTCGTAGCGGCCGTACCACGTATCGCGGAGCGATCCATCCCGTTGCGTTCTCAATTCGATTGGCATGATTGATTTCCTTTCCGAGTGGTGTTCAGTTAGATTTTACTGTTTTCTTATCGCCGCGAACGCCCCGTAACCGAACGAACACTATGACTGATAGAAAACCACACAACCGCCCACACGTCAACGAAAATCGCAACAAATCGCACGATTATTTTCAGAGTAGAACTGTATTTTAGCCAGCATTTACAGTGTTTTTAGAATGGCGCATCCGGCAGGACTTGAACCTGCAACCTTCTGATCCGAAGTCAGAAGCTCTATCCAATTGAGCTACGGATGCCTGGGAAAACCACAGTCTTGCATGGGTGCATTTCCGTTTGACCAACATGCACAAAAATCCCGCTGCTGGCAAGGGAATCCGCAGTTTGAGTCGGCTGGTGGCGGCTAATACGACGTTTCAATACGATAGAATCTTTCAACCACGGAAGCATTTGTATCAACCCATGCCCCGACTGAGTTGGACGGGGTGAGAGCGGCGGCGATCTGGAATGGACCAAGGATGTTTGTCGCCATCAGCACATCATAGCTGCGTCCGGCGGTGCAGGACCATGAAAGCGTGATCGGCGGGTAGTCAACTGAAATTGCAAACGACGGTTCAGGGCCAATCAGCCGAATCCAGGTGGTCCCGGCGCGGCACTGGTTGCCGGCGCCGTCCGTCACGATGGCGTAGAATGGGTGCAGGCCCAAGCCGAGGTTCGTGCCGGCAACCGAAAAAAACGCGGCGGCCTGGTTGCTGGCGCTTCCCAGTGATCCGCCTGTACTGAATAATTCGATGGCGGTCACGTTGCTCGTGTTGGCAATGACGGAAAACTGGAGTGTTGCGCCAATGTCGGTAGTGGCGCCGCCGAACAATGTGTTGAGGCTGGCGCTGAGGCCGCTGTTTTGAATCCGAACATTCTTGGAAACGCGGGTCTGCGTGCGCACGCTGGTTCCCTCATAGGCGACGGCCGTCAATTCGTGATAGCCGTCCTGGAGTTGGGTGGTGTCCAGCGTCCAATTGACCGGCAGGGAAAGCCCGCCCGACGCCACGTAAAGATGATTGCGCGGTTGAAGATCGGAAAGGTTGTCCTGCAGCGGGCTTGTCCCGCAGGGCTGGATCACGAGGTCCGGCGAGGCGCTCAACGTTACTTGAATCCCGGATGCGGCCCAGCCCGGAGATTGGGCATAAAGAGTCCAGTCGGCGGCAGCCAGCCCGTCGCCGGAGTAGTCGTCAAAGTCGCCGGCGTAAATGCCGTCGTTCGATTGCAACGCCGCCGTGCCATTGACGTCATTGAACAGAGCCAGGAGAAGCCGGCCGATGGTGGCGCCGCTGGTCGTATTGGTCACGCTCAAGGTCACGTTGTTTCCGTTGGTTTTATGCACCACAAGTTCCAGCCAGCCGCCAACCGCAGGATTGTTGGTGACAAACAGGTAGTGATACCCGGTGGCGATGCCGTCGAGAAAACTGGGGCGGGCAGGCGTCAGAAAAGTGGCGGGCGAGGCTGTGCCGTTGGTTGTGCTCACGTTCAAGGTTACGCTGGCGCCAGGCAACGTGGGATCAAGCGACCGCAGCTCGATCCGGTCGCCCAACGCCGTGGCGCTGACGAGCGTGCTGTTGCTGGCCGAATTCAAAACGTCCGCAAGGCCGCAGGCGACCGACGAGATTGTGGCCTGGCCCGGCACGGCGTAACTGTTGGAAAGGCCGTTGAGCATGACCGACACCACATCGCCCGGCGCGGGCGGAAAATTCGTGATCGTTTCAAACCAAACTCCGTCAACAAATAAATCCACCTGGTTGAGCGGGAGGTTGGTGGCGGCGGACGAGAATTCGAGTTGCAGGTTCGTCCGGCCTGAGAGCACGACCGTGCCGGCGGGCAGTTGCTCCCAAATCCCCTCGCCGCGGAGCGCGAAGGGCGCGGACAAAGGTTCGCCGACCATCACACCCTGGTAAGGGTTCTGGATGCTTTGGTAGCAGGCTTCAGCCAGGGAGAAGCCGCGATCCTGGTAGAAGTAGTTGAGCGGGTTCGGAAACTTTTGCGGGTAATTGCAGGGTTCAATCACCGTGCCATAACTGCCGGCGGCTCCGGCATCCAGAAATGCCAGCAACGTTGTCTGGCCGGTGGGGTTAAAAAGATATCCGCCAAAGGACGTAAGGTTGTCAGCCATCGCGCCCGGAACAAAGGCGTTGGCGGGCAACGCAAATTCCGTCAGCCCGGTTTCCAGCCCGAGCAGGTTGGTGAAGCTGGTCGAGTCCGTGTTGGTGCGGACCATTGAATAATCGCCGCGAACGTGCGTGTCGAAAATGGCGTTGTCGAATTCGACATAGCGGACGTTTCGCGCCGTGTCGCTGGTTTTGGCGAGACAGACGGTTTGCGTGGGGAAGGAACTGTCGCTCGCGACGCCCCGGTTAAGGATGAGTTCGGCGCCGGCAAGAGTGCTGTCCGTAAGCATGACCGCCAGGAACGAATTGGTGGGCGCCGTGTCCGGCGCGGCTTCGGCAAACGGAAGTTCGCTGAAGGCGTAGCTGTTGGTTGAATCATCCGGCAGCGAACAGCTTGCTGGCAGGCCGGAAGGCGGGGCCGTGTCCGGCTTGAAACCGTAAAAGAGGGCTGAGGTGGTGCTGTTCAAACCATTGGTTCCAACCACCACGTAGGGCAAATCCATGGAGAGCAGCACGAACTGAATCTGGTTGGTGAGGTTGCGGCTCTGCAGCATGTTCAGCAACGGACCGCACAACTCATTTTGAAACTCATCCACCGTGCATGACACGGAACCGCCCGACCATTGATTAGTCAGTCGCAACACGTTTTGCGGCGGGACACAACGTTGCTCACAATACGCGTTGGCCAGTTGGATGGAATTGGTGCTGTTTTGATTGATGACAACGGCAATATTCAAGCCGCTGCCGCCCGCCCAAATCGTGCTGGCGGTCGAAGCCGCTGCCAGGGCGCAAAGGAATCCGGGGCGCAGACTCATTCTTGGAAAAAGTTAACACAATTTCCATATTTTGTCATCCCCTCTTAACTCCCTTGCCGCGCATGTCCTGCTGACGTCCAATCCGTCAGCAGGACGGGTATCAACTCAGAATGCTTTTGTCAGCACGAGCGCCACAGTATGCCCTTGCACGCGGTTCTCCGCCATGAACTCATAATTGTACCGGAGCTGTGTCCAAAGCTTCAAACTTGGAATGAAGATGTTGACCTCGGGGCCGACCGCCGCCACCCGGCTGTATGGAAAGAGCGCCTCCGCCGTCGGCTCGTTTCCAGTGCTGGCCGTGACCCTCTGCTGGTAATAACCCACGATACCGCAATCAATCGTCTTGATGATCTTCTTGCTGATGCCCCATTCCAGCGTCCAAGCCTGCCCGGGCGTTACGCCCGTGTTGTTGTACTCGCTATTGCAGAACTCATACCGGTTCAGCGCCGAAATCGCCCAGGTCTTTGCCTCGTCGGGATGCCAGGTTACTCCCAACGTGAGTTCCGGCGTCCAAAAGCCTGATCCGGGCTGTGTCTGGGGCGGACCGCCAGAATCGCCTGTAGGCGCCCAGAAGCCGGCAGCGAAACCGATGTCGAATTGTTTCGGATGCCACGAAAGGGTGGTCTCGCCGTAGAAGTCGCCGACCCCAAACGTGCTGCTTCTGAACGGACCGCTCTTGACGCTGCTGTAAACGAACGGAAGAACGACGTCTCCTCCGAGATTGCCGCCGAGGACTTTAAAGTCGCTGATATAGATCGCGCGCGGCACGGTGGCGTACACCATCGCCTGGAAACCGGCCGGGGCGATATTATGCCCGTCCCCGTTGTTCAGGCGTTCGCCCAGATAGAACACGTTGTAGTCCCGGAAGTACCAGCCGGGCGGCGGCAGCGTTGCGCACTCGATTCCTTCAATGCCGGGAACGTAATGCGCGTCGGGTTGGGCTTGGAGCGCGCCGGGCATGGCCGCCAGCGCGGCGGTGAGGAGACAAGGAATGATTTGAATTTTCATCGGATTTTGTTATTATTGACTGTGATTTATGTTATTTAGTGTGTTTTAGACGTCCTGGATTTTGCCGAGCAGGTAAGTTTCGTAGGCGCTGAGGTCGAGCAAACCGTGCCCCGAGAGATTGAACAGAATTACGCGTTTCTTCCCCGCCTCGCGCGCCTGCTCCGCTTCCGTGATCACCGCCGCGATGGCATGGGCCGATTCCGGCGCGGGCACGATTCCTTCCGTGCGCGCAAAGAGCGTCCCGGCCTCAAACACCCTGGTCTGGTGGATTGCCTGCGCCTCGATCAACCCCAGCTTGAGCGCGTGGCTCACCATCGGCGCCATCCCGTGATAGCGCAGGCCGCCCGCATGGATCGGCGGCGGCATGAACTGGTGCCCCAGCGTGTACATCATGAGCAGCGGGGTCGTCTCCGCCGTGTCGCCAAAATCATACCGCATCTCGCCCTTCGTCATCGACGGGCAGGCGGAGGGTTCCACGGCAATGATGCGATATTTCTTCTTGTCCTTGATTTTCCCTTGCAGGAACGGAAAGGCCAGTCCCGCGAAATTGCTGCCGCCTCCCGCGCAGGCATAAATGGAATCCGGTTCCTCGCCCGCCATTTCCATCTGCCGGATGGCTTCCTGCCCGATCACCGTCTGGTGCAGGCAAACGTGGTTCAGCACGCTGCCCAGCGAATACTTTGTGTGCGGATGCGTCACGGTATCCTCGATCGCTTCGCTGATGGCCATGCCCAGGCTTCCGGGACAGTTCGGGTCTTCGGCCAGCACTTTGCAGCCGTATTTGGTCTGATCGCTCGGACTCGCATGGACCGTCGCCCCCCAGGTGTGCATCAGCATCCGGCGATACGGCTTCTGCTGGTAGCTGACCTTGACCATATAGACGTTGCACTCCATTCCAAACAACTGGCAGGCCAGGGCGAGCGCCGATCCCCATTGGCCCGCGCCCGTTTCCGTCGCAATCCTCTTGGTACCGGCCTCCTTGTTGAAGTAAGCCTGCGCAACCGAAGTGTTGGGCTTGTGGCTGCCTGCGGGACTGGTCCCTTCATACTTGTAGTAGATGTGCGCCGGCGTTTTCAGCGCGCGCTCCAACCGCACCGCCCGCAACAGCGGCGTCGGCCGCCACAGCGCATAGACCTCGCGCACCGGTTCCGGGATTTCCACCCATCGATCCGGGCACATTTCCTGCCTCACCAGGTTCTCAGGAAAAATCTGCGTCATCATCTCCAGCGACACTGGCTCGCGCGTGCCCGGATGCAACGGCGGCGGAAGCGGTTCGGGAAAATCGGCCAGCAGATTGTACCATTGCTTGGGAATATCCGCCTGCGACAACGTGAATCGGGTGGTTTGGCTCATAAAATCATGGGCATGTATTCTTCGTGATGAATCTCATCAGCGTCATTCTTAAAATTTTGTCGAAACTACAATGTCCCCGCCATGCCAGACTTCTCATATTTTGCCAAATCCTTTGCAGTAATTGCGTTGGATTCTTTCGGGTTCACTCCTCCATTGCACGGATTTTGGCATTTTTGGCATTTTTTAATTTTTTCCTCTATTCGGTTGACAGATGAGAGGCGGCGCCGCCCGGCCATGCCGTGAACGGCGCCGGGGTGCGCCTGGATCGGATTGTGTTTTGGTTTTCATCATGGCACAACCAGATGGACAAAGCTCTGGGGCGTGTTGCCCAAATCATTATTTATTTGACAAAGTTTGAACACGAGCGAAACCGGCCCGGTCTGTAATGTTAATATGATGGGCGTGCATCAAACTCAGAACCAACTGTTCAGCTATCGTGTCAATTTGGAGCACCGGGTGCGTCGGGATCATCCCTTGCGCCGCATCGCCGCCGCCATCGATTTTACTTTTGTACGCCAAGAGGTGGCCGGCTGCTACGGTCGCAATGGCAACGTCGGCATTGACCCGGTGGTGCTGCTCAAGCTGATGTTTCTGCTCTTTTTTGATGATGTGGCGAGCGAGCGCGAACTGATGGAGCGGTTGCCGGAGCGATTGGATTACCTCTGGTTTTTGGGCTATGGCTTGGAGGATCCCATCCCGGACCACAGTGTGCTGAGCAAGGCCCGGCGGCGTTGGGGTTCGGAAGTGTTTGCCAAGGTTTTCGTTCACACCGTCCAACAGTGCGTCCAAGCCGGCTTGGTGGACGGGAGCAAAATCCATGTGGATGCCAGCTTGATCGACGCCAACGCCTCCAGAGAGTCGGTGGTCAAAAGTTCTCCCGAACTGATCGCCGCCTACAAAGAAGCCTACCAGGCGCAGGAAGCCAAACTGGAAGAGGGGATGACTGCTGCCGGATATCAAGCGGTCAACGATCACATGGTCAGCACAACGGACCCTGACGCGGCGCTGGCGCGCAAAGGCGGCGGCCAGAGCTGGCCCCGTTATCATCACCATCGAGCCGTCGATGACGCCCATGGGGTGATCACAGCGGTGGAGACGACGCCGGGCAGCATCGGAGAAAACAGCAAATTGATGGATTTAGTCCAGCAGCATCAATGCAACACCGCAGCCCAAGTTGCCACCGCCGTGGCCGACAGCAGGTACGGCACGGCGGAGAATCTGGCGGCCTGCGTGGCCGCCGGCATCGCGCCGCATTTGGGAGAGGGAAAGAAGGCCGGGAGCCGGCCCAAAGGAGCCGCTCGGTTGTTCGATGAGAGCCACTTTATATATGAGGCAAAGAGTGATACCTACCAATGTCCCGCTGGCCAGAAGCTGGAGCGGCGGCGCCTTCATCCTCTTCGCAAAACTTGGGAATACACCACGCGTCGCGGGATCTGCCAAGCTTGCCCGTTGCGGACACAATGCACGACCGCCAAGCTAGGCCGGTCTGTACAACGCCATGAGAAAGAAGACCTCGTGATGCAAGGCCGGCAGATGGCCCGTAGCGCACGTGCCCGGCAGGATCGCCGCCGCCGCCAACACCTCATCGAAGGCAGCTTTGCCCAGGCGGCCAACGAGCACGGCTTCAAGCGAGCGCGCTGGCGACGATTATGGCGTCAGCAAATTCAGGACTGGCTGATTGCCACGGTGCAGAACGTCAAAATCCTGCTTAAAGCAACAGTCAAGAAGCTACAACCTGCGATGGCGTTACAAATCGGGGGGTTGAAGACGCCCTTTCGAGCCGAAAGACTCACATTCCTGCCGCTATGGACTGCTCCCTCAACTTTCGTCGATTAAAAAAACTACCGACGCGCAAAAGATGCTCCTCCGCCTCTCACCGCTTAATCATGACCATTTGGGCAACACGCCCTCTGGCACGACCCCTTTGACCGTCCGGCGCAAGTTCCAAAAGCTCGATTCCTCTTGCGCCTTTGCGCCTCCGTGCCCTTGCGTTTCTTCTGATGCGGGGAAGATCAACGCAAAGACGCCAGGACACAAAGACGCCAAGAGAGTCCGAAATCCGAAGCGGATTGGCTTATTTTGACCATGATTAACTAAGTTTAACGCGGTTTGACCCGACCAAAGCAGTTTATTTTGCAAGTTGTTCATTGTTATGGATTTACATACGATTCGGACCGCCAGCTTGACCCACAGAACTGGTTTGATTCAGTTTGACTGGGTTTGACTGGGCGCAGCATCGAACTGGTTGGGGGGCGCGACCGTCCCGGTCGTGGTGCGGGTCTCGCGCCGCACTCCCCCTCTGTTTTCCACAACAGGTCGTTGACATGTTGATGCGCAGAGTAGGCGCCGGGCGGAGATGTGTTTGGCGGGACGCCAAACACGGCGGGCGAGACGCCCTCGCACCCCTTTCCTTCATCCTTCATAATTCCGCCTTTCCTTCATGGCCTTAATGTGTCCTTCATTAGACGAACATTACAGTTAAAACATTTATTCGTCAACAGATTTTTGAAAGATTTTTCAGAAAAGTTGTGATTTTTTTGCAAATGGTTGTAACACGCTGTATTGCAATGATTTATCAAAGGCCAAATGGGTCAAACCGGACTTAGAGCATTGCCACAAATGATGTGGCGATATATTCCCAATGACCCCAAGGAATTATTTGCCCGCAGAACACGCAGAAAAACGCAGAAACGAAAGCAAAGACCATGCCCTCCTCATTTTTCAGCGGGAAGTATCATTGCTCTTCTTCTGCCGATGCGCCTTTCTTCCTCGTGTTGGCCAGCCGCTCGAACTCGATTTTGGGAAAGTGCTCGAAGTTCACGAGCAGGCCCACTTCGCAGCCTGTGGCATGGAGGTAATTGATGACCTGAGCACGATGCTCGTCGGCGAGCGCGGAAACGGCTTTGAGCTCGACCACGATTTTATCATAGCAGAGGAGATCAGGCTGGTAGGTTTGCTGTAGCGAGCGGCTTTTGTATTTCAGGTGCAACGGCGGTTTGGCGGCAAAGACTATGCCTTGCAGTTCGAGTTCAATCTCCAGGCACTCCTGGTAAACGGCTTCGAGGAAGCCGCAGCCTTTTTCCTTGTACACTTCAAAGCAAGCGCCGAGGATTTTGTAGGTTTGTTCTTTATGCGGGAAGTCTTCCATAATATTTTTGTGCGCAGAATAGGGTATTCCCGCAGAAAAGAAAAAGAATTTTTGTCTCCGTTTCTGCGTCATCTGCGTGTTCTGCGGGCCATAAAAATCGCTATATGAATTGTGTAACCGCTCTAGCCCATATTTGGTTTTGCCGATACCATGGAGTCGGAGGAGCGGGTGGTGTGTGGGAAGCCCGGACTTCAAGCAGGCTTTTGCTGGAACGGTTGCATGGCGAAAATCAAATGAATAAAGAAAAATGGACAAAGCTATGGTACGACCCCTTTGACTTTGATCACAGAATTTGTCAATGACAATGCTTGTAAAAACCTGCGAAATCACCCAAAATAACCCAAAGTCAACACCAAATGGTGCAACGAAACCTACGAAAAAAACAACGGGAGAACTTCTATGAAAAATACCCGCAGAACTTTAATGGTCGCAATTGGCCTACTCGGCTGGTTCTCGATCAGCACAGCCCAGGCGCAAATCTTTGTCGTGAACGGCGGCACGATTGGCGAATACACCACGGCGGGTGCGACCGTCAACGCCTCGCTGGTCACAGGGTTAAATGGGGCAACAGGCCTCGCGGTCTCTGGAGGAGATATTTTTGTCGCGAACTATGACGCCGGCACGATTGGTGAATACACCACAGCGGGTTCGACGGTCAACGCCTCGCTGGTCACAGGATTGAATGACCCATCTTTCGTCGCGGCGTCTGGAGGAGATATCTTTGTCGCAAACCTCAGCGATAACACGATTGGCGAATACACAACGGCGGGTGCGACGGTCAACGCTTCGCTGGTCTCAGGGTTGCGTCTCCCATTTGGCGTCGCAGTGTCTGGAGGAGGTATCTTTGTCGTGAACGGGGCGTCCGACACGATTGGCGAATACACAACGGCGGGTGCGACGGTCAATGCCTCTCTGGTCTCAGGGTTGAATGACCCAGTTGGCCTCGCGGTATCTGGAGGCGATATCTTTGTCGCAAGCTACCCCGGAGGCCCCGGCGGCACGATTGGCGAATACACCACGGCGGGTGCGACGGTCAACGCCTCTCTGGTCTCAGGGTTGAGTGACCCATATGGCCTCGATGTAGAAGAAGTGCCTGAACCCTCCACCTGGGACCTGCTGGGTGGCGGGTTGGGCGGCTGGCTGCTTTGGCGCTTGCGCACGAGCCGGACGCTCGTTTGATTCAGCCGCTGAAAAATCATCGTCTAGCAGCCCGTTAAAAAACTAAAGAATACCGTATATTTGACTGAACAATTTTGACGCTGGAGCGTCAGATAATCATGGCAATTGGACGACGCACTCCCAAACAAGACGAACTGTTCATCCCGACCGCGAAGCTGGCCACTGGCCCCGGCCACCCTTTCTACACCAAACTCAACACCGTGCTGAATGAGGCGGGCTTTGACGAATTTGTTGAAAAGCTCTGTGAACCCTATTACAAGGAGGGTGGCCGGCCAGGCATTCCGCCCGGAGTTTATTTTCGCATGCTCTTCATCGGCTACTTCGAGGGACTGGACAGCCAGCGCGGCATCGCCTGGCGTTGCGCCGACAGCCTGGGCTTGCGCGCCTTTCTAGGTTTCCGGTTGACCGAGGACACGCCGGTGCATGTGTCTATGACGATGATTCGACAGCGGTTGCCCGAAGCGGTCTTTGACCGGGTCTTTGTGTTTGTCCTGAGTCTTTTGCAGGAGAAGGGGCTGTTGCGGGGCAAGGCGGTGGCCATTGACGCCACCACCTTGGAGGCCAACGCGGCGATGAAGAGCATCGTGCGCAAAGACACCGGGGAGGATTGGAAAGAATATCTGCGGGGACTGGCCAAAGCCGAGGGCATCGAGAATCCCACCGAAGAAGATTTGCGGCGTTTGGATCGGGGACGCAAGGACAAGAAAGTCTCCAATCAGCAGTGGGAAAGTCCGACCGACCGGGACAGTCGGATTGCCAAGATGAAAGACGGGCGCACCCATCTGGCCTACAAAGCCGAGCACGCGGTGGACTTGGCCAGCGAAGCTATTGTAGCCACAACGGTCACCTTTGCCGACAGATCTGATCCGCAGAGCGGGCCGGTAACATTGAGCCTGGCCGAAGCCAATCTGGTCTTGGCGGGCAGTGCCACCCAGATTGAGGAAATGGTGATGGACAAGGGCTATCACGACAATGATTTGTTGACACAGTGTGAGACAAACGGCCTGCGCACGTATATTCCGGAGCGGCGGCAGAAGACACGGTGCTGGACAGACAAACCGGTGGAGCAAGAACGGGCCTTTCGAGCCAACCGGCGGCGGGTGCGCGGGCCCAAGGGCCGGCAATTGAACCGCTGGCGCAGTGAACGGTGCGAACGGACCTTTGCCCATGTCTGCGAGACCGGCGGGGGAAGGCGAGCGTGGTTGCGAGGCCAGACCAACGTGAGTAAAACCTATACGCTCAAGTGCGCGGCCTACAATCTCGGGTTACTGCTGCGCAAGGTATGGGGAATGAGAAAGCCACGGAACGCGGATGAAGGAGCGTGGGGCGGCTTTTTAGCCGGTTTGGCGTGGCTGACGCTGACAGCGGTTATAGTTCACAGGATAACAACTGGGACGGAGAGCATGTTTTGGGATGTGATCGGGCTGTTCCTGATAACCGTCATGACAACTGCTGCATTCAGTTTTATGCGGCGATCACGAAAAAACCGCCTTTTTTTAACGGGCTGCTAGGGGGCAGTTCTACCAATTGGGAGGTGTCCTAATTTGGGGTTTGTAAAAGAACTGCATCTGCGCTGTTTAGTGTGCCTCTATAGGCACGAAGTTGACCGGGCGCCTCGTCCACGATGGCCTTATTGTCCAATGGAATCACTATTTTTTCATACTCCACTTCCTGTAAAACAACGTAATTGATGCCGGCCACTTGCAGAAGATCCCATGATTTGGTAATTTGAGCTTTTCCGCAATTTACTGTCGCAATTATTAGCATTTTGTTTTTCCTTTCCTTTGCAACGGCCAATTCTCACCCAGCCTGCGCCCGATTGCAAACGGTTTCCGAGTTAGGGGTCAATCCATAGGGCATGTTGCCCAAATCATTATTTATTTGACAACGATTGAACACGGTAAAGCGGTCGTACCGTAGCTTTGCCCATGTGTCTTGATTGATTTGATTTTCTCCATGGAACCGTTCCAGCAAAGCCTGCTTGAAGTCCGGGCTTCCCATACACTACCCGCTCCTCTCCGCAAGCTCGAAAATAGGCAAAGCTATGGTACGACCCGTGACTGTCTAAAGCGTCTCGCTTGGCGGCGGTAAGGCGTTGGGAGCGGTGTTGCACTGCTTCAATTCAAGGTGCTTTAAGTGCTCCTGCCAAACAAGAATTAAAAAATTGACCTGCCGTTTGTGAAACGTGGCATTATAGCCTTGTTCGCTTTGAATTTGCGTGAGGATTGATATGATTTTCGACACGTCGTTAGATAGAAGAGGCATCATGTATTGCGAGTGCGCAGAACCGCCAACTGGGGCTGTTAACGCAGTTTGCAAGGGGCTCTGCTCGACAATTTTGGCGACTTTTACTGATAATTGTTTGTCTCGCGGAAGCAATGCCAAAACAGTGCTCCTGATAATATCTTGGCCAACTAGTAAATGCTCATCCGCCATAGCGACTATCAGACACCCGACAACCAGCCTTTGTCAAGCCCCCAGAAACCATGCCAACCACCCAAAAACAACTAAATAAATTCAAATTAAGGGACTACCATGCCGCGGATTTGATTGACGAAACGTGCGCGGTGCGGCATTCTGGTGATGGAATGCTTGTCAAAGCCTGAAAAGCCTGATGGGTGACCTGTTTACAGCAAAAAATTCCATGAAGACCGGCCAGCGGAAAATCCGTTGGGGCGTCCTCGGCTGCGCGCGCATTGCGCGGGAATCTCTCATGCCGGCGATCCAACGGTCCTCCAATTCCGTGCTGCACGCCGTGGCTTCGCGTCACGAATCCAAACTGGCCGAGTGCCGCGTCCAATATCCCACCCCGGCGGTCTATCTCGGCTACGATGAACTGCTGCGCGATCCGGCCGTTGATGCGGTCTATATCCCGCTGCCCAACTCACTGCATCGGGAATGGACGATCCGGGCCGCGGAACACGGAAAGCACGTCCTGTGCGAAAAACCGCTCGCCTTGGACGCGGCCCAGTGCCGCGAAATGACCGCCGCCTGCGCCGCCAGCCATGTGTGGCTGATGGAAGCCTTCATGTATCGTTACACCGACCGCACCCGCCAGGTTCTCGAAGTGTTGCGCGGCGGCGCGCTCGGTGAAATCAAATTCATCGGCTCGACTTTCCGCTTTTTGCTCGCCAATCCTGCCTCCATCAAGTTCAAACCCGAACTGGGGGGCGGCTCTCTTTATGATGTCGGCTGTTACCCGGTCAATTTCACCGGCATGGTGATGGATGAAATCACCCGCGGCCAGCCGGGCGGGGCGCTGCCGGAAAGTGTTTCCGCGCAATGCGCGCGGAAAGACGGAGTGGACGTGATCTATTCCGCGCTGCTCAAGTATCCGTCCGGGCTGATCGCCTCGTTGAACTGCGGATTCAATGCGCATTTTCAGATTGGCTCGGTAATCGTCGGAACTCGTGGCGTATTGGAAATCCCCGACACGTTCTTCGACAACCCCGGCGTGTTGACGCTGACCGCAGGAGAGGAACGCCGCGAAATTCAGGTGGCGCAAAGCGACCGTTATCGCCTTGAAGTGGAAGATTTTGCCGACGCCATTTTGCAAAAGCGCGCGCCGCGCCTGAGCCTGGCCGAGACGCAACGCAACATGGAAATTCTGGACCGCCTTCGGGCCGCCGCCAAATAGTTTCATTGAAATTGGGCCGGGCTTCGCGCATTCTCGCGCCATGAGATGGTTTGCACTGATCCTGTTGCTTCTGGCCGGCTCTTTTGCCGGCTGCGGAAAAAAATCCCCCGCGCCGCCCATTGTGGCCGCGCCGACACAGCCGCCCCAGCCCGCCTTGCCGACGAAGGCCCAGCCCCAGTTGAAGACCATCCGCCTCTGGCTGGGGGCGGAGGAATTGGTGACGGAACTGGCTTTGACTGCCGAGCAGGAACGGACGGGCCTGATGTTCCGCACCAATTTGGCCGAAAACGCCGGCATGTTGTTTGTCTTTAACAGGCCGACGCAGGCTTCTTTTTGGATGAAGAATTGCCTCCTGCCGCTTTCCGCCGCCTATATCAACCCGGAGGGCAGCATCGTCGAAATAAACGATTTGAAACCGCAGGATACCAATTCCGTCGTGGCCGCTTCGGACGATGTGCAGTACGTTTTGGAAGTCAATCAGGGCTGGTTCCTGCGCCATCACATTGCCCCCGGCATATTGGTCCGAAGTGAGTTCGGCAGCCTGCCGGAAACATTTTTCAGTCGGCGCCGCTAGGCCGGTGGCTCGCTCAGAACGCCGTCAAGCCACCCCCGGCCTTTTCCCATTGCGCAACGTTACCGTGAGATGTAATTGTCACGCCGAAAAAATGTCCAATGTCGCAGCACGAATGACCGGGGAATGAAAACGAATGGAATAGGAGGCGGGATGTTGGGTTTCTTGAAAAAATTTCTTGAGCATCGCCACCTTCCAGCGATTCTTGCCATAGGGGCGATACTGGTAATGTTGCCCGCCTTGAAGATCGGTTTGGGGACGGACGATCTGGTTCAGCGGGCCGTCGAACTCAAGCCCAGCCAATTGCCGCCGCGAATGCACGAGACGGGCAACCCCGTGGATTCCGGCTCTTTCCCGACCGTTCTCTGCGACCTTTTCGGCTTCAGCCGGGATCCGCAAAGCGTGGCGTTGATGAAAAACTACGGCACTCTGCCGTGGTGGACACCGGACAATTTTAGATGGGCCCTTTGGCGGCCGGTCACCGCCTTCACCCACTGGCTTGATTACCGGCTCTTTCCCGACACGCCCATGCTGATGCACGCCCACAACATCGTCTGGTTCGCGGCCATCGTGTTTCTCGTCACCGTCATTTATCGGAAATTGACGGGTGCGGGATGGGTCGCGGGATTCGCGGCGCTGTTGTTCCTGCTCGATGGCAACACCTACTTTCCGGTGGCGTTCGTCGCCAACCGCGGCTTCTTTCTGTCGCTTTTCTTCGGTCTGTTGTGTCTTTATGAGCATCATCAATGGCGTTCCGCAAAGTCCCGTTCCGGATGCGTGTTATCCGCGCTGTTTCTGGCGCTTTCCCTTTTCGCGGATGAAGGCGGAGTTTCCACGTTTGCCTTCATTTTCGCGTATGCCCTGGTGCTCGAGCCGGGTTCATTTCGCAACCGGGCGCTGACGATTTTGCCTTCGATCCTGATCCTCGTTCTGTGGCGGACCATCTATACACTCTCCGGCTTCGGTGTGTCCCATATGGGCCTTTACATTGATCCTGCCAACGAACCGCTGTCGTTTGCGAGGGAAGTGGTCCCCAGGGCAATGAGCCTGCTCGGAGGCCAGCTTACCAGCCTGCCGCCCGATTTATTACTCGCGATGAATCAGTCGTTGCAGTCGAAGGTCATCGCCTTTTATTGCGTCTCGGTTGTTGCGGCGTTGATCGTGTTTTTTCCACTCCTGCGCAGAAACAAAATCGCTGCCTTTTGGTTTGCCGTCATGGTTTTCGCAGCCATTCCTGCGGCAACCGTAGTGCCGACGAGCAAGAATCTCGGTTTTGTCGCAGTGGGGGCCTTTGGACTGATCGCCTCCTTTATCGGCGATCTGATCACCCGGCAAAGCTGGCTGCCCGAATGCTTGCCATACCGAATCCTGGCATGGATTGCCTGTGTGCTGCTGATTCTGGCGCATGTTCCGGGAGCGGTCGCCGGAAGAGTCGCAGCAGTTAAAGCCACCCCTCTCCTTTTCAACCGGCTTAACCGCCTCAATGATCTCGGTGATTGGCCAAACATCGAGAACGAAAATGTGATCGTCGTCAACGAACCCTGCTTCTGGATCGCGTTGGCTTATGCGCCTTCTTACAAGGCGTATCACCGCCAGCCACTGCCCAGGACCTTGCGGGCGCTGGTGCCGGGTTTGACGAGCTTTAACGTCCAACGGACCGATGACAAAACGCTGGTGATTCAATCCCAAGCGCCGGACATATTCTCCTGCGACAATGTTGGTCCGATTCATGGCGCCTACGCCCGCAGGACTGGCAACCTGCTCCTGGGCGAACCCAAATGCAAAAAAGGCGGCCGGTATGACCTGGACGGCCTCACGGTGGAAGTCTTGGAAGTGGATGCATCGGATTTGCCTTCCCGCGTTGCTTTCCGGTTCAACACTTCGCTGGATTCGCCCGATTTCCACTGGCTCCGGTTCGACTGGCAAACGCGATCCTCCCAGCCCTACCAACCCTTCAAAATTCCGGCCATCGGCCAGACCGTCACGCTGTCCGGTCCGGCCCCCAGGCGCTGACCCTTTCATTGACGAAACGAATGGAAACAATGGAAACAAATGGAACAGGGACCCGGGTGTTGGATTTCTCGAAGAGATTCCTTGAGCATCGCCACCTTCCAGCGATTCTTGCCATAGGGGCGATACTGGTAATGTTGCCCGCCTTGAAGATGGGCTTGGTGCTGGACGATCTGCCTCAGCGCGCGGTTGAGCTCAGACCAAGCCAGTTGCCACCGCGGATGCACGAGACGGGAAACCCCGCGGATTCCGGCAGTTTCTCGACTGTCCTCTGCGACCTTTTCGGCTTCAGCCGGGACCCGCGATGCCTCGCGCTGGCGAAAAACTACGGCACTCTGCCATGGTGGACGCCGGCCGATTTCAGAGTGTCTCTTTGCCGGCCGGTCACCGCCTTCACCCACTGGCTTGATTACCGGCTCTTTCCCGACTCGCCCATGCTGATGCACGCCCATAACATCGCGTGGTTTGCGGCCATCGTGTTTCTCATCACGATTGTTTACCGGAAGTTGATGGGGGCGGGGTGGGCCGCCGGACTGGCGGCGCTGTTGTTCCTGCTCGATGTCAACACCTGCTTCCCGGTGGCGTACGTTGCCAACCGCGGCTTCATACTGTCGCTTTTCTTCGGTCTGTTGTGTCTTTATCAACATCATCAATGGCGTTCTGCAAAGTCCCGTTACGGATGCGTGCTATCCGCCCTGTTCCTCGCGCTTTCCCTTTTCGCGGAGGAAGGAGGAGCTAACACTTTTGCCTTCATCCTCGCGTATGCGCTGGTGCTCGAGCCGGGTTCTCTTCGCAACCGGGCGCTGACGGTTTTACCTTCGGTTCTGGTCATCGTTCTGTGGCGAACCATCTATACACTTTCCGGCTTCGGTCTGTTCCATTTGGGCTTTTACATTGACCCTGCCCACGAGCCGCTTGAGTTTGGGCGGGTAGTGATCCCCAGAGCCATGGTTCTGCTCGGAGGCCAGCTTACCGGCGTGGCGCCGGATCTTTTGCTCGCCGTGAATCCTTTATTGCAGCCGAAGGTCACTGCGCTTTTTTGCGCGCCCGTGGCTGCGGCTTTGGTTGTTTTCCTCCCGTGGGTGCGCAGGGACAAAACAGCCGCGTTCTGGTTCACTGTCATGGTGCTTGCGGCCATCCCTTTGGCAACCGTAGTGCCATTATCCAAAAACCTTGGCTTTGTGGCTGTCGGGGCTTATGGATTGATCGCCAGTTTCGTTGCCGGCCTGATCACCCGGCCAAGCCGGCTGCCGGAATTCTTGCCATACCGAATCCTGGCATGGATTGCCTGTGTCCTGCTGATTCTGATACATGTTCCGGGAGAGATCGCCGGAAGAGTCTTGGCGGTTAAAGCAACTGCTTTCGCTTTGGATGGAATGACCCGCCTCTGCGATGTCGGTGATTGGCCAAACATCGAGAACGAAAATGTGATCGTCGTCAACGCACCCTTGCCGCTCGCGTTGGTTCATGCACCTTCTTACAAAGCGTATCACCACCAGCGACTGCCCAAGACCTTGCGGGCGCTGGTGCCGTGTTGCACGAGCTTCGACGTCCAACGGACCGATGACAAAACGCTGGTGATTCAATCCAAAGCGCCGGACATATTCTCCTGTGACAATGTTGGTCTGATCCATGGCGCCTACGCCTGCAGGAATTTAAACCTGCTCGTGGGCAAACCCAAATGCAAAAAAGGTGACCGCTACGACCTCGGCAGCCTCACGGTGGAAGTCCTGGAATCGGATGCATCGGATTTGCCGTCCCGCGTTGTTTTCCGGTTCAACACTTCGCTGGATTCGCCCGATTTCCACTGGCTCCGGTTCGACTGGCAAACGCGATCCTATCAGCCCTACCAACCCTTCAAAATTCCGGCCATCGGCCAGAGCGTCATGCTGTCCGGTCCTCATCGCTGACGCTGACGGAGTGCGGATACTTATAGGACCCCTTGGCGTCAGAGTTTGTCCATTATCAATTGTCAATTCTCCCTGGCTGGCACACTATTGGATTTTACATGGTGACAAGCGCCAAATCTGAAGAGTTGTTTGCGGAGGCCTTGCGATACATTCCGGGCGGGGTGAATTCGCCGGTGCGGGCCTTTCGCGCCGTCGGCGGCCATCCCTTTTTCGTCAACAAGGCAAAAGGCGCCCATGTCTTCGATGTCGATGGCAATGAATTGGTGGACTACGTTGGGACGTGGGGGCCGGCCATTCTGGGCCATGCCCATCCCAAAATCATTCAAGCCATCCGGAACGCGGCGGGGCAGGGGACCAGCTTCGGCATTCCCAATCCGCTCGAAGTCGAAATGGCGCGGTTGCTCTGCGCGGCCGTGCCGGGCCTGGGAAAAGTGCGGATGTGCAATTCCGGGACCGAAGCCTGCATGTCCGCCATTCGATTGGCGCGCGGCTTTGCCCGGCGCGACAAGATCATCAAATTTGACGGCTGTTACCACGGCCATGCCGATTCACTTTTGGTCAAGGCCGGATCGGGCGCGCTGACCTTTGGCCATCCCGACAGCGCCGGGGTGCCGGCGGCTTTCACCCAGCATACGATCGTCGTGCCCTTTAACGAACCCGAGGCGGTGCGCGCCGCCTTTGCCGCCAATCCGCGACAAATCGCCGGCATCATTGTCGAGCCGGTCCCGGGCAACGCCGGTTTGTATTTGCCCAAGCCGGGCTTCCTGGAATTTCTGCGCGACATCACCGCCGCCGATGGCGCGTTGCTCATTTTTGATGAAGTCATGACCGGTTTCCGTCTGGCCTTGGGCGGCGCGCAGGGCCGGTTCGGCCTCCGGCCTGATCTGACTTGTTTTGGAAAGATAATCGGGGGCGGCCTGCCGGTCGGCGCATTTGGCGGGCGCGCCGAAATAATGGACTTGCTGGCGCCACTGGGGCCGGTTTATCAGGCCGGCACTTTGAGCGGCAATCCGCTGGCCATGGCGGCCGGAGTGGCGGCCATCAAGGAACTCTCCTCCACCAACGCTTACGCCGCCTTGGAAGAATCAGGCGCGGCCCTGGAAACAGGGATGAAAGCCGCCGCCAAGTCGGCCAAAATTCCCGTGCAATTCAACCGCATCGGTTCCATGTTCTGCGGCTATTTCACCGATCAGCCGGTGCATAATCTGGCCGATGCCATGAAAAGCGACCGCGCGCGTTTCAGCAAATTCTTCCACGGCATGTTGCGCGAAGGCATTTATTTTGCGCCGTCACAATTTGAAGCGGGGTTCATCTCCACCGCCCATGCCGCGGCGGACATCGGCAAAACCGTCGGCGCGGCGGCCCGGGTGATGAAATCCCTGTAATGACACCGGCTATGCGCATTCTCGCCCTCGATCACGGAACAAAGCGAATCGGCGTGGCCATCAGTGACGAAACGGCCATCATCGCGCAGCCGCTCGGGTTTCTGGCCGCCGAACCGCTGGGAGATTTTCTGAAACGCCTGGAAGATATTATTGACAGCAGGCAGGTCGGGGAAATCCTGGTCGGCATTCCGCGCAACATGAATGGCACCTACGGCCCGGCGGCGGCCAGGGCCCGGCATTTTGCGGATCGTCTGCGGGAAGCTTTCGCCATCCCCGTCAAAACATGGGACGAGCGGCTGACCACGGTTCAGGCCACCCGCTTTCTGATCGAAACCGGGATGCGGCGCGAAAAACGGAAAACCAAAGTGGACCAAACCGCCGCCGCCATCATGCTGCAAAGTTATTTGGACGGCACCCATGATGTTGGCGAATCTTGACAAAATCAAACAACCTGTCATGTTATCGTCATGGCCAATACGCTCAACATTTCGTTATCCGAGGAGCAAAAGGGCTGGCTCAATTCGCGCCGCGAAGCTGGAGGATTTGCCAGCACAAGCGATGTCGTTCGCGACCTCATTCGCAGCCGGCAGGAGAATGAACAGGCCGAACTGCTGGAGCGTTTTCGCCAACTTGATCGCGATGGTGCGGAAGAGGCTGAACCGATCGAAGCAATTCTCAAAATCGTAAAGCGGGTGAAAAGGAAACGTCGTGTATAAACCGCGCGCGGTTTTGGACAGTTCCGTTGTGGTGGCGGGAATTGGCTGGCGCGGCGGCGAGGCCCGCGCCGTTCTAAAACTTCTCGCGACGGGTGGGTTTGAATCCTGGCGCACTCCGGGGGTTACTACTGAATGGACGGACACCGTTGAGCACGTTGCCGAAATTGAGAAGCGTTGGCGCAATCCAAATTGGACAAACTGGCTCGAATGGCTCAAAGCCGTCTCAAAATTCTCCGACGACATTCCCCCCAGGAAAACGGTGAAGCGCGATCCGAAAGACGATGCGTTTGTCATGGCGGCCGTGGCCGCCCGCGCGGCATATATTGTGACTTACGATCCGCACTTGCTTGACTTGCGCAAGCCTCATGGCATCTCCTGTGTGACGCCCCGCGCTTTCCTTTCCGCAATTCTTCGGCAGAAGTAAAAAGGCCGCTTACCCGTGAAATTCAAGCTCATCATTGCCTATGACGGAACCGGTTACGCGGGCTGGCAGGCGCAAAAGACCGGAGTGGGAGTCCAGCAGCGGGTCGAGGAGGCGATCGCCAAAATTTTCCCCGGCGCGTCGCGTCTGCACAGTTCCAGCCGCACGGATGCCGGGGTGCATGCCCTTGGCATGGCCGCGCAAGTGGAGATTCCGGACGACCAGATCAAAATGCCCGCGGCCAGGATGGCTGTGGCCGTCAATGCTCATCTGCCCCGCGACATCCGGGTCATGGCCGTGGCGCGTTGCCGCGCCGGTTTTGACGCGCGGTTCGACGCCAGGGGCAAACAGTATCGGTACCTGCTTTGGAACGGGCCGGCCATGAACCCGCTCCTGCGCCGGCAGGCCTGGCATGTCACCCGGCCCCTCAATCTCAGCGCCATGCGCGCCGCCGCCAAACTGTTTGTCGGAAAACACGACTTCAAATCATTGGCCGCGACCCGCAACTATGAAATGAAATCAACCGTGCGCACCCTGCGGCGCTGCGACATCCGGCGCAATGGCCCGCTCCTGACCTTTGTCATCGAGGGGGACGGTTTTCTCTACAAAATGTGCCGGGGCATTGTCGGCACGCTGGCGCAGGCGGGGCGGGGAAAGATCGCGCCGGGGGAGATCAAAAACATTTTGCGCCGCAAAGACCGCCGCGCGGCGGGCATGACCGCCCCCGCCCACGGGTTGGTGTTGTGGAAGGTGTTTTATTGACAGATGAACATTGTCCTGCTTGAGCCGGAAATTCCCCCGAACACGGGCAACGTCGCCCGGCTCTGCGCCGCGACCCGCTCCACTTTGCATTTGATCGAGCCGTTCGGGTTCAAGCTCGATGACAGGCAGCTCAAGCGCGCCGGTCTGGATTATTGGGAACATCTGGCCTGGCATCGCTGGGCCGACTGGCCGGCCTTTCAAAAACAACTGCCCGCCGGCGCGCGCCTCTGGCTGATTGAATCGCACGGGACGCGGCACTATGCACAAGCGGAGTATCAGCCCGGCGACTACCTGGTTTTTGGCCGCGAAACCGCCGGTCTGCCGAGAAAGATCATCGAGCAGCACCGCGACCGGTGGCTGCGCATTCCGATGCTTCATGCCGGCGTCCGGTCGCTTAATCTGTCCAATTGCGTGGCGCTGGTTCTTTACGAGGCCTTGCGCCAGCAGGGATTTCGCGGAGAGGTTAAATGACGAATGACGAAGCACGAATGACCAGGGAATTATCGAAAAGGACTAATGTCCAAGCACGAATGACCAATTAATGACGAAGCTCGAATGACGAAATTTCGTCATTGGGTCATTTGGGCATTGATTGGTCATTGGGATTTCGTCATTAGTCATTTCTTCCGATAGAATTTGGCTCGTAAATTCCGGGGCATAGCCCAGACTGGAAAAGTTGGGGCGATTAGCGCAGTGGTAGCGCAGCACCTTTACACGGTGAAGGTCGGGGGTTCGAATCCCTCATCGCCCATTCTTACTTCTCCATCGTCACATCGCCGCCGGTGATTCGCTCCAAATGGCCGTGCTGCCCGCGCAGCAGCAGCGCCCCGTCCGCGTCGAGCGATTCCGCCCGGCCGCGAATCACCCGGTCGCCGACGCGGATGCTCACCTGGGAGTCAATCGTGCTGCAATGCTCCTGCCATTGCTCGGCAATGACGTCGAATTCTCCGCGCTTGATCCGTTCGTAATCGCGATCCAGTTCGCGCAGGACGGCCACGGCCAGTCCGGCGCGATCCACCATTTGGCCGGACTCAATTCTTATTGACGTGGCCGTTTTGCGCAGCGCGGCGGGGATTTCGTTCGCCTCCTGGTTGACGTCGATCCCGATGCCCAGAATGACCTCCTTCAAATGGTCCAGTTCCGCGCTCATTTCCGTCAGAATGCCGGCAATCTTTTTGCCCCGGATCAAAAGGTCATTGGGCCACTTGATCTCCGGGACAATGCCGGTTTGCAGGGTGATGGCGCGGGCCAGCGCGGTGGCGGCGGCAATTGTCAATTGCGTCACTGCCTGGGGCGCGATGTCCGGCCGCAACAAAACCGAAAACCAAAGTCCTTTGCGCGCCGGCGAAATCCAGCGGCGGCCCAGCCGCCCGCGCCCCTTGCTTTGTGATTCGGCAAAAATAACCACGCCCTCTTTCACGCCGCCCCGCGCCAGGCGGGCCATGACATCGTTGGTCGAAGTGGTTTCCTCGAAGACCTGGATTTCCCGGCCAATGACCCGCGTCCGACCCAGGCGCGAATACATGTCATCGGCGTGCAGCACGTCCGGCACGCTCAACAGGCGGTAGCCCAGGTGCGGGCCGGCTTCGATGTCGTAGCCAATGGCGCGCAGATCCTCAATGTGCGCCCAAACGGCTGCGCGGCTGACCCCGAGTTGGCGCGCCAGCTCCCCTCCCGAAACGCCCCACGGCGCGCCGCGCAAGGCGGACAAAATATGGGCGTCGATTGTCGTGTCCTTCGAGATCATGTTTGGAAATCCAGCGCAATGTCCGCCGCCGGCGCGGAATGAGTCAGCGCGCCAACGGAAATGAAATCCACCCCCGTTTCGGCCATGGCCCGGACCGTCGCCAAATTGACGCCGCCGCTGGCCTCGGTTTTGGCCCGTCCATCAATCAACCGGACCGCTGCCCGCAGGTCCTGGTTGGACATGTTATCGAGCAAGATCACATCGGCCCCGGCCCGGCAGGCCTGCGCGGCTTGATCGAGGGTGTCGGCTTCGACCTCCACGGCCAGGTGTGGAAATTGCGCGCGCGCCCGCCGCACCGCCGCCTCGATGGCGTTGGGCGGTTCGCCGGGCAACGCCGCCAGGTGATTGTCCTTGATTAAAATGCGGTCAAACAAGCCCATGCGATGATTGACACCGCCGCCGCATTGCACCGCATATTTTTCCAGACGCCGCCAGCCGGGGGTAGTCTTGCGGGTGTCGAGAATCTGTGCGCCAGTCCCGGCCACCGCTTCGACAAAACGCGCCGTCAACGTCGCCACGCCCGACAACCGTTGCACGAAATTGAGCGCCACCCGTTCGGCGGTGAGGATGGCGCGGGCCGGCCCTTGAACATTTAACAAGGCTTGGCCCGTTGCAACACGCTGGCCGTCCGCGGCAACCGACGCCAGAATCAAGCCTGCGGAAACCTCCCCGAAAACCGCTTCCGCCACGGGCAACCCGCATACCACCAGCGGTTCCCGCGCCACCATGACAGCGGCGGCCACGGCATCAGCCGGCACAGTGGCCAGGGTCGTCACATCGCCTGAGCCGATGTCTTCGGCCAGTGCGGCCCGGACCATTTGCGGATCAAAGTTCAAAGGCACGTCAAAAATTGAAGGTTTAAAGCTGCTTCGCAAGCGCAAAGTTGAAAATCAATTTTCAACTCCGATCCTTGGCGGCTTTTTTGGGAGCGCGACCGTCCCGGTCGCATCCGTCGGCGTCCCGCCGACGGAATTTGTGCTTTTTCACCCTTTGGTTTAGGCGTCTCGCCAAAACTCGCTTCGTGATGTTCGCCCTTCGTGGTTGAAAATCAGCCACTATTCTAACCGTGCGGTGTAATTTTGAAAACGAAATACGTCGCGCGGTTTGTGCCGATGTTGCGCACCCCGTGCAGTTCATTCGACGCCTCGAAGATGATGCCGCCTGTCGTGACGATGTTTGTCTTGTCACCCTGCACCGCTTCGAGCGTGCCTTCCTTGACGATCATGAACTCCTCGTCCGCATGACGGTGCGGCGCATGTGGCGCTTGGCCCGGATTGAGCGTCGTGATGTGGCACTCGAAATTCGCCAGCGCCGGCGTGGGCGCGTCGAACACCACCCGCCGCTCGCCCATCCTGGTCGGCACGGCCTTGAGGTCGGCCCAGTTAAACACGCACGAATGCATCACCGGCTTGCCGCTGGACTGCGCGAGCGCAATGCCCGCGACGGCAATGACAGTGGAAACGGCGGCCACGAACAAATCTCGTCGAGTAATCATATGCGCAATTGGTTTATGGTAACAGCGTGCCAGTGTCACCTTTTAAATTCTTTCAAAAATCAGTTTACTAAAGAATACCGCTCGAAGGCGGCCAAACGGATGGAATCAGTCGGTTTAAAGTTGCTTCGCAAGCGCGGAATTGAAAACCTAATTCAATATGCCGCTTCCAGTCATTTCAGTCGCTCAAATGCGCGAGTGGGAAAAGGCCTCATGGGCCGCGGGCAGGACTGAGGCCGACGTCATCGACAATGTGGGCCGCGCCATTGCCCGCCGCCTGGAGCAACTGGCCGGGCCGGGTAAACGAATCCTGTTCCTGGCCGGCAAAGGTCACAACGGCGACGATGTCCGCGCCGCGCGAAAGCACCTCGGCCGGGAGCGCGGCGCGCTTCTCCTGGATGTGGTTGACCCGGCGCAGGGTTTGGAAAAATTCTTGGAGGCGGGCGGCGGCGGCTTTTCGTGGATTGCAGACGGTTTGTTTGGCATCGGTTTGGACCGGCCGCTCGACGCTCACTGGCGGAAGCTGATTGAGGCTGTCAACGGCGCAAATCTTCCCATTCTTGCGGTGGATGTTCCGTCCGGGTTGAATGCCGAAACTGGCGGCGTGGAAGGAGCGGCCATCACCGCGGATGTCACTCTGACCGTCGGAGCGCCCAAACGCGGCTTGCTGAAGGCGGCGGAATTTGTCGGGCGGTTGAAAGTCCTGTCCGACGTGGGGCTGGTTCCATGCCCGTTTGACAGCGAGCTGAATTGGACTGTCAAGAATGATTTTACGCATCTGCCGCCGCGCCGTCCCGTGGAAAGCAACAAAGGGACTTTTGGACATCTGGCCATTTACGCGGGCAGTTTCGGTTATCACGGGGCGGCGGTCCTGGCAGGGCGGGGCGCATTGCGCGCACGGCCCGGTTTGGTCACGGTTTTTCCACAGGAATCTGTTTATGCGCCGGTCGCCGCGCAATGCCAATCGGTCATGGTCCACGCCTGGCAGTCCGGCAAAGCGCTGCCAAAATCTTGCAGCGCCATATTATTTGGCCCCGGGCTGGCCGCGCCGGAATTGTCCGACACGGTAAAAGAGGAGATGCGAACACATTGGCACAAGACGCCGTTGCCGGTGGTCGCCGATGCCAGCGCGCTCGATTGGTTGCTGCCCGGGCCGACGCCTCCGGGTGTCATTCGAGTGATGACCCCGCATCCGGGCGAAGCGGGGCGGATTCTTGGCAGTTCAGCCGCGAGTGTCCAGGCGGATCGTGTTCTGGCGTTGCGGGAATTATCCAAGCAATGGGGCGGTTGTTTCGTCGTGCTCAAAGGGCATCAAACGCTCGTCGGGCGCGCCACCGGCAAAATTTTCGTCAACAGTTCAGGCAATCCCTGGCTGGCGCAGGGAGGAAGCGGCGACCTGCTGGGCGGATACCTGGCCGGATTGCTGGCGCAACCGGATTGGCAGAACGATCCGCTCACCACCATTCGATACGCCGTCTGGCAACACGGCGCGGCTGCCGACCGCCTTTCCGAAGCCCGGGCCAACTGGACAGTCGAGGATTTAAGCCGCCATTTGGGAGACAAGGAAGAAGGCAGAATTAAGAATCAGGAAATATGAAATCGAAAATGATCGTTCCCGCACAATGAGCTTTCCTTGCCAGAGCGCATTTGTTATGCAACACCCATACATGCGAAGGGTTGGTTTATTTCTCTTTTGCTTTTTGGCTTTTGTGTCCATCACAGCTTCAGCCGGGTCATACACTTTGGCCAATGACACCAAGGTCGAAGGCGATCCAATTTCCATAACCGAAGACGGTGTGGTCTTCCATACTGCCGACGGAGCAGACCTTGCGCGGATACCCTTGGACAAGCTCACGCAGGATTCCCTCCGGGCATTGCGGGCCAAGGCCACGAAGGCGGGCGAGAAGGCGGTGCTCGATCAGTGGATCGAAGAGCTTCCCCAGGAAAAGGCGCAACGCAAGGAAATCATTGTCAAACCGATTCAAACTCCGGATCGGCCAAAAACCCGCTTGGGTATGACGGCTCTTTTTGCCAGCCCGGTCGGATTGACCATTCTCCTGATTTTGTATGGCGCGAATTTATTCGCCGCTTATGAGGTTGCCATTTATCGCCGCCAGCCTTTGCCAACCGTTTGTGGACTCGCGGCCGTCCCTCTTTTGGGCGTGCTCAGCCCCATTATCTTCATTGCCATGCCGACTCGGACGGGATCGGTTGAAGGGGAGGAAGAACCGCAAACCCGGTTCCGCGCCACTCCGCCGCCGACGGACGCCACGGCGGCCCCGCCTGGAGAAGATGCAGGGGCGGGGTCGGGAGAGCGCCCCTCTTTGAAAGCTCAGGGAACCGTTGCCGCGCCGCAGCCCGCCGGTCCATTGGCCCGGGAACCAGCGCCCCTCCTGCCGGAACCCATCATCTTCCGGCGCGGCGATTTTTCCTTCAATCGCCGTTTCTTTGAGACCAAGCTGGCTGGGTTCTTCCGGCTGGTTCCCAGTGAAGCGGAGAGAGACATGGTCATTCACATCAAATCGGGACGCGGTGATTTTACGGGCCGAAGAATTACCCGCATTACCCCTGCCGAACTCTACTTGCAGGTGTTCCATGACAACGCCACTGCCGACGAGATGATTCCCTTCGTCGAAGTTCTGGAAGTGCAGATTCGGCACAAGGACCTTGAATAAACCAGCTTTGAAATCTCCAATCTCAAATTTCAAATTCCTCGTGACGGCCATGCCCCCCGCCACCATCGAAAAACCCTTATCCTGATGCCCTTGCGAATCGTCTTCATGGGGACGGCTGAACTGGCCTGTGCCAGTCTAAAGGCTTTGCTGGACTCGCCTCACTTCGAGATCCCCGGCGTCGTGACCCAGCCCGACCGCCCCAAAGGCCGCGGCTTGGAACTTCAACCTTCGCCTGTCAAGAGAATTGCCGCCGGCGCCGGGCTTCCCGTCTGGCAGCCCGCCAGCGTCCGTCATCCTGATTTTCTTGCCGAACTGGCCGCGTTGCGTCCGGATTTGCTGGTCGTGGCTGCCTATGGCCAGATGCTTCCCCAAACGATGCTCGATCTGCCGCGCTTTGGCGCCGTCAATGTCCACGCTTCGCTTCTGCCCAAATATCGCGGGGCCGCTCCGATTCAGTGGGCCATTCTGAACGGCGAGGCGGAAACGGGCGTGACCATCATGAAAATGGCGGCGGGATTGGACACAGGCGATATTTTGAGCCGCCGGTCCGTCCCGATTTTTCCCGAGGATAATTCCGCCACGTTGCACGAACGCCTCGCGGTCCTGGGCGCCGAATTGCTCGTGCCGACGATTCTGGAGTACACCAGTGGCGGCATCATCCCCCAGCCGCAAGTCGAATCAGCGGCCAGCTACGCCCGAAAAATCACGAAGGAGGATGGCCGCCTGGATTGGACGCAGCCGGCGCGAACGCTATGGAATCAGGTGCGCGCCTTCACTCCGTGGCCGGGCGCCTTTACGAGCCTGTCCGAAAATTCCGCGCGACGGTTGTTGAAAATCCTCCGCGCCACCATCGAAGACAACCGCCACGGTCCGCCTGGGGAGCTTTTGCAAGCAGACAAAATGGGACTGGTAGTGGCATGTGGCCAGGGGTCCTTGCGCATCCATGAATTGCAACTGGAAGGCGGACGGAAGATGACTGCTGCCGAGTTACTCGCCGGACACTCCTTCCAATCGGGAACAAAGGTTGGCTAATTTCGTTTTCCACTCGTGTGATGATTTTCTTGTGATGATTTTCTTCTTGCACATTTCCAACGAAAGTATAAACTTATCTTATAAATTGACCATTTTCAAATAAACACGCCTTATTGCAACGAACGAACAATGGAAACAGCACGGAGCAACAATCCTCGCCGGGGTCTGTTTGACAGTTTGGCGCAGATGGCGGTTTTGGCGGGTCTGTTTTGGGCGCAGGGTATTTGCGCCATGCCCCGTTCCCCGGTGCCGCCATACCCGGAACAGGCTCCCCTGTATCAAGAACGCTTCGATGAGGACTACTTTGCCGGCGAGACAAATTCGGAACTCCTGATTCCCGGTTTGGGAACGCTCGAGGAAAGCTGGTCCGGCTATGCGCTTCAGCGAACAGGCGATGTCCTGCCCTTCGTTGTTTCGGCGATCGCTTCCACAGGGCATACCAATGTCAGTTGCGACACGACCGGGTCGTTCCGCTTCTGGTTAAAACCTTATTGGTCCAGCGAATCGGTGGCGAACGGCGCCGGCCCCGGCGCAACGGCAACGCTGCTTGAACTCGATGCCGTGAGCGGGGGTGAAAGCGCGCTCGCATGGTCACTTCAAATCAGCGCCGACGGCAACACGCTCGGACTGTTCGCTGAAACAGGCTCAGGTTTGCAGGAAGTTCTTCAAGCGCAAATTGCGTGGACGGCGGGAGAATCCCATTTGCTGGCGCTCGTTGAAAGTCCACAAGGAACGACGTTGTATGTGGACGGGAGCGTTGCCGCGCAAGGTTCCGGCCTGCCGTCCATCCCGACCTCGGCGGGCCAACTGGTCATAGGCAGCACACTCGCCGGAATCAACACGGCTGGCGCGGATTTCGACGAATTCTGCTCATTCAATCGGTTGCTCACCGCTTCTGGTGTTGGCCTGTACTACCAAATGGTCGGCGGGCAGGCGGCCTTGGGGCCAATTTCTGACGACGAAGAGCGCTCGCGCCACCAGCACAGCCTTGCATCGTCAGCGGAACTAAGCCCGGTCTATGACCCGGATAACGCCACGCCCTGCTCTCCAGGAGGGCCGTTCTACATCACCAACGTCTTCGCCACGCTCCAAACTAACGGAACCACCGCAGTCTCCTTTGATATTTTCGGGGGCACGAACGGCGTTTTTATGGATATTTTCCGCATGGGTAGCCTGAACAACAGCATGGCCTCAAACCAGCGGACATGGATTGGCCAAGGATTGACGTGCAATCATTTTTCATTCAGCAACCAGCCAGCCAGCCAGGCCTTCTACGTGTTGGAACTGCCCACTGAAACCATGGTTGTGGCATGGGGCGATAATACTCATGGAGAATGCGACGTGCCTGCCGGACTGACGAACGCAACAGCCGTCGCCGCCGGTTGGGACTTCAGCCTTGCTTTGCGCAATGACGGAACGGTGCTCGGTTGGGGTGTCAACAGCCATGACGAAACCAACGTGCCCGCCGGACTCAGCAACGTTACAGCCATCGCCGCAGGCCAGTATCATGGTCTGGCCCTGCTGGCCAATGGCGCGGTTACAAATTGGGGCTATTATGCGTCCAATGATTACTATTTCTATTCGGTGACCAACTCCGCCTATGTTTCCCCGCCCCCTGCCTCCAACGTCGCGGCCATCGTGGCGGGAGAGGAGTATGACACCGCTCTACTGTCCAACGGAACCGCAGTGGTATGGGGGCTGATAGGCTCGTATGACCCGGTCCCAACAAATGTCACCGGTGCAGTTGCAGCCGTCTCATGCGGCGCTGACAACAGCGTTGTCTTACTCACGAATGGCACCGTTGTTGCTTGGGGCGATTTTGATTTTTATAATCTTTTTGGGGAAAACGACGTGCCAACGAACCTGAGCAACGCCGTGGCCATTGCCACTGCCCCCAATTACAGCCTCGCATTGAGGGCAGACGGAACGGTGGTCGCGTGGGGGAATAAGGGTGATGACTTCGGCGAAACCAATGTTCCGCCGGGATTGTCGAACGTGGTCGCCATCGCTGCCGGATGCTGGCAAAGTTTGGCCCTCCAAGCCAATGGAACAGTGGTTCAATGGGGTTATTACACTAACTTGCCTTCCGGCATAACGGGGGCCAAGGCGATCTCCTCCGGTTACGAGCACAATCTGGCCATTCGTTCGGGGCAGTTAAACCCGGTCATTCTCGAAGAGCCCGAAGGGCAATTCGCTATCACCGGCAGAAGCGCCAGATTTTCCGTCGCAGCCTATGGATTTTTTCCGATTACCTACCAATGGCAATTTGACGGGACAAATATCAGTGGGGCCACCAATTCCAGTTTCACATTGACGAACGCGCAAAGCACAAACCAAGGGACGTATCAGGCAATCATTTCCACGCCGTTCGGATCGATCACTAGCTCGGTGGCGACCTTCAGTTTGGTGGTTGCGCCGACTATTTCTTCCACAACACCACCGGCACCGGGCCCGACTTGGATTAATTACACGGAAACCCTAACAGCCCGTTAAAAAACTAAAGAATACCGTATATTTGACTGAACAATTTTGACGCTGGAGCGTCAGATAATCATGGCAATTGGACGACGCACTCCCAAACAAGACGAACTGTTCATCCCGACCGCGAAGCTGGCCACTGGCCCCGGCCACCCTTTCTACACCAAACTCAACACCGTGCTGAATGAGGCGGGCTTTGACGAATTTGTTGAAAAGCTCTGTGAACCCTATTACAAGGAGGGTGGCCGGCCAGGCATTCCGCCCGGAGTTTATTTTCGCATGCTCTTCATCGGCTACTTCGAGGGACTGGACAGCCAGCGCGGCATCGCCTGGCGTTGCGCCGACAGCCTGGGCTTGCGCGCCTTTCTAGGTTTCCGGTTGACCGAGGACACGCCGGTGCATGTGTCTATGACGATGATTCGACAGCGGTTGCCCGAAGCGGTCTTTGACCGGGTCTTTGTGTTTGTCCTGAGTCTTTTGCAGGAGAAGGGGCTGTTGCGGGGCAAGGCGGTGGCCATTGACGCCACCACCTTGGAGGCCAACGCGGCGATGAAGAGCATCGTGCGCAAAGACACCGGGGAGGATTGGAAAGAATATCTGCGGGGACTGGCCAAAGCCGAGGGCATCGAGAATCCCACCGAAGAAGATTTGCGGCGTTTGGATCGGGGACGCAAGGACAAGAAAGTCTCCAATCAGCAGTGGGAAAGTCCGACCGACCGGGACAGTCGGATTGCCAAGATGAAAGACGGGCGCACCCATCTGGCCTACAAAGCCGAGCACGCGGTGGACTTGGCCAGCGAAGCTATTGTAGCCACAACGGTCACCTTTGCCGACAGATCTGATCCGCAGAGCGGGCCGGTAACATTGAGCCTGGCCGAAGCCAATCTGGTCTTGGCGGGCAGTGCCACCCAGATTGAGGAAATGGTGATGGACAAGGGCTATCACGACAATGATTTGTTGACACAGTGTGAGACAAACGGCCTGCGCACGTATATTCCGGAGCGGCGGCAGAAGACACGGTGCTGGACAGACAAACCGGTGGAGCAAGAACGGGCCTTTCGAGCCAACCGGCGGCGGGTGCGCGGGCCCAAGGGCCGGCAATTGAACCGCTGGCGCAGTGAACGGTGCGAACGGACCTTTGCCCATGTCTGCGAGACCGGCGGGGGAAGGCGAGCGTGGTTGCGAGGCCAGACCAACGTGAGTAAAACCTATACGCTCAAGTGCGCGGCCTACAATCTCGGGTTACTGCTGCGCAAGGTATGGGGAATGAGAAAGCCACGGAACGCGGATGAAGGAGCGTGGGGCGGCTTTTTAGCCGGTTTGGCGTGGCTGACGCTGACAGCGGTTATAGTTCACAGGATAACAACTGGGACGGAGAGCATGTTTTGGGATGTGATCGGGCTGTTCCTGATAACCGTCATGACAACTGCTGCATTCAGTTTTATGCGGCGATCACGAAAAAACCGCCTTTTTTTAACGGGCTGCTAAGGGTTGCGGCCACTGCCGCCGGCCTGTCGGAGTATCCACTGAGTTATGCGTGGCAACTCAACGGCACCAACATCGCCAACGCCTCCTCGGACAGTTACACGATTGCCACTGTTGTCGGTTCGGCTCTGCCGCCCAGTGATGGCGGCAACTACACCGTGACCATCACCAACGTCGCAGGAAGCACTAACGTGACATGGACTGAAGTCATCGCCGTACCGGGGATGGTTGAGGCATGGGGATACAATACTTATGGAGAATGTGATCGCCCGGCCAGTGTAACCAATATCGCGGGAATTGCTGCGGGGCAATACCAATCCGTGGCCGTCACCGACAGCGGGACCGTCGTGCAATGGGGCCAATACTGGGATTATGCCGGTTTCCACCCAGTGACCGACACCAACTTCGTCTCTCTGCCGCCGACGAACGGCGTTGTGGCCGTGGCGGCGGGTTTTGGACACGCCATGGCGTTGATGACCAATGGAACTGTGACCGCCTGGGGCGTGATTGGAGATGGGGGCTTGGAGGTGCCCCCCAACCTCACCAACGTCACAGCCATTGCCTGTGGCTTGGAATTCAGCGTCGCGCTGTTGGCGAATGGGACAGTCACGTCGTGGGGCGACGATTATTTTGGCCAGACCAACGTGCCCGCCGGTTTATCCAACGTGGTGGCCATCGCGGCGAGCACGTGGCACACCCTGGCCTTATCCAATGGAACAGTCGTGGAATGGGGCTACGATGGATCTGGGCAAACGGATGTCCCAACAGGCTTGTCCAATGTGGTGGCCATTGCGGCGGGCGGGTTCCACAGTCTGGCCTTGACATCGAACGGAAATGTGGTAGCTTGGGGAGACAACAGTTTCGGGCAGTGCAATGTTCCGCCAGGTATGAGCAACGTCATGGCAATTGCAGCAGGTGAACAGCACAGCGTCGCGCTAATCAATGACGGGACGATTGTGGCCTGGGGCGACAATAGCGTCGGCCAGACAAACGTCCCTGCCGAGGAACCAACCACCGTTATTACGACCGATCCTTACACGTCGCCACCCTCCTTCCAGACGAACACCTATCCCCCCATCGTCGTTAAACTGATCGCCGCAGGAGGCAACCACTCAATCGCCGCCATCTTCTCGCCCTGGGTTCAATACCCGGTTGATGTCAGCAAAGATTTGCTGCTGATTTACAACACGAATTCCATCGACAGTTCGAACGTGTGCCAGTATTATCTGACACATCGGCCTATGGTCAGCAACGCCAACGTCCTCGGAATCGGAGTCACAACCAACGATCCCATTTTGCCCTCTGACTTCACCACCAACTTTCAGCCACAGGTGCAGATGTGGTTGTCGAATAACCCGACCAAACGCCCGCTTTACGTGATTTTGTTTCAGAATATCCCGCAAGAAGTTGACTGGAACACCACCAACGAGGACACCGATGGCGAAGGTTTCTTCGACGTTCAGTACCAATTGCATAACACGACTGCACCAGGCTGGTACCCCTTGGTAGCCGCGATTAACATGAATGGCCTTTCTGGTACGAACTTCAACAGCTCGGATGGGACAAACGATTGCATCGCTTACATTGATAAGCTGGCTTCATTTGGCAGCAACTACTCGCCTGGACAGCTTTTCATCAGCGCCAGCGGTGGTGGGTACAACAATACCAACTGGTATTTCGACTACGCCGATCCGCCACCAACAGGTTACTCCTACTACGCAATAAATGCCGAATACGGTGTAACAAATCTCGATCCGATCGCTTCCGTGATTGGGACTGGCGGGAGGGATGCGTCTGGTGTTGCCAATTTTACCAGAAATGCGACAAATGTTGCGGGTTACTTTACCGGTGGATGGGACGCCGGTGGAGACGCGAACCGGTTCGTGGACAAAAATGTTCAGTTCTTTGGGAACAGCGGATGGTTTATTATGACCACCATTGACTCGTTTAACGGCCAGCGAGTTACCTTTCAAGCAAATTATCTTACATGGTTCGCCAGCAATGCTTTTGGAGGAACAAACTACTCGAATACCCCAGTTGGAGCAGTAACGACTGTGGACGAGCCGCACGGAGGGAAGCCGGACCCGGCAGTCTATTATGGGGACTGGGCTGCCGGGAAATCCTTCGCTATTTCGGCCTGGGCTGCTCAAGCGTCGAATCCGTCGGCTTATTTCCAGGCGGTTGGTGATCCATTTGTAAGAAAATAAAATCATTATGAAAATCGAAAAACAAATCGCCGTGTTCTCAATCGTTCTTCTCGCCGTGTTGTCGGCTCAGGCACAAGGTACCTTTGCAAACCTTAAGTTTGAGCTGGCGCATCCGATCTCTGCCGGAAACCCTGAATATCCTAGTTTTGTCACCGCCGCCAGTGCATTGCCTTACTGGACGGTCACTATAGGCGGAGTTCAGCAGACAGAAATTAGCTTCAACGCTCCATCTACCGGATCTCCGGCGGTGGTGCTTATCGGCCCCGGTAATAACTTCGGTTTAGCCCCTATAGATGGAAACTATAGTGTCTTTTTGCAGGGCAGTGGCGTTCCGTCGGCCGCTTCAATAAGCCAAACTGGGTTGATACCCGCTGGTATGCAATCTTTGCTTTTTGAGGCGCAGCCAGGCACCGGACCTTTGGACATTTCGATAGGTGGCCAAAATATTCCGTTTACGGCGGTCGGAACCGGAGTAAACTACACACTTTACGGTGCAAATATTTCGGCATGGGCTGGCGATAGCGAGGGCCTGACATTCTCGGCGTTGGAAGGCTCTCTTGGCTTAAACAACTGGGAAATAGATGACATTTCGTTTTCCACAACCCCCGAGCCTGAACCAAGCATTGTTACGCTGACCGCGATTGGCGGGCTGCTTTTTGGCGCGCGAAAGTGGTTCGCGCGGCACTGATGTTCCCGTGAAAACGACAAACCTAATTGCAGTGTCAGTGGGAGCGGCGTTGGCTGCCCTGTCAGCTCATGCGCAGAGATTTCAGGATCTGAATTTTGAACAGGCGAATCCGGTTGTCGATCCCGGAGGCCAGTTCTGGCCCAATGACGTGACCGCCGCAAGTGCGTTGCCTGGTTGGACAGCCTATGTCGGTGACGTGCAGCAAACAGACGTAATCCAAAACGCTTATGGCGAAGGGGAGGCTGAGATCGACATCTTTGGCCCAAACTATCCTGCGGCAGGGCCTTCTCCAGGCGTCATCCCCGGCACTGTGGACGGAAACTATAGTGTGCTGCTTCAATCAGGCGGAGAACCACAGGATGATGACGTGACAGTCAACGCATTGATTGCACAGTATGGCACGGTTCCGCTCGGCGATCAATCCCTCCAATTCAAGGCGTGGACGACACCGTGGACGGAGTTTGCGGTTTCATTTGACGGCAACAACTTGTCTCCCGTCTTGCTGGGCAGCGGGGCCAATTACACTTTATACGGTGTGAATATATCATCCTACGCGGGGGATTCCAGCACGTTGGAATTTACCGCCATTTTTAGCGGTAAAGGCGAAAGCTGGCTCGGACTGGACGACATTACCTTCTCCACAACCGTCGTTAGTCCTGAGCCAAGCATTGTTGCGTTGACGGCGATTGGCGGGCTGCTTTTTGGCGCGCGAAAGTGGTATGCGCGGCTCCGATGATCCCGTGAAAACGACAAAACTAATTGTCTTATCTGTGGGAGTGGCGTTTGCTGCCATGCCAGTTCATGTTCAGGCATTTCAGGATCTGAACTTCGAGTCTGGTAATTTTTCGAACCCAACGGGTGTGCCCCCGGAGGTTCCGATCACTACCGCTCTACCGGGTTGGAGTGCTTCCATCGGCGGCGTTCCCGTGACGGAGGTATGGGCAAACAGTATTTCATTCGGCACAGCGGCTATTGATGTCTTCGGTCCAGGCTGGACCTCCATTGACCCCGGCATTATTGATGGTAACTATACCGTGTTTCTGCAAGCGTTTAACGCAGGCCAAGGCAATGTCTCGCTGTGGGAAAACGGCACGATTCCAGCAAATGTGGAGTCGCTTCAATTCAAGGCTTGGAGCGTGTATCCCACTGCAAATTTTTCGGTTTCCTTTGAAGGATATACATTGTCGCCTGTCGTGCTTTCTTCCGGCCTAACTGCATCCGGACAAGACTATAATCTGTACGGCGTCAATATGGCGTCTTATGCTGGCCAGTCAGGGCAACTTGAATTCACCGCCTTGGCCAACCAAGGTATCAATCCAGGGAATATAGAACTGGACGACATCACCTTCTCCACAGCGGTCGTCTCGCCTGAACCAAGCATTGTTGCGTTGACCGCGATTGGCGGGCTGCTTTTTGGCGCGCGAAAGTGGTTTGCGCGGCGCTGATGATCCCTTGAAAACGACAAAACTAATTGCAGGTTTCTCAATCATTCTTCTCGCCGCACTGGCGGCAGCGTAACCGACGATCCAGCAAACGTGACGGGCTGAAGGAAAAGGCTTCCGCCTGCGTTGCGGCAGCTTGGTGCACCCTTCAACTTTAGCCTTTAGCATTCAGCCTTTAGCCTTTCATGCAAAGATCCGTGGTCAAATTCTTAAAACACCGATGGTCATTAAACCGTCCAACCAGTCCAAGCCGACTTTATCGTTAACGTAACGGGCTTGTTGCTGGTTTGTTGCCGATTTTGTTGCCAGCTAAGTCGTTGACTATCAACACTTGTTGCCGTGTTGCCGATTTTTTGGACCTATCATACATATCATGTGTGTCTTGCGCCTCCTCGCGGCAATTTTATGTTTTTGCCCCCTTTTTTGCCGTTCCCTTATCAGATGGCTCATTTTATACAGCTTCTGAGGCGGCGAATGACCAAAACCAGCAAAATGTTGCCGACTGTTGCCGCTGTGTTGCCAGCCGAAAAGCTCAATGAAACCCTTGTAAAATAAGGCTTGTTGCCGTGTTGCCGATTTTCCAGACCTCTATCTATCAATCGTTCGTTTCTTGCCATTCTTCGCGCACGATGGGTCTGGCCTTTTGGCCACAGGTTTCAACTTCAGCCTTTCGCCAGTCCGCCAAAGCTCCGACCGGCGGAGCGACGGAGGAAGCCTTCAGCCTTTGCTTTATTGGCCGGACACTCCCTCCAACCGGGCGGGAAGATCGGTTGAACTCCCAGGGTGTCCGGCGATGATCGGCCCCTTTTTCAGCAGTTCGATATAATCTGTCAATATCCGCTTGGTTTCGTCCAGCGTCGGATCGATTGCCAGGTCTTCCCCGGGCGTTTCGTCCTCGCCGGATTCCAGTCCGGCATTGTGCTTTGCGACCGCCGCGGCATTGGTTTTGACGGTGGGCGGCTGCAACTGCGCCAAATCAACGTTTTTCAAAGTAATCTCGTAAAGCTTTTCATTCGGCTTCTTGCGGGACAGCCGTTCCTTCTTCCGGGCTTCCGCGCGGGAGGTTTCGGTCTTCTGCTCCGCCACTCGCTCCGCTTCGTTCAAGGAGAGGCTCTTGTCCGCCTGCTCCTTGCGGAACTGTTCGATGTCTTCGCGCACATAGCTGAAATCCCTGTCCTTCGCAATCCGTTGCCGGGAGCGCGCCTGCAATTCCGCCAGCCAGGGTTTGACGCGATTGAGCTGGAGTTGTTCCAGATGATCGGCGCTGGTCACGGAATCGCACGGCATGGCATCGGGCAGGGAGCGTTCGCCGACGTCGGCGGCATCGTCAATGGAAGGCAGCTCAATATCCGAAAGCACTCCCTGAAGCTGGGTGGAAACGCCGCCCGCGCGATAGAATTTCTTGATGGTCACCTTGAGCTTGCCGGGATCGTGGCTGTACTCCAGATGTTTCAGGTCCAACCAGGACGAAAGCTGCTGCATGGTTTGCACGGTGCCCTTGCCAAAGGTGGAATGATCGCCGACGATCAACGCCCGTCCGTAGTCCTGCAACGCTCCGGCCAGGATTTCCGAGGCCGATGCGCTGAAGACACTGGTCAGGACGATCAGCGGACCATCATAAAAGGGACCCGGCTCGGGAGAGGGGTCCGCCACAATCTCGCCACTGGGATCCTTGGTTTGGACCACCGGGCCTCTGGGATTAAACAGCCCCGTTAGTTTGATCGCTTCCTCAAGATAGCCGCCTCCATTGCGCCGCAAATCCAGAATGATGCCGTCCACCTTTTCCTGCTTCAGCCGGTTGATCAATTGCATTGCATTGGCGGTGGTGTTCACCTCCGGGTGATTGTTGTCCGCGTAAAAGGAGGACAGGTCAATGACGCCAAGCTTCAAAGCCGGACCATTCGTGGAAGGAAGCTCATAGAGCCGCGCTTTGGGCTCCTGTTCCTCGAGTTTGATTTCGTCGCGGATCAACGTCACCTCCTTGTGAACTGTTTCCGCCGCGTCCACCGGGATGATGGTCAATGTGACTTGTGTGCCTTTGGGGCCGCGAATCATCTCGACAATTTTGTCCAGCGGCATTCCCACGACATCGACCGGTTCGGCGTTGCTTTGCGCCACCGCCACAATGCGGTCGTCCTGTTTGATCTGTCCGCTCCTTTTGGCCGGCCCTTCCTTGAGTTCCAATATCTTGCAGTAGTTCTTTTCCCTGGTCAGAACCGCGCCAATGCCAAAGAGCGACAGCTTCATTTGAATGTCGAAATTTTCCGCCTGCAAGTGTCCCATATATTCGGAATGCGGATCATAGGCGCGGGCCAGGGCGTTCATGTACATTTCAAACACCCGGTCATTTTCCAAGTCCTTATAGTTGTCCAGCATCTGAACATAGTGAGTGGTCAACGTCTTGCTAATGGCGGCCAGGTTCGTCTCCTCGAGGTGAATCACGGCGGCATAGTTTGTCGCCGGATGAGCGGCCTGTGCCGCGGCCGCAGCCTGATTTGTGGACGAAACCGTCGCAACGCGATGAAAGCGAATGTCCCCGATTTTCGCCCCGCTGGCGGAATAAAAGGTGTTGGTCGTCTTGCTCAAGTTCGTGCCCCCGTGCCAATGCAAATGAACCGTGGCGTTCGATCCATTGGTGCTGATTTCCACCGAGCCGATGGGGCGCCCGTCCTTGCCCAACAATCTGGCCGGAAAATACTCGAAATCCTGGGGATGCGCTTTATTCCGCGAAACCACAATCCCGAGGTCTCCCCTGACAGGAGCGACGGTTCCTGCAAACTCAATGCCTTGCGCGACGAGCAGTTGCTCCAGATACTCGCAACGCAGTTCCTGCCGCCAGAATTCCTTCGCTTCATTCATGTCTTTGGCATGGGGCAGGGTGTGGCGATTGACGATAAAACGATCATGACCGTTGAAATCGAATTTCGTGGTGGCCAGAAAATTGGTCACATATTTGATGCGCTCGTTGGCGCGCTGCATGAAACGGGAGAAAATGACCCAGCATGGAGTCATGTCGTGATCTTGAAGAGTCAGAACATGCAAATTGGTGCGGTAGGCCTCGAATTCGCTGATGTCGGATTGCAGGAAATAGATGTGAGAATAATCCAGGGTCTCAAGGTAGCGGTCCAAAAACCTGCCGGAAATCTCCCGGTCAAAGGGACGCTGGGAATACTGCCAGGTTTGAAGCAAGAACGCCTCAACCTGGGCGATGTTGGCGTCGGTCGAATCTGCCGATGCCAGGGGCGGCTTTTGCTCCGCGGGCAACGCCGCCTGCGCGGAATGGAGGGTGAAAGCCAGCGCCAGAAGGAGGTGGCTGGCCAATAAGAATAATCGACGTCTCATTAAAATTTAATTGATGTTTCTTCGCGTTATCGGGTCATCACCGCTCCCGAATTCCGCGCGGCATCGTCCTGACGAAGACAAGGTAGCAAAGATCGTGGAATTTGCCAGTGCGAGTTTTTGGAGTTGCAAATTTTGCTCCGAATTTTGCTGCTTTTCTTCAACAGATGGGAGATGGTGGAGGCGACTTTATGCGGCTGATTGGCCATTTGAAAAACGAATCGAGCGCGAAGACTTTGGCGGACTACCTGGTTTCTCTCGACATCAGGAATTTGGTTGAACCGGACGCGGAGGGTTGGGCGATATGGGTTTATTCCGAGGACCAAATCGAAGCCGGCCGGCAGGCGTTGTCCAACTATCTTCACAACCCCGGCGACAACAGATTTCAGCATGCGAGCCAAAATGCCGCTGTCGTGGATGAGCGCAAACGGCGGGAAAAAGCCATATTTGACGAACGGGTTCACACCCCGGATCGGATATGGGTTGCATCGGCCATCGGTCCGGCGACCCTGACTCTCATTCTTGTCTCCGTTGCCGTGACTCTGCTTAACATTTTGAATCCAGCTTCGCCCGTCATCGACTTATTGTCCATCAGTCAAAGAATCCACGGCAACCTGCCCGAAGTCCGTCATGGAGAAATCTGGCGTCTGCTCACTCCGATCTTCATTCATTTCAATTTGATGCATATCGTATTTAATATGCTCATGTTGCGGGACATGGGCTCATTGGTCGAAAGCCGTCAAGGTGCGAAAGTCCTTCTTCTATTGGTCCTGATCATCGGCATCGGCTCCAATTTGGGTCAATACCTTTATAGTGGACCGGGATTTGGAGGCATGTCCGGAGTCCTCTATGGATTGTTGGGATATATTTGGCTGCGCGGCCAATGCGATCCGGCCTCGGGACTTCATCTGTCGCCCACGACCCTCGCCATGATGCTCGTTTGGTTTTTTCTCTGTCTCCTCAATATAATTCCCGGCGTGGCCAATGTCTGCCACGCCGCCGGTCTGCTCATGGGAATGATTATTGGCGCCGCCCCTCTGGCCAAAAGAATCTTTTAGTTGGTTCAGGCCAGCCTGCGCTACAATGCCCAACTCGGTTCAATTTCAGCGTCGAGCGATGTTTGAAAATTCCCCGAGTTGAATTTTCGTTCGGCCAGTATGCCAATCATCACGGCGTTATCGGTGGAGTATTTTATCCCGGCCAGGCGCAAGTTCAGCCCGGCTTGCCGGCAGGCGGAGGCCAATTCCTTGCGCAACGCGCTGTTGCAGATGACCCCTCCGGAAGCGGTGACGCACCGGACGCCGAGCCGTTCCGCCGCGCGCACGGTTTTGGCCACCAGGACCTCGACTATGGCGGCTTGCACGCTGGCGCAAAAATCACGCAAGCGCGGCGCGGAATCGAGCGCCCCTGGGTTTTTCTCCAAAAAATAACGCACGGAAGTTTTCAAACCGGCGAAACTGAAATCGTCGCCCGGCTCATGCAACATGGGGCGGGGGAAGGGGAAGGCTTTCGGATTGCCGTGGGCGGCGAGCCGGTCAATTTCCGGTCCGCCCGGATAGGCCAGGCCGGTTAATTTACCGATCTTGTCGAAGCATTCTCCCGCCGCATCGTCCAATGTCGCGCCCAGGACCCGATGTTTGAACTCGTCCCGCACATGGACGAGCAAGGTGTGGCCGCCACTGACAATCAAGGAAACCGACGGCTGGAATTGGGCGAAATCAGCCCGGGGCGGTTCGCCTGTAATCCAGGGCGAATAGAGATGCGCTTCATGGTGATGAATCCCCAAAAACGGTTTGCGCAGGCTGAAGGCAAGGCTCTGGGCGGCCTTTAATCCCACCATCAGCGCGCTGGGCAGACCCGGTCCCTGTGTCGCCGCCACGGCGTCGAGCTCTTTCACCGTGGCGCCCGCCTCGCGCATGGCCTGATGGGTTGCGGGCATCAATTGGCGCAAATGCTCGCGGGTGGCCAATTCCGGCACGACTCCGCCGTATTCAGCATGAAGGGCAATCTGCGAGGAAACCACGTTGCTCAGCGGACGGCCATCGCGCACCACCGCCACGCTGGTTTCATCGCACGAAGTCTCGATGGCAAGCAGGGTCACGGGTTTGAGAGGCCCGTTTTTTACCGGGCCGAAGCGGCCGCCACTTTGGAGGGGACCGGACCGCGTTGGGCATAGAGCAAAACGCCCTTCAACAAATCGACAGCCCGCTCCATTTGCCTGTCGTGGACTTTTTCGATCCGTTCCCGGTCTTGCGCATCCAGCACCTCCAAGGCGCCCGGCATGTGTTTGTAGTGCAAATCAGCCTCGTCCTGTTCTGACATGGGCACACGGATGTCTGGAGTGATGCCGTGCTCGTGAATGACTTTGTGGCTGGGCGTATAATACCTGGCGGTGGTCAGGCGCAAGGCCGAGCCATCGGCCAGGGGCAAAATGCTCTGCACGGAGCCTTTGCCAAACGTCTGCTCGCCGACAATGATGGCGTGCGTGAGGGGCTGCAAATCCTGCAGGCAGCCGGCCACGATCTCGGAAGCGCTGGCGCTGTATCCGTTGACCAGGACGACGATGGGCAAATCAATGCGTTTGCCGTGACCCTCGGCCCTGTATTCAGACTTTGGACTGGGGCCGCGCCCTTCTGTTGACACGATCAACTGGCCGCGAGGGAGAAATTTCTCGCAGACCTGGCCGGCCTGTTCGAGCAGACCGCCCGGGTTGTTGCGCAAATCAATAATCAGCGCCCTCACGCCCTGGTCTGTCAATTTCTTCAGCGCCAGTCCCAGATCGTCCGAAGTTTTTTCACCAAACTGAATTATCCGGACATAGCCAATGCCATCCTCGCCCAGCGGAAACTCGCGCTTGTCATTGATGTCCTTGACGCTGTCCACCTTGATATTGGCCCGAACCAGCTTGTAATCCTTGATTTGCCCGGTGGACGGGCGGCGGATGGTAATCGTGATGGAAGTTCCCGACTCGCCGCGCAAACGTTTGACGGCGTCTTCCAAGTCAAGTTTGGCAGCGCTCTTGCCATCGATCTTGATAATCTGGTCATGGGGAAGAATCCCGGCGCGATACCCGGGTGAATCCTCCATGGGCGACACCACCGTCAGCACATTGTCCTTGCCCATTTCCACGATGATGCCCAAACCGCCGAACTCCCCCTCGGTGTCTTTTTTCAACTCATCGAATTTGGTCTGGTCCATAAATTCGCTGTGAGGGTCCAGCGTATTGAGCATGCCCTTGAGCGCGCCGTGAATCAGGTCCTGGTAAGTCAATTTATCGCCGTCCACATATTCCTGGCGGACCTTCTCCAGGACATCGGCCAGGAGCTTGTAATTCTCGTAGGGATCGTCCTTCTGTGAAGCGTGCGCGGAATAGATATAGATCTGCGCGCCGAAGAACAAATTGACGCCCAAAACGGCGATTAAAAAACCAAATAAGATGCGGCGTTTCATAAAAACTTTACAGACACGCACTATCATAATTCGCCCGGGTTGGATTGGCAAGCGCCGCCTGCTTCCGCATGATCCGGGACTCTTTCATGATCCGGGGACGGTCTGGACATCGTAGACCCGCCGTCGCTCGGAAGCTTGCGCCCTCGTTGAAACTGCGGCGGACAAGCGGGCGGGCGGGGCGGCGTTTAAGAGCTTGCGCGGCAAAGACTTGGCACTCTTTACGCGCCTGGGGAGGGATCACAAGCCCTGAAATCGGAGTTGCAATTTTCTGCATTCAGCTTTCCAGGATTGGCCGGGAAGATCCTGGAAGCGGACGGCAATGGCGAAATCAGGAAAGATGGCGCCAAAGCACAATGACTAAGCTTGTTTCTGATTGCGCAACGCCATCGTCAAGCCGACGACTGCCGCGACGATGCCGCCGATGAGCATCTAGACGGCCTTGTTAGTCGGCGAACCGGTAAAAAACCGGGAAACGTCGGAGCTGAAGGAGTTTGTGGCGTTGATGCCAACGATGATGAGCACGATCCCGCCAACGAGCAGGGCCAGAGAGGCAATTTTATTCATAATAAACTTGGGATTAAGATTAGGAGTGGCTGCGCAAAAAATGAAATGCGCCCACTCTTCCCTCAGACGCTCCTGCGACCGGAAATAAGGTTGACGAGCACCATGACGATGGCAACCACCAACAGGATGTGGATAAACCCACCCATTGTGTAACTGGTCACCAGACCGAGCAACCACAGAACGATCAGAACTATTGCAAGTGTGTATAACATATAATTTTCCTTTCAGTTTGTTTTGTTCACTGCCGGCTGGCGCATTTTTGCGCCAGCCAACAGCAAAATGTGTCAGATTAGTTGGCTGCCACAGGCACGGCGATGGTCATGTTGTTGATCACGCTGTTCACGCCGTTGATGTCGGTGACGAGCTTGGTGACAAGGGTCTTTTCGGCATCGTTTTTGGCAATGCCGCTCAAGGTGACGACGCCGTCCGATGTTGAAACGGTGGTGTGCAAGGCGCTGGTCGAACGGTGCGACATCAATGACGACTTGACTTGAGCCGTGATGGAGGCGTCATCAATTTTGTCGCCGATGGTTGAGTCGGGCGCCACCGGAGTTTTGGCAATCGTCATCTCGTTCTTGACCCCTTTGACATTGTCAACGTCCCTGACGTATTCGGTGGTGAGTTCTTTTTGCGCCAGACTGCTCGCTTCACCTTGCAAGGTGACGATGCCGTCTTTGACATACACGGTGGTTCCGGTGGCGCTCACGTTGCGATGGAATAGGAGCGCGGATTTCACCTTCACGTTGATCCAGGTGTCTGAGTGTTCGGCGGGCTGTTCACCGCTGACTTTCAGTTGATTGTCCACGCTTTTGACTCCGGGCAGGCTTGCCACCGTATCCTGGGCCAGCGACTTATGGGACGGTTCGGAGACCGTTCCCGTCAAAGTGACCATGCCGTCTTTGGAGCAAGTCTTGATCGAATCGTCCTTGAGGTAGGTTTGGAATACATAAGACTTTTTGGCGGATGACTCAATGCGGGAGTCCGTATCGGATGCGCGCAATGATGTGCTGGTGGCTAACATGGCGCTCGTGGCTGCGAAGAGCGCGAGCAAGCCGGTAATTTTCATTCTCATAGTGCTTTTACTTTCAATTTTTGCTGTGTTTGTTTTTAACATGCGCATCACAGTAAGTGATGCGCCGATTTTTCGCTATGGGGTGTAACCCTACTGCAACTGATGGAAGGCGTTCCCCGGAACTGGCTCAGCGGGGGCCAAACCAATGAGCGGGCCGGGCGGATGTGGGGTGTTCACCCCATATACAGATTGAGCCAGACGCGCCATATTGACGGTGGATTGTTGGCCAAGGGTCCAGGGAATAAGCATCCCGGACCGTCACGCCTGAATTCAATATGCCAATGAAAACATGTAAATGGATCCAACTATCCGGACGATATACGACGGCGTTGCGAAAACACCTGAAGCAAGGTCCGCGGGCCAACTTGCAGCCTGCGCTGGGACTGGGCCGCCGGGCCGTGGCTCTCGGGCTGGAGACGCTGGACTTGGCCCGGATTCACGAACGGGCAGTCGCCACACTGGAGTTATCCGGCAGCAAAAATGGGTTTATCAAACGGGCGGAGATTTTTTTTACCGAGGCCATCGTCCCGATCGTGGAGACGCATCGCGCCGCCCGGCAGAGCAAGATTGATTTGAGCCGGCTGAACGGGACGCTGAGCCTGCGCACGGTGGAGCTGGCCGCCACCAACCGTCAGTTGCAGCGGGGCATTGTCCGCCGCAAGAGGGTGGAAGCCGCCCTCAAGAAGAGCGGTGAACACTACAGCAAGCTATTGAAGGATTCCCTGCAACTACAGGAAGGTTTGCGGCAACTGACGCACCAGGTGTTGGCGGCGCAGGAGGATGAACGCAAGAAGATCAGTATTGAACTTCAGGATGAAATCGCCCAGACTTTGTTGGGCATCAATGTCCGGCTGGTATCATTAAAACAAGAGGCCCGGAGCAACACCAGGGGCCTCAGGAATGAAATCGCCAGCGCGCAACGATTAGTGGCAAAATCGGCCCAATCCGTGCGCCGGGCTGCCCGTGAATACGGCAGGTTATGAAACACAAATTTGCCAGACGGTATCAGGCGGCGTTGCTGGCCTGCCTGAAGCAAGGCTCCGGGGCGCGCCTGCAAACGGCGCGCGGCATGGGCCAGCAGGCGCTGGCTGCCGGGCTGCTGACGTTGGACATGGCCAAACTCCATGAGCAAATCCTGGTTACCCAAGTGTTGCCAGGCCGCCTCCCCGGCAAACGCGCCATGCTCATCAAGCAGGCGGGGGCTTTCTTTACCGAGGCCATTACCCCGATCGAGACAATTCAACGCGGCACGCGGGAGGCCGCCGTCCACCTGAATCAAATCGTCGAGATGCTGAGCCAGCGCACCGTGGAACTGGCCGCCTCCAACCTGGTTTTGGAACAGGAAATCATCCAGCGCAAAGCGGTGGAGGAAGCGCTCAAAAAAAGCGAGCGCCATTACTCACAATTGTTGGAACAGTCGGAACGCCTGCAGGAGCAGTTGCGGCGGTTGTCCCGCCAGATTCTGTCGGCGCAGGAGGAGGAGCGAAGGGCAATCAGCCGCGAACTGCATGATGTCATCGCCCAGACTTTGACGGGCATCAATGTCCGGCTGGCGGCCTTGAAAAAGGAGGCCGCGGTCAACACCAAGGGCCTGGACCGCAACATCGCCCGCACGCAACGGCTGGTGGAAAAATCGGTGAACATCGTGCATCAGTTCGCCCGCCAATTGCGCCCGGCGGTGTTGGATGACCTCGGACTGATCCCCGCCCTGCATTCATCCATGAAAAACTTTACCGCGCGGACCGGCGTCCGCACTCATTTGATAGCTTTTGCGGGGGTGGAACAATTGGACACGGCCCGGCGCACGGTGCTCTTTCGCGTCGCCCAGGAAGCGATGACCAATGTGGCCCGCCATGCGAAGGCCAGCCGGGTGGAAGTGAACATCCAGAAACTTCATCATGCCGCCCGCATGGATATCAAGGACAATGGCAGATCCTTTGAAGTGGAACGCATATTGCACGCCAATGGAAACAAACGATTGGGACTGCTCGGCATGAGGGAGCGGGTCGAAATGGTCGGCGGCACTTTTTGGGTCGAATCCGTACCCGGCGAGGGCACCACTGTCCGGGTGGAGGTGCCATTCGCCCATGTCCCTAAAGACACGCTGAAACAATCCGGCAACACCACACTAAAATAAAATGTCCATGAAAAAAATCACCGTCCTGCTGGCCGAAGACCATACGATTGTGCGCGAAGGATTTCGCAAGATGCTGGAACTCGAAGACGACCTCGAAGTGGTCGGCGAAGCGCAAGAGGGCCGCCAGGCGGTTGCGCTGGCCAAAAAACTTCGTCCCGACGTGGTGTTGATGGACATCGCGATGCCCCTGCTCAATGGATTGGAGGCCACCCGCCAGGTGCTCAAAGCCGTCCCCTCCACCAAAGTGCTCATTCTCTCCGCGCACAATGACGACGCGTATGTCAAAAACGCCAGCGAATCCGGCGCGGTGGGATTCCTGCTCAAACAAACCTCCGCCCAGGACGTGTGCCGGGCCATTCGGGAAGTCCAAAAAGGAAACACATTTTTCAGCCCCTCAATTTCCAAGCGTTTCGATCATCTCAATCCGAAGTCGTCCGACTACGCGAGAGCGTTTAAAAAGAATGGCGCCCGACTGACTTCGCGCGAGATGGAAGTGTTGCAACTGATCGCCGAAGGCAAGGCCAACAAGGAAACCGCGGCGGAACTGGGCATCGGCATCAAGACCGTCGAAAAGCATCGCGAGCATCTCATGCAGAAGCTCAACATCCACGATACCGCCGGACTCACCCGCTACGCCATCGGCGCGGGCATCATCGAGAGCAGCGTCCAGTTGACCATCGTCTGAGGCTGAAACCCCTTCTGGTTTTCCGCGTCGTTCCGGTTTTCCTCATCAACAGAAGGACTGACAATGAATAAAGGCAGCCTTTTCTTCCGGAAGACTCTGGCCGGGACCGTTGTCTTGTTTGAGTGACTGGGGTAAACACCCCATAGCGCCAACAGGGTTGTTCGGCTTATTTTACCATGTGTATTCCAGAGACTCTTTAACAACAGAGCGTCAACCACCACCAGCCGAAGATTCAGGCCAAACCGCGGCTCGTGATGAAAACGAGATGAAGAAGAATCCAAATCAAAGCGCATACGCGCCCGGCCACGACACGCGGATTGAGCGGGCTGAGACGCGGAGTGAGAAGGCGATACGCGCCTCAGAACTGAGTTATCGGCGGTTATTCGAAGCGGCGAAAGACGGCATCCTGATTCTGGAAGCCGATACGGGGCGAATCAGCGATGTGAACCCTTTCTTGATCGAGATGCTGGGCTTTTCCCACGGCGAACTGGTGGGGACACCCATCTGGGAACTTGGCCCGTTCAAGGACCTCGTGTCCAACAAGGCCAAGTTCGAGCAACTGCACCGGCAAGGGTATGTCCGCTATGAAGACCTGCCGCTGGAAACGAAGGATGGCCGCCGCATCGCCGTGGAGTTTGTCAGCAACGTGTATCAAGCCGGCGACTGCAACGTGATTCAATGCAACGTCCGCGACATCACGGAGCGCAAGCAAGTCGAAAACCAACTGAATGCTTCATTCAAGGAAATCGGCGACTTGAAATCCGCGCTGGACGAGCACGCCATCGTGGCCATCACCGACCCGGAGGGAAAAATCACCTACGTCAACGACAAGTTCTGCGCCATCTCCAAGTATTCACGCGAAGAGTTGTTGGGTCAGGATCACCGCATCATCAATTCGGGCCATCACCCGAAGGAATTCATGCGCGGCCTTTGGACAACCATCACCCAGGGCCGGGTCTGGCATGGCGAAATCAAAAACAAGGCCAAGGACGGCTCATATTACTGGGTGGATGCGACCATCGTGCCGTTCCTCAACGACCAGGGCAAACCACGTCAATACGTGGCCATCCGCACCGACATCACCAAGCGCAAGGCTGCCGAGGAGAGAATTGACCAACTGAACACCGAACTGGAGCAGCGCATCGTCGAACGCACGGCGCAACTGCAAACCGCCAACGAGGAGTTGCAGGCGTTCAGTCATTCCGTCTCCCACGATTTGCGCGCGCCGCTGCGCCATGTCTCGGGCTTTGTGGAGCTGTTGCAAAAAGAGGCCGGGCCGTCGCTTTCTGAAAAAAGCCTTCGTCATCTGACAACGATTTCCCAGGCGGTGAAACGGATGGGGGATTTGATTGACGACCTGCTGGCCTTCTCGCGCGTCGGAAAATCAGAGATGCAAAAGACGGAGGTCGATCTCGACCAGTTGGTCCAGGAGACGTTGAGCGATTTTCAGGCGGACACGCAGAAGCGAAACATTGTCTGGGAGATTCACCCGTTGCCGGCGGTGAGGGCCGACCGCGCCCTGTTGCGCCTGGTGCTGGTCAATCTGATTTCCAATGCGGTGAAGTTCACCGGCGCCCGCGCCCCGGCCAAAATCGAAATTGGCTGCGTTCCCAGCGGCGACGACGAGACGGTGATCTTTATTCGCGACAACGGGGCCGGCTTCGATCCCCGATATGCCGGCAAACTGTTCGGCGTCTTTCAACGCCTGCACAGCCAGGAGGAATTCGAGGGCACGGGCATCGGTTTGGCGAACGTCCGGCGCATCATTCATCGCCACGGCGGCCGAACATGGGCGGAAGGCGCGGTGAACGGCGGCGCGACATTTTACTTTTCAATCCCAAAACAAAACGGAGGCATCAGTGGACAATGAAATAATAATTGTTGGAAAGGAGAAGGTGAAAATGAGATCTCCGCTCCACATCCTGCACTTGGAGGATGATCCAAACGATGTCGCGCTCGTTCAATCCACCCTGGAAGCCGGGGGCATCACTTGTGCGATCACCTGCGTGCAAAACCGCGATGATTTTGTGGCGGCGCTCGAACACGGCGGCGTTGATTTGATCCTTTCGGATTTTACGCTGCCTGCGTTTGACGGGTTGGCCGCATTGGAAATCGCGCACGCCAAATGGCCGGCCATACCTTTAATCATTGTGTCCGGGACGCTGGGCGAGGAACGGGCCGTTGATGCGCTCAAGAGCGGCGCGACGGACTATGTCCTGAAGCAACATCCCGCCCGGCTCGTTCCGGCGGTGCGCCGCGCCATGAAGGAAGTGGAAGAGCGTGTGGAGCGCCGGCATCTGGAGACGGAGTTTATCGAAGCGCAGAAAATGGAAGTCATCGGCCTGCTCGCCGGCGGCGTGGCCCATGACTTTAATAACATCCTCGCGGTCATCATGGGTTACAGCGAGTTGACGATGGAGAGACTTGGGCCTGACAATGCGCTCCAGAGTAATCTTGAGACGATTCGGGCGGCGGCCGGGCAGGCGGCCGGATTGACACGGCAACTCCTGATCTTCAGCCGAAAACAAACGGTGCAACCTGTTGTCCTGAACCTCAATGACGTGGTGAAGGAACTGGACAAAATGTTGCGGCGGCTCATTGACGAGAACATCGAAATGACGATTGTTCCCGGAAAACAAGCCGGACGCATCAAGGCCGACTCCGGCTACGTTGGGCAAGTGCTGATGAATCTGGTCGTCAATGCCCGCGACGCCATGCCCAACGGCGGCAAGCTCACCATCGCAACAAACAATGTCACGCTCGATGAAAATTACACGCGCACACACACAGGCGCAATTCCCGGCGAGTACGTGATGCTCAGTATCAGTGACACGGGAACCGGCATGACTGACGATGTCAAAACGCATTTGTTTGAGGCGTTTTTTACGACGAAGCCCAAGGGCAGAGGCACCGGTTTGGGCCTGGCGACGTGCCAGACCATCGTCCAACAATCCGGCGGTCACATCTGCGTTGACAGTAAGGTTGGCAAAGGCGCGACCTTCAAGATTTATTTTCCCCGAGTCGAGCAGCCGCTTGATGTCGCGGCAAGTATGATCCAGACCGGGCCGGCGCTGCGCGGGACGGAAACCTTGCTGGTCGTGGAGGACGAGCCGGACGTGAGGCATTTGGCTCGCGACGTATTGGAAGCCCAGGGCTATGAAGTGCTGAGGGCCTCCAACGGCCAGCACGCGTTGCACGTGGCGCGTGAGCATAAAGGATCACCGATTAGTCTGGTGATCACCGATGTCATCATGCCGCGGATGGGCGGCAAAATAATGGCGGAGTGGCTGAAAGCAACGTATCCCCATCTCAAAATCCTCTTCACGTCAGGGTACACGGACGACGCCATCGCAAACCAAGGAGTGCTTGAGCCAGGAGTCGAGTTCCTGCCCAAGCCTTACACGCCGGCAACCCTTACCCGCAAAGTGCGCGAGATGCTGGATACCCAATGAACCAGGAACCTTGTAAAATGAATGATTTGCCTGTCGAAAGAAACCGGCGGATTCTGGTCATTGATGATAATCGCGCGATCCACGATGATTTTCGCAAGATTTTTTCCCCTGACAGCATCGCAGCCGCGGCCTTGGATAAGACCGCGACGGAGTTGTTTGGGAAGCAGGCGAATGTGGTCCGGCGAATCCGGTACGAAATTGACTCGGCTTATCAGGGACAGGAGGGAGTGATGCTGGTGAAGCAGGCGCTTGAAACCGGGCGTCCTTACGCGATGGCTTTTGTGGATGTGCGGATGCCACCCGGCTGGGACGGCGTGGAAACAACGCGGAGAATTCTGGAAATTGACCCCGACATCCAAATTGTGATCTGCACGGCCTACGCTGATTATTCGTGGGAGGAGATGTTTAAAAAGATCGGCAATCGGGATGGGTTGCTCATTCTGAAAAAGCCGTTTGACACCGTGGAAGCGTTCCAATTGGCGCACGCGCTCACGGAGAAATGGTGGTTGCACCAACAGACCCGGCAAAAAATGGAAGAGTTGGAGAGCCGGGTCGCCGGGCGCACTGCGGAACTGGGCAAAACCAACCAAGCTTTGCAAGCAGACATAACCGAACGCAAAAGCATTGAGGAACAACTTCGCGTGCAGACCACAGCACTCGATGCGGCAGCCAATGCCATCGTGATTACCGACCACAACGGCACGATCCAATCGGTTAACCCCGCTTTCACGGCACTGACCGGCTACACGGCACAGGAAGTCGTCGGACAAAACCCGCGCCTCCTTAAAAGCGGCAAACAAGATGAGGCGTCCTATCGAAATCTCTGGCAGACGATTTCCTCCGGTCAGGTCTGGAGCGGGGAACTGATCAATCGCCGCAAGGACGGCAGCCTCTATGTCGAAGAGATGACGATCACCCCGTTGCGGAACGCCGACGGTGTGATCGCGCGCTACATTGCCATCAAACAGGACATCAGTGGGCGCAAGCGGGCGGAGGCAAAGCTCAAACTGTTCCGCGCGCTGATTGACCACTCGAGTGATGGCATCTATGTGATGGATCCCGCAACGCGGCGTTTCCTGGATGTCAACGAAAGCGGGTGTCGGGCACTGGGTTACACCCGCGACGAGCTGCTGGCGTTGACGGCGTTCGATGTGACGGCGGAGGGCAGTCGCGCCTTGTTCGATGCCGCCGACACACGGATGAAGAAAGAGGGCCATGCCACGGCGGAAGCCCTGCACCGGCGCAAGGATGGCACGACCTATCCGGTGGAGGTGAGCCTGTCGCACGTCACGCTTGACCTCGAGTATTTGGTGGCGATCGTGCGCGACACCACCGAGCGCAAACGGACGGAAGAATCGTTGCGCAAAAGCGAGCAGAAATTCCAGGGCCTCTTCGAAAGCTCCCGTGACGCCATCATGACCTTGGAGCCTCCTTCCTGGAGGTTCACCTCCGGAAACCCGGCAACGGTGAAGATGTTCGGGGCAAAGAACGAGGAGCAATTCATTTCTTACGGGCCTGGGGAAGTGTCTCCCGATCGCCAGCCGGACGGGCGCGCTTCTGCCGGGAAAGCCAGGGAGATGATAGAGACGGCCTTGCGCGAAGGCTCCCACTTCTTCGAGTGGACGCACCGGCGGCTCGACGGCGGGGAGTTCCCCGCCGACGTGCTCCTGACCCGGATGGAACAGGGGGGAAAGGTGATGCTCCAAGCCACCGTTCGCGACATCAGCGAGCGCAAGCGGGCGGCAGAAACGCTGCGCGCATCACAGCAGATCATCGAGGGGATTATCAACGCGATACCCGTGAGGGTGTTCTGGAAGGACAAGAATCTCGTTTACTTGGGATGCAACGCGGTCTTCGCGCGCGATGCGGGATTTGCCGATCCGAAGGACATCATTGGGAAGGATGATTACCAGATGGGATGGCGTGATCAGGCGGAAAAATATCGCGGCGATGACCGCAAGGTCATCGAGAGCGGCTGTTCCAAGCTGCTCATCGAAGAATCCCAGACGACCCCCGAGGGGAACACCATCACGATTCTTACGAGCAAGATACCTCTGCGCAGTTCGAAGGGGGAGATCAGCGGCCTGCTCGGAACATATATGGACATCACCGAGCGCAAACGGCTCGAGGCCCAATTATTTCAATCCCAGAAAATGGAAACCGTCGGCAAACTGGCGGGCGGCATCGCGCACGAGTTCAACAGCATCCTGACGGCCATCATCGGCCAGAGTGAATTGCTGCTCAACGATCTCCCCCCGGGAAATCCCTTGTGCCAAAACGCGACCGAAATCGGCAAAGCCGCCGACCGGGCCGCGACCTTGACGCGGCAGCTTCTGGCGTACGGGCGCAAACAAATTCTCCAGCCTGAAATTCTTGATCTGAACTCCGTCCTCGCCGGCATGGAAGGCACCTTGCGCCATTTACTCGGCTGCGAAACGGATATGCACATTGCTGCTTTCGCCGGACTTAAATCGGTGAAGGTGGACGCCGGACAGATTGAACAGGTCATCATGAACATGGTGCTCAACGCGCGCGATGCCATGCCCAACGGCGGCAAGCTCATGTTGGAAACCGCGAATGTCTCGTTCGACCAGGAGACTGTGGGCCGCTATCCAGAATTGAAACCGGGCGACTACGTGATGCTCGCCATCACGGACACGGGCGCAGGCATGAATGAGGAAGTAAAGGCGCGCCTCTTCGAGCCGTTTTTTACGACCAAGGACGTCGGTCAGGGTACGGGTTTGGGATTGTCCACCTGTTACGGCATCATCAAACAAAGCGGCGGTCATATCAGCGTCTATAGCGAACCTGGCCGGGGCGCCACCTTCAAAATTTATCTGCCGCAAGTTGGACCGCAGACGAAGATTCCCCTCCAGCGTCTTGACTCGCCTGCCTTGCCGCCCGGGACGGAAACCATTCTGCTGGTCGAGGATGATCCCGCCTTGCGCGAGATGGCCGCGACATTGTTAAAACGACTGGGTTACACGGTTTTGGCGGCAGCCAATGGCATCGAAGCCCTGAGCCTGAAACAGCAGCATGACACCGGACACATTGATTTGTTGTTCACCGACGTCGTCATGCCGCATATGAGCGGCAAGGAATTGGCTGACCGCGTGCGGGTTTTATATCCCCACACCAGGATTCTTTTCACATCCGCCTACACCGAGAATGCCATCGTCCATCAAGGCGTGTTGAACAAAGGCGTGGCGCTTCTGCAAAAACCGTTCACGCCGTCCGCGCTGGCGCACAAATTGCGGGAAGTGCTGGATCAACCAGGCGTTCCGAAACCGGATGCCGCGCAGACAACATTCGGCTTCACAAAAATCCCGGAGGGGCTGAACACCACCATGGAGCCGGCAAGCATGATTGCCAAACTCGACTTTACACATAAGGTGAACACCCCATAGCGCCCGCAAGGTTTTGCAAGCTATTATCATGCCATGAAAAATGACGAAATCCGGCAAACGGGCGGGTCGGGGGGCGCAGGACTTCGATGCCAGGCGAGTCCGCCCCATCGCATTCTCGTGGTGGATGACGAGCCGTTCATCCGCCATCTCAACATTCAAATGTTGATTGACTCCGGCTACCATGTGGACGCCGCCGAAGATGGGGCTGTCGCTTGGGACGCTCTTCAAGTGAACAGCTATGACCTCATGGTCACTGACAACAACATGCCGAAGATGTCAGGCGTTGAGTTGATCAAGAAACTGCATGCCGCCCGCGTGGTCCTGCCGGTCATTATGGCCACCGGATCATCGCCAAAAGAGGAATTCACCCGGCACCCCTGGCTCCAACCCGCCGCCACGCTGCTCAAACCCTATACCGCCGTGGAGTTTTTGGGAACGGTGAAAAACGTCCTGCGCGCGGCCATCCTCATGGTCCTGTTGCAGTTATGTCTGCCCGCGGCAATCAATGCCCAGGAGGTGAAACAAGCCCCGGAATCGCGGCTCCAATCTCCGGACGACGCCGCTCGACCCAATGCTGTGACCCTTTCGGTCCGGGGAAAGTGCGACTTCTCCGAAGATGGCGTTGCCTTCACCAATTTCGAACGCGGCCATATTTTTGAGCAAGGCGCCTTCATCCGTACGGGCGAAAATGCGCGGACAGATTTCTTTATGCGGCGCACTGGAACCACCGTCCGCCTCCAGGCTGGCACCGAAATAAAACTCGAAAAAATGGCTGCAACCATCAAGAACGGCATGCCGGCCGAGCATACTTTGCTGGACCTTCGCACGGGAAGGATCTTCATCGTTGTCCGCTCTGCGGTGGCGGGCGGCACATTGGAAATCCGGAATGCGGCCGGCCGCTCAGTGGTGGAAGGCAGCGGCGTTGGCAGGTACATCATCACCGCCGATGGCACTCATGTCTCGGCTATTGGCTCCGTCATCCCCCTTAAACTGATGGGTGAAAACGGAATAACCATCATTGCCGCCGGTGAACAATTCACCAGGAAGGACGGCAAAATGCCCGCCGCATCCACCAGCATATACGTCAAAGACCTCATCCAACTGGACGAACTCCAGGCAATCACCGAAGGGTTCGCCCCGCAGGAACCGTCGCCGAAACCATGAGCGCAACCCATCCATCTGCCTGGCCTCTCCCTATGAAAACAAATCCCAAAAAGAAGCCGTTGACCTTCGGTGATTTTGTAGCAGGCGGTTACCGCGCCTGGGGCAAACGCAGGGCCGAAGGAATTATCCGGCTCGCCGTCAAGTCTCACATGATTGAATTTCGCGGACAACAACGCATCGTGATTTCTTGAAGACTTCAACTTGGGAGCAAAGATATGAACACCCTGCTCAACGATTTTCACACCCAGTGGTCTGCCGCGGCTCAACCGCCGCCGTTACAGTCGATTCGAACCGGAATCCAGATCAATTGGAGGGAAGAAGCAGTCAAATTAATTGAAATTCGACGCCATCAAATCGAGATGGCCACGCAGGATTGCGGCATTTTCACCTCACGGCCGGGAAGGCAAGCGACTTGAAAGACCGATTGGGCCGGAGAATTCGAAGTTCGACGCTGGTGGTTCTGTCGTTGTGCCTCTGGCCGTTCGCCCACGGGCAGCAGCCAGCCGTTGGCTTCATGCAACCGCCGTCGGCGCAGACCGTTGTTCTCCCCAAATCCGTCCCCGACCCCATCGAACCGGTGAATCGGGTGATGTGGGCTTTCAACAAGGAGCTGATGACCGGTGTCATCAAGCCGACCAGCAGGGTTTATCGGTTTATCGTCGTGAAACCAGTCCGGACGGGCATCGGTGATTTTGGCAGGAACCTCACTTATCCGGGACGATTGATCAACAATCTGCTCCAGGGAAAGTGGAGCGGAGCACGCGATGAAACTTACCGTTTTTTTTGTAATTCCACCGTCGGGGTGGCCGGGTTCTGGGACGTGGCGGCCAAATGGAAGATTCTGAAATCGGACGCGGATTTTGGCCAGACATTCGGCCAGTGGGGCTGGAAGCCGGACTGCTTCCTGATGCTGCCGTTTTTGGGGCCGAGCAATGAACGGGACACCCTTGGCTGGGCCGCCGACACAGCCGCCAACCCGCTGCTCTATATTTCCCCCTACAAATTCAGCGCAAACAATCCGCTGACTTATCTCGGCCCCTACACTTATTTCACCTACGCGGTCATGTATAACGATCTCGCCGACACCGTGGACGAATATGTGCGCTTCAGCAAGGCCGAAATGGACCCGTATTCCGAGATTCAGTATGCCTGGACGTTTGTGAGAGAAAACCGGGTGGCGGATTTCCAGGTGAAGGGAAAACAGGACGAAGCCTCGCTGGAAACCCTCGAATCCGTCTTCTTCACCTTTAAAGATCCTGAATTCCCGGACCGTGGCAAGACCCGGTCGGTTTGGATTCCGGCGACGGGCGGAAGGTTAAAATTTACATTTTGGTTGCAACCGGGAAAAGCGCCCGTGGTTTATATTGTTCCCGGCCTGGGCTCTCATCGGCTGGCCGAAACGTCCCTGGCGCTGGCGGAGTTGGTGTACAATAACGGCTTCTCCGCCGTGTGCATCAGCAGCCCCTTCAACTCCGAGTTCATGGAACACGCTTCGACCGCGGCGATGCCGGCTTATCTGCCGGTGGACGGTCACGATTTGCACGTCGCTCTTACCGGGATTGACCACCGCTTGAACGCGTTGTATCCAGGCCGTTTGGGCGGCAAAGCGTTGATGGGCTATTCCATGGGAGCATTCGATTCCTTATACGTCGCGGCCACCGAACCGACGAATCAGTTGCCGTTGATTCAATTTGACCGCTATGTCGCCATCAACACCCCGGTCCGATTGCTCCATGGGGTTTCCATGCTGGACGAATTTTACCGGGCGCCCCTGGATTGGCCGGCCGCCGAACGAACCGACAACACGGAGAACACCTTTTTGAAGGTGGCCGCCATGAGCAAGAACAAACTCACGCCGCAAACCTCGCTGCCCTTCAACGCCATTGAATCCAAGTTTCTCATCGGACTGACGTTTCGATTCATGCTGCGGGATGTTATTTTCAGCAGTCAGCGGCGAAACAACCAGGGAGTCCTGCGCCACCCGATCCTGGATTTCAGGCGGGAGCCGGTGTACCGGGAAATCCTTCAGTATTCCTACCAGGATTATTTCGAGAAGTTTGTGATTCCATATTATCAGACCCGGGGCATGGCGTCGCCGGCGGCGGAAGCGCTGAAAAAAGCCGGTGATTTGCGGACGTATGACGCCGGTCTGCGGGCCAACCCCAAGATCCGCATCATCGTCAATCAAAACGATTTTCTCCTGGCGGACGAGGACCTGGCCTGGCTCCACGCCACGTTTGCCCCGGAACAATTGACGGTTTTCAAGCAGGGCGGGCACTTGGGGAATCTTTTCAATCCGGCGGTGCAAAAGACCATTTTGGGAGCGCTGTCGGGTTTGAACTCATCCCCGCCGAAATCTGACTGAGCTGCTGAAAACGCAAAACAAACAGAAAACACAGAAAATATGAACAAACAAACACAAGCAACTGGTAATGACACGGGCCAACTGGCCGAAGATGCGCGCGCCTTGATGGCCGCCACCGCCGACGTAGCCGGAGAAAAAGTCGGGGAAGCCCGCAAACGCCTCGCCGCCGCGCTGGAACGCGCCAGGGAAATCGCGGGCAATGTCCGCGACAAAGCGGTCGCAGGCGCGAAAGCTGCCGACGAGGCCGTGCATGAGCATCCCTATCAAGCAATCGCCATCGGCGTTGGTGTCGGGGCAATCATCGGTTATCTCCTCGCCCGCCGGTGCTCCCGCAACCGCGATTGATTGCGCTATGGAAGAATCCACTGTCAGCTTCAGGCATCTGACCGCGACCTGGAAGCATTTTGCGGGGCGGCTGTTGACCATCGGCGAAAACCGGCTCGAACTGTTTACGGTGGAAGTGCAGGAGGAGCGCGAACGTCTCCTCCACGCCTTCCTTTTGGCTCTCGGTGTGGCGGCGTTTGGTCTCCTCGCTGGCATTACGCTCACGGCTGCCATCGTGGTTTTGTTGTGGGCTTGCTCACCCGTGGCCGTCCTCCTGACATTGACCGGCCTCTACGGGGCGGCCGGGGTTTGTCTTTGCTGGCGCCTCACAAAACTGCTGCGTGACTGGCAGACGCTTTCGGCCTCACTCGATCAACTCCGAAAGGACCGTGCCTGTTTGGAAAGAATCCTCGAATGAACCCGCTCGAATCGCGCAAACAACTTTTGCTTGCGGAAAGCGAACTCAACCGCGCCCAACTGGTGGGGGATATGGTCGCGCTGAGGGCGGACGTTCGTACGCTCACCGACCGCGCCAAATCCTTCGGTTCGATCGCCTCGTCAGCCGCGGTGCTGGTGGCGGGCCTGGCGGCCTTCCAGCGCGGCAAGCCCGCGGACGCCGGCGGGAAACGTTCCTGGCTGCAAATCATCCTCAAAGGCGCGGGCTTGATTTCCACCCTCTGGCTGGCGTTCCGCTCACAGAGCCGCGATCGGGACAGAATTTAATTAAATTTGTAAAATCCGCGGGTGGGGTAACACCCCATAGCGCCGGCGCGTTTTTGGATTACTCTTATTCCGTGCATATTCGCACATTGAAAGGAACATTATGTTAGGAACTATTATATTGGTTGCATTGATTCTTATGTTGATCGGCGCGCTCCCTGCCTGGCCGCACAGCCGCAGTTGGGGATATTACCCGAGCAGCGGAGTGGGCGTGCTTTTGGTTGTTCTGGTTGTCCTGCTTTTGCTGGGCAGGATTTGAACAGGTTGGGCTGTAATCCACCGGCGGCGAGGGTTGGCGGTTGAGCGGATCGAATGCCGGGCAAGTTGTTTTCCCGGGCTGTGGCCCGCATAATTTACAGGAAAGACAAGTCTATGTTACAAAGCATTAAACAATTATACGGAGACAAACTCGGCGCGTCAGACGGCGAAATTGGCCATGTGAAGGATTTTTATTTTGACGATCAGAGCTGGGCGGTTCGTTATGTGGTCGCGGATACGGGTTCGTGGTTGACGGGGCGCCTGGTGCTCATTTCGCCCCATGCCTTCGGCGGTCTCTATCAGCCCGGGAAACTCGTGCTGGTGAATCTGACCCGTAAACAGATTGAGGGCAGCCCTTCGATTGATTCGCACAAGCCGGTGTCGCGACAATACGAAGAGGAGTATTACCGATATTACGGCTGGCCCTCCTATTGGGAGGGTGACGGGTTGTGGGGCATGAGCGGCTTTCCGATTATGGAACTGCCGGCAAAACCGCTCCCGAACAAATCAGCCACTGCCAGCGGCCGGCAACCCGAACCAGCCGAAGCTCATCTGCGGAACACGCAAGCCGTGAACGGTTACCATATCAAGGCGAGCGATGGAACGATCGGCCACGTCTGCGATTTTATGATGGACGCCCGGAGCTGGGCGATTCGTCAACTGGTCATCAAAACCGGTCACCGGCTTTCGGGCAGTGAGGTGGAGGTACCGACGAGCAAAGTTGACCGGATCAGTTACGAAGAGTCCACGGTGTTCGTGAATTTGACCAGGGAAGCCGTCGAGCAGAGTCCGGCACACCATTAGGCTCCGGTCGGCGCGGCAGATTGACGCCGCCCAGCCCATTCTCCTTTTATGAAACACAATAAATACCCCCAAAACCAAAATACGGCCAGTGCAACAAGGTCAACCGCGGCTGCGGACTTAAACCGAAACGAATTTGATTTTACCCCGTCGCCGGACGAAGTGGCCAGAAGGGCTTACTTCAGTTATTTGAACGAGGGTTCGAGACCCGGGCGCGATGTGCAGCACTGGCTGGAGGCCGAGGCGCAATTGCTCGCCGAACGCAACCTCACCCGTGTGCATGGCTTTCACAACCGGACATAAAACAAAATTCACAGGCGACCAAGTGAAGACAGAATTTATGAAACCATCCATCACCAAACTTGTGCAAACACCCCAAACGGCTGTTTTTCCACAAACACTTCACCGAATGCGGACTAATCCCAGGGAAGCCACCCCAAATCCAAAGCCTCAAAAACGGGACAACATTTTTTCCAAATCCCGCGACACGCGCGAGGATCGCGGCGAGCGCCAGATGAAAACGTCGCATAACCCACAATCATTTTCTCACGGAAGGTAATTATCAGCCCATGAAAACAAATCCATTGAAGGAGGGGACCTTGACCGAAAATTCCGCCGGCATTGGTACGGTGACGCGCAAAATGGTGCGAGAGCGCGCAGTTGAACTGGCAGTCATCAATGGCCGTTCCGCGCGGAACATTTTGGAGTCCGATTGGGAACAGGCCAAACGGGAATTGACGGGTGAACCGGACACAGACCCGAAAGAAGCCGTGCTTGAATCAGCGCCCGAATCCGAACGTTGGGACCCAGTGCCCGGCTCAACCGGACACAAAGTGCCAGAGGCCCCCAGTGCCGATGAGGACGACGAGGGGCGCAGCGACAATGAAAGATTGGTTGAGGAAGGCATGGCCGGAGCGGAGCATGATCAAATGCGTCAAGCCAGCCTGAAGCGCAAGATTGATAGATACGGCGTGATTTTGCTCAATGGAACCAATGGCGGCGGTTATTTTCTGAACAAAACCAATGCCGGAGTAGTCATCTTGGAGCCGTAAACGCAGCTTAACCGCCCCGTTAGGAGCTTGCGCCGCATGGTAAAGGGTGCATCCGTACACTGCCACCGGTGGAGTGCCTCGAAAGCTTCCGGGGCTGTGCCGTGCTCGTTCCGCAAGGAGTTGGGAGTCCCGCCTTCAGGCGGCGCGGCGCACGAAAGGAAGGGAGCATAAAAATTTTTCACCCGCTTAAAATTGTCAACGCCTTACCGGCTGAAGCCGGGACTCCATACCCCCATCCGCCGGACACCGGTAGCAGTGTCAAGATGCGACCAGAAGCTTGCGCCGCATGGTAAAAAACTTGAGGTTCCCATCGTGCATGATAGGGTTTTACCCCATAGTGTTCGTACTGTTACCGTGATTATTTTCGCATTATGAATGGAACAGAGCCGCTGAAGGGTGTGGCGGGAACCCCGAAAGCTTTCGGGGCAACAATCCATCGCGTCGGCGTCGCTGCGGACCATGGCGGATTTGAATTGAAGGAACTTCTCGTTGGAAAGTTGCGCGCGGCTGGCTATGAGGTAATTGACTTCGGCGACCTGCAACTGAAATTGGACGATGATTATCCGGATTTTGTCGTGCCGCTGGCCCGCGCGGTTGCCCGCGGAGAGGTGGAGCGCGGCGTGGCCATTTGTGGAAGTGGTGTTGGGGCATCGGTCGTTGCGAACAAGGTGGCGGGGGTTCGGGCCTGCCTGATTCATGAACATTTTTCGGCGCACCAAGGCGTCGAGGACGACAATCTGAACATGATCTGCCTCGGAGGTCGCGTAGTCGGTCCCGCACTCGCTTGGGAATTGGTTCAAACATTTCTCGACGCGCGATTCAGTGGCGCGGAGCGTCATTGTCGCCGTCTGGCCAAAGTGGCGGCGCTCGAAAATGCGTCATCGAAGAAAACGCCATGAAAACAAGTCCCCTTGCCGGAAAGCCGGCGCCACCCGGAATTCTGGTCGATGTGCCGCGGCTCATCACCGCCTACTATGCCGAAGTGCCCGATCCCACGGTGCCGGCCCAACGCGTCGCGTTTGGCACCTCCGGGCATCGAGGTTCGTCGTTCGAGCGGGCGTTCAACGAATGGCACATCCTCGCGATCACCCAGGCAATTTGCCTGTATCGAAAAGGGCAGGGGATAGATGGCCCGCTGTTTCTCGGCATTGACACGCATGCGCTTTCCGTTCCGGCCTGCGCCACCGCGCTCGAGGTGCTGGCGGCAAATGGTGTCGAGGTGATGATCGCCGAAGGGGACGAATACACTCCGACCCCGGTGATTTCTCATGCAATCCTGACCTACAATCGCGGGCGGAAAAGCGGACTCGCCGACGGGATTGTCATCACACCCTCGCACAATCCGCCGCAGGACGGCGGCTTCAAGTATAATCCTCCGAATGGCGGGCCGGCGGACAAGGTCGTCACCGATTGGATCGAGGCGAAGGCGAACGCGCTGCTCGGAGCCAGGCTCAAAGGGGTGAAACGAATTCCCCACGAGCAGGCCCTGCGCGCTTCGACGACGCACCGGCGCGACTATCTCAGCGCCTACATTGCCGATCTCGGCAACGTGGTTGAGATGAAAGCCATTCGCGATTCGAAGCTCAGGCTGGGTGTTGATCCCCTTGGCGGCGCTGGCGTGCATTATTGGGGACGAATCGCCGAGCGCTATGGTTTGAATCTCACCGTGGTCAACGAAGAGGTCGATCCCACCTTTCGCTTTATGACCGTGGATTGGGATGGTCAGATACGGATGGACCCTTCCTCGGCATACGCGATGCAGCGATTGATAGGGATGAAAGACCGTTTTGACCTTTCCTTCGCCTGCGACCCAGACCATGACCGGCACGGAATTGTCACCAAAAGCGCGGGATTGCTGCCGCCCAACCACTATCTTTCCGTGGCCATCTTCCATCTTTTTCAACACCGGCCCAAGTGGCGCAAGGAAGCGGCGGTTGGCAAAACAGTGGTGAGCAGCCAGATGATTGATCGCGTCACCGCGAAGCTTGGCCGTGAGCTATTCGAGGTGCCGGTTGGCTTCAAGTGGTTCGTGGATGGTTTGCTCGACGGTTCGCTTGGCTTCGGGGGCGAAGAAAGCGCAGGCGCCACATTCACTCGTCTGGATGGCGCCGTTTGGACGACGGACAAAGATGGATTTGTCCCGGCTTTGCTGGCGGCGGAGATCACGGCCCGGCTGGGCCGCGATCCCGGCGAAATTTACCACGACTTGACGCGCGAGTTCGGAGAGCCTTGCTATGACCGCGTTGAGGCGCCGGCCACTCCGGATCAAAAGGAACTGTTGGCAAAACTGTCACCCAAGCAGGTCAAGATTACCGAGCTGGCGGGCGAAAAAATCCAGACTGTCCTTACCCGGGCGCCGGGCAACGGCGCTCCCATCGGCGGGTTGAAAGTGGCGGCCGGGAGCGGATGGTTCGCCGCGCGTCCGTCAGGGACCGAGAATATCTACAAGATTTATGCGGAGAGCTTCCGGGGAGCGGATCATCTGCGCCGCATCCAGGAGGAGGCCCAGACGATTGTCAGCCAGGCTTTGGAGGAGAAACCATGAGCAATCAAACGCCTGTCAGCCACCCGATATACAGCCTTCTGCCCACGGAAGTCGATGGATTCGATTCCCTGGCAGAGCTGGCCCTGGACATGCGCTGGTCGTGGAATCATTGCGCCGACGAAGTGTGGCGGCAGCTTGATCCTGCGCTGTGGGAACTCACACAGAACCCCTGGGTTGTCCTGCAAACGGTCTCGCGGGACAAACTCGAGCGCGTGCTGGCCGATCCTGCCTTCCGTAAGAACGTTGATGACCTGCTGCAAACCAAGCATCAGGCGGAAGAGACGCCGGCGTGGTTTCAGCAACATCATCCGCAGGCTCCTTTGACGTGCGTCGCGTACTTCAGCATGGAATTCATGTTGAGCGAAGCGCTGCCCATTTACTCAGGCGGGCTTGGCAATGTGGCCGGGGACCAGCTCAAAACCGCCAGCGATCTGGGCGTGCCGGTGGTCGGCGTGGGACTGCTCTACCAGCAAGGGTATTTTCGCCAGATGATTGACAAGGACGGAGCGCAACAGGCCCTCTATCCTTATAACGACCCCGGACAGTTGCCGATCACGCCGGTGCGCCAGCCCAACGGCGAGTGGTTGCGCTTGGAGATCGCCTTGCCCGGTTACTCGGTTTGGCTGCGCGCCTGGCAGGTCCAGGTCGGTCGAGTCAAACTTTACCTGCTGGACAGCAATGACCTGGCGAACTTTCCCGCTCATCGAGGCATTACGAGCGAGTTATATGGGGGCGGGCCGGAGTTGCGCCTCGTGCAAGAACTGCTCCTCGGTATTGGCGGATGGCGGCTGCTCGCCGCGCTCGGCCTCAAGCCCGAAGTCTGTCACCTGAACGAAGGACATGCGGCCTTCGCCGTGTTGGAACGGGCGCGCAGCTTCATGCAAGAGAATGCGCAGCCCTTTGACGTCGCGCTGGCCGTCACGCGAGCGGGAAACCTCTTCACCACCCACACGGCAGTGGCCGCCGGCTTTGACCGTTTCACTCCGGCTCTCATCGAGCAATACCTCGGTCGGTACGCCAGGGAAAAGCTTGGCATTACACTCCACGATTTACTGGCCCTGGGCCGCCAGAACCCGAACGACTCGTCGGAGAGTTTCAACATGGCCTGGCTGGCCATCCGGGGGAGCGGGGCCGTGAACAGCGTGAGTCGCTTGCATGGGAAAGTCAGCCGGCATCTCTTTGAACCTCTCTTTCCACACTGGCCAGCGGACGAAGTGCCTGTCGGACATGTGACCAATGGGGTTCACATGCCGAGTTGGGACTCGGCGGCAGCCGATGATCTTTGGACGAATGCCTGTGGAAAAAACCGCTGGCTGGGGACTATGGAAACCTTGGAGCGGGACATTCGCCGCGTCTCCGATGCCGATCTCTGGCAATTTCGCACCGCCGCCAGAAAGTCTCTTGTTGAATATGCTCGCGAGCGCCTGGCCCGGCACTATGCCGCCGCCGGCGCGCCGCCCGAGACGGTTGAGGATGCAAGGCGCCTCTTCGATCCCAACGCGTTGACATTGGGCTTTGCGCGCCGCTTCGCCGCCTACAAACGACCGAACCTGCTGCTGTGCGATCCCGAGCGACTGCTGCGCCTGTTATCCAATCCTCAACATCCGGTGCAACTCATCCTCGCTGGCAAGGCCCACCCGGCAGACCAGGCGGGACAGTCCCTGATCCAGAAATGGATACAATTCATTCGCCAACCCGGGGTCCGTCCTCATGCGGTCTTCCTGAGTGACTACGACATGCAATTGACCGAACGCTTGGTGCAGGGTGTGGATGTCTGGCTCAACACACCTCGCCGGCCTTGGGAGGCATGTGGAACGAGCGGCATGAAAGTGCTCGTCAATGGAGGCATCAATCTCTCGGAGTTGGACGGCTGGTGGGCGGAAGCTTACGCGCCTGAATTGGGCTGGGCGTTGGGGGACGGCCAGGAGCACGGCGACGATCCGGCCTGGGACGCGGCCGAAGCCGCGGCGCTTTACGATCGGCTCGAACGGGAGGTGATCCCGGAGTTTTATGCCCGCAACGAACAGGGCATTCCCACGGCCTGGGTGGCGCGGATGCGGGAAAGCATGGCGCGGTTGACACCGCGCTTCTCCGCCAACCGCACGGTGCGCGAATACACCGAAGAACACTATCTCCCGCTTGCTGCCGCCTGCCATTTGCGCATGGCCAATAAAGGCGCCATCGGCAGGCAAATGGTCGATTGGCGGCACGGTCTGGAAAAGAAATGGCCCGCGCTGCGCTTCGGCGAAGTGAAAGCGGAAACTCGTGGCGGGCAGCACGTATTTGAGGTCCAGGTCTTTCTCAATGACCTCGACCCCAAGGCGGTGCGGGTGGAACTTTGCGCCGACGGTGTGATGGGCGGCGCTCTCGTGCGGCAGGAAATGAAGCGCGTTGGCCCGCTGGCCGGCGCGTCAGGCGGCTTCGTTTACAGCGCGGTTGTTTCCGCGGCCCGCCCGCCATCGGACTATACGGCGCGAGTGATACCGCACCGCGACGGTGTTGCGGTTCCTCTGGAAGCCGCTCACATCCTGTGGCAGCGATGATCTTATTGGAGCCAACATTGCCTGCCGAATTGGCGGGGCTTTGCCAGAAATAGGGGAAGAGTTCGTGACTCGAACTAATATGGGGCAAACACCCCATCGCCAGGGACCATCCTGTCGCGTAGCGTGCTTCGAAGAGTGATACCCCATAAATGAACAGACGCAAACAACACGGCGGGAATTGAAATCCATCCGCAAACGGTTTGGAAAAAACCGCGCCTTCACAAGTCGCTGCTCCCGGCCTTCTCGACTTCGGCGCGCAACAGATCGTGCAGGGTGACGATGCCCAGGATTTTCCCGCCGTCCTCATCCACCAGGACGACGAAGTTGCTGGGCGACTCGACCAACAACCCCTGCAGCTTGCGGACCGTCTGGTGCGGCAGGCAGGCCGCAGCGCTTTCCAGTTTGGGGGCGCGTTTTTCCCGCAGCGCCGCCTCGGCTTCCCGGCGCGTGAGAATGCCCGCCAGTTTGTCCTCCTGCACGACGGCGAAACGCTGATAAGGATGCGACTTCAGAACGTCCTGCAATCTGGCCGGGGCCAGATCGCGGATAATCACCGGGCGAAAATTCGCTATCGCCGAAACCGGCAATTGCTGCCAGCTTTGCAAATCGCGCGGCGGACGCACCTGTTCAATGTGGTGGCCGTCCTGGGTCAGGAGCGCATCGTAAAAATTCTCCCGGTTCATCTTGCGGCTGACGGCCTGGCTTACCAGCGCGCCGATCATCAGCACGGGCACCAGCGCAAACTCATGCGTCATTTCAAAAACGATGAGAATGCCCGTCACTGGCGCCCCCACTACCGCGCCGAGACACGCGCTCATCCCCACCACTGCCAGCGTCAGCGCGTCGGCCCGCGCCATCGGCCATTCCAGTCCCACCAGCCCTGCCAGCGCCACACCCGTCATGCCGCCGAAGAACAACGTGGGCGAAAAAATCCCGCCGCACCCGCCAAAACCGTAGCAGGTAAACGTGGCGATGAACTTGGCGACCAGCAGCACCGCCGCGAGTTGCCAGCCGATGTCGCCCGCCAGGGCGCTGGACAGGTCGTCGTAACCCAGGCCGAACACGCCCAGCCGTTGTGTCCGCTCAAACACCACCACGCCCAGTCCCCAGGTAATCAACCCGCCCGCCAGCGGCAGCAGCCAGCCGGGAACCCGACGGGTTGACTTCATCCGCCCCCGCAACCCCAGCGACGCCTTCTGGAAATAGACGCCCACCAAGCCCGCCAGGGCAGCGACCACAGGGGTCAATAAGTAACCCACCCACGACGGCGCATCCGCGCCGGTAAGGGTGAAGGAAGGCTGCTTGCCGATGACGCCATGCACCACCAGCGCACCCAGCACCGACGCCAGCAGCACGCCGCCCAGCAACCGGCTGTTCAGGTCGCCAATGATTTCCTCCAGCACGAACGTTGTGGCCGCCAGCGGAGTGTTGAAGGCCGCCGCCAAGCCCGCCGCTGCGCCGGCCGCCGCTGCCAGACGCCGGTTCTGTTTGGCTTCGCCAGCCAGGCCGGCCAGGTTCGAGCTTACCGCGCCGGCCAGTTGCACGCTGGGTCCTTCGCGCCCGAGGCTCTGGCCGCCGCCAATGCTAACGATCCCGGCGATAAATTTCACCCAAGCTACGCGCCACGGCACCATCCCGAAATCTTTCCAGAAGGCGAGCTTGAGTTGCGGAATGCCGCTTCCGGCCGCCTCGCGGCAAAACGAGTTCAACAGCCAGCCCATCAGCAGGGATGAAACCACGATAATGGCCAGGCTGCCGATCAGAAAGGTGGACGTTGACTGGCGGGACAGCCCGGCCAGCCCGAGCCGGTAGAGCCAGTTTATGCCCAACTGAAAAAACACCGCTGACGCGCCAGCGCCCAAGCCGTAAAGGCACGTCTGCAACACGACGCGGGACTGCTTGGGCAGCCTTTGGAGGTAACGGAGCAGAATCTGCATATTGCAAAAACAAAATAAAGTTGCTGGCGGAGAAAAATCAAGATGAAGCATTGCAATTTGAAACATTTTTGTTCAAAAATCCACTGCTGAAACAAATCTATGAACCTGAAACGTAATTTCATCCTCATGTTCGTTTCCGCCGGACTGTTTGGCGGGTTGACTGCGGTACGCGCGTCCGGTCCCGGCTACTGGTCCTGGGCGCAGACGCCGCCCATGGGCTGGAACAGTTGGGACGGTTTCGCCACGACTGTGACCGAGGCACAGACCCGCGCTCAGGCCGATTTCATGGCGGCGAATCTGCATCGCCACGGCTGGGAATACATCGTTGTGGACATCCAATGGTATGAGCCGCTGGCCAACGGCTTCGAGTATCGCAAAGACGCGAAACTGGAAATGGACCAGTGGGGACGGCTTGTGCCGGCGACAAATAAATTTCCCTCCTCAATTAATGGCAAAGGTTTCAAGCCGCTGGCCGATTACGTTCACAGCCTTGGCCTGAAATTCGGTGTGCATCTCATGCGCGGCATTCCGCGTCAGGCGGTGGCCGCGAAAACTCCAATCAAAGGCGCGAGCCGCACCGCCGCCGATGTCGCCGACACCAACAGTAAATGTCTTTGGAACAGCGATATGTTTGGCGTGGACATGTCCAGGTCCGGCGCGCAGGAGTATTATAATTCGGTTTTCGGCCAGTTCGCGTCGTGGGGTTTGGACTTCGTGAAAGTGGACGATCTTTCCAGGCCGTATCACACGGCGGAAATTGAAGCCATTCGCAAAGCGATTGACCACACTGGCCGGGCGATTGTTTTCAGCACGTCGCCGGGCGCAACGCCGGTCAGCGCAGGCGAACACATCAGCACGCACGCCAACTTATGGCGCATCAGCGATGATTTTTGGGACAAGTGGGACCTGCTTTTTGAGCAGTTCGACCGCGTGCGCGACTGGACGCCGTTTCGCGGGCCGGGCCATTTTCCCGATGCCGACATGCTGCCGATTGGCGTCCTGCAAATGGGAAAAAACAAAACGCATTTTTCGCGCGACGAGCAGTTCACGCTCATGTCGCTCTGGAGCATCGCGCGTTCGCCGCTGATGATCGGCGCTGACCTCACCAAGCTCGACGATTTCACGCTCTCATTGCTCACCAACGACGAGGTCATCGCCGTGAATCAAAAGAGTACCAACAACCGTGAACTGTTTCATCGCGACGGCTTTTACGGCTGGGTCGCCGGCGTGCCCGGTTCGGCGGACAAATATGTCGCGCTGTTCAACACGCGCGCAACAGGCGCGACCGAAGCTTCGGCGACAGTGCCAGTGAAATTGTCAGAGCTAGGTTTCAGCGGCAAAATTCGTGTTAGGGATTTGTGGCGGCAAAAAGACCTTGGTTTGGTCGCGAACGAATTTGCGCCCGTCATTAACGCCCACGGCGCGGGACTATACCGCCTGTCGCCAGAGCAATGATCGTTCGCAAACGCTCAAGTGTCAGTGGGTGCAGGACTGCCTTTCAAACTGAAAGGCAATCCTTTGGGGAATGCTCAAACCGCAGCCGGGAGAACACCCTGGTTTTCGGGGGCGCTGACCGGACTCCAGACTTTCAATTCGACGGAATGTTCACAGCGGTCGTCCACCAACGGGACCGTTCCCGCGGCAAGTTCATTTCCGTCGAGGAAGAGTTGATGCGCGCCGGCCCAATCAACGGCGAGCCGGGTGATGGTGATGTGATAAACGGTTTGCCGGTAGCGATAGTGGATTTTACAGGTCGTCCAGCTTTTCGGCAGACGGGGGGTCAGACGCAGTTGATCTCCCTCGAGGTTCACGCCCAGCAGCGTTTCGATGAGCAGCCGATACATCCAGCCGGCAGATCCTGTGTACCAGGTCCATCCGCCCCGGCCCGTGTGCGGCGCCACCGCATAGACGTCGGCGGCGATGACATAAGGCTCGACTTTGTAGGTGGCGATTTGTTTGGGAGTCCCGCCGTGATGGATGGGATTAAGCAGCGCAAACAATTCCCATGCGCGGTCGTTTTCACCCATGAGGGCGAAGGCCATGGCGGCCCAGATCGCGGCGTGCGTGTATTGGCCGCCGTTCTCCCGCACGCCCGGAATGTAGCCTTTGACGTAACCGGGGTTCAGGGGTGACTTGTCGAAAGGCGGATCGAACAACTGGATCAGTCTGGCATTTGGCCGGATCAGGCGCTGGGCAACGGCGTTCATCGCCTGACTGGAACGCTGTGGATCGCCGGCGCCGCTGATGACCGACCAGCTTTGCGGCAGGGAATCGATCTGACATTCCGGATTGGTCTCTGAGCCAAGCGGTTCTCCATTGTCGAAGTAGGCGCGGCGATACCATTGGCCGTCCCAGGCGTGTTGGTCGATGTTTTGTTGCAGTTGCCGCGCTTGAGCGAGGCAGCGTTCGGCAAAAGCGGGATCCTGGTGCGCGCGGGCCAGTTGGGCAAACTGGGTGAGCACGTCGCAAAGAAAGAAAGCCAGCCAGACACTTTCGCCGCGTCCCTGGTTTCCCACCCGATTCATGCCATCATTCCAGTCGCCGCACCCCATCAGAGGCAGGCCGTGTTCGCCGAATTTCAGTCCGTGCTCGATGGCGCGCACGCAATGTTGGTAAAGCGTGGCCGACTCTTCGGAGCGATTCGGCAAATCATAGTAAGATTCCTCCTCCGGCTTGACCGGCCGGGCTTCAAGGAAGGGAATCATTTCGTCGAGCACGCCGGTGTCCGCGACGCTCGAAACATAACGGCAGGTGGCGTAAGGCAGCCACAGGTAGTCATCGGAACAGTGCGTCCGCACGCCGCGTCCCGCCGGTGGATGCCACCAATGTTGCGCGTCACCTTCCCGGAATTGACGCGCGGCGGCGCGGAGCAAATGCTCCCGGGTCAGCGCCGGTTCGGCATGCACCAGCGCCATCACGTCTTGCAACTGGTCGCGGAATCCGTAGGCGCCGCCGGATTGATAAAACCCGGTCCGGCCCCAGAGCCGGCAGCTCAAGGTCTGATACAACAGCCAGCCATTGGCCATCGCATTCACGGCTGGATCGGGTGTATCCACGTTCACCGTGCCGAGGGTTCGATTCCAATAGGACCAGACCCCTTCGAGCGCAATGCGGCTGGCGTCCGCGCCACGAAAGCGTTGGATAAGGTTCTGCACATCGTCCGGATTGCGGCCAACCCCGAGGCGAAAACTCGTTTCCCGCTCCTGTTCATCCGCCAAATCGAAGGTGACTTGCACCGCGCCGCACGGATCCAGCCCCGCACCGACTTTGCCGGAAAGGCGGGCGCGTTTCAATGCCTCCGGCTGCGACAAGGTTCCGTTCCTGCCAATGAACTCTTTCCGGTCTCCGGTCAGAGTGCGCGTTGCATCGTTCACGTCAAGGAACACGATGCGATCGGGGAATTCGGTGTTGTAATAATTGCGCGCCAGCAACGCGCCGGTCTTGAGGTCCACTTCGGTTTGCACATGCAGCAGGCTTTTATGCCGCAAGTCGCCCAACACCCATTCCGAGTAACTGGTGACGGACAAGCGGCGTGGACGCCCGGAAACATTGCGCAATTTCAAAACCGTGAATTTCACAGGGGCGTCCATCGCCACATAGACCCACAACTCGGAAGCGATGCCGTTTTCAGTATGCTCGAACACGGTGTAGCCAAAGCCGTGGCGAATGACATGGGGCGTTGTGCCGCGCGCGGGCAACGGCGTGGGAGACCAGAACTGTCCGGTCTGCTCATCGCGAATGTAGAAAGCCTCGCCCGTGGTGTCCTGGACGGGATCGTCGCTCCAGGGGGTGAGTCGAAATTCATGGGAGTTCTCCACCCAGGTGTAAGCAGCGCCGCTCTCGGAAACAACCGTCCCGAACCAGGGATTGGCCAGCACATTGACCCACGGCGCCGGCGTCATCTGGCCGCGCTGAAGGGTGATGACATATTCGTGGCCGTCGCGGGTAAAGCCGCCAAAGCCGTTCGGGAAAATCAGTTCGCGTTGCGGGAGCGGCGCGGGCAAATCAGCAGACCTGAAGCGGGTGGGCGTCAGGGTCGGGACCGGGGGATCCAAAACACTTCGCTGTTTCAGTTGCTCCGTCAAAGTTCCCTTCTCATCGTCCAGAACAATTCGTGCCGCGGATTGCAGCAGGACTCGATCATCGTTGGGAATTTGTTCGAGGCGCCGGACGAAGATGCCGCCCGGCTTGTCCAGCATTTGCGCTTCAATTCCGGACGAAATCAGCCTTGTGATCCGGTCTTGCAAGGCCTGGCGGTAAACCGAAACGTCCTCGTTCAAGATGACGAGATCAACGGTCAGTCCCTTCATGCGCCAGTAGGAGTGCGCCTGGATAAGCTGCCGGACCATCTCGATCTTCTCCATGCCGCTGATGCGGAGCAGAACCAGCGGCGCGTCGCCCGAAATGCCATAACTCCAAAGGCCGCTCTGGCCGCGCCGATTGTTGCGCAGCACGCTGGCGGTGGCCCGACGGGCGGGGTCGGCATAAATCAAAGCGCTGGCCAGCCGGCCGTAGAGTTGGGCCTCCCCCTCCGTGGCGTTGAGCTGGCGCAAGGTCACCTGGCTGTGGGTCCACGCCAGATCGAAGGCGCGGTCCGCCATGCGGGAACTTTGATATTTTTCCACATGCGCCAGCGCGGCTTCCCGGCTTTCTGTCACGCCAAGAACCAGGTCAATGATGGCGGTTTCATGGGGCGGCAAAGAGACCGTGCGCCGCAGCGAAATAATGGGATCCAGCACGGAACCGGCGGTGTTGGACAATGGCGAAATGCCCTGCATCGCGGCAGGGTTGGCCAGGGTGCCGCCCCGCCCAATGAACCGGGAGCGATCGGTTTCGCAGGAGATTTCCCCCTGTTCGCCGCCTTGACCCACCATCAGATGCAGCAACCACGGCGGCTTTTCCTCCTGGGAACGGGCGCGGCGGGTGCAGAGAATGGCGGAAGATTTTGGAGCGAATTCTGTTTGCACGAAGAGATTGCTGAAAGCGGGATGCGCCGCGTCCGCAGCCGGAACCGCGAGCACCACTTCCGCGTAACTGGTCAATTCAATGATGCGCGCCACGGGTGAACGATTGGTGATCGTGATGCGCCGCAACTCCACGTCGTCTTCCGGCGACACGCTGATCTCGGTGTGGATTTCGAGGCCGGCCTGACGTTGCCGAAACTCCGCGCGCGCCTGCGTGAAGATGGCTTCGTAGCCTTTGGTCGCGCGCAAGGCGGGTTGATGCGCGGCGGACCAAAAATCTCCCGTCGCCAGATCGCGCAGATAGACAAACATTCCCCAGCAATCGCGCGTGGCATCTTCGCGCCAGCGGGTGACCGCCAGATCGCGCCAGCGACTGTAGCCGCCGCCGGCGCTGCTGATGACGACATGATAGCGGCCGTTGGACAAAAGATGGACCTCCGGCGCCGGCGGTGTAGGATTGGTGAAAACCCGCATGACGGCCTCGCCGTTTCCGGCCAGCGGCCGCGATTCCTCCAATTTCAAATCTTCGGAGAGCACGCTCGCGGCGGTCTTGGGCACCCGCTCCTGCAACAGCAAGTCGGCCGCCTGGAGCAACGGACAGGCCATGAAACGCCGTTGCATGGGGTGGTCCCGCAACAGACTCACCAGAGCCAGCAAGCTCATCCCTTGATGATGCGCCATGAAGGATCGGATAGTGGCGCTCGTTTCGTCCGGCGGCAGACGCGTCGGCGTGTAATCCACCGCTTCGTAGAAACCGAAGGCCCCTTCGCGCCCCTCGACCGCCAGCCGTTGCAAGTTTTCACACGCTGGCCGCGGCGCGATCATCAGCGCCATGGCGGTGGCGTAAGGAGCGATCACCAAGTCCTCGGCCAATCCTCGTTTCAAACCCAGGCCCGGCACGCCGAAGGCGCGGTATTGGTAGTTCAGTTGAACGTCGGTCCGGTTGTAGCCCGATTCGGAAATGCCCCAGGGCACGCCGCGCAATTTCCCATACTCGATTTGTTGTTGCACCGCCGCTTTGCAGGTGTGATCGAGCAAAGTGTTCTCATAGTTGGGCATGACCAGCAGCGGCATCAGATATTCGAACATCGAACCGCTCCACGAAACCAGGATCGGCCCGCCCCGCGCCGCGACGAGCAGACGGCCCATCGAGAACCAGTGGTCCTGCGGAACTTGCCCCAGGGCGATGGCGACGTAGCTGCACAAGCGCGCCTCCGAGGCCAGCAGATCATAGAAGCTGGTGTCACGCCGCCGGTCGGTGACGTTGAACCCGATGGAAAACAAATCCCTCGCCGGGTCGAATAGAAAAGTAAAATCCATCGCGGCCAGTTCGTCGCTTTGCGCGGCCAGGGTTTCCAACGCGAGCAGGCGCTGACGGGCATGGTCGCTGCCTTCCCGCAAACAGCGCGAGAGTTCAGCAAGATGTTCTTGTTCTTCTTTTCGAAATTGGGCGGGTTCCGTTGGGAGGTCTTGCAATGCCGTTTCGATCAACGGACAGAGCGATTGCTCAAACTTCGAGACCTCGCGCAAGGTTGGCGCCTGGTCGAGTTTGGCCAGCATCTCCTCAAGCCGGCGGCCATGATTTGAGATTGGCAAAGCCACCCACGACGCGAGGAAAAGCATGTCCTCCAGATGCGCATCGCAATTCCGCTTCAGAGTTTGGCCCCACCCTTTGAGTTCCTCCTCTTCGTTCGCCAGCGAAGCAGCGATCTTGTTCGCCTGGCTCGCCGCCCTTTCCAACAAGGCAAACGCCGCGCGCAGACTGGAAGGGGCTTTCTCCAATTCCGCGTCGAGCTTTGCCAGCGCGGCATTTTCGCGGGCCAAATCTCTGAGAACCCCCACCGTGTCGCGCAGACCGGCAAAAATCCGGGGCGTGAAAATCTTTTCCCCGGCCTGTTCCCTCAATCCGGAGCCGAGCGTCAGCAAATGTCCCGCCAGGTTGCCGCTGTCAACACTTGATACATAGAGAGGGCGGAGCGGCCGCAGCGTTCGCGTTTCATACCAATTGTAGAAGTGCCCGCGATAACGCTCGAGTCGTTGCATCGTGGCGAGGGTGTCTTGTGTGCGTCGAATCAAGCCGCCCGCCGAAAGATGGCCCAAATCGACGGCGGCCAGATTGGCGAGCAGCGCCAGGCCCATATTCGTGGGCGAGGTGCGTGCAGCGATCGTCGGCGCGGGAACTTCCTGGAAATTGTCCGGCGGCAGCCAGTTCTCCTCCGCGGTGACAAAGGTTTCGAAGAAATGCCACGTCTTGCGGGCGGTGCGTCTCAGAAAGGTCAATTGCTCTGCCGTCAAATCCGGCGCCAGAGATTCAATGGGCTGGCTGATCCGCCAGGCGATCCATGGAGCGGCGAGCCAGACGCCCAGGATCGGCAGGGCCAAAGACAGTTGGGCTGGCTGCCAGGTGGCCAGGAAAAGGCCGGTTGCCAGCGCCACAACCGGCGCGATCCACATGGTGGCGTAAAAGCCGGTGAGGCCGGCGCGGGTTGTCCGTTCGGAATCACTCGACGTTTGCCATTCGAGGAGTCGTTTGTGCGTCACCAGCAATCGCAGCAGCGTCCGTCCGATTGCGTCCAGGCTGATGAAGGCGTCGTAGGGCAGAAATGCCAGGGTGAGAAAAACCTGTCCGAGCTGCCGGCCGTACGACCCGGCCACTCCCCGCAAATGCATCGCCCACGGCACATCAGCCGGCTTGCGAAACGCGTTGACGAACGTGGACAACAATCCGGGGAGCGTGATGATTGCAACGACCAGCAACGGTCCAAGGCCGCTCAGCTCGGGAAGGAGCAGCCAGACGCCCAGCATGAGGAACACCAGGGCAATGGGCACGAGACTGCGCCTCAGGTTGTCGAGAATCTTCCACTGGGACAGCACGGAAAGCGGATTGGCAATGCGACGAGCGTCAGAACCGGGAACCCGCGGCAGGAGCCATTGCGTGATCTGCCAATCGCCGCGAATCCAACGGTGACGCCGGTCAATGTCCACGTTGTAGCGGGAAGGATATTCTTCGTAGAATTCCACGTCGCTGACGAGGGCGGAGCGGCCATGGCACGCTTCCAACAAGTCGTGGCTGAGAACGGTATTCTCCGGGAAGCGTCCGTTCATGGCTCGCTGGAACGCATCCACCTCGTAAATTCCTTTTCCGATAAACGAACCTTCCTGGAAAACATCCTGATACACGTCGGACACTTCCCGGGTGTAAGGATCAATGCCCGCGTCGCCGGCAAAAAGCCGGACAAACCAGGATCGCCGGGCGCTCGGCAGACTCACGCCGACGCGCGGTTGCAGAATGCTGTAGCCTTCGGCCACAATGCCGCGCGAGGCGTCGAATTCCGGACAGTTCAACCGATGGGCCATCGTGCCGACAAGCTGACGGGCGGCATCGCGTGGCAATTGAGTGTCGGTGTCGAGCGTGATGACATACTTGATGGCCGGCAAGATGGCCGTCTCTCCCACGATTTCGGAAAAGCATTCGCGAGAACCGCCGCGGAGCAGGGCGTTGAACTCCGTGAGCTTTCCCCGCTTTCGTTCGTACCCCATCCACAATCCTTCTCCGGCATTCCAGCGGCGCGGCCGGTGAAACAAGAAAAAGAGGGCATGGTTCCCGGAAGGATACTTCTGATTCAGCTTCTCGACTCCGGCCCGCGCCCGCTGAAGCAATACTTGATCTCCAGGCAGAATCTCCTCCGGTGCGTCGCGGAAATCCGTCAGCAAGGCGAAGTGAAGGTGCGGATCTCGATTTGCCAGATGATGAATCTCCAATGTCTCGAGGAGGCGATCCACGCCTTCCAAGCTGGTGAGCATCGTGGGAATGACCACCATCGCACTGCAATCCGAAGCGATGCCAGAGGAATAGTCCAGGCGCGGGAGCAGGCGGGGTTTCACCAGCAGCGTGGACAACCAGTTCATCAACGCCACAGCCAGTTGGCTGGCGCAAAGGAGGAAAACAAGGGTGAAGAAAATGAGTTTCCATCCCTGCACTTCGAGCGTCTGGGCCTCCCGCATAAACCCGAACGTGGCGAGCAAGGTGAGCACCCCAATGCCGCCCGCATAAAACGCCAGCGGAAAACGATGGATGCTTCGTTCAATGATCGTTTGCCAGGGCCACCGCACATTCGCCCTGCGCCCCAGCATGGACCGGCCTTTATCGATCAGATAAAAGCCCACATGGGCGGTCCGGTCTTCGCGCCCCTTTTGCCGGGCACTGTCGGCGGCCAGTTGCACGGCGCATTGCGCGACCTCTGCTTCCGGGAGTTGGCTGTGCCGGGCAAGGAACTCGACCGAATGGCGATAGCGATCGCGGGTGGCAAAATCCATCTCGCCGTAAACGGCGGCCGGATCTTTCCGCAAAGTCTCCTCGACCAGACTCAAGCTCTCCACGAAATCCTTCCAGTCCATGGCGCTCAAGAAACGGAGACTGGCAATACTGTGGCTGACGGAAACCTGATCGGCAGCCTGATTCTGACTCTCCAGTTGGACAAGCTGTTCGATGGACAACCCTTGTTCAACGAGCCGCTGTTCGAGCCAGCTCCGCGCCAGATGCAACACCGGACTTTGGCGCGACAAACGCTGACAAAACTCCGCCACGAACGAACTGGAGATGGGCAGATCGGATTTCGCCATGTCCGCCACCACCACAACGAGGTGGGATGGATTCTTTTCCGCCATAGCCTGCAAACGATCCACCCACAAGTCCGCCAGATCGCGATCCTCCCGGGCGATGGTCAGCCGGCTGGTGACACGCTGGAGGTTTTCTATCAACCCCAGGCGCAACATAATTGGAATGGCCCACAACTCGCCCAGTTTTAAGGAACCCACCGTTTGGTAAGCGGCGATGAAGGCGCGGAGCGGTCCCGGATCAATCTGTGCATCCACATGCGAAATCAATTCGAGCACGATGTCATAGACGCGCGGAAGTCCGGCGGAAGGGCTGTTCAAGAGGCGGGGCAGCTCCCGGCTGTAGCCCCGGGGCAGATGCCGCCTGGCCAGTTGAATCTGCTCTTCGATCAGGTAGAAGTTGTCCAGAAGCCATTCGGCGGCGGGAGTGATGGTCCGGCTTGGATTTACGGCGAGGGTCGCGCGATTGAAGGCTCTGAGTATGTCCTCGTTTTGGCCCAACCGGGCCAGCAAACGGTTGGAATGCCGCCGGGCGACCACCTGGTGACTGGCTGCGAGAGCCTTGGCATGACGCGCCAACTGTTCGACGCTGAACAACTCGGCCCGCAAAGGCGGCTTACCCGCGCCCAGGCGCGAACGCATGCGCGCGGCCATCCAGTTTTGAAAGCGCAAGGGCAGAGTCTGCATGGTGTTCGTACGACAGTTCCCATAGTGCCCCACGCGGCGGCTTTCACCAAGAACCATCGAGTAAGGTGAACACCCCATAGCGTCCTCATTTTCAGGTGTGCCGCCGCATGGTTTGGCGGGCAACTCACGCCATTATCAAGAAAGACAATGGAGCGGGTGAAGGGAATCGAACCCTGACTGAAAATTCTCATAATTCGTTAAATTGCCCAATCATAGTGCATTGCAAACCGCACATCTTCCACCATTTCCGCATCAAAAGGCACGGTGATGACCAAACGCTGATGCAAATGGATGCAAGTGCCAACGGCATTTCCCGGCCTTGCGCGTTGGTGCGAAGTTATCATAATCCGGCAAATTTGCGAGTTAAAACTGAAATCCTTTCCGGGCCGCCGGAAAGGGCGCGGAGCGTAAAGGCCAGCGCGAGCGGAATTGGAGTCCATGACAGGCTCGAATCGGGGGCGGCATAAGTGCGGCGGTTTTGATGTCGTGGGGCGGTTTTGATTGCGTATTGCAAGGCTTGTCGTTTTCATGGGGGGGTGGTATAGTTTGAACGATGAGTACGAAAGCCCAGGCCATTTTGGAAGAAATTCAAGCGTTGCCGCCGACAGAACAGCGCGAGGTTTCCCATTTTATTATGGAACATCTTGTCACCCTTCCGCCAGCCTCGCGCCACCGCACGATTTCTGACATAGCCGGCAAATACCGGGCCAATCCCGACCCGGAGGCCAAAGATCACGACTGCGGATTCGCCGCCGCCGCCGCCGACTGAGCCGTTGCCCCATTGTGAAATCTGTCTTTGTTGACACATCGGGGTTCTATGCTGTTTTGGACGCGGACGATCCTTTTCATACGGTTGCCCGGACCGCATTTGAGCGCGCGGAGCGGGAAAAGTGGCTGTTGGTGACTACGAACTATGTGGTGCATGAAACCTGGGCCTTGGTGCAGCACCGGCTCGGTTGGGACGCTGTGGAGGATTTCCTGGACGTAATGCTGCCATTGTGCCGGGTTGAATTTGTGGATGAAGGGTTGCACTCGCAGGCCGCGCAACGCTGCCGCCAATCGCGCCGCCGAAAACTGAGTCTGACCGACTGCCTTTCTTTTGAGGTGATGCGACGGCTCCAATTGACCGAAGCCATCGCCCAAGACCAACATTTTTCGGAGAACGGGATTCAACTTCCGCAGTGAGAATTGTCCACCACAGTTCCCTTCAATATCCGGCAGGTTTGCGCCGGGTCGTTCAAATGTTTTCTGGTGCGTTTCATAAAAAACTCCTTTAAGCGGCTTTGGCGTCTGCCGGAAAATAGGCGTGATATTTCTGGCAGGGGTCTTGAACGCTGCCGGTGACAAACTGCCCGCAAGGGTGTTGCCAGAGTTGGCGTTTCCGGTTCCAGTGGAAACCAAACTGAGAAAGTGCGGCGGTAATCTGCCGGGGCTGCCGGTCGTCAAACTGAATCCAAACCCACTTGCCAACCACTTCGGCCAATTCCCAAAAGCGCGGGGTCTCGTGATGGAGCATGTCCAAAACTTGCGCTGTGGAAAGTCCCCGGTTCTGGAAACGGATTCTGAAATCAATCCGATGCAGTTGTTCTGGATTGCTGGTTTTTGAACCCGACGATGGCCGGACATTCGCCGGTGCTGACGCTTCAATCTGATTTGTTGTTTTCATAGCTTTTTTTTGAATCCGCTGTCCGTCACCCTGCCGTTTGCTGCTCGCTTCACTTGATGGGAGACAGCGAAGCCGTGCGCGAAGCGCATTGAAAACCCGGCGAAAGCTAAAACCGTGACAGTGGCGAAAGGGCAAAAGGGAGACGCTGGCGCGGTTTTTGTCTCGCTCCTAAATTCGGCTCGGTGTCGGACAAGCGAGCAGCAAACGGTGGGGTGATGGTGGGCGTAAAAAAGGCGAAGAAAACAACCTGAATGAGGCGGGCAGACGGGTAATTGCCTCACACTATGCGCGTAGCGGCGCGGCTGGCGGGGTTCATGCCGGGGTCAGGGGCGGGCTTGAACCATGACAGACGCGCATTATGGCGGGGAGGCAAGGGGGCATATAAACCGGCACGCGGGGGCCGCGATGTCTTGTCTCTCAGACTGAAAGGCCCGGAGTGGAGCGGTCGCCCATTTGAGGAGGCCCAGACGCACAGAGCGAGCGGAGCGAGACCGAGCATCGTAGCCGGAGCAAATGGGCGAGTAAGCGGAACGGAGAGGCTTTCAGGCTGAGGGACAAGCTAGAATCTGGGGCGGCGTGAGTGCGGCGGTTTTGCGGAGCGAAGCGGAAGGGAAGCGGGGCGTGGAGCCGGAGCAAAAGCCGCTGCTCTCAGGCCGCGGGGAAATACCTGCGGGCGGTGGAGCGGAGTGGAGACGGCTTGAATTGGCGAAGTCAGGCCCCAAAGCCAACCGATGTGTCGTCGCGGAATTTGGAGGCCAGGCTCGCAGGAACGAGAACCGTAGCCGGAGAATTCTGCAGCGACTCGTCGGCGGTCCCGAAGCACCTGCCGAAAACGACTTTGACAAACAGCGTCTTCCTGATTAGCTTCGTTGCATGTGGATTTCGCCTCACTATCAGGACAGCGACTTTCAAAGTGCGTTAGTCCCTGACGCCAACGCCGCCTCAGGCGGTTCATCGAATGCTTACAATTACGATTTTGAACGGTTATCGCTTGAGGACAAGATCGCCGTCTTTGTTGATCGCACAGAGGGATGGCAACTTGGCATCGCCGAACAGGTCGGCAGGCTGCCACACTCTGGCTTCGCTGTCCTCCATATCCTCCTGAGTTATTTCGAAACCATCGCGAAATATTATCATGGCATTATTAAACGTGGAGACCCCAAAGGAAAATATTTTAAAATGGGTGTGAGGCTCGTTTTCCCGACACTCGCGGAGAAGATTCCGACGGGCGATCTCGATGCCTTTCTTAACGAGCTATATTCCGGCGCGCGTTGTGGTCTTTATCACGCGAGCCTCGCTGCGGGTCATATTGAGGTTTGCTCCTTGCCGCACGATTGGTTCAAATATGACGCATATAACCCGCGCATTACAATTGATCCGCCGCGCGTGGTAAAGGAGCTTCAGACCCATCTGGTTGCGTACGCAGTAAAATTACGCGATCCAGGGAATGGTGATCTTCGCACCAACTTCGAGAAGCGTTTTAATCATGACCTTTCCCAAACACAGGGAAGCCAGATACCCGCTTGAATAGGCCGCCTGCGTGCAGAGGATTTGGCCTCGCATACGGCGCTGAATATTGAGCTAGTGGTGCATTAGATTGTTGCTGGCCGTTGGGCTGGGATTGGTTAGTCATCCATGCATTTGATAAAGCTGTGGCCGAGATCATTAATCTTGTACGCGAGCCATAGCCTCCGACCACCTTGAGCAATAGCGAGTGGGTCCATTTGGTCGTCGATTTCGACTAAGCCGGTACGCAGGAGCCCGCGTAGGAGGGTGCCACTGGAAGGGATAGTGGAAATTTGCGGTAAGGCCATTAAATCTTCGATGAAACCCATGTCAATCGCGACGGCAAGCCTTTTAAACACTTCGTAGGGAATCTTCCCCCTAACATAAGCGGCGAACACTTTCGCCAACATGGGAGGCTTTTCCAGGTCGTCGAGCCGGCTGAGATAGAGAACGACAGCGTCGCTGAGGCGTTTGAACTGTTTTGGATCATTGACCTCCTGAAGGAAGTTCGCCCGTTCTGCTTCGGTAAACTTTGGGCAACTGGTTAGGAAATGGGCAACCTTGCGGAAAAATAGTTGGTTGCTGATGCTTTCACAGGTTTGACAGATTGCGACGATGGTTTTGAAGACTGGAATCTCCTTTAGGGCGGGAAGGAGATTGTCGAGTTCAATCTGGCCAATGTCAACAGCGAGGTCGCTCGTCTCGCGCGTGAGAGCGCCTTTGATGATCGCCGTTCCTAAATCGCTTTTCATTTTTCGCCTTTGCCGATAATGGTGAACTTGCGCTTCGTGGCACTTCGTCACGGCGATTGCACAACCCGATAGAACCGTTGTTGGTTGGGGCCAACGGTGTCCGACACGGTAATGTTGCCGCCGGTTGCGACCAAGGGATAGAACCAGTTGATCCAATTCGGCTGTGCCAGGTTGGCCTTGTATTGGAGTTGATATATTTGTCCTGGGACAGTGCTCCAAGTCAGCGTCAGGGCATTGTTCGCTTGGGTCACTGTTTGGAACGTTGGTGGCGCTGGCAGGACAAAACTGGGGGCTGTTGCTCCGCTGAATCCCACTCCAACCGTTCCGATGAAGTGGTTTGGGCTGAGATCATAAACAGTTGACGTGCCGGGCGCGACATCGCTGAAATCGAATAAAATCTGCGTGAAAGCGTCGGATGGTGGCACGGTTACAGGCGGTGTTACCGACGCGCCTGAATAGCGTGCCACGCATGAAACTCGAATCCACTGGATCGCGCCTATGAATGATTGCGCTAATGCCCCGCCGTCTGTATAGAGAAATGCTCCTATTGACATCACGGTGTCGGGTGAGCAAGCGATGGAAGGGTCGCCTGAAAAATCCAGTGTCCCAATTTCAACGCCGTCCAGATAAACTCTGGTCTCGTTGAAATCATGGACAAATGCAAGATGATGCCAAACCATTGTCATCCGGTTAAAACATGTTGAATACCAATTGGTTACGTGAATCGGAGGTTTCGTTTTGCGATGCGGTTTTTGTAACCAATTCAGCCAGAGGTACTTGCTCAAATACGTTCACGCTCAAAACTTGCAAAATTTGCGACAGGCTAAGTTCCAATTCAAGCTCCTTGCGCACGATAGCCACCAGCACGTAAACGCAGACGGCAATCCAGACTTGCGTCTTGACGGCGTTGTCGCTGGTCCCGAAAAAGTGTTTGATTCGCAAGTTCTGCTTGACCCATTTAAAGAACAGTTCCACCCGCCACCGGCTCCTGTAAAGCTGGGCGATGGTAAGTGCGGGCAGATCGAAGTTATTTGTCAGAAAGACAAGGAACTTGCCGTTCTCCGGGTCTCTATAACTCACGCGGCGAAAGCGGTCGGGGTAATGCTCAATGCTCTTATCCAAGGCCAGCCAAACGATTTGATCGGCCCGCACGCCGGTGCTTCCATCCACCGGGCGCGACTCCAGCCGGTTGATCCGCAGGCCCTCCTTGGCGCGGGTGACAAAGAAGGCCCCGGCCAACACAAAACGATAGAGTCGCCTAAAATCCACATACCCGCGATCCATCACATAAAAGGCACCCGGCTCCAGAAGCAACTCGTCCAGGATGTTCACATCGGCCTTTTTCCCCTCGGAAATCGAGATCATGGTCGGAATCGGCCCGCGCAAATCCAGCAGCGTGTGCAGCTTGACCGCCGCCTTGGTGGAACGAAAGCGCGCCCAGGGAAACAAACTCAGGCAAAGATCAATCGTGGTCGAATCCAGCGCATAGACCGTTTGCTCCAACTCCACGCCAAAGGATTCGTTGGCGTGGAGACGACGGGCGCGAGCGATCAACCCTTGCGCCAGATCGTGATAGATACGCCAGTCTCGCGAGCCATTGGCCTCGGCCAGCGTGCTATGGGCGATGCGAGATCGAAATCCCATGTGGTAGAGCTGATCGGGTCGCGAGCGCAAGCAGACTTCAATGTCGGCCAGGCTATCTCGGTAAGTCAATTGCGCGAAGGACATGGCAAGAAACTGATCCCAACAAGGGAAGCTACGGACTCGATAGTGGCCGTGGTAGCATTCGACGCAACGGCGAAATTGTTGCGGGTGAATCCACTCCATGACCTGCGAAAAAACAGTTTTTCCAGCGCGCATTTTTGCCAGAGTATGGCACGCCATGTGCTGAAAAAACCCGATATTTTCCCATATCGCTCACATCGTTTTTGTTCTGCAAGACACTCGGATTCAAGCGCTTTCAGCAAGCATCTTGCCTCTCAACCGGATGACAATGATGGCGCACAGCCATTCCCCGTGGGAAGCGCCGCTCATCATTTGAAAGAATTTATCCGGATCGAACGCCGGTGTGTTCCAGCCAGCTAACTTTCGATTTAGGCAAGGAAAGGTGCGGGCAATGCGAAGAATTTTTTCTGTTGGGTTTTCCATATATGAATTTAGGCAAGTTCAAGTTACGATAGAGATGGCAGCGGCAGTTTGTGCTGCGGCAGTTGAGGACGAACGGGGTGCTGGGAAATCCGCCGCTGGCGGATTTCGTGAATCAGGATTTGGGCAAGGAATTGTAAAGGGCAACGACAGAATCCAACTGCGCGGTCAACGGCAGCAATGACGCCGACAACGTCTGCAACTGCCGCTGCAAGTCCTGCACCCGCCCGGTTAAGGTCGCCACCTGCTGTTCCCATTGCTGCTGTTGCTGCGCGAAAAATTGCTGTTGTTGCCGCTGCTGCTGTTCGTGATCGCGCACCAAGGCTTCCAAGGTGCGCAATAATAATTGGGTCAATTCCGGTTCGCTGTTTTTCATGGTTCACTCTGTTTCTTCGAGTTCGATAAAGGTTCTGCCCTGGGTTTTGAACGGCTGGCCCTTGGGGATGAATTGTGCCGCCCGCAACCGCGCCAGCCTGTCCTGGCTCTGCGCAATTTCGGTCTGCAACTGCTGAAGGCGTGATTCCGCGCGCGCCGTTTTCCATGTCGCCGCCAGCATCAAAGCTGACGCCAGAAGCGTCGTCAAGGCCGTCACCGTCATGGCCAACCGCATGAGCTTCCTGCATCGCGACTCGGTTTCGGCGATAAAGTTTCTGAAATGCTGCGACTCGGCGCGCAAGTAATTTTGCCACTCGGTTTTCAGCTTCTCGGAGTTCATCCGGGCTGCCTGCTCCCGTTCCTGCTGTGCCTGTTTCAAGTCGCTGGTGATCGAAGCTGCGTTCATAAAACAATCCTTTCAACCGGGTCCGGTTGCCGTCCTTGTCGGCAATCGTCAGATAATTTTCGCCCTGGCGCGGCACGCTGAAACCGGCCTGCTCAAGAAAACGAATGACATCGGCGCGGTCTTGAATCCGTCCGGCTTTCACTTCACCGCAAACCGCCGCGCCAACGGTGGCGAGCAATTCTTTCCGGCTCTGGCCAAGTTTTTTGCCAATCTGAATCGTGCGGCGGCGTGCGGGGTCATCGGGGCGGCTCAAGGCGTATTTGATGTTGATCATCCGTTCCCAGGCGTAAAAAAGATCATGGTCGCGGCGGTGGTGATAAATCGTGATGTGCCTACCGGTGCGGAGATCGGTTTCGACGGCGGTAATGTGGTAGTCGGGGCGCATGGCCTTGGTCGTGGGATGAATTTTGTCCGCATGACCAACCGCCAGAATATCCAGCGCGTCCTCCTCCAGCCCGCCGCGCAGCAAATGGCGGAAGTCGTCGAGGATGGCCGATTCGGTTTCAGCGGTGATATTTTCCTCAAAGCTCAAAACGATGCCGCAGTATTTTTGGGAAAAGTGCGAGCTGTCAATCAACCGCTGTGTGACGGCTGGGTCGCCATGCAAAATCCGCGCGGTGGGATTTTTCAACTGGTAGCGGATGGACGCCTTTTTGCCGCCAAGAAGTTTAATCACCATAGCTCCTCCATCGCGGCGCGGATCGCTGCCAGTTCCACCAGTACTTTGACGGCTTCAATCTTCTCGCCGGTTAGAACGGCGCGATTGATGCCGCGCGCAACTTGATTCAGGTTGTTGCCGATGCGCGCCAGATGGCGTGTCAAATCGCGTCGGACATCAACCGCTTCGTTGCGCCGGGATACCGGCTGGTCCATCGCCAGGGCGCGCAACGATGTGCCGACCGCCCGTTTTGGAAACACGTTTTGGAGATGCGCCCATTCCGATTCGGAAAGGCGGATTTTCAAAACGTGCTGGCGGCGGGTTTTCACGGGCGGCGGATTTGTGAGGGTAGGTCAAGGAAGGGGCAACCCTTCCTTGCGAGCGTCGTGGGCCACTTTGTGGCCACACGACTATGCTCGCCATACATAGACCACGAAGATGATAATAATGATAATGATGGTGATGCCGCCATACCAGGATGCGAGCCGGATCAGAAATTCCGCGCGGTCGTGTTCCTGTTTCAGCTTGGTCTCGGTTGCGATCAACGTGGCAAAGGTTGCGTTGCGTTGGCATTCATCAAGACGGATGCGTTCGTCCAACTCGGCAATTCGCTGGTTCGCTTTCGCCAAAGGCTGTGCAATCGCCGCCCGGTCGGCTGCCAGCTTGGCCTTGGCATTCGAAAGCCACTGCTTCCGGAAATAATTATCCACGCAACTGCCAGGGTCGAAGGGCGGACCGTGTTTTATGTCGGTGTCCGTCCCGTCGGAAACGTATTGCCCTAACGGAAACGATAGAATCATCTTCCACGCGATGGCGCACACCAGCAGAACAGCGTCGGCGCGACAGTCGAGTTTGACGATGACAATTTGCAATTCGCCGTTTGTCCGGTCCTGGTAGCGGAATATAACGGCGGCTGCTCCGCCGTAAATCGTGGGCCGCAGCGCGTCAATTTGGTCAAAGCAGTAAAAGCGATGATCGCTTGAAAGCTCAAAGAATTCCTGTTGGGAGGAATTTTGAGCCAGCCCGCGCGCATTCATCCACTTTTTTACCTTCTCGGCGGCTTCCAAGCTCAACGGCTTTGGGCCAGGCATTTGGGCGACGATGGCGGGATTGGTGATTTTGATCTCCGGCTTCGGCATTGACTGGTCGAGTGGAGTCTGGTTTTGCTTCTGGCCTTCCAGCGGAAGCCCGTTCGGGTTTGGGATTTCGAGGTTCATATATTTGCAAGGTGGTTGGTGAATCCGTGCTGCCGCAGCGCGGCATCGCAGGCGGGAATATCAAAGCGCACGACGCGCCGGATTTTGATGAACACGAGCAAGCCCGCGCTCATCCAGTTGGTGATGGTTCGTTCGCTGACGGCGTAGCGCTGGGCCAGCGTTTTCTTGTCGGCGAAACGCCGCTCCGTCTGGTTGTTTTCAGTTGTTTCCATAAGGGTCCTTCTGATTCCTGAATGTCAGCAAGCGGCGGTCGCAATCGCCGACATCGAAGATGATGCGTTTGCCATGACGGGTACCGATGATGATTCCATCACCCTTCCAGGCTTCGATTGTGCGAATGCCTACCCTGTAGCGCGCCGCCAGCCCGCGTTTGTCCACCGTCGCGCGGTGGTTCTCCGTCTCAATTATATTTAATGACTCGCTCATAATTTCCCCGTTGCTTAATTTTACAATCCCGTGGTGTCGCTTGCGGAAAATTCGTCAACGATGTTTTCCTCTGGGTGCGGGGTTGGGGTCATATCGCAAACCATTCATCGGCGGTGGCTCGCGGGAAGATCAAATGAATGCAGACGGATGGGCAAAGCTGCGGTTTGACGCCTTTGACTGCTAATTTGCGCGGAAAAGCGTGGTCAATGCCCAAAAGTCGATTCCAAACGCCCAATGCAGGGCCGCTGCAAATGGCCAGCAGGCGCGCACAATCGGCTTGCCAGCCGTGACATGAGGCGCAAAATGTTGATCGAACTCATGGAACGCGAAACGAACGGAACAAAATGAAACTCATCAAAATCGAATGCCCAAGCTGCCAGCAGCACCTCGAGATTGAAGCGCCAGATCGCGGCTTGCCCAAGTTGCCCACAATCATCATTTCTATCGCTTCCATCATCATCGCTTTCTCCCTCGGTTCGATCCATTCCGCTGCCCCGCATAATCCGCAGGCGGCTAAGAACAACATCGCCGCTGCGCCTATTGCCGCCGCCACGGAATTATCCAACAATGCAGCGCCTCAGCCCATTCCCACCCAACCAGCCGCGTCCTCCAATACCACCGCAGAAATCCAGCCCACAAATAGAGTGGCGCCCGCTGCTATCGGCGCTTACGGATGGTTGCTTGGTGGCAAACTCCCTTCTAATTGCCAGTTTGACTCCTATTCAGCTAATGTACTCCACGATAATGTTTATGAAACCGGCGAGCGTTCAGACCTTCAACCATTTTATTCAGCAAATGTGCGATGCTTGGAAGATCGAACCATTTACGAGATCGAATTGTTTGCGCCTCCGCTCACTGTCCCTGGGGCCGTAATCGCCGCTTTAACTCAGAAATATGGGAATCCTGCGGTCGATGTTTCACTGAATGGTTCAACGCACGAATGGCATTGCGGAAATGCACTGCTCCACGTTCGAGAAAGCGATGGGTCTCCCGGATTCTCCCTGTACTATACGAGTCAGTCATTGGAAAAGCGCCACTACCAAGAGGTTGACAACAAAAATGCAGCGGCAGGCGGACGCATTGCCCCCCACCTTTGATCCGTGCGCATCCGGCTTGGTAGCATCATGAAAAGCAAAACCGGAAAAACAACAGGAGATGCTGTGAGGGCACCCGTACGCATTCACGTCGAGGCCGCAAGTCCGTAATTTGAACACAGACCGAAAGTGCGATGCCGACAAACGAACGCAACGACCGATGGGATTGTTGTCCCGCCCTGGATTCCATCCGCGAGCGGGCAGACGCGCTTATGGAGGCAACCAGCGGGTTGCCGCCGCGCTTGACCGCGCGAAGACTTGCCAACTGGCTTGGGTTTTCCAAAACACCAGTGTTGCGCTGGATTAAGAACCAGAACCTCATTGCAATCAGGCGGGCGAGACGACTATTTGTTCCTAAAGAGGAGATTTATACACTCATTGACGCAGCCCTCTCCGCATCCCCGTACGAACGCCACCGGCGCACGCCGTTTGGCAAGTTGCGCAAGTCCAGGCAAAAAATAGAGTTGCCCAAGCAAAGAGCATTCACGCCCAGGGAAATCGGCGAGCTTTTTTCTTGCAGCGTTACGACGGTGAAACGAGCGGTGTTTTGCGGCAAATTGCAACTCAGGCACCGACCGTGGAATCGTTGGGCGGTCAAAGCGGAGGATTTGCGTACCAGCTCCGTGTTTGGAAGGCTGATCCGCATACCGCCGGTGCGCCCACAAACTCTTGTCCCCAGGCTGCCGCCTGGAGAATTCTTTTCGACGGCGATAACGGCGAAAATCCTCCAAGTCAGCCAGCAAACGGTGCGCAATCTGATTCGCCGGCGACAACTGGAGTCGCACAGTCTTGGCCCTCGCAAGCTGATGGTAAAACGGGCATCGCTGCGGTCATTTTTGAAGAATCGGCCGCACGGAGCATAGTTGGGCGAAAAAATCGTCATTTTTTTTGCAAAAACCCTTGACAAGACTTTTTCAGCCTTTTTGCCTGCAAGGCCATTGCAAGACGCTTGCACAGCCATTGCAGGGTTTTATGGAAAATCCCATGTATTCTCAAGTCGTTGTAAATAAACTGCTTACGACAATACAATAAAAAATCATCCGTTTTGCTAAATTCTGTCGCATGGAAAATTTAAATTCAGAGCCTATGAACGAAACAGCGTCCTCGAAACAAATCGCCGCCAACCGGCGCAACGCGCAGAAATCCACCGGGCCGAAAACCCCGGACGGCCGGGCGGTCTCCAAAATGAACGCGGTCAAGCACGGCATCCTGTCCAAGCAGGTGCTGGTGCGCGGCTTGAACATCAAGGAAAACAGCCGGGAATTGGAAGAGCTTTATGAGCGGTTCTGGCAGCAGTATAGTCCCGTCGGGCCGGTGGAGGAAATGTTGGTGGACCAGATCGTGACAACACACTGGCGATTGCGTCGGGCGTTACGGGCGGAATCGGGGGAAATCGCGTTGAGCGTGGACCAAGGCAAGTGGCAGCGCAGCCGGCCGCAAATTCAATTGCGCCGGGCATTGTGGGAGTCGTCGGGAGATCAAATCAGCAGCATGGAAGAGTCGGGGTGGGGAATTGGTCTCCTGCAAGTGTGGTTAAGGGACATCCGCAAATCCGTGGAGAACGAAGGCGAACTGACCGAAGCCGCCATAAGACTCCCTTGCTTTGGGAAAACGAACAGCCTGTCGTTGGAGTTGGAGGACCTGCGCTTGAAACAAGAGCGGAATCCAGAAGGGTTGGAACCAGTGGCCCTGAGGGAGCGGAATAAGAACCAAGTGCTGGCGTTTCTGGACAAAGAACTGTCACTTCTCATGATGAGGAAGACTGCCTGTGAAACGCGCGAGGACGCCGAAGAGGAGGCGCGGCAGGCGGCGGCAGTGCTGCCATCGCCGGAAGTGCTGGACAAAATCATGCGATACGAGACAACATTACAACGGCAGTTGTATCGTGCGTTGGCGCAATTGGAGCGGCTACAGCGGATGCGGCAGGGCGAAGACGTTCCGCCGCCAATGACGATGGAGGTGTCGGAAAGACCATGAGCGAACAACGGCATTTTTGCCAAACGAACCCAAATTCAAAAAGTCCTAAGCAGTTCACTATAATGTACTTATGTAATTTTTGATGGTTCCAACATGCGTTAAAATGAACCCATTTCGGTTCATTTTTGGCCGGCCGAAATGGAGCAAAATGGCTTCAATGAGTGGATTTGAATGAAAACCGGTTCGCTTGAATTCGCCTGTGTCCGGCTATGTTCGCTTATTCGTCCACCCAACTCATTGTAGGCCGTTGCCAATAAATTGCCGGCGGCGCCTTCCTGTTGGTGCGGGGTTGAATGAAAGTTTTCAGAGGGAGAACCATTCCTCGGCGGTGGCTCGCGAGATGGCGGCACGCGACAGGTAATTCTTTTTGATCATCCTCGGGCTGGTGCCGGTTTCCTCGGCCACTTTGGCAATATCCTCGGTCAAAATTAGCCGGTAGGTGATATAGCTGTTCCGAAACGCATTGCGCTTGCAGGGCACGCCCGCTTTTTCGATGACCCGCCGCCAGGCGCGCGTGAGGGAATTGGCGCTGGGCCAGTCCACCGACACCCGCCCCTGTTTGGCCTCGGCGGAATAAGCCGCCAGGCGCGCTTGCAGGTTGGGCAACAGCGGCACACGGCGGGCGCAAATTTTTCCAACGGCGTCAGGAACTTTCAGGCAGCCTTCCGGTTCGGCCACCATGACCCACCAAAGGCGGACAATTTCCTCGGTGCGGACGCCGGAGAAGGCTTTGATTTCCAGCGTCGGGCGGAGGAGCGGTTCGTCCTCCGCTGCCAGCATCTTGCGCAGTTCCTCCGGGGAATAAATGTCGTAGGGCACGAGCAAATCAAGTGCTTCCTGCTCGGAAGTGATCTGGCTGCGGGGATCGCGAAAGGCCGTCGTGGTGGCGGCGGCGTGGAGAATGCCATGCGGCAAAAATCCTTTTCCCTGCGCAAAATTGTAAAACGCAATGAGGCCCTTGCGGTGGTTGTTTTTGTTGCGGGCGCTGCCGCCGAGACCCGCCAAATACGCGTCCATCTCCGGCGTTTGAATGGCGCTGATCAAGCCGGGAAAAGCTGTGACGAAATTGCCCACATAGCGTTTGACGTCGCGCCGGTGGTAATGCCCCACCCCGCGTTTAGTGAGATGCTGAAGGTATTCTTCATACACGCCTGCAATCGGTGCGCCATGACGGACGCGTTGGCCGTGGGCGTTGTAAAAATCCACTGCTTCCTCCAGCGTGCCGGTTTTGAGCCGTTGCTGAAGCTCGCCAAATTTCCGGCAAACCTCATCCACTTCCAAGCCGAATGACTGGCTTTTCACTTGGGCCAGGGTGTAAATGCGACGGTCTTTTTCGGTGAAGTATTGGGCGCGGGAGCCGTCGCGATGCAAACGCCCGGCAATTTCCCTGGCTAAAGCCTTCGCCTTTTCCAGGGTATTACGCCGCTGCAAAATCCGCCGCCTGCCTTCGTAGTGGGAAACCTGAAATGACTGGTAGGTTTTGAATTCCGGGGCGCTGGCCGCGCTGTTTGAATCGGCTGCCGCTGGCTTTGATCCTGTCCTGATGGTGACAGGCGCGGCAATAATGGAAATCGTCACCGAGCCGACTGTGACGGTCGCAAACGGTTTCTTCCTGGATGGAACACCAATCTCCATAGCTAGTTTTACCGGGGTTTGGTGTCGGCGCAACCAACACGGGTGATTTTCCCTTGGAAAAATTGTCCAAGTCCGCGTGTGCGGGAAAGACAAGGCAAGGCTGGGAAAAGGCAACTGGCCTGGCGCATTTCAGGCGGCGGGAAGCGCCAGCCTGATGCAAAACTGATGCAAAATGTGAGAAACCCCTTGTAATACTTGGAGCGGGTGAAGGGAATCGAACCCGAAAACCCGCAAGCGCAATCCTCTGACAATCAGCACGTTAAGTCAGGCGAGGAAACTGGCTATACACAAATACGCGCACAGATTTGCGGCAATGATGGACGGGACCTGTCGCAAGTAGTCAACGCATGGGATGAATTGCCGGCGGCACTGAAGGCCGGAATCCTCGCCATTGTCAAGGCGGCTACGAATAAGGAGGGCCAGTGAAACAGGAGGGCCAGGGCGGCGAGGTAAAACAAGCAGAACCGGAAAGCGAGCCATCCAGCTCGCCGGTTCTGCGATCGTATGTTTTGGGGACTGGCCATGCAACGGGCGGGCGGAGCGGCGCGGAGCGCCGCCCGTCCGCCCGCGCTGGCTTGTCTAAAGCGCATATTTCGGCGCATGCACATCAAGGAACCATGACCTGCTATCGGAATGCCAGTTACCTTGAGGTTCGCCTGCGGTCGGATGTGGTGCCAGGAAATGCCAGGAGCGCACCACGAGGCAAAATTAGCGAGTTCACCGCTGCATCGCGGCGGCGGATGATGGAATTGATGGCGAAGGTCCAACAGACGACGGTGCCGTTCTTCGTGACGCTGACCTATCCCGATGAGTTCCCGCTTTACCGGGAAGACTACAAGAGGCATCTGGAAACGTTCTTCGACAGGCTGCAACGGCGATGGCCGGGAGCGTCGGTGATTTGGAAACTGGAGTTCAAAGAGCGGAAGTCAGGCGAAAACAAAGGGAAGATTGCGCCGCATTACCATCTGTTCGTGTATGGGGTGCCGTGGGTGTTTGATTTCAAGGCAGAGAGTGGAGCAAGTTTCCGGCTGCGTTGCGAGCGGCACGGGGATGAGCAAAGCGGGGAATTTGAGGTCGAGGCGGAAGACGGCGGCTATCAACGGAAGTGGCAAGGTTGTGTGTTCGATTGGGAAAAGGAGGCGGGCCAAGAGAGATACAAGGGACTTCTGGAGAACGACCCAAGGATGCTGAATTTGGACGGGTTCAGGGATTGGGTGGCGCGGCATTGGTATGACGTGGTTGGGTCAAAATCCATATCGCACTTCCGGGCAGGCACGCGGGTTGAGAAAATACGGACAGCAAAGGGCGCGTTCGCCTATGCGGCCAAACGATACGTTGCCAAGAAGGAGGAAATGCCGGAATTGGAGCACAAGCCCGGGCGGTTTTGGGGTGTTGTTGGCCGGAAGAATCTCCCCCTCGGCAAGCGGGAAGTTCGGGAAGTGTCGGCGAAAGAGGCGGTGCAAATACGGCGATTCATGCGCCGTTACCGTTGGGCGAACACGCCACCGGAAAAGCGGAAATATATGCGTAAGAGCCAATTGTGGTCGCAAGATTTCACCGTCAAGCTGTTTTGCAACGTCGAGTTTTGGATTGAACGTCTGCCGAAATTGATCGGCATTTGTGAGAGTGCTGCAATTGTAACTCCGAATTCCGGGCTTGACCTTTTCAGTGAAGATCAAAACAGTAACTTTTTGATGAGAATGGATAAGAATAGTCCAGCTAAAAGGAGAATAGGTAGGCCTCCAACCAAAACGGCAACAATTGCCTTACCTTTGCCTTGTTGATCCTGGCATTGCTTGAATTTGGAAAGAGCGATAATGCCTAAAATGAGGCCAACAATGCCCAAGGGACTGCAAAGAAGACCCCAAAGGGAAATCGTCATCGCTGTATCAGCTTGGCCACGTGCCTTCTCAGATTTCGCGATCCGGGCGGCCAACTCCTGCTGCGCACGCTCCTGCGCACGCTGTTGCGCGAGTGAGCAGCTCAACGTAACTGATCGAGTTGCGTCCGCCGCAGCCTTGAGTATCTTGGCATAATCATTGGAGGCCCAGTCGCTCTTGGCACTTGCTAAGAGGGCGGCGATCTCGTTGACCTGAGGTTCATACCTCCCAGTGGCCGGCCTATCGGCAATGGTGCATTGAACTTCGGCGAACTTTTGTTCAGCATCTTGGATCGCCCGGCTAGCATTTTGGTATGCTTCATTCAGAAGAACAGTCAAAAGACTCTCGAGTTCTTGCCGGGCCGATGCGAATCGCCGTTCGACCCAAGCCACGTTCAAGTAACCAGGCCGGGCGGATATAGCGCGACGAAGCGGTTCTTCCCACGCACCTGTCTTCCCAGATTGGACACAATAGAGTGCATAATCGTAATTCCCCTCTGGGTAGTGGGGTGACAGATCGATAGCGGATTGGAGCTCAGTGGCAGCCCGTCCGTAATCGCCTCTGCAAGCCCATATCCGGCCTATAAGACGGTGGGACAAACTTTTGTAGTCAAACTCAGCTTCTTCTTGCGATTCCAAGTTACCATCGTCCACAAACGCGGCCTCCACCAATTGGTCGTCCGTCATGTCCCCGATCCTTTTGTGTCGCACAGGTCTTTCGCGGCTTGGTCCAGTATTCCCTTCGGCGCATGTGGGAAGCTTCTTGTCAGAATTCCTTCGGCTTTGTCGAAATCGTTCTTCCGCAAGAAGTTCATGGCCAACCCGACGTAGGTTCGGAAATCCAAAGGACACACTTCAAGGGACTTTAGAAAACACTGTTCTGCCTCATCGAGGCAATCCCGACTTCGGAGTTGTTCAGCCATTTCCCGCCATTCCCTAGCTTGAGTCTGACTCGGAGACTTGAGTGTCTCGTCTATGCTCAGAAGGATGTGCGTCTGCTGCTGCAATTCCCAGTTGAGTTCATCAAAGCCGCCTTGCACGATGCCCGCAAGAGTGGATAGTTCATCGGCAACGCCAGAGACTTGGTTTGCCACGTTGCCGAGGCCAGAAGCAATCATCTGCATGGCTCTCTCCTGGGCCTTGGCACCATCCGTGATGCCCTTTCTGATGTCCTCCATCACGGGGATTCCCGTGCATGCAGGGCAGGTGAACATGTAACAAGCACCGCCGCTGAGGGATGCACCGCAAGAAAGGCATTCTGCCATGGCTTATTGCTTTCGGCGGCCATTATGCCGCACCGCCCTGAGCGGAGAAGCATAGCGGCGGTTCGCTGGAGGACACTTGAATTTCACGTTTGAAAGCAACTCTTCAATCTTCGTCCCTCGCCGTCCCTTACTGTGCCAAGGAGAAGCAGGATAATGTCTATAATCCACCACAAGAGAAATCCACCAAACGTGAACAGCTTGATGAAACCCAGCCAGGGTGAACCGAGGTAGAATCTATCAACTCCAAGGCATCCGAATAGCAACGATAAACAGAAAGCGGTGCTCCAACTCTTGTCGCTCTCGGCGTTTTGTTGTCGCAAAGATGCAAACCATTGCTCTCTGTCGTGATCGAAGCTCGTCATAAGCTCACCGGTTCACTTCCGCAGCAATGCCGGAGACTTTGGGGGGCTCGCTCATGCTGATGGAAACGGGGGCAACACATTAAGAAAGCGTTTCACTGTCGCCGCCGCCCATGAAGGGTGCGAAATTGAAACCTCTGTGCCACCAGGAATTGGATTGGCTGTGACGACGAGGTTCTGGAAACGATACATCTTCCGAATCACCATAATATACATTATGATGCCCGGAACGACGCAAAGAAAAAAACCAAGAATGGTGAGCAACAACATCAACCACGGAATCGGTGGCCTGCCGTCGAAGGTGGCGACACGGCCTGACTGGCTGCCAGTGCGGAATTTTGCTGATGCAAAAAATTGAATTGCTCGGACAATGGCCTCCTCGCTGGAGAGGGAGGTCTTAGCGTTTGCTATCAAATCTGCCATTTTGGGATCCTTCTGTTTTTTTGTTTTGTGTGTTATGCGCCCGAACAGCGCGTTAGTGATGCCTGAAAATTATACGTCAGGTGCATAATCTGTGTGGCATTGTGGGCCAATTCCGACTCATGTCAAAATCTTTTTTTTGACAGATTTTCGGACGTAACGGGCACCTATAGGCGAGGGCGAGGCGAAACCTTGGCACATGGCACTGAATCGAGGCACAAGTCATTGAATATCAACAACTTGATGGGGAAGATGAATTGGTTCTGTGGTGTTTTGGAATCTCCCGCTGGTGGCGGCATCGGTCCCAAGGTTACGAAGGCAGTCGGTGCGCCATCGATCCTCTGACGCGTTTTGATGCCTGGCCGGCATGTGGAGGTGGGCTGATTATTCACGAGCGCCTCTTTCACCAGACGTGGAGGCCAGAAACTACTCCAGCGATTTACGGCTGATTCTAATGTGCCGAAGAGCCTTTGGGCAGTGTAACGGAAGAAGGGCGCACACCGTGTGCGCCAAACCCGAATTAACGTGTTGCGTGTCGCAGCCAAATTGCGGCCAATTTCAAACCGCGAACTTCGCCTTGTAATTCGGAGCGTTTGCCGTCGCTGCGCCAAACGTCGTCGCGCAGTTCCTTGCGCCGTTGCCGCATTAACCGTGCCACCTGTTGCCGTGCGAATTTCAATCTAATCTCTCCATCGTTCATAATTTCCTTTCTGGCCCTCACGGGCGTTTTTACCGCTCCCAGCGACGGAGAGAATCTGTCAAGGTGGAGACCGCACATGAAATGGCCCGGTTCTACCTTGACGGATTCTCGGAGTCGCTATCATGGGAAAAACGAGCGGGAGGGCAGAGCGGAGCCTGGGCAGGCTCTGCGTCTGACTGACGGAGCGGGAGCGACCGAGGGGAATGGTGTCAGGGTTGTTCGGCGTGCTCGTTGTGGTGTCAAACGCGGTCATAAGGCGTCCAAGCCATTCCTGGTGGTGGCGGCATTGGCACCAGTGTTGCGAGGGAAGCCGGGGCGTAATGCTGGGGACAAGGACGACACGACCAGGCACTTGTCGGGGCGGAGCGTTCGCGTGTTGGCATTTGGCTTGGCCTTATGTTTTCAGCAAGCCGGATGACGACACGGGAACGCGCAGCGGGGAATGCAAAAAGAACAAAAAAGGCCATTGACAAATTCAAGCCGATTGAATATTCTACGGCATTGAATATTCAACAGGATTGAACATGGACGAAATCGAACAAGAAAGATTCTGGTGTCACGAGTGCGGAGAGGCGAATTTTCCGCATGAGAGCAGCGCGCCTGACAACCCGATTTGCCCCGGTTGCGGCAGTGAGATGAAATCGTTGGACAATCTGAGCAGGTCGGAGAGGAGTTTACTTGCGTTTCAGGACTGGATGGATGAAGTCCGCAAAAAAGGTTTGTGGGGGCCATCTCCTGGCGGAGCGGTGGCGGAGTTGCACTGTGACCGGAGCATGATTGATAAGCTGGCTGACCGTGGGATTCTTGAAAAAAGCGTCTATGACCGGGATGGCCATTTTGTAGTGATGATCTCGGACCGGTCCATCAAAAAGGCCAAAGAGAACAAAGCGAAGCGGGGGAAATGGACAGATTCAGGAGAGGAGTAAAAATGCAAACTGATGTTGAAGACAAACCGGGCAAAGCGGCAGGGCTACAACTGCTGACCAAGAAGCAGGTGGCGGGTATGCTGGCCTGTTCCATCAGAATGGTGGAAAGACTGGTGGCGTCGGGGAGATTGACGGCGGTTAAAATCCGGGGTGCGGTGCGTTTTCGGTTGAGTGACGTTGAGCAAATTATAATGAAAGGAGCAGCATGATTTTTTCTGTTGAAAGACGGCGGTTCCGCCGGGGTGGAAAACTTGAGGAAACACGGTCGTATTATCTGCGTTATCGCATCGGCGACATGCCGGTGGACAAGTGGAAATCGCTTGGCGTGACGGATAAACAGGTTGCCGACAAGAAAGCCCATGAGTTTATCCAGGAGCGCGAGCGCGAGACAGCGGGCATCCTTGAGCCGAAAGCCGTCCGCGACTCGGCCAGAAAGCCGCTGACGGCTCACCTTGGTGATTACGTGGCGGACCTGGCGGCGCGGGGCCGCAATGGTCGCGGGGGGCGCGGTGCGCGGCTGATCGCCTCCCGGATTAAGGTTTTGCTGCAAGAGTGTGATTGGCAAGTGCCGTGCAATGTCACCGCCGATTCGTTCATTGTTTGGCGCAACCGGCAAACCTGCTCGCCGCGCACACTGAACCATTACCTGCAAGGGATGATCTCGCTGCTGAACTGGATGGAAAGGGTCGGCAGAATTAAAAGCAACCCGTTAAAGAACGTGTCCAGGGCTGATGGGCGCGGCAAAGAAAAGCGGGTGCGTCGGGCCTTGACGGATGAAGAATTGCGCAAGCTGTTGGCAGGCTCGGAAGATCGTGGCATCATATATTTCACCGCCGCACGAACGGGATTGCGGCAAGAGGAATTGAGGCAATCGACTTGGGGGGATTTTCATTTGGACGCCAGTGTTCCTTTCGTCGTGGTGCGGGATTGCGTTGCCAAGAACAAGAAAGAGGAATCGGTTCAACTGGTGCCGGAAATTGTCGAGGCGTTGACCGCTTACCGGCCAGCCGATTGGAGGGCGACTGATTTGGTTTTCCCGAAAGGCATTCCGCGTGCCTTGCGGCTGAGGAAAGACCTGGAGCGCAACGGAATTCCGTACCGGGATGAATTGGGCCGTTACGCGGATTTCCACTCGTTGCGCTACACGTGGGCAACGTTCCTGCAACGCAACGGAGTGGCGCAACGGTTTGCCATGAAATTGATGCGGCACAGTGACATCAAGCTAACCGCCAAAGTTTACACCGATGAAATGCAGTTGCCGATTTACGATGCAATCAAGAACCTGCCCCGGTTGGACGCGGTGCCGGGCTATACACAAATACGCGCACAGAATTTAGGCGTGGATGGTCAAAACGGGTCGCATCGTGACGCGCAGAATGGCGGGGCAAAGCACGCGGAACCCATTGCAATTAAAGGGGATAGTCGGTGTCTGGCAGAACCTGTCGCAACGTGTCAGTTGGAGCGGGTGAAGGGAATCGAATCCTGTCTGAAAATGTTCATAATTCGTTAAATTGCCCAATCATAGTGCATTGCAAACGGCATACCTTCCACCATCTCCGCATCAAAAGGCACGGTGATGACCAAACGCTGATGCAAATTGATGCAAGTGCCAACGTCATTTCCCGGCCTTGCGCGTTGGTGCGAAGTTATCACAATCCGGCAAATTGGCGAGTTAAAACTGAAATCCTTTCCGCCGGCCGGAAAGGGCGCGGAGCGTGAAGGCCAGCGCGAGCCGTCTTACCCGACAAAACAACCGGAATGAGGCGGGCAGAAGGGCCATTGACTCACACTATCGCGGAGCGGCGCGGCTGGCGGGGTTCATGCCGGGGCCAGGGGCGGGCATGAACCATGACAGGCGCGCGTAATCAGGATTCCCGGCTCGCTTGTGAATTTCCAAAGCCGTGAGCGAAATGGAGCGTTTGGGCTGGCCGCCCGCGTAGGGGAAAGGGGCGCGGAGCGGACAGAACAAAAAGCGGAGTGGAGCGGCGGATTTGGAAATTCATCAAGGGAGCCTCAACGGGGGAGCCAAGTCTTGCCGGGTTTGGCGGCGTAGTCTTTTAAGGGGAAGCCAAAGCCGACAAGTCTTGGCGACAGGGCTGGGCAATCGGGCGAAAAGGGGGCACGGGGGGCCGCGATGTCTTGTCTCTCAGCCTGAAAGGCCCGGAGTGGAGCGGTCGCCCATTTGAGGAGGCCCAGACGCGCAGAGCGAGCGGAGCGAGGCCGAGCATCGTAGCCGGAGCATAAGGGCGAGTAAGCGGAACGGAGAGGCTTTCAGGCTGAGGGACAAGCCGTAACCGGGGCGGCATGAGTGCGGCGGTTTTGCGGAGCGGAGCGGGTGGGAAGCGGGGCGCGGAGTCGGAGCAAAAGCCGCCGCTCTCAGGGCGCGGGGAAAAGCCTGTCTCAGACAATTCAGGACGTGAAGCGGAGCGCAGTGGAAGAGCCAACCGGTGGAGCGGTTCACTGGCGGCGCTGGAATGGAGCAGAGTGGAGACGGTTTGAATTGGCGGAGTCAGGGCCGCAAAACCAGCCGATGTGTCGTTGAAAGCTGCTTTCGGGGAACTCGTCGGCGTTCGAGGGTTCGCGGCTAATCGGGCACTGGAACCAAGACTGGTTGATGCTTTCCTCTCACCCAAAGGCGGTGAAGGACGGTCGTTTTCCGTTCCGATGCCGTCCGCGTTGCGTCGGTTATTGGAAGGGCCGACGTTTGGGCGAGGATCATTTACTTGGAACGTAATTCTGAGTCGTCCAGTTGTCCAATTTAAGGTTCTGAGGAACTTCAGGAATCTCGGTCTTAGCAATGTGACTGATTTGAGCAAGGGTTTGCCAGCAATGCTCGCGCAGTCGTTTCAAGCCTGCAAAGTATCTTTCCCTCGCTTCTTGTGAGCGCCGGAAATCAGGAATGCTTGAACCCGATGGTGGATATGCGATTTCGAGCTTTTCCGAGTAAGTAATAAATTGCCGGACTGCATCAAGCATAAACTCTGTCATTAGAAATAGCGCACCATCGGTTAGAGTTGCAAGTTCTTGTTGGCGCTCTACCAAGTATCCTCGGATTTTCTGGAGCGACTCAAGAGACCGATCAATGCAATTGTCGCAACACTCCTGTGATTTAAGCACCCGGCGGTCGCGCATATAGATTAGAATTTTTTTCGCCATGGTCACTTCAGGATCGTGAGGTTCTAAACGGAAAGAGATTCCAGCAGGAGTTGAAATTTGCACGCTGCCTATGCGCTTGTTCAGGTTACGTCGCCCTTTTTTTATCAATTGGCGAACATCGATTAGAAAGTCATCCATTCCTCGACGATATGGCGTGACGGTGTCAATTGTCGAGAGTCCAGAGGTAGCCATAATGCGGCTCTTTCAGGTAGTGTATGCCAGAAATTCCTTCAAAATGAGGTCGCCATAACCCCAGACAATTGTCCCGACGGCAACATACCAGACACCCCAACGCATTGCCGCAGTATCTGCGTCTTCCGCAGCTTTCTTTGCTTCATGAAGAGTTTCTTGTTTGCCAAAAAGTGGTTGGTCGGCATAGCCAGTGTTGCGAAAAAAGGCGTTGTCCATGCCACGCAGATGTCGGCGAAACGTCAAAAGACCGCCCATTAAACACATGATGGAACCAGATCTTGCAAAAAGATCAGCCTTATTAAAGCGGAATCCGATACCGAGAGAAAAAATGGGAACTGCTAGTCCAATGACCTGGTGCAAGCGCCAGTTCGTAAAGAGCCAACGGGTTCCGCGGGAAAAACGACCCTCGTAATGCGGGACGTACTGTGGCTTCAAGTCCTTTTGACTCATAAGTTTGACGGGTAACACACTATCTGAATCGGTTATTTTCATTTGCTCTCTTCCGTCAGCTATGTAGAGTTGCTGCCTATCGGTCAAAGGCGCTTTTGTATCCAGATTATTTGATATTGCTCTCATAATGTTATGTTATGGATTTTTCACGGAGAAAGCAAGCAAAAAGTGCAAAAATCTTGTATTCACCCTTTAACAGCCACTTTGCGAATAAAACAATCGCGGTGTCGAGTTACTTTTAATAGGCAAACCGGATATGGGGCAAAAAAAGATTTCGTTCATGGCCCGGTCGCACGGTAAAACTTCTGGGCGCTGTTTAAATTTGTATCCGTGAATTGCCAGAGGCCATTGGCGTCGGCGGTGTTGGTGAGCAGCGGTTGCCACTGGATTGGCGGCAGGAGGTTGGTCGCGGATTGCACCGTATAGGGGAAATTGGGCGTGCCTGTCATTTGTAACTGAACGGCATTCCCGCCGGAGGATTTGATGATTAAAGTCAGGGGCGGAAAACCAACGCCCGCTACAACGGTGAGAAGTGCTTGGGTGCTGGTCACGCTGCCGTAGGTGTTCGTTACGATCACGAAATAACTTCCGGCGTTATTCGTGGTAATTGCCGAAATGATTAGTACCTGATTCGTACCTGCGGTCAAATTAACGGCACTTGGGGGATCAATTTGAATCAACGGTGTGCTGGCATATCCCGAACCCGTGTTGGTTACATTTACGGCGACCACTGTTCCATTGCTCACCACCGCAGTTGCGGATGCACCGCTTCCGCCACCGCCTAAAATTTGCACGTTCGGAATGCTGACATATCCATTGCCGCCGTTGTTGACCGTTGCGCCATAAACAAATCCGTCCAAAACCAGAGCTGTTGCCGTGGCCGTGGTATTGGTTGCTGGCAAGGCATACCATTGATAACTAAACGGTGTGTTGCCTCCAGCCGTGACAGAAAAACTGGCGTTGCTGCCGGGAGGAACGGTCAGGTTTTGCGGTTGCGTTATGATATATACCGGCACGTTCACGGTCAGGGAAACAACACTGCTGGTGGCGGCACCATAGTTGTTGGAGACAACCAGAAAGTAATTTCCAGCGTCATTCGTGGTGGCACCGGAGATGTTCAGGTTTGCGTTGGTTTGACCATTCAAGGGATCGGACGGTGGATCTATGGAAACGGTCGGCAAGCTTATGTAGTCCGAACCTGGGTTGATGATGTTGATGGCCGTGACCACGCCGCTGTTCACGGTTGCGGTTGCTAACGCCCCAGAACCGCCTCCACCACTGATGCTGACATTCGGCGTCGTGAAGTATCCTGCGCCTCCGCTGGTAACGGTAGCACCAAGGACAAATCCATCGTCGAGAATTGGAGTGGCGGTGGCGACGGTATCCAATTGCTGATACCATTGATAGCCAAGCGATGGAGTGCCGGTGGCGGCTACGGTAAAGTTGGCGCTTGTTCCTTGCAGCACGGATTGGTCTTGTGGCTCAGAAGTGATATAAGCCGGGATGTTGACGGTTAAGGACACAACACTGCTTGTGACGCTGGCAAATGCGTTTGTAATCACTACAAAATAACTTCCTGCATTCTGTGGTGTGACGGCGGTGATTTGCAGGCTGGAGTTTGTGCCATTCGGGATGACAGCCCCGTTCATAAACCATTGGTAAGAAACTGGCACCGGGCTTGCAACAGCGATGTTGAATTGAGCGGTTGAATTTGCGATTGCTGTTTGTGATGCCGGTTGTTGGTTGATGTAGGGAATAGGGTTGGCAACAATGGAGATGGAACCGTTCTGTCCAGCATTTCCTGGGTCTGAAAACGCCCATGTGTACGAAGAAAACAAATAGTTAGTCGGCAGAAAACTGCCCCCTGCCCCACCCCCGCCACCGCCAGTTGCGCCAAGACCGCTATCCTCCCCGCTAGCAAAGCCAGCACCGCCTGCATCGCCGACGCCTCCACTCCCTGCAGCAGCACCACCACCTCCTCCTCCACTGCCGTCACCAGCAGCATTTCCCCCCTCAGTCTGACTGTTTGTAGCAGAAACAACAATACTTGAACCCGCGCCACCACCGTAACCCGGATCCTCTTGTCCGGCGCCCCCGCCGCCTCCGCAAATCATGCTTCCGCCATCGGACATGACGGCAATTGTCGCAGCACCGCCACCGCCTCCAGAAAAAAATATTCCCTGGTAATAAGGGTCTTCTATTGAGCATCCATTGCCACCGCTATAAGCTGGAATTGGAGATAAGCCAGCATTTGTTCCATTGCCTCCAGATCCCACTGCCAGAGTCAATACGCTCAATGGGCTTACTGAGATGATGGCGCAAGCATAACCCCCAGCTCCTCCGCCACCACTAATGCCATTTTCATTTGCGCCTCCTCCTCCGGTTATTGAAACCCAAAGATTCGTCACTCCTACAGGAACAGTATAGGGCACAACAACTTCCGAGTAATTAAAAGTTGAAACAGCTTGAAAACCGAAGGAAAGCGTAGCCACTGCGCTGGTAATTGAGCCGTAAGAATTGGATACCACAACAGCGTAATTCCCTAGCGTGTTCGTCAATGCTGCTGATAAATTTAGTGTGCTAGTAATTGAGCCAGAGTAAATATTGTTATCAACCAAATTTGTTCCGTTTAACTGCCACTGATAGGAGAGAGAGGGTTCGCCATTAGCTAAAGAGTTAAAGACGACTAAACTGCCAGGCATGACAGTTTGATTGGTGGGTTGAGTTACCATTCCTGGGCCAATGTGCAAAATCGCAATGGAACTGGTGATGCTGCCAAAAGCATTTGCCAGGATTACATTATAGCTGCCGACGTTTGTCAGTTGTAGACTCGTCAGCGTCAATGTTGCATTTGTCTGGCCAATCAAGTTGGTGGAATTCTGGAACCACTGATAATTCATCGGCAGGGGACCGGTTGCTGTGCAGGTGAAAACGGCTGTGCTGCCAAAAGCGTTGGTCTGCGAAACCGGATTCGTGCTGATGGCGGGAGGATAACCGACCGCCAGCATGGCTACACTACTGGTCACACTGGCCACAATATTGGTGACCACTACGTAGTAGTTATCCGCTTGGCCAATGGAAACATCCGCAATGGCATAAGTGCTGTTCGTCGCGTTGAGGATTCCACCGCCCCTGTTGAACCATTGGTATTGCAAGGGTTGAGATCCCGTCGCCGCAACCGTGAACGCCGCATTGCCGCCTACCGGCACATTAAGGCTGGCGGGCTGGGTCGTGATTACTGGAGGCGTGTTTACCGTCAAAACCGCGTTGGTGCTGGGTGTGCTGCCAAACAGATTAAAGACGATCACGCTGTACGTACCCGAATCCGACACTTGTGCATTGCTGATAACAAAGATGCTGTTCGTTTGGCCTGTCAAAGCGGAACCATTCTCAACCCACTGATAGTTGAGAGGGGTTGTTCCTGTGGCACCCGCCGCGAACATCGCCGTCTGTCCTTGGGTGATTTCCTGGGTCTGTGGCTGGGTCGTGAGGACGGGCGGGTAGCCGACAACCAAGATCGCGGGTGTGCTGGTAACACTTCCGGCTATATTGGTGACCACTACGACGTAACTGCCAGCGTTGCCGAATCCAACATTCGAAAGAGAATAGTAACTGTTTGTTCCAGAAGGGTCCATCACGCCATTCGTCAGCCATTCGTAGCCGAATGGCGCTGTGCCGCTCAGTCCAACTGAAAAAGTTACGCTGTTGCCCACTGCAATATTCTGGCTTTGCGGTTGTGCTGTAATCAATGGCGGCGCGTTCACAATCAAAACGGCGTTTGCACTGGTAACGCTCCCCGCCAGGTTCGAAACCACTACGGCGTATGTGCCCGCCTGCGAGGTTTGCACGTTCGCAATCCCATAAGTTGCATTCGTGGCCAAAAAGAGTTTGCTGCCGTTTTTGAACCATTGATAACTAAGAGGAGTTGGGCTTGCAGCGCCGACAGTGAAGATCACGGTCTGCCCCTGCACGACCGTTTGGCTCTGCGGCTGGTTTGTAATTGACGGTGGAACGCCAACAACCAGAGTCGCGTTGCTGCTGATGACTTGATCAATTTCGTTCGATATGATTACAGCATATATGCCAGCATCGGTATTCGTAACCGACGACAGATAAATATAACTCAGATTTGCGCCTGGCATTTCTTCACCATCCTTATACCATTGATAATACAACGGCTGTGATCCAGTTGCCGTGACACTAAATGTTACGCTGCTGCCGAATGCCGTAGAGATGTTAGTTGGCTGTGCTGTGATTGCTGGAGCGGTGCCGCTCAAAGACGCCAATGAGCTTGTCACAGAGCCGAAAAGATTTGTGATCACAACTTGATATGGTCCCAAATCGGCGGGCGTAATTGGAGTGATGGTGATGCTGCTTAAGTTCGCCTCGTTGATAGCAGTTCCATCCTTATACCATTGATATGTGACAGGGAGCGTTGATGTTCCTGAAATAGTGACACTGAATGTCGCATTGCTCCCGAATACCGCAACGACACTAGCGGGTTGAGAGCTTATAGCTGGGACAACACCAACGGTCAAAAGGACATTCGAGGAACTTGCTGCCCCGTAAGTGTTTGATATTTTGCAGAACACAGTCTGTCCATTATTTGCAGTGGTAGGAGTAAATGCCGGAGAACTGCCCGCGCTGTTTATAGAGAGACCAGTGGCGGCATTAAACCACTGAAAAGTTGCCGTGCTTGGGCCAGCCACCATACCCATTGTTGTGGATGAACCGGACACACAAATGGTGTTTTGAGGCTGGGTTACTATGCCTGGGGAGATATAAAGGTAAACGTTGGTTGTGCTAATAGTACTACTGCCAGTGTTAATGTTTAAATAGTAGTAGCCATCGTTGCCAGAATCAACGTCAGTGAATGTTTGGGTAAACGTATAGGCTCCTGGAAAGACCGCATCATAGTTGAAATCCACACCATTAGCATATAAGAAATTAACATAAGCATAGTTAGCTGAGCTATTATAGTTATAAGTGCCTCCAGTCCATGTCACTGAAAAAGTGTATGTTCCGCCATACGGGACAATTGTGGTTGTAGGAGTATTAATTACGTAGCTGAATGCAGCGAGCAAATGCCGCTCTGTGGAAAAGAGGATGCACAGTGCAACCAGCAGATAATTGACTTTTGACAGCACGTTTTTGTGGGCTTGGATTGTGAAGTCCTGCATTTGGGTTTTCGAGTTCATCATTGCCTTGATGTATTGCCAAAGCCAAGAGTCTTTAGGCATAGTTTTTCCAATCAAAAAATGCCGCGATTAAAACTGCCATTTTAATCGTTTTCATAATTTTGCCCGTGCTGATTTCACGTTGGTCTCCCATGATTTGGGAAAGATGGCCGCGTGAGCATTCATTTGAACCCAATAGTGCTGGGTTTTCCCATTAAATGCAAGCGCAATCCTCTTGTTTGTCGCGTAGTTTTCAAACCAGGAATTTTTTGTAGTTAGCAAACCAGGACAGATTTCATTTTTGGCGATTTGTGAAGAGGAGCGCGGGCTTCTCTTTTTTATCGGGAGGCGCGGCCAGGACGGAGTGATGGCCGGTGGGATGGAGGCACAGAATCACCTTGGCGCCCCGCGGATGTTCGAGGCTGTAGCGCTGGGGGCCGATGGGAACACGGCCATCGGAGCCGATTTTGATGGTGGTGCGAACACTCCAAACATAAGGCCACCAAGGACATTGGGAGATGGGTCGCAGGACGGAACGTTTTTCTTTCTGGGCACGGTTCCAGGCCTGTTGTGGAGTCATGCGCAGTTCGCGGTGGGTTTCATGCGCGTTGCGATGAAGCCGCAAAGCGTCGATATGGGGATTGGCGTTTTCGATCTCGGTGATGTGTTCGCTGGCGAAATAGGGTGGGAGCCGGCCTTGCCAGAATTGGTGTTCGCGCTCAATTTTTCCCTTGGCTTGGGGCGTTGGGGCATAAAGGAAGCTAATGTCGTAGAACTTGAGGGCCGAGCCCAGTTGGGTGAGCGCGTCGGGATTTTGGGTGAAAAACATGGCGTGATAATCGACGTAGATTTGCAGAGGTCGACCGTAAGCCAGGAAAGCGGCGGGGAGGAAATCCAAGTAAGAGAGCAGGAGTTCGCGGTCATAGATTTTGGAGCCGACGAACAGGCGGCTGCAATCGTCCAGCATATTGAGCATGGGAAAGTCCAGTGAGCAGGAGGGGAACCAGCAATGGGGCGAAGCGTCCAATTGCCACAGTTCGCCGATCTGGGAGCGCTGCCAGCGGCGGACCGGGGCGTGCGGGCGTTGGGGCGGGGTGGGATGGGCATAACCATTTTGGATAGCCCAGCGGCGGACCTGGGCACGGTCGAGCTTGAAGGAATGCAGGCGCAAGGCTTCCGAAGCCGCGAAGCTGTAGGGGCAAGGCGGAGAGCAAGCCAGGCGTTTCTTGAGGAGGTCGGTGATCGGCTCGGGCCAGACGGTGGCATGGTCGCCGCCCGAGGTTCCTGGAATCCACAAATCCTTTTTCTTGAGCGTGCGAGCACGGAGGAAATCGGTGGAGAGAGCATAGAGGCGACTGCGGGAAATGCCGAGTTGCGCGGCGGCTTCGGTGGCCGTCAAGGAGTGCTGCCAGAAGGAAGACAGCACATGGCGGATGAGAGAGGGGGCATGACGAGTTGATAATTGTTGGTACTTTTCAAGAGCCTAACTTTCCCCCACCCCATCCCCAAGCCCAGCCCTTTCGTCGGCCTACGCTACGCTCCGGCCTCCTCAAGGGCTGGGCTTGGGGATGTTCCCCTCAGCACCCTGTAGCATAGAAAGATTCCTGGTTTGCTAACTACAGAAACTGTCCTGGTTTGCTCGCCCCACGACAGCGCAATCCTCTTGTTCTCAACGGATTGCCGAGGCTGCAAACGATTCAGAGCGGGGGCCGTCGCCTGGTGGTTGGTGGGCAGGCGTATTATAGAGATGGCAGCGGCAGTTTGTGCTGCGGCAGTTGCGGGCAAGAGTGGTGCTGGGAAATCCGCCGCTGGCGAATTTCGTGAATCAGGATTTGGGCAAGGAATTGTAAAGGGCAACGACAGAATCCAACTGCGCGGTCAACGGCTGCAATGACGCCGACAACGTCTGCAACTGCCGCTGCAAGTCCTGCACCTGCCCGGTCAAGGCCGCCAGCCTGTTTTCCGATTGCTGCTGTTGCTGCGCGAAAAATTGCTGTTGTTGCCGCTGCTGCTGTTCGTGATCGCGCACCAAGGCTTCCAAGGTGCGCAATAATAATTGGGTCAATTCCGGTTCGCTGTTTTTCATGGTTCACTTTGTTTCTTCGAGTTCGATAAAGGTTCTGCCCTGGGCTTTGAACGGCTGGCCCTTGGGGATGAATTGGGCCGCCCGCAACCGCGCCAGCCTGTCCTGGCTTTGCGCAATTTCCGTGTGCAACTGCTGAAGGCGTGATTCCGCGCGCGCCGTTTTCCATGTCGCCGCCAGCATCAAGGCTGACGCCAGAAACGCTGCCAAGGCCGTCACCGTCACGGCCAACCGCATGAGCTTCCGGCATCGCGACTCGGTTTCGGCGATAAAGTTTTTGAAATGCTGCGACTCGGCGCGCAAATAATTTTGCCACTCGGTTTTCAGCTTCTCGGAGTTCATCCGGGCTGCCTGCTCCCGTTCCTGCTGGGCCTGTTTCAAGTCGCTGGTGATCGAAGCTGCGTTCATAAAACAATCCTTTCAACCGGGTCCGGTTGCCGTCCTTGTCGGCAATCGTGAGATAATTATCGCCCTGGCGCGGCACACTGAACCCGGCCTGCTCAAGAAAACGAATGACATCGGCGCGGTCTTGAATCCGTCCGGCTTTAAATTCGCCGCAAAGCGCCGCGTCAATGGCGGTGAGCAATTGTTTCCGGCTCTGGCCAAGTTTTTTGGCAATCTGAATCGTGCGGCTCCGTGCGGGGTCATCGGGGCGGCTCAAGCCATATTTGATATTGATCATCCGCTCCCATGCGTAAAAAAGGTCGTGGTCGCGGCGGTGGTGATAAATCGTGATGTGCCTGCCGGTGCGGAGATCGGTTTCGACGGCGGTAATGTGGTAGTCGGGGCGCATGGCCTTGGTCGTGGGATGAGTTTTGTCCGCATGACCCACCGCCAGAATATCCAGCGCGTCCTCATCCAGCCCGCCGCGCAGCAAATTGCGGAAGTCGTCGAGGATGGCCGATTCGGTTTCGGCGGTGATATTTTCCTCAAAGCTCAAAACGATGCCGCAGTATTTTTGGGAAAAATGCGAGCCGTCAATCAACCGCTGTGTGACGGCTGGGTCGCCGTGCAAAATCCGCGCGGTGGGATTTTTCAACTGGTAGCGGATGGACGCCTTTTTGCCGCCAAGAATCTTGATTACCATAACTCCTCCATCGCGGCGCGGATCGCTGCCAGTTCCACCATTATTTTGACGGCTTCAATCGTCTCGCCGATCAGAACGGCACGATTGATGCCGCGCGCAACTTGATTCAAATTGTTGCCGATGCGCGCCAGATGGCGCGTCAAATCGCGCCGAACATCAACCGCTTCGTCGCGCCGGGGAACCGGCTGGTCCAGCGCCAGGGCGCGCAACGATGTGCCGACCGCCCGTTTTGGAAACACGTTTTGGAGATGCGCCCATTCCACATCGGAAAGGCGGATTTTCAAAACGTGCTGGCGGCGGGTTTTCACGGGTGGCGGATTTTTGAGGGTAGGTCAAGGAAGGGGCAACCCTTCCTTGCGAGCGTCGTGGGCCACTTTGTGGCCACACGACTATGCTCGCCATACATAGACCACGAAGATGATTATGATGATAATGATGGTGATGCCGCCATACCAGGATGCGAGCTGGCTCAGAAATTCCGCGCGGTCGTGTTCCTGCGCATACTTGGTTTCTGCTTCGGCCTGGGCGGTTTCAGCGGCGGCGCGCTCGCTTTCCAAATAGGTGATGCGGCTGGTATGTTCGGCAATCATCTGTTTTGCATTTGCGAACGGTTGATCAATTGCGGCCTTGTAGGCTGCCAGCTTGGCGTTGGCAGCGGCAATCCATTGCTTCCGGAAATAAGAATCCACGCATTGAGCGGGATCGAAGGGCGAGCTGTCGTTCAAATCTGCGTCTGTCCCTTGGATGTATTGACCACAGTTAAACACCTGGATTCGTCGCCATGCAATTGCCCGCTCTAGCATGATGGCATCGTCGCGGAGGTCCAGTTTGATAATCACGACTTGAACCTGCAAAGTCGTTCGGTCTTGGTAGTTGAAGATGACGGCGGGTGCGCCTTCATATTTTGTCGGGTGTAACCGGTCAATCTGGTCAACACGAAACTGCCGGTGTTCCGTTGATAGCTCGACGAATTCCTGCTGCGCGGAATTCTGGGCGGGCGCCCGCGCCTTGACCCAGGTGTCCACTTCAGTTAAAGCTTGAAGGTTCAACGGCATCGGGCCTGGCATGGGGGCGGCGATTTCTGGTTTCGTGGTTTTGATCTCCGGCTTCGGCGTGGGGGTGCCGGGTGGAGTCGGGTTTTGCTTCGGGCCTTCCGGCGGAAGCCCGTTCGGATTTGGGATTTCGAGTTTCATAAATTTGCAAGGTGGTTGGTGAATCCGTGCTGCCGCAGCGCGGCATCGCAGGCGGGAACGTCGAAGCGCAATACACGGCGGATTTTGATCGAGACGAGCAAGCCCGCGCTCCTCCAGTTGGTGATGGTACGTTCGCTGACGGCGTAGCGCTGGGCCAGCGTTTTCTTGTCGGCGAAACGCCGCTCCGTCTGGTTGTTTTCAGTTGTTTCCATAAGGGTCCTTCTGATTCTTGAATTGGAGCAAGCGGCGGTCGCAATCGCCGACATCGAAGATGATGCGTTTGCCATGACGGGTACCGATGATGACTCCATCACACTGCCAGAATTCGATCGTACGAATGCCCACCATGTAGCGCGCCGCCAAACCGCGTTTGTCGGTCGTTATCGGCAAAACATTCGCGGCGTCGCCATTGGTTGTTAGTGTCGTGCTCATAATTCTTGGGCGGACAATGATTCGTCCACCCAACTCATTCTAGGTAGTTGCAAATCAATTGTTGGGGGAAATTTTCCTGTTGGTGCGGGGTTGAATGAAAGTTTTCAGAGGGAGAACCATTCCTCGGCGGTGGCTCGCGAGATGGCGGCACGCGACTGGTAATTCTTTTTGATCATCCTTGGGCTGGTGCCGGTTTCCTCGGCCACTTTGGCAATGTCCTCGGTCAAAATTAGCCGATAGGTGATATAGCTGTTCCGAAACGCATTGCGCTTGTAGGGCACGCCCGCTTTTTCGATGATCCGTCGCCAGGCGCGCGTGAGGGAATTGGCGCTGGGCCAGTCCACCGACACCCGCCCCTGTTTGGCCTCGGCGGCATAAGCCGCCAGGCGCGCTTGCAGGTTGGGCAATAGCGGCACACGGCGGGCGCAAATTTTTCCAACGGCGTCAGGAACTTTTAGGCAGCCTTCCGGTTCGGCCACCATGACCCACCAAAGGCGGACAATTTCCTCGGTGCGGACGCCGGAGAAGGCTTTGATTTCCAGCGTCGGGCGGAGGAGCGGCTCGTCCTCCGCTGCCAGTATCTTGCGCATTTCCTCCGGTGAATAAATGTCGTAGGGTTGGAGCAAAGCAATGGCTTCCTGCTCGGAATTGATCTGGCTGCGGGGATCGCGAAAGTCTGTCGTGGTAGTGGCGGCGTGGAGAATGCCATGCGGCAAAAATCCTTTTTCCCGCGCAAAATTGTAAAACGCAATGAGGCCCTTGCGGTGGTTGTTTTTGTTGCGGGCGCTGCCGCCCAGACCGGCCAAGTACGCGTCCATCTGCGGCGTTTGAATGGCGCTGATCAAGCCGGGAAAAGCTGTGACGAAATTGCCCACATAGCGTTTGACGTCGCGCAAGTGGTAATGCCCCACCCCGCGTTTGGTGAGGTGTTCCAAGTATTCCACATAGACACTTTCAATGGCCGCGCCGTGGCGCATACGCTGCCCATGCGCGAGATAAAAACTAACCGCCTCATCCAACGTGCCGGTTTTCAACCGCTGCTGAAGCTCGGCGTATTTCCGGCAAACCTCGTCCACTTCCAAGCCGAGCGACTGGCTTTTCACCTGGGCCAGGGTGTAAATACGACGGTCTTTTTCGGTGAAGTACTGGGCGCGGGAGCCGTCGCGATGCAAACGCCCGGCAATTTCTCTGGCTAAAGCCTTCGCCTTTTCCGGCGTATTACGGCGCTGCAAAATCCGCCGCTTGCCTTCGTAGTGGGCAACCTGAAAAGACTGGTAGGTTTTGAATTCCGGGACGCTGGCCGCGCTGTTTGAATCGGCTGCTGCTGGCTTTGATCCTGTCCTGAGGGTGACAGGCGCGGCGATAATGGAAATCGTCACCGAGCCGACTGTGACGGTCGCAAACGGTTTCTTCTCGCTGGATGGAACACCAATCTCCATAAGTAGTTTTACAGCGATGTGGTGTCGTTGCAACCAACACAGGCGATTTTTCCCTGGAAAAATTGTCCAAGTCCGCGTGTGCGGGAAAGAAAAGGCAGGGCTGGGAAAAGCCAACCAGCCGGGAGCATTTCAGGCGGTGGGAAGCAGGCTGATGCAAAACTGATGCAAAAACCGCCGAATGTGAGAAAACCCCTGTAAACATTGGAGCGGGTGAAGGGAATCGAACCCTCGTCTCAGGCTTGGGAAGCCCGCATTCTACCATTGAACCACACCCGCATCGACATTGCGCATCTTAACAATCCCATTCCCCATGGCAAGACTTCTTATAGTGGCAACGTGCTTATTTCGACTTTGAGCGCGGCGGTTTTGCCGGCGGGCAGCGTCACCCGGTTTTCCGCAACATTGCCGGATTCAACGCAAATCATCTTTTGAAATTCGTCGCCGCCGAAATCCGGCATTTGTTCCGCTTTGTCCACCCACGGGTTCCAAACGACTGTGGAGAGCGAGCCGGATTTTTCAATGCGTATCCGCCGCCGCAAATTCGAATCGTGTATTTCCACGGGGGCGGTCGTGTCAAGATAAGTGCGGTCGGTTTCCTGGGAAATCTTGATGTGTTCGGCCCGTTCGGTTTTGCGGGCGAGGTTTTCCGTTTTGTCCAGGTAATCCGCCCCTTTCAAACCAGTGACGGAAATGGCGCTGATGTCGCCAACGGCGAAATAGCTGTGGAGGCAGTTTTCAAAAGTGAAGTCCTGGTGCGGTGAGAGGTTGGCCACGGTCAATTCGGCCGTGAGCGTTTTGCCAATGGTGATCGAATAGTCGGCGGAAAATTTTTGAAAAAGGGCGGCGGATGGCGAATCGGGCAGCGAGAGGCGCAAACTGACTCCGCCGGTGGGCAATTGGGCCACTTCGCGCAATTCCCAGGTTTGAATGCGGGCAAAGCCGTGGGCTGCTTCGCCTTCGCGCGAGCCGAACCACGGAAAGATGATGGGGATGCCGCCGCGGATGGGACTGCCTTCGTCGAAGCGGCTGAGCTGGCTCATGAACAAAACGGGCGGCTCTTTCTTTCTCTCAAAATGAGTGATTTGCGCGCCGTGCAAATAAACCTCGGCGTTGCTCCAGGCGGTGGTGATTTGCAGCCGGGCCAGATCGCCGTTCCCTTCGGAGAAAAGGACCCGCCCCGGTATTTCCAGCGTTTTTTGCCACTGCGTTGTTGCCATAAGAAAGCTGTCGCGAAAGAGACTAACACGGCGGTTCGGAACTTGAAACATCAATCTGATATGACATGACTTCGGAATCAGGCCCGCCCTCGCAAAACGGGCCGTGTCTCTCCATGTCCCGGTATGCTGTTCTTGAACTGGACGGTGACGTTGTTGCCCTCGAAATGACAGGTGACCGTGTCGTGGTGCGGGGTTTCGTAATAACGCCAGATCATCTCGAAGGTGTTCTCGTCGTTCCATCGGGCGCTGGCAGCGATCTTGCAGGGCCGCAGGCCGCCCACCGTTATTTTTGGCGGCGTGCCGGGCATGTTGCATTCCCCGTCCACCCATTTGCCCGGACCGCACTGAACGGCGTAACGGCCCCTCCCATCCGTCAAGTAGAAAATGCAGGCTCCCTGCGGGAAACGAAAGGAGACACTCCGCACGCCCGCGTCGTTCGGCTCGATCTGGAAGGTTTTGCCCGAAATTCTGTCTGCCGTCGGCGAAGCGAAGCGCGCTTCCGGCGGCGGCAAGGCCAGTGAAGCCAGTTTGCGCCCGAGTTGAGCCTGCGCCTCCCGGTCGGCTGGCAACACCGTGTCCTTGAGGACGGGCAGGAGATAATCCCAGACCAAATTCACGTCATCCGCCATGCTGGCAGATTCGGAGGTGATTGCGACCACGGCTTCCTGATCGGGCATGACGATCGTGAATTGCCCGAAAGCGCCGTCGCCGCGGAAGGCGTTGTGCCGGCAACGCCAGAACTGGTAGCAATAGCCCTGGTGCCATTCGCTGTTTTTTTTCAGCTTTTCCAAATCCTCTCCTTTGCCGGCGGGCTGTTGAATCTTGAACGTTGTTGCCTCGTGTATCCAGGCTGCCGGTAAAATTTGTTGGCCGTGCCAGGCGCCTTTTTGCAAATAAAACTGGCCGAATTTGGCCAGCGCTTCAGTCTGAACGGCCAGCCCCCAGCCGCCGGTATTGATGCCGCGCGGACAGGTTTCCCATGTCATGCCGCGGATTTCCAATGGCGCGAAAAGGCGGGGCTGGAGATAATCGACGACCTTCTGCCCCGAAACCTTCTGGACGATGGCGGAAAGCATATAGGTGGCGCCGCTGTTGTAGAGAAAGACGCTGCCCGGCGGGTTCTCGATCGGCAGGGACAGGAAGCTTTTCACCCAGTTTTCCTCCTTCGTGATGATGGGCGTCGAATCCTTTGCGTGGCCCACTGACATCGTCAACAAATGTTTTACCCGCAACGCCGCCAGATTGCCGCCCACATTCTGGGGCAGGTCGTCGGGGAAAAAAGAAACGACAAGATCATCGACTTTGAGCCTTCCCTCCGCCACGGCAAAGCCGGCCGCCGTCGAGGTGAAGCTTTTGCTGAGCGAATACAGCATGTGATTCGCCCCGGGCCGGTAAGGCGCCCACCAGCCTTCGGCGATGACGTGGCCGCGGCGAACCATCATGAAAGAGTGAAACTCGTTGGTGGATTTTGCCGCCGCATCGAGAAACCCGAGAATTCCCGCCGACGAAACCCCTTGTTCTTCCGGCGTGCTTCGCGGCAGCCTGCCATAAACAGACTCCTGTGGGGCGCAACCCGGGAAAGATGAAACCAGACCCAATCCCGCCGCGCCAAAGCCGAGGTGTTTGAGAAATGTTCTGCGATGGAATTTCATATAATGCCGCGGAGTAAACTGCATTTTTACCGGCGTGTCAGCCCTTTTTTGCCATTCGCATCGTCGCTGTCATCGTTGACAAATCCCCAACGGTTGCCGTTCCATTGCAGCCATGAAAATAATCGAATACAAAACGGCGACGGCGGACAATTGGGTGTCGCTGGACAAGGACGTGAACAAGTTGCTCGCGCAAGGTTATCAATTGTATGGCAATCCGTATTTTGGCGGGAATAAGATCGAAGGAGCCATTGGCGCTTTCATGGTGGCCCAAGCGATGGTCAAATGCGGACTGCGCGAGAATCCTGTGCCACTGGAAACAATCCCTGAAACGACGATCGCTCCATGAGGAAAAAGGCTGAAGGCTAAACGCTGAAGTCGGCAGAGCCGCATCCCGGTTTTTGATCCGCCCGCCCCAACCTTGACCAGGCGGCTAAAATGGCTTTGCTGCTCCCTTTTCCTAATCCCATCACATGCCAGTGCCAAACGGGTTTGATTCACTTTGATTCAGAACTGATGTACGGCAACTCTCCTACTGCGTTTCTCCGCGTGTGACGCGCAGAAAAACTTCTTCCAGGCCCAGTTCGTCCTCCCAATATCCTGTCAAACGCACTCCGCCCCGCACCAAAACCTCGGGCACAAAGGCGGGATCCACTTCATGATTGGCAAAGGTCACTTTGATTTGTCCATCCACCGCCACGGCTTCGGCCACTTCGGGACGGGCCTTCAAAATTTCCAGCGCGGCCGCGCTGTTGCCTTGCACCAGAATCCAATAAATCAACCCGGCTGACATCTGGGCGCGCACTCCCTGCACCGGCCCGCTGTAAATCAATTTTCCCTTTTCAATAATCGCCACCCGGTTGCACAGGGTCTGCAACTCACTCAGGATGTGCGACGATATGATGATCGTTTTGCCCAATCGTTGCAGTTCCTGCAGGATTGCCATCATTTCGATGCGCGCCCGCGGGTCCAGGCCGCTGGCCGGTTCGTCCAGAAGCAGGACCTTCGGATCGTGAATCAAAACCCGCGCCAGGCCCAGCCGCTGCTGCATCCCCCGGCTCAACGCGCCAATGATCGCCCCGCGCTTTTCCGTCAATCCCACCAGTTCCAAAACGTCTGCCACGGTTTTTTCCCGCTGCGCCGTCGGAATTTTGTAGCACGCCCCGAAGAAGTCCAGGTATTCGGTCACTTCCATGTCCTTGTACACCCCGAAAAAATCCGGCATGTAACCGATGACGTGCCGCACCGCATCCGCTTCCCGGACAATATCGTGTCCCAGCACGCGGGCGGTGCCGGAGGAGGGCGCCAAAAAAGTCGCCAATATGCGCAGCGTGGTTGTCTTGCCCGCGCCGTTGGAGCCGATGAACCCGAACAAATCGCCCGCGTTGACCGCCAGGTTCAACGAATCGAGCGCGGCAATCGAACCATAGGAGCGGCTTAAACTGATTGTTTCCACGGCTGGAATTGGCGGGGCATCCATAGTTGGTCAAAGTTGATGGTTCATTCCCGGTTCATAAAGTTAACGGCACGACCAGCCGCAACAAAGTGTTGCGGTGCGACCGCCTGGCTGGAAAACGGTTCAGCGCCGCGGTCAAGGCATGGTCGGGGTCCCATGCCAGCAAAATCCCATAGTCCGGCACGGCATACCGGCTTAAGTCCAGATCGCCCGGACTGCTGAAAGTCTGCCAATTGTTCGCCGATTCGTTCACCTGTGAAAGAAAAGAGGCGGCCATCGAGCTTGCGGCAAGATCGGTAATGCCCGCGTTGTTGTTTCCAAAACTGTTGCGCCGGGCTTGTGCCGCATTGAGAAAGGACTGGCTGCTCTGCCGCGCCCAATCCCCCAACAACTGGCCCGCCGCCCGGTCCAGCGCGAAGGTTTTGCTTTGTTCGGCGGGCAGTTCGCCCACATTGTAGATTCGCCCTTCCAGCACGATGCGCGCCCCGGCCAGCTTGCGGTCCATTTTATTCTCGACCGTCACCTGCCAGCCGGAGTTTTGGCGCGTGGCCGTCATCGTCAAGGGCAGCGGGGCCGGCTGCAGCCAATCGCTCACATAAAGCTGGCTGGTCCAGACCGGCACAAAGGCGTCCGCCTCAAAATTATTTCCATGCTGGACGACCGAGACCCGGCTGCCTTCCAGACCCCCGCCAAAGTTCTCCATCGCCTCGCCGCGCAACGTGGCAAACGGCTGCTGGCCCGCCAGTTCGTAATGCGCGTTGACCGGCGAATAAATCGAAACGTAAGTTTGCCCGCGCAACACGGCCCGGTCGTTGTCCGGCAGAATATCGACCAGGTTCAACTCGTTCCATTCCAGCTCCCCGGCCCGCAAATGAAAACCGATCCAATAAATCAACCCGGAGAAAACCAGCACATAGCACGGGAAGGTGATCCACGTCAGCATCTGCCGGTTGATTTTCTTGAGCCAGTACCTGGTCCAGCGGCCCGATGACAACCAGGTAGGCGGCCAGCAGGGCCAGCAGCCAGCCGAGTGGCAATTTGCGGATTTGCCGGCTGTCAATCATCGCCCCAAAAATGCCGTCGCTGCTCATTCGCGCCATGCCCCGGTACGGGTTCGGCGATTGAAACGCGGCCGCCGGAACTTCCGCCAGCCTGGCCCAAAACCAGGGGCGGTTTTTCCACGATAAAAACGGTTCCCGTTCCGGGCTGAAACCCAGCACTGTGATCCGTCCGCGGCCCCGTTTCCCTTCAAAGGCCAGCGGCGCCGTGCTGTCGCCAATAAGAATTGTCCCGTCCCGCGGCGTCCCGGTCGCCACCTGCAACGGCGCCGCGTCAAAATCCGCGTCCTCCGGCAAATCCCGGGCGGGATTGATCAGCGGGGCGCTGTCGGAGACGGGAGGCGCGCGGGGACTTCCGGGGGGCGGTCCGGCGCGGGGCGGTATCCTTCCGGGGAGTTGTGTTGTCTTTTTGGGGCGTGGTTTAGGCTGTTGCGCGACGGCCGGGCTGGAAATCTTCGTCCGAACCCACGCCTGCAATGAATCGTGAGCGGCCAGATTGACTGTTGAGGTCAGATCGCACGGCAACAACTCCCTCAGCCACGGCGTCCCGCCCATGTCCGAAACTTGTTCGACTCCCACCACCAGATGTCCCCCATCCTGCAACCAGGCCACCAGCGCGTTGACTTGTCCAATGCTCAAATCCGCCGCCTTTTCCGAACTCAGGTAAAGCAGATCAATGCCTTCCAGCGCCAGCGGGTTGTCCGGAAACAAGGCCGATTGCAATCGTGCCGCCACGTATTTGGAATCCGCTTGTTCATTGGCTGTTTCGGGAAAGACGGGTATTCCCCCGACGGTCCGAGCCAGGCCGGCCACCAGCGGCAGATGATTTCCGATCACCTTGATATTCGAGGCGCTTTGTTCAGCCCGGACGTTGCCGCGCCCATCCACCAAACGCGCATTCCACAACCGGGCGCCGGCAAACACGGGAATGACGACGCGTTTGCGCGTCTGGGTGGGCAGGTCGATGGGAAAGCGCCGAATCTGGCCGCCGCCCCATTCGCCGGCGGTGACTTGAATCTCCGCATTGAAAGAGGGGCCGTCATTATGCAACTCGCATGTGACCGGAAACCAACTGTGCTCCGGCAAAATCTGATCGTAACCCACGAACACATCGAATTGCAGATCGGCGCGCGCCGCCGAACCCGGCAGAAAAAGCGCCGGCACAATCCAGCACAAAAAGCCGCCGCATGAGGTGGCAACGGTGCGCTGAATGACCTTCAGTGGCGTCATAACTTTTCTGAACAGGTCGAGTTATAGCCGATTGGCCTTGGAAACAAAGCCAATTCGATTAAACTCCAACCCATGAATCAGACGGTTCTCGTCACCGGGGGGTCGCGCGGCATCGGGCGGGGCATCGCGCTGGAAATGGCGATGCTGGGCCGCGACCTGGTAATCAACTTCGCCAGAAACGAGAAGGCCGCGCAGCAAACGGCGGCGGACTGCATCATCCAGGCCGGAACCCGCGGGGAAAAAATCCGCGCCGAAATTTTCCAGGCGGATATTTCGCGCCGGGCCGATCGCGCGAAGCTGATTGAGTTTGCGAAGGCAAAGTTGGGGCGGTTGGATCTGCTGGTGAACAACGCGGGGGTCGCGCCGGCCACCCGCGCGGATATTTTGGAGGCGGGCGAGGAAAGTTTCGACCGCCAGATCGCCATCAATGTCAAAGGGCCGTATTTCTTGACGCAGCTCGCGGCCAATTGGATGATCGAAGAATGTGGCCGTGCCCGCAAGGGCGCGGCTGAATACCGGCCCAAAATCATCACCATCTCCTCCATCTCCGCCTACACCGCGTCCACCAACCGCGGTGATTACTGCATGGCCAAGGCCGCGCTCTCCATGCTCACGCCGCTTTACGCCGCGCGGCTGGCGGAACATGGCATCAACGTCTATGAAATCCGCCCCGGCATCATCGCCACGGACATGACCGCTTCGGTGCGGGAAAAGTATGACAAACTCATCCGCCAGGGATTGACGCCGATCGAACGCTGGGGAACGCCTGAAGACATCGGCAAAGCCGTCACCGCCATCGCCGATGGCCTGCTGCCATTCAGCACCGGAGAAGTCATCAACGTGGACGGGGGATTTCATTTGCGCAGACTCTGAAGGGTCATCAAACCAACAAGACATGGCCGTAAAAATTGACAACAAACTGACGCCGCAAAAGCTCGTCCGCAAAATCGAGCGGCTCTTCGATCTTTCCGCCCGCAAAATCCTGGACATCGAAAAAAGCTGGAAGCCGGGGTCGGCGGCGCCGGTGTTCACTGTGAAAGGCAAATACACCTCGCGCGGCTGGACGGAATGGACACAGGGTTTTCAATACGGCTCGGCGTTGCTGCAATTCGACGCGATGGGCGACGAGCGTTTTCTGGAGATCGGGCGTCGTGGAACGGTGGAGCGGATGGCGGCGCATGTTTCGCATATCGGCGTGCATGACCACGGGTTCAACATTATTTCAACCTGCGGAAATCTTCTGCGGCTCATGCGCGAGGGAAAGATTCCGCGCCGCGAAAGGAATTTCTGCGAACTGGCGTTAAAAGTGAGCGGCGCGGTGCAGGCGGCGCGTTGGACGAAGCTGGCCGACGGCACGGGTTTCATCCACAGTTTCAACGGCCCGCACTCGCTGTTCGTTGACACAATCCGCTCCTGTCGCTCGCTGGCCGTGGCCCATCAACTCGGTCACAGGCTGATGGGGGAGCAAGACACGAAGATTTCATTGCTGCAACGCTGCGTCGAACACGCATTGAACACCGCGCGGCACTGTGTTTACTACGGCGAGGGCCGCGATATATATGATGTGCGCGGTCGCACGGCCCAGGAAGCGGTTTTCAACGCAACCAACGGTGTGTTCCGCTGTCCGAATTCGCAGCAAGGCTACTCGCCCTTCAGCACATGGACGCGCGGACTGGCGTGGGCGGTTTGCGGCTTTGCGGAGCAACTGGAATTCTTGCGGACTTTTTCGTCCGCTCAGAAAGCGTTGCCATCACTCGAAACGGCCGCTCTGGCCACCGCCGATTTCTATCTGGAGAATTCCTGCGCCGACGGCATTCCGATGTGGGACACGGGTGCGCCGAATTTGCGTCTGCTTCCGGCAAACTATCTCCTGAAACCGGCTGATCCTTTCAACCCATTCGAGCCGGTGGACAGTTCCGCCGCGCCCATTGCCGCGCAAGGTTTGTGGCGGCTCGGCAGGCGCCTCGGGAAGGCGGCTTATTGCCAGGCCGCCCTGACGGCGCTGAACACCTTGCTCGGCGAGCCGTATCTTTCAGGCGGCCCGCGCCATCAGGGCTTGCTGCTGCATTCGGTTTATCATCGTCCCAACGGCTGGGATTACATCGCCCCCGGCCAAAAAGTGCCGAATGGCGAAAGTTCCATGTGGGGTGATTATCACCTGCGCGAACTGGCGTTGCTGATTTTGCGGGAAGCCCGCGGCGAAAGTTACCTGACGTTTTTTGATTACACGAAATGAATCGTCCGGCCTCCTCCCTTTAAGAGTTATGTCCGAACCATTCAAGCTCACGCGCATTCCATCGCTCAAGACGGTGGAGGATTTCCGCCGGCACGTCGCATCACTCGGCCTTGACCTGCCCTGTGAGGATGCCATCGTCTGCGGGCCGGAATCGCCGCTGGTGCAACCATTGCCCGGCATCATCGTCAACGGCAAGCGCATCGGCAATCGCTGGGCGGTTCAGCCGATGGAAGGCTGGGACGGCACGACCACTGGCGGCGTCACCGACGAAGTCCGCCGCCGCTGGCAACGCTTCGGGCAAAGCGGCGCGAAACTCATTTACGGCGGTGAAGCGATGGCCGTGTGCCCGAATGGCCGCGCCAATCCGAACCAACTCGTCATCACCGGCCGGAACAAAAAGGATTTGGCCGGAATTCGGGAGATTTTGGTTCAGGCGCACCGGGAGCGTTACGGAACTGCCGACGATCTCGTCATCGGTTTTCAACTCACCCACTCGGGACGGTTTTGCAGGCCGAACGACCAGAAGCGCCTGGAGCCGCGCGTGGCCTTCCGGCATCCGATTCTCGACGCAAGGTTCAACGTCACCAGCGACGCGCAGGTGTTGACTGATTCCGAGGTCGGAGAGTTGGTCCAGTGCTACGTCGGCGCGGCCGGGATTGCGCGGGACGCGGGCGCGGACTTCGTGGACATCAAGCATTGCCACGGCTACCTGCTGCACGAGTTCCTGGGCGCGTTCACCCGGCCGGGCAGATATGGCGGCAGTTTCGAGAACCGCACCCGCCTCCTTCGCGAAATCATCTCCGGCATTCGCGCCGACGGAAACACAATTGAACTGGGCGTCCGCCTGAGCGCCTTCGACCTCGTGCCCTTCAAACCCGATCCCGCTCGCGCCGAACCCGGCAAACTGGGCCCGGGCATCCCGGAAGATTTTTCGTGTTGCCTCCCGTATCGCTACGGCTTCGGCGTGAACCAAAACAACCCGCTGGAACCCGATCTGACGGAGACCTTCCGCTTCGTCGAATTGTGCGGGGAGCTTGGCGTGAAGATTTTAAATCTCAGCGCCGGCTCGCCCTATTACAATCCCCACATCCAGCGCCCCGCCGCGTATCCGCCGGGCGACGGCTACCAGATCGAGCATGATCCTCTTATTGACGTGGCCCGGCAGATCAATGCCGTCCGCCAAATCAAGGCCCGCGCCCCGAAGAATCTTGCCTTGGTGGGGACGGCTTACAGTTACCTTCAGGAATACCTGCCGCATGTGGCCCAGTATGTGGTGCGGCACGGTTGGACGGACATCATTGGCCTGGGCCGCGTGGTGTTGAGTTATCCGGAGGTTCTGGCCGACGCGACGACCCGCGGCGTGCTCACGTCCAGGTTCATCTGCCGCACCTTCAGCGATTGCACCACCGCGCCGCGCAACGGGATGGTCAGTGGCTGTTATCCCTTGGACAAGTTCTACACGGCCAGGCCCGAATGGCGGCAGCTCAAAGCGCTCAAGAAAGCCGCCGGGGCTTGAAACCTCTCATTTGCTTGACTTCCACCTTCTTAAATCTTCCTTTCCGGTAATCTGCCTTCGGCATCAACCGCTTCGAGTGGGCGCGGAGCGAAGGGAAGTTTCATGGCAACAAGCAGGGGACGACTTGACGGCTGTGGCGGCGGTAGATTTTGAAATCGGCATCGGTGGTCAGCACCACGGGATCGGGCAGGGTTTCACTCATGCGCACGAGGCAGGCATCCGCCAGGCTCATGGGCACGCTGGCGTATTTGGCGCGCAGATCAAGCACCTCGAACAGCTCGTCGGCTAAAACCAGACCCAACCGCAGATGGCCCTGGCGCAAAAGTTTTTCGAGGGCATGCGCGTGGGGTTCGTGCAAAAGAAAGAGCGCCTCGGACAGGACGGCCTCGCAGGTAAACCACGGGTCCGGCTGGCGGGAAAAAGCATCCCGCGCCCAGCGATGGTGTTCTTCGCGCGGGTCAAGCAGCGCTACCAGCGCCCCGCTGTCAGCGATGCAGCTTTTTGGCACGGATGATCTCCGCTAGTTTTTGTTTTTTGGGCGAAAGAAACCGGCGCGGACGGTCAGGAACTTCCGCCGCCCAACATTCCTCCAGGATGTCGCGCATGTCGCCTCCCTTGAGCGGCGGCAGTACGGGCTGGTCCAAAAGGTCCCTCACGATGACAGATTTCGATACCCGGCGGGTAATCGACTCCTGTTCAATCCGCCTGGCCAGAACATCCGGCAATCGAACAGTCAAAGTTTTCATGGAAACACTGTAAGACAAACGCGGCAGTCTCGCAAGACAATTGCTGAAGAAAATTAAGAATTAAGAAACATGAAGACAACCCAACCATCCCGTCCCCGGCCCCTTGCCGCGTCATCTCGTCCTTCATAGCCGTTTCGGCGTCGGTGGAAGCGGCTGCGGGGACGGAGGGACTTCTTAATTCTGCATTCTTAATTCTTAATTTCCCGGATTCTCGGGACTGGCGCACGGGTCGGGAAACCATTATAATCCCGTCATGGCTCAGACTGCCGTACCCGTTGCTCCGCCCGATACGGAGAAGAAGAAAAAGACCGACCCGAGGGAATTACGCGATCGGGGCTGGCTGGTCATTTGCTGGAATGATCCGGTGAACTTGATGGATTACGTCACCCATGTTTTTCAAGCGGTGTTTGGCTGGCCCAAGGCCAAAGCGCGGCGTCACATGCTGCAGGTCCACGAGACGGGCAAAAGTTTGCTGGCGCGGGAAACTTTTGAAAAGGCCGAGCACTATGTCCATCAACTGCAAGGCTACGGCCTGCACGCCACCATGGAGCGCGAGGAATGAAATTCATCCGTTCGCAAAAGCCGGACAGCGCGGGCCGCCCCTTTGTCTTTCACATCAGCCAGCGGGAAAAGGTTGTGCTGCTGGCCACCCTGAAGTTGTATCCGCTGCTCGACGTCAGTCATCATCAACTGAGCCGAAACCCCAAAACCAGCGGCCAGGCGGAACAGCAATGGCTCGAAGAAACCATGGAACAACAGCGGCAAGACCATAAAAAAAGGCTCGGCCAGTTTTTCAACAACGACCGGCGCTTTTTCAAGGACGGCAAGGACGATCTTCTCCTGACCCTGACCGGCGAACAAATGGAATGGTTGCTGCGCGTCTTGAACGAAATTCGCGTCGGCAGTTGGGTGCGGTTGGGCCAGCCCGAATTGGAGGCGGCGCGCAAGATCGGTCTGACCGGCGCGCAGGCCCGCCTTTTCACAGCCATGGAGTTGAGCGGTTATTTTCAGGCGGCCTTGCTGGAGGCGTTTTCTTAGAATCCCCCTCACTCGCGGTTCTTTGAGTCAATAATTATTGTCACCGGCCCGTCATTAATCAACGCCACTTTCATGTCCGCGCCGAACTCGCCCGTTTGGATCGGCCGGCCCAAATCTTCCGCCAGTTTGGCGATCAATCGTTCATAGAGCGGGATGGCAATTTCGGGACGGGCTGAGCGCGAGTAGGAGGGGCGGTTCCCTTTTTTCGTGCTGGCAAAGAGCATATTAGTAACTGGTCGCAAAATACTTGTAACTCATTTTCGGACAAGCACTTGCAACTTATGGAATTTTCTGCAATCGCCGCAATTTTCGGCAAAAATCCGCTCGCCTTTCAACAATAATAATACAAATCTATTTTGTTTTATAAAACCATACAAAGTAATAAGTTCTTATATAATCTGTTTTTAAATCGGCGGGGCGGAAATCATTGACAATTTCACTATGGTTTAAGTAGATGTTTTACAAAGAAAGAATTTAGGGCCAAAGTTGTAGCTACTACTAAAGGGCTTCAAAAGGCAAAGTGTAGGTTCGCCCTTTATGGTAAACGTTTTATATGTATCCATACATAATCAAAAGGCTTCATTCCTTGAAAAATTCCCATTGATAATGTAATACTCCCGTCCGTAGCGTCATTTAATCATAAAGTTTCAAAGCGAAGGACGGAACAAAGTTAATCAGTGTTAAATATAGTAATGTCAAACAATCTATGATTACTCGACATTTATTATATTAAACCATACTTGGCACGGAAAGACCGTGCAACGCTGTCGCGTTAGGTGTTTCGTAGATGTTGGTTTTTTATTTATTGCCGGAACTGAACCAGTCCGATTACTTCAAGGCAATAACCGTTAGGTTAATCGTTAATGAAGACACTTCACTTATGGATTCTAATTAAATAATAAAACCAATTGCGGCAGTAACCCTCTAGCGAATTTGTCAATTCGGGCGAGCATTCTGTTTTATTATCCCATCCCTGTAATCCCTCATTATTAAATTAAACGCGGCTGCTTTTAACTCCGCTTTTTCAATGGTTGCAACTTTGCAGATGTTTCGATGCAACGGTGTCCATCTATTGTGCTTGTTATTTAATAATTATGTCCGGGGCAAAAATGCACCCGTATAGATTATCTTACACTGAAATTGCCCAAAGTTGAAATATTTTTCAATTAAATTTTTGTGAAGAAAAGTTTCCCATATAGAAGTTCCAAGTTGTAATACAATATGGTATGCAAAACATACTCAATAAAACAACGCTCAGTATCGCCGAAACTCAGTATATCCTTTCGGTTCATGGTATCCCATCTTCAAGAGCTACATTGTCGCGTCTTGAACAAAGGAACTGTCTAACAGGCATTCCAAAATGGACAAGCAGGACAACGGGCCAAAGGCGATACTTGAAAGATGAAGTCTTGGCGTATATAGCCAAATGCAAAACAGTTCAACCCGCATAACCAATATGGAAACCACACAACATGGATGGATTAGTGCTAGGGCCGCATGTAAGATTCTTAATTGCGGACGTTCCGCCCTTCACCGATATGAGCATACAAATAAACTCATCCAAAGTTGGCCAGTTAGAACCCCTTATTATTCCCGTCAATATCTTCGTTGCGACATTGAAGGACTTTTGACAAATCCAGCTTACCTAAAAATCCGCATCCCAAGTAGGGGCAACCGCTACAACAAAGACTAATTTATGGAACACCTGATTAACGATATTGGAGAAGTTGGTAAACGTAAATTGTTTGACGCGATGTTTGATGGTTTGATAATGAAGAATTACAAAACATTTTGCTTGGCAGATATTCAAAATACTTTTCAATCACAAGGCTTTAGCGGCGACGAAATTGTTAAGCACTATGCCCGATATACCCGCAAGGCAATAAATGATTCTCGCATTGAAGTTATTCCTTCATTGAATGACCTTCGCAAAGAAGGGGAGTTGTTCAAAGTAACGGGAATTGATAAACGCCAAAAAGCAAAAGACTTAATATAATGAATACTATGAATGACAACGATATATCCCAAATGGAGAAGACAATTCAGGAAGCACATGAAGTTCTTTACAATCGCAACGCACCATTAGGAAAGCGTTACAAGGGCGGGGAAGCTGGCGTTAATTCTAACGCTTGGTATGGAAGCAATGACACGCATAAAGATAATACTTGGGGCAACGGTGTCCAGCAAATTGAGCCAAACGATGACGCACAAGAAAGCGATGTTGACTTGTCAGACAAGAATAACTCTACAGGAGTAGCATAATATGGACACAACCAATTACAAAGATGTATTGTTAGCGGCGTTAAGGGACGATAGATGCAAACTATCAGAAGACCAAGTGCAAACCATCGTCAAGCGTTACTATGAGCCGATTGCTTCTAAGAGCGGGGGCAAGGCTGCTTTTATGGCTATCTTTAATGAATACGGTTCCGGGGAAGCGGGGCAAATGCTTGCAAGCAGCATGAATATCAAACCGCTACTCTCAAAGACCGCACAAGTAATCAATGATAATCTCGTTGACATTAACAATAGCCATACAGTCAAGACAAACCCTATTCAAAGAACCCGTGATGCAATCAAACGTTATAAGGATAATCTTGCCAAAGTATCAGGTGCAACATTGACAAATGCTCGCTATACAAACATTGATATTCTAAGTCCTGATGAGATTGCATCTTTAGACCGTTTTGCTTCTGCAAAACAAAATACATTGAATATGGAGTATAATAGTTGGGCGTCGTTCAAGCAAAATAGGGCAAATCTCGAATAATTTTGTTTGGTGCATTAATTAAAAAATCGTATCGGTTTTTGATTCCATAATGTATCAAATAGCGTATGCAATATACGCGGGTAAACCAAAAGTTTGCCCCTTCTCTTTCCGGTCAAGTGCATGTTGTTTGCATGTTGACAACGGAGCATCGCAATAGTAGTTTACGAGCATTAAATGATGCTCACCCTTTTCGGTAAATACCCTTGCGATGTCATTTACATCTAATAATAACTCTTTTTAATTAGATTTACCTAAATCAAAGAGTCTAGTTCTCCAATTTTTACCTTTGATGATTCTATCCATACACTTTACCTATAAGGTTTTCAATAATGCATATACCTTGGCGAAGCTAAAAGTTGGAGTCCCCCTGCCTTGTAGCATATAAATATTCTACAATAATTTCAATATTAGTGCCAGATAATTAATAACCTTTAATTTTACTTTGCTAGTATGTTGGCATATAACTTCATGCCTTTAGCAAATAACATACCAAAGTAATACTTACCGAAAACTCTTATACAAATATAGTTCCTTTACAGATTCTCAAGAAACTGATACGGTAAAGGTATGGAAAACGAAAACGCTTATCAGTATTCGAGGGTATCCGGCAAGGGTCAACTGCTAAAGGATGGGTTTGACCGGCAAAGGGATGTATGCAACTTTTATGCCAGCCAACATAATATCAGCATTATCAATGAATTTATCGAAAAAGGAATATCTGGCACTACTGATTCCTACGATAGACCCGCACTAACGGCATTATTTGCCGCTTGTCTGTCCAATGGGGTGAAGTTGATTCTCATAGAAACCCCAAGTCGCCTTGCCCGTGATTTAATGGTGTCGGAAATCTTGCTCGCGGAGTGTCGGAAGTTAGGAATTAGGGTCATTTCGGCAGAATGCGGGACTGAATTAACAGTGTCCAATGATGCCGATGTAACAAAGACCTTAATACGCCAGATTTTAGGAGCCGTGAGCCAGTGGCAAAAATCAATGTTGGTTGCACAGTTGCGTATGGCTCGCATTAGGATTCGTAAGAGTGGCAAAAAATGTGAAGGTCAACCCGTCTTTGGGCAGAATGAAAGAGAACGTGCGGTCATATCAAGGATTGTTAATTTAAACGCCTCTGGCGTCAAACCAGCCACAATTGCGACCATTCTAAATGCCGATGGGATTAAGCCCCGCAAAGCACAAAGGGCAGGGAAAGAAGCCAAGTTTCATCCTGTAATGATTTACCGTATATTGGAACGGCATACCGCAAGCAGCCAAATAGCGGCATAACACCCGACTATTTGAAGATAAATATATTATCCCCATACATACAATATCAAGCCTTCCTAGGTAAAACAAACATTACAGTATAAATACCTATATATCTTTGAAGCCTATAATTACTAACTTTGCATGGTGGTTAGTATAATCAATAACCAATGAAGTATAACTAATTAGTTATACTTTTTTCTTATAGCGACTACTATACCAATAGTGCAAATACTCTTTTTGTCTTAGATTGTGGCATACTTTGCAGCTTCCCAATAAAACAGAATAACCATTCTTTTTCTTTTGAATATTGAAGTCGCACAATGGCTTTAATTGCTTGCATGTTCTACATTTACGCATACTAATGCTTACACATTGGTATAAACAAAAAAGCCCGTCAAATGAATGACGGGCGTTGAATGATATAGGCGGATTACTTGAGCGTGTAAACGTCGCCAGCCTGATTCCACAAATTGCGTTTGCCAGCCGCACGTTTCGTCAAGGTAGCACCGATTTTAGTTTCGGTGAAAGCATCGGACTTGACCCCGGATACAATGGCTGCTTTGTTCGCGGCTTTGCCCGGTTGTTTGCCAATGAATTCCTTGATAGCCGTTGCCAGTAGTTGCGGAGATTTCTTTTGCCAAGGTGCGCGGTATTTTGGGTCAACCGCTTGAATGTCTTTGAGTATGGTTTCCAGTTTGGGGAAGTCCGTTTCCAGTTGCTTTTTCAGTGTTTCCGCCTCTGCTTTCTTCTCAATACCAGCCTTTAATTCTTCCCAAACTTTGAGTTGTGCGTCTGTCATTTCTACTGTTGTTTTCTTAGCCATAAATGTTGTCTTTCTGTTAAGTTTATGCTTCCCTAAAACGTTTAGGTTGCACAACAAATACCAAAAGCAGGACTTTTATGCAAGGACAATCTGCAAATATTTTTTGTGCCGATTTGCCTTGACTCTTAAACCAGAAACGGCAATGATTTGTTTATGACGAATGAGAAACAAAAATTACTGGACTTCATCGCCCAAAGCGATGACCTTATGACAGAGTATATCCTGCATTCGAGTTTGTGCTATACCGGATTTATACTATCCGATGTCGAAAAGATTCATGCGTCTATGGCTGGTTCGCAAATAGATTCTAATGAATGGATTATGCGGGGCATGATGCTGGTTAAACATTTTGAAATAGACAGAGAAAAAGCAATTTCTAATAATTAAAAATTAAAAAGAGTTATATTATGGTTCTTTTTATACAGGCGTCTATTTACTAAGTGTCTTCTTTGGCTTCACTGTGAAAGTATTCTCTGGCGTCATCAAATCTTTAATGTTCCCCTTAAATGGCTGGTCAAGTATTTCGCCAGTATCAGTATCGACTTTCAATAAAACCATATCATCCGGTTTAGGTGTGTAACATGTAGGTTGATGAATAGGGTTCTCTTTGCGTTTATATCCATCGACATAAAAAACATTTGTTCCATCTTTATGTGTGACCATTTCGGAAAGTGACGCACTCCATTCTATAACATCGCCGTTAATCAATTCGCAAGTGAAGACAGGGAAATACTTCTCTGAAATATCCGCTTTAACAACCTTCACAATTGACGGTATAAGTATTGCAACCTTGCGTCTTATTTCTTGATTATCACGAATGCCTTGTAACAGTAATTCAAGTGCTTTTATCGTTTCTGGATTAGTTGCCGCACTTGTTTCTTTCGCCTTTGCAGTTTCAATAGCGTTATCATACCTTTTGCGCTCGCTCACAAGTCTGTTAAGTCTTGCGGATACTTCATTAACAGCAACACCAGAATCTAGCAAAGATATGGTTGCCTCAATACGCTTTTGCAATTCTTGACGTTTGCCAGTAAGCGTTTCAATTTGACCGACAGTAGAATCCTTCCCAAGTAATTTCTCTTTAGCGAGTGGAATAAACCACTTTGCAAACTCGTACTCAACATCTTCAAAACGCAACATGTTAATCTGGTCACATTTACCGACGCGATACCCATTGCATTGAATCCGAAATGTATTGCCCCATCCAATGTAAATACGCATTGTGCTATTGCACTTGTGGCAACGTAGAATGCCGCGCAATATATTGTTTACTCGCTCGCCTTGGTAGTTACCTTGACGTTTAGTGTTACGGGCAAACATCGCTTGCACTTTGTAGAAAAGCGGGTCACTAATTGCGGAAGGATAGGCATGTTGTATGCGTTCGCCATTAAATATCAAAGTCCCTATCATTGCTTCACAAGTAAGAATTTGCCTAATAACTCCACCTATCCAACCGGCACAACCTTTGCGGCGAAATGTTGCAATCTTGTCTTTGTTCAATCCTCTTGCAATGTTCGCGCAACCTTTACCGTCAAGATATTCACGAAAGATTCTTTTGATGATTCCTTTACATGTTTCATTGATTACATATTCGCGTGTGTCAAAGTTGTAGGTTACATATCCGGGCAACCATGCACCTAATGGAGCGGGTTTGCCTTGTCTGGCAAGTGCAATGTTTGTATCCTTCGCCTCATTAACACGGACTTTTCGCTTTGCATTTTCAGCAAACGCAAGGTTGGATTGCATATCACCCATCAATAATGTTTCCAGTAGGTCAATAGATTCATTAGTATATTCTCTGCCGTCCTGATAAGTAATAATAAAGTGTCCTGCTTCAATAATATCAGCAATGAATGCTTTAGACCGCCAAGGATGGCCGCGACTAATCCTGTCCAAGTTCTCACATATAATGCCAACATCGGCGGGAAGTTCACTAATGATTTGTTTAAACAATTGTGTTGCGCCGTCCTTAACGCTTACCCCTTCGTCAAAGTATTCACCTATAACCTTGATGTTTCTTTCCTTAGCTATCCTACGGTTATTCCGCTCTTGACGTTCGCGGCTATCGCCGTCACCTTGCTTATCACTTGAATATCTGCCCCAAAGTATAACTCTGCGTTGTGTTGTATCGCTCATGCGGGGCAGGATAGCAGAGCCGATTACTAATGTCAACTACGTGCTGGCGAACAAGGTGAACTGGCTGACCAGCAAAACATCGCCCGCCGTTTCCTGCACGGACCGGTTCATCACCCCGTTTTCGTCATCAAAAATTCGCAGGCGCGCGATTTTTCCGCTGAGCCACTCAACATCCTCCGGCGTGTCGGATTCTTCGACCGCGACAAGGACGAGCAATCCGTGTTGAATCGCCCCTTTGATCGTTGCCGAGATAACGACGCTGGCTTCGGTGACTCGCTGGATGACGGCGCGCATAAGACGGTTCTCATCCTTCAGGAAGGGGCCGGCCTTTTGTTTCGGGAAGAAACGGCAGGGCGAACAGGGCCAGCAGATAGATCAAACTAACCCAGCAAGCGGCGTTGCGGAAGGCGTCCATTTTCGCCTCGGAAGAAATGGCGCCCTGGGCGAGGTGGAACTGCAAAAGACCCAGCGTGAAAGGGCCGCTGGCCGCGACAAAGCGACCCACGTTGTAACAGAAGCTGGTGCCTGTGCTGCGCAATCGCAACGGAAACAACTCCGGCAGATAAATGGCAAAACCGGCGAACAAGGCGAGTTGAAAGAATCCCATGACCGGCAACAGCACAAAAATCTGCCAGGGCTGTGTGAGAAACTTGAAAGCGATGACCGTGCTGAGAAAGGCGCAAACCGCCGCGGTGGCGAAGACTTTTTTGCGTCCATAATCATGGGCGAATTTGGTAAATGTCATCATGCCCAGGAACGATCCGAAATTTTGGACGATCATCGTCAGTCCCACCCACATCAGGCGCTTGCCGGGCAGTTGCGCGGCGGGAACATGCCTGGCAGTCATGGCTTTGCCGATGACGTCATTGACCAAGTCGGGACTGAAGTTGCCGATGCCCCACAGACCCACCACCCCCGCCACGCACAACAGCATGCCGAACAACGTCGGTTTGCGCCATCGCGCCTCGCCGAAAAGCGAAGCATAGGAGCCGAAACGAACGCCGTCGATTTTTCCCCGGGCGCGCGCCACCACCCATTTCTCCGGCTCTTTCATACGAAACTGGAAATACACGCAGACCATCGGGGGCAACGCGCCGAAAATGAAAAGGGAGCGCCAGCCGCTGGCGGCGGCGGGATCGAGCAGCGCCCAATAACCAAGACACACAGCGGCGATGCCGGCGATGATATTTCCAAAGGCGGACAGCGCCTGGAACAAACCCAATGCATGAGGACGGGCCTTGTCCGGCAAAGCATCGGCACACAGGGCGACCGCCAGTCCGAAGACCCCGCCAACACCCAGTCCGGTGATAAATCGATAGACACAAAAATCCGTGATGCTGGTGGAAAATCCCGACAAACCGGTACAGAGCCCATAGAGCAGGATGGTTATGGCCAGCGAACGGGCGCGCCCAATCCGGTCACCCACGGCTCCGAAGATCAATCCACCGGTCGCCCATCCCAGGACGAAAATGGCCATCGTGTAACCGCCCCATTTCTTCAGCACATCGGGCGGCGTGCCCGTCGGCAGCAGCGCCGCCACCGCCGGATTTCGCGCGATGACAAACACCTGCTGGCCCAGGCAATCGAAGAGCCAGGCCAACGAGGCCATGACAAAGACGTATTTTTGCGCGCCATCCAGCAATTTCCACCAGTGCGGGGAATCCGGGGAGGCGGCGGCTGGGGGAGGTTGGAGTTTTGCGTCCATGAACGGGCCGGAGTCAGTTATTCTTTTTCTGAATTTGTGTCAATAGTGAGAACACATGCACTGCAAGGAAAAGCGGTTTGACCCGGTTTGACTGACTTTGACCGGGTGGAACCTGGTTAAAGCTGTAAGCCATTCATGATAAAGTATTTGCATACAATTTGATCCGGCAGAGTGAGACTCCGTCGAACCCGAACTGGTTTGACTGACTTTGACTGGGTTTGACCTGCTGTCGCCGCATCCTCCTTTGCCGGGGCCGCTACGGAGGACAACACGGCTATGGCGGGCAGGCTGAACGGAGATCAAATGGCCGGGAGGATTAACGATAACGGAATGGCCCCGAAATCTTTCGGGGCTGCTTTTCGCAGTCGATTCCGCCCCCCGGCGCCACTCTTCAATTCTGCATTCTTCCTTCATAATTCCGCCTTTGCTTCCGCATTATGGCATAAAAGGCGGAATTTGTACAGGTCATGGTGGAGATTATTTTTAAAACACGAAACCCCTGCAAACATTGACAAAAACAGATGTCGGAAGCCTCTTTGTCAAGTATGTATTCTTGACATTGGCCAAAAACAGGGCTTTTTTAGCGATCCGCCACAGCCGCTTCAACGACGGCGGAAGCCGTCACAACCCGTCACAATGCAGGAACACAACGCCGTTTTGTCTTCCCTGGGGTTGAAAGTGCGTTTTATCCAGGCTTGAGCCATGCGGCGAAATGCGGCGTTTCGCTCCGTGGCCTTGTGGCCGATGGGTTCCACTATTTTGATATGGAGTTCGGCATCGCCTTTATTCCTGAACGGGCTTATGAATCGCATGCCCCGATCCCGGCAATGGAAGAAGTTATGGGGCGTGTTGCCCAAATGGTCATGATTAAGCGGTGAGAGGCGGAGGAGCATCTTTTGCGCGTCGGTAGTTTTTTTAATCGACGAAAGTTGAGGGAGCAGTCCATAGCGGCAGGAATGTGAGTCTTTCGGCTCGAAAGGGCGTCTTCAACCCCCCGATTTGTAACGCCATCGCAGGTTGTAGCTTCTTGACTGTTGCTTTAAGCAGGATTTTGACGTTCTGCACCGTGGCAATCAGCCAGTCCTGAATTTGCTGACGCCATAATCGTCGCCAGCGCGCTCGCTTGAAGCCGTGCTCGTTGGCCGCCTGGGCAAAGCTGCCTTCGATGAGGTGTTGGCGGCGGCGGCGATCCTGCCGGGCACGTGCGCTACGGGCCATCTGCCGGCCTTGCATCACGAGGTCTTCTTTCTCATGGCGTTGTACAGACCGGCCTAGCTTGGCGGTCGTGCATTGTGTCCGCAACGGGCAAGCTTGGCAGATCCCGCGACGCGTGGTGTATTCCCAAGTTTTGCGAAGAGGATGAAGGCGCCGCCGCTCCAGCTTCTGGCCAGCGGGACATTGGTAGGTATCACTCTTTGCCTCATATATAAAGTGGCTCTCATCGAACAACCGAGCGGCTCCTTTGGGCCGGCTCCCGGCCTTCTTTCCCTCTCCCAAATGCGGCGCGATGCCGGCGGCCACGCAGGCCGCCAGATTCTCCGCCGTGCCGTACCTGCTGTCGGCCACGGCGGTGGCAACTTGGGCTGCGGTGTTGCATTGATGCTGCTGGACTAAATCCATCAATTTGCTGTTTTCTCCGATGCTGCCCGGCGTCGTCTCCACCGCTGTGATCACCCCATGGGCGTCATCGACGGCTCGATGGTGATGATAACGGGGCCAGCTCTGGCCGCCGCCTTTGCGCGCCAGCGCCGCGTCAGGGTCCGTTGTGCTGACCATGTGATCGTTGACCGCTTGATATCCGGCAGCAGTCATCCCCTCTTCCAGTTTGGCTTCCTGCGCCTGGTAGGCTTCTTTGTAGGCGGCGATCAGTTCGGGAGAACTTTTGACCACCGACTCTCTGGAGGCGTTGGCGTCGATCAAGCTGGCATCCACATGGATTTTGCTCCCGTCCACCAAGCCGGCTTGGACGCACTGTTGGACGGTGTGAACGAAAACCTTGGCAAACACTTCCGAACCCCAACGCCGCCGGGCCTTGCTCAGCACACTGTGGTCCGGGATGGGATCCTCCAAGCCATAGCCCAAAAACCAGAGGTAATCCAATCGCTCCGGCAACCGCTCCATCAGTTCGCGCTCGCTCGCCACATCATCAAAAAAGAGCAGAAACATCAGCTTGAGCAGCACCACCGGGTCAATGCCGACGTTGCCATTGCGACCGTAGCAGCCGGCCACCTCTTGGCGTACAAAAGTAAAATCGATGGCGGCGGCGATGCGGCGCAAGGGATGATCCCGACGCACCCGGTGCTCCAAATTGACACGATAGCTGAACAGTTGGTTCTGAGTTTGATGCACGCCCATCATATTAACATTACAGACCGGGCCGGTTTCGCTCGTGTTCAAACTTTGTCAAATAAATAATGATTTGGGCAACACGCCCTATGGTGCGACCCCTTTGACGTGCCACTGCTTTCCCAATTTCAGCGTTTTTGTAAATACTGGTTTCAGCCTTCTTTTGTAAACACCTTGCGGACAACATGTTGCGACTATTCAAAAAGTCGAAAATTCCACGGTTTTTTTGACGCCCGCCGTCGCCAACGCTATGGCGCACCAAGGGCGTCTCATCTGCCATGCATTGCAGTTGAAAAGCTTTCGGGGTTCGGGGTTGCAAAATGAAAGGCGTTTTGGGAAGGGGCTGTTCAAGTTTTGTGTTCTTTGCGACTCGACGGCAAAAATTTCTTCATTGGCGGACCGGACGGATGACGCCCTCTTTCCATTCCACCACCGCGGCGCCCATTTGTTCCGCGAAATGCCAATGCTTCTTGACATGCCTGGGCACCATGCCCGGCGACGTTCCGAGCAAATCGGTCGTGACCAGTATTTCCCCATCGCAATCCGAACCGGAACCGATGCCGATGGTGGGAATGGGAATCAGTGCCGTGATCTCGCGAGCCACCGGTGGTGTGACCAGTTCGAGCACAACGCCAAACGCCCCCGCTTCCGCCAGCGCCACCGCATCCGCCATCAAGTTGGAACGTTCCTCCGGTGTTTTCCCTTTGACGTGGTAACCGCCTTCCGCCACCACATTTTGCGGGAGCATTCCCAAGTGACCGAGAAAAGGAATGCCGGCCGCGGTGATGGCCTGCACTTGAGGAAGGATGTTTCGACCGCCTTCCGCCTTGACGGCTTCAGCTCCGGCGGCCAGCAAGCGGCGGGTGTTGTCCAGCGCCGCCGCCACCGTGAGGCAACTGTTGAACGGGAGGTCGGCGGCCAGCAGGGCCTGGGGCCTGGCGCGGGCGGCGGAGCGAACGTGATGTTCCATGTCCTCCATCGTGACATGCGTCGTGTCGGGATAGCCCAGGACAACCATGCCCAGCGAATCCCCCACCAGAAGCAGAGGCACGCCGGCGGCATCGAGCCATTGGGCCATGGCAAAATCGTAGGCGGTCAGCGCGGCAATCCGTTCGCGCCCTTTCATGGCGCGAATGGTTTCGGCGGTCACCTTGAGCGTGTTCATCGAAGCAATTATTCCCGGCGCATGCTTTGCAGCAGCTCGTCCGGACGGACAGTGGCCGTGCCGAGTTTTCCCACGACAATGCCCGCGGCGTGATTGGAGAAAATCGCCGCCTCGACGGGCGACGCCCCCGCGACAATCGCCAAGGTAAAGGAGGCAATGACCGTGTCCCCCGCTCCGGAAACATCAAAAACCTCGCGGGCCACAGTTGGAATGTGGAACGGCTTCCGGCCGCGCTGGCACAGGAGCATCCCCTGATCTCCGAGGGTGACAAGGAGCAACGCGGGCTGAAGTTCACTCAACAATTTATCAGCCACCTGCAGCAACGCCGCGTCCTGCACAGGCGCTTCTCCCCGCGCATCGTCCTGCAACCCGGCCAATTCAAAAGCCTCTTTGCGATTGGGCGTGAGCAAAGAGACGCCGGCCAGGTTGAGATGATGGGCGGGCTTTGGGTCCACGCTTAACCAGACGCCGCGCTTTCGGCAAAGCGCCTTTGCTTCGTCGAGCAATTGCTGGGTAATGACGCCTTTGGCATAATCGCACAGGATCACCGCATCCGCCGTTTTAAGGCCCCGTTCCAGTTCAGCCAGCAGGCGGAGCGTGGTGGCGTCATCAATATTAAAACGGCTCTCACGATCGACCCGCGCTATTTGCTGGCGATGGGCGATGATGCGCGTCTTGACACTGGTCGTTCGGCTCTTGCACCTGAGAAGTCCGCCGCAGCCGATTCGATCATGCTTGAGGACTTTCTTCAATTGCAGGGCGGACTCATCGCGGCCGACCGCGCCCAGGAGTTGGGTGGCAACCTGCAAATCAGCCAGGTTGCGCGCGACGTTGCCCGCGCCGCCCGGAACGTAACTCTCGTGGTCGAAATCAACCACCGGCACGGGAGCTTCCGGCGAAATGCGTCCCACCGTGCCCCAAAGAAAGTGATCCAACATGACATCGCCCAGGACCAAAATGCGGGCGCCGCCGGCCGCTTCCAGCAATTGGCGAATACGGGCGCCGGACAACCTGCGTGGCGCGGGCGGGTTCGGAGTTTGTAGTTTGATTTTCAATTGAATGGATCTGTTTGACTAATTTAAAAAGGCCGTCAACGGACTCGTCGCGCCCGCCGCTGCCTGCGGCGCGCCCAACCCGATTTCAAAAGCATCGCGTCCGGCCTGGACCGCCGCCTGGAAGGCGCGCGCCATCCGGCAGGGATCATTGGCCACCGCAATCGCGGTATTGACCAGGACCGCATCCGCGCCCATTTCCATCGCTTCCGCCGCGTGGCTGGGCGCGCCGATTCCGGCATCGACAACGACAGGCACGGTGGCCTGTTCGATAATGATCCGAATTTGCCCGCGCGTTTCCAAGCCGCGATAGGAGCCGATGGGCGATCCGAGCGGCATGACGGTGGCGACGCCGGCGTCCTGCAAACGCCTGGCCAGGACCGGGTCGGCGTTGATATAGGGCAGCACGGTAAAGCCTTCTTTGACCAGTATCTCGGCGGCGGCCAAAGTCTCGACCGGATCGGGCAGCAGATAACGAGGGTCGGGATGAATTTCCAATTTGACCCAATTGGGCAATCCCGCCGCCACGGCCAGCCGTGCCAGGCGGACGGCTTCGGCGGCGTTCATGGCCCCGCTGGTATTGGGCAGCACCAGATACCGTTTCGGATCGATGAATTCCAGAATATTGGCGAAGGGATCCCCCTGCCCCGTCAAGTCGGCCCGCCGCAGGGCCACGGTGACAATGGCCGTGCCGCTGGCCGCAATCGCGTCGCGCATCAACTCGGGCGAGGCAAACTTTCCGGTGCCGACCAGGAGACGCGATGGAAACGTTCTCCCGGCAATAGTCCATGTATTGGATTCCAAGTTCAACGGGACAAGTTTGAAGTTTAAGGTTTAAAGATGAAAGAGCAAAATTCAGGGCGGCAAAGTCCGGCGCTTCGTTCAAAACCGCGTTTAAAACAGCCGGGGCGTTACTAACGGATTGTTGCTTAAGGGCTTTCAGGAGGCTCTATGAACTGTCCCGCGAGCCATCGGGCTTTCCAATCATCATGCCAGCTCGTCACGAGTAATGATTCCAAAATCGCTCGCTCATTTGCTGCTGAATCCCCCAACGCAGCCTGCTGTGCATATAAATGCTCAATGGTGGATGCAAACATGCGCGCAGCCTGCAATCTAGGAATCAAGGCGGATGCAATCTCCGGCGATGGCAACTCTGCCTCGTTAGTTCGGGCAAATCGAAGACAATATTCATCTGCCTCCTTCTCCCATGCTTCATCTGCTGGCTCCTCTGGCGTTGGAACGCGGCTCGCCTCCTTTAAAGCGACGGTCAGCATTACAAAAAGCAAATTTCCAAGAGTATAATCCTTTGCAACTCAGTGGGAGGGCTGAAACGCGCCCATGTATTCATTTTGACATTCATTACTGCTGGCATTTGAAGCCGGTCCTGTTTCATCCTGACCCGGAGAAGCGCGAACTGGCGCTCTTGGGCCTCCATCTGCGGAATTTTGCGGGCATGGATGATTTCAGCAAAACTTGGTGGCAATGGCATCATGGCGCCGCCGCCGGGCGTTTCAAAGAATCGCCCAAATGGACAATGTTGGGCGAAGCGATGGTTTCCGAGCAGACGAAGACATGGAATTATCCTGATCAGGATACAGCGGTCATTTCACTTTGGCCGTTGCTGAAACTGCATAACTGGACTTATCGGGACTTGCTGGCGGTGGTGCGGATGATTTTGCCTGCGCCGCACCGCTATCCTTTGGAAAGCGAGCAGGAACTGGCCACTTATTGCCAGAATGTTTTGGGCTTGCGCAAATCCGGCGCCACGGGCCGCAGCAGTCCCGATGCAAAGCCACGCGGCTGGGAAGTAGCCTTGAAGCTCTGCCCAAAGAGGCCGGAATCTTCTTAATACAAAGTGGAATCCGCTAAGAAGCTTTTCCCCTTCTGCCAGTTTATTCTTCCGGCATGATGATTATTATCAATGACCGGTATTCCCGCGGGAGAATTTCCAAATGAAAAAAATGCGCGATAATTCGAAGGCAAGCCACCAGGAGGCAATGGCCGACGTGCGGCGCGTCGCCGCCGAGGCAAAGGAACTCAACCACGCCGCCCATGGCGCTCTCACCGATAAACTGGCCATCTGGACCGCCGGGCGCTACGCCATCGCCACCCGCCGGTTGGCAGCGGCCAGCGGGAACGGTGGTGTTGACTGGAACCAGTTGCGCGTGCTGTGCAACGATCTGGTCAATCTCAGGCGCGGCGATCACAGGGCCGAATCGTTGCGGATTGTGCGCGAGCGTTTGAAGATGGAGCGGTCGGCGCAGAAAGAGAATATGGAAAAGCTGTTTTGGGTGTGGGCCAAGGAACACCAGGCGGAAATCTGCCATCGTGAGGAACTGACCCCGGAAGAAAAAGAAAGGCGCATGTGCCAGATCCTGGGCATCAATTATGAGGAAACCAAACGAAGAATTGAGCGGATGGAAGCCGATGAAATCGCCGCCATCGAGAATTCCACTATCAGCTATTCAATTTGAATAAAGCCAAATAAAGGCAAATAAAGCCAAACAAACAAATCCCATGACCCGAAAAGGCAAAATCGCGCGGCTACCGCAAGCCATCCGCGAGCAGATCAACCGCCGCCTGCAAAATGGCGGGGAAGGCAAACAAATCGCCGAATAGCTCAATGCGCTCCCAGATGTCATTGCTGTATTGTCGGCGGAGTTCGACGGCCTGCCCATCAGTGAGGTGAACCTGTCGAATTGGAAGCTCGGCGGATACCGGGATTGGGAGGCGCAAGCGGAGGCGTTGGAAGCTGTCCGCCGGTTCGGCGGCGACGCCGCCGAACTGAGCCAGGCGGCCGGCGGCCAGCTTGCCAATCAAATGGCCGTATGCCTGACGGCGCGGATCGCGATGGCGTTGCAACGGCCTCCTGCCGACGGGGATGATCCCGCCGAACAACTGCGGCGGTTGCGCATGTTGTGCGCGGACCTCGTGGCGCTGCGAAAAGGCGATCACAACGCGCAATGGTTGCGGATCAAGCGTGAAAAGCTGGATTTGGATTTGAAAAAACACGACGAGCAGGCCGCCGCCCGCATTGAATTTGCTTGAGAGTTAAGAAATAAAACGCACTCTAACACGCCAAGTTTGCATGGATAAACTCATTATGACTCCTGCGCCCGGCGAACGCTTGTTGCGTTTTGTCGGTGATCGCATTCGCTTTAGTCTTCGGACGCCGCAAGGTTTTGGCAGGGGCTGGCGGGCGCTGCTGCGCACCAACTTGGGCAAGGCGGAGCGCCTGCGCCAGGAAATCATCGCCACGCACGCGGGAAAAAATCCACTGTCGATCGCCTTCTGGCGCGACGTTCCGCTGCAAGAGCAGCCTTCTGGCGAGTGGGCCGTCGAGTTGCCGTTGACGGATGTCGGGTTTTATAGCGCGAAACCTTACGTCCTGGATCCGCAGGGACGGCAATTCTGGCCGGAGGGACCCGACGCAGGCGTGTCCGTCCACCCCAGCATCTATCGCACGGCCAATACCATTTACTGCGCTTTCCCGCGGATGTTCGGACCGTCGAAAACGGCGCGCGCGACGCAGGATGCGAAGACGGAGAAGGAACTCAACAAATGGGATCATCGCGGCTACGTGGTCATCCCGCCCTCGGGCACATTGCGCGATCTTGCGCGCGAGTTGCCGCATATCATGGACACGCTGGGATGCCGCATTCTCCAGTTGCTCCCCATCGGCCCAACGCCCTCGACCTTTGCGCGCTTTGGCCGTTTCGGCAGTCCTTATGCCTGCCTGGATTTGACGGGGATTGATCCCGCGCTGGTCGAGTTCGATCAACGAACCAACGGCGTCGAGCAGTTTTGTGAATTGGCTTGCGCGGTGCATCGGCGCGGCGGACGCGTGCTGCTGGACATGGTGATCAACCACACCGGCTGGGGTTCGACCCTTTTCGAGAATCACCCGGAATGGTTCCTGCGCAAGCCGGACGGAACATTCGCCAGTCCTGGCGCGTGGGGAGTAACGTGGGGCGACCTGGTGGAATTGAATCCAGTTTATCTTGAGTTGTGGGAACAGGTTGCCCAGGCGTTTTTGACCTGGTGCCGGCGGGGGGTGGATGGGTTTCGTTGTGACGCGGGCTACAAAGTGCCGTTGCAGGTCTGGCAATATATCGAGGCGCGCGTGCGGCAGGAGTTTCCCGAGACGTTGTTCCTGTTGGAAGGTTTGGGCGGGCCGCTGGAGGCGACGGAGGCCTTGTTGACCGACGGCGGCATGCAATGGGCTTATTCAGAACTCTTCCAGAATTACAGCGGATCGGATGTGGCGCGCTATCTGGACTACAGCATCGGCCAAAGTGAGCGCGTTGGCGTTTATGTCCATTACAGCGAAACGCACGATAATGACCGTCTGGCTAAAAAGGGGCGAATCTGGTCGCTCATGCGCAACCAGCTCTCGGCCCTGGCCAGCGTGGCGGGCGGATACGGATTCACCTGCGGCGTCGAGTGGCTGGCCGGGGAAAAGATCGAGGTCCACTCCAGTGGCGGCCTGGCCTGGGGCAGCCAGGACAATTTGGTGGCCGAATTGGCGGGACTGAATCGGTTGTTGGCCAATCATCCGTGTTTTTTTGACGGAGCCAAACTGGAGCGGCTCAGCCCGGAAGCATCGGATGTTTACGCGTTGCGCCGCGTGTCGGCGGAGGGTTTGGACGCTGTTTTGGTCCTGGTCAACACCGACGCGGAAGCCAGCCATGCTTTTGCGCTCAAAGCGGACGAATATGAACGGTTGGGGCGCCCGCAAACCGATTTGCTGGGCCAAAGTCCGCCGGCATCGCAATCGAGCCAGGAGCAGATCGTCTTCAACTTGTTGCCTGGCGCGGTGTTTTGTCTGGCAACCACGGCAAAACCTTTGGGTCTGGCCGGCGACCCGTACCGGCAGGCCCGCGCCCAATCCTCCTGGGCCATCAGCGCCTTGAGCAAAGTTTTGCTGCCCGAGGAGATCGGGCCTTGTTCCTGGCGCGAATTGGCCGGACGAATCCATTTGGACGCGCGCGAATTCCTCGGGTCCCTGTCCCGCCTGGATCGCACCCGATCGCGGATGGATTTGTTGGGGGCGCTCGACGCTGCAAAGGGACAATATCCGCAAGTTGTGATATGGACTTTGCTGGACCGCCGCCGCATCACACCCATCCCGCCGGGTCATTGGCTCTTGCTGCGGGATGAGCGCCCGTTCCGCGCCTGGCTGACGCGCCAGGACAGTGGAACGCGGGAAGAGGCCGAGTCCATCGAAGTCCACGGCGGTTGCGTCGCGTGCTTTGCGCCGAAGAATTTGGAAAGGGCGGTTGATGCTGAATTGGAAATCGAGCGTTACGCGCTGGCCAACGAGAAGGTCAAGGCCGCCGTTCGATTCCTGGCCGCCGGGCCCATCATTTCCGGGACGCTGGCCAAACCGCCGGCGGACTCCCTGGTTTTGCTGACCAATGGCCGCGGCGGCATGGCGCGTTTGTGCGCCGATTTGGGCAGGGTCAATTCCAAATACGATTGCGCATTGGGGGCGAACCTTAATCCGGAATTTCCCGTGGACCGGCACATTTTTGCCACACGCATCCGCGCCTGGATTACGGCGGACGGGTTTACCACGCCGCTGAGCTTGCAGAACCTGGTTTCGTTGAAGATCGGGCCGCCCGCCGTCTGGAGTTTCGCGGCCGAAGCGGGCGATGGCAGGAGTGTGGAAGTGCTGTTGACCGCCGACATGCTGGAGGGTTCCAACACAACTGTATTCACTTGCGCCCGGCTGCCGGGCTCCCGGCCCGCCGATTTGCCCCCGCAATTTCGTGTCCATGTCACGGCGCGCGTCGATATCGAGGACCGGAGTTTCCACACCGAAACTCATCGCAACGGGGCGGCGGATTATCATTTCGGCGCGAATTGCCATCCGCTCACGGACCAGATCGGGTTCGAGTTCGCGCCCGCGCCGGACCGGCAATTGCGCGTCTTCAGCAACATTGGCATCTATCATCCTCAAGTGGAATGGTGCGAGGGCATTCCACACCCGGTCGAGCAAAGCCGGGGACAAGTTGCCAGCGGCGACGCCTACAGCCCGGGTTGGTTCGAACTGCCATTGGTCAAGGATCAAACTGTCACACTGGTGATTTCGGCGGAACAAACGGTTCCGACTTTGCCGCTGATCGAACAAGGCTCCACCCATCGCGCGATAGAAGAGGAGATGGACTTCGAAGAAGTGAAACTGCCTGAAACAGATTCGTTTGGGCGGCGCCTGGCCATCGCGGCGCGGGCCTTCGTGGCGCGGCGCGGCGCGGGCCGCACGATTATCGCAGGCTATCCATGGTTTCTGGATTGGGGACGGGATTCGCTCATTAGCGCGCGCGGATTATTGGCGGCGGGCATGGTATCGGACGTCGCGGGGGGGCTGGTCACTTTTGGGCGGTTCTCCGAAAACGGCACCATGCCCAATACCATACACGGGTTCAACGCTTCCAATCGCGACACTTCGGATGCGCCGCTTTGGTATGGGATCGTTTGCGAGGAAACGGCGGAGCGGATGGGTGAAAAAATTTACCAAACCCCGGTGGATCAGACTGGGCGCAACGTGTCGGATGTTCTGCGTGAAATCGCCCTGGGCTACTCGCGCGGCACGCCCAACGGCATTCGCATGGACGCGGCTTCGGGATTAATCTGGAGTCCGGCGCATTTCACCTGGATGGATACCGATTATCCGGCCTGCACGCCGCGCCAGGGCTACCCGGTGGAAATCCAGGTGTTGTGGATTCGGCTCTTGCGGCAAGTCCACAGGCTGGGGTTGAAACCGGCCGGCGAACCGTGGGACGCCCTGGCGAATCGCGCGGAGGAATCGCTCCGAAAATTCTTCTGGCTCGAAGACAAGGGTTATATCGCCGATTTGCTCATCGCCAATCCGGGCCAGGCCGCCGGGGAAGCCGTGGCGGACCAGGCATTGCGGTGCAATTATCTTTTGGCCATCGCCTTTGGATTATTCACCGGGGCGCAGGCGCGGCGGGGAGTGGATGCGGCGCTGAGGTGTTTGTTCGTTCCCGGGGCGGTGCGGACGCTGGCTCCCCTGCCCGTCTGGCCGCCATTGGCGATATACAACGGCGATGGCCGTTTGCTGAACAATCCGCAGGAACCGTATTGGGGCCGCTACCAGGGAGACGAAGACAGCGCGCGCAAACCGGCCTACCATAACGGCACCGCCTGGACCTGGATTCTGCCAACGGCGTGCGAAGCGCTGGCCAAGGCGTGGGACAGGTCGCCGTCCGCGGTGGCGGCGGCCAGAGCTTATTTGGGGAGCATGGATAAATTACTCCTGACCCATTGCCTGGGCCAGCTCCCGGAAATCCTGGACGGGGACGCGCCCCACACGGCGCGCGGGTGCGACGCCCAAGCGTGGAGCGTCACGGAAACATTGCGCGTCTGGAAATGGCTGGCGTCATAGCCCTTGAGAAAAACAACACCAAGAAATGACGACCCGAATGGCCCTTGCCTTTCAGTTTGAAGCGCCGGAAAAAACCCGAAGTCCATCTTTGAAATTCTCAAGAAAACCCGCCCAAAAAAAACGGTGAAAATTTCGGCATTTTGCAAAGTCACAACATTTTGTCAGCAAGGCAGTTACAAAAGACGCTGAAACCTAGTATTTACAAGAACGCTGAAATTAGGAAAGTTGATGACAGAAATAAATTCCTTTGCATTTGCGTTATCAAAGTTACCGCAGCATTGCCGGAGAGTGAATTTGCACTGCAAAGACTTCCGCCGTCGCCAGGGCTTTGGCGGACAAGCAAGGGGGCTAAGATTCAGCATATCAATATGAGATGCGTTTTGCCCTGATTTGTTGGTGGACAGAGTGGGCGGGGTGCGGCATTATCCCGGCATGGCGCAAAAATCAACTGATGAAGCGCGGCATCCGCCGAAGCAGGTGTCAAGCAGGTGTCAGTCCTCACTATTGACACAAATTCAGAGTTGTCGTTTTTCATGGGGGTGCCAGCCCACAAAAAGTGTCAATAGTGATAACCTGACTGACCTTTGTGCATAAGCACCCCAATTCTGCTTGAAAGCATTGGAACGCACGACGAAGTTTATTGATTTTTCCCATCTCGATGCCAGGGGCGGGGCGAAGATGGTTGATGTGTCGGCGAAACCCGCCCTGCGCCGGCAGGCGCTGGCGCGCGGGGAGATTCTTATGCAGGCCAGCACCATTGCGGCCATCGAAAAAAACCGCGTCGCCAAGGGAAATGTTTTTGCCACCGCGCGCATCGCGGGCATCATGGCCGCCAAGAATACCGGCGCGCTCATCCCCCTTTGTCATCCATTGCCAATCACTCATTGCGGCGTGGACTTTGCCATCCCGCCGTCCCGCGACCGCATCGTGATCACCGCTTCGGCCCGCATCACCGCGGCAACCGGCGTTGAAATGGAAGCGTTGACGGCTGTCAGCCTGGCCGCGTTGACCATTTACGACATGTGCAAAGCGGTTGATAAAACCATGCGGATCACGAACATTGCATTGATCTCAAAAACAAAAAGCGCATGCAAATCGACGCCGGCATAATCACGATCTCGGACCGGGCGGCGCGCGGTCTTTACGATGATTTGGGCGGCCCGGCCTTGAAAAAGGCGGCCCAAGGCCACGGTTGGAATGTTCTCGCCGAGGCCCTGGTCCCGGACGACAAGCGCGCCATTCAAGACGCGATTCGGGAACAGATCAACAAAGGTTGCCATTTGGTCCTGACCACCGGCGGCACGGGCGTGGCCATGCGCGATGTCACGCCGGAAGCGGTGCGGGAAATCGCGCTGCGCGAGTTGCCCGGCTTCGGTGAAGTCATGCGCATTGAATCCATGAAGATCACCCAAAACGCCATCCTCTCGCGCAATCTGGCCGCGATGGTGGATAAGACCCTGGTGATATGTTTGCCGGGAAAACCCGCCGGCGCAGTCGAATGCCTTGGTTTTGTCGCCGGGGCCGTGCCTCATTGCGTGGAAGTTTTGCAGGAGGCGCCCACCAGTTGTTGAGTTATGCGTCAGGCAATCGGCATTTTGTCTTTACTGGCTTTGTTCCTGGCAGGATGCGTGAGCAAGAAGCAGGCTGATTTGCAGGCGCGCCAGGCTTATATGGCCGGCCAGGCACAGGCCACCAAGCAATGGCAGGTGGAACACCCGCCGGAGGTCATCGTGCAGGGGCCGGTGCGCAATCGCGTGGTGCCTTGGACGGAGGGTTTGACCCTGGCCAAAGCGATTGTTGACGCCGATTATACCGGCTTTATGAACCCGATTCTCGTGCGCGTCGTTCGCAACGGACAAATGATTGAAGAAATGAAGGGGATCGATTTGTTGCATGGCCGCGACGTGCCGTTGGAAGCGGGCGATATTGTGGATATTGTCCCCTGACATGAATAATCTCAAATTTGAAATCTGAAATTTGAAATCCCCCATCTCCTATTTTGCGGGCTGCGATTATTTCCGGCTGGCCAGTCATCCGGAAATCATTCGGGCGGTCACGATGGGTCTTGAAGAATACGGATTGAACGTGGCCGCGTCACGCGTGACGACCGGCAATCACGCCCTTTACCGGGGGTTGGAGACCGCGCTGGCCCGATTTTTTGCCGCGCCGGCGGCGTTGCTCGTTACCAGTGGTTACGCCTCCAATTCCGTCGTCGCCCAAACATTGCGCGGCGCTTTTTCCCACGTCGTTATCGACGCCAAAGCCCACGTCAGCCTGCGCGACGCCAGCCGTTTTTTTGAATGTCCGATTTTGGAATTTAAAAGCCGCGATCCGGCGGATCTCCGCCGCGTGCTGGCCGGGGCGGGAAGGAATATAAAACCGATCTTGTTGACTGATGGCGTGTTTACCGATGAAGGGGAGGTCGCGCCTTTGGCGGAGTATTTAAAAATTCTTGGGCCTCATGGCATGATACTGGTGGACGACGCGCATGGGGCCGGCGTTATCGGGCGAACGGGCCGGGGCACACTGGAATATGCCGGGGTTTCACGCCAACGCATCATCCAAACCGTCACCTTAAGCAAGGCGTTTGGCGTCTATGGCGGCGTAATATTATGTTCGCGCGCGCTGTGCGGGAAAATGATCGCCCACAGCGCCATGTTTGCCGGGAGCACCCCGTTGCCATTGCCACTGGCCTACGCGGCCCTCCGCGCCATCCGGCTTTTAAAGAAGAATCGAAGTTTGCTCCGCCGTCTCAGTCACAACGTGCAATACGTCAAGACCGCCTTGCGCGCCGCGGGTTTTCCAGTGCCCCTGACGCCTGTCCCCGTGATCGCGGTCATGCCCGGAAACCCTGCCCAGGCCAGGGCCATCAAGCGGCGTCTGGTTGCGCATCGGGTTTTCCCCTCGTTCGTCAAGTATCCCGGCGGCCCTGCTGGCGGCTATTTTCGCTTTGTCATTTCCAGCGAACATTCCAAGAGGCAATTGGACGACTTGCTGGCCTCATTGGATTTTCTTGCCGAGCGCGGCGGGAGGCGACATAGTTATGAGGCAGACGCTTGAAATGGCACAGGTTGCGGTTCATGGTTTAAGCGATACTTTTGCGCGCGTAGCTCAACTGGATAGAGTGACGGCCTCCGAAGCCGCAGGTTGTGGGTTCAACTCCCGCCGCGCGCACCAGTTCCACCCGCTGTTTTGCCGGCATTGCGTGAAGCACAAATTATGGCTGAAGATAAATCCATCGTAAAACCCGCCGCGGCCCCGCCGCTGACGCCCCTCCACCTGAAATCAAAGCTGGCTCCGACGCCCGCGCAGGCCCCGAAGTATTCCGTCAAGGTGAAGAATGCGCAGGGTCAGGAGGTCGTTCTGGGGGATCCGCGCGCCAGCCGCGCCCTGGTGGCGCTCATGGATATGTGCGCTGTCAATGGCGGCGCGGCCTCTCATTGGGGCGGTCCTGCCGCCTTCGCCGAGATCATCTCCGCCCTCCATGGCGTGATGTTCGCGGTCAAAGACCGTCCCTGGCATGAAGCTTACAATTTCGTCAACGACGCCGGACATTGCGAAAATGGGATTTATGCCTTGCGGGCCAATTACGGTTTCGACGGCATGACCTTTGAAGATTTGAAAGGGTTCCGCGGCATCAAGAGCAAGCTGACCGGTCACGGTGAATCCCACCTCAATCCCGAAGGCGTGTTCTTGAGCAACGGGCCTCTCGGCTCGGCGCTTCCCCAGGCCCAGGGCCTGGCCCTTGCCGACAAAGTGCGGAAGAACGACCGCCTCACCCTCTGCACCGTTTCGGACGGGGCCTCCATGGAAGGAGAAGCCAGGGAAGCCTTCGCCGCCATTCCCGGCCTGGCCGCCAAGGACCGGCTCAACCCCTTCATCATGGTCATCTCTGACAACGATACGAAGCTTTCCGGCCGCATCAGCAAGGACGCTTTCAGAATGACGCCCACTTTTGAGGCGATGAGCGCGCTGGGCTGGAACGTTGTCAAAGTTGCCAACGGCAACGAGTTGCAAGAGGTCTATTTGGCGCTGGAGACCGCGCTGCAACAAGCCAGGGCAAATCCGCGCGTTCCCGTCTGTCTGTGGGCAAAAACCGTCAAAGGCTTCGGCGTTCGCTCAACGGTGGAGAGCGCTTCGGGCGGCCACGGCTTTCCGCTGGCCAATGCGGAAAAGATCATTGACTTTGTCAACGAGATTTATTTCGGCGCGCCCGAAGTCCCCGCCGAACTGGCCGGTTGGGCGCGGGCCTTGCGCGCCGACTGGGAACAAAAGGAAGCGGCCAAAAAAGCAAAAGCTTCCGCCGCCCCGTCCGCCCCCGCGGTCAAAAAGGAAAAAATCCAGGCCGGCCTGGCCAAAGGGGCGGTGCGCGCGGCGCAGGAGGGATTTCCCGTCTATTCGGTTTCCGCGGACGTGGAGGGGTCCACCGGGATCAGCTCCTTCCAGAAAAGTTTTCCCGACCGTTTTGTCGAGGTGGGCGTGGCGGAGGCCAACATGATCAGCACCGGCGCCGGCCTGGCCAAAGCGGGCTTTATTCCGATTGTTGACACATTTGGCCAGTTTGGCGTGACGAAGGGCAATTTGCCCCTGAGCATGGCCGCGTTGTCCCAGGCGCCGGTCATCGCCATTTTTTCCCACGTCGGTTTTCAGGACGCGGCCGATGGGGCGTCGCACGAGGCCACCACTTACTTTGCCGCCGTCTCCGCGATTCCGCACACGGTGGTGATTGCCTGTTCCTGCGCGGACGAGGCGGAGGCGTTGATGTACGAAGCGATCCGGCGGACGGCGCGCGCGCGGGAACAAGGGCACAACGGCGAATCGATCGTTTTTTTTGTGGGCCGTGAGAACTATCCGCTGCACTGGCTGGAAAACGCCAGGTATCAATGGGGCCAGGCGGAGGTTTTATGCAGCGGAACCGATGTGGTCATTCTGGCGTGCGGACCGCTGGTGGGCCGGGCCATCGAGGCGGGTCGTCAGCTCAAGGAGCAAAACATCGTCGCCACTGTCATCGCCAATCCGTTCATCAATCGCGTGGATTTGAAGACCATCGGACCCGCGGTCGAACAGTGCGCGGGCCGCGTTATCACCATCGAGGATCATCAGGTGATTTGCGGCATGGGCGCGCAGGTGGCTCATGCCCTGGCCCAAGCCGGCATTGTCCATCGCATGAAGTCGCTGGGCATGCAGGGGGAGTTTGGGCAGTCGGCCTATGTCGCCGAGGATCTTTACCAAAAGCACGGGTTGACCGCCGGCAAAATTATTGACGCCGCCCGCGAGTTGACGAAATGAGGCGGGGTTATGTCCCACATTCATAAATCCTTGCAAGGGCAGCTTCTGTTGGATGGCGGCAAACTGCACGGGTCGTTTTTCCATCGATCCGTCGTCCTGATTTGCCAGCATGATGAGGAGGGCGCTTTTGGCTTGATTCTGAACCGCTCCAGCGACAGCAAAGTGGGCCACGCCCTGGTCGCGAATGTGTCGGAGATGATCAAGGGCCAACCGCTTTTCGTGGGCGGCCCGGTGCAGCCGGGCACCCTGAGTTTCCTTCATAGCGACGCTTTTGTGCCCCAAGCCAACGTCATGCCCAACTTGAGCCTGGGCCATTCCCTGGACGCCTTGATGGACTTGAGCGAATCCTGTTCCAGCACCCAAAAACTCAAGTTGTTCGCCGGGTACTCCGGCTGGACAGCGGGCCAACTCGATCAGGAAATGGCGCGCGAGGACTGGTTGACCTATCCTGCTTCCATTGATTTGGTCTTTTACCCCAAACCCGGCCAGCTTTGGAAAGAGATCCTGCGCCGGAAGGATGATAAGAGCCGGCTGCTGGCCGAGTCGCCCGACGATTTGTCCTGGAATTAGCCGCCCGCCAGCGCGGCCTGTTGCAACTCGATCAATTGCTGGATGCCCGCCCTGCCAACCGCCAGCATGGCGGCCAACTGTTCGTCATTGTAGGCGCTCTCTTCGCCCGTGCCCTGCAACTCGATGAATTCCCCGGACCCATTCATCACCAAATTCATGTCCACCGTCGCCGCCACATCCTCCACGTAGGAAAGGTCCAGCAAGGCCTGCGACTGCACAATTCCCACGCTGACGCCCGCCACCGGCTTGAGCAGGGAATCGGCCGCCAGTTTGCCCCTGTCCCTCAGATTTTGAACGGCCAAAGACAGCGCCACAAAACTCCCCGTGATCGCCGCCGTGCGCGTGCCGCCATCGGCCTGCAAGACATCGCAATCCAGCCAGATGGTTCGCGAGCCGATTTTTTCCAGGTCAATGGCCGCGCGCATCGAGCGGCCAATCAAACGCTGGATTTCCTGGGAACGTCCGTCGAGCTTTCCCTTCGAAATGTCGCGCGCTTTGCGGGTCAGAGTGGAGTAGGGGAGCATGGAATACTCCGCCGTGATCCAGCCGCCGGCCACGTTTTGATCCTTCATCCAGCGCGGCACGGTGTCCTCGACGGTGACACCGCAGATCACGCGCGTGTTGCCCCATTCGATCAAAGTGGAACCGGTGGCGTACGGGGCAATGCCATTCTGGAATCGGATCGGGCGCAGTTGATCCGGTCTCCGGCCGTCGGGCCGCGCAGACTGCGATGGTGCGGTCGTTGTCATGGCGCGCATCCTACCCGGCGTTGCCATCAGCGGCAATGGGAATCAATTGTTTGCGCAGGGCTTAATCTCCGCTCCATTTGTAGCCATAGCTGGCGGGCGGGTCACATTGGCACGGGAGCCAACCACCTGGCACTTCTGGCAAGTACATCTTGATATAGCTTGCATGGCCGTCCACGAAACTAACCACGTCTTTGGCGTCGTTGAACCCTGGACCGCGGTTGAACTTTGGCCCTTCGTCACGCCTCGGTTCATGCCATGAATATGGATGAAAAGCCGGTGCCTCAAAGACCAGCAAGGTTTTGGCAGGCTCTTTGATCGCACTAAGTTTCACGCCGGCAATGCCAAGGCGGGGGGGATCGGCACCACGGTCAGGGACATTGTTTCCATTAAACCAATAACTGTTATAACCATATTTGGCATATTCATGCTGAGGCGCATTGGTAAAGTAACTGTCGCCGTTGGTCGGACTATCGTAATAAAAGAAGGTGTCAGCCGGGCAGGCAAAAATCCTGTCTTGCGGCGACGAAGGACCATTCAAGCCGACATAGCTCTTCATCCGGCTCTTGTAGGCTATCATAGGCGTTCCTTGCGGCTGGTAAGCGGCGGGAGAAGAATCGTTTGAGTCATCATAATACATGCGGATGCCCGCATTGATTTGTCGCAAATTATCCAGGCAGGCCGTCCGCTTTGCGTTGCCTTTGGCCGCGCTCAATGCCGGCAACAACAAGGCCGCCAGAATCCCGACGATGGCAATGACGACAAGCAGTTCGGCCAGAGTGAATGCCCTGTCAGATTGAATCGTTGGTTTCATGCTTGCAGCGTTGCAACAAACTGGGATTACAAACCGCCATCAAAATACCAGCGATGGCCGTCGCATCCGATTGCCAACTGCCATTTATGGACCTCGCCATTCTTAAGCCGGATTTCGTAAGGCACAAAAACGGCGGCGGCTTTCCGACCGGCGATCCAGCCCCTAAACGGTTTGCCCAAACTGACGACTTGCAATCCGCCATATCTATTCTTGTCTTCCTCGTTAAGATCCATGAACTTGGCGACTTCCGTCCAATCCTCCCGGCTGCAGGCTTCAAAAATAGTCTTTGCCGCTTGTTCCGGCGTCATGCCCGTGTACCTCGCATATTGCGCCTCCACGTCGCTGGACAACTCCTTTTTAGAAGAAAACGGGCCGTTTCGGTGAATGTAAATACCCATTGACGTCGTGCCAACAGTCAAAATGGAGGCAATGCCAACGACGATTACTGTTTTTGCTTTTGTCCATGCCATAATTTTCAATGCTCCTTTGATCAGTGTTAAAGTTGAACCGCTGGCCGCCGCCCCTTTGGCAACCGCTGCCGCAGTCACGGATTTCGCCAGCGCCGCCGGCGCGGCGTGAACGGAATTGGCGGTAATCGCCCCGGCGATGATGGCCGTGGTGGAGGAGACGCCGCGCCTGGAAAAATAAAGGCGCAGCTTTTCCAGCGCGTGACTGACCCGTTTCTTCGCCGCATTTTCGCTCATGGCGGAAGCCATTGCCACTTCAGCAAAACTCTTGTCGCCAAAAAACCGCAGCACAACAGCGGCGCGCTCTTTTTCATGCAATTGTCCCATCGCGTCCTCCAACAGAGGCGCGAGTTGTTCCCAGGTTTCATCGGGCGAGGCGGTGCGGAGTTCGGTTTGCATATAAGCTTCCTGTTCGCGTCGGGCGCGGCGGGCTTCGCTTTTCAAGTAGCTGGCCGCCGTCAGCCGCACGGTCTGATACAGCCAGCCGGGCAGAACGGTTTTATCGGAAATGCGTCCGGCTTTTTGCGCGAGGATTACAAACACGGCCTGCGTGATCTCCTCGGCGGCGTCGGGGTTGCCCGTTTTCCGCAACGCCGCGGAATAAACCAAGTTCACATGGCGCGAAACCAGGGCCGCAAAGGCGGTGTCGGAATTCCGCCTGGCGTATTGCCGCAATAAATCCATGTCAGTCGCATCGTCCATCCATTGATTAATGTCCGCCGACGGGGAAAAAGTGCCAACAAATTTTGTTTCAATTCACGTCGTCACTTGAATCAACCTGCTAATTTCCAGTGGCGCTGCGTACTAATTTGAGAAATTGGATGGGAGTCAGAATGTCGATGCCAAACGGCTTTCCCAACACCAGCAGGTCGCGGTCGTTGCTGACGATAACATCCGCGCCCGCTTGCACCGCACATGCCAGATAACAGTCATCTCGAATGTCACGGCTGCGTTGTTTGCCGAGTGGCGCCGGCTCAACGAATTGCACGATGGTCAAAAGCCACGCCAGGACGAGTTGCGGATCAACGTCACGCTTTTCCGAAGCAAGGATGGGCGGGATGCGGTCTGCATATTCAATCCAGATTTCGTCCGTGACAAACAATGACACTTGCCCGGACGCTGCCAAATCGAGACAAGCCCGGGCATTGCCACCCCAGCCGATGGCGGACACCAGCACGCCACAGTCGAGAACAGCGCGAATCATGCCCGTTTTTTATTGCGCCGCCGTCGTTGTGCCCGAATCATGCGCTCAATTCGGGATTCGATTTTTGGGGTGATTGGCTCCCGCGGCAAACTGGCCGCGATCTTGCGCCACTCTTGGTACGCAACGGCCATTTCCTCGCGCGAAAGCGCCCGGAGGCCGGCCCGAATGACATCGCTTGCATTGCCATAAAGACCGGAGCGAAGCCGCCGGTCAACGGACGTTCTTAGTTCCGACGTCAAAGAGATGTTCATCGTTTTGGTCGCCATGATGGAACACTATCGCATCCGCCAAACATTGTCAATGTTTGGCCAAACCTCTCGCAAAGCAACGGAACTCGAAAGAGTTCCGTTGCGATTTTGACGTGTTCGACAACTTGCCCGCCGGCGCGCTCAGATTCCGCCATCCACATACCAACGGCGAGTGCGCCCGTCTCGTTTGAGGGATAGATTGAGTTTTTTGACTTCACCGCCTTTGAGGGTGATTTCATAAGGCACGAACTGAGCCCCCGAAATCAGCGAGATGGCGGAAGTGAAGTGCGTGCCGATGCTGACAACCTGGAGACCGCCGAGATATTGCTTTGTGCTGCCGGTGAGCGGATTGAAAAATTTCTGCGCCTCAGTCCAATCCTCCCGGCCGCACGCCTCGAGCAAAGCCCGGGCGGCCTGCTCCGAAGTCATGGCCGCGTACTTCTCGTTGTCCGGCAGCATCTGCATTTGCTGTTCCCAAACCACATTGGTCGGCACTTGCAGTTGAAACACGCCGGCGTCAATCGGCTGGTTGTAATCTATGTCATCCAACTTAAAAATCAGCTTCTCGCCTGAGTCGGAGTGAACGTAGATGTTCACCGATTGCAGAAGTTCGGTTTGACCGTCGAAAACATAAACCCGGCGTGTGTCTGAAGTGCCGAAAAAATGGTTCTTCAGATAATCGCCCGTCAGCAAACCCGACTTGGCTTCGACCGTAATGACGGATTTTGGTTTTCCGTCAGCGCCTTGCTCTTGTGTGAGCGTCACCGGCCAGCCGTGGGCTTTGATGGCGCTTAGTTCCTTGTCGAGGGTTTTGCTGAGGCTGGCCAACTCGTGCAGCCATTGTGTGTCGAACGCACTCGAGCTGGGTTGTGGATATTTAACGCCATAGTCAGGTTTGATGAAAAGCACCGTGGACAGGCCGTCCATCACGGCCACACGTCCGGGCTTCTCCACCCGCCACTTGAGGTCTGGCTCGAACTGTTTCCATAGCTCGATGGCGACAAAGTCCTGGTCGGGCATAATCGCTGAAAAGTTCTCTTGCGGGTAAGTGCGCAGTTGGCCGCGCAGGTGGATGCTGGTGAGGTTGGCAACGGCCTGCGCGCCTTTGGTCATGACCTCGGCGGCGGCGGCTTGTATTTTTGGCGTGCTGAGGAAGGCGATCAGAATGACGGCAGCCGCAGTCGCGGTTGCGCCCAAACCCAATCCCCAACGATGTTTCAATATTTTAGTCATAAATGTTTCTCTTTCCGGTTTGAATTGTTCCTGACGAACCCGCCTCATTACCGTCTCGACAATGGCCACCCCGGCGGCAGCCTGACCGCGGGCGAGCAGGCGCTTTTGCAGGCGTGTGCTCAACTCGTATTCAGCCCGGCAATCCGCACAGGCAGCCAGGTGTGCCCGGCATTGCAGCTCTTCCCCGCGCTCCAGCAACCCTTCCGCGCAGGCGACAAAATTGTCCCGACATTCGGCGCAGTTCATACTTGTTTTGTTTCGTTGACTGTTTGTTCCTCGCGTCCGCGGGCTTTGAGTTCCTGCCGAAGCAGGATATAAGCCCGTGACAGCGTTTTGGTGACGGTGCCGAGCGGCAGGTCGAGGCGTGTGGCCACTTCCTGACAGGAAAGCCCCTCGTAATACCGCAGCAGTATCACCCGACGATGGTTTTCGGGCAGGACAGCAATGACTTCTTCGAGCGGATAATCTTCGTCGTGGCCGGCGGCGGTCATCATCATGGTCTCCGCGACTTCGCGATCTTGCCGGCGATGAAGTTCGGCGCGGAATTGTTCCCTGGCCACCCGTCCCGCGATGCCCAGCAGCCAGGAGTAAAACGACTCCGGCTTGCGCAGCTTCTTCAAGGACAGGAAGGCTCTCACGAACGATTCCTGCGCCGCCTCCTCGGCTTGCGGGAAGTTTCCAACCCGCGAGGCAAGATAGGAGAACAGCGGTTTCTGGTAGCGATCCACCAGAAGACCGAAGTCTTCCGGATGGCCATCACGACAGCGCTCGACGTGTTCTTTGTCAGTTAAGTCCATGCAGTGTCCTGCTTAAACGAATTCGCATCGTCACTGATTAGTGACGCGCCGGGGCGATTTGCGACATCGGGGCAAAACTATAAGTGGCGGTGACCTTTATTATTTGCCTTCTTAATACAGGATTTCAGCCCAGGGAATGCGGCACCACGTCCGGAGGGCCGACTTTTCGCATATAATCCAGGATCAGGTCAATTGCCGCTTGCGGGTCATCCGTGACAGTGAACAGTTGCAAGTCGCCCGGACTGATCAGCTTGTCTTTTTCGAGCGTGGTCTTCATCCAGCGGAGCAGCCCGTTCCAGGTACCTCATGGCCGAAAAGAATCAGCGGAAAGCCGGGAATGCGCTGCGTCTGCACGAGAGTAGCCACCTCAAAAAACTCGTCCAAAGTGCCGAAACCGCCCGGCATGAAGACAAAGCCAACGCTATATTTGACAAAACAGACCTTGCGCGAGAAAAAATAATGGAAACTCATCGGCACGTTGGCAAAGCGGTTTCCTTTTTGCTCGGAGGGCAGTTCAATGTTCAGGCCGATGGATTTTCCGCCGGCCTCGGCCGCGCCCCGGTTGGCCGCTTCCATGATGCCCGGTCCGCCGCCGGTGATGACGGGCAGGTTGTTCCTGGCCAGGCCTTTGGCGAGGGTCAAGGCGGCCTTGTAGTAAGGATCGCCCGGAGGCTTGCGGGCGGAGCCAAAAATGCTCACAGACGGCCCGACCTTGGAAAAGACTTCAAAGGCATCGACGAATTCGGACATGATGCGCAAGATGCGCCACGGGTCCTCTTTTATGAATGTTGTCGGCTGGTTGTTCATGGGATTGATGATGACGAGGCCGGGGCGCGCCGCAGACGCGCCAGGAAGCCCGGCTGGCGGGAGTTCAAGTCGGCGCGGCGTTGCGCGGCGAGAAGCCGCCCATAGACGGCAATATCCGCCGCTGACATGGCCAGGCGTCTGGCCAGCGCGGGGCTGATTTTCCGGCCACTCTTGACATCCTCCCCGGCCATGAAGGAAATGCCGTAGGGCAGGGACCAGGCGTAACATTGCCGCGCCACGGTGCGAAGTTGGTCCGTCACGGTCAGCCCCTTTTCGTGCGACGCCACCACGGTGGCAAAGAGTTTGCCGGCGAATTCATGCCAGAAATGGTCCAGGAAACTTTTCATCACGCTGCTGATGCTGCCGTGGTAGTCGGGGGTGCCGAGCACCAGAACATCGGCCCGCTCCACCCGCCGTTGCAAAGAGGGAAAGGCGCTGGACTCATGCGCGGTGTCGGGATTATAGAGCGGCAGCGGCTCCTTTCGGAAATCGAGCACATCGACCGCGCAATGGCGGGCGGTTAATTGGCGGGCCAGTTGGCCGACCACAAGACGTGTGGCCGAATGGCGGCCCAAACTGCCGACGACCGCCAGAACATGCAGCGCCGTCCCGGCTGGAGCGGTTTGTTTTTTGCTCGGCATCGCTTCGGCAAAGGGCGCTTCCTACTGCTGGCCGGCCCAGTTCACTGCATTGGGTGCAGGCTGGCCCTGCGCCGCGGTGATAAGCCCAATAAACGCGATTGCCGACAGCCAATAATGTTTCATGGCTGCGAGACTATACCGGGTCAGCCCGAGTTCAAAGCGCAAAGTATTCCGGGGGGCAGCGAGGCCGGCACCATGCGCCGCGCGGGCAAACCCTTGCACGAACCGCCGCCAAACCACCGTGCCAACCAGCCCGAAACCATGAAAACATCTCCAATTATGGCAGTACACGAAAATCTGTCGGCTTGCAAAAACCCGGAATCAGGCCACAATCACCCACAGATTCTGGCACAGACCCAAAATACAATATGAAAACAAACCCCGTTAAAATCAATTGGCTGTCCGGCCTGGCGCTGGGCGCGTTGCTCTTTCTCAGCCTTCAACCCGCCGCCGCCGCTGACAAGCTCAAGGCCCTGATCGTCGATGGCCAGAATAATCACAACTGGAGGGCCACGACGCCGATTCTCCAAGCCGCTCTCGAAAGCTCCGGACGCTTCACCGTGGACGTCGCAACCAGTCCGGCGGGACAAGGCCAAAGCATGGAGAATTTCAAGCCGGACTTCACCAAATACAGTGTCATAATCCTCAACTACAACGGCGCCGAGTGGCCTGCCGCGACCAAGACCGCGTTCGAGGATTACGTCAAGAACGGCGGTGGCGTCGTCAGCGTTCACGCGGCGGATAACTCCTTCCCGCAGTGGGTGGAATATAACAAGATGATCGGCGTCGGCGGCTGGGGCGGCCGCAACCAGAATTCCGGCCCCATGATCCGCTGGCGCGACGGCAAACAGGTTCTGGAGGTTGGCGCTCCCGGCGGCAGGGGAACGCACGGCGGTTTCTTTTCGTGGGACGTTGAGGTTCGCAATCCGGAACATCCCATCACCAAGGGCCTGCCGCCGAAGTGGCTGCATACCCGCGATGAACTTTACTCAATGCTGGCCGGCCCTGCCGAGAACGTCACCCTCCTTGCCACCGCCAAATCGGACACCACCCACCAGGACGAGCCAATTCTGATGACCATCAGCTATGGCAAAGGCCGCGTGTTCCACACCACCATGGGGCATGACGCGGAATCCATGAAGGACGTGGGATTCGTGACCACGCTCAACCGTGGCGCCGAGTGGGCTTCCACCGGTCAGGTGACGATCCCCGTTCCCGCCGACTTCCCGACAGAGGACAAAGTCAGTATTTGGACTCCGCCGGCAAAGTAGCCTTGCGCTTTCCTCTTAACACCCACGCCAATGGGTTTGTGTGTGTAAACGGGTCCCTAAAGGAGTCACCCATTACTGTCTCATTCTTCAGACAACGGCTTGCAATCCTTGCCAGGCTGCCGCAATGTTCCACGCCTTAATTTCGATGTTGCCCAATTCCGGCGGCAACTTTATACAAAATGGCCTCTGCCGGTGTCTGTCCGGTGGAAAGTAAGGACAAGTGCCTATAAATGATGAATCCTAAACCGAAACCGGCCCAAGCGCCGCTGGCTAAAACGCCCGCTGCCAAATCGCCCCTCCCTCCGCCCGCCCCAATCAAGGTCCCGCCGCTCTTTCGGCCCATCGACTGGTGGACGCTGGCCATTGCCTTCGCCATTGTTTGGATCGTTTATTTCATCACCCTTGCGCCCCAGGTGACGCTGGAGGATTCGGGTGAACTGACGACGGCGTCCTATTGGGCCGGCATTCCTCATCCGCCAGGCTACCCGTTCTGGACCATTTACACCTGGCTGTGGACGGTGCTGGTCCCGTTCGGCAATGTCGCGTGGCGGGTTCAACTGGCCGAAGCCTCCACCGCCGCCATGGCCTGCGGGGTGCTCGCCTTCATGGTGTCGCGGGGCGGCAGCATGCTCATGGAGGGCATCGAGGAACTCAAAGGCATGACCGGCAAATGGGAAGGGGCCATTTGCATGGTGTCCGGGGTTACTGCGGGCTTGTTGATGGGATTCGGCAGTTCCATGTGGTTTGAATCAGTGGCGATTAACCGCATTTCGCCCTTCGGCGTGCCCTGCTTGATGGTGGTGCTGGTTTTTTTGTTGCGCTGGATTTACGCCCCGCATCAACGGCGTTACCTCTACGCCGCCATGTTCTTCTTTGGGATTTGCGCGACCATTCACCAGACCCTGATCATTGCGGCCCTGGGGATTGAGATTGGCATTGCCGTATGCCAGGTTCGTTTGGGGCGTGATCTTTTCCTGGTCAACAGCCTCGTTTGGATGGGCGGGCTTATTGCCAAGGCCAACCATCTTTTGCCCGGCCTCGATGCGGCCGATCCGATGATTCATGATCATCTTCAATGCCGTTGGCATTGCTTCCGTTGTCGCCTGCGTCTGGCTGACCCTCAAGACTGCGGGCATCGGCACGGAATTGAAGGCGGTCCTCCTCATGGGGTTGCTGTGGCTGGCCGGGGCTTCGTTCTACTTTTATGAACCTTTGGCTGGCATGACCAATCCGCCCATGGAATGGGGCTACCCCCGCACTGTGGCAGGCTTCTTTGAAGCCTTGAGCCGCGGGCAATATAACAAAGTCGTTCCAACGGATATTTTCCACGATTTCCATCATTTCGTCATTGAGTTGGGCATGCTCGTCGAGGGTGTGGCTGACGCGTTTAGCTGGGTCTATATGTTTTTCGCCTTCTTGCCGCTGTTGTTTTTCTTCAAAATGCAGAAGCGCGAGCGCGCCTGGATTGTGCTGGTCGCCGGCCTGTATCCTTTCCTCGGCGTCCTCCTGACCATCACTCTCAACCCCACGCCCGACCGTCAAATCCGCCGATTTGGTGAAGACTTTCTTCCTCCCTTCACATACGCTGGTGGCCATTATGATCGGTTATGGGCTGGCCTTGACCGCGGCGTATATGGCCACGCATTACCAGAAGTTTCGGCGCTGGGGACTCATGGGCGCTGTCGCGGTGGCGCTGCCGCTGGCGTTGTACAACCTCAAGGATGCCACCGGAAGAACATTTCCTGGGCTTGGACGGCGACATTGGCTGGGGCGATTTGCCGCACTGGATCGGCCAGGCTTTTATCAAAGATCAATACGGCCTGCCCATCTTTGCCAATTTGATTTTGGTGGCGGGCACCATTGCCTTCATCGTGGGGCTGGTCGTCTATCGGCAGCGGGCGCCGTTGCTCATCACTCTGGCGTTGTTTGCCTCCATGCCGCTCTATTCGGGGCTTTCCCATTGGTTCCATAGCGAACAGCACAATCACTGGTTCGGCTATTGGTTTGGCCACGATATGTTCACTCCTCCATTTGTCGGGGCCGATGGCCGGCTGACTTATGACGCCCAACAACGCGACCAGGCGGCCAGGGGGACCAACGGAATGATGGTTTATCCCGAGATGGCGCGCGATGCCGTTCTCTTTGGCGGCACGGATCCGGGCCGCTTTTGCCCCACTTACATGATTTTTTGCGAGAGCTTTATTCCGCACAGTTGCCAGCCGGTTCAGGACCAGAACTTTGATCGCCGCGATGTTTATATCATCACCCAAAATGCCCTGGCCGATCCCGTTTATTTGGATTACATCCGCGCCCAATTCAATCGCAGCGCACAGATTGATCCGCCCTTTTTCCAAAATCTCCTCCCTGGTCGCGACTGCCCGGCATTTTCCACGGTCCGACGCGCTCACTGGCCTGGCTGGACACGATTTTTGAATCATTGGGCGCCAGGATTGAATTTCGCCGCCGCACCGGCACTTCATGGTTCAAGCCGGACCAATTCAGCAATGCGCAGGACCTGGCGGCCAAATTGCGCAAAAGCGATCATCAGGACGGTTTGTCCAAATACCTTTACGGAAAACTGAGCAGGGAAACCCAGGCCCTGGTGGACGGCCAGGGGGACGCGAGCGCGTTGCGCCGCGCCCTGGCCGGGGATTTCAATGTCATCCTGAAAGAGGGGTCCACTTATGATGCGGAGCGGTTCAAGGGGATTCAGTTGCCGCCGCTGATCGTGGAGGCGATGGGCTGGAATAATATTCCGGCGACGATTATACGCCTCAATCGCCGAATGCTCGAGGAAGCCTATCCCGGCGACATCGCCAGGAGTTTGGGCGGCGTTTATCCGGACACCGAAATCGCCACGCCAAGCCCGGACGATTCGCAGCAATGTTTCAATGATTATTATCAGGATGTCGGAAGAAGGCTGGAGCACGACACCCAATTTCCCAACGAACCCCGCCAGATCAAGCCCGGTGAAGACGTGCATGTCGCCAACGGCCGCCTCCAGATTGGAGGAGGGCAGACCACGGTCATGAGCATCAACGGTTTGCTGACAAAAGTTATATTTGATAAGAATCCGGGCCACGAATTCTACGAGGAGGAAAGTTTCCCGCTGGACTGGATGTACCCCCATTTGACGCCGTTCGGCGTGATCATGAAGATCAACCGCCAGCCGCCGCCGGAGATCACGCAGGATATTATTGACAAAGACCACGCCTTTTGGAGCCGGTTTTCGGAGCGCACCATTGGCAACTGGATTACTTACGACACCAGCGTCAAAGACATCTGCGCCTGGGCGGAAAACGTCTATCTGCGCCACTACTTCGGCGGGTTCACCGGCGACCGGAAGTTCGTGCGCGATGACGACGCCCAAAAGGCCTTTTCCAAATTGCGCAGCTCGATTGCCGCCAGCATCTATCAGTGGCGCTCCCGCAACTTCCATAGTCCCGCCGAGAGGGAGCGCGTCACCAAGGAGGCCGAGTTCGCCCTGAAACAAGCCTTTGCCTATTGTCCCTACAGCCCGGAAGCGGTTTTTCATCTCATGAACCAGCTCCTCAACGCCAACCGCATTGATGATGCCCTGCTTGTTCTCAAGACCTGCCACAAGTTGGATCCTTACAATGGCCAGATCAATGACTGGATCAACCAATTGGAACACAGCAAAACCTCAGCCGGAGCGGACCAGATCAACCAATTCCTGGCCCAGATACAACGCGCCATTGAGGCCAAACAAACCAACGCTGCCGGGCAAATGTTGGATCAACTTCTGCATTTTCCAGCGGCCGATGCGAACATCATGATGAGCGTGGCCGCCATGTATCTGCGCATCGGCGATCTGGCCAAAACCGAGGAAGCATTCCAAAGGCTGACCCAAATGGTTCCCGACTCGTCCGGGCCTTGGTACAACCTTGCCCTCGTGCAAGCCAATCGAGGTGAAACAGCCCAAGCCGTGGCATCGCTCAAGAAAGCCCTTGCCTTGAACACCGGGGAAATCCGGCAAAATCCAAAAACGCCGAATCTCCGCGAACATCTCTACCAGAACCCGGGTTTTGGAGGATTGCGCCAGACGCCGGAATTCAAGGCCGCGTTTCCAGCCAGGCCGTAAGGAATGCAGGCCGATCCCTCCGCACCATTTCATGTTCCGCCCGATTTTGCCGGGAGTTCATGATTGAAATTTCCCCGCCCGCTGTTCTAATTCGGTGTGCCGACGAACCGATTGGAGCGCAGTCTGAGGGCCACCTTCCTGGGCATGGCCGTGAACGCCGCCCTCACTGCGTCAAAATTCGCCGCCGGCATCCTCGGCCATTCCCATGCCCTGACCGCCGACGCGGTGGAATCGACTGCGGATATTTTCAGCTCCGTCATTGTGTGGCGCGGAGTCGTCGTGGCGGCGGAGCCGGCCGATCCCGACCATCCCTACGGCCACGGCAAGGCGGAGCCTCTGGCGGCGGCTTCTGTCGCGATCATGCTGCTGCTCGCCGCTGTCGGCATCATGGCCAGGTCGGCCCAGGGTCTTTTTGAACCGCGGGAAAGGCCGCGGGCCTTCACTCTTTACGTTTTGATTGCCGTCATCGCGGTCAAGGAATTCCTCTTTCGTTTCGTCTCCCACGAAGCGGGTTCGCTGCAAAGCATTGCGCTCTTTACCGACGCCTGGCATCACCGCAGCGACGCCCTTACTTCGCTGGCCGCGGGCCTCGGCATCACCCTGGCCCTGTTCGGCGGCCCCCGCCTGGCCTTTGCCGACGACGCGGCGGCCATTGTCGCCGGGGCCGTCATCGCCTGGAACGGATGGCGGTTGCTGCGCCCGGCCTTGAATGAGTTGATGGATGCCGCGCCCGGCAGCGCCCTGATCTCAGACATTCGCACCGCCGCCAGCGCCGTCCCGGGCGTCAACGCCGTGGAAAAGTGCATTGTGCGCAAGATGGGGTTCCAGTATTTTGTCGATATGCACGTGGAAGTCGATCCCCGGATCACTGTGCAGCAAGGCCACCACATCGCCCATAATGTCAAAAATAAAGTCCGCGGCGCCGTCCCGTCCGTTTGCGACGTGCTCGTGCATATCGAGCCAAGTGTTGTCAAGTAAGAATTAAAAATTATGAATTAAGAAGCATGAAACACAAGCAACCGCGGTTCTTCGCTTCTTAATTTTAACTCGAAACCCGACCGATATGCGCTGACACTTGGCCAGTGAGGACCAACACTTGCAAGAGCTTCAATGCTGCTTTGTGGCTGGGGATTCCCGGCCTCGCATTCCTGTTCGTCCTGCTGCGATGGAACAACTTCGACGCCCCCCTCATCCGCGACGAAGGCGAATACGCCTACGCCGCCCAGCTCCTGATCAGCGGCAGCGCGCCTTACGAGCATTCCTTCCTGCAAAAGCCCCCGATGGTCGCCTACAGCTACGCGCTGGCCGGCCTCCTCGCGCCGGATGTCTTCTGGTTTCCGCGCATCCTGGCGGGCGTGTTTGCGGCGCTTGCCACCGTCCTGCTCGGATACATCGCCCGCCGCGAATTCGGCCCCGGCGTGGCCATGCCGGCCATGTGGTTGATGACGCCCATGATCCTCCTGCCCGAACTGGACCAATTCATAGCCAGCACCGAGATGTTCATGCTCCTGCCGTTGATGGCAACGACTGCTGTTTACGTTCACAGCCGACACTGCAATGGCGGAGCGGCGCATTGGCTGGCGGCTGGCATCTTCGCTGCGCTCACGGTATGCTACAAATACACCGCCTTTCCGCTGCTGGCGTTTGTCTTTGCCGCATGGTCCTTTGAGGAGTGGCGCGGCGGCAAGAGTCCGCGCGCCATCGCCGGACACTGGCTGGCGGCGCTGTCGGGGGGAACCGTCGCCGCCGCGATTGTGCTTGCGCCGTTTTTGCTGCGCGACGGCGGCAAACGGCTTTGGGAATGCACGGTTGTTTTCAACCGCTTCTACGCCGCCTCGGCCTTCTTCAGAACGGCTAATCTGTGGCGGAAGCTGGGTGAATTCTGGCGCTTTTGGTGGATTCTCTTTCTGGCGCCCTGCCTTCTGGTCTTCAAACTGGAGAGGCGGGGGTGGTTTTGGGCCGTGCTTTTCCTCGGTGCATGGCTGGTCACCGCCGGCAGCTATTACGGGCACTATTACATTGCCATCATGCCGTTCTGGGCGCTGCTTGCCGCCGTGGCGCTGCGCGGTTTTGCCGGCTGGGTTGCCACCAGGGTTACACAACCCCGGGATCGGCTGAGAGCGGTGTTCACGGGCATCGTCGTGCTGGCCGTTTGCGCGCCGGATGCCGGCTGGTTGATCCGCACCCGGGAACAATTCGCGGCGGACAGATTGGGCCCGTGGAAGACGTTTCTTATATCACCTCTGGTTGCGGCGCGGCTGGCGCAACGCACCGCCGCCTGGGACCTCGTTTACGTGGCGGGTTCCGAGCCTCAGATTCTGAGCTACGCGCACAGGTTCAGCTCCACGCGATTCGATATCGCTTATCCGTTCATGATCCCCACCCCGCTGGCCAAAGGCTACCAGGCCGAAGTGATTCACGATCTCCAGCAACGCCCCCCTGCGGCAATCGTGCTCGTGCGCTCCCGCTCAAGCTGGATGACCCAGCCCGGCAGCCCGCCCGACTATGGTGATTTCCTCAGAAGACTGCTCGCCGGGAATTACGAAATCGTTGGCGGCTGCCCCTTTGACGACGAACAAGGCCGATGGCAGGAACCGATGGGCAGGGAAGAAGCGGTCCGCTGCACCATGACTCTCTACAAACGCAAAGTGCCGTAAGGATTTGAGGGTCAGCGCCGCGGCGTTTCACGGAACGGCGTCCCGGCTTTGTACAGCGCGTTTTGCTTTTCGAGCGCGCGGGTCAGGGCGTTGTCGTTTGCCGCCAGGGGCAAGGCCCGTTCAATCGTCTTGACTGCTTCGCCGAATTGCCCCGCTTCCGCATAGGCCGCCGCCAATGTCCCCAGGAACACCGGGTTCGTTCCCCGGGCAAGTTGATCGGCCCGTTGCGCCAACTCGATGGCCCTGGGTCCGTTGCGGAGGGAGGGGTCGGGGCTGGCCGCCAGCAACCATGCCAGATTGTTGCAGGCCGGCGCCTGGTCCGGCCGGGTTTTCAACGCGCTTTCGTAATGAGAGACCGCCTCGGCTTCGCGGCCTTGTTGGGCGAAAATATTGCCGAGCTTGTAGTCAGCCGCGGCCAGATCGGGGCGGATTTCCAGCGCCTTTTTGTATTGGCTGATCGCGTCGTCCAGGCGGCCCCGGGCCAGGAAAACTTCCGCCATGTTGAAGCGGGCCTCGGCAAAATCGGGCAGGATTTCCGCCGCCTGCTGGAACTGGTCCATGGCCTGGTCCGTCCGTCCCAATTGCAGAAGAATGTTTCCCAGGTCATTATGGGCCAGCGCGTAACGCGGGTCCAATCTGAGCGCCTTGTTATAAGCGGTTATGGCCTCCGTCCGGCGCCCTTCTTGAAGCAGGGCATAGCCCAGGTTGCAGAAAGCCACGGGATCGTACAGACGCTGATGAATGGCACTTTGAAAGCAACGGATGGCGGCATCCCATTGGCCCTTTTTCAAATACACCTCGCCGATATGGTAAGAGATGCCCGGCATGGCCGGTTGCAGTTCCAGCGCCTTTTGAAAATGAGCAATGGCTTCATCCAGCCGTCCCTTTTGCAGCAAACCGTCGCCCAGATTGAATTGGGCCGTCAAATCATTGGGGTGGGTGGCCAGCACCGTTTGGCAAAGCAGCATGGCTTCGTCCACCCGGCCTCTTTCCAGAAGCGCCCTGCTCAAATTGTTTTGCGCCATGGTGCTGCCGGGGTTGCGGGCCATCGTTGTCCGCCAGAGCGTTTCAGCGTCGGCGTACATCCCGCATTGTTTCCACGTCAACGCGCCCAGCGCCAGCAGGAGCGCCACTGCCACAACGGGTCTCCTGATGATGGCCGCCGCCAGCTCGATCGGGCCGATGACGGCAAAATACTCCCAGTGATCGGCCACCAGGGAGTAGCGCATGAAATAGATGTTTAGAAATCCGAGAACGGGCAGGAGCATCACGACAAAATAGGCCAGCCCGAAGAACAATGCTTTTCCCCAACGCCACCGACAGCGCCAGCAAAAGATAAACGCCGCCGCCAATATTACCAGCGGGATGTAAGACAACACATTCCGGGCGTCGATCTGCCAGCGCGGATAGACAAAAGCCAGGTTCAACGGCAGCACCGCTTTGTAAAGATAAAACCAAACTGCCCAGCCGGCTCCCGCCAAACGCGACCAGAAATCATCCGTCCGGACAACGTCCTGGCCCATCGCCCGATGATAATGGAACCACACCGTCACCCAACACAACGCCGCCGCAATCACAAAAAAAGGAACAACCCGCCGGACCTCCTTCCATCCCACCCCCCCGCGCCGCCACCAGGCCATGCCCAACAAAACAATCGGCAACGGCGCCACGGCCGTTTTGCTGAATAGCGCCAGCGCAAAGCCGGCCAATGCCAGCCCATACCATCGCCACCTGCCGCTGTCCTCGAATTTCAACCAGGATAAAAGCGCGCCGACATAAAAAAACATGGCCAGGGTGTTTTTGCCTTCCGAGATCCAAGCCACCGATTCGACATTGACCGGATGCAAAGCGAAGAGAGCGGCCGCCAGCAGCGCTCCGGGAATGTTCAGGCGCAGGAGCACGCGCCAGAGCAGTATTGCGCTGAGGGCATGCAGAAGAACGTTGACCAAGTGGTAGCCCAGCGGGTTGTTTGCCCAGAGCCGCCATTCCAACCACCACAGGCTGAATGTCATCGGGTAGTAATCCAGCGTGGAAGCGGTGAACCACGCCCGGTACAAGCCATCCGCGCTTTTGACGACGGGGTTATTCGTTAGAAGCTCATCATCGTCCCAGATGAATCCGGCGTGCCAGACCGGCTGGTAAGCCAGTAAGGTCGCAACAGCCAAAAGCAGGCATACGAGCCAGGCTTGCCGATGCGGCAAATGAAATCGGACCGGATAACGAGCCGTGACGCTCAATGAGCGGTGCTACGGAACCATTCTGTTCAACGCCGGGCCAGCGCCAAGACCCGCGGGCGATTGCAGTAATGCACTCCTGCCAGCGCGGCCAGGACACCCAGCAGCAATGGGAAAGTGCTGGACGCATCAGGCGCACTGACAAGGGTCCAAGTTCCGTAAGTGTAAGGATCGAGACCTCCATTGAACTCATCCATGGAATCTCCTGTGGCCTCGAACACCGGAAATTCGAAGGACACCGCTGGCAAGACGGTAAAAACCGGCTCTATCGCGACCTCATAATCTCCCGTCCAGCCACTCGTATCATAAGAGACGACGTAGTTCATCCATTCAGATCCCGAAGTAAACGGCGTGGCACCCAGGTCGGTGTCAAAAAAACTAAATGCAGTAACCCCCGACCCATCAATCGTGATAGTGCTGTTGTTAAAAATATCAGGACCGTCGATCCCCTCAAATTCGTAGGTATAAGTTGGCTCTGACACTATGGCGTGGGCCACGCCAGCCAGTCCGAGTAATCCCGAGACTGCGAGCGCAACCGTTAGTTTTGTCATTTTCATATAATCTAATTCTTGGTTGCTCAATGATTAAGAACCGTTATGACATTAGTTTTCAGCAAGTTCCAAGCCACCGCTTTTAAAAAACGACAGAGCTTGTGTTAACTATTGCGGTACAGCATGTTATGACTCGAACGCTGACGACCCTTATCGCCACCAATTCCATTGGAGTGTAAAGCTTTCCGACGGGCAAATTACAAAACAGCACTTAGCGCGTCACTGCAACACTATTGCAACCTATTGCGGTGCAAAGTGATATGACTTTTAAACGCGATCTGTTTTGTCAAAAATCGGGACTGCAAAGGAAACCGACGGTGGAAGGGGCCATTCGTCATTTTTCGTCATGCCGGTGCGCGGGAATTCGCCAGCTTGACGCTGCGGGGGCGGACGCAAATCGGTTTTAAGCGGAGCCCATGTGCAGCCGGGATACTCATTCGCAACTGCCGGGGCATATTCGCAATCCTGCTCCGGCTCCTTTGCATCCGCAAGCCCTAAAATGGGAAAGCTACGGGGCGTGTTGCCCAAATCATTATTTATTTGACAAAGTTTGAACACGAGCGAAACCGGCCCGGTCTGTAATGTTAATATGATGGGCGTGCATCAAACTCAGAACCAACTGTTCAGCTATCGTGTCAATTTGGAGCACCGGGTGCGTCGGGATCATCCCTTGCGCCGCATCGCCGCCGCCATCGATTTTACTTTTGTACGCCAAGAGGTGGCCGGCTGCTACGGTCGCAATGGCAACGTCGGCATTGACCCGGTGGTGCTGCTCAAGCTGATGTTTCTGCTCTTTTTTGATGATGTGGCGAGCGAGCGCGAACTGATGGAGCGGTTGCCGGAGCGATTGGATTACCTCTGGTTTTTGGGCTATGGCTTGGAGGATCCCATCCCGGACCACAGTGTGCTGAGCAAGGCCCGGCGGCGTTGGGGTTCGGAAGTGTTTGCCAAGGTTTTCGTTCACACCGTCCAACAGTGCGTCCAAGCCGGCTTGGTGGACGGGAGCAAAATCCATGTGGATGCCAGCTTGATCGACGCCAACGCCTCCAGAGAGTCGGTGGTCAAAAGTTCTCCCGAACTGATCGCCGCCTACAAAGAAGCCTACCAGGCGCAGGAAGCCAAACTGGAAGAGGGGATGACTGCTGCCGGATATCAAGCGGTCAACGATCACATGGTCAGCACAACGGACCCTGACGCGGCGCTGGCGCGCAAAGGCGGCGGCCAGAGCCGGCCCCGTTATCATCACCATCGAGCCGTCGATGACGCCCATGGGGTGATCACAGCGGTGGAGACGACGCCGGGCAGCATCGGAGAAAACAGCAAATTGATGGATTTAGTCCAGCAGCATCAATGCAACACCGCAGCCCAAGTTGCCACCGCCGTGGCCGACAGCAGGTACGGCACGGCGGAGAATCTGGCGGCCTGCGTGGCCGCCGGCATCGCGCCGCATTTGGGAGAGGGAAAGAAGGCCGGGAGCCGGCCCAAAGGAGCCGCTCGGTTGTTCGATGAGAGCCACTTTATATATGAGGCAAAGAGTGATACCTACCAATGTCCCGCTGGCCAGAAGCTGGAGCGGCGGCGCCTTCATCCTCTTCGCAAAACTTGGGAATACACCACGCGTCGCGGGATCTGCCAAGCTTGCCCGTTGCGGACACAATGCACGACCGCCAAGCTAGGCCGGTCTGTACAACGCCATGAGAAAGAAGACCTCGTGATGCAAGGCCGGCAGATGGCCCGTAGCGCACGTGCCCGGCAGGATCGCCGCCGCCGCCAACACCTCATCGAAGGCAGCTTTGCCCAGGCGGCCAACGAGCACGGCTTCAAGCGAGCGCGCTGGCGACGATTATGGCGTCAGCAAATTCAGGACTGGCTGATTGCCACGGTGCAGAACGTCAAAATCCTGCTTAAAGCAACAGTCAAGAAGCTACAACCTGCGATGGCGTTACAAATCGGGGGGTTGAAGACGCCCTTTCGAGCCGAAAGACTCACATTCCTGCCGCTATGGACTGCTCCCTCAACTTTCGTCGATTAAAAAAACTACCGACGCGCAAAAGATGCTCCTCCGCCTCTCACCGCTTAATCATGACCATTTGGGCAACACGCCCTACGGTTTGACCCCTTTCACTTTGATAATTAACATTGTGCGGCATCTAACCATTGGCGGACCTACGCGTCTGCTCAAGCGCCGGTTGAGATCATCGTAATTGTAATCATGCGGAGTCACGGTGGCCCCATTGACGGTGTTGGCGATGCTGCCCACTTATCGGTTCAATACATATACCAACCATTGGTAACATGAACATAGTACTCTCTAGGGACTTCTTCTAAGTAGTACACATTTGTGTTGCCAGATCGAGCCACCATATGATTGCCTGAATAATACAGATATCCATGCCGATTATCATTTGCGCGACCCAAGAAAAGAATGTAAAGAGAGCCATCCGCATTGGTGTGTCCATATGTATTAGGACGCCCAACGATATCATCTAATGGTTGACTGTAAGACTTAAGGCGCATTTTGTGTTGTAGTATTTGCTCAATCATGGCATCATAGTCACTAATGCCTTTTTGAAGAAACCATTGTTGCTGAGCGTCCCAACTTAGAGTTCGCATAGCAGAGGCGCCGACAAATGCCAAAATGACCACCAAACTCATTATAGAGTGGGCAATCCTGTGATGTGGAACGCAGATTGCGGAAGCAAGGTTTAGCACGAAAAGGCCGACTAGCAAAAATGGCGCCAGCCCGATGAGGCTGTATGCGATCGCCGGAGGAAATGCCATCGCACGGATACATATTAGACTCATTAAAAAGATAATGACGATGAAAACCGTGATGATCAAAAGAGGCTTTTCTGACCTGCCATGCTTTGGATTGTTTAATATGAGCGTCATAGGATAATTCTTAGTCGCTAGCCAAGGCATCCATTTCGCCTTGCAACTCGCCGTTGTATTGCAAGGCGCAAGCAGTCGCTATACCAGCGTCGGCCTGAGCACTACCGCCAGTTTTATAGTTTTCATAATAGGCTATTGACTCAAACCAACCACTGGCTCCGTCCAAGCCGAAACTATAAATAGGATTTCCGGTTTTAAAATAAGCATAACCAGCAGCGTAACCGAACAAATAATCTGAGGCTTCACCCGCATCGAGAAGTTGTGAATACCCGGGAACATCAAATTTTTCACCCTTTAAGTCATTATGGCTCCAGTCAAAAAGTTTTCCGACTCCAAACCAGCTTTGGATAAAGCGACAGCCAGTGCCGCTTGCGCCGCCGTACCAAGGATAGTTCGCTAGATCGTCAAACACAGCGCGGATTTGTGCTTCACAATTCATAAATGCTCGTCTCGTCATGTCGCCCAGTGTGTCATAAGCAGTAAGCGAGCAGTTTAATACAAACGCGAATAAATTGACGCCTCCTTTTTCCTCGCTGTGATCCCTGCCGAGCCATCTCCCCATCGCTGGGCTGTAATATCTGTAGCCATAATAAACCAACCCGCTCTCGTCATCGCAAAACTTGGTCGAAAATCGGAAAGGATTTACTTTCGCCATTGGTCCGGTGGCACGGAGGAGTTCGCCGAAGGGGCTGTATTCGTATCGCGCGCTGGTTGATTTGTCCGTCCCGTTGATCAATCCGGTGATGTTTCCATTGCCATCGTACGATGCGAAATAATTTGTTCCCGAATTGGCTATCGCCAAGAGTCCGCCGACTCCTCCGGCATTCGCCATAGTCCCGCTTAGATCCAATCCCCATAGGAAGGATTGTTCAATGGCACCCGTCGTACCAAACGTGGCGATGAGGTTCCAGCCGTCATAAATGAAATAGTTTGTGAATTGCGGAACAAAGCCCGAACCACTGTTCGTCGAAACAATCTTGCTGATGCGCCGGTTCATAAAGTCGTATGCGAACGTAACCTGAAGCACGTTGGAATTGGCGATCCCATAAATGTTGTTCATGCTCATCGTAATCAAGCGATTCTCCGCGTCCCATTGATACGACCAAACGCCGTCGGATGTCAAGTTTCCGTCCGCGTCATAGACAAGAGCCTGGGAGTTGCCGGGAAAGACCAACCCTCCGCCGTTGGTGGTTGCGCCGGCGGTAATGCTGACGTTTTGCCACACGGGACCATTCCCATTGGCAATCGTGATGTTCTTGTGGAAGTATTCCACTTTGCGGTCGGCCAAACCGCCGTTGACCGTGACCGTGTTGGTGGCAATCGCCAGGCCGAGGATGTCCTTCGAGCCGGGCGTGACGATGCCAGTATATTCGTTGAGGCCGTTGACCGTGTAGCTGACAGTGGACAGATTCCCAAGGCTGCCCGACTGCGCGCTGGTGCGGTTGCCGATGTTGTCAAAGCCATACCCGTATTGCTGGCCCGTCACCGGCGTCCAATCCGACCAGAACCGCCCCGCCCCCGTCAATTCATTGCGGTTGTTGTAGGAGTAGTTCCACAGTGACCCGTCCTCCAGGGTCGCCCGCGTGCGCCGGTTGAGATTATCGTAAGCGTAATCGTCCGAAGTCACCGTGGCACCATTGACGACGTTGGCGATGCTGCCCAGCCGGAACCCGTAATCCCATTGCCGCGCCGTCGTCAGCACGGCGCTGGAGGCATTGGAAAACATTGTCCTTTCCAGCAAATCTGAATCGGGCAGATAACCGTAGCCGACTTGGCTTCCGCCGGAGGAAACGGCATTCATCCGGCCATACGCATCATAGCCATAATCCGTTTCCAGCGTCGAAGAAAGGCCGCTGGCAATCATGGCATCCCGGCCATAGACGGGATTGAAATGATTGCTGACACAAATGCCGTTGAACAATCCGCCTGTCCAAGTGCTCGAAATCAACCGGCCGGCGTAGTCATAAGCAAGCTCGTTGGTTCCGCTGGCGTCATCAATTTCAGTCGGAAGACCGCGCCGGTCGAGATTGGTAATCGTCACCGGCGGCGTGCCGTTATTGTAGGCGCAACCGGTGGGTTCGCACAACGAATCGTAGAAGTTGGTGCGCGTGACCGAATTGGTTCCATTGACTCTGGCCCACGTGCGCGATGTTTCGAGGCCCTGCCAATAGGTGTAGCTGACGGCTTGGCCGGCACTATCCGTCTTGTTCGTCATCAAGCCGGTCGCCTCCTGGTAGATCCACCTCGTCACATCCGGCGTTCCGGGATTGCCGGGCCAGGTGGCCGCATTCCAACCGCTGCCGCCTCTGAACGTGTGAAGTTCGGTCAAATCTCCATAAGTCGCGTCGTAAACCCGCTCCTCGGGGTAAGGAACATCACCCCATCTCCGGTACAGGTTGCCCAATGCGGTGTATGAACAATACGTGGATTTTCCGCCAACTGTCATGCTGCTCACTTGCCCCGCCCCATAGCTGCCGTTTCCATAGTAGCTGTAAGTTGTTGTCAGCCCGGAGGGATCCGTGGATGAAGCCACTTGGCCGGACCCATTGTATGCTTTCGAGGACGTGAACCCGAGAGGATCCGTCGTCTGGATCAATCGTCCCAGGCTGTCATACGTAAACTGCGTCGGCGTCGCCACCGATAACGTGCTCTGCGATTCCAGCAAACCGTTGACCATGATTTTAACAGCCGCCAATGTCGAACTGGTGCTCGTGGTCGTTTCCGTCACCTCTTTCGAGCCCTGGGCCACTGTTGTTGTCACAACCGTGGCATTGGAATCCACGTCAATTGTCGTCACCTCCGAAAGCGTGTTGCCGTTCGTGAACCCGTTCAGCCGCGCGCGCGTAATGTTTGTGACCGTGCAATTAGTGCTCCCGTTGACATCGTAAACCCAATTAGTCTCCACCTCAAACCAAGCCCCTCCATCCTTCTCGAAGCCATGCCATGAACCGATCTTTCGAGAGGTCAAATAATCCCTCGAGTAAGCACCGCCACATGTTTCAAACATATTGGTTTTGCCCATGCCATCGTAAGAAATGTATGTCGTGGATCCTCCGGGGTGCCCTATCTGCTCAAGGAGCGCGCCATTCCTTGCGTCGCCGACGAGAACACCACGCAAGTAGGTTGTAAGCACCGAATCATCCGGGGACCAATCCGGAGTTTGCACGGCGAGAAGGAAAGCTCCCATATCGATCTCTTCGATCCGGCAACGAGGGGAACCTTGATAGCCATATTGGATGCGATGCGCGGTGTCGCCACGCCATGGATCCCATCCGGGTAGCGGCGGGAAAGCCTCATTGTTTGGGTCCAAAGCGCCATATTCCCAATCGTGGAATTCATTCACAATTCCCGTTCCTGTCTTGCTCTTGATGCGCCGATCCAGGTAGTTTTCCACTGTTTGTGTCGCCCCGGATGGCAGCGTCGTTGTGGTCCGCCTCCCGCCAAGGTCGTAGCTGTAACTTGTGACCAACCCGTTGGTTGACACCTGTTGGGTCATTCTTCCCGCCTCATCATACGCTGTTTGGGTCGTCAAAACGATGCCCGACGACGCGCACCTCGTGCTCAACACCCGGTTCTGTGCGTCGTACGTGGATGAATTGGTGATCGGCGCCTGCGTCGCAAAGCTCCCGCCGCCGCTGACGCCCTCTTTTATCGTGGCAACGACTCGTTTCAACGAATCGTACGTGTAATCCGTTCGCACCCCATCCACGTCTTGCTCCCATAGCTTGAGGTCGCCATCCACAGAATTGGTCCCCTTATAGTCCGCCAAATACACGACGCGTGAAATGCCATTCGTTCCGTCAACCCAAACAATGTTCGTCACGTGCCCCAGAGAGTCATTCTGGTATGCGGTAAAATCAACCAACTCAAAGGTGGGCTCGTTCGTGGGATCGGAACCGTCCGACGTGGTGCCCGTCACGACGTAACGTTCCTTCTGGACCAACGAGCCGCCGCTGTATATTTGGTTTGTTCTTTGACACTTGTTGGTAATAATTTCCACGCCGGAGTCAGGCGCGGGGTGGCCGTCACCCAGAGTGGTTATCTCTACCGGTTGATCGCCGCCGAAGCTGGGCGGTAATTCCGCGTTATACGTTGATACTGTGGACTGCCGCCAATCAGGTCCCTGCCCAATGTCGTTTGTTCCAACGGTGAAGGTCATGCTCGCCGCATCGTACACGCCAGGATCAAAGTAGTTGTAGTAACAAGTGCTGACAAAATCCCAACAATGGTACGTATGCATGGCCACGCCAAAGCCGTAGCTCTCATCATACATGTCCTCAGTGGTTCCCGTCAGCCCCGGATCGGCAGGGTTATTCCTTTCAAAAACGATGTCGTCATTTACTGTGCCACTCTCATAATATTCGTCGTGAAGCAGGACAGGATTGATATCGCCGGGATTCTCAAATTGTGATGAAAACTCGCAACTACTACCGGTTGTATGCATATCGATTACAGCTAGTGACGGATTGTTCAACGCGTCCACAGGGCTGCCCGGCGAGCTTTCATTCGGCCTGAGAACATACAATCCCGGAAAGTCATCATAAATCCTCGCCTCCCAATATCCATCGGGATAGATTGTGTACATTAGCTGACCATAGCTGTAAGGATCGCCCGGATCGGTGTAGTACGCGTTTGTCGTGGTCAAATAATTGCCAGTGTTGCCGTCCGGCGTTTGTGTTCCCACCAGTTCAAAACCCCAGGGAAAACGTTGATATGTTTCGATGGTGTGATAAGTGGCCGTTGATGCGCCGACGCAACGAATGTCTTCAACTTCCACGCGATTGGTGACCCCGCCTGACACGCCGATGGTCACGCCCCTCGTCTCAATGCGGGCTTCGGAACCTGTTCCATACTGCAACGTCCATGTTGGAGACGGGTTGGCGGGATTGCAAATGATCTGGCTGGTTCGCGCCAAACCATTCCGCGTCTCAATGATGTTAATCTGGTTCGTGCCCGGCGGCGCTGGATTGACCAGGGACCACACCACGAAGGGGCTCCCGCCAATGTTCGTAAACCAGCCAAACTCATTTGTCTCCGGTCCAATGTTTGTCGGATAGTAGAAGCGCATCTCCGTGCTGTTGGTCGTCGGTGAAACAATATCAACGAAGCATTGGTAGGACTGAATTTGCCGAAGCACGGGACTATCATTGTTAAGGGTAATAAGGTTTACTTGATCGCGAACAATCTGGTTTCCTGCAGTGAAATAGAGGTTTGTGGCCGTGAAAATGGATGGATTGATTTGGGCTTCACGCAGGGTAATCCGGCCCGCCGCCAAACCGTCCATCAAGCGCCCGAGACTTGCGCTCCAGCTAATGGCGCCCATGCTGGGATCACTGCTTTTGCCGGGACCGATTTGCGGCCAAAAGCCGTCACCTGGCGCAAAGGACGGATCATCGCTGCCATCCTCCAGCCGCCAGTTGGCTGGCATGTCGTCTGTAAGCTCGATAGTCCAGGTATTGGTGGACGGGCCGAAGCCGGATCCACTGCCAGAGGCGGATACACTGGCGTCTGAGCTGTAAGTCTCGTTCGTGTTTAGGATGAGCTTGTAGCTTTTTGGTTTGCCAGCCCGCCCCGATCGGCCCAACGGGGTCCAGTTTGCCACCCAAGACATGTCAATATATATTTGTGATAAATTCGTCGCCAAAAGAGTCAGCGTATATCGGTGGCGGACTTGAAGATCGGCTACCATTGTCGTGTTCGTGTTGGTGCCGTATCCGGCCCCATTCTGAACCGCAAAAGCGTCGGCAAGGGAAACCTGGACTGCATCATTGCTGTCAATGGAAATGTTTGTGAGGTTTAGCGTGAGCGGAATTGTCAGCGGGTTTCGCTGCCACGTCAACCATGGTTGGGTAGCGGCAAAAGAAGACTGCATATTTGCGAAACTCAGCGAGACAACCGCCAATAAGAGCAGTGCTTTTCTATTTGTTCTCATAGTGAGTGATATCCTTTATTCATTCAAAACAGGATCACTTTAGTGGTGTGAACACCACCAACCCATTCGGAACGGCCAAGCCGTTGATGGAATAATAATTCGTCCAACTAATTTCTCCGGGATCGACAATGCCGTTGCCGTTGGCGTCCGCGAGATAGTCAGGAATGCCATCGCCAGGTGTGCAAATCGGAATGCCATTGCTGCACGCCACGTAATGGAAGCCGATGCTGACGGTATTGGTGCCTTCAATGACGTTGTTCGTAGTGACGGTGTAGTGGTAAAGCCCGGCGGCAGCGGCAGATTGACTCCCGGCATGGATCAAGTTCGTTTGATTGGTCGGATAATAATACTCGCCCAACGTTCCCATTTCGTAGTCCGGGCTGTTGGTCAGAATCACGTCGTTGTTGCTGGGCAGGACAATGCCAAAATTCGTGGTCACGTAGGCGTTGTTGCTGAAAATGTCTGTGGCGGAGTAACCTTCAATCGTGATGTAGGTCTGGTCGAACAGATTGTCCCTGAAGGTCCAAGTGCCGGAGTCGCAGTCAGTGTTATGCAAAAAATCCAATTCGCCCTCCCAAAACAGGTTGTTGTAGAATGTGTTGGACAGAACTTGTCCTCCGGAATACACGCCCATGCTGACCCGCTGGAACAAACAATTGGTGCTCGATAGAGTGGCGCCCACCACATTCAATCCTCCATTGTAAAACTGGCAGTCCTGGAAGAGAAACGGAGTCAAATTCCCATTAACATTCTCCGCGTCGAAATGCGTGTCCCCTCCCAAAACCGACCACTCAGTAAAACAAAAGTTCACCGATACCGACGTGGAATCCCATGGAAACGCCTCAAATAATCCTTGCCAGCTTGTTGATTCCCAGTTGGGGTTCGACTGCTCTTGAACGGTGTTGTAGCGCACCATATAGTTGGGGCTGGTCGCCGTTCCTGCACAATTGAAAGACGCTGTCGAGTACAGCCAGACCCCGTACCCCGACCCCGACCCCATCATAGCCAGCGCGGTGCCGGGTAGAACTGTTGCCGTGGCGTTGGAAATTACTATGCACACAGCGTAGTCGATAGGGTCATAATGGTAGCCTAAATCCACTGTCGAACCGTTATTGTCCCGTTGCGCCTGGGGGAAAAATGTGTAGTCGTTGGTAAACAATCCATAAAAGTTGGTCACCGGCGGATAGGTCGTCTTCGTTTGCAAGTCCGCCAGCAGCCCCGAAGGAATATTGGTCGTTCCCGCATCACGATTGGTGCTGCCATCGGCCAGGTAATAGCTCCCCGCCCCGACGGTCTGGTAAATCCCCGCGCCACTCTCGTTCGTGCAGCAATGGGTAAAGGTGGAAATGCCCGACAAATTCGTCACTGCTGTGAACAGGCTGTTGGTTGCGTAACAAACATTACTTGCACCTCCTGATACGAACGTTCCCACCTGATCGACCGTCACATTAATGGCGCTGATGTTAAGGTATGTAGAAGCAAAGTCCTCACTCTCCAACCCGGCACTACACCGCGAAAACAGCACATTGTAAAAGTTGATCGGAAACCCCGGAGTGGACCCGCTGTAAACGACGGCGGGGGCATAAAATGCCCACCTACAATTGACGAACTGACAATCCCACATTTCAATCGAATTGGAGCCGATCGAATTTATGATTCCAATTATCCCGAAGTTGGCGTAGGAGAAGCGCAAATTCCTCAAGACAAGCGAATTAGTCCCCAAGTAGCCAAAGTAAAGACAACTTGCGCCGCCAATGTTGGGCGCGCCAGTGCTGCCACTGATCTTCGATCCCACCGAATCGTCGTCCATGCTGGTGAACACGCCTGGACGATACGGCCCGGTCTGACAGACAAAATGTGGCGCTTTGATCTGCGGGGGGCCGTACTGGTCGTTGCCGTACTTGACTACAGTGCCTCCTTCGATGGTCACAACGCCTGAAACATTGACCGTCCCGCTTACCAGATATGTCGTGTCCCCTTGCAGGGTGAGGTTGTTGGTTGAACCGCTCAAAATGTCGTAATCCACCATTAACCGGGGTTGGGTGATCTCCGCCCGGGCCATTTTCATCGGTCTTCCCACTTTGGCGGAGCCGTTGGGCCGGGATGGATTGGACTCCACCACCCGCCGGACGGAACCTCGGCGGAGCTTGAGATTCGAGGCTTGGGGCAATTCTTGCAGTTGGTTGGAGATTGCCGGGTAAGGAATCGATTCAATCAGAAATGTGCGGCCTTCAACCTGAATCCATTGTTTGGCAACCATTCCCGCCGTCATGGGCGCGTCCAGGCCCTTCAGAAACAACGCCTGACCCACGCCCATTTTCATGTCGCCAAAGTCCAAAACCGGCTCGTCAACGGCATTGCTGTTTCTTACGGCGGTCGTTTGCGGCTGCGGTGGATTGAAAAACTCGGTATAGACCTGAAGGATCGTCGTCTCATCGGAGAGACCGTAACGGTCGGGAGCCGGCGGCGACTGGCGCAGCACAATGTCCTGGCTCAAACCGGCCTTGCGATAGGTGTATTGCACATCCGCAGTTAGGTTGCTGAATGCGTCGGCGTACACCACTTGGTTCGGTGCCACAATGGAGCCATTGCAGTCCTGCAAGCGGGCAATGGCGGCGTTGGAACCACTGGCGACATCATAATAAGCCATCCCAAACACAGTGCTCGTGAGCTTTTTGCCGTCAGGAGTCGTCAGGGTCACGGCCCCATTCGGGTTGTTGGCATTGAGGGACCACCGGACTTGGTGCTGGCCTTGGATGGCTTCCGCCCCGCCGGCCACCGGGTCAACCTGCTCAAAGGAATCGACATATTGGCCATCTTGCAGATGGCACAATCCCGTGGCCAACTCGGTGTAAGATTGCAGATTGGTGCTGACCACGCCCGATTGATTGGTGTGCGACACGGCCCGTTGCCAAACCTTCGAATCCGGGCCGCGCTCCACGCAAACATAGTCACTGGAAGTTGACATGTTTGCTGATTGAATTTGTGCTGTGGCGCTGGAACCCGCCCAGATGCAAATGACAGCCAGCAAAGAGGTTGCGAACACACGTCGGGCATTCATCGTATTCATGCGTTTACCTATCCTCGGAACCCAAGTTGGTCTGCAAATCACCGAAACAGGCCATAATGAGCTTCGTTAATTTAAGACGAAGGCAATCATAAGGACTTTTTATTTCGTAATGTCAATCGAATTCATTGCCTTAACCATCTTTTGTTTGTAATCGTTTCCCGCCAAATCGGGAGCACCAATCGTCCGCGTTTGTAAACACCTTGCTGACAACATGTTGTGACTTTGCAAAATGTCGAAATTTTCCCTGTTTTTTTCGGGGCAATATAGTTCAACGCAAGTTGCTCTTGAGAAATTCAAAAGTGCCCTTCAAACTGAAAGGCAATTGTATGGGAAGGGCTGGTCAAAAATGGTCGGAAAATGTGGGCGGCGCAAAATCAGACTTGCGCCCTGCGGGGGCTTGGGCGTAGTTTTTCCTTTGTGCGGGGAGCCGAAAGGCTGAGAGTTTTGCGGATGCAAAAGACCCGTTGAACCTGATCCAGGTAATGCTGGCGAAGGGAAGCAGCCTGCCATGCGTTTCTCTCCGCCCAAATTTCGTGTCAAATATTGATTATGATCGCGACGAAAGATTCCTTCGAACCTCACAGCAGCGAGGCGCTGCCCAATTCCAAAAAGGTTTTTCTGCCCGGCAAACGGCATCCGGATATTCGCGTGCCTTTCCGCGAGATTACCCTCAGCCCAACCCAAACGCGCGATGGCCGGAGCGGGATCAACGAGTCCGTCCGGGTCTATGATTGCAGCGGTCCGTGGGGCGACGAGGCGTTTGCGGGAACGGTGCGGGAGGGTCTGCCTGGCTTGCGCCGGGATTGGATCGCGCGCCGGGGGGATGTCGAGGCCTGGGAAGGACGCCGCGCTGAGGCGCCGGACAACGGCCAGGCCATGTTCAATCAGCCGCGGCCCCGGCCGTTGCGGGCCAGGGGCGGGAAGGTGGTCACGCAATTGCATTATGCCCGCCAGGGAATCATCACGCCGGAAATGGAGTTCATCGCCATTCGCGAGAACATGGGACGGGAGGAACCGCCGGGCGGCGGCGAACTGTGGAGGCAGCATCCGGGCCAGTCGTTCGGCGCGGCGATTCCCGCGCACATCACGCCGGAGTTCGTGCGGGATGAAGTGGCGCGCGGCCGGGCCATCATTCCCTGCAACATCAACCATCCGGAACTGGAGCCAATGATCATCGGGCGGAATTTCCTGGTGAAGATCAATGCCAACATCGGCAATTCCGCCGTGGCCTCGAGCATCGAGGAGGAGGTGGAAAAAATGCGGTGGGCGATCAAGTGGGGGGCCGACACCGTGATGGATTTGTCCACCGGCAAACATATTCACGCGACGCGCGAATGGATTCTGCGCAATTCGCCCGTGCCGATCGGCACCGTGCCGATTTATCAGGCGCTGGAAAAAGCCGGTGGAAAAGCGGAGGAGCTGACCTGGGAGATTTATCGCGACACGTTGATCGAACAATGCGAGCAAGGCGTGGATTATTTCACGATTCATGCCGGCGTCCTGCTGCGCTTCATCCCGCTGACGGCCCGTCGCGCCACCGGGATTGTCAGCCGCGGCGGATCGATTCTGGCCAAGTGGTGCCTGGCCCATCACCGCGAGAATTTCACCTACACGCACTGGGACGATATTTGCGACATCATGGCGGCCTACGATGTGAGTTTTTCGATCGGCGACGGCCTGCGCCCCGGCTCCATTGCCGACGCCAATGACGAGGCGCAATTCGCCGAACTCAAGGCGCAAGGCGACCTGACGAAGCGCGCCTGGGCCTTTGGCGTCCAGGTGATGAACGAGGGTCCGGGCCATATCCCGATGCACATGATCCAGGAGAACATGGCCAAACAATTGGAATGGTGCCATGAGGCGCCTTTTTACACGCTGGGCCCGCTGACCACGGACATTGCCCCCGGTTACGATCACCTCACCAGCGCGATCGGGGCGGCGATGATCGGATGGCACGGTTGCGCGATGCTCTGTTACGTCACGCCCAAGGAACACCTGGGCCTGCCGAACAAGAAAGATGTCAAGGACGGCGTGATCGCTTACAAAATCGCGGCCCATGCCGCCGATCTGGCCAAGGGCCATCCCGGCGCGCAATATCGTGACAACGCATTGAGCAAGGCGCGCTTTGAATTTCGCTGGGAAGATCAATTCAACCTGTCGCTCGATCCGCCGACGGCGCGCGAATTTCACGACGAGACCCTGCCGCAGGAAGGGGCCAAGACGGCGCACTTCTGTTCCATGTGCGGCCCGCACTTTTGCAGCATGAAGATCACGGAGGACGTGCGCAAATATGCGGCAGAGCAGGGAGTCGGCGAGGAAGAGGCCATCCGCCTGGGCCTGGCGGAGAAGGCCAAACAGTTCGTCGAAACGGGCGGGGAGATTTACACGAAGTAGTTGGAAATCGGTTTGATTCAGTTTGACTCACTTTGACCGGGTTTAGCGGGATTTCTCTGCAAGCGATTCATTTTGAAGTAGTTGCAAATAATTTGTCCAGTGTTAACTAAGTTTACAATCCTGCGCATTGGTTTGACTGGGGGCGCGTGCGTCCCGCGCGCGGTGTCTGGCGTCCCGCCAAACACATCTTTGACCGGAAGTGCGGCGCGAGACGCCCCGCACAGCGACCGGGACGGTCGCGCTCCCAAAAAAATAAATCCGAAATAATTTCGGAAAAGGGCTGTTTTTCGGAAATATTTCCGAAATATTTCCGATTATCAGAAATTTGCGCCCTCCTTTGAGGAAGGCAGAAAAATGGATTCGGCGGAACCCCGAGAACTTTCGGGGCTGATGTTTCTGCCCCTGCATATTTCACTCTTCTCCGTTTTGCGCGACACAGCGTGCTCATTGGAGGATTTTAGCACAAAGGGCCGAAATTGCACATCTCATGGTGGAGATCTTTTTTTAAAAACGAAACCCCTGCAAACATTGGTCGAAACGCGTGTCGGTGGCCTTGTTGTCAAGTATGTATTCTTGACAAGCGCCCAAAAACCGGGCTTTTCACCAGCACTCCGCGGATAACTTTTTGTTTAAGAATTTGACCGCGGATTTCACGGATAATTCTGTTATTCGGGCCAAATTATTGGGGCGCCGGATTTACAAGGGTGAAGAAGTCGCTCGTCGCCCCGGGGAAATCAACCTGATCAGACGAAGGCAAACACTCCAACGGAATCAAAGCCCACATTGCCGCCCCCTCTGGGTTGATGATTGGCGGGTCGTACGGATCATAATCAAGCGGGTCCACCCACCCAACGTACGACCCGGTGGTTGGCGGCGGCAAAGTTGGGCTTACGCCCAGGCCGAAGCCAGGGTAAACAGGGCTCCACGTCACCCAGAGAGCGTCGTCAGCCGTGACGGGAATGATACTGGCAGCCGCCGACGTGGGATTAATTGTCCAATAACCATTTGGATTAAAGTTACCGGGGGCATCCGTGAGGAAGTCTTCAGACAGGCCACCCGCCACGCCGCTAATTGAGATTTGAGCATAGTCGAGGTAGCTCCCTTCGGCGGACGCGGCATTGGCTTGCACTCCGAAGTAAGCCGTTACCGGGCCGGCGAAATCCGTGGCAACATTGGCATCCGCGATGGTGAATGCCACGGGCGGGGCTCCCGGCGCGGTCAGCGTCCCCTGCGATGGGCTGGTGAAGGCCAGCGTCCAAGTGCCGACGATGGTTGAGTTGGTGATACGGAGCGCCACGTTATTCGGACCGGCATTCGGATCATTGGTCTTCCAGGATATGTTGGCGGTAACCGTGGGGCCGCCGTTGGTCCCCAAAATCTGGAGCCAGAGCATGTTTGTCGCCTGCCAGTCGGCATACCTGTTGTTGTAGGCGTCGGGGCCGGCGGGACCGCCGGGGATCTGATTAATCGGCACCAGGAAAAGCTGGGTCTGGAAGTAATTGGTTTCCGCGCCGGAGTCCAGAATCGTAAACGAATAACTGACCGGACCGCCCCCTGTTGCACTCATCCAGTTCACGTCATATCCTGATGAGGTGGCAAACTCTACGCGAGCGGAGACGCTGCCCGGTCCGGCAAACATGCGCAAGCCGGGGGTCGCCGTTTGTATGGCGAGAATCGGGATGCCAGTTGCAACCAGGGCGAACTGGCGGCTTTGCGCAACACCGTCATTCAGATTGGTAAACCATACAGTCGCGGTATAAACTCCTGAGGACAGAGAGCAGGCGTGGGAATTCAGACTCACAGTCACATTGGTCGCTCCGCCGGCCGTCAGCGTGCCGCCGCCAGACGAGGCGTTGAGCCAGCCTGAAGTATTGACGAGAGTCCAAGCTAGTGAATTTGCGCCGGTGTTGGTCAGGGAGAAAGTCTCGTTCGTTACGGTGAACGGTCCGCCAACCCATCCAATGGAGGTAAAACCTGTTGGCGGTGTGATGTGCAGGCCTTCAGGCGTCACCATCAGGGTGGCCACACTGCTGGTCACACTGCCACACGCATTGGTGATGATGACGGTGTAATCACCAGCGTTGGTCAGGCTCGCGTTGATCAGCGCAAGTGTGGGCTGACTGGCAAACAACACTACCTCCCGGATGACGTTGTTGCCCGAGTCCGCAATGAACAGGTTGCCGAAGGTGTCCACGGCTACACCGGAAGGGCCAGCCAGGCTGGCATTGGTGGCCGGGCCAAAGTAGTCGATGAGGCCGTCGTTACCGCCGCCGGCCACGGTGGTAATGATGCCGTTGGTGTCCACTTCGCGGATGACGTTGTTGTCTGTGTCCGCAATGAACAGGTTGCCGGAGGCGTCCACGGCTACACTGGAAGGGTAGTTCAGGCGGGCATTGGTGGCCGGGCCATTGTATTCGATGCCGTCGTTGCCGCCGCCCGCCACAGTCATAATAAAGCCGTTGGTGTCCACTTTGCGGATGACGTTGTTGTCTGTGTCCGCAATGAACAGGTTGCCGGAGGCATCCACAGCCACGCCCCAAGGCCCATTCAGGCTGGCATCGGTGGCCGGGCCATTGTCGCCGGAAAAACCATAACCGCCATTGCCCGCCACCGTCGTAATGATGCCGCTGGTGTCCACTTTGCGGATGACGTTGTTGTCTGCGTCCGCCATGAACAGGTTGCCGGAGGCGTCCACGGCTACACCGGAAGCATGATTCAGACTGGCACTGGTGGCCGCGAAGGAGTCGCCGGAATAACCAGCATCGCCATTGCCAGCCACGGTGGCAATGATGCCGTAGGGGGCCACTTCGCGGATGCGGTAGTTCCATGTGTCCGCAATGAACAGATTGCCGGAGGCGTCCACCGCCACACCGGAAGGGCCGCTCAGGGTGGCATTGGTGGCCTGGCCACCGTCGCCGGAATAACGATAACTGCCATTGCCTGCCACAGTCGTAATAATGACGTTGTTGTCCACTTCGCGGATGACGTTGTTGTCTGTGTCCGCAATGAACAGGTTGCCGGAGGCGTCCACAGCCACACCGGAAGGGAGAGCAGGCTCTGAATACTCGGACAAAGTCAGGCTGGCATTGGTGGCCGGGCCAATGTAGTCGATGAGGCCGTCGTTACCGCCGCCGGCCACGGTGGTAATGATGCCGTTCGGCAGATTGGTGCCGTTGAACCGCCATTGAAAATACAATGGCCGGCTGCCAATGGCTCCCACAGCGAATGTCGCCATCGTCCCTTCCACCACCACTTGGTTGGTCGGTTGTGCGGTGATTTGAGGCGCGCCGGTCAGAACCGTCACCGTGAAGCTGCAACTGGCCGACTGGCCGCAGGAATCCGTTGCGTTGCAATTGACGGTGGTGGCGCCGATCGTGAACATGCTCCCGCTGGGCGGCACACAATTGGTCGTGATGGGCGGAGAGCCGCCGCTGACGGTCACGGTATAATTCACCACCATCCCGTTTGAATTACACGTCATCACGCTGATGTTGCCAGGGCAGGTGATGACTGGCGACGGCGGCGGCGACACCGTCACCGTGAAGTTGCAACTGTTGGATCGGCCGCAGGAGTCCGTTGCGCTGCAACTGACGGTGGTGGCGCCGATCGTGAACATGCTCCCGCTGGGCGGCACACAGTTGGTCGTGTACGGCGGACAGCCGCCGCTGACCGTCACGATATAATTGACCACCGTCTCGTTTGAATTACACGTCGTCACGCTGATGTTGCCAGGGCAGGTGATGACTGGCGGCGGCGGCGGCGACACCGTCACCGTGAAGCTGCAACTGTTGGACCGGCCACAGGAGTCCGTTGCGCTGCAACTGACGGTGGTGGCGCCATTCGTGAACACGCTTCCGCTGGGCGGCACACAGTTGGTCGTGTACGGCGGACAGCCGCCGCTGACCGTCACGGTATAATTGACCACCGTCTCGCATTGATTCGTGGCCGTCACGGTGATGTTGCCGGGGCAGGTGATGACTGGCGGGCCGATCACGGTCAAAGTGAACTGGCGGCTTTGCCCAACACCGTCGCTCAGATTGGTAAACCACACAGTTGCGGTATAAACCCCCGCAGGCAAACCACAGGCATTGGAGTTCAAACACACGGTCACGTTGGTCGCAGCTCCCGCGGGCAGTGTGCCGCCGGCAGGCGAGGCATCGAGCCAACAATTCGAAGTGCAAGGTGGCAGGAAAGTGATGACGAGCGACCAGTTTGGTGAATTTGTCCCTGTGTTGGCCAATGAAAAGATTTGGTTGGTTATGGTGAACGGTCCTCCAACTCCGCCGCAGGCGGCAAAGCCTGTTGCCGGTGTGATGAGCAAAGGGTCAACTGTGTAGTAGAGGCACTGAACGCCGTCCCCCATGGGACCGGAGATCAGCGCAGCGTTCGTTGCGCCATTCCCTGCGTAGGCGTAAACATACCCGGGAGGGGCGCCGTCCACAACAACCCCCACGGCCTCCAGGCCGGTGCCGAAGTAAAGCATGGTGTTCCCGGCGGCAGCCATGGAGATGATACTATCGGAGACGGACAAGACGCTGTTCCAGGTTTCCAAGGAGTCCATGTAGCCAAGCTGCCCATTGCCATAGCCCAGGTACAACTGACCCTGGAACGGTTCCAATTCCCACAATGAGTAAGTGTTGTTTGGACAGTCGAGAGCTATCGACCAGTTGATGCCATTGGTGGAACCGAACAGGTAAGCACATTCCTGCGTCCCGGCATATAACTCGTTGTTGTACTCGGCGAAGTCAACGACGCAACTATTGCCAAAGGCAGCGTCTAAATAGAAATTGGTTTCATCATAACGTCCGAAATTATCGCTATCAATGTCACCGAGTTGGAGATAGCCATACGACGAGCTATACATTGCCCGGATACCAGAGAAGGCCACGGCACCCACATAAACGAAACTGGCGCCGTTGTAGCGATACAACTTTCCGTCGTTCTCAGAGGTTCCGGCATAGAGCTGACCCTTGTAGATTTCCAGAGCGCAGACCGCGTAATCCATGTTGTCTCCGACAACCGTCCATGAAGTGCCGCCGTCGTATCGCCACACCTCGCCACCGAGGTCATAGGACATCGTGGCGGCGTACAGTGTCCCGTTGAAGTTGATAATGTCCAGAACGGCATCGCCCAGCGAGGGCGAGATGGCCGTCCAGTTCGTCCCGCCCTGATAGGCGTAAACGATGCCTTCTCCGGACCCGCTGGTGCCGGCTAAAAGCTCGGCGTAAGCCTCAACGGGCATGGCGGACAGCATCATTGCTCCCGCGACTGCGATCACTACATGCATGATTTTCATGGTTTTTCTCCTGTTTCCGCCGCTTGGGCACGCGTTGTGAACAGAAACAACAACACTGCGCAGGCTGCGATAACGCGTCCTCTGACGCAGGACTGCCGGGCAATGGATGTTGCGATGTGCCGGTCCATTTGGTTCTAAACAAGAGCTTTCATCGTATCTTTAATTAGCTCACCATTTCACAATTCTGTCAATCCACCATTTTTGTCCGCCAGAAGGCCAATTGGGGTGAGTTCAAACCGGACTCTTTTCTGGCGGGTTGTAAACGGGTCCCGCGCGATTGCCTATAAAGGAGAAAATAACCTGGTTGAAATTCTTTGCCACGCCACTCAGGGCGCCCCCAGCCTTCAGCCCGTCTTCAAAAAGTTTTCGGCCATGGCCACGGCTTTGAGCATCGCTTGGGCCTTGTTGACGGTTTCCTGAAATTCCGCCTCCGGCGCGGAGTCGTTGACCCAGCCGCCGCCCGCCTGCACGTAAGCTTTGCCGTCCTTGATCAGCGCCGTGCGGATGGTGATGCAGCAGTCCAAGTTGCCGTTGAATGAGAAATAGCCCACGCACCCGCCATAAGGCCCGCGCGCCGTTTGTTCCAATTCCGCAATGATCTGCATGGCGCGAATCTTCGGCGCGCCGCTCAATGTGCCGGCGGGGAAAGTCGCCCGCATCAGGTCATAAGGGGTCCGCTGCGCCGAGAGCTTCCCTTCCACCTGGGTGACGATGTGCATGACGTGGCTGTAACGCTCGACGGTCATCAAATCCTTCACCCGCACGCTGCCGAAATCGCAGACCCGGCCGAGGTCGTTGCGGGCCAGATCGACCAGCATGACGTGTTCGGCCCGCTCTTTCGGGTCGGCCAGTAATTCCTTTTGCAGCGCGTCGTCCTCTTCCGGCGTTTTGCCGCGCCGCCGCGTTCCGGCGATGGGCCGGATTTCCACGCGGCGGTCTTCGCAACGGACGTGGATTTCCGGCGAAGCGCCGACCAGCGCGAATCCCTCCAGCTCCAGCAAAAACATGTAAGGGGAAGGATTGATGGACCGGGCCGCCCGATAAATGTCCAGCGGCGCAGCCTTGACCTCCGTCGAAAACCGCTGCGAGCCGACGACCTGGATGATGTCACCCGCCGTGATGTATTTTTTGGCGCGGACCACGTTGTCCAGAAACACCTCCTTCGGCACGTTGGAGGAAAAGGGCACGTCCGGCACGTCATTCACCATGTCCACCGGCAGGTGTTGGGACGGTTGTTCGAGCAGGGAAACCAAACGGTCGATCTCGCCCACCGCCTCCTCATAGGCCTCTTGCGGGTTGGGGCTTCCGTCCAGGACCGCGCTGACCAGGATGGTGATGGTTTGGGCCACGCGGTCGAAAATCAAAAGCTCGTCCGCGATCAGGAAATACATCACCGGCGTCTTCAGGTCGTCCCGCTCCGGACGGGGCACAACCGGTTCGATGTCATGTATAAACTCGTAACCGATGAAACCGACCGCCCCGCCGGTAAAGCGCGGCAAACCGGGGAGCGCGACGGCCTTGAACCGCCGCATGACTTGTTCCACCGCCTCCAGCCCGTCCCGGACGGTTTTGGCGCCATTGACGCCGGGGCCGGCCTGGACGGTGAATTGCGCGGTGATTTTGCCGTTCTCGATGACATCGACGCGCCGGCCCTGCTGGCGGATGACGGCGCGGGGATTGCAGCCCACGAAGGAATAACGGCCAATGTGTTCGCCGCCTTCGACGGATTCGAAAAGAAAGGATTCGCCCTGCCCGCGAATCTTGCGATAGGCGGAGAGGGGCGTTTCCAAATCGGCCAGAATCCGGCGCGTGACCGGGACGAGATTGCCCTGTCCGGCCAGTTTCAGAAATTCCGTTTGCGTTGGATAGTACACGGCTTCCACTGCATCAAGGTTTACTCCATTCGACGGCGCAAGCGCCATAATGAAAGCGCGGTGTAGAACAGGACAATGACGGCATAAGCCAGGATGCCCCAGCCGATGGCAAAGGGCACGGACTGCGTCCCGCTGAAGCACAGCAAGGCGGCGCCGACCAGGCCGGTGAGGGCGGTCTCGCCCAGCAGACAAACAAAATAGAGGGGCAGCCGCGCGCGCGAAATCTGTTCCAGGAACCACTGCCGGTAGGCCTCCTCGCCCATGGAACGCATCAGCCAGGCCGAATGGAAATTATGGGCCGCCACCAGCAAACCGGCGGTAATGATAATAATGGCGGTCAGCGGCCAAAACGCGAAGGCGAAGCACAACACGGCGTTGGCCAGCCCCCCGAGTTTCCAGCCCAGTTTTTTGGCCAGCGGATTGCCTTCGAGCACGAGGTTGGGCGTGGCCAGCCAGGTGCTCAGAAAATCCATGCCCCGCGCAAACAGCAGCAGCGCCAGCATCGCGCAATAGCTCCGGCTGGCGAATGGAAGGAAGGCGCCGGTCATTTCTTGCCGTAAATTTCCGCGGGTGTTTGCAGTTGGGGTTCGGTGATGACGTCCCCCGCCCCGCCCTCCGCCACAGACCGGAAGAAACAGGAGCGATAGCCTTCGTGACAGGCGGCCCCGATTTGTTCGACCTGGATCAAAAGCGTATCGCCATCGCAATCGAAAGCGATGTCCTTGACCGTCTGTATGTGCCCGCTGGATTCCCCTTTCATCCAGAATTTCTGGCGCGAACGGCTCCAGAAATGGGTTTTGCCCGTGGCAATGGTGGCCTCGAGCGAGGCGCGGTTCATCCAGGCCATCATCAAGACGCGGCCCGAGGCCTTGTCCTGAACGATCGCGGGGACCAGTCCATCGGAATTAAATTTTATTTTATCGCAGACATTCATAATTGCGGCATGGCGCGCAGCCCAATCTAGCAGAACCGCGCCGGGAAGAAAGAGAGAAACACTTTCCTCCTTGGTCAAAGGCCCATAAATCGCAGTCGCGTCTATATGATCTCCAACCACCAGCGCGCGTTAAAACGACGGGCCTGCCAGTCGGTAGAACATGCTGCTGCTGGAAAGCGAGATTGTCACTTGATTCTGATAATTCGACACAACTGGAATGCCGGAGAGGCTGGCCCAATTAGTCGTTGTCAGGTCGCAATTCTGTTGCAGCACAAAACCCACCGAAGGCCAAGGCCAGGAAACAACCAAATTGGTTCCGGCAAGTTGAGTGCTCAAGGCCGGAGGCCATATCGCGGTATAGATGGCACCACGGAAAGCCGCTGCCACCAACCGCGTTCCATCTGGTGAACAGGCAACCAAAATCTGAGTATTTTGGGGTGCCGGCACGTAATTTGCGCTCCAAGTCAGTCCTGAATTAGTCGAGGTGTAGATATTGTTCTTAAACGCACTATACACCAAGTTTGCCACCAAGCGGGTGCCGTCTGCCGAAGAGGCCACAACCGCATTACCAACATTCAATGGGGTCATCACCCAAGTCGCTCCTGAATTCGTCGATACCGAAATACCGCCGTTCCCCGCGCTGCCGGCCAGAACCAGCTTGGTTCCATCGGCTGAAGATGCGACATACCCCTTGCCTCCATCGCCCATGTTCGGCACTGTCGTCCAGGTCGCACCGAAGTTGCTGGAGGTGGAGATTAATTCCCCATCCGTAGCCACCAATTTCATGCCATCCGCCGAAGACGCGATAAAGCGGTAGTTATTGACAGGGATGGCCGTCCACGTTGCTCCACAATTCGTTGAGGTTACACTTGGGCTGCCGACTGCAAACAATCGAGTTCCGTCCGCCGAGGAGGCGGCGGAGGTCCAACTCCCAGGGAATGCGAGAGAATTAGTCCATGTTGCCCCCCAATCAGTGGAAATGTACAGACCACCGTTCGTACCGGGATTGTAGTTTGCTGCCAACAGGACGCTCCCATCAACCGAGGACGTAACGGAACTCCAGTAGGCAACAGGCAGGCCGCTAGGCGACCATGATGCTCCAGAATTAGTTGATGTGTAAATTGTTCCGTTCTCAACCCCCGCGACCAACTTGGTTCCATCCGCCGAAATGGCAACCGACCTCCAATTGGTTGTGGGCGCGGTTGTCACCGTCCAAGATTGGGCGAACCCGGGATCAACAATCGAGGATAGCCCGTAAAGCATGGCTGTCGCCAACATCTGAGCTGTGATGCAAAACCTCATTTCTTTGCGAAACCAACATACCAAGATCGCTTCCCTTTGTCAATCCATCCGGCTCGCGCAGTTTGGAGCGGTGATTGAGATCAAAACCGCGATGAAAAACCCCTTCGGCCTATGTGGTTTTGCGATTCTGGTCCTGCGCAGGTTTCTCAGGGGCGGCGGAGGATTCCGGCGCGCGCCCGAAGCGGGCGACAACCACATAGCCGACCAGCAATACTCCAATGGCAAAGGCGGACACGCTGACATAAAGCCATTGCAATGGCGCCTGAAAGCGAAACTCGATGGTGTGCCGGCCCGGCGGCACAAACACCCCGCGCATAATATAGTTGCAACGCAGGATGCCGGCCGGCTTCTGATCCACCCAGACGTTCCAATAGTCTCCGGTCCGGTCATTGAGCAATAAGACGGCCGGCGTTTTCGCGTCGGCCTGCAGTTGGACATCTTTGGGTTGGTAACTGGCAATGGTGACCGTGCCCGGATCCGCTTCAGGTTGGGCCGGTTTCTGCGCAACCGGGGTGTCATTGGCAATGAGCACTGTTTTGGTCGGATCAAATCCCGGCGAATTCAATTGCGCGAGCGCCGCGGAGTCATCGGTCATTTGCCAATTGGAATAGAGCCTGGCGCGCGGCAGGGCCAGGGTGAATTCGATCAGCGCAACATGGCCGTTGTCATTGGTCCGGACTGTCAAATCACCGGCGTCTTCGATGGTCATCCCCTCGTGTTTGGGGACGATATCCATCAGCATCACATTGCGGAAGCTGTTTTTTGGTTCGGCCAATTGGTTGAGTGCGGGCGTCATGCGGGCGTCAGCCAGAATATATCGCGTATTGGTCAGGCGCCACATGCGCGCCGGGGACGACAAATCTTGTTGGGACCAGCCGGCAAACGTGTTGATATAGTTCCGGTCGAGGTCCGGCAGGCGCGGCGCCTGGTCGATTTCCAGCGATTCTATGTTGTTGGCCAGGTAATCATTCTCCAGCCACCAATGGCAAAGCCCGCCAAGATTGCCCTCCCCGGGAATATAACCTCCCGTCGGCGAGAACCGTGACATGACGCGGTGTTCCCAAGGTTCGCGCCTCAGAAAATCGACAACCGGGTTCATGCTGTACTTTTCCTTGTAATCGAAATAGCGGACCCACGGCGCGTCGGCCCGGCTGAGATCCAGGATCATAATGGCGCCGAGAAAAACCCAGGCCCAAGCCGCGCGGCTTCCGCTCCAGGCGCCACTGAGGATGCCAATGACAACTCCCGCCGAGGCGGCAAAAAAGACGATGAAGAAAACGATTTCGTGAATGCAGAAGGCCGCCATTTGCGGCGCCAGTTCGGCGGAAAAACCGCTGTGTTCCAAATAGTGAGCCAGGTCGTTCTTGGAGGAACTCAAGATCAACAGGCCCAGGGCCGAAGCCCCCAGAACCAGCAGAGTTCCGAGGGTCCATTTCTTTTCAAACCCGGCCGCTTTTTGCCACCAGCGCTTGACAAACTGTGGCAGGCTCCCGGTGCGATTGACCGCCCCGCGCATATAGCGGCGATGGAGCGCCTCCAAACCGTAGCCCGATAAAATAATCAGGCAGACGTTCAAGGGGTGCAGGAATTTAATCGGGTTGCGGATGTTGCTGAGGAATGGCAAATGGTAGATGAACCGATACAAGACGCCATACCGTCCCCACGCCGCCAGCAGTGAAACCAGCGCCGCGATACCCCAAAACCAGACAAACTGCCGCTCATTTTTCGAGTAAGGGGAATTGAGTTTCCGCCAGGAATTGAACAGGCCAAAAAGGGCCAGCAGACAAACCAGCACCCCGGTATAATCGCCCGAGCCGGTGTGCCTCCGTTGCAGGCTTGCCTTGATCTGATCCAGGATCTGTTCGCGGGCGGACAGGTCGTTGCCCGCCATGATGTTTTGAATGTCGGGCCGCAATCCGAGAGAGGCGGCGGCATGGGCGCGGGTCTCCGGATTGCTGCTTTCCAATTCATCCACATGAGGGTCTTCGGCAATC
>CAWFAZ010000041.1:0-226342 GCA_963813995.1 uncultured Verrucomicrobiae bacterium | reverse complement strand
CGAGGATAAATTCGGCATCCAGCTCGAAGACGTGGAGGGCATTTATGCCCGCGCCGCCAGGCTGCCGCATTTGCGCCTGCGCGGCATCCAGATGCACATCGGTTCGCAACTGACGGCGATCCAGCCGTTCGAGGTGGCTGTCAGGAAAGTTCTGCCGCTGGTCGGGCGGCTCGCCGCCCGTTATGGCCTGGAATTTTTCAGCATCGGCGGCGGCCTGGGCATCGTCTATAATCCCGCCCTGGCCAGCGGTTCGCCCGCCTGGTGGAAATCCGCTCCGGCCAGGGGCCTGTTGACTCCGGCCCGCTACGCGGGGCGATTGGCGCCGTTGCTCAAGCCGCTCGGCTTGAAAATCCTGGTCGAACCGGGCCGTTTTATTGCTGGCAACGCCGGCATCCTCGTCACCCGCGTGCAATACCTGAAGCGGACCGGGCGCAAAAACTTTGTCATCGTCGATGCCGCCATGAACGACCTGATCCGGCCGGCCCTGTACGATTCCTATCATGAAATCGTTCCCGTCGCGCAACGGAACGGAAAACTGATTTCGTCCGACGTGGTGGGGCCGGTCTGCGAATCAGCGGATTATTTTTGCAAAGACCGTCCCTTGCCCAAGGTTGGCGAAGGAGACTGCCTGGCCTTGCTCAGCGCCGGGGCTTATGGCTTTGTCATGGCTTCCAACTACAACGCCCGCGCCCTTGCCACCGAGGTTTTGGTCCACGGCAAACAGGCCGCGGTGGTTCGCCGCCGCCAGGACATTGCAAAGATTTGGGCGGCGGAAAAAATCCCGGCCTGGCTGAAGGGAAAGTAAGAAGTAAAAATACGGTAGGGCGAGACTCCGTTCGAGCCCTAATTGGGCCGCTGGCGTCCGAAAAAAACCTGGTCACGGCTCGACGGAGTCTCGCCCCACCGTCTTACTTCTTAATTCTTACTTCTTCGATAATGGACAATTTTGAATTCCGCGCAGTCCATGATCTCTTCAACCCATTCAAATTGATGCTCAAAAGGCGGGAAAAAAACATCCCCCTCGACCACCCGTTTGACGAGCGTCAAATAGAGATCCGAGCATAACGCCAGCGTCTGGGCATAAACCTGCGCGCCGCCGCAAATGAACACCTCGCGCCCGGCCAGGGCCGGGTCCGTCCAATCGATTTGACTCAAATCCTTTGCCGTCCGCGCTCCGGGATGCGAAAAATTGCCGCGGCTCAAAATGATCGTCGTGCGATTGGGCAGGGGCTGGCCGATGGACTCGAAGGTCTTGCGTCCCATCACCACCACCTGTCCGGCCGTCATTTTTTTGAACCATTTGAAATCGTCCGGCAGATGCCAGGGGATTTTGCCTCCCTGCCCGATCACGCGATTCCGGCTCATCGCGGCAATGGCTTTGAACTGTTTCAAGTGGGTTCAAGCTGCTGCCTGTTTCCCTCTTGCGCAAGCCGGTTTTGTTTCCACCAATGCCAATTTATTGGTCAGGAGCCGTGGGGCCAGCGCCGGGCTTTGCGGACAAGCAAGGCCACAGCCGACAAGGCGTGGGAAATGGATTGGGACAAACTGAGCGGGGTTGGACCGTCATGCGCCAATTCGGTCTGCAAACGGCGCCTGGCCCATCGAATCAGCCAGAGGAAGAAGAGCAGCGTGGCAATTTGTGGCAGCAAACCGGTCCACATATAAATGTCGATCATGCCGATGCGGGAGCTGGGATAGCTGGAAGTCATCCTGAGAGGCACATAAAGCCGCCTGAGAAGACCAATCAGATAAGGCACGAAAGCACCCACGGTAACGATTCGAACAATGGCACCCGCTTGCGAACGTGCCTTCAAACCGAACCAAAGTCCGCACCAAATCAACGCTCCAGTCCAGAGGATGATGTGGAAACAATTCAGGATCTGCGAACACGCAAAATATGGACGATAGGTGGCTCCCCATCCTCTTACATTAGCGCTGGATACCGCGAAGAATGATGCCATCGTTGCCAGACTGTCAATTATGAGGATAGCCATGGGCCAGAAAAGCAGGCGCTTGAGCCAATTCCATTGGCTGGAGATGATCCTCTCTGCTCCCTGCGGCGTTGTCAGCAGCAATTCAAGCTCCCCGGTGCGCCGGGCCTCGATAAAAAACCGGCTGGCCGCCCAACCGAACAACGAAGCTGGAACAACGGAGATCGCCAGACGCATGCCCCAAAAAGAAGAATAAGTGAGGAAGCCCGGGCGAAACCACCTGAAGATATAGTTCGGTCCGTACTGATAGATCAATAAGGTAAGGGCTGCCGCCCAAATTACGGGCAGGATGCCGCGTTGCCGACGCATGAGCCAGGCGATTGGATCCATCCCGTCCTCAATCGGTTTGAATGGCCGCTGCGGCACGACGGCATTCTCGGGGTTGGCCGTCGTGGAACTTTCCTCCGTTCCATCCTCCTCACGCATGGCGCGGCGCAAGCGAATTCCAGCGGACAGCAAAAGGAGCCATGAAATCCCATGCACGGCTGCGATGGAAAGCCAGTAGCGGGCGGAATCCGCTCGATACCAGGCATCGTCCGCATAGTGAAGCGCACCCATCGGACTGAGCAATCCGACATCTCCGAACACGCCCCCGGCCAGCGGCCCGATCCAAGAAGGAAGAACAATGAGGCAGACAAGAAGGAGAACAGCGGAGCGCGAACTTTTGAACCAGCCGCGTCCGCGGGCGGAAGCCCACAATCCCGCCGTGAGGGAAAGGAACAAGGTGTCGAAGAGCACCAGCACTTTTCGACAAGCCTCGCCGCCGGTGACGCCACCCGTCAGCAGCGGAAGGATCAGCACAGGCAGGCAGGCGATGAGCGCGCAGACGCAGGTGATTCCGGCCGCGCCAAAATTGCCCAGCAGCACGTCGAATGCCTTGACCCGGGTGAGGAACAACAGGCCCAGAGTGCCTTCGCGCCGCTCGCGGCTGATGCTGTCGGCGGTCAGCAGGCCCGCGCAGCAACTGAGGAAAAAGGCGGTGACGATGAGGCCGTTGAAAGCGTAATGGCCCAGCACGGCCGGACCTCCACCCCACGGACTGGCTGGCAGGACAAGGGTCGGGAGGCAAATCAAGATTCCGGCCAGCGCGACCGCGAAGCGCGTCCAATAAACCGCGCGGCGGCGCGCCCGGACGCGCAACCCGCGTTCGATGAGAGGCAGAATAGTCACCGTTCGAGATTCACCGGCGGCAATCTACGCGTCCGCGGGAGGCATGGAAATGATTAAGATGAGAAATCACAACTTTCTTAAAAATTCTTTCAAAAATCAGTTGACGACATAATATATTAACTGTATGGTTCGCTTAATGAATAGCCAGGAAAGGCCGGACCAAATGGGAAGAAGCAGAAAGGGAAGAGGAGCGCGTGCGTCTCGCGCGCCGTGTTTGGCGTCCCGCCAAACACATCTTCGCCCGATACGCAACGCGAAGGGCGACACTCTGCGCATCAATTTGTCAAAGACCGATTGTGGAAAGGAGAGGGGGAGCGCGGCGCGAGGCGCCCCACGCCTCGACCGGGACGGTCGCGCTCCTCAATCATTCCAGTGCTGTGTCCAGTCAAACTCAGTCAAACCGGGTCAAACCGATTCGGTTGGTCAAAACTGGTGGCCGGAATCCATGCAAATCCATGAGAATGAACAGCTTGTAAAAGAAACAACTTCAATCCGGTCAAACCATGCTTAACTTAGTTAAGCATGGTCAAAATAAGCCAAACCTCGGATTCCGGTCGGTTCCGTGTCACCGGGGTCCTGGCTCGCCCGCTTTTCTTTGTTGGAAAGATCCGGAAATCAGGGTCTTCTTACGGCGGCTTTTGGGAAATGAAGAAATGTCGCAAATGTTGAAATCATCCGGGGGCATCGGCGCGGCCACGTTGAGCAGCCGCGTGCTGGGGTTGGTCCGGGAGCAGGTCTATGCCGCTTTCATGGGCACAGGCCTGATTTATGGGGCGTTCATTTATGCCTATATGGTGCCCAATTTGTTTCGGCGCTTGTTGGGCGAAGGGGCGTTGACGGCGGCGTTTATTCCGGTTTTCAAGGCAAAAGAGAAAATCGAGGGCGAGGCCAGCATGTGGCGGGCGGCCAACGCCGTTATTTCCGGACTGGTGCTGGCGGCAGGCGGGCTGACGCTGGTGGCCGTGGGCGTCGTGTCCGTCTTGCTGCTCAACGGGTCGTGGAAGCCCGAAACACGGCTGATGCTGCAACTGATGCGGTTGATGTTTCCTTACATGATTCTGGCCTGCCTCGGCGCGGTGTTTATCGGCATGCTCAACGCAAGGGGACATTTCTTTATTCCGGCGCTCGGCGCGGCGATTTTGAACGTTGTCATGATTGCGTCGGTGTTCTTTCTCGCGCCGCACATGGGGAAAAGGCTGGAGACGCAGATTTTCGCGCTGGCCATCGGCGTGCTGGTGGCGGGTGTGGCGCAGGCGGTCTTCCAGATGCCCGTCTTGCGCAGTGAAGGGTTCCGTTACCATTGGGTCTCGCCGTGGCGTGATCCGACGGTGCGGGAAGTGGTCACGAAAATGGTGCCGAGCGCCATCGGCGTGGCGGCCTTCCAAATCAATGTCATGTTAACGCAAAGCCTGGCCTTTGGCGCCAACGCGCGCATCGTCGGCGAATTTGCCTATGCGGTGCGTTTGATGGAATTGCCGCAGGGCGTCTTTGGGCTGTCGCTGGCGACTTTTCTGTTGCCGACGCTGGCCGGCCTGGCGGTGGACAAGAACTTCAGCCAGTTTCGCGCCACGTTGCGCCAGGCCGTCGGGCATTTGCTTTTCGTCAACCTCCTGGCGTCGGTGCTGCTGTTTACCCTGGCCGAGCCGATTGTTCGTTTATTGTTCCAGCGCGGGAAATTCGACTTCCATTCAACCCAGCACGTCAGTTTTGCGCTGGTCTGTCTTGTGCCGGGACTGGTTTCGTTTTCGCTGGTGAACATTTTTGTGCGGGCTTTTTACGCGGTGAGCGACATCAAGACACCCATGCGCATCAGTATTTTTTGCCTGGGCATGAATATTATTTTCACGGCGGTTTTTCTGTTTGGAATGCGCCTGGGTCCCGGCGCGTTGGGGCTGGCCAACAGTCTGAGCGCAGCCTGCAATCTGGGACTGCTGATCTTCGCGCTGCGCAAGAAACTGCGCACGCTGGACATGGCGGAGACGGTGGCGCAATTGCCGCGCCTGGCCGTGGCCGGGGTGATCGCGGGGCTGCTGGCGTGGAACGGACGCCTGTTGTGGGAAGGTCATTTGAGCCATGCGACGCTGCCGCTGAAATTGGGCGAGGTCTTCGTGCCGATGATCGCCGCGACGGCGGTGTATTTCGCCCTGGGCTTGTGGTTCAAGATCCCCTCCGCCGGCGAAATGCTCCGGGTGATTCAAGGGCAAAGGCCCGGCCTTCCCCATGAATAAAGTGAACGAAATGAATAAATACCAATTTCCCTTCACAGAAAGGCAACGATGATATGCGACCCAAATTCTCGGCCAAGAAATTTTTTGAACCGCGAAACTCATACCCTCGCGAACAAATTGAAGAGGGCTGCATAATGGCCGCGAAAGAACTCAAAGAGCGCAAAGACGAAGGCGTGTTTTCTGATTTTTGTGTTCTATGCGTTCTATTGCGGCTGAACGTGTTTCCCCTTTTTCGCGTGGTTGGCGTATTTCGCGGTTTAATCGGCTTTCACAACCAACAACATTTTCATTGCAATTTAAGTGGGTAAGGCGTAAAAACGGACTCTCTAACAACCAATGGCGTCAACGCGACGCAACCTGAATCAAAAGAGACTTTGATTCTTCGCCCGCCGCGACAGAGGAAACAGATATGCGCGCAAGAATTATGAAATTGAGGACCCTCTCCTGGGTGGCCGGTCTGCTGTTTAGCTGCTCGATGCCCTTCTGGCTTGTGGTGTTCGTGCTGTTGTGGGGTGTCGTAGTGGCGCGCTCGCAGACCGTTCTAATCTATGAGACTTTTGATCCTATGATTTTAGGAAATGGCCTGGGCTCGTATGTTGACGGTGCCTATGTTGATGGATCAGGAAGTGTCGGTGTGGTGCCCGGCGTTGGAGTCGGTGGCTCAGCAGCCCTGCAGATTACGGGCAGCTTTGATAGTTCAACGATAAACTGGGGTGACGTCGGAGGCATATATGCGGTGCCCGACATGTGCGGCAATACAAGCGCGAACCTGAGTGATTATAATCTATCTTTTGACGCTGCCGTAGCCGGACCAAACGGTGTCGGAGGTTTTACTCTTTTTGTCCAAACGTGGCCTGGTATAAACTACGGTGGAACCCAGACAGGCACTCTGTCCACGGAACTACGCGGAGTCAACAATGTCATTAATTCAGGGTCCTGGCAGCATTTATCGTTCAATTTAGGGGATCTTCCAGTTGGATCAGTCGATCCCACTGGCGCAACATGGCAGCTCCTGTTTGAGATGGACGCGGAGCGCTATGGTTTTGTGCCATTATTTGATCCCGTCTATGGAGCGGCCCTTTGGATCGATAACATTACCATCACTACCACCTCGGGTGCCCAAGCCCAATTTCACGACGAGACCATCAGCATAAGCTCATCTGATAGTATAAATAACTCGGAGGTGGTCAGTTTCGTCCCAATGCTCTCTGGAACTGCTACGATAACGTACGCTTTTTACCTTTTTCCTACCGCATATGGCGCCGAAGCGGCTGTGGCAGTTAGTGCAAACAACTATTATAACCCTGCCATTTTTTGGGCTGCGTTAAACAATACACCCGAAAACACTAACTGGCTTGGGAGTGAGCTTGTAGTTAATGGAATCATTTCAGATGCTGGAATGCAAGCAGACGGCGGTTATACATTTGGAGTGTGCGCAGGCACGACATATTATCTGAGTGGCAGCGGAACGATCTACAACCCGCAGTCCGACGATTCTCCAGGGACGGGTGATTTTGGGGCTGCAGTTTCCTATCCTGGTTCGAATTACTACACATACTCAATCAACAACGGCACGATTACCATCACAGGATACACCGGCCCTGGCGGTGCGGTGGCCATTCCCGGAGCAATTGATGTCGGGGGCGGGTGCGTTTCGGATTACCTGCCGGTCACCAGCATCGGAGATTATGCGTTTTATGGCTGCAGCAGCCTGACCAGCGTCTCGATCCCCGCCATCGTCGCCAGCATTGGGGACTCTGCGTTCGAAGACTGCACCCGCTTGGTCAACGTGAAGGTCGGCCCCAACGTCACCAGCATTGGGGACTCTGCGTTCGAAGACTGCACCCGCTTGGTCAACGTGACGATCGGTCCCAACGTCAACAGCATCGGGGATTATGCGTTCTATGACTGCACCAGTCTAACCAGCATCACGATCGACAAGGGCGATTGCTCGGGCCTGACCAGCGTCACGATCGCCACCGGCGTCCCCGGCATCGGGGTGGAGGCCTTCTGGAATTGCACCAGCTTGACCAACGTCACTATTCCCGTCCGTGTCACCAGCGTCGCGGAATATGCGTTTGAATACTGCACCAGCCTGCCCAGCATCAATATTCCCGCCAGCGTCACTAGCATTGGGCAGCAGGTGTTTGCATACAACTACGACTTGACTAATGTCTGTTTTGAAGGGAACGAACCATCTGATGGCGGCAGTATATTCGAAAACGATCCCGTATCCACCATTTACTATGTCAATGGAACCACGGGCTGGGGAACGACTTTTGACGCCGTTCTAACCGCTCCCTGTGCGGAATGTGGTGATTCCCTGCCATTGATAATTACTTGGACCAATCCGCCTCCCATCGTCTATGGCACCGCTCTGAGTTCCAGCCAGTTGGACGCGACAGCCAACCTGCCCAGCAGCTTTGCCTACAACCCGCCGGCGGGCACCGTGCTTAGTGCGGGCACCAATACGCTTACCGTCATCTTCACCCCGACCGACACTGTGGATTACACCAGCGCAATGGATTCAGTGAGCATTGTTGTGCTCGCGGCAACACCGGCGGTGACTTGGTTGCCGCCTTCCCCAATTATCTATGGCACGCCCCTGAGTTCCAACCAGTTGAACGCGACGGCAAACGTGCCCGGCACCTTTGCCTACACCCCGACGAATGGCACAGTGTTGAACGCGGGAACCAATACGCTTACCGTCATCTTCACCCCGACCGACACCGTGGATTATACCAGCGCAATGGATACTGTCACACTGACCGTGACCCAGGCGACTCCGATCATTACCTGGACCAACCCCGCTCCCATCGCCTACGGCGCGGCTCTTGGTTCCAGCCAGTTGAACGCCACAGCCAACGTGCCCGGCAGCTTTGCCTACAACCCGCCTGGCGGAAGCGTTTTGAATGTAGGCACCAACACGCTTTGCGTCATTTTTACTCCAACCGATACGAATGATTACAACAGCGTGACCGACTGTGTGAGCGTTGTGGTATTGCTCGTATGTGTCCCACCGCCGTTGGGCCTTGTCAGTTGGTGGCCGGGTGAGGGCAATGCAGTGGACATCGTGAGCGGAAACAACGGGACCCTGGAGGGCGGAGTCACATTCACAAACGGTGAGGTGGGACAGGCGTTCGATTTCGATGGAAGCAGCGGATATGTCGAGGTGGGCGACCTGGCGGACCTTGACATGTCGAACAGTTTTTCGCTCGAATGTTGGATCTACCCGACTGGGCCGGGCAGCGGTGGAGGAGCCGGAGGGACTATCATCAGCAAGGAGGACGAATACGAGGTTGCCCGATTTTCTGACGGAAGCATCCAATGGGCGTTTGCAAGTTCATCGCCCGGATGGACTTGGATAGACTCCGGCGCCATCACGCCGCTCAACCAATGGTCGCATGTGGCGGTTGTGTACAGCAATGGCCTGGTCAACACCTACCTTAACGGGGTTCTGGCCAACACCTACAATGGGACGGGAGCCATCGGCAATGTTGGAGCGCCCAACGATTTCCGCATCGGCGGACGCTCGTGGTATTCCCAGTTTTTCCAAGGCTTGATTGACGAGGTGTCCATCTACGACAGCGCCCTTTCTGCCAATGATATCCTCGCCATTTACTCCGCCGGGCATGCGGGTAAGTGCATGGATGCACTGCCGCCCGTCATTGTCGAGCAACCGACAAACCAGATCACGACGGAGGGTAGTCCCGTCGCCTTCACGGTGTCGGCCATTGGCACCGCCCCGTTAAGCTATCAATGGCAGGACAACGGGGTAAACCTCGTCGATAATGGGCGCATCACCGGCTCGCAAAGCAACACTCTGAACATCTCCAGTGCGCTCGGGGGCGATGCGGGCAATTATACTGTGGTAGTGACTAACGCGTTTGGCACAGCCACCAGTCAGCCGGCGGCACTGTTCGTGTTCCCCTTGTTCCCCTTAACAAACTGGCCTGCTTCCGCCCTCGGATGGTATCAAGTCGGCTATACCAACGACGGCCTTTACACGATTGCCCCAAATGGTCCCGGAGGCCCCGCTTTCAGCGTCAATTGTCTCATGTCGCTCGCTGGTGGCGGTTGGACTGAGTTGACGGCGGAGGTGGCGGACAGCATCCTGAACACCGACCCCAACACGTCACGCGATTACCTCTACGTGCAGAACGGAACCGTGAATTACTACCGCACGCCAGTTTCAACGCTGGTGTGGAGCTGGAGCAGCGGCCAGGATCTTTACGGGACGTACTATTATTCGACCGGCTCGGGCGAGGAGAGCTTTGAAGTCACGCCCAGCAGCGAGCATCAGGCTTATGGAGTAGGCGGGAGCAGTGGCGGAGGGCCGACGCACAAATGCCTTGTCATCTATTCAACTTGCTTGGATCCCATCAATGCTCAAGTTCAATTGTGTCAGGATCTGACGGAGATTTTTGGAGGCGCGTGCCAATGCGGCGTGACGGTTTACTTTCGAGAGAATGTCTATTCGGTGCAGATTGTCCCGCCGGTGATCGTCGCTCCACCGACAAACCAGCTTGTATCTCAGGGATCAAACGCTCAGTTCAGCGTTGCCGCCATCGGTTCTCAGCCTTTATCTTACCAATGGATGTTCAACAGCTCGAATCTCACGGACAATGCGCAAATTACAGGTTCGCAAAGCAATGTCCTCACACTCGCCAGCGTCACGATGGCCAATGCAGGGACTTACCAGGTCATCGTCACGAACGCTTATGGCAGCGTGACTAGCAGTGTGGCAACATTGACTGTGCCGATAATTACGTGGACTAACGTTGTTCCAGGCACAGCGGTGATTTTTGTGGCTGGTCGCACGAACTTTATCCCGGCCCCGGCTGGCACTCCTCCGGCAAACTATATTTTAACGCGGAACAATCCGCCGGGACCGTACGCCGAAACGTTGCCCATATCTTTGGCGATTGTTGGTGGAGAAGTGTTTGAGTTCAGCGCCACTGGAGGAGTGCAGTACGCTTCCACCTGTAATTGTGCATTCTATTCAAGTGATGGGGATAGAGGAAACATGATTTCAATCGATGGACTTGGTGGCATAAGCGGATACGACGGTCCCGTAGGTGCGCTTCTCGGAGTCTTCTGGAACGATTCCGACTCGTCCACCGCCATCGCTCCGGCAACGATTGATTTCACACAGCCGGGAGCCACCAGCGCCACCAATTTCACACCGTTGCTTGGCCAAGTGTTTTTCATTGGTGATGGGTTGACCGGGACTGGACAGGGTGTCCCACAGACGTTCGTCGCGCCCTCGGGCTCTACGCACCTCTATTTCGGATACGCCGACGCAATGAACTTTTCTGGGCCGCCTGGCGCCTACGACGACAACACTGGATCGAATGTCGTCCTCGTAAGCCTCATTACGGTGATAAAGGAAACTCCCGGCTTCTCCAATCTGACCGCCAGCCAGTCCACCACCTACAGCACAACCGCCATAACTATTGCCGGCACGGTGAGCGCCACCGGGCCGATTTATCCAGCCAACGGGGAGACGGTTACCGTCACGATCAACGGGGACCCACAAAACACCACGGTTAACGATTCGACTGGTGACTTTTCTTTCAGTTTTAATCCCAGCGCCATACCCGCTAGCGGAACCGCTTACACCATCACCTATTCGTATGCTGGCAATGCCTTATTAAATCCGTCAACCAATACCCAAACCACGCTGACTGTAACCCAAGCGATTCCGATGATTACGTGGACCAACCCGGTCCCCATCACCTACGGTTCAGCCCTCACCTCCAATCAGTTGAACGCCACGGCGAACGTTCCAGGCAGCTTTGCGTATAATCCCACCAACGGCACAGTGCTCAACATAGGCACTAACACTCTTTCCGTCATCTTCACGCCGACCGATATGGAGGATTACAGCAGTGTGACCGACACGGTAAGTCTGGTCGTTTCGTTCGTGCTCTGGACTCCCGTTCCCATCACCTACGGAATGGCTCTAGGCTCGAACCAGTTGAATGCCACCGCGTACTTCCCCGGCAGCTTTGCCTACACTCCGACGAACGGCACAGTGCTTAACGTCGGCACCAATACGCTTTGCGTCATTTTTACCCCAACCGATACAAATGATTATACCAGCGTGACCGACTGTGTTAGCTTGGTGGTATCACCCGCGCCCTTGACCGTCAGAGCGGCGAATGCAAGCCGCCAGCTTGGTGCGACCAATCCGGTGTTCACGGGCACAATCACAGGTGTGACCAACGGCGACAACATCACAGCGACCTATAGCACAACGGCCACAATTAACAGCTCACCGGGAACGTATCTCATCGTGCCAAGCTTGGTAGATCCGAACAATCGTCAGACCAACTACACGGTCACGCTGGTTAATGGTACATTGACCGTGACCCAGGCCGCTAATTACGCCACCCCATATACCTTCACCACTTTGGCCGGACTGGCGCTCAATGCGGGCAGCGCCAACGGAACGAACAGTACCGCGCGGTTCCGTTATCCTGAGGGCGTGGCGGTGGACGCGAATGGCAACCTCTATGTGGCGGATACAGACAACGACACGATCCGGAAAGTGACGCCGGCAGGAGTGGTGACGACGCTGGCTGGACTGGCGGGTAGTTATGGCAGCGCGAACGGGACGAACAGTACCGCGCGGTTTGATTTTCCCACCGGCGTGGCGGTGGACGGCGCGGGCAACGTCTATGTGGCGGACGAATATAACCACACAATCCGGAAAGTGACGCCGGTAGGAACGAACTGGGTGGTCACGACAGTGGCTGGACTGGCGGGCTATACGGGCAGCGCCAACGGAACGAACAGTACCGCGCGGTTTTATTATCCTGAGGGCGTGGCGGTGGACGCGAATGGCAACCTCTATGTGGCGGACCGAAACAACGACACGATCCGAGAAGTAACGCCGGTAGGAACGAATTGGGTGGTCACGACGCTGGCTGGACTGGCGCGTTATACGGGCAGCGCGAACGGTACGAACAGCGTCGCGCGGTTTGATTTTCCCACCGGCGTGGCAGTGGATTCCGCCACCAATCTTTATGTGGCGGACGGATATAACTACACAATCCGGAAAGTGACGCCAGTTGGAACGAACTGGGTGGTGACGACGCTGGCCGGACAGGCGCTCAGTTCTGGCTTCAATGACGGGACGGGGAACGCCGCGCGGTTTTATTATCCTGAGGGCCTGGCGGTGGACGCGAATGGCAACCTCTATGTGGCGGATACAGACAACGACACGATCCGGAAAGTGACGCCGGTAGGAACGAATTGGGTGGTCACGACGCTGGCCGGTCTGGCGGGTAGTTATGGCAGCGCGAACGGGACGGGGAGTGCCGCGCGGTTTCATTTCACTGCTGGCGTGGCGGTGGACGGCGCGGGCAACGTCTATGTGGCGGACGAAGATAATTACACGATCCGGAAAGGATACTACCCATTCACTGCGCAATTCACCGCCAGCCCGACCAATGGCACAGTTCCCTTGACCGTACAATTCACCTCTCCAAGCATCGACAGCCAAAGCAATGCCATCACGCAGTGGAACTGGATTTTTGGCGACGGTTCAACCAGCACCCTGCAAAGTCCTTCGTACATCTATACGAATGCGGGCGCATTCCAGCCCAGTCTCATTGCGACCAATAACCTCGGTTTCGCCGTTCTCGGCTCCGGCCCGTCAATTGCCGTAAATGGGAATGGTTATGCAGCTCCATTTTATTACAGCGTAAGTAACGGTGCCATCACTATCACCGGTTACAACGGATCTGGCGGGACCGTGACCATCCCAAGTGCCATCAATGGCCTGGCCGTCACCAGTATAGGAACCAATGCTTTCTATGAGTGCTTCAGCCTGACCAACGTCACGATCGGCACCAACATCACCAGCATCGAGGACTATGCATTTTATGACTGCGGCCTGACCAGCGTCACGATCCCCAACAGCGTCACCAACATCGGGAGCTTTGTGTTCGAATGGTGCTTTTGGCTGACCAACGTCACGATAGGCAACAGCGTCACCAGCATCGGGGTGCAGGCGTTCTGGAACTGCGGCCTGGCCAGCGTCACGATTCCCGCCAGCGTTACTAACATCGGCTTGGTGGCGTTCGGCGGCTGCTTTGGCCTGACCGCGATAACCGTAAACCCAAGCAATCCCGCCTATATCAGTGTTAATGGAGTGTTGTTCAACAAGACCCAAACCACGCTCATCCAATGCCCGGGCGGCAAATTCGGAAGCTACTCTGTTCCCAACAGCGTCACCAGCATCGGAGGGATGGCATTCGCTGCCTGCGAAAGCCTGACCAGTGTAACGATTCCCGACACCGTCACCAACATCGGAATCGGTGCGTTCGCACTATGCACCAGCCTGACCAGCGTCACGATTCCCGGCAGCGTCACCAGCATCGGGCCGGAGGCTTTCATCTCATGCGGCAGCCTGACCAGTGTCTATTTCGAGGGCAACGCTCCCACCGTTGATTCGGCTACGTTCGTTGGAGCCAGCCAAGTGACGGTTTATTATTTGCCTGGCACCACCGATTGGGGTGGCTTCTCCGCCAATACCGGTGTTCGGACAGCGTTTTGGTTCCTTCCGTTCCCCGTGATTCTAACCATCGTTAACACCAGCTTTGGTGTTCAAAACAACACGTTCGGTTTCATCATCTCCTGGGCGACAGACGCCTCCGTTGTTGTGGAAGCCTGCACCAACCTATCCAACCCCATTTGGATTCCGCTCCAGACCAATACCCTCACCAACGGTTCATTCTATTTCAGCGAACCGTTGCAGACGAACGGCTCCGGTCGTTATTACCGCATCACCTCCCCCTGAACAGGGCAGAGCAGAACACCATGAATAAAGCTGGCGAAGAGTTGGGGGCAATGGCATTTTTCGAGTCGCCATGTTGAAGTGCAGTTCCATCTTCCGGGGTTTATGCGGCGGCGTCCTGGCCTGCGCCGCGGTGCTGGGCGCGCCGGCGCCGCCGGAGGACAAGCCAGCCTCCTTCGGATTCACCGGGCCGGAGATTTTTCCAATTGACAGCTCGATTTCCCTGCTTCATGCCGCGGACCTGGACGGCGATGGCTTGACGGATTTGATCGTGGTCAACAACGCGCGCTCGAAGATCGAGCTGCTTTATAATCAGACCGGCAAGACAAACCTCGCGGCGGCCAGGCCCCGTCGAAAACTGGAAATGAACGAGCTGCCGCCCGATGCGCGCTTTCGCATTGAATCGATCGCCTCGGAAAAGAGAATTTCCTCGCTGGTGGTGGCGGACTTGAACGGTGATGGCAGGCCGGACCTGGCCTATTACGGGGACCCGAAGGAGTTAGTGGTGCTCTACAACCTGGGCAGCAATACCTGGAGCGCGCCGAAACGCTGGCCGATTGATGACGGCCAATTGACCCCCAACGCGGCCCTGGCCACCGGGGACCTCAATGGAGACGGACGGACGGATTTGGTTTTGCTGGGCGAGAACAACATTTATTTCCTGCCGCAACAAGCCGGCCATTCGCTGGGCGAGCCGCGCAAAATACCCTTCTCCGGCGCGGTCAAGATGGTGCAGGTTTTGGACATTGATGGCGACGGACGCGATGACTTGCTGCTGATCAACTGGGAAAGCCCGCACCCGTTTCGATTCCGGCTGCAAAACTCCGACGGCGATCTTGGTCCGGAGATTTATTTCTCCCTGCCGCCGATCCGGGCCTACCTGGCGGACGATCTGGTGGGCGATCACAAAACAGAGATTGTCACCATCGCGCAGAATTCCGGGCGCGCCCAGCTCTGGAACTTCGTGCGCAAGCCCGCCGAGCCTTTGTCCGGCGCCTTCAAGCAAGGGCCGTTCGAGGTTTTTCCCTTGAACAAAACGACCCGGACCCATCGCGGCATCTTGTGGGCCGATATCAACGGCGACGGCTTGCCCGATCTGTTGGTGGCGGAGCCGGACAGCGGGCAATTGACGGTGCAGTTGCAGAGGCCCGACGGCACCCTGGCGGCGGCGAAAACATTCCCGACGCTGACCGGCGTGAGCGAAATCGCGGTGAGCGACTGGAAAGGAGACGGCACGCAGAAGATTTTCCTCCTGAGCAGCGATGAACATCAAATCGGCGTGACGGAATTGGACAAAAAAGGCCGGATCGCCTTCCCGACGATTTTGCCCATCGACGGCCGGCCGTTGACGATGGCGATCGGCCCCTTGCAGCCCAACGCCAAACCGACCCTGGCGGCCATTGTCGAGCAGGACACCAACCGGGTGCTGGTAACGATGACGGCGGATGGCAGGAGTCACACGCAGAAGTTGAGCGAGACGTTTAAAGCCGCGCCCAGCTCGATGACGATGCACGACGCCAACCAGGATGGCCTGGCCGATCTGGTGGTGCTCATCCCCTATGAGAAAATCAAATTCCTCATCCAGAAACCCGATCACATCACCTTTGACGAAGTGGACCTTCCCCCCCCGGCGGCAGCACGGAAGAGCCCTGGGTGGGCGCTTCGGACGTGGATGGGGACGGCAAACCGGAATTGCTGCTGGCGCAAAAGAATTTCATCCGGGCTGTCCTCTTGAAAAGCGAGGCCGGCCAGGGAACCAACGGCAAGCCGGCCTGGTCGTTTGTCGTCAAGGAACAGATCAACGGGGCGTCGAGCGACTCGCGCATCACCGGGGCGGCGGCGCTGCGCAACGGCGCCAACGCCATTGCGTCAATTTTTCTACTTGACTCAGAGCGGAAGGCGCTGACCTTGTGCGAGCGGGACCCGGCGGGCGTCTGGCAGGTGGTGCGCAATCTGCCGCTGCCGGTGAGCGATTTCACCTCGCTGCGCGCCGTGGCGCTGGGCTCGTCCACCGTCAACAGCCTCGCGCTGCTCGGCCCCAACACGGTTGGCACGATGGCGATGAGCGGGCAGGTGTGGGAACTCTCCGAGTTGGACAGCTATGAAACGCCGATCAAGGACGGCCATTTGGCGGATGTCATTTCCGGGGATTTGAACAACGGCGGGCGCAAAGACCTGGTGTTTTTGGAAACGGCCAAAAACTACCTCGATTTGGTCGCCTTTGAATTGCCGCACAAACTGGTTCCGGCAAATCGCTGGCAGGTTTTTGAAGAGCGGACGTTTCGCTCGCGGCGCAACGACTCGCTGGAACCGCGCGAAGCGGTCATCGCCGATGTCACGGGCGACGGGAAGAATGATTTGATCGTGCTGGTGCATGACCGCATCCTGGTTTATCCGCAGGAATGAAGAAAATTAAGAAGTAAGAATTATGAATTAAGAAAACACTGACTCGACCCATCCGACTTCTTAATTCTGCCTTCTTAATTCTTGATTTTCTCTAATTGTTGAGGTCTTCCCTCACAAAAAGGACCAGGCCGGCGCCAAAGGTGACGACGGCGGTCACGCCGGACAAAACGATCATCCGCCACACTTCCGGACGCCATTGGCAATCCAATCCCTGCGCGATCTGCTGAAGGTTCAGCCAGGAGTAATTGATGTCGCGGGTGAAGATATAGGGATCGAGTCCCACCAGGTGCTTGGTGAAATCAATGAGGAACAAGGTGGTGATGCCCACCGCCACGGCCGCTCCCGGAGTGCGAACCACGGTGGAGATCAGAAGCCCGTACATCACGAGGGCGACCAGCGGAATCCAACTGAGCGCGTAACCCACCAACAGCTCCTGCATTGCCTGGTTCCGGCTATACACAACTCCGGATGAATCGCCCACTGCGCCGAAGTGGTAATGGATGCCGGCCAGCGCCGCGGAGAACAGCAGAGCGGCGGCTGAGAAGACCATCATATAAAGCAACCCGGTGACAGCCTTGGCCAGGTACAACTCCCAACGATACACCGGCGCGGCCAGCGCGGAACGGATCGTGTCGGCGCCCGTTTCCTCCGCCACCAGCATGGCCGCGAACACGGTGATAAAAATCAGGCCAACGTCCGTGAACACTATTTGCATCGAAAAGCCGACATAGCCCCAGGCGTTCGCCGTGGCCGCGTTGCTGAACTGGCCGCCGAGAAAATAAACGATCACACACGCCAGGCCCGCAGCGAAAAGGCCGAACCAGGACAGCTTGCGGCGCGCTGCCTTCGCAACTTCGTTGCGCAGCAATGGCACGAATTGGCTAGGCATGGGGTTTGTCTCCCCCCTGCGTGGCCGTAGCGCGGCCCTGCGGCGCGTGAAGTCCGGCCTGCGCGGACGGAGCCTGGTTGATCGAAGATGGCACTTCGGCGCGGCGAAGGCCCGTGATGGATAGGAAAAACTCTTTCAAGGTCTTTTGTTTGGGCGCAATGGCCGAAACCCTGAACCCCGCCTGCTGCAGACATTGGTTCAGCCACGCGGAATCGTCCTGAGCCAGCGTGATCTCCACGGTGTCCGCCGTCAAGGGTTCCGCTTTCCGGATTTGTGCGTGGCGCGAAATGAAATTGCCATCGGGAATCCTGCCCTGAAACGTAACCCGCACGATCCGTTCGTGAGGTTTCAACAACTCCTTCACCCGGCCGGAAGCAACCAGATGCCCGCGATCGATGACAAATACCGTGTCGCAATACTCCTCGACCTCCGTCATCAGATGGCTGGAGATAAAAAGGGTGAGACCCTCCTTCCTGACTTGCTCGCGCAGGAACGAGAGAACTTCGTGGGTTCCCTCGGGATCCATCCCGTTGGTCGGCTCATCCAGGATCAGGAGGCGTGGCCGGCCCAACATCGCCCTGCCGATGCCCAGGCGCTGTTTCATGCCGGTCGAATAAACCCGCACGCGATCATGCTGCCGTTCCGCCAGGCCGATCCGTTCCAGGATTTGGTCAATCTCACGCGGAGAAACGTCGTCAAGCAAACGGGCGGCGAGTTCGAGGTTCTTTCGGCCGGACAAATACTCATAAAAAGCCGGCGACTCCACGGTGATGCCCACGGAGCGGATGGCTTTTTTGTAATCCTTCCAGATATCCACGCCGAAGATGCTGATGCGCCCGCTGCCGGGCCGCACCAGCCGGGGGATCATATAAAGCGTGGTACTCTTGCCCGCTCCGTTCGGTCCGAGAAACCCGGCCATCTGGCCGGGTTCAATCTCAAGGGAAAGATGGTCCACAGCATGGATGCGTCCAAATCGCTTGGACACGTCTTCCAAAACCAGTGCTGGCGGAGATTCCATCATGGGTTCTTACCCTTTGCCGGATGGAATGGCGACATGAAAATCCAAAGACGGTGTTCAGCCGGCTCGTGCCAGATGATATCCGACATCCCATCGCCGTTCAGGTCGTTGATTTCGATATAGCCGTGTCCCGGTTCGTCGAAAGTCATCGCGGGTTGTGGCGCGAACCAGCGTCCGTCGCTCGTGCTGAGGAATATATTCCATTGAGTCCCCAAGCCTCTGACCAAAAGATCAGGGCGGCCGTCGCCATTGAAGTCTCCTTGAATAAAAATCGGCCACTCGAACGAAAATTCCGACAGCAAGCTCGTCCTCACCAGCACGGACGCGTCCGGGCTGCGGGAAAAGGCGCCGTGATGGAATGACCGGATCGTGAGCGCCCAATCAAATCCGTGCGAGAGCGCCGTTTCCACCAGTCCGCTCTCGGAGAAAATGCGGGTCTTCAGTTCGAGCAGAACCAGTTCACAAATGCCATCCCCTTTCAGATCAATCACAGGCGAAGGCATGGACGTCGAGCCGGTTGGAATCGGGAAGCCGCGACAATGCAGAATTTGCGTCGGCCGCTCCGGCAACTTTTGGTCCGCGCCGCGCAGAAAGATATAGACGTCAGTTTTGGTATCCAGCTTGTGGCTGACCTGCCACAGAACCAGATCTTCCCGGCCATCGCCATCCACGTCCATGCGGACGGTTCTTGGCGGCCAGGCGTCGGCCCTTTGTTTCATGTCATTAATCATCTTCTGGACGGCTTCATTCTCCATCTCCGAGTCCCGCGGCGGATCCGGTTTGCCCCAAAAAGATTGTTCAACGCTCAGGCTGTGCGCGGGATTTGGTCCCAACGCCCACGGGTCGCGCCGCGGGTCGAGGTCGATGTGCCAGGCCGTTTGTTTCACATCGAGGGCCAGCGGCGGTCCGGGACTCCACTCATAAGCACTGTTCCGATGGTAGAGCACGGCCTGCCCCGCGGAAACCACTGGGATCAAATCGTTCGTCCCGGCTTTGTTCGTGCTCAGACGGGTTAGGATTGGAACATCGAAGTTGGAGAATACCTGGCTCGTCTCGATGAGCGTGTGTCGTTCCGATTCGAACAGGCCGGCATTCTGCCGGGAATAAACCAGCCCGGTGGCGGTGGAGAACAGCAGTTCAAGACCCGGATGCGCATCCGCGTCGCACAGGGCGACCCAGGCGGTTTGCGGCGGTAAGGCAATGGCCTGATCGGGTAGGTTGCTGAAGCCGTCCGGGCGTCGGTGATAGTTCAAAAGTTTTTTCTCCACTGGATCAATCACAAGCAGATCGGAGCGGCCGTTCCCTTCAATATCAGCAAAAAGCGGCTCACCGGCGTTGGCCGGGAGTGTGATCGTCTGATGCGACAGTTCAACAGGGGCGGCCCGGCTCCCGTTCCCCGCGAGCAATATCCACAAAATGGCGCCGCCACTGGCGGCGCCGGCTCGAAATTGCGACAAGGAAAACATGCGTTATTTCTGGCTGATGAAGATTCGATAGCCGTTTTGCTTCGCAAGTTTCACAATCAAATCACTGACACCATCGTTGTTCAGATCCTTGGCCTCCCATCCGTCAATTGGTCCCGGGCAATTGAAGCGCAGGTCCGGTTTCAGGCTGAACCCTTTCTCTCGCGAAACAAAAAAGTAAACCGAGATGTCCTCACTGTGGTCCCGCACCAGCAAATCCGTTTTGCCATCCCCGTTGAAATCGCCCCCGAGCTTGACGTAGCGCCTGAAATATTGAGGCAGTTCCTCCTGCATCTCGGCCCGATCCAGATGGATGACCACGTTGCGTTGACAGTCCGCCTCTTTTGGAAAGCCGGCTCCCGGCCGGTGGAAGTAAAACCGGAGGCTGTAATCGAGCTTTTTGGCGGTGATCATCTTGCTCAAGCCCTCCCTGTCCTCGATGTGACTGTAGCCCAAAACCAGGTCCGGAAAACCATCGCCGTCCACGTCCACCACCGGCAACGCCGCCGTCCAGTCGTTCTTGCGAAAGACCTGTTGCGGTTCGGACGGAATCCTGCCGCGCTCGTCGGCAATATAAGTGCTCACCAGCACTTTGCCTGAGGGGACCCCTGGCAGGAATGAAGGTTCGTTCAGCCAGACGCTCCTGACCAGATCCACTTTGCCGTCGCGGTTGAGATCGGCCCAGCACAGCCATGAGAACAGTTCCTCCTTGTCCGTGTAGGTTAACGCCGGTTCAACCGCAAACAGGCCATTGCTCTGCTGAAGGTAAAGGCTGTAGGTCTTGGTCCGGCCATTACTGCGCCTTACCATCAGGTCATCCCGTCCATCGCCATTGACGTCCCCCACGCTAAAACTGAATCCATACGACGTCGTATATCCGGCATTGCTCCGTGACGGCTGCAGGTCGGCATCAATGGCATGGCCAATGAATTGGGCCTGGACCCACTCCTCGCGGTGTTGCCAGACCTGAATTCCGTCCGCAGTCGGCACCAGCAGCAGCGGCCAGTCGCGGCCTGTCTCCACCGACAAGGGGAGGCTCATCGCGTTGGTGTCTTCCGCCGCCTCCGGAACCATCGTGGGCTGCCGGATGATTTGCCGGATGGCCGGAGGACCGGTTCGATTGGTAAAATCAAGTTCGCTCACTCCGTCGCTGGTCATGACGAGCAAACTCCCGGCCTGCCGGCCCAGTTTTGCCGCCCAGACAACGCATGGCCGATGCTCGAGACGATGGGTTTGTTGCGGTTCGCGAGTGAAACCTTGTATGCGATCCTGATAAAAAATGGAGAGATTGGTGTCGTCCATCAGAACAAGATCCTTGAGACCGTCGCCGTCCAGATCGCAAATCATCAACTCCGAGCCTCGTCCGGCGATTTCACTGACGTTGAACTTCGGTTTGGCCTGAGCCGGGGAGCAAGCCATCAGGCAAATGCCCAACAGGATTGACGGGAGTACTTTCAGCTTGACCTCGCTTCATTTTGCCTCATCTCAAAAATTTTTGTAAAGAACCTTTTTTTTGTAAAGAACCTTTTATCAGTTTTTCGACAAGCCCAATTGAAAACATGGGATGCTATCTCAATTTGGGCGGGGTGGGGGCGAAGAAATTCATGGTGAAACCTTCGGGGGAAAAGCCGCCGGCATGGACCGGGAAGTAAAAATACTGCGAGATTTTGTCAGGACAAATGGCATCGCGCCACTTCATGAAGGCATCGTATTCAAGGCGCTCTCTCGCCAAGCTCGGCGAGCGCGTCCCGATAATACGTTCCGCCTTCTCCGCCCGAACCTAGATGCGCCCGAATGAACCGGGCGATGTGTTGCTTCGCCTCCGAGGCACCCGGAAACTCCTCGTCCGTCCAGAAGCGCCGTGTACGGTCGAAATAGCCGATGCGCGCCAGGAATGCGGTGCCGAAGTAAACTGAGTCTTCCAGGGATTCCTCTTCGCGCAATCGAAATGACCCATCCGGCTGGAGCGATTCCTTCAAGCACCAATCGAGCATTTTGTGCAGCTCCGTGCGGATGGCCTCTTGCTGGCGCTGGGTGGCGTGTTTCCAGCCATAACGAAAGATGACGATTACGTCCATGTTGTGATGATTGGCATAACCCCGGTGAGTCAGCCAACCGTTCGGGTATCGCTTGTCCTTGATGGCCAGGGTGGTGTCGATCACCTTCGGCCAGTCAGTGATTTCCCCCTTGAGGTAGCTGATGATGTGAAACGTGATGCTCAGTCGATCGGTCTTCGTGATACGATTCCCCGTTTTGTACCATTCGCCCCAGTAGCCGGTTTCGGGATTTCGCGCCTTGTTCATGAGAAAGTCGAGCAACGCTTCCTTGAGCTGGGGATGAAAGGCGTAGTTTTCCGGCTCACTGTGGATGACGAGCCGAAGCAGGTCGGCAACTGTTTCATTAAACTCGCGGCCATGGTCAACGCCGTCAGCATCGAGATCCGAGATGAGCAGGCCGTTGAGATGGGCCGTCAGTTTCTCAGGGGAATTGATCCGATCCAGAAAGCGACAGGGATATCTGGGGACCTGGCCTTTGTCGGACAGCGCGGAGATCTCATCGAAAGACGCATCCAGCTTAAAGAACCACTCCGTGTAGCATCTCCCCCAACTGCCATCGGTCTCCGACTGCTTGTCTGGAGCGTTCAGGCTTGAGGGATTCCTCAAAGTGGCTCGAAGCGCCTCAAGGCGTCCGGCGATTCGCCCAAAATCGCGCGTTGAATCCAGGAGCCAGTCGGATTCGGTGAGAATCTGGCGGGCACAACGGGTATTTTGGCCGGCTTTCTCCAGGGCCAGGACTTGTTTGTTTAACTGGCGCAGTTGAACCCAATAATATGCCTTTTCCAACTTCCCTCGGTGCCTGAAGATCACGACCGTCAACGCGAAAAGGATAAGGATGATAGGGACCCAAAGCTTTCGCTTCATTGAACGTCCCTTAACGTCTTGTTTGGGCTGCGTCAACATCATTTTGTCGTTTTGCCTGGGGGATTTTCCACAAGCCCAATTGAAAACACGGGCTGCTATCTCAATTTGGGCGGGGTGGGGGCGAAGAAATTCATGGTGAAACCTTCGGGGGAAAAGCCGCCGGCATAGACCGAGAAGTAAAAATACTGCGAGAGGGCATCGTAGGATGGCAGCAGGGAAAAATCGGCCCATTCCCGCAGTCTGGCCGCCTCGTCTCCAGTATTGACGCTGGCCGACAGCCCGTGCCCCGCGCCCAAAATGTCCTGCAAGGTGACGGGTCGCTGGCGGAGCATCTCCAGCAGCGCGCGCATGGCCAGGTTTTGGTTGTCGAAACCGAACAAGCCCGTGCCCATGCCGCCGGCTTTTTGCGCGGCGTCGGCCAGTCCGGGGGTGTCGTTGAGCGTTTTGGCTTTGCTGTCGTTGCTCCGCAAATATTCCTCCAGAATCTCGGTGTCGCCCGACAGCGCGACATAACCGCCACTGCCGGCGAAGCTGAAGGAATGGCCCGGCATTGTGCCCTGGGCCGCCGTGGTCAGCGTGTAAATCTGGCGGCCGAGGAACTCGCGTTGCGTGGCGGCGCCCATGAAACTCAAGCCGGTTTTGAGCGCGCCGGCCAGTTTCTCGGCATTGGGCGAACCGATCAGGTAAATGGACGGGGCCGTGTTGCTGCCAACCCAATTCTCCGTAAACGTCCGGCCATCGACTGTTATGAGAGCGCCGCGGGGAGCTTTCTCGTAATGGATAATGTCATCGCCCAGATTGCCGAGCAGTTCGGATTTCAAGTCATAGTTTTCATCCTTGTCTTTGCCGGCGGTTTGCAGAACGAAGTTGATCACGCTGCTGTATCGGGGATTGAACTCATTCAACATCGTTTCGAACTGGGACCAACTGTGCGGGATGTTGATGCGCCAGCGCCAGAATTTCGTCACGTCCGATGGAACAAAGGCGGGCGGATTGGAATCCTTGGCTTCACCGACAAAGGCCTTGAGCAGCCCGCGCCGTTTGCTCTCCGGCACTCCGACGAAGAGTTGCGCGGACAGCCCTTCCGGCAAACTCCGATAAGTAAAGGAGGCCGAGGTCAGCCCGGTCAGCCCGGCGGCGACAAGCGGGGAATCGGGCTTCAGCGCCGACGCTTCGTTGGCGTCGTCGCCGTCGCTGGCGGGAGTCTTGGTCAGAATGTCGATCGAATCTCTGACATTGATCCAGGCGTAAAACGGCGCTCCGCCCAGGCGGGCGGCAAAATCAGCCTGGAAGGCCGGCTGTTCCTCCAAGGCGGGCAAAAGTCCCCCCGCCTGGCGGCTGAGAACCTTTTCGATGGCCTGGATGGAATCGCTGACCAGCAACAGCGAACCGGCCTGGCCGAAAGTGATTTCCACCTTGTTGGTGGATGCCTTGCCAGCGGTGTCATTCCCCGCCACGGCGCGATTCGGCTTGGATACGATTTTGTCCCACGAAAGCTCCTCGGGCGAAAGCATGAGTGTGGTGAATTCGACTTCGCGAATTTTCTGCGTTTTCATGGGCTTGCCGGCGGCGGCCCATTTTTGCCGGATGTCCGCCAGGTTGGTTCGGAGTTGGGCGGCCCGGTCTTTGGTGTCAAGCAGGAAGAGTCTGGCGAAATGATCCTCCGGCTTGTCCGGCTGGGCGATGGGCAGGAGGGCAAAGGTCGCCTGGCCTTGGGCCAGCCCCTTGTAGGCGGACAGTTGAATGCCCAGGCTCCGTTCCAGCGGCGTGATGACGTCGCTGCCAAACTTGTCGATGAATTTATCCTTGAACGCTTTGACCGCCGGATCCTGCCATAAGCGGCCATAGGGAGAGTTGGTCAGAAGGCCCCACGCTGTCAGGCTGTCCGGCACGGTGACCAGCAAGACGGTGTCTTTGGGCAATAGTTTTTCGGGCGGCAAAATGGCCGCGCGCGCGCCCGGACAAAAACCGCCCAGGACGAGGAGCAGGAGAACTCGGTTCAGCATAGATTCAGCCGGGGGGCATTACTGCGACGCGGCTTTCCTGGTCCGGCTGGGCGGTTCCAGATAGCGATAAGGATTGCTCGGATTGTCGTTGTCGTAGGCGTAGGATTCGCGATGGTTTAAAAAGAATTTGACCGCTTCCACGGGGATGGCAAACCCGAGGCCTTCGCCGAAAGTGATCTTCATGTTCGTCACGCCGACGACTTCGCCGCGCAAATTAAACAGGGGTCCGCCGCTGTTGCCGGGGTTGATTTGGGCGGTGGTCTGCAAATACAGTGTGCCCTCGAATTGGCGGGTCTTGGTGCTGAGAATCCCTTCGGTCACCGTCCGCTCCAGGCCGAGCGGACTGCCAATGGCAAAGACCGTGTCGCCCACGGCCAATTTGTCGGCATCGCCGAGGGTCACGCAGGAAAACTTCGGGGCATCCTTGTCTTCAATGCGCAGCAGGGCCAGGTCCGCGAATTTGTTCAAGGCCACAATCCTGACTTGCTTGTAAATCTTGCGCTCTATCTGGCCGTTCTTCTGAAGATATACCTCGACGGAAATCTGCGTTTCACCCTCGGTCACATGGAAGTTGGTGATCAAAAAACCGTCGGGATTAATGAAGAAGCCGGAACCCAATCCGGCCGGCGTGCGCACCTGCACCACCGCTTCGCCCAATTCATTGACCAGTTCGCGCACGCTGCGTTCCTGCGGCGGGACAATGGAGGCTGAATAAAAACCGCGGTCCACGGCGGGTTCCGGCGGAGCGGCCACGGCTTTGGCGGCCCTGGCATTATCATCGAGCAATTTCACGACCTGGCTCTTTGGTATGACCAGCACGGTGTATCCAATATCAATGATGATCTGGTCCTTTTTCTCCTCCAGGATTTTGCCGGTGACGGCGGCCTTGCCTTTCAGCTCCACGGTGGTTGCCCGGAGGGTGACGCCACCCAGCAACAGGGAGACGCATAAAATCATTTTTAACATGACACAAGGATATCCATTTTCACAAGAATGACAAGGCTGGTTTGACCCGGCCACAGATCGACACAGCCCCGAAAGGTTTTGGGGGCGAATTTGCCGTTTGCATGCACAACCAATTTTGCCTTTCATTTTGCAAGCCCGGACCCCGCAAGCTCTGCAACTGTAATGCCATGATTTTCTCAAGCAACTTGCGCTGAAGCATAATGACCCGAAAAGAACAGTAAAAAATTCCGCATTTTCAAATTAAGTAATTGTTGGTCAGGTATTTACGTAGATCAGCGGTGGGCTGGATCTGACCTGTTTCAGCATGCAGGTCCGGAAAACCCGCAACACCGGCAACCCCGAACCCCGACTTTCGGGGGAACAGCTTTCGGGGTTGATAGTCAAGGCCTTAGCCCGCAACACGAGGTTCCTCAACGTTTTCGGTGGAATAGAAATCCGCCACGACCGACCACGATCTGCTGTCCGAGTGATTTTGTGATGCCATGTTTCAGGGCCATTTCCTATATAACTCCTTCTATATGAGCTTCTTCCTCTTGGAGCCGCCGCACGGCGGCGGCCTGCGGCCTGGCAGCTTCGCTCCAGGCCGACCCCCAGATAAGGCTTTTAATGAGAATCTATTCCACTGAAAACGTTGAGGAACCCAACACGAGGCGCAACAGAGCCGCAACATGTTGCTCCTTTTTAAGAATTTGACCACGGATTTCAAGGATTTCACGGATGGCCTGACAGATCATGGAAAACCGGGTAAGCCAAACTCAACGCATAAAGAAGGCCAACCAGATTTTTTAACCGCGAAATATGCGAAAGACGCGAACTCCGAAAGCAGGAAACGCAAGATTGATACATAGGTCTGGAAAATCGGCAACATCGGCTACATCCTTGATAGTAAACGACTTAGCTGGCAACACAAAAGGCAACAGAGCCGCAACATGTTGCGGCTTAAACCAGCGAAGAACCCACGCCGCTACACTGATTCAGGACTGGTCGGACGGGTAGGACCGGTAGGACTAAAGGCGACGGCGGAATCCCATTAATTACTTTCGCTTGGATGACCGAGTGCTTATCCGCGCTCCATGCTCTTTGTTGTGCTGAGTGGCTCTTTTACAGCCAGCACATAGCAGAGCGAAAACCGCCTCTTTCGGCCCTTCTTCCAAAATATCTTTCATCTTCTCGATGAATTTGAAATTGGAGATTTGAAATTTGAAATGACAAAATTTTATGACGTATCAACGCTTTGAAGATTTGCCGGTCTGGCAGGAGGCCATCCGGCTGGCGGAAAAGGTTTATGGTCTCACGGAGGATGCGGCTTTTCAAAAACAATACAGCCTGCGGGATCAATTGGAACGGGCCGCCGTGTCGGTTTCAAACAATGTCGCCGAGGGGTTTGAGCGCGGCACAACCCAGGAACTCCTGACTTTTCTTTACATCGCGCGGGGATCAGCGGGCGAGGTGCGTTCCATGCTTTGTCTGTTGGAGCGGCTGAGGCGCTTCGCGCATTTGAAATCTCAAATTCCAGATTTGAAATCCCTCGCGGAATCCTGCTCGCGACAGTTGCGGGCTTGGGCGGCGGGTTTGCAGGAATCGCCCATTGAGGGGCAGCGACGACTCACGGAAGCTTCCCGAAAGCGTTCCGATCAACGAAAGCGGGCCGAAGCATTCGCGCGCACGCTGAAACAAAATTTCAAGCCCGCTCCATTTCTCAACCCGCCGAAGACGGCGGGATGAATTTGAAATCTGAAATCTCAAATTTGAAATGTCTCACCCTGCCAAGATGGGAATGGCTCTTTGGAAGACGGACTGGGGTGTGATGCTGTGCAGGCAGGCGAGAGGGTCGCGGTAATAACATTTCTGGGTCATGCAGGGGACGCAGGGGAGGGACTTGTTCTGTATCACGTTGCCAGGCTGCCCATAAGGCCCGGTGCTCAATGGGTCGGTCGGGCCAAAAAGCGCGATGACGGGGCGGCCTGTCGCGGCGGCAACGTGCATCGGGCCGGTGTCGTTGGTGATGACTAAATGGCTCAGGCGTATGCATTCGATCATTTCGGTCAGCGAGGTTCGACCGGCCAGGTTTATGCATCGTTCGGGGGCCGCTGCCGCTATCGTTTCGCCGGGCGCGCGCTCGTCTTTGCCGCCCAGGATGACGAAGTTTACGTCCGGGTTCTGGCGGATCAGTTTGACCAGTTGGACCCAGTATTGCACGGGCCAGCGTTTGTTGTCCCAACGGCCGCCCGGCAACAGCGCCACCCAACGCGTGCCGGCCGGATGCCAATTCTGTTCGACTTGCGCGGCAATTTCCGGGCGGCGCGGCAGCCAGTCGAAATCCCGATGCACGGGCACGCCAAGCAGGGGCAGGACGGCCAAATAACGATCGACGGCGTGCAGGTGGGCGGGCGCGCGCGGCGGGGTCACGTCGTACAAGGCGCGGGCGCCTTCGCGGGAGCCTTCGCGCAGATTGTCGAGGCCGACGGTCAGGCCGGCGTTGGCCAGCCAGGCGAAGAGGCTGCTGCGGGCCAATCCTTGCAGATCAATCGCCCAGTCAAAGCGGTGTTGGCGCATGGTGCGCAGGCTCAGGGCAATCTCCGGCCAGCGATGCGGCGCGGCCCAGCGTTTGCGGTGGAAGGGAATAATGCCGGAGAGGTCGGGGTCCTTTTCCAGCAACGGCAACAGGGCGGCGTCGAGCCACCAGTAAATTTCGCCTTTCGGGAAGTGGCGTTTGAGGAGCCGCAGGACCGGCAAGGCGTGAATCACGTCGCCCATGGAACTGGGTTTGAGGATCAGAATTTTCAAGCTAAAACTGGCAATCCTTTTAGCCGCGAAAGAACACAAAGAACGCAAAGAAAAGCACTTCGGGGCATTGTTTCGGCAGGCTCCAGTTCACCATGCGGCTTTGATTATTTTCCGACGGCGAGGCGTTCGGCCAGCCGCGCCGGCAGGCCCGCCGCAAGAATTTTCTTCTGGGCGGCGGGAATATCATAGTCCAACCGGCGCAATTCGATGGAGCCTTCGGTCATGTCATAAACGACGTAGGAAGCCCTGGGGTTGCCATCGCGGGGCTGGCCGACGGCGCCGACGTTGACAAAGTACTTCCGGCCCGCCTCGACTTTGAACTTGGAGTAAGTGCCGCCGCGCACAACGCTGTCACGAATAAAAGCGACGGGCACATGGGTGTGGCCAAAGAAGCAAACGGGGGTGTTTTGGTAGGTGAAACTGGCGGCGGCGGCCAGTTTCTCGAAGACATACCCCCAACGCTGCGGGCCATCCAAAGTGGCGTGGACGATGGTAAAGTTGGAAAGAAGGCGGACGTATTTGAGGTCATTGAGCCATTTTTTATCCGCAGCGTTCAACTGCTTGCGGGTCCAATTGACCGCTTCGGCGGCGTGGGGGTTGAAGCCTTCGAGGGCCTCATCGGTCGAACAGTATTCGTCGTGGTTGCCTTTGATAGTGGGAATGTTCATGGCCCGGACGATGTCGAGGCATTCCTTGGGATTGGCATTATAGCCGACGACATCACCCAGGCAGGTGATATGGGTGCATTTCTGTTTCTCGATATCCTGCAAAACCACTTGGAACGCCTCCAGATTGGCGTGGATATCGGCGATAATGGCGTACTTCATCTTTAACTGTCCCAGTCTAATCTAATGCGTGATCTCAAAGCCACGAAAATCATTTGTTGCCTCGGACCAGCGGGTCTGTTCCTGGCGGATAAAGCGCCCGACATCGGAGTCGCGAATGGCCTTGAGGAAGGCTTCCAATTCCTCTTTGGCGCTTTCGGCCACCACTTCCACCCGTCCATCCGGCAGGTTGCGGACCGTCCCGGTCACCTCGAAACTGGCGGTCAGGATCTTCACGGCATAACGAAACCCGATCCCTTGAACATGACCGGAATATACATTGGTCACACGCTCTCGTTTCATGGTCAATGCCACGGGCATGAATAAAGCCAAAGCCGGAGGCATTGTGCAACAGAATTGTGCAAGGAGTTAAAAGACGAAAAGGACGGAAGGGACGAAAAGGACGGAAAGGACCCCAATGGTGTTGACTATTTGGGAAGATGCGGCCAGCATGGGGGGCATGAAGAACATGGCAGTTGCCGCTGTTGCGCTGCTGGCCCTGGCGGGGGCGTGGACGCAATGCTCCGCCCAAGACGGCGCCCCTCCGCCTGCGCCCGGTGCGGCGGTGTGGTCGAGCGCGGACTTGGACCAGATGCTGGGACCCATCGCGCTTTACCCCGACCCTCTCGTGGGCCTCATTCTGCCCGCGGCGACTGTGCCGTCGCAAATCGTGCTGGCGAACCGTTATGCGAGCGAAGGCGGCGATCCCAACCAAATCGAGGTGCAACCATGGGACCCGAGCGTGCAGGGCTTGGCGCATTACCCGACTGTCCTGAAATGGATGGATGACAATCTGGCCTGGACGACAGAGCTTGGAGAAGCCTTCGCCAGCCAGCAATCCGAGGTCATGGATTCCATTCAACGCCTGCGAGCCAAGGCCCAGGCTTTGGGGAATCTGCAAAGCACTCCGCAGGAAAATGTGGAGAGCGATGACGGCACAATCGACATCAACCCGGCTGATGCGGACAATGTTTATGTGCCGGATTATCAGCCGGAACTTATCTATTATCAACCGGGTGTGTATTGCACCTTCGGGATCGGGTTTCCCATTGGGGTGTGGTTGGGCTACGATTGGGATTGGCGGCATCATCATTTGATTCGTTGGGGTCCGGGCCATTTGCGTCCCCGGGGTTGGTGGCAGCTTCCGCCGGCTGCGCGGCGCCAGGGAATCACCGTCCATGATGCGGGGCTGTGGCGGCCCAAAACGCGCGCGGCTTCGGTCATCGTGGCGGGCGGAGATCGCGGGTATGAAAATCGCCCGGTTTCCCGGGCCTATGCGGCGCCCAGGCTCCCCGCGCCACGGGAGGCTTCCCGGCCCGCCGCGCGTCCTGCGGAGGCGCCGCGGGTGAATGTGACTGTAATCGGCCGGGCGCCGGCAGTGAGCCGTGCGCCGGCAGTGAGCCGTGCGCCGGCAGTGTCGCGCCCGATCCAGAGAAGCGAACCGTCTGAAAGCGTGTTCGGCGGCTCGCAAAGTTCTCGTGAAGTCCGTGAATCCAGTTCCCGCGGGCAGGAGAGCCGGGGGAGCAGCAGCTCCGGGTCGTCGCGATCCGGAGGCTCTTCAAGCCGGCGTTGAGACTTAATATGAAATCGCTCGTTTTCAAATTCGTCCGTTGTGCCTGTGTGATCGGGGCGCTGATGGCTGGCCTGGCAACGCCGCGGCAGATATTGGCCGCACAGGAGGAGCGATTCGCCACGCCGGAAGAGGCCGTGAAGGCTTTGACCGCCGCGACCGGGACCAAGGATGCCAATGCGCTGGAGGCGATTTTCGGGCCGGAGCTGAGGGGTCTTGTTTCGGTTGACGCCGTTCAGGCGAGCAACAGGTTTGTCATTTTTGCGCGGCGGGTTTCCGAGAAAGTGGCAATGGCGCGGGAGTCGGGTGACAGGGTGATTTTGGATATCGGCAATGATGCGTGGCCGTTTCCGATTCCGCTGGCGCGACGGGATGGCCAATGGTCGTTCGATACCGCGGCCGGCAGGGAGGAAATACTCAATCGCCGGATTGGGATGAACGAGTTGGGGACGATTCGCGTTTGCCAGGCATACGTCGAGGCCCAGCGGGAGTATGCCGGCAAAGAGCGCAACGGCGATGGAGTGCTGCAATACGCCCAACACTTGCGCAGCGCCCCCGGCAAGCATGACGGTCTTTACTGGCACGCCGAGGAGGGGGACGAGGCCAGTCCGTTCGGGCCGCTGATTGCGGAGGCGCGTGGCGAAGGCTACCGCAAGGAATCCAAGATCATGACCGGCGACCAGAGGCCGTACCACGGCTATTATTTTAAAATGCTGACGCGGCAAGGACCGGACGCCGCTGGCGGCAAATACAACTATATTATCAATGGCCGCATGATCGCCGGATTCGCGCTGGTGGCGTGGCCGGCGCAATGGGGCAACTCGGGCATCATGACTTTCATCGTCAATCAGCAGGGAAAGGTTCATGAAAAAAACCTCGGGGCAAAGACGGCAAAAATCGCGGCGGCGATGACGACTTACGAACCTGATCCTTCTTGGAAACTGACCCGGGAGCCTTGAAACTCCCTCCCTTGCTTGCGCCGCGCCCCGCTCTGCCCTACCTTTCTTGCGGATGCCGACATTGCTCGAAAAAATCCAGGCCAGCGCCGCGGCGCGCCTGACCCTGCCCGCACAGACCCATCCCCGCGGGGAATTGACACGCTTCAAGAACTTTCTCAAGGTCGAAACGCACCGCCTGAAAATTGTGCATCGGGGCGGGGGCGAAGGCCGCGTGATTTGCCAGGCGCGCTCGGCGATTATTGACTTGTTGCTGCGCTATATTTTGGAAGGAGTCAAAAACGCGGCGCCGCCGCCGGACAAAACGGCGTGGCCTGTTTTCGCGCTGGTGGGCATCGGCGGCTATGGCCGCGCTGAACTGAATCCGCAGAGTGACATCGATATCATGTTCCTGCACGAAAGCGACATGGTGTCCCAGGGCAAGGCCCGTCCGGCGCTGGCTGTGCTGGTGGATGGTTTGCTCTACACCCTGTGGGATTTGGGGTTCAAGGTGGGGCACTCGGTCCGTTCCGTGGAGGATTGCGTCAGGGTCGCCAACAGCGATATGCAGTCCAAAACGTCACTGATCGAAGCCCGGCTCATCACAGGAGATGAAAAGCTCTTTGACCGGTTTGAGCGCAACCTTTTGGCCAGGTGCGTCATCGGGCATGAGAACGAATACATCAGCGCGCGGTTGGACGACCAGGCGGCGCGCCGGGCCAAATTCGGCAATTCGGCCTGCATGCAGGAGCCGAACATCAAGAACGGCTCCGGCGGCTTGCGCGATTATCAAAACCTGCTGTGGATGGCCTACTTCAAACATCGCACCCGCACGCTGGCTAAATTGGAAGACAAGGGAATGATCAGCGCCGGCGAACGCAAGCAACTGGAAAACGCCTACAGTTTTCTGCTTCGCGTCCGCACGGAATTGCACTATTATCTCAATCGCCCCACCGACATCCTGGCCAAAAGCCTGCAACCGTCCATCGCGCTGAACCTGGGCTATGAGGAGCGTTCCCCCGGCAAGCGGTTGGAATTGTTCATGGGCGATTTTTACACCCACAGCCGCAACATTGATTTGATCACCCGCACGGTCGAACAACGGCTGGCCCTGTTTCCACCCCCGCCCCAAAGCCTGCTTTCCTTGCGCGGAATTTTCCGGGCCAAATCCGCCCGCAAGAGCGAGCCGTCGGTCGATGGCTTGAACTTCATCGACGGCGAAATCCGGCCCGTGGCATCGACTATTTTCCGGGACAGTCCGAAGCGGCTCATGCGAGTGTTTCTGCACGCGCAGCAGCGGGGACTGAAGTTGCATCCGGACCTGGCCCAGCTCATCCGGAACCAATTGTCGCTGGTGGACAACGCGTTTTTGCGCGACCCGCATGTGCGAGAAACGTTTTTGGAAATCCTCGACCAGCGCGGCAACGTCGCCCCGGTTCTCCGCATGATGCACGAAGTCGGGTTTCTGGGGAAATTCCTGCCCGAATTCGGGCGGCTGACCTGCCTGGTGCAACATGAGTTTTATCATCAATACACAGCGGACGAACACACCCTGTTCTGCATCGCAAAACTGGACCAGGTTTGGAACGCCAAAAAGCCGCCCTTCAGCGCTTACGCGGAAATGTTTCACGGCGTCGAAACCCCTTTTATTCTTTACCTGGCGTTGCTCTTGCACGACGCGGGCAAGGCTTTTCGCACCGGCCATCATGAACAAATCGGGGGCAAGGTCGCCCTGAGCGTGTCGCGCCGGCTCGGTCTGGATGGCGCCAAAACGCACACCCTGCGCCTGGTCATCGAGAACCATTTGGCCATGGCCCAGATATCGCAACGGCGCGACCTGGATGATCCCGCCGTCATCAACGCGCTGGCCCGCCGGATTCAGAGCGTGGAAAATCTGGTTTTGCTCACGCTGCACACCTTCGCCGACTCCATGGGAACGAGCGATCAACTGTGGAATGGCTTCAAAGACGCCGTGTTGTGGCGGCTGTATGAAAAGACCCGCCGGGTGTTGACCGGCGGCACCGAATTTCTTCTGGCCGAAGCGCGCCAGCGGGAATTGCTGGCCGAGGAGGTCCGGCGTTTGGCGCCGCACACATTTGATCCGGCGGAAATCCAGGCCCATTTTAACAACGTCCCCGCCCGCTATCTCCAAATCAGCGACGCCCGGGAAATTCTGCGGGACGTCACCCACGTCCATCGCTTCATCCGGTTGCAATTGTCCGAAAACGAAGACAACGCGCTGGCGCCCGTCATTTCCTGGCACAATGAACCTGATCGCGGTTATACCGTCGTGATCGTATGCACCTGGGACCGGGACCGTCTTTTCAGCCAGATCACCGGCTGCCTGACCGCGGCGGGCCTGAACATTTTGAGCGCCGAAATCCTGACCCGTTACGACGGCGTCATTCTGGACACGTTTTGGGTGACGGACGCCCGAACCGGCCTTTTGGCCAATCGCGAAGAACGGGAGACATTTGAAAACCTCGCGCACAAAGTCCTGACGGGCGCAACGATCGACCTGGCCGCGTTGATCGCCAAAACCAAAACCGCGCCGTCGCCTTACAAATCGATCGACGGCGAAAGCATCCCGACCGTCATTTTGCTGGACAACGCCATCTCCGACCTTCGAACTATTATTGACATTCAAACCGAGGACCGGCCGGGATTGTTGTACGATATTTCACGGACGCTGGCGGGGTTGAACGTCAACGTCTATCTGGCGAAAATATCGACGGAAAAAGGCGCGGCCATCGACAGTTTCTACGTGACCGAGCACAACGGCGCGAAAATCCTCTCTCCCGAGCGCGAAAAAGCGATCCAGCAAAAACTGCGTCACGCCGTCCAGCATGGGATGTAGCCTCCCGGGGGTCGCACTTCCAAACGGTCACCCGGACGGGCCATGTTCCTGAAAACTCATCGGGTGCGCCAGGATGGCAGGGAGCATGCTGATTCTTCGCCAGGGGGCCCCAATTGGGCGGCGCCGGCGCAAAAATCCCCTAAAGCGCGACCCGCATCCTGCCGATTGCATATCAGTGCCGATGATAATCAGCCAAACAAATGGATATTAATCCTCAGTCAAATCGCCGGATCCTCGTCATTGATGACAACAAAGCCATCCATGCGGATATTCGCAAAATTCTCCTTCCCGCCCAAGGCGAGCAGGATGATTTGCGCGCCACCGAGACCGCGTTATTCGGTGAAACGGAAACGCAGTCCCGGCTGCCGCAGTTTGAAATTGATTCGGCCTATCAAGGGAAGGAAGGATTCGAGTTAATCGAGAAGAGCCTTGTCGAAAACCGTCCTTATGCCATGGCTTTTGTGGATGTGCGCATGCCGCCGGGTTGGGATGGAGTCGAAACCACGGCCACGATATGGCAAAAGTATGCCGACCTGCAAGTGGTCATCTGCACCGCCTTCTCTGATTATTCCTGGGAACAGATGTTGCAGAAATTGGGCTACTCTGACCGGTTGGTCATCCTCAAAAAGCCATTCGACTGCATCGAAGTGCTGCAATTGGCCATCTTGATGACCGAAAAATGGCGCCTCTACCAGCAGGCAAAACTTCGCTTGGGCGATCTTGAGAGAATGGTCCTTGAACGAACGTCCGCCCTTGAAGCGACCAACTCCAAATTGGCGGAGGCGAATCACCAACTCATTCTGGCCACGGAAAAAACCCAGAAACTGGCCCAAACCGCCCTCATGGCCTGCAAGGCCAAAGGCGACTTCCTGGCCAATATGAGCCACGAAATCCGCACTCCAATGAACGGCGTCCTGGGCATGGTGGATTTGCTGCTCCATACCAACATGACGCTCGAACAGCATGAATCCTGCAAGATCATCAAAACCAGCGCCGATTCGTTGCTGTGCATCATCAACGACATTCTTGATTTTTCCAAGATCGAAGCCGGCAAGATGGAGGTTGAAAAAGTGGAGTTCGACCTCCTTGACACTGTCACTGGCGCTGTCAAACTTCTTTCCCCGCAGGCTCAAGCCAAAGGCCTTGACCTGACCTATGTCATCGATCACGACCTTGGCCCCACCCTGGTTGGCGATCCTACACGAATCCGGCAAATCCTGCTCAATCTCCTGAACAACGCCGTCAAATTCACCGCGAAGGGCAAAGTGTATCTTGAGGTCAGGCGCCTCGGTGAGACGAACGAAGACGTCCAACTGCGCTTCGCCGTCACCGATACCGGCATCGGTCTTTCCGAAGAAGACCAAAAAAAATTGTTTCAATCCTTCAGTCAGGCGGACACATCCATGACGCGCCGATTCGGCGGGACCGGCCTGGGATTGGCCATCAGCCGCAGGCTTGTGGAAATGATGGGCGGTTCCATCGATGTTGTCAGCAGCCCGGGAAAAGGCTCCACCTTCTCGCTCACAATAAAACTTGGGAAATCAAACGGCGCCTGCCGCCCAACCGGTCAGACCACTGTCCCTGGCAACGGATCGACGCTCCTGCCGGAATCTTCCAGCAACGTCGATGAATTCCCGGCAATTGCGCCCAACGACTCTTGCATTCTGCTGGCGGAAGACAACCCCATCAACCAGGTCGTGGCTGTGAAGCAACTCGAAAAGCTCGGCTACAAAGTGGAAATCGCCAACAACGGACTCGATGCGATCGAAGCGCACCGGCAACGCAATTATCAAATCATTTTTATGGACTGCCAGATGCCGGAGATGGATGGCTACGAAGCCACGAAAAAAATTCGCCGGATGGAATCAGAGCAGAACCTGAAACCGGCCCGGATCATCGCCATGACAGCCAATGCGATGGAAGGCGATGCCGAACTGTGCCTGGCCACGGGGATGGACGATTACATCGCCAAGCCAGTGGACCACAACAAATTGATCACTGTTCTGAAAAGAGGAGGGACCGGCGGCAGGGTTAAAACCCCGCGCTCCGCTTCCCCTGTTCACGCGTAGCAAGCCGCCCTCATCCAACTGGAAAGTGCGAGGCAGAAAACTTGCCTGTGACCACCGGACGCACCCGCCAGGACCGCCACCAAACCCTCCACAACCCGCCCAAGGCAGTGTGGGTACGGCCCCTGCCCCCCGGCCCTGCCGGATTAAGATTGTGTTTTCTCCGCGCGGGCTTAGCATGTCTGAAATACGTTGTGTTAAAGAGCTTGGCGGCACAACCATTACAACCAACATGAAGCGGATCATCTGGCAGTTCATCATCATTGCCTCCGTGGCGCTCCGCGTCCCGGCCCAGACTCCGCTCGAATTCTTCACCAATCAAGCCAATGCGCTGTTGCAAGCGGAATTTGGCTTCGGAGTGACGAATATCCCGGTCTGTTCGACGACCAACCCGGCCATCGGTTACAGTGCGTCCGTTCATTACCTGCTCCAATCAACCGCCAATGATTATGATGCGACAACTCCTGCAACAAATTTCCCCTCCGTGTTTCGTCCTGTCTTTTCGTGGCAGGCCGACACCCTGTTCATTGTCGGTTATACTTGTGTGACAACTGATTTCTATGCGCAAATCAGTTGCGGGTTCAAAGCCATAACCGACCCGACGATCACTGCAAACGACAATGTCTGGGGAATTCCATGGGTCGTTGGCGCCAAAGGCCAGACACCCGCGTTCAATGAATACTGCTACTCCAGCGCGGTCATCGTGGAACGAGATCTCCTCTTTGTTCGCTACCCGGCGGTGCCCGCAGGGCAGTATGACATCTACAGACCTCCGCAGTACACGAATCAATTCTATATCATGTCGATTTCCAACATTTTCGGGGCCGAAGCGTGGAATTTTTACCCAGCGACCTTCACCAACAGCGTTACACTCGTCGTTTCCAATCAGGTTTCGGTGACCATGACCAACAACTACAATTTCGGCACGAACATGGTATTCAACGCGGCCACAAATTGGACCATTGATTCATGGCCAGCCGGCGGCTTTATGATTCCTTTGTTCACGAACACAACCTCATTGCCGTTTTCGTATTGGTCCGAATCCACTGGACAATTCGTCACTCTGAGTGCCCCCAACGGCTTTCTGGCAAGCGACTTTCAACAAACCGGGTGGCCGGTTCATGACTGGACGCTAAACATCACGAATAATCTTATGTACGCATTGGTTGATAACGAAACCGGACATGTTTTGGATTTCGTCAATTTGGGGGCATTTGGCAGTTCGCTGAATATCAACCAAACGTTAGCCAACGTTTTTTCGGAGCCTCCTTTCAATGTGTGGACCGTAGCTCCTGCAACTGATGCTCCCAATTCTCCAATGTCAGAGGGCGCGCTCAACCAAATTGTTATAGGGATGGAGGAAAGTCTCGAATTTTTGGATTCGCTTCTCGGACTGTCTGGTGGTTACCCCAGTTCAGTCGGCATTTTTAGCGCTCCCGCCGGCGCTCCTGGCGTTCCCGGCGGCCAGCTCCCCATCAGTCCCGCATACGCAAGCTTCATTCAGAGCTGTTCCTGGCAGGCGGGCAATCCGATGGTCCACTACTCGGTGGGAGATCTTACCAATCCGGAATTCAATGACGATATCGAGAGTGTTCCGCTGGATTTTATTGGCCTCGATCTTGCCAGTTCGATGTCCGACTCGGTTTGCAGTTTGGGGGAAGTCAATCCCGACTACAATTCCGGCGCGGTGGACGATTTCTGTTTCGATTTGTCCGATGGCTTGTTTCAGATCGGGTTTTCAGGGGCCGCCGATTTGCCTTATGCGGTGTGGGCCTCGACGAATTTATTTGATTGGAGTCGGATTGGAACGGCGGCGCAGCCGTCGCCAGGTGTCTTTCAGTTCGAGGACCCGGCAGCGACGAATTATTTCGCGCGCTTTTATCAAGTGCGATTGCCGTAAGGGGATTCCGGCCAAGCTATCAGATCAAGCAGGGTAATGTTACAAATGGCATGAAATAAATGTTAAAAAAATGTTCCAAAGGGTGTTGACACATTCGGCCCGGCTGGTTTATTACTCATCCATCATGTCAAATATCAAAGACCTTACGGTGGCTCAATTGAAACGAGCCGTTGAAATCATGGAAGAAATTGAAAGCCTGCAGGCGCAACTGGCGTCCATGGGCGGCAGAAGGGGCGGCCGGCCGGCCGGAACCAGGGGGGGGAAGCGCCGGAGGCGCCGCATGTCGGCTGCGGGCCGCGCTCGAATTGCCGCCGCTGCCAGGGCAAGATGGGCCAAATTCAGGCGCGGAGCAGCCAGGGCGCGACCGGCCAAAGCAGCGAAGAGGAAACGCTTCAGCGCCGCCGCCAGGGCCAAATTGAGCGCCGCCGCCAAGGCCCGCTGGGCCAAGGCCAAAGCCGCCGGAAGAAGCGCGCTTTAGAATCTCATCCGCCAGCTTCAGCATTTAAAGCCGGGCCGTCAGGAGTTTCACGAAAACCTCGTGTAACTCCTGCCGTTTTGCCTGCTCGCGGCTCCCGCATTTGTCACTGTGGCTGCCTGGGGCTGATGACTGAATCAATGACGCCCTTTTCGAATTCGTCCCATGTGGGCGACATTCCGCGAAGTTTGCCGACAATTTTTGCAAACGTTTCGATGACGTAATCCATATCCTCTTCGGTGTTATCTTTGCCGGGTGACATGATAATGGCGCCTTGGGCCAGCGCGTCAGACAAACCAATGGCGCTCAGAACAGGGGAGATTTTGAGCGACTTGCTGACGCAACTGGTCCCGCCGGCCACCGCGATGCCGTGCATGTCGCACAGCAATACCTGGCTTTCGCCTTCGATGAACTCAGTGGAAATATTCAGGTTCGTCGGAACCCGTTTGGGGCCCGGCTCGGGTCCGTTCAGTTGCAGGCAGGGTATCCTGGCTCTGAGTCCGTCCCAAAGCCGCTTTTGCAAACGGAGGCAATGCGCGCTCCATCGCGCCCCATCGCGCAAGGCAATTTCCGCCGCGACGCCGGCGCCGACAATGGCCGGCACGTTTTCAATTCCGGCGCGCCATCCGTTTTCCTGCCCCCCGCCGTGCAGGAGGCTGGAAAGGCGCGCCCGCCGGTTGCGGTAGAGCACGCCGACGCCCTTGGGTCCGTGGAAACGATGCGGCGAGAACGAAAGAAGGTTCGCGCCCAATTCCTTGACATGGATGGGCAGCCATCCGGCGCCGGCCCCGGCATCGACATAAAAGGCGATGCCTTCCCGGCTGGCAACTTCGCTGATTTCCCGGATGGGCTCAATCGTGCCGATGTCATGATTGACAAGGTGAACGGCGATTAAAATAGTCTTGTCAGTAATGGCGGCCCGCACGTCTGCCGGGTCAATGAACCCCTGGCGGTCCACTTTGACGCGAGTGGAGGTGAAGCCGTGTTTCCCCAGAAACTCCGTGGAGTGAATCACCGCCGGATGCTCGGTCTGGCTGATGACGATATGATTGCCCCGGCGCTGGCTGGCAAAGGCCGCTCCTTTGACCGCCAAATTGGCCGATTCCGTCCCATCGGAGGTGAAAATGATCTCTTCGGCGGATTCGGCATGGATCAACGCGGCGATTTGGGCGCGGGCGGCGGCCACGGCCTCGCGCGCCCGCAGGCCGTATTGATGCAAAGAGGAAGGATTGCCAAAGGCTCCGGCAAAGAACGGCCGCATGGCTTCGAACACCTCCGGCAAAACGGGGGTGGCGGATTGGTGGTCGAGATAAACCTGTCGCATGTCGATCTGTCCAAACACCGCCCTTAGTTGGTGTGGCGCTTTTGGCTGCGTGTCAATGCGATTGTTTCCTGCCGCCGGATCAAATCGACCAAAGTCGTGCGCAACAGGACATCCTTCACGCCGTCCTGGGCTTGCTCGAATAGTCCGCAGAGGGCGCAGCCGCCGGCGTGTTCACAATCGGGCTTAAGTTGTTTGCAACGTTGGAACACGATCTTTCCCTCGATGGCTTCAATGATTTCCAGGATGGAAACTTGCGCGGGGTCCTTGACCAGCACAAATCCGCCGCCCGCCCCCCGAATGGACCGGACCAGCCCGGCTTTGACCAGGTTTTGAAAAATCTTGGCCAGGAAACTCTTCGGAATCCGCTCCGTCCGGCTGACCTCGTTAATCATGGCCATCTGCCCCGGACTGCGCCGGGCCAGGTTCATCAATCCCAAAACCCCATACTCACCTGCGCGCGTGATTTGCATCGGAAAACGAAATTCGGACTAACTTCATCCTATAACTATATAGGAGCGCCGGACGGTGTCAATCTGGGAAGCAACAACTCATCCGCCGTCCGGACGGGGGATGAGGATTTTTTGGCCGACTCGAAGGCGGTTCCAGTCCACGCTGGGATTTGCCTCTTTGGCTTGCTTTAGGGTGATGGTTTTCATTCCTTTGCTCTTGAAGTCCGCGTTATAGGCTTTGACTATCAGATCGAGCCTGTCGCCTTCCTGGATGGTGTAGCTGTAAGCTTTGTCCGATGCCGGTGAGTCCGCAACGGCGGAAGGTCTTGGCACGGATGCATGGGCGGGTGCGGGAGCGGACCGCAGTGATTGTTCGAGTCCGCCGATTGATTTGCGGATTTGTTCGGAGATGACTTCCTTGTCGTTCTGGCGTTTCTTGTCCACTTCCTGAATGGCTTCCGCCAGACGTTTGAGTTCGTCTTGAATTCCTGAATTGTCGGCGGGACGGGCCTGGGCCGCGCGCAAGGTCTGAATCTCCCCCTCCAGGGCGGTGATTTTGGCGTGAAGAGCCTCGTTGTCCGACTGGACGGCTTGGAGGTCGGCGGCCAACCGTTTGTAACGCTCCTCGGCGTCCTCCTTTGCGGCGATGGCGGCTGCGGCGCTGGCCGGGGTGCTGGCGGCGTCCTGGGCCGTGGCGGGCAGGCGCAGCAAAAACATGGGAATGGCAAATAAAATGAAAGCTCGTTTCATGCAGGCGAAAATAGGAGCGTCGCCGCGCAAGTTCAAGGTTCAAAATGGGGAGAAGTTTGCGCTTTGAACTTTCCAGTTTGAACTTATTTTCATGGGCGTGACGATTTTGGAAGTCATTCAACGCAGCGCCGATTTTTTGGGCGGGAAGGGCGTCGGCGCGCCGCGCCTGCAAGTCGAATTGCTGCTGGCCCATGTCTTGAAAATGCCGCGAATGAATCTGTACTTGAATTTCGAGCGGGCGCTGTCCGCGCCGGAAGTGGAAACGTTGCGCGCATTGGTGCGCCGGCGCGGCCGGCGCGAGCCGCTGCAGTATATTGTCGGCTCGGCTTTCTTTTGCGGTATGGAACTGGCCGTAAGCCGGCATGTCCTGGTTCCGCGGCCGGAAACCGAATTGCTGGCCGAGCGGGCCTGGAATTTTCTCAGGCAACTGCCCCCCGACTGCCAGGCCCGTGCGCTGGATTTGGGCACGGGCAGCGGTTGCCTGGCCATCGCGCTGGCCACCCACGCGCCCCGGGCGCGGGTGGACGCCACGGATCTTTCCGGCGACGCCTTGAACACGGCCCGCCAAAACGCCGCGCGGCACCAGGTGGCGGAGCGGATTGAATTTCATCAGGGCGACGGCTTCGCCGCCCTGGGCCGGGAGAGGTGTTTTGATCTGATTGTTTCCAATCCGCCCTATGTTGCGACGGCGGAAATCCAGATGTTGGAACCCGAGGTGCGTGACTATGAGCCGCGGGTGGCGCTGGACGGGGGGCCGGACGGGCTGGACTTTTACCGGCGGATCGCGGCCGAAGCGGGCGCGTTCCTCCGGCCCGGGGGGCGGGCCATGCTGGAGTTAAACGACAACGGCGCCCAGCGGGTGGGCAAAATCTTTGAGCAGCAAGGGTGGAAGATTGAAGCCATCGAGCCGGATTACAATCAGTTTCAGAGGATTTTTATTGCGCACAGGGCACCGCAATCACACGATGTCGCCGCTCGAAGCGGAATTGTTTGAATGGACCGGTTTCTTATCAAAGGCGGAACACCCCTGAACGGTGAGGTCATGATCAGCGGCGCGAAGAATGCCGTCCTGCCGCTGATGGCGGCGACCCTGCTGACCGCCGAACCCTGCGTCATTCGCCGCGTCCCGAATCTAAGCGACGTCCATTTCATGGGGCAGATCCTGGCCTCGTTGGGCGCGACAGTCAGGTTCGAGGGCGATGCGCTGCGCCTGCAAGCGGCCAAAATCAAAGGGGTGGGCGATTATGAGTTGATCCGCAAAATGCGCGGCTCCATTTGCATCCTGGGGCCGTTGCTGGGGCGCACGGGCAAGGCCCTCGTCTCGATGCCGGGCGGCTGCGTTATTGGGGCGCGTCCGATTGATCTGCATCTCAAGGGCCTGAAATCGCTTGGGGCAAAGATTCGCATTGAGGGCGGCTACATTAACGCGACGGTCCGGAAGCTCAAAGGGACGGAATTGTTTCTGGGCGGGCGCTGCGGCCCGACCGTGCTGGGCACCGCCAATGTCATGATGGCCGCCGTGCTGGCCGAGGGGGTGACCATCATCGAAAGCGCGGCCTGCGAACCGGAAGTGATCGACCTGGGCAACTTCCTCAACGCCATGGGAGCCAGAGTTTGCGGGGCGGGCAGCCCGACCATTACCATCACCGGGGTGAAAAGTTTGCACGGGGCGGACCATGAAGTCATACCGGATCGAATCGAAACGGCGACCTTTGCCGTGGCGGCGGCGGCGACCCGGGGCGAGGTGACCCTGCGCGGCGCGCGGCCGGAGCATTTGCACGCGGTGCTGGACAAGCTGCGGGAGGCGGGAGTGAAAGTGGAACGGAGCGGCCCGGCGTTGAAGATCTCGCGCGGCGGGCGATTGAAGTCGGTGGACATCACCACCCTGCCCTACTCCGGGTTTCCCACCGATGTGCAGGCGCAAATGATGGCGCTGATGGCGTTGACTCCCGGCATCAGCATCATCACGGAGCGCATTTTTGAATCGCGGTTTATGCATGTCAGCGAGCTGGCCCGCCTGGGGGCGGACATTGCCATTGAAGGGCCCAGCGCCATCGTCAAAGGCGGCAAACCCCTCAGCGGCGCGCCGGTCATGGCCAGCGATTTGCGGGCCTCGGCCGCGCTGGTCATCGCCGGATTGGCGGCGCGCGGCACGACGGAAATCAGCCGCGTGTATCATATTGACCGCGGGTACGACAACATTGACGGGAAATTGCGCAAGCTCGGCGCCCGCATTGAACGCGTGGGGGGGCCATGAGATTTCTGGTGGGACTGCTTATTGTCGTTGGCTTGTCGCTGGGCGCCTGGCAATTGTACCAGTATTGGGGAAATTTCAAGGAAAAGGAACCGGCGGCAATCGCGCCCGCGCCACCGGACGTCTCAGGCGACCAACTGCCCGGCATGGTGCCCCGGCTGCAACCCGTGCTGGAAGCCGCCCAAAAACGGGGCGCGCCGGGACTGCATGATTTTCTGACCATGTATGGCAACACGATCAGCGACCCGCGCCGGGCCTGGATTGAACTGGATTATGTGGTGCTGCTGGCGCAAAGCAGCCCCGGGGAGGCGCGCCGGGAATTCGCCAAGATAAAGAGCCGCGTTCCGCCCGGCTCGCCGGTGTATAATCGAGTCAAACAATTGGAAAAAACCTACGAGTAACTTTGGGAAGGGCAGAATTAAGAAGGCGGAATTAACTTAATTGATCTTCTCCGCGATTTCGTAGCGGAACATCCGTTTTTTCATCCAGCGTACGGCCAGCAAATCGTAAAACGACGCAAAGAGCCGGTTCCAAACCCCATAGTGGCTTTGCCCGGCGAAACGCGGATTGTTGGAAACCGTGATCTCCGTCACGGTGAACCCTTCCATTTTGATCAAGGTCGGCAAAAAGCGGTGCATGCCCTTGAAGAATTTCAAGTCGGCGATGCAGTCGCGTTTGAAGGCGCGATAGGTGCAGCCCGCGTCGGAGATTTGTTCGCCGGACAATTTATTGCGCACCCAGTTGGCGATGCGGGACGAAGCGATGCGCAGAAAATTGTCCCCCTGCCCGCGCGTGGCCACGCGGGTGCCGCAAACGCAATCGAATTTTTCCAGCGCCTGCAAAAAGGCCGGCAAGTCCCTGGGATCATTCTGCAAATCGGCATCGACGGTGACGATATAGCGCCCGCGGGCCGCCTTCATGCCCGCCCAACTGGCGGCCGATTCGCCGCAATTAAAGGCGAACCGTTGCGGCCGGATGCGCGGGTCCGCCGCCGCGAGTTCCCTGAGAATTTCCCACGACTTGTCCTGGCTGCAATCGTCGGTGATGACGACCTCGTAAGGCAGCTTGAGCGGGTCCACCGCCGCGCGAATCGCCGTGATGAGCGCGCGCAAATTGTCCTGCTCATTGTAGCAGGGGATGACGAGGCTTAGTTCAGGCTGGGTTTCGTTCACAATCAAGGCAACCTGGGCCAACGTCTTACGCGCCGATCACTTCGGCTCGCGCCAGCGCAGCCTCAAACACTTGAAGAAGGCGGTCTTTTTGGCGAACGACCGCCTCGGCTGGCTTGAGCTTCTTTTCCAAAGACAGCCCGGATTGCGGATCGGTGAGGCGAAGAATTCGCTCGCCGTTCAGCAATTTGACCAGGTCAAATTGAATTTTATCGTAATCAGCCATCAATCCTATTCTCCACGAAATCCATAAAAATGCAACATGCGGGTAGTGTCCTAATTTCAATTCGTTGATCGCGGCCTGTTAATCAAAAATATCGTTAGAACAATGATTGCTGCTGCCACTATTCTGTGAGTATATGGCCCATTCTTGGACTGAAATTTTCCCCAAAAGATTATCACCAAAAGACTTGCGACTGAAATAACCCAAATTGTTTTCGTCAATCTCATTTCTTCCCCTTCGCATCATTCACAATTTGTTCACGCACAGTCGTTGGTTCAATAACGAATCAGTATGGATCACGATGGATTGCGGCAGCGTCTATTTTGCCCCGTAAAACTTCGCCACGGCGTCGCAGACTGAGTCGGCGGCGGCGAGGCTCATTTCGCCGTGGATGGGCAATGACAGGATTTCCTTCACGGCTTGTTCCGTGCGTGGCAGGGCCGGGATGTTGCGGAACCGGGAGGTGATGGCCGGCTGCTGATGGTTGGGCACGGGATAGTGGATGCCGGTCTCAATGGCGTTTTCCTTGAGAAATTTTTGCAGCTCGTCGCGGCGTTGCGCCCGCACCACGTACATGTGATAGACCGCCTTGGCCCAGGGCCGCTCCGGCGGGGTTTGCACCAATCCGGCCAGACGCTGGGTGTAGCGTGCGGCAATAGCGCGGCGGTTTTCGTTGAAGGCGTCCAAATGCTGGAGCATGACGCGGCCGATGGCGGCCTGGATTTCGTTGAAGCGCACGTTGAAGCCGGCGAATTCATGGAGGTACTTGTCCTTGCGTCCGTGATTGCGGTACATGCGAACGCGTTCGGCCAGCGCCGTGTCGTTGGTGCAAAGGCAGCCGCCGTCGCCGAGCACGGTCAAATTCTTTGAAGGGAAAAAGGAATAACCGCCGGCCAAACCCATCGAGCCGACGCGTTTGTCCTTGTAACGGGCGCCGTGGGCCTGGGCGCAATCCTCCAGCACCCATAATTTATGTTTGACGGCGGCGGCGAACACGCGGTCCAGGTCCACGGGATGGCCGTAGAGATGAACCGGAATGATGCCGACGGTGAAGGGCGTTATGAGCGACTCGAGATGGGCGGGGTCCATGCAAAAGGTGTCGTCAATGTCGGCGAAGACCGGTCTTGCGCCGCAATGAATGAGCGGCTCCATCGTCGGAATGGCGGTGTGCGAAGGGACAATGACTTCATCGCCGGGTTTGAGACCCTGCGCCAGGTGCATCATATAGACAATCATGGTCCAGGACGACCCAAGCACGCAGTGCTGCGTGCCGGTGTGCGCGGCCAGTTCGGCTTCGAAGGCCTGGCATTCCTTGCCCAGGATATACTGGCCCGAACGCAAGGCGCGCAGCGCCGCTTCTTCAACTTCAGGATTTACGAAACATTTCGACAGGGGGATTTTTTGCATAAAGTTTTTATTTGCCATTCAATTTCACCCGCTGGCCAGTGCGGGCGGATTCCAGGGCGGCGTCGAGCACCCGGACGGCGTCGTAGCCGGCCCAGCCGTCGGCCAGGGGCTTCTGCCGGGTCTGGACGGATTTGATGAAGGCGCGCAATTCGGCCAGAAGCGGCTCCTCCGGCGGACATTCGATCTGCGTCATGATGCCTTCCACTCCTTTGAAATCCGCGCCGTCGCGCACATGGCGGTTTTCATACGCCTTGATTTTGTATTGCGCCACGTTGTAATCGCACACCGCGCTCAACTTTTCGCCCACCACCGTGACGTCGCGGAACTTGCCCGGAATGTAATAATCGTTTTCCACCGTGGCCCAAGTGTTGCCCAAAGGCGTTTCATATTCCAGCGAAACGAGCGAAACGTCGTCCATGCCGCGCCCCAGGAAATCATGATGAATGGCCAGGACGCTGGCCGGGGTGGCGTTGAGAAAATAGTTGAACAGATCGACAAAATGAATGCCGTCGGCGAACATGACGCCGCTGTCGTTGCGCGGGCGTTTGAATCCGCCGAAATGTCCGCGCAGGAGGTTGACCCGCCCGAATTTGCCCGATTGAATGGCGTCGCGAATCCATTGCGTGGCCGGATCGAAGCGGAAGATGTGGCCGACTTGCAGGATGCGCTTTTTTTTGTCCGCCAATTCAGCGAGTTGCTTTGACTCCTGCGGCGCGAGGGTCAGGGGTTTTTCGACGAAGACATCCCTGCCGTCCTCCAAAAATTCCCGGCAGAGTGGGAAATGAGACTGAGCCGGCGTGACGATGACGGCGGCATCGACCAGCCCGGCGAAGTCTTTGTAGCGGGTGGAGAGGCGGGCGTCGGGGATGCCCAATTTCCGGGCGGCTTCGAGCCGTTTGCCATCGAGTTCGCTGACATAGAGTTCGATGGGCAGGGAATGGAGGACGCGCAAGTGGTTGGCGCCCCAGCGCCCGATGCCAAGCAATAAAAGTTTCATCATGCAGTATTCGGTTGTCGCGGTTAATTGAGGAGATTATACCAGTTATCCCGCTGGTGAGGTTCGTATCCCAAATCCTCGATGAGCCGGCGCATATCGGCCACGCCCATGCGATGGGTCGCGCCGGCCTGCGACACCACATTCTCTTCGATCATAATGCTGCCGAGATCATTGGCCCCAAATTTGAGGGCGACCTGCCCGATTTCCGGCCCCTGGGTCACCCAGGAACTTTGCACGCTTGGAAAATTATCGAGGTAAATTCGACTGAGCGCCTGGGTGCGCAAATACTCGTGCCCGCCCACCGTCGGCGCCTTGAGCCGGGTATGTTCGGCCTGAAATGTCCAGGCGATAAAGGCGGTAAAGCCCTTGCTCTTGTCCTGCTGCGCCCGGACCCGCTCCAGATGTTCAATGCGGTCCTCGACGCTCTCCACATGGCCGAACATCATCGTGGCCGTGGAACTCAACCCGAGGCGATGGGCCGCATCCATGACGCCAAGCCAGTCGTCGCTCATGGCTTTGAGCGGCGAAATGCGCCGGCGGACGCCATCCACCAGAATTTCCCCGCCGCCGCCCGGGATGGAACCCAGGCCCGCCCTGGCGAATTGGGAGAGGATGTCCTCCACGGGCAAGCCGAAGACCTCGCGAAAATGAATGAACTCGCTGGGACTGAACCCGTGGATGTTGACCTGGGGGAACTTGCCCTTGATGTGCGCGAGCAAATCCAAATACCATTGCAGGGAAAGTTTTGGGTGATGACCGCCCTGCATCAGAATCTGTGTTCCGCCCAGGGCGAGCGTCTCCTCGATTTTTTTATCCATCTCATCGAAGGTGATGACATAGGCGTCCGCGTCTTTTTCCGTGCGATAAAAGGCGCAGAATTTGCAATAGACATTGCAGACATTGGTATAATTGACATTGCGATCGACGATGTAGGTGACGATCTGGTTGCCGCGGCCGCCGTGAGCTTGGGCGCGGGCCAACTGGCGGCGGCGATCGGCCAGCGCCCCCAACTCCTGGAGGGGCAGGCGATACAGCCGCAGCGCCTCAGCCGGGCCGATGCGCAGGCCGGCCCAGGCCTTTTCCAACAAAGTTTCCAATGAGGCGTCGTAAATCATGCCATTGCCGGGTTGAGTCTGCCTTTGGCGGCGGCAAAGTTCAACACCGCATGAGGCCCTCCCGGTTTTGCGGAAGGATTTCATTTTTCAGCAATCCTCCTAATCTTAATCGTAATCCTAATCTTTGGATTTGCCTCCCTTGAAACTGGTTTGACCCGGTTTGACTGACCTTGACCGGGTTTGACAGGGCCAAAGATGCAAGTTATTCATTGTAAAGTATTTACGCGCGATTTGCCCGCCAGCTTGACTGGCGGCATCGGTTTGACTGGGTTTGACCGGGTATGATTGCCTTGAGCCGACGGAATGGCCGCGAAAAATCGCAAGAGTCGCAAAAAAAGATTTGTGACACAATAGTTCAAAATCATTCATTTCCGGGAAGATTTTTGCCGCAAAGGAACGCAAAGAACGCAGAGATAAGAGCTTATGTTATTTTTCTTGGTTCCTCAACGTTTTCAGTGGAATAGATTCTCATTAAAAGCCTTATCTGGGGGTCGGCCTGGAGCGAAGCTCCCAGGCCGCAGGCCGCCGCCGTGCGGCGGCTCCAAGAGGAAGAAGCTCATATAGAAGGAGTTATATAGGAAATGGCCCTGAAACATGGCATCACAAAATCACTCGGACAGCAGATCGTGGTCGGTCGTGGCGGATTTCTATTCCACCGAAAACGTTGAGGAACCTTTTTCTTTGCGATCTTTGTGATCTTTCGTGGCAATTCATCTTTGGTTGCGGCGTCAGCCGCGCTGTGTTCTTGAGCCTTTTGCGCCTTTTCGCGGCCATCTTCCGTGTTGGATTCCGCAGCCCTTCTCGCCCCGAAGCCGCTGCTGCGAAGGCGGATCGGCGGTCCCTGAACCCCGTTCATAATTTCTTCTTTCATACTTCTCTTAGACAACATATAGGCATTAAGTATTCAATAGTCAAATTAGTTTTTTAATTATTTTTTCTGGAAAACCGGACATTTTGAAGAAGTGGGGGCGCAATCCATTGCGCGGCAATGACTTGCGAATAACGCAAAGGCGCGAAGGGGGGAAGAATTTTGACCTGCCGTCGCCCGGAAGCTATGTCGGGCGGGGCAGGATTGACCAGATTACCAGGATTTTGGAATGGAAGAGGGAGAACTGATCAGCCAGCGATAAGATTCCTTATCTAAAGGTCGTTCAGGACCTTCATTGATCACTGGGCTTCGGTTAAAGGCACAAATAACCCGCCTTCTGTTTTTTCTCCCTGTTTCGACTTAAATGTCGCCAAAAACTCGATCATAGGGTAAACGTGTGCGTTTGTGCGTGATCGCTTGCTATAAGGAAACATTTCCGAGACATAATAAAAAACTTGAAAGTCCTTGAGTTCAATCTCGGCAATGCCGTCCGAGGGATACTCGTTCATCACATCGCCCAAAACCTCTCCTTTCTTGATTTCGTCGATTATCGCAGCAATGCCGACAACTTTATTCGTGCGAATGGCCTCGATATTGGGCCATTTGAAATTGAATGTAAGCAAACAGCCATCAACGCCCAATTCCAGTTCGATCTTGTCCTGGTCCAGGGAACGAACTAAATAACTTTGGATGCTTCGGAAGACTGTTACGGAACGTCTGCTTTTGTATCTTATACTGCCGCCAAGATGGGAAATAGTGTTCTCTGTTTTCATTATGTGAACCGCGCCATCCTGGTTCCGCTCCATTTCATTCGTGCTCACGCCAAACATTTCCGCGAAGCTCAGCGCGCGTCGCCAGACGGCTTCAAAATCGGGCACTGCATCGGGAGGCGGATCCTCCCGGGTGCGGTCAGTATGCTGTACGGCAATCCTCCCCGCTGCGGGCATCACGATGAAATAATCCTCATTATCACGGCTTACCAGCTTGATGCCATCGTTTGGATTAGTTGGATTCAGAAAGAGGCTAACAACATTCGTCCCTGCAAAAGGGGTTTCATCGAGCAGCGTTTGCAAAGCAGTCACAGGAAAATTGCGCGGTTGCTCGGACCATTTGAAAGTCGGCAGTTCTTTTGGCAACTGCACCAACCTCGCAGGCGAAATCTTGTTTACCAACTCAAATTTGGTTTGAGGGAGCGGCGCTCCCAACATCGGCATTTCCAAATGGGGTTGAGCACTGCAAGCTGCTTCAGTCAGCAACAGAAAAAGAATAATCCTCGTCATGGATATACCTGTTGTTCATCCAAGTAAATATCCTGCCAGTCATAGCTGATATCGTTGCTCCAGTTCCAGATTGAATCTTGAAGTGTTTTCCAACTTCCTCCTTGCGTGATATCTCGATAGCTCACAGTCATGTGGCGGGTTCCCAGTCCAACAATTTTATATCTGAGGGATTTGGCTGTCTCCACATCCGCCACGTGTGCCGCATCATACCATGAAGCTGCGATCGTCATCGGTGAATTGTCCGGTGTCGTCAATCCGTTCATGTCAGCCGCAAAACGCCAGCCAAAAATCGGATGAAGGAATACACCTTCTTCGGAACCAAGCAAGAGTCGAATGTTTGGCGGCATGGGTAGGAGAAACTTGGTCCACATATCATTCCAGTCCTGATATCGCAAACTGTTGCAACCAAATAATGCCATCCATAGTAATGGAGACGCACCGTTTGGAGGACCAAAATCGCAGTCGGGTAATGCTATCCACTGGTAAGCACCGGGCTGCGATGAGTTGTAAATTGGAATCCAAGAATGCGTACAGCCATAGTCACTGTCCGTCCGCGCGGTTGCGGTCATGTGCCCGACATACATGCCAAAATTACACTTGGTCGCATACGAGCTGGTACCAGAGCCAGGGCCGAGAATCGGGATCAGGTTCGTTGAATTGAAATTGTCATCGCCTAAATTGAAGGCTGTGCGCCATGCGCTTGCCCCCATGACGCTGACAAAGCTTGCGGCAATAATTGAAGAACTTGTAAGATGCCCATAAGGAGGATAGGTCGGTGAAATAACACCACCGTTAGGCAGAGCAAAGTTTGGACTCTTGGGGTGGTGGCCTTGATAGCCGACACCGACAGTCCCGGCGTGTCCCATGAAAAGGCTGCCTGGAACGCGTGTCGGAGTGCGTGTTGTGTAAACACCGTCACCGAAGTCCAAAGGTTGCGGACTATCCGCCCCGTTTATTGATCCCCCATTGGTACTTGCGAAAGCAACTGTGCTACTTGGGTGTTTTAGTACAGGAGGCGGATCGGGCGGATAGAGGAACGCCGGGACGCCGTTGATGAACTCGTTGGTGGTTCCATCCGCTGCAATGCTGTACGTGATCACCCGTTCGGGAATTGCCGCTGGCGTCATTTCAACCGGCGGAGGTGCTGGATTCAAGCTTGGAATTTTGATGTGTTCGTAAATGCCGCTTGCACCTCTACTGAATTGCATGGCGGCTCGACAGAATACTCCGGCTTTTGCCGTAGCTGCGGACGGAACACCGCTCTGGCTGGCGACGCTCACAGACGATGCGCTCATCGAAGATGACATGAATGGTCCTTCTCCGCTCGGGCAGCCGAATTGCGCCGGACGCGCTTCGATGTAATAATCGTAAAATCCAAACGGTAATGGATTGCCTGAAGCATCGTTTCCATCCCAGGCCACGTAAAGAGACAGCGACTGATTTGTGAATTGACGCACCTGCGTATCCTGATAATCGAGAACCGTCAGGCACCAGCAGGTGTTTTCCGGAAACGTTGCGACGATCTCTTGAGTCTGGCCAGCAGTAGGATCAAAGAAGGGCACTGCTACGAAGAACTGAGAAATGTAGTTTGAAAAGGTAACATATTGCGAAGACGAGACACCGATGGCAATATTTGCCGCATTTGTGTCAGTTTCATTGGCGCTGCTCGGAAGGGTCTCTCCGGTGTCAACCATCGTCGCGACGGCATAAATTTCGTGCGGGCAGTTCGGCCACTCGCAGGAATTGATAAACGCAGTGGAATTCTGGTCTCCCGTCGTATAAACTTTTTGCCCGTCGACGAACACGCCAACATCTGACATTTGTTCGTTCGTATCCACGAGTGTCACACTCACTGTGGCGTATAAATCTCCGACAATGAGACCGTTGGATTGGGAAAGCTGGAGCGTAACAATGGGCGGCGTTAATGTAGCCTGATTCACTTCTTGCACCCGATAAAACCGCATCGGTTGGAACCGTGGTGGAAGAATGCGGGGAATCCACAGCGGGTCGCCAACATCCATCCACTCGACATTGGTGCCTTTTGAAGCGCAATTGGCATCACGAATAATCCACTGCAAGCCCTGCGGGCCGTCATCCGAGAGTGAATCTGCCGACCACACCTGATAGACAGCCCCGGTTTGGCCATTCCAAGAGATTTTGGCAGTTTGGTCAGCGGCGATGAATGGCGGCCGAATTATGATGTTGGTCTGAGATTGAACGCAGAGCGCTGCTGGCAGGGTGATTGCCGCAATGATTCCTTTCATCATGGTCCTCATATCCTTTTCTCCCGAAGATTTTTATTTCAGCATTCTTTTCCCAATTGAGCCGGTTCCCCAAGCTTTTTTTCGGACTTCAACTCATGTTCACTTTTATGCTAAATGAGCATTAATATACTCGCCGTTTTTTGGCAATTGCTCACCATCAATTGCTGCCGGGAGCTTTCGTGAAAGTGAAAGGGCGAGTATTGCTTTGTTAAGTGCGGTTTTGAGGAACTGATTTACTTCTAATTTATCTACGCAGGCCGGAAGGTTTGGGACTGGATAGGCTCTCGAGGGCCAGTTGCCCGGCCAGCCCATCAATGGTGACGACGGGGAACTGCATAGGATGAAGTTCAACGGTTTGTCGCCTTGCGGGTTTGTCACCCTGAATCTGGCTTGCTGGTTACTCCGCCACTGTTATTGAATAAATGTGGCCGTCGTAGGTCAGGACGCAGAGTTCGCCGTCGGCGTCCTCCGCGAAACTGGTGATGTTTTTTGGCTGTTCCAAAAGCGTGGCGTAGTCGGTGACTTTGCCTTCGTTGTAACGCAGTCCAAAAATGGTGCCGAGAGCGTAATCCGCATAAAGATAGACCCCTTGCAGCGCCGGGTATTTCGCGCCCCGATACACGTAACCACCGATGATGCAAGCGCCGATGGCGTGCCGGGGAAACCTGGATTCCTTTAGCAGCGCCGGGTTGTGCGGATATTCAATGACCGGATCAATGTATTGCGCGCCCGGCGGCCCCGGTTTGTAATGATGAAAGCCTTCGCGGACGTTCCAGCCGTAGTTGCCGCCTTTGACGATGAGATCCACCTCTTCCCACAAGTCCTGTCCCACGTCTCCGGCCCACAATTGGCCGGTTTGACGGTCAAAACTGTAACGCCACGGATTGCGCAAGCCCCACGCATAAATCTCGCGGCGCGCGCCCAGCCCATTGAGATCGGGTTCGCCGACGAACGGATTGTCGGACGGAATCCCGTAGGGCAACGCCACCGTCTCCTTGTTCCGTTGAAGGGTCGTGCGGGTGTTGACATCAATGCGCAGGATTTTTCCGAGCAACGTGGCGCTGTTTTGGCCGTTGTTGAAGGGATCGCCTCCCAGGCCCCCGTCGCCCAGCCCCAGATACAAAAAGCCGTCCGGCCCGAAGGTCAGTTGCCCGCCCTTGTGGTTGGAAAACGGCTGCTGGACTTCCAGGAGGATGCGCTCGGATTTCAAATCAGCGCGATTTGTGTCGTCGGCCGAGACTTTCAATTCGCTGATCACGCTGCGGCGCGGATAGAGGGAATTCTGGTTGCTGTTCTGTTGGTTGTAATAAATGTAGCAGAGGCCGTTGCTTTTGAAATCGGGATGAAAGGCAATGCTGAGCAGCCCTTCCTCGTAAGCGGCGGAAGGTTCGCGGTCTGCAATATTCAGGAATTCGTTGGTCTTGCTGCCGTCCGTTCCCTTGCCGGCAATGACAATCCGGCCGGTCTGTTCAACGATAAAGAACCGGCCCGAGCCGTCCGGCGCTTCCGACATCCATACCAGACGATCCATGGTCAATGCGGGAAAGGCCGGGCGCAGCCGGACTTTGGGCAGCGGCTGGGCGGGGAGCGCGCCGCCAAAAACGAACAGCGCGCAGAATATTATATATGCGGATCGGCAAATAAGTTTCATAACCTCCGGCACATTATATCAATTGTCTCTTGCGCTTCCAAATACTTTCGCTACTTTGGCCAATTATGAAACATCTCAAATGCTGTTTGCCTCTCCTGGCGCTGCTGCTGGCGGGCTGCGGCGGCCAGGCATCCGATACGCCGCCTGCCGCGCCAACCAATGCGCCCGCCGCCGGCAAACCCGCCGCCGACACCAATGAAGTGGCCGTGATCAAGACGACCGAGGGCGACATGGTCATCGCCTTTTGGACCGACGCCGCGCCCAAGACAATCGCGAATTTTAAGAAGCTGGCCAAATCCGGCTTTTACGACGGCACCTGTTTTCATCGCGTCATCAAAGGATTCATGATCCAGGGCGGCGACCCGTTGACCAAGGATGCCGCGGCCGAAGCCCGCTGGGGCACTGGCGATCCAGGCTACAAAGTGGACGCTGAATTCAATGATCATTCGCACGTTCGCGGCGTTATTTCCATGGCGCGCTCGTCTGATCCCAATTCCGCCGGCAGCCAGTTCTTTATTTGTCATGGCAACCCAACGCAATTGGACCACCAATACACCACCTTCGGCCATTTGATCAAAGGCGATGATGTTCTGGAGAAAATCGCCGCCACGCCGACCCATCCGCCGGACCGCCCCGACACGCGCATGGGGATCATCAGCATCAAAATTGTTCCGGCCGATTCCGTCAAATAGATTTTTTTATGGACACCAAAGAAGTCGCGCTCATCAAAACCAGCCACGGCGAAATGACCATTGAGTTCTGGCCGGAGGCCGCCCCAAAGACCGTTGAGAATTTTAAAACTCTGGCCCGCAAAGGTTTCTACGATGGCACTTGTTTTCATCGCATCGTCAAGGGCTTCATGGTCCAGGGCGGCGATCCGCTGACCAAAAATCCCGCCGCGGAAGGCCGTTGGGGAACCGGCGATCCCGGCTACAAGATCAAGGCCGAGTTCAACGACAAACCCCATGTGCGCGGCGTCATTTCCATGGCCCGCTCGCAGGACCCCGATTCCGCCGGCAGCCAGTTTTTCATCTGCCTGGCCGACGCCCGCTTTTTGGACCGCCAGTACACCGCCTTTGGCAAATTGATCCGGGGCGACGACGTCCTCGCCAAACTGGGCGACACTCCCACGACGCACGGCGGCGGCGGCGAAAAAAGCCGGCCGGCCGGGCGCGTGGCGGTTGAGAGCATTAAAATCGTGCCGGCGAACCCGGAAGCGGAGTGATCCAGCCCTGGTCCAAGATTTCCTCCAGGCCCGTGGGCGACTTTCGGATTTTTTCCGTTCGTTCCGTCATCAAACGGTCGCCGCGCACGGGCCTGCCCCATGATTTTTTTGTAATTGACTGTGTTAATTGGGTCAACGTCGTCGCCCTCACACCCGATGGCCAAATGGTCCTCGTCGAACAATTTCGTCAAGGCTCCGACACGGTCGAACTGGAAATACCCGGCGGCATCATGGACCCTGCGGACACATCGCCGGAGGCCACTGGCGTCCGGGAATTGCGGGAGGAAACCGGCTGCGAAGGGGAAAACCCGCGCGTCATCGGCCAGGTTTTTCCCAATCCCGCCATCATGAGCAACACCTGCTTCACCGTCCTGGTGGAGAATTGCCGGATCACTGCCGCGACCCGTTTCGACCAGACCGAGGACTTGGTGACAAAATTGGTTCCCGTGGACGAAGTGCCCGGCCTGGTTGCATCCGGGAAAATCCGCCACTGCCTGGTGGTTGCCGCGCTGTTTCATTTTGAGTTGTGGCGCAAAGCAGGATTATGAAAAGTAAGCTGCTAACCAACATCACGCCTGGTGAAATCCTGGACAAGGAATTCCTCGATCCAATGCACATCACGCAATACCGGCTGGCCCAAGACATCGGCGTGCCCCCGCGCCGCATTAACGAGATTGTCAAGGGCCGGCGCGCCATCACGGCAGACACCGCCTTGCGACTCGGGCGCTACTTCGGCATGTCGCCGGAGTTTTGGCTCAACCTGCAATCCCACTACGACCTGGAACAAGAACAGGAGCGATTAGCCGGTCGGCTCGACAAGGAGGTCAAGGTGCTGGCGGCGGCGTGATTAGGCAGACATTACCTTGCGCGGCGATACAGAGAACGGGCGGATTTGCGTTTATGGCTCCAAGATGACCGCTCCGGCGAAGGTCTTGGTCAGGAAATATCCGCCGCCGTAGCCGGCATTGAGCAAAATCGCGCCGTGGCCAGTCACCTTGGCCGGCCCGCTGCCGATGGTCACTGTGAACAGGCCAGTCTTGAGGTTGACGGAACCGCTCACCAACGGCCCGGTCACTTTGCCCGAGGTGATCGTTACAGGGACGGGGGTGTTGGTGTAGTTGATGGCGCCAAGAATCAACAGATTTGTCAGATCGTCAAAATTCCCCGGGGAATTGGTCCACGGCGAAAGGAGGATTTGGTTGGTGAGAAGAACATTGGTGAACCCGTTCGTGTATAATCCCGAAGCGCGTCCGGGGCGAATCCAGGTCAGGCCAACGCCGGTCGTGTTGGTCAAATCCAGATTAATCCAGCCCAGGAGCAGGCCCTTGCCGGTGTAGAGACTGGCATAGACGGGAACGTAGCCGTCTTGGGAAACGGGCGCCGTTTGACTCAGGGCGGCGCCATCGGCCAATGCCCCGGTAATGTTGGCTGCGCCCGCGTGGTTGGTGATCAGCGCATAGCCGTCGCCGCCGGGCGAATGGACCGGCGCATTTTTGGCGTCGGGCGGGATCAGCATGGTGTACTCGGCCGGGGGCAGACTGTTGGCGGCCCGGTCGGCAATCAGATTGGCCATCCACCGGCCCCAAACATTCGTTCCGGAAACCGTGCCTGTCACCTGCGGGAGCGGCTCGTTCCCATTGACCGTCATCACCACCGTCAGTGAGCCTCCCTGGCCGGTCGTGCGTGCAATGTGATTGGTGGCCAGGCCGGCCAGATCAAAGCGGCCGCTGATGGCATGGCTTGCGCCGTTGATCAAAAGCGTCCCGCTGTAAGTTCCCTTCTGACTAATGGCCAGCCCCTTGAGCATCCCCGCCGTTTGTTCGGCGACGCCATTGTTGGCGTCAAAAAAAAGTCCGTTATACGTCCCTTTCACCGGCAAAAACGGATTGGGGATAAAATTGGCTTGCAGCACCATGTTGGACTCCGCCTTGAAAGCAAGGGGGTTCTTGTTGGTGGTGAGGCTGCCGGTCCAATTCGAAAATACATTCCCGCTTGTGGCAGTCGCGGTCAGAGTATAACTCCGGCCTCGTTTCAAATTCTTGTCATTCAGATTGGGCGTCACCATGCCATAGGCGTTGACGTTGGTGATAACATTCAAAGTAATATTCGTCCCGATGGCTGCAAAGTGTGCCGTAATATCCAGGTTCGTGTTCAACGTGACCGTCAGCGGGTTGTCTGTTCCGGTGGCGTCCCCGGTCCAACCGATGAACTCAAAGCCGCTGTTGGCCGCGGCCGTCACTGTCTCTGAACTGCCCTCCTGAAATGCTCCGCCGCCACTGACCGTGCCGCCATCGGCTGGCGAGGCGCTTGCCGTGAGAACGTAATTGTAAGGCGCTTCCGTGCCGCTGAGAGCGAAGATGCCCGTAACGGTGCTGGCATTGGTGCTGGCGGGCATGGTGAACGTCACCGAGGTGATCAATTCCGTATCCAAGCCCAGATGATGCAGGTTGATGGAGGTTTGGTAAAGAGAGGGGAAAAAGAAGTCGTAGCCAGGAGTGTAGGTCTGATCAACACTGACAAACTTATTGTAATCGCCCGTGATCAGTAATCCGAAATTTGTGATGGCCGCGTCCGGGCTTGGGGTATTCGTTGTCAGGTAATTGGCCGCGTTGAAAGGGATGTTCGAACTGGTCGTGCCGTCCGCGAAATGAATGACCAGCGCGCCGTTGCCCCCGCCTTGGGCCGAGGCGGCCAGGATGCTCAATGATTTGTAAGCCGCGGGCGCGCTCAAAGTGAGCGAGCCGGAAGCCGCGCCCGATGTCAAGTACAGCACATTGCCGCCGTCATACGGGCCGAACTGAAAAGTGGTCGCATTATCAGCCAGACTGGTAAAAAGCCCGCTTTGCGGCAGACCCAGGACAGCCGGTCCGCCGCCTAAAAGATTGGCGACAAGCCCTGCTTCGTAAAAGCAAACTGGCGCGCCGGGAGGCAGGATGATAGAACAACTGGGATCGAAAGTGTCGGCATAGTTGAGGGTGTTGCCGCCAACAGCCGCGTTCTCGACCACCACGTCCAGATTGTACCCCGTCACCGCAATCGGATAATCCGCTGTTTCCACGGAGAGGGAGAATTGCAGTTGCTGCGCGACACCATTGTTCAGATTGGTGATCCAAATTGAGCCGGAATAAGTCCCGGCGGCGTTGGTGCCGGCGGCGGAATTGAGAGCGACGATCAAGATGGAAACACCTCCCGCCGCCACGGCGCCGTTGGTGGACGTGACGCTCAGCCAGTTGTTGGTGTTGGAAATTGTCCAATTTATCGGAGAGGCGGACGTGTTCGTCAGGGTATGGATTTGGGACAGCACGCTGAACGGGCCGCCGACCGGCCCGATGGAGGCAAAGCCGGTTTCAGGAATGGCGAGCAGCGGCGGCGACAAAACAAAATTCGCGCCCCAGACGTTGCCGCTGGGAAGTTGATTATAAACGGAAGTGCCGGTGGAATAACTTCCGGTGGCGGAGGAGTCGCCGGCACTGGTGACTGTCAACGTGTAGGTGGAGGCCGCGGGGATGCGGGCCAGGGCATAGACTCCGTTTGTATCCGTCGTAACTGTATAAATGCCGCCCCGGCTGCGCACCGCCGTAACAGTCGCGTCAGCCACGGGCGCGCCGGTCGGGTCGGTCACACGTCCGCTGATGATCTGGCCGCTGCTGTTGGTGTAGATATTATAGATGCAGGCCTCCACCATGGTGAAATCGCCGGTGTTGTCAACAGTGGCGATTGCCGGCAGCGCGTACCAAATGTCATCGTCGCCGGCAAAGCCCAGGTTCAAATGATGAAAGAGAGTCGAGGAACTATAGCCGTAACCATCGCACAAAAGGCAATGTCCGCCGTCATACTCGACGCCGAGCATGACGGGCAAACGGGCGTCGAGGTTGGGATTGATCATATTCATCAAATCCGAGCCGCTGACGCCTTTGCCTTCGTTTTCGTAGTAAGCGGCATTGGCAAACTTGAATGTGTTCCTCAAGGCTTGCCGGGCCAGATAGGTTGTTGAGCCGGAGTTATTCGACGTATAGTTCATGCTGACTGCGGCTCCGGCATCATGGGTCAGATAGCCAATCGCCATTGCCTGGTTGGTGTTTGGCTTGTTGGGCGACAAAGGCATGTTGGTCCACTGGTACGGGCCGCCCGCGCCGTTGCCGCCGAGCAATTGGGTCGTCTGCGCAACACCGTTGTTCGTGATGATAAAGCTGCCGGTGCCAACGCCGGTGTTTGGATATTGGAAATAGCGCATCTCCTGCGCCAGCGCCGTGGCGATGCAACCACACGGGTAATTGCTCACATTGCCCGCGCCATACGGCGGGGTGAAGTAGTTGTAACAGGCATCCTGAAGGCTTGCGTCAAGAGTTTGACTCCAAAGAGTCTGCACAAACGGCGCCACCCGGATTTGCGACGCCACGACGATGCTGCCATTCTCCTCTGCATCCGGCGGTGGATTGGGTGAACCCGCCAGGAAGGCGCGCCATTTGCCGCGGGACTTCAGCGCGGACGCCGCTGGCGCGCCCGCCCGCGCCCGAGCCATGCGCCGGGGCATATCGCGGTTGACCAGCGCCGCCGCCGCGCTCCCGGACGACGCGTTGAAACTCCCTGTGGCAGAGAATGCGACAATCGGCTCCGCCAGGTCGTCGGCGGGAAGAATGACAAAACCGGACGGGTCCAGTTGCACAACGTAGTAAAGAAGCTCCCCGGCGGAATTCCTGACAGCTTTGGTGCTTTTGATTTTGGCGGACAACTGCCCGCCCAATGGCCGGCGGTCCTGATGCAGCCAGCCCTGCACCGCGCTCGTTGCCATATCGGCGGTGACAGGAGCGGCGAACGCCGCTCCGGACCAAAACAGCAAGCCAGCGAATGCGATTGCGCCGCATCTGCCCAAGATGCGCAATCGGGAATCTCCGGGCGCTGTAGTATTAAGGCGTTGCATTTTCGCAACTTACTCATACTGGCTGCAACGAAAAAAGTCGAGGATTGAATCCATGTCTTCCGTTAAATGCGGTTGACCCATTTGCGCCGGTTCAGCATCATTGCCGGCTTGAAACAAACCGCAAATGTTCTGGTGTGACCAACTAGTCGAAAAGATTGAAGGGCCGCAGACAATCAACGATTCGAAGACGCCCTCTGGCCGCGCCCATGTCGGCGCTCTTCGCGGGCCGCTCATTCACGACGCGATCTATCGGACTCTCCAGGCCAAAGGCGTTCCGGTGCGTTACCTCTTCGGCGTGGACGATTACGACCCGGTGGATGAAATCCCCTACGGTGAGGCGGAGCACTTCGAGAAATATCTTGGCGCGCCGCTCTGCAACACGCCGCCTCCTCCCGACTCAAAGGCAACCGACATGGCCGACCACTACATTTCTGAATTCTTCAGCGTGTTCGGCGAACTCGGCATCCGCCCCGAATTCTACCGGATGCGCGACCTCTACCGCTCCGGCAAGTTCAACGAAGCCATTGACGCCATTCTCCGCAAGGCTGACATCGTCCGCCGCATTTACAAGAAGGTCAGCGGCTCGGAGCGCGCCGAAGACTGGCATCCGTTCCAGGTTGTCTGCGAAAAGTGCGGGCGCATCGGCACCACCATGGTCACGGCCTACGACGGCAAAGAAGTCACCTACGAATGCAGGCCCGATTTGGTAAAATGGGCGGCAGGTTGCGGGCATCGCGGCAAAGTGTCGCCCTTCGATGGCAAAGGCAAACTCCCGTGGAAGCTGGAATGGTGCGCCAAGTGGCGGACCTTTCCCGTTACCATCGAGGGCGCGGGCCAGGACCACAGCACAAAGGGCGGATCACGCGATGTGGCGATGGCTTGCCTGCGTGAAATCTTCGGGCAGGAGCCGCCCCTGAATTGTCCTTACGATTTCTTCCTCGTCGGCGGCGCCAAGATGAGTTCCAGCAAGGGCGTGGGTGTTACTTCCCGCGATATGGCGGACTTTTTGCCGCCGGAGATTCTCCGTTTCCTGCTCATCCGCCCTCCTCCGCGCCAACCGGTGAACTTCGGGCCGTCGGAAGTTTACATCACCAAACTTTTCAACGAGTTTGACCGCTCCAAACACAATTATTTTGACAATACAAAATCGTTGTCCGGAGACAAGCGCATCTACGAACTCTCACAGGTGCAGCCGGAGCCGGATTATTGGGCGGCCGACTTTCAACTGGTCACCGCGCTCACGCAAATGCCGCATCTGGATGTCGTGCGGGAGCTGGAGAAGCGCAAAGGCGCGCCCTTCACCGCGCTGGAGCGCCGGCATCTCGAACTCCGCATTCGCGCGGCCCACTACTGGGTCGAACATTACGCCACGGAAGAGGAAAAAACGCGATTGCAGGAGAGCCTGCCCGCGCGGGCGCAGGACCTCTCCGCCACCCAACGCGCCTTTCTCCACATTTTGGCCGGGCTGCTCCCGCAGGCGCAATGGGAGGGCGACGCGCTCCAAATCTGCATCTTCAACGCCGTTCGCCTCACACCCATTGATCAGCCGGGCGCGTTCAAGGCCATTTACCGCGTCCTGCTCGACCGCGAAAACGGCCCCAAGGCGGGCAACTTTTTCTCCTTTCTGGACCGCGACTTTGTCGTGCGCCGCTGCCTGGAACTGCCGGTTGACAAGTTGAAATTCTGGCAGGAAACCGGCATGAACGAAGAAGCCTTTGCGCAATGGCTGGTCAAGGAAAAGCCGAATATCATCGCTTTGTCCGCGAAGCTCGAACATGAAGACGGCACGGGCATCATTGAATTCTTCGCCACAATGGCCGACGGCAAAACTCATTGCAAGCGGGTGCTGTTCGAGCATTTGAAAAGCGTGGAGACGGCCCGCCAGCGGCTCGCCGGGATTGAGAAGCAATCCGGAATCAAAATCTCCAGGCGAACATAGGATGGCTTTTCGAATCCATGACAGCGTGGCGCGCGGCGAGATTGACAATCGCGCCAAAGGAATCGTGCGCGGCAAAATCTGGCTCGCGGGACGGGACAGGCCGATCGTCCTCGAACTCAAGGGCAACGCCTGGCCGGATCTTGCGGGCTGCCTGCTCACGTTCACCAACCCGCAGAAGCTCCTTCCGCATCCGCATCTTGACTCGCTCCATTCCATTCAGCGCGGCAGCATCGGCGACCTCACCGCGTCGCGAAAAGTTCGTGTATTTGACGTGCCGCTTGAAGAGGCCCTGGCCATGATCCGGCGGGAGGAGAAACCGCCGGAGCACATGGCCAACAGCCTGTATCTCGAATGGTTCAGCGAGGCGAACGGCCGGGTGGTGATCGAGAGCGCGAGTTATGAACTGGCCCTATCAGCGCCGGAATGGCGGATGACCCCGGAAGAGGATGCGGAGCGCGCAAAACAAGCCGCGCAGGGCATGGTCGATTTCATGAAAAGGCTCAACGACGCGGTGGAAACGCACCAACGCGGGCAGAAGGACCCTGAGCAGCCCTGGGACGAGCACGATTACGAGAAGTTCCTCAGGGAGTGCGACGCGCGAACAGACAAGTACGGGGAACTGCTGGATAAATACGGCGACTCCGAGGAATCCAAGGCGAAAATCGCGAAGGAGATGGGCTGGAACCGCATGGACGACGAGAACGGCGACGAACGGATGTCCGTCGAAGAGATGAATGCGATCTGCGAAGCCGCCGCCAACGAACCACCGCCCGAACCAGACCCGCACACCGAAGGAATCGACTGGATTCGCAACGAGAACGGCGATCTCCGGCACCCGCTGCAACATCGTTGTTCTGAAAGCGCGATGAAATTCTGGCATAAGATCAGCCAGTTGGGCCTCGACCCATCAGCCGACAAGGACTTGGATCAGTTCATCTTCGAGTTTCAAATCACCGGCGCAAAACTGGCTGGAGCGTTGAACAGCATTACGCGGGAAGCGGGCTTTGTGGATCCTGCGTTCACAGTGGCCTGCCTGAAACGCGCGCTGGGCCACTTGCACAAAGCCCAAGCCGGACTGGAAGCAGTCGCGCCCAAGACGCTATTGCCGCAGGCGATGATTGCGGAGGCGCGCCAGGAACTGTTTGAAATCCGCGAAGGCATCCTTCAGTTGATGGACCGTTTTCGTGGCCGCTGATCCCACAAAAGTCATTAAGTTTATCGGTTAAAGTCAAGGTTGGAGCGGGTGAATCCGCCCTCGCGCTTCGCGCCATGGCGCGACAGGGGGAATCGAACCCTCGTTACGGGCGTAGTGGTTTGTAGTGGTTTAAAGTGGTTGTAACCATTGGATCTATCAGTTTATGTGCAGTGAGTTTGCCGCATAAACTGCCTCATCATTTTGTGGTTCTTTGATTTGACTCCAGGACTTCGAAAAATGAAACTAATGGGACCTTGAGGAATTTTAGGCAAATATCAGCCCTATTCTGTGCAATTTGCTTTGCATGGGCTTGAGCGAACAAGCCCGACAAAAGCGTGCCGAAGCGCGCGAAAAATTGTCCGGGGAAGTTGAGCAACTGGAAGGCGCTCTGGCCGGAAAAGTTGCCGGCTTGGGACGAGCGCGGCGCGCTCTAAGCGTAACGGTGGAACAAGTCCGGGCGGCCATCCCGGAGCGGGCGGCCTTGATTGAATTGTTGCGTTATCATCATTACCTCGGCAGGGAGGGATGGGAGGAGCGTTACGGTGCGGCGGTCTTAACGCATTCGGAAGAGCCAAAGTGGGTTTGTCTGGGAGCCGCCGCGACGATTGAGACGAATGTCCTGTTCTATCAGCAATTCGTTCGCAGCAGAAAGGACGAAGCCGGCCTATCCTTTGAGCTCCAAGCATTGTATCGACAGCTTTGGGCTCCGCTCGAAGCGATTTTGCCAGCCGACACAAAAACCATCATCATCAGCCCGGACGCCGGATTGAATTTTATCTCCTTTGCCACGCTGTTGACGCCGGACAATCAGTTCCTTGTCCAGAAATACTCCATTCGTTATGTCGCCAGCGGTCGTGACATTTTGCGCCCGGCCAAAACGCCGCCGACAAACGACATGGTCATCTTCGCGGCTCCCGACTATTCAGGCGACCAGGCAAGTGCGCCTCGCAATCCAGAATTGTATCTGGAACCGCTTCCGAATTCTGCGCCGAATGCGGCTGCTTTGGAAGCTCAGGCCAAAAGCTGGAACTGGCCCGTCCATGTCTTTTTGGGAACCGCCGCAACCGAGAGTCGCCTGCGAACGGTCCATTCTCCACGAATCCTGCATTTATCCACCCACGGTTTTTTGCTGCCCGAAAAAATCCGTGGCGCGGGGCGTTTCTCATATTTCAGTTTCATTACCGACCCGAACGGTTTTCAAAAGCAAGTCATCTTGCTGAATCCAATGTATCGCAGCGGGGTGGCTCTGGCTGGCGCGCAGGTTACTTTGGACGCCTGGACTCGCGGTGAAATTCCGAACACGGATAATGACGGCATTCTGACAGCGGAAAAAGTCGGCAGCCTCGATCTTCAAAATACCTGGCTGGTTGTCCTTTCAGCCTGTGACACCGGCATCGGAGAACTCAGATACGGCGAAGGAGTCATGGGTTTGCGACGTGGCTTTGTTCAAGCTGGCACGCAGAATCTTCTAATGACTCTGTGGCCGGTATTCGACAGGACGAGCGGCGATTTCATGTTGGATTTTTATTCAGCCGTACAAAAGAGTGGCAATGCACCGGAAGCATTGGCAAATGTCCAGCGGGATTGGCTGCTCACATTTCGGAAAAAACACGGATTGCTCCCCGCCGTGGTTCTTGCCGGCCCGTTCATTCTCAGTTCGCAAGGCCCCGTCGAATAATTGGCCCTAAAAATGCACTGCCCCTGTGGAAAAGCCCGCTTTTTTGGGCCTTTGTCAAGAATACATACTTGACAAGAAGGCCCCCGGCACGCGTTTCGACCAATGTTTGCAGGGGTTTCGTGTTATAAAAAAGATCTCCACCATGACCTGTGCAATTTCCGCCTTTTGTGCTAAAATCGTCAAATGAGCACGCTGTGCCGCGCTAATTGGAAGTGTCGGAATGTCCGGGGAGCGCCACCGTCCCGGTCGCTGTGTGGGGCGTCTCGCCCCGTGCTTCCGGTCAAAGATGTGTTTGGCGGGACGCCAAACACCGCGCGCGAGACGCACGCGCTCCCAATCCATCGTTCTGCCCTCCTGAATGATCCGCAGGGGAATCAGACGGAAAGAGTTCATGGTTCCCATTCCCCTGACGATTTCTTCTGCCCAAGGAGAATCCGGTCTTTCTTTGCGCCTTTCCTGTCCGCCTCAGCCTTGGCGGCGGCGGATGCCCTTGGCGACTTTGCGTTGAATTCCGGCAGCAAAAAATCACGTCCGTCGCACCGTGTCGCAGTCAGTCGCAGCGATCTGGAGAATGGCTCGGGCAAAACTTATGAGCCTTTTGTGCCTTTTCGAGGCCATTCCGTTATCGTTAATCCTTCCGACAGGTCGGGTATCAGGCAGTCAGTCAAGGCGGGCCTGCCCGCCGTAGCAGTCACGGCGAAGGCGGGGCAAACCGCGATAAACTTAGTTAAATATAAGTTGTTTGGTCAAGATGACAACCAAATTATATCCAAATACTTTAAGGTGAATGATTTACAAAATGAATAGCTTATGGGTGAGTCAAACCCAGTCAAACCGGGTCAAACCGATATGCTGCTCTTCCAAATTCACCAAAAGCGGGCATAGTGTAATGGTATGGCATCATTGAGCTTGGATGTCTTGGAGGCTTCGCCGCTCGTGACCGAGTTGCTGGTCGCGGGCATGAATTGCGCCAATTGCGCCCGGCACGTCACCGACGCTCTGCAAGGCGTGCCCGGCGTGGCGGGCGCGGATGTGTCCTTGCAGGAGGGGCGGGCGCGGGTCCGATGGCAGGCCGGCTCTGAAACGAAGGTTGCCAGTTTGTTGGAGGCGGTCGCCGCGGCGGGTTACCAGGCAAAGCCGGCCCGGCCGAAAGCGAACGAAAAAGGCCGGCGGTCCTCGCGGGCTGGCGCTTCAACGTCGTCATCGGCCTGGCGGGCACAGTGCCGCTCATGGCCGGGGAATGGCTTTTTCATTGGGACGCGCAGGCGTGGTTTCGATGGCTGTCTTTTGCGCTGGCGCTGGCGGTGCAGGTTTTGTGCGGCGCGCGCTTTTATCGCGGCGCATGGAGACAATTGCGGTCGGGCGCGTCGAACATGGACACGCTGGTTGCGCTGGGTTCGACGGCGGCGTTTGGCTATAGTGCGTGGGCGTTGCTGTCGGGCGCGGGCGGGCATCTTTATTTCATGGAGGCGGCGGCCATTATCACGCTCATCAGCATCGGCCATTGGATGGAGGAACTGGCTGGCCGCCGCGCCGAAACATCGTTGCGCGCGCTCTTTCGCCTCGCCCCGGCAACGGCGCGGCGGCAAAACGCCGATGGAACCGAAACGGAAGTTCCCGTGGCGCGGCTCCGGCCCGATGACATCGTCGTGCTGCGCCCCGGCGCGCGCGTGCCAACCGACGGCAAAGTGACCCAGGGCCGGTGCAGTGTCGATGAAGCCATGCTGACGGGCGAATCGCTCCCGGTGGAAAAGGAGTCCGGCAGCAACCTCTACGCGGGCACGGTGAATTTGGACGGCCAGATCCTCATGCAGGTCACGGGCGTGGGCGAGGCGACGGCGGTGGCGCATATCATTGCGGCAGTGCAACGGGCGCAAAACAGCCGGGCGCACATCCAGCGTTTGGCGGACCGCATCAGCAACGTATTTGTGCCGGTTGTGGTGCTCATTGCCATTGGCGCCGGGCTGTGGTGGGGGCTGGCTTTTGGCGGGGCGCGGCGGTGGAACGAATTTCTCGGGCATTTTCTCTGGGCGTCGCATCCGCCGGAGAGCCATCTGGCGGCGGGAATCCTGGCCGTTGTCGCGGTGCTGATTGTGGCTTGTCCCTGTGCGATGGGCCTGGCCACGCCGGTGGCGATCCTGGCGGGAACAAACGCGGCCGCCCGGCGGGGCATTCTGATTCGCGATGGAATCGCCCTCGAGAAAGCCGGACGCCTCACCGCTGTTCTGGCCGATAAAACAGGCACGCTGACCCTGGGCCGGCCGGCCGTCGTTGCGTCAATTATATTTTCCTGCCCGGACGCCGCGCTCAAGCTGGCGGCGGCCCTGGCCCGAGGCTCCAATCATCCGCTCAGCGTGGCGGTGGCAAAATTATCGCCGGAAAAAATGAATCTGTCCGGCTGGCGGGAAATCCAGGGCGCGGGACTGGAGGCCACAGTGGAGCGCGGCGCGGACGGTCCGGCCACGGCGCGCCTGGGTTCGGTTCATTGGTTGAAAAGCGGCGGCATTGATGTTTCGCCCGGCGCGGCATTTGCCGAAAAGTGGATGGCCGAAGGCGCGACCCTCCTGGGCCTTTCCCTCAATGGGCAACTCGCCGCGATGATCGCCTTGCGGGACGCGCCCAAGCCGGGGATCGGCGGGGCGGTGCGGGAACTCAGGCGGATGGGACTGAAAATCTTTCTCGTCACGGGTGACAATCAGCGCACCGCCCGGGCGATCGCCGCGCTGGCCGGCATTGCCGCCGAGAACGTCTTCGCCGAAATCCGGCCCGGGCAAAAAGCGGATCTGGTCCGGCAATTGCAGGAGAAAGGCGAGCGGGTCGCGTTCGTGGGCGACGGCATCAACGATGCGCCGGCTCTCGAGCAAGCCGATTTGGGCATCGCCGTGAGTGAAGCCAGTGATGTGGCCAACGAAGCGGCGGACATCATTCTGCTCCAGTCAAACATACAGGCCATCCCCGAAGCGATCGCATTGGCGCAGGCCGCGTTGCGCACGATCAAGCAGAATTTGTTTTGGGCGTTTTTTTACAATGCGGCGGCCATTCCGCTGGCGGCGTTGGGATTTCTCAGCCCGATTTTGTGCGCGGCGGCCATGGGCCTGTCGGACCTGGTGGTGATTGGCAACGCCCTCCGGCTCGGCCGGCGGGGCGGGCGGAAATGAAGCGAAATCCTAAAATGGAAACTGAAGACCAGCATTCAAATCTTGTCCGGTGGAATTGTTCCGACCATGATGCGCCCATGAGCACCACGGGGACAGGTTTTTCTGGCGCAGGCAGAATTGTCGTCGCGGCCTGCCTGATTTTAATCCAAAGCTTGTCCCTCGCCCCGGCCCAAACAAGACCCAGCCAGCAAGAGATTGAAGCTTTCTTCAACGCCATTGCGTTAAACAACACGAATGAGGCCGGTGCGATGCTGGAAAGCAACACCAATCTGGCACGCGCAACCTATCCCTGGAACTTCAAGCGGCCTCTGCTCGATGCAGCAGCCGCAGGCAATGCCCTGCTCGTCAAGCGACTGCTTGAACTCGGCGTCGATATCGACGAGACTGACGACACCATAATCAGCGGCTCCCACAATACTGCCTTGCATATTGCGATCCGGTACAACCATCCAGACCTCTGTAAATTGTTGCTGGAGGCCGGAGCCAACCCAAACATCATGGCGTTCGGCTACGTCACTCCGCTGCATCTGGCTTTCACCGAGCAGCGCGAGGAAATGGCCGACTGGCTTCTGGATTATGGCGCTGATCCATTTCGAGAAAAACTTTTCACGAACGACAAAACCACTCCGTTCGAACTCTGCATCACTCACAGTGACGGCAAGCTCGTTCCACGGATGCTCGGACAAGACCGCGCGCATCCGCTCGGATCAAAATCACGCATAAAATCATCGCCGGCAAAACGACCGCGCCAACCGGCCAAAAGTGCCGCCGATCTTTTGGCCGAACACGGTGCCGTTTTGTTGGCCGCCGCCCCGCAGCGCGGAGAGCTGGAAGCCGTGCAAGCCCTGCTCAAGGCCAGTGTGTCTGCCAAAGGAAAAGCCGAAGATGGAACACCCTTGCTTCAAGCCTTTGCCGTCGCCGAAGCGGCGGCGGCGGAGAAGAATGATTTTGATTCCGTTCGCTGGCACCAGATCCGCGACCTGCTCATCAAACATGGCGCGGACTACGATGCGTTTGCCGCCACCGCGTTGGGCGACATCGAACAAGCGCGGCGGCTTTCATCCACTGATAAGAATCTGGCGCAAGTCACGAATAAAGATGGGCAGACGCCGTTGCATTTTGCCGTCCAGAATAATCAACTGCCCATGACGGCGTTCTGGCTGCAATCCGGAGCGTTGCCCGCTGCGACTAATCTTGCCGGGCAAACTGCGCTGCACATTGCCGCCGGGAAAAACCTGGTCGAACACATGAAGTTGCTGCTGGCCGCCCATGCGGCGACGGATGTGCGCGACACGAACGGTTGGACACCGCTTGATGCGGCCATGCATTCGCAAAACACCGAAGCGATTCGTTTGTTGTTGAGCGATAAATCTGTTGTCGCGCCTCCTGACCGCGCCATTGCCACATCCCTTCACGAAGCCGCATCCGGGGGCAATCTCGCCGCGCTCGTGGCGTTGACGGAGGCAACCAATAATCTCGAAGCCCGTAATGAACTTGGACTCACGCCATTGCAAGTGGCCGTATTGAACGGTCATCTCGCCGCGGCGGCGTTGCTGGTGGACCGCGGGGCAAATGTGAATGTTCGTGATCCCGACGGCAATACTCTGCTGCACCGGATCATTCCCATGTATTTTCAGTTGGTGATTCGTGACCGTCCGCCAACGAACTGGCTCGCGCGGATGGGGCAGGATCCGCGCCGGGAAATCTATGCGAAATACTTGACAGTCGGGCAATACGAACAAGGCCCGGCGGCCATTTTACAAGCCACAAGTTTTTTGCTGGCATCTGGAATTGATGTCAAGGCCACCAATCACGCCGGACATTCGGCCATCCAAATTGCAACAGACGAAAAAACGGATTTGTTTTTTGACCGCGAACCGCTCTTAAAACTGCTTGGCGCCGGCGGCGGCAATATCAATACAACAGACGCGGACGGCAACACCCCGTTGCACCGCGCCGGCCAGGATCTCTTGATCGACCGGATGGCGAGCCTGATTGCCAACGGAGCCGACCTCAACGCCACCAACCATCAAGGCCGGACGCCGTTGCATAAGTTTGCCGAAAAAATATGGAGTTGGGATACGGATGAAACCACCACGAACTCACCTTTTCGACTGCTGGTAAAATCCGGGGCGAATGTGAACGCGCAAGACAACGACGGATTGACGCCATTACATGTACTGGCCACCGCTGACACCTCGTTCAAAAAGGAGGCCGTCCGCTTGCTGTTGGATGCCGGGGCCAATCCCAATTTGCGCGACAAGCATGGCCGGACACCGGCCCATCTTTTTCTGTCCGGCAAATGGCCGTGGAGCGGAGCCGGGGAATGTGTCAATATGCTTGTGCAGGCCGGAGCAGACCTTTCGGCAAAAGATGACCAGGGCAAAACACCGTTGCATTATCTGGCAGCTTTGGGGGATCAGAAGCCACTATTTTTCATACGCGGCATCGACAACACTTTTGTCGCCGCGAAAGTGGATTTTCAGGCGCGCGACAACGATGGCGATACGCCTCTGCTCATCGCAGCCAGGACCAGAACACGCGACGTTTTCGACTGGCTGGTGAAAGAAGGAGCGAGCTTGGACGCGACCAACAACGCGGGAGAAACACCGCGAATTTCGGCGGTCCAAAACCCGAGCCCGTTCGCCCCGCCGAGTGAATCATCCGCCGAGACGGATATTTTCCAAGCGGTGCGCAAAGGCAACCTTGATGCAGCGACCCGGCTCTTGAATGCCGATCCGCAACTCGCAAACCAAACCAATGAACTTCAACAGACTCCGCTGCTTCTGGCCGCGCAGTTGCGCCAGACCAACATGATGGGCTTCCTCGAAACCCACGGTGCGAAATGGGATGAGACCTCCGCAGTCCTGGCCGGCCGCCCGGATGCGCTCCAGGCCATTTTAAAACAGAGGCCCTCCGCCGTTGGCACCATGACGATGGGCAAGGGATTGATTCATATCGCTGCCGGGGATGGCAATGTGGAGATTGTCAAAATGCTCATCGCGGCAAATTGTGATTTACAGGCCACAGATGCCTGGGGGCTGTCACCACTGGGCCGCGCGCTGATCAAAAAAAACACGGAGATGCAGGCGCTGCTGCTCCAGCACGGGGCCGGGGAGAATTTCTTTGATGCCGTTTACGCCAACGATTTGCCGACCGTCACGGCATTGCTTGCACAGGACAAGTCGCTGGCCTTTGCGAAGAACCACCAAAACTTCTCTGCGATGGACGTTGCCGCCGCCGCCGGTTACACGGACATCTTAACGCTGCTCTTGAAGAAGAGCACCGCGCTTAAATCCGCAACTTCGGTTGACGGTCCGAACCCCGTCCATCTGGCGGCCTATTACGACCAGACCAATGCCCTGGCCCTGCTGATCCATGCCGGAGCAAACGTCAATCAAGTGGACCGGTCCGGCTTCACGCCGTTGCATTGGGCGGCAATTCAGGGAGCAACGGAAGCCGCAGCCATGTTGCTCAAGCACAAGGCGGATGCCAGCAAAGCCGCCGCGCCAGTTGAGCCAGGCCGCAGTTTGTATCCAGGACCGGGGCTAACCTCTCTTCTGGGAGACACGCCATTGCATCTGGCGGCGCTTCGTGGAGATACCAACATGGTTCAACTGCTTCTGAAATACGGAGCGGATGTCAATGCGGTCAATGGAAGCCAGCTCACACCGTTGGATCTTTGCGGGAGAATGCCGGCGATGAATCATTTCAGCCTTGTCATGATACAGCGTGGCATGATGGGTTTGCTGGAACCCCTCGGCGTCAATCAGATGAGATCAAACCCATTGCGGGCAAGGTTCGAGGGGCAGAAAGCCGCAACTGCTTTAATCATGGCCGCTGGTGGAAAACATTCACATGAACCTCAACGGTTTGGCGGTTGGCGTGGTCAGCCATGAATTTTTCTGCGGAAGTGAAATATAGTCAAGGCGCGTTGGTTTGCGCCGGCGGTTCGATGGGAGGGCGTTCGGGCCGAGCGGCCGCGGCGCCCGTGCCGTCTGCTTTGCGCGGGCGGGGTTTGAGCATCTCGTCGAACTTCTTTTGCTGGTCGGGGGTCAGGACCTGGTGGATTTCTTCACGCACTCTTTTCACTTCCTCGCGCATTTGCGGGGCAATCCGGTCCCACAACGGCCGGTTCCGTTCCTGGCTCGCCTTCATGATTTTTGCGATCTCGTCGCGCTGGCTGGCGGTGAGTTCCAATTGCTTTTGCATGCGGCGAAGAAATTCGGGTCTCTGGATTTGGGCCAGCGGCGGCGGCTGATTGGAGGAAGTTGAAGGATGTTGAGCCAGCTCCGCCGGCACGCCCGCGGGCGGGAGTTCCGTTTTCATGAGCAGCGCGCCCGTGACCACGCCACACCCAAAAATCACCATGGTGGCCAGTATGACCTTCCACGGACTCACCAGGCATCCTCGGCGTGTTGGCTGGGCGGCGCGACCACGGCGGCTTCAAAAGCCTGGGAAAAACTCTCCGGCGAATCGGCCTGCCGGTTCGCGGCCAACGACCAGAGGCCGCACAGGACAGTGATGGCGACGCACGAAACAGCGGCGCGCCACAGCGGGCCGCCCCACAATGCCCAGGGATTCGGCGGCGCAACGGCGGCCAGCCGGCTCATGATCCGCTTCTCAAAGGCATACGGAACATGGTCGCCGGGAGGATTTTTCCCCGCCACGGCAATCAATCTGTCATGCAACTCGTTCCAGTTCATAAGACAATCATTTAGACGACCCCGCCCGCCGGGCGGTTACAGGTACTTTTCTTTGCAGATGCTTTTTAAAATCTTTCGCATTTCCCCGCGCGCGCGAAAGGCGCGCACCTTGACCAACGGCACGGACCACCCGGTCAGCGCGGCAATTTCCTTGACGGGCCGCCTTTCAATTTCCAACAGTGTAATCACCATTCGCGCCGCGGGCGGGAGCCGCGATAAAATTTTGTCCACCAACTGCCGCGCCGCGTCGGCGTTTTCCCCCGCCGCGTCGGGCTGGACGACAAACCGCTCCAGCCAATCGGCCTCCGGTTCGGTCAATTCGGAAAAGGCCGTTTCCCGGTTGCGTTGATGGCTGCGCAGGAAGTCATAGCACGTTCGCACGGCCAGGCGCATCAACCAATGTTCAAAGGGCGCTTCGCCGCGAAAGCCATTCAGTTTCTGGAAGGCTTTGATGAACACTTCCTGGACAATGTCTTCCACCTCGCTTTCCCGCCGCGCATAACGGCGGGCCGTGGCGAAGACGCGCGGCTGATACTTCCGGATCAGCGGCTCAAAACTGGCGGTGTCGCCGTCCAGGACCGCGGCGATCAGTTCCGCATCAGTCGGTTCCATTGCTGCGAGTTTCCAACAAAAGCCCTTCGAAAACAAAGCAGAACAATCTTGTTTAATTGTCCGACGGCGTCCCGGCCTTTTTGTGGCCGGCGTGGGCCAAATACTTTTCAATGCGATCCAGCCTGGTTTGTCCCTCGACAGTCAGGGTGCCGTTGGCTTTCTTCGCCTGCAATTCGGCCGCAACAGTAGTGGCCGCTGCCTTGATCCTGGCGTGCCGCTCTTCGGGGGTGAGGCCTTTGACGTCGGCTGGAGTCAAGCCCACAAGTTTCAGTATGGCCAGGCCCTTGTGCTCTCCGGGCGTTTTAGTGCCGGGTGGATTGACCGAGTTTGTCGTGGACTGGGCCATGAGCGATTGCGCGCCGACGACCAGCAACCCCGCTGCGAGACATGTAATCAGTTTCTTCATAATGTTTGTTTACGTTTTGGCCGGGTCGCTGAACGCGCCTGCCGGCATGACACAACAGACGCCCCGGCCCGGTCAAAAGTTACGAAATAAAGCGGGGCCAGCCGGTCAATCGCGGGTAATGCCGAACATCTGCTCAAATTCAGCGGAGAATTTGGCGATCTCGGCCGTGATTTTGGGCGATTGTTGCGCGATGGTGTCGAGCATCTTGTCGCGCAATTCAGGCCGGAATCGCATCAGTTCGAGGGCCGCGACCGCCAGGGCCAATTGGTTGTTGACCTCATGGCGCATGTGCGAGAGCTTCTGGTTAAGCTCCCCGATTTGCTCTGCAGTGACGGTCGCCGGAACATTGGGTACACCCATGCGCAAGACCATGTGCCGGAGCCTGCCTTAAAGCAAGCCCGTTTCCGCGCCTCTTTTGGCGCCTCCAAGTCAACTTTCGTCCATCCAACGCTTCCCAAGAATTCCCCAAGAACTTCCGTTGACAAATCACGGCAATTTTGTTGTGATTCACCAATCATTATATTTGGTGATGCGATTTCCTTGATGAATTAGCTGTGGGAATGCGTTCGCTGGGATGAAATGAAGAATACCGCTGTCAAAACATTTGCGTGCCTTCTCTGTTTTTTTCTGATGAAGGCGGGCGCTCAAACTGTTTCCGAGCTTCTGCGACAAGGCGTTTCCGTGCAGCGCGCCGTCGTTCCTCTCTACACCACCGGCTCCTTCAAACTCTCCGCTGTCGTGCGCGTGGACCGGGCCTACATGGATTATCAGCGCAAGGGATTCTTCCGCATTGGCTTGCTTCCCATCGGCGTCCTGGACGGCGTCACCTATGAAGCCCGCGACCTTTCCTCCCCGGCCGCCAGCCTGGCCTCCCTCCGCCGCTGGCTTGGACCCGACGCCGCGAAGTATGTCGAACTGCGCCGCGTCACGCTGCTGCTCTCCCCGGCCAACCGCCTCGAAGCCGGCGCCCTGCGCTGCCTGGCCGACGGCCGTTGGGAACTGCGCAACGGTGTCCGCTTCGTTTCCGGCGCCAATGATCTTCGCGCCCCGAGCGCCACGTTGCAATTGACTGGCAGCCGCGTCGGGCAGTTGATCCTGCAAACCACGCCCCCCACGACCAACACTTTATCAATGCTCTGAAACTGAACCAAACCATTCAACAAAAATGAAAACATCCACAGCACTATTGATCACGGCATTGCTGGCCATGGCCCCGGCGGCTGGCGCGCAAACCGCCGGCCAGGACTACACCAACGGCATTAACGACCTCGCTGTTACCAACCTCGACGCCGCCAACATCAACTTTTCCAACGCCGTCAGCCTGGCCCCGACCAATGCCACCTACAATGTCTTCTATGCCATGACGGAGTTGCTCACCCTGCCCGACCAGCCGGCGGGAAGCAATTTCCTCACCCGCATCGGCATCGCCAGCGCCGGGCGCGACATTTATAACTGGAAGGCTCAAGGACAGACCAACGCCAACGGCCACCTGATAATCCCATCGACAACGCCACCGTTGAACGCCGATGAATTCACCGCCCAGCTCCGCACCAATGTTTTGTCCGTCATCAGCGCCGTCGGGAGCAATCTGGCCCGGGTCACTGACACCAATTTCACCCTCGATTTAACGACCAATGAAACCCACATGGGCGCGGTCACCCTGGACTGGGGCGACGTCCAGATGTTGCAGGCGATGTGCGACACCGCTGAACTGTTCATTTACACAACCCACTCTTACAACCTTGACGTCCAATTAGCCACCGCCTCCAACTACTTTGGCAAGGATGGATCTTTCGAGGCATTCTGACCAATTCCCCAAGCGCCTTGACCGTTGTTTCGACCAATGATCTTCCGGCGGCCCAAGGCGCTTTTACCAACGCCATCAATGAGTATTTTGCCGCCTCGCAATTCATTCGCCACCGCTCTTCAGGTGATACTTTCCTCTTCAATCTGAGCACCAACGAGTTGACAAAAGAACTGCAATTTCGCCAGATCTTGAGCAACCTTCTCGCCTCGCTCAACGGTCCGGTGGTTGTCTTTACGAACAGCCCCAGTAACCCCGTTTCAATGCAGGCATTTTTCAGCGGCAACTTTGACCTCCGCTCTTATTTGCCTCAATTTCAAGGCAGCGACTTTATTTGGGACACCTTCCCGGATACAAATTTTGGCGGCATCATTACCGGACTGACTGAAAAGCAGGTTGGCAAGGGATTTCTCAAACACTTTGAGAGCGTCCTGGATCTGCCGGGCACTTCGCTCAAGGTCCTCTGCAATTTCACCAACTATTCTGGTCAAACGGGCATTGTGCAAGGCCCCGATGGCACTCTTTATGGCACAATGGCTTTTGGCGGTCCGTTCATTGCTTTGGATCAAGATAATCACGTTGGCTTCGGCTCCGTCTTCAAAGTGACGACTAATGGCCAATTCAGCGCCTTATATGAATTTGGCTCGGTTACACAGACCAACATCACCAGTTCCCCCAATGGCCTCGTTGGAACCAATTACTACACCAATTATGTTCAACTCGATGGCGCCTACCCCAACGCTTTGGTTCTGGGCAGCGATGGAAACCTTTACGGGACCACCCAGGCTGGCGGCCTTTCCTATTTTACAAACACCGTCGTCGTTACGAGTCCCAGCAACGGCCTTCCTGTCACCAACATCTACATCTTCACTAATTCCTCCATTGCCGGCACCGTCTTCAAGATGACCACCAACGGCCAACTGACTACTTTATACAACTTTGACACCGACGGTGACCTGGGGGCCAACACTCCCGTCGCCGCGCTGGTGGAAGGCTCCGATGGGCGGTTCTACGGCACAACCGAACACGGCGGCGGCGAGAATCCCAATGGCGTTTATGGACCGGGCCAAGGCACGGTTTTCGCCATTACCACCAATGGCGCGTTCACACTCCTCCATGCGTTCACCGTAATTCCCGGCGTTGCTGAGTACTTCTACTCCGCCTTTCCCACCGGTGAAAATCCGTCGGCCCCGCTGGTGCAAGGCAGCGACGGTAATTTCTATGGCACCGCCTCTTCGGGAGGGATCGTTGGAACAAATGTCACCACCACTCCAGGGACAACAAACCTCCAGACAAACATCATTTCTGGCTATGGCACCATCTTTCAGATTACGCCTTCGGGGCAATTCAGCCTCCTCCACACCTTTGGCACACAGACGAACGTGAACGGCGACCCCTCGGATGGCGCCACGCCCAACACCTTGGTTCAGGGCGCTGATGGCAACTTCTACGGCACCACCCAATACGGCGGCGACAATGATGACTACATCTACCAAAACGGCTACTTTTTTGGCGGCTATGGGTCCGGCGACGGCACTCTATTCCGCTTCTCGCCCACCAACGCCAATTCGTTTACGAATTTGCTCTCTTTCGATGAAAAATTTCTGGATGGCTATTATCCCATTGGCTCGCTGGTTCCCGGCCCCGCCGGCGCTTTCTACGGCGTTGCTTCCGCTGGCGGCGCCAATCAACGGGGCGCAGTTTTTATTTTCAATGCGACGAACGGCGCCGCAACCAACCTCGTCTGGTTGACCAGGTCTTCCGGGAGCTACGGCGGCAACCTCCAATCTTCCGTCAACAATTTCCACTACTATGGCCAGCCTTTCTCTCTCCCTTCGCTCTTGACGCCGGGGTTTGACGGCAATTTGTACGGCACCACCACCGACGGCGGGACCAACGGCAGTGGCACCATTTACAAGTTGAGCCTCGCCGGCACCGCCCCTGCCATTGCCATCCAGCCCGGCAGCCAGACCAACCTGGCCGGCTCCAATGTCACATTCTCGGTGGTGGCTACAGGCTCGCCGCCCCTGAACTATCGCTGGTTCTTCAATTCAAACGCTCTCTTCAATGGCGGAAACATCTCGGGCGCTGATGGCAATGTGCTCGCGTTGACGGACATCTCGGCCAGTGACGCCGGGTCTTATTTGGTCATTGTTTCCAATGCGTTCGGCTCCGTCACCAGTGCCGTCGCAACTCTCGACGTCTTATTCTCCCCGTCCATCGTTACGAATCCTGTCAGCCAGCTCGGCTCCTCGGCGACCTTTACCGTGGTGGCGGATGGCACGCCGCCGTTGAGTTATCAATGGCAGCTCAATGACACAAACATCCCCGGCGCCACCAACAGTTCTTTCGCGGCAACCGGCGTCGGCACGTATGTCGTGATCGTTACCAACCTCTACGGCTCGGTCACCAGCGCCCCAGCCGAATTGACCACCGAAGGGACAGGGACCGCTTCCCGTCCGGGCATCACCATCTCTTTCCCTGCCTCCGGAGGGCGGACCACCAACCTGGTCACGGGAAAGGCGACCGGCCCGAACGGGATTTGGAACGTTTTCTACATTCTCACCAACCTCAATCAAGGCACCAATGTGATCAGCGGCCAGGCCGCCCTCACCACTGGCTCGGCCGCCCTCCCCAATGGCCTGGCCGCCAATTCGATGCTTTGGACCGTCACCAACGGCATCCTCCCTGGCACCAACATCATCGCCGTCCACGCCGAAGACCTCTCGGGCAAATCTTCCGCGACAGTGACGCGCCGCTTCTTTAACGTGGAAAGCGCGCCGCTTGACCTGATTATTACGGGCGCCGGCGCCGGCACATTCCTGCCGATCAAAGCGTTCGTAGCTGGCGAGAAACCAACGACCAACGCCTTGAACATCGGCCAGGAATACCAGATTACCGCCAAGCCGGCGGCCGATTGCCTCTTCGGAGGCTGGACCAAGGCCACGCCCACCAGTTCCACTTCCACCAACAAAAATTCCATCACCTTCGTTATGGAATCCGACCTTACCCTCACGGCCGACTTCGAGACCAACATCTACATTGCCGCGCGTGGCACATACAACGGCCTTTTCATGGTCAGCAATTCCTTTGCCGCCGTGACCGGGAACACCGCCGGAATGCTCAGCGGCCTGGTCGTCCGCACCAATGGCAATTACAGCGGCAAATTGTTGTTTCAAGGCGCCGCCTACTCCGTCGTTGGCGCGTTTGACGGCTTCGGCAGCGCCACCAATAAACTCCCGCCCACCCGCAACCCGGTGTGGCTTTACATGACTTTGATTCCCACCAATCCCCCGTTCATCTCCGGCTCGGTCTTCGGCACAAATAGTGGCGTCGCCTGGAATGCCTCGCTGCTGGCCGACCGCGCCACCAATACGCTGCCTTCCGCCCAGTACACCTTGCTCATCCCGCCGGACACCAACAACGAGCCAACCAATTTGCCGCCCAATACGTCGCCCGGCGGCGACGGCTATGCCTTGATCACCAATTACGCGGGCACAGCCAAAAACCCGGCCGCAGCCACAGCCAAAATCACCGGGGCATTGGCCGATGGCACCGCCTTTAGCCAAACGGCGCCCGTTTCCCAAACCGGCTTCGTTCCCATCTACGCCAATCTTTACAGCGGCAAAGGCCTGCTCCTGGGCTGGATCAATCTGGACCTCACCAACACGGACGCCGTTGGCGTTTCCGGCTTGACGTGGATTCATCCCGCCCGCTCAACCGGACTATACCAGAAGGGCTTCACCAATGTTCTTCTCACCAATCAAATCCTGCTTTCGCTCTGGACCAATCTCCCGGCGAACATTGACACTCTGACAAATCTGTCCATTCGCGACACGATTGACGACACGAATGCCCTGTTGAACTTCGCCGTCACGATCAACTCCTCCTCGGGCAAAATCGGTCCGACGCCCTTGAGCGGCACCATCAACCCCAAGACCGGCCTTTTGAAAGTGACCTTCGGCACCGGCGCGGCCAAAACGACCGGCTACGGCGCGATTTTGCTGAATGCAACCAATGGCGGCAGCAATTATGGCGGCGGTTATTATCTGACAAAAACCAACAACGCCCAAGCCATCAAACTGGCGCCTTGAAAAAAAATCAAATAAGCTGTTGACATTCTTCGCCAAAAGCGCATTTTCGTCGCCAGCGAGGATAAATGGCGCGTCCGGCTGAAGCCGGTCGGTTTTGCTGAAGAGCGGCCATTTTCAGGCGGTTTGCCTGTAAATTGGATGCAGAATCGCCGATTTGCCTGAATATTTGCGATTTATTTTGAAAATTGATTGTTTACACAAGTGGTTCACAATAAGACTGTTACAGAGGTTTTAAGCCCCTTTTGGCGTATTTTTCGCAAAAAAGTGGGTTTGGGTGCTTGACATAATTGATCTTTTGAACGATAAAGAACGCCGATGAATCCTGCGTTATCGCAGGCAGACACGCAAAATGCATAAAGAATTTCGCGTCGTCCGTGTCATTTTCCAAAAGCGAGGATGGCAAAGGCAGGCGCGGAGGAGAACCGAAACTGTAGAAACGATTAACTGATAAACAATATGATCAATAAATTGAAAACATTCGCGATAGCGATACTGGCCACCGGTGCAACGGTGGCTGCCACACAGGCCGAAACCGTGTACCAAACCTTGAGCGTTCAGCTCACCCTTGTCCAGCAGGACGCGGCCACAATAAATACGCATAAGGGTTCCAGTTTTGGAACCATTACAGAAAGTGATAAAGGCGGGTACACGATCAACACTGCAGGGCTGATCAAATTGTTGGCTCCCAGTTTTGGCATTTCCACCGTGAAGAACGCCAGCCTGGTTAAAGCCACCACCGTGGTTCCTGGCGTCAACCTGACGGATTTCAGCAACGTGGTTAGCGTTCTCAACTACGTTTACCTGACCAACGGAGACACCAACATCGCAGACGAAGTTACCTTTACAAATGTGCCCCCATTGACGAACTATACTGTGAAAGGAACGAATTACCAGACAAATTTCACCGCATTAGTGACCAACGCCATAGAAGCTGGAACCAATGTGCAATACTACCTCGTTAATGACGGGATCTATTACCGTCTCAGTCAGACGAACAGCAACTCCGGTGCAACCGGATATGCCGGCGATGACGCTTGGTATTTTTTCGATGGCGTCACAAACTCGGACTTGGCTAATCAAGTGACAAACATCGCCGGCATTTTTGTTGGCACCATAACAACGAACTTGAAGATAGCGGGAACTCTCAATGGTGACTACATCAGCATCCACGTGAATCCAAATTCAGGTGCGAACGGGTCGGCGGCCAATCCGGTTATTAATATTGGTGGCAGCGGTAAAGCCACTGCAACGACAACAACGATTGGCAAGGGTAAAGCAGCGATGCCGTTTTCCACTTGGAATGCGACGTTCGATGTCAGCGGCTCTGCCACGGAAGGCGGGGTTCTAACGAATGTTGTGAGCACAAACAGTTGGACGGTTGTCAGCAACGGGACGTACGAACTCAACTATAGCCCTACTCCACCGGCTGGTTTCACAAACTTCGCCACGAACTTATACACGACTGTCAGTGTTCTCAGCAACACGAACAACTGGATGGTGAGTGGAACGGTGAAGCAAACCTTCTCGAAGGCCAGCACAAACTCTCCATAGGCTCGTTTCAGAATCGTTTCTTTGCGGGACAGTGGAAAAACCCACTGTCCCGCTTTGCTAAAAAGGCTCGATTTATTTCTACAGATGCTGGAACGGAGCCAATTAAATTCATGAGAGCCAAAGTAATCCTGTCCGCCGTGGTCTTGGGTTTCGCGGTATTGCTTCCCGCGGTTTACATCCATTTCAAGCCCAGCCAGCCTCAGACGCCCGCCCCAGTCGCAGCCACCAGTGACGACAGCACCAACACCGCTCCATCAGCCCTCCCCCCAATCCTTCATCGCGCTTCCAGCTTGGCCCAGGATCAAGGCCAGGGAGTGGCTAACAGCGCGGCGGATGGGACGGCTTTGAGCCATGAGGATTACCTTACAAAGCGCAAAGCCGAATTGTATGAACTGGGGATGAGCGACGACCCGGCCAACCTCAAGACCATTCTCTCCGAACTGCATAATCCCGATCCGGAGATTCGCCAGACCGCCCTTAGCGCGACCATGGATTTTGGCAGCCAGGACGCCATTCCCGCTTTACAGAATGAAATGATGTGGTCTGACGACCCTCAAGAGAAGGTCGATATCAAAAAAGCGATAGAATTCCTTCAACTTCCCAAGTTTGGCTCAGACGGTGGCGGTTCAATCACCCAAAACCAATAATCGACCGGCCAGTCCCCGCCGACTAATTGAAAATGTCCAATGACGAATTTTCGTCATTGGGTCATTTGAACATTCATTCGTCATTAGGATTTCGTCATTCGTCATTTTTGCGTCATTGGTCATTCTTGCTTCGACATTCGTCATTCTTGTGGCACCATTGAGGCATGATTAAACCGTTGATATCCGCCGCCCTGGCGCTGTGGGCCGGCGCCGCCACGGCGACTGCCGCGACAACTCAGACCAATGTGCTGCAAAACATCAATCTCCAGCTCATGATTTACCAGCAAGGCGCAACCAACGCCAACGGCAGGAAGGTCGCCGACCAGGTCACTTCTTACACCGCGAAAAGCCTGATCGCGGCCTTGGGAGCGGTCACGGGCCAGCAATTCGGCGCCGGCGCCAAATTGGTTCAATCCACCGTCTTCTCCAACGTGACGATCACCACCGGCCCCGCCGTCATTTCAACCGTTCTCTCAAACAATCTGGCGCTCGCAACCAACAGCTACCTGAGTGTCGGAGGAATCCCGTTTTACGGCTTTTTTTACGGCTCTGACAACAACGACGCAGGCATCATGACGATCAGCAACAACACCATCATAACCGGCCCATACCCGGGCGGCATTCCCAACAACGTCCTGAGCGTCGTGACAGGCGGGACCACAAACGAAAGTGTGGCCATCGAGACCAATGATTTAACAACACTAACGCCGTCAACCGACATCAACGGATTCGTCACGAACGTCGCTGTCCTCACGCAGATACAGGAAGCGCCCGCTCCAACCGAATCAATCTTGACAAACGTGTCGAGCGAGATCGCCATCCTGTATGGTGGCGCAGCCAACACCTTGTACCCTGTCACCAACTACCTGAGTTTCAGCACGAATTCCGCGGAGATTGTTGTGGAAACCGGGTCCGGTTTGAACACCACCAATGCTTTGCTTGCCTCGCAAACCGGTTTCAGCATCCAGGGTCTGAACATTACCAATTATTCCACGGCCACCGGCTCGAACAACCTGACCCTCAATTTGCAGGGCTTCGTCAAGCAAACTATGAAGGCGGACACCCTCGCGGCGAAAAAGGGAACGAACGCCGCTGTGGTCGAGGACATCTTTGGCGCCAGTTCCACTTGGAGTGTCATCGGTTCCGGCTTTATCGGCGGCGTTTATGTGACGAATCAACTCCTCGATCCGGTCGAAGTCTATTTGACCAATGCCAGTCCCATCGTCGTTGAAGGCTCCGTCAACGTGAGCTTCCTCAAAAACCTGGCGCAGTAGCCGGGAGCGCATTTATCTCTGGCCAATCGGCGCGGAGCGTTTATGTTCAAAGGAAGACGCGCGGGATGGGACACAGCATGAAGCATCTTTTGAAGCTCACAGCAGGCATTTTGCTTTTGGCGGGCAATTTTCTTGTCCAGGGGCAGTTTCGCGCCCCCGGAGGACTTCCGCCCGGCTTCCATCACGCCTTGCTGGATGTGCTGGCCGGAGGCCCCTCCTTTTACGGCCGGGCGAAGATTCAGATGTCCAACGGCCCCGATAAGGAGCCAACCGCCGTCTCCTGCAATATCGCCGTTTTATCGGGCAATATGCGCCTGGAGGCCGATTCATTCGAGGCGGGTTCGAATCTGCCGCCGGCGGAAGTGGCGCAGTTAAAGCATATGCATTCCATCAGCATCCTGCGCCCGGACAAGAATCGAATGTATATGGTCTTCCCTGAATTCAGGTCCTTTGTCGAAATTGCTTACTGCAAGAGCACCGGAATAGACGCCGCACCCCCTCCTAAAATCAACAAAGTCCCCTTGGGAAACGAACCTGTCGGCGACCAGCCGTGTGATAAAAGCCAATGGAACGTGACGGAAAGCGATGGCGAACATTACGACATGACCGTTTGGGCGGCAACGAATTCGGGCAATTTCCCGATTCAGATCAAAGTCGGCGCGCCGCCGGCTCTGGTGGAATTCCAGGATTTGCACCTGGAGCCGCCCAACAGCAGCCTTTTCGAACCGCCGGCCGGTTACACCAAATACGAAGGCATCCAGGAAATCATCCAGCGCGAGGCCGAAAAGGCGCACAACACCAATGCCCCATAGAAAAAAAGGCCGGACGCCATTGCAGCGTCCGGCCCCCAACAACCAAACTAACCAACCCTTGACCCCGGAACTACAACTGAATGGGAAAACCAAAAACCCATTCAGCCTCATATCCGAGGCCTGTAAGTAATGACTCATATTTTGTCCTTATGTTCAACAATTATTTTTATTATTTTTGTAATCGGTGCCGGATACCCCTCCTGTCCCGCCCTTTTTCCCTGATTTTACAAGGGTTTTGGCGTGTTTTCCGGCCTGCCTGGAACCCCCTTTTGGCGGCTGTTTTTTGGCTGTTTTCGGCCAAAAACCGCCTGTTTTCCGCTTGATTTCTCATGCGCATCGTCAATCTCAATCCAGGTTCGGACATCGGGGCCAGTGCCTGGTTTGTTGAACTTGATGATTTCCGCCTGCTCATGGACGCGGGAATGCATCCTAAACGTGACGGTCGCGCCGCCTTGCCCCTCTATTCGGAGGTGGAGCGCGAAGATCTCGATGCCATTGCCATTTCCCACTGCCACCACGACCACGTTGGGTCAGTGCCCGTGGCCATGCGCCATTTCCCGAAAGCCCACGTTTTGATGACCGATCTGAGCTATTGTTTGATCGGGCGCGTCCTGCACAATTCCGTCAATGTCATGCTCCGTCAGCGCGAGGAACACGGCATTAATGACTATCCCCTGTTCACTCACGATCAAGTTGAGGAAAATGAGGTCCAATTCCAGGGATTTAAATGCAATCGCCCCATCGAATGGGGCGCCTTGCAAAAGGCCCGCGCCGGATTGCGCTCGCCCGACCTGGAATTTTTCGATGCCGGGCACGCGCTCGGTTCGGCGGGCATCCTTGTGCGCGGAAAGTCGCAAACTCTCTTTTACACCGGGGATGTTTGTTTTCACGACCAGACCCTCCAGCGGGCCGCCCGATTTTGCGACGTGCAAGCAGACGTCCTCATCATGGAAACCACCCGGGGCAACCGCCTGCCACCGCCGGGTTTTACGCGCGAAGGGGAAATTAACCGCCTGACCGAAGCCATTCAACGAGTCCTGGCCCGGCGCGGTTGCGTTTTGATGCCCGCCTTTGCCCTCGGACGCACCCAGGAAATCCTCGCACTGCTGGCCCTGTTGATGGAGGCCGGCCGAATCCCCCGCCAACCGATCCACATCGGCGGCCTCGGCAGGGTCTTCACCGAAATCTACGATCAAAAGGCCCATCTGGCCAACCGCCAGCAACCGGATTTGAAACTGACCCGCGATCTGCAACTGATGGTTCTGGAAAAAGACCAACTGAACAGCATGAAGCTGACCGGCGGGCGCATCTTTGTCCTGACCGCCGGCATGTTGACCGAATGCACCCCGGCCCACGATCTGGCCCTGCGCATGATGGGCGATGAACGGCAGGCGATCTTTTTTGTTGGCTACGCCGATCCGGCCACTCCGGGAGGGCGCCTCAAAGCGTCCAAACCCGGCGAGACTTTTGTCTTCAGCGCCGCCGGCGGCGAAGTGACCCGGCGCTGCGAGACGGGCGATTTCAACTTGACAGCGCACGCCAGCCGGGAGGCGCTGCTGGATTTTGTGGGCCGGGTCTCTCCGCGAACGGTGCTGCTGGGCCATGGCGAGCTGGCCGCCCGCCAATGGTTTGAAGAGCAGATCCGGGATCGGTATCCAAAGATGAAGATCATTCAGCCCGCCCCCGGCCTGAGCGTGGAAGTGTGATGAAACTCTATCGCGCCTGTAAATCGATGTGGTTTCTCTCCAGTGTGGCGCCGTCGTCGAAGGCCAGTTGTTCCAGCGCGATGTTGTAATCGGCCAAAGCCCGGATTTCCGCCGAACGCGCCGCCGTCAGGTTGTTTTGCAGTTGCAGCACGATAAAGCTGGTGCTTTTGCCGTGTTCCAGTTTGGTCTGTTCCGCCTGCAAGGCCTCTTCCGCGTAGCGGCGCGCTTTCCGCGTGGAATCCACCTTCAACAAATCGGACCGGATGGTTTTCACGTCGTTGTCAATCGCCACCACAATGGTGGACTCGACTTTTTTCAGTTGCAGCAACAGTTGCTCCAGGCCGGCCCTGGCCGACTTGTAATTGTAGCGCGCGCCGCTGTTCCCCAGCGGAATGGTCAGGCTGATCCCGTAGGAATAGAAGGGATAGTTGCCGTTGCGAATGGTGTTCAGGTTCTCGCCAAAGGTCAGCTCGGTCGCGTTGTGTCCGTAACTTCCCAGCAAATCGATTTCCGGAAACAACTGGTTGAAGGTGTACTTGATGGTGACATGCTGTTTCTCAACGCTGGCTTTGGCCTGAAGCAAATCGGGCCGGTTCTTCAGGCCGGCGCGCCAGCATTCCTGCACGTCCGGGTTCTCGGGCACGGCGAGCAATTCTTCCGAGGGAACGGGTGTAACGCCGGTCCATTCGCCGAGCCGGAAGGCCAAAAGGCTCTTGAGGACGTTTTCTTGCAGCGCCAGGGAGGTCTGCGCGGTCAGCAAGTCCGACTCGGCCGACGCCGCTTGTGATTCCGCCTGCTTTTCGTCCAGGGGCGCCAGCGCTCCGACTTGCACGCGCCGCTCATCTTCGCGCATCGTTTCCCGCGCCAGCTCCACGGCCTTTCTTTCCACTTCCACGTTTTGACGGGCAAAGATGAGGTTGTAATAGGCCGCCTTGATGTTGTCAATCACCGTCATGATCTGAAGGCGCAGGGCCAGTTGATCGATCTTGAGGGTCTTTTTGCTCACCTGAATCTGATAGCGCGCGTTGTCGATCCACAGGTTCTTCAACAATGGCTGGCGCAGAGTGACCCCAGGCCCGCTCTGATATTCGGTCCCGGCCAAGCCGAATTCCGAGACGTTCTGCCGGGAAATTGGCCCGGTGAAATTATAACTCAGCCCCGTCGGCAGCGTGCCGGCCAGACCTGGAGTATAGGAATTGATGCTCTCCACCGTCGCGCCGTAATTCTGCCCGGTCTGCGTAAAAAATCCGCCCTGGAAAGCATCATAATTATGCTCGGCGCTCATGGAAAACGAGGGTTCATACGCGCCATAAAGTCCGTTCACGGCGAATTGATCGATCACCGGATTGAGCCGGCTGATCAGGATGTCCAGATTGTTCGTCAGCGCCATTTGCACGACTTCTTCAATGGTCAGGACGCGGGCTTTTTCAGCGGGAAGCGGCTGCGCCTTTGCCCCGGTCGCGCCACTGAAACAGAGCAACGCGGCCAGCGCCACGGGGATTTTGAATTGCCGGTGGAACATACGATTCATGGTTGATTTACTCATAACGCAACGATTCGATCGGGTCCAAATTGGCCGCTTTCCAGGCAGGATAAGTGCCGAAAATGACGCCGACCAGCGAACAGATTCCCAAACCGATGAATATCCAATCCACCGGCAGCACCTTGGGCAATTTCATGTAATGCGCCGCAATATCCCCGCCCGCCACCCCGAGGGCCACTCCAATCACCCCGCCCACCTCGCACAGCACGACGGCTTCCATGATGAACTGGGTCATGATGCTCCGCTTCTTGGCGCCGACGGCCCGGCGGACGCCAATCTCCCGCGTCCGCTCCGTGACCGAGACGAGCATGATATTCATGATGCCAACGCCGGCGGCGAGCAGCGCGATGGAACTGACCACGGTGATGCCGATGCGCAGCTTGCGGGTGAAGCTCTCCATTTGCGCCATAAGCGAATCGGCCGAAATGATTTCAAATCCGTCCTCCTGTCCCGGCGGCACTTTGCGAATCAGCCGCATGATGCCGCGCACCTGATCGACGGTCGCGTCGTAGTCGGCCGCGCTGCGCGCCTGCACCATGATGGCCAGGTTGATCCATCTCCTGTCTTCATAACGATTGATGCCGGTGGTGATGGGGATGATGGCAAAGTTGTCCTGTTGGCTTCCTGCCATCGTGCCTCTGGGTTCCAGCACGCCGACGACGTTGTAATTGACATTGTTGAAGGAAACGCGCTGCCCGACCGCGGAACCGAAGGGGAACAAACTTGCCGCCAGAGTGCTGCCCAGGACACAGACATCGCGCGCGCTTTCCACATCGGAATCCAACAAGCCCCGTCCGTCATGGATGATCCAATTCACGGCGGGAAAGCTGCCGGGCGTATCGCCGCTCAGATGGACAGTGGGCGGCGACTTGGCGTAGCGCGAGATCATCGTCCCGTCGGCCGGATTGTCATCCAAACCAACACTCAGCGCCAGGGTGGCGCGCCGTTCCACCTCCCTGCCTTGCGCGAGGTCGATGCGTTTGCGCCGCCGATATTTTTGCCAGCCTTCAGGCCCTTCGAAATAGAGCGCCGGCCACGTTTGCACAATGAATGTCTGGCCGCCCAATTGATTGATGTCCGCCTCGATTTTCTTCTGCATCGCCCGCATCGCCGTCATGACCACAATGATGGAGAAGACGCCCACCAGCACGCCCAGCAAGGTAAGGGCTGAGCGCAGCTTGTGCGCCGCCACGGCGCCCATCGCCATGAAAAAGCTTTCCTGTAGTTCGGCTCCAATAGTGCGCAGAATTCTCATTCGTTCCTCAAGGCATCGACAGGGTTCATGCGCGCCGCGCGCCACGCCGGCAAAAATCCCGAGGTCACGCCGGTCAATATGGACATCAGGATGGCCAGCCCCATCACAGGCAGGGACATGTTGATGGGAAAGTAGGGGAAAAAATGCGAGGCCAATACGGTCAACGAATACGTAATGCCCAGTCCCACCAGGCCGCCCAGGAGGCAGATCAACGCCGCCTCGATCAAAAATTGCAGCAGGATGCTGCGCCGCCTGGCTCCGATGGCCTTGCGCACCCCGATCTCCCGCGTCCGCTCCGCCACGGAAACGAACATGATGTTCATGATACCGATGCCGCCGACAAACAACGACAGGCTGGTGATCAGCAAACCGACCGCAGCGATGGTCCCCGTCACCTTGTTAAACGTTTTGATGAATTGTTCCTGTTGATTGATGGTAAAATCGTCCGGATCACCCGGCGCGATGTGGCGGATCTTGCGCATCAATCCGCGCAACTCCTCCTTCGCGTCCTCCAAATGGACCAGGTCCCTGACCTTGACCTGGACATCGAAATTGGGGTCGCGCCAGTAGCCGATCAAAAGCTGTTGGATGGGAATAATGACTTGATTGTCAAAACTATCCATGCCCAGGAAACTCCCGCGCTTTTCCAGCACGCCGATGACTTCCAGGCGGCGCGCGCCGATAATGACTTTTTTGCCCAGGGACGATTCGCGCTGGAACAAATTTGTCGCCACATCATTGCCAATCACGCAGACAGGGCGTCCGCCCTCCGCTTCGTCCGCGGTGAGGAACCGTCCCTGCTCGATGGCGTAACCGCTGGTCGTCAGGAATTGATCGGTCGTGCCGACGATCGCGACGCGGCTGGCATTGCGGTTTTTATACCAAACCCTTTGAAAGGTGACGACGGTCGGCGCCACGGCCGAGGCCATGGACATCTGTTGTTCGATCTCGCGGGCTTGCTGGCGGGTGATATCGCGTCTTTTATTCTCGTTGATCCATTGCTCGTAGGTTCGATCCGCCCAAGTGAAGCGGCTGACAAAGAGCACATCCGCGCCAAGGATTGAAATGCTGTCGTGAAAGGCGCGGTTCAGGGCGTCTATCGCGGTGCCCATCGCCGTCACCGTCACGATGCCGATGATGATGCCGAGTGTTGTCAGGACCGAGCGCAATTTGTTGGCGCGGATCGCGTCCCAGGCGATGCTCAGCCCTTCTTTGATTTCGATGAAGAGGTTCACGGGGCCGGGGCCGCTGTTTTTGGGGCGTCGTCGCTGGCAATCAGCCCATCCCGGATGCGAATGATGCGGTGGGCGTGCCGCGCCACTTCCTCCTCATGGGTCACGATAAAAAGGGTGTTTCCCTTGTCGGACAGCGCCCGTAACAAGGTCATGATTTCTTCGCCCGTCTTGGAATCCAGGTTGCCCGTCGGCTCGTCGGCCAGAATGATGGAGGGCCGGTTGACCAGGGCGCGGGCGATGGCGACGCGCTGGCGCTGGCCGCCGGACATTTCGTTGGGTTTATGGTGGATGCGATCGGCCAGCCCCACGCTGGCCAGGGCCTCCAGCGCGACGCGTTTGCGGTCGCCGCCGTCCATCCCGGCGTAGATCAAGGGCAGTTCGACATTGCGCAACGCATTGGCCCGGGGCAGAAGGTTGAAGGTTTGAAAGACAAATCCGATTTCCCGGTTGCGAATCTCGGCCAGTTGATTGTCGTCCAATTCGCTGACGTTGGTGCCGTTGAGTTCATAGGCGCCGCTTGAGGAAGTGTCCAGACATCCGAGCAAATTCATCAGGGTCGATTTGCCCGAGCCGGACGGCCCCATGATCGCCACATACTCCCCCCGCTCGACGGACATGGAAACATCGCGCAAGGCGTGGATGGTTTCTGATCCCATCTGGTAGAGGCGGGAAATGTTTTGGAGGCGAATCAGGCTCACACGGGCGCGTCCTCCGTCTTCAATTGGCCTTGGCCTCCTTGTCCTGGACGACGGCATTGGTGGTGACAATGATTTTTGTGTCATCGGCCAGATCACGGTTGATCGCCTTGTAACCGCCTGACACCACTTCCTGGCCGTCATGCAACCCCTCGACGATCTCGACGTAATTATCATCGCTGATGCCGCGCTTGACCGGAACCATTTTGACATGGTCCCCCTCGACGACAAAAACGACCTCAATGGGTTTGGGCGCTTCGTCAGGCTTCTTTTGGCCGGCGGCGGAGGCGTTGGTGTCGGCGCTGTTGGTGCTGACAGCGGTCTTGGCGACGTTGGTGGCAGTGCCGTTGGTGCCGGCAGCGGTCTTGGCGGCGTTGGTGGCTGGCGCATTGCTGGAGGCCGTCTGGACGACATGGTTCGTTGAGACGGCATTGGTCCCGCCCGATTTGTCTTTGGGCAGGCGGGTGGTGACGCTCTGGATCGGAACGGTCACCACATTGGTGCGATAACGGGTTTCAACGTTGGCCGTGACGGACATTCCAGGCAGGAAAGCGTCCTTTTCCGCGATGTGAATCTTCACCTGGAACTTGGTCGCATCGGTGCTGGAAGTGTCGTTGTTATTGGCCGAGTTGGCAATATCGGTCACGAGGCCGTTGAACTTTTGGTCTTTAAAAGAATCCACTTCCAGATGGGCCTTCTGGCCAACGGTGATCAACGGCACGTCCATTTCGCCTATATCCACGCGGGCCTCCATGTTGGTCAAATTGGCCACTCTCATAACCTCGGTTCCGGCAAAGCTCGCCGTGCCCACGACGCGTTCGCCCAGTTGGGAATTCAATTTGCTGATCGTGCCATCCAGGGGCGAATAAATGACCGTCTTGGAAAGGTCCGCCTCGGCCGAAACCAACTGGGCCCGGGCGATGCTGACTTGCTCGACCGCGCCCGCCAAAGTGGTTTTGGCCACGTCATAAGTCGTCTTGGCCGTCAGGAAATCCGATTCGGAAATCAACTTGGTCTGGAAGAGCGCCTCATTCCTTTTGAATTCGAGAAAGGCCTTTTCCAGGTTGGCATCGGACGTGTTTTTGCTGGCGGTGGCAAATTTGAAATTGGCCCCGGCGGAATCGCGGGCCGCCACATAATTATCGGGCCGGATCTTGAGAAGAAGATCGTTCGTCTTTACATGCTGCCCCTCCTTCACGTCCAATTCGATGATTTCGCCCGAAACCTCCGGGCTGATTTTGACCTCCAGAACCGGCTCAATTTTTCCATTGGCCACAACCACCTCGGTGAGGTTGCGGCGGGCGGCCTTTTCCTTGGTGATGGAAACCGGCGGCACGCGTTTGGCGTACTTGCCATAAACCACTGCCCCGATGATGACGAGGGCGAGAAGGGAAAAGAAAATGATCTTTTTTTTGCCTTTAGACTTTGCCATTGCGTTCCTTGATTTGCATACACTGTTTTCGCCCGGATGCTTCAGGATTCTTCATCGCGAACAACACGTGCAGCATTCTTTTAACCCATACGACGAACGAGACAAGCAAATCCTTTGAATTTTTTTGCCCCCGCGCCGATGGGATGAATCCAGTCGTTTTCACATTTGCAAGTTCTTCCATACATTACTTGGGAAACGACCGTGAAAGGTTGCGCAAAAAATCGTTGTCTGTTTCCCGGAACAGTAAACAGGCGCCGCAATTCTTCACCCCGGCGTCATGCCGGAGATTGTTTGAAGTTGGGCTGGATCATCGCGCGACCTGATGCGCGCTGCCGTCGGCGAGCAGTACCAAGTCCGTGCCGTCCGGCATGTGGACCCGCATCAGGACGGTTTGGGCGCCGTCGCTGTCGCGCGCCGTCAGGGAAATATTGGCGTCCAAGCCTTGAAATGGCCCAACATCCGCAGGCTGCAAAAGGCCTTGATTGATCAAGACCTGGAGCGGCACGGCTTGCGGAATGGGCAAATGGCGCTGTTGCAGGGACCGGGTGTAAGCGCGGGCTGCCGCGATAATGTTTGGGCCGTTGGCCCGTTGGAGCGCAGCGGTTCCAAGAAAGATGTAAACGGCGGCAGCGAGCAGAATCAGCCCGGCGAGCATCGCCACCGCGATGGATATGCGTTTGGCCGGAGAATCCAGTATCCGTGTCTTCATAATTTTGGTTTGACGGCGACGATGCGGACTTCGCAGGCGGGCTTGACAATATGCAGCAGGCGGCGCAGGCAGCGAAAGCCGTTTTCACCGAGCCGCAGTTTCGAAGCCCAAACCGCCGCAAAACGGGAGTAGCCGAACTCCCCCGTCCCGGCTGCCGCAACATCGAATCCAAGCTCCCGCACCAGATTGCCCAGAGTCTGCGTGTTCCACGAATACAGATGGTGATTCGGTTCGTCGGCAATGAATTGGTTGTATTTCGCTTCGCGTTCCAGCGGCGCGAAAAGAAGCAGTTTGCCGGCGGGCGCGAGGAGCCGGCGGATTTCCCCCAAAACAGCCGCCGGGTCGGGCACATGTTCGAGAGTGTGATGGCACAGGACCACATCCATCGTTCCATCGGCGATCCTTTTTGTTTCGGCGATGTATTCAATGCCCAGGGCGCGGACGGACGGTTCCAAAAAATCAGCGACGTCAAAGCCGATTTTGCGGCGGCATTTCAATGCGGCGAGGTTCCAGCCCAAGCCGACCCCGTACTCGAGGACGGCGTCGGCGGGGCGGACGGACGGGGAAAGTTTTTCGGCGCGCAGCCGCGCGACCCAGGCGACGGCGGAATCAGGGATGCCGCGCTTGTGTTGCTGGTAGCGGCGTCCGGCTTCGCCTTGATAATGGCGTTGTGCTTGCTCCAGGAGCATGGCGCGCAGTCTAAGGCCGCGCAGCCTGTTGGACAATTGCAATCGCTTGAGGGAACAAACGGTCTGGACTAAATGCGGTAGTTGCTTTAGAGTGGGAATGTTGGTAATGTTCCAATGATGGCTGAAATTACGACCAAAGTTTGCGCAGTTGCATTTGAAAGCTTTTTCACAAAAGCTGTTCTTTTCAAAGATGCCCGCTGCGACGAAGTTTCTCAAAAATGTCTCGAAGCATTTGCGAGCTACGGTTTAAGACCTCCTCAAATTGCAGTCAGAAGCGGCGATCAAATATTCAATTACGAATTGTCTTTTTCTTTGTTTAACGGGAACGGGACATTCAGAATCTCAGCCGAAAAATTGGATGTTTCCTTTCAAAACGCCGTCAATGACAAAGATTTAGAGATTTTGGAGGATTGCGTGGCAAAAATTTATGAGCATGTGCCTTTGCCAGAAATAAACAACACGTCCATTTCCGCAAACGCTCACGCCTGCTTCGATTCAATAGAGACGATGCAGCAATATCTTCTAAAATATGCCGATCCGACAAAGCAAATTGTTTCAGGTGGAACCATTGCTTACATTCTTGTCCAAAATTGGACCGAAGAAATACGACTCATGCTTGACAGGTCTTTGGTTTATCCGGCGGGTCTGTTTTTGATGTGGACAACAATTTATCGAGGAAACAAAATTTCGCGCGACGTGTTGAAAAGTGTGAAGGATGTATTTCAACAATCGGTATTAAAACTAGACCTGACATTTCCGAAACCGAATTGATAATGAACGCACCCGTCATTCAATATCCAAGTCTTGGGAGCAAAGACTTTGCTGGCAGCATCGTTGCAAACAGCAATGATGTAGCCGAACGACGTGTGAAAGCGTTTGAGATTTCGCCGTTGGTGGTGGTGTCTGGTTTTTCGTTTGCGCCTCTCGCGCAAACTGGGATTGCTGACTCTATCAATCAAATTGTGGTTAGCAGGTCTGCGGATTTGTCGCCTTCTTTGCGTCAACGGCTTGCGGAACTCTCCGACCTCAAGCCGAATTGGGACGGGGAAGGGGCTAAGGTGATTAAATCGCATGTTCTCGCAGATGTGATCGAAACGCTAAAGCGCTTTGTACGAGGAACAGACTGTTTTCAAGAACCATTTCTCGCGCCTACTTTCGATGGGTTCGTCCAGATGGAATGGCATGACAAAAAGCGTTCGCTTGACATCGAGGCCGTTAATCAAGGTTGGTCTTTCGCAGGCACTATGATTGGCAATGATGGGAAGCGTCATTATTTTACTGCTGAATGTGAGCGCAGCCATTTTCAAAAATTGGAAAAGTTTTACGAATGGTTTGTGGGTGCTGAATTGATATGGCCTTCGCTGTAGAAGCAGTCCCGGATGACAGCGACCTTTTCCGGAGGATTCATCACAACCATCTCCTTCCAGCAGGCAAAATTTCGTCGGCTGCGTTCAAGCAAGAACGCATGTCCGTCAATTGGGAAAAATACAGTGATGCCAAAAGTTCAGCCGATGAGAACTCTGCCGCCGTCGTTGCCCTTGTTGCTGGTGACTGCAAGGCATTAGGTCAAAGAATAGAACACGCGCCAATCGAGCCAGATCAGCCGTTTGGCCCAAACCAAGCCCATACGGAAGTATGCGGAAGTAAAAAAGGTGCAATAAGCGGTCAATTGCGCGACACTTCAAAAGTAGTTTGGGTCAGGCCGCCGTGAGTCGATTCCTCATATCATTTGTGAGGCGGCAACACCATTTCGGTATCTTGTCGTGTTGCATTCAAAATTCTTCCCTGTCCCCCGGTGCCCGGAGATTAAGATTAGGAGCGGATTGTTGACCATTGCCAGGCCCCAGGGGATTTCCTAAGCTGCTTCATGCCCGAACTGGCTGAAGTTGAGTATTACCGCAAGCAATGGGGGCGGGGTTTGCAACGGAAGATTCTCTCCGTGCAATTGCGCGCCGGCAAAAAAATCTTCCGCGGGACTGACCTCGCGGCTCTCCGGAAAACGCTGCGCGGCGCGACGTTGCTGGGTTCCGAGGCGCACGGCAAACAGTTGCTCTTCCGCTTCTCCAACAGCGGCTGGCTGGGCATTCATCTGGGCATGACCGGGAAGTTGCGCATCGAGCCTGCGGCGGCGGTTGCGCTCAAACACGATCACCTGGTTTTGCGGCAGAGCCGGCACAGTCTGGTCTTGAGCGACCCCCGGCAATTCGGACGGGTCCGGTTTCACCGCGGGAAAACCCGGCCAGCCTGGTGGCGCAACCGGCCCCCCGAAATCCTCTCCCGGCAATTTACCCGGTCGATGATGGAACAGTTCCTGTCACGTCATGGCCGCGCGCCGGTCAAAGCGGTCCTGCTGTTGCAAAGCGGCTTTCCAGGCATCGGAAACTGGATGGCGGACGAAATTCTCTGGCAATCCAAGATCCATCCCGGACGGCCCGCGGGCAAACTTCATCCAAGGGAAACCAGGAAGTTGCACGCCACAATACAATCCGTCAGCCGCGCCGCGCTCCGCACCGTCGGGGAGAACGATGGGGACCTGCCGAAGTCATGGCTGTTTCATCATCGCTGGGAGCGCGGCGGTCATTGTCCGGTGGACGGTTCGGCGCTGCGCCGCGGGCCGTGCGGCGGGCGGACGACCTGCTGGTGTCCGGGTTGCCAAAGGCGGGAGGTTCGCGTTTAATGGAACGGTGGACGTAAAGGTCAAAATCTGCGGGATTACGAGCGTCGGGGACGCGGAAGCGGCGGTCGGGGCCGGGGCCGATGCGCTGGGTTTGATGTTTTGTCCGGGCAGCCCGCGCCGCATCTCCGTGGAAATGGCGCAAGCCATCGCGCGCCGCCTGCCGCCCTTCATCATTCGCGTCGGCGTTTTTGCCGATCCGGCGCCGGAGGATGTCTTTTCGGCCATGCACCAATGCGCCTTGAACCTGTTGCAGTTTCACGGCCATGAAACGCCGGAGTTTTGCCGGCAATTCGGCATGATGACGATGAAGGCGTTCCGCATCCAGAACGCCCAATCCCTGCTCGAAATTCCGAATTACCGGACGGATGCTTTTCTGCTGGACAGTTATGCGCCGGGAATGGCGGGCGGGACGGGGGAAACATTCAATTGGGAACTGGCGGTGGAAGCGGGAAAGTTTGGCAAACCGATTTTCCTGGCCGGCGGCTTGACGCCGGAAAACGTGGCGGACGCGGTGCGGACGGTGCGGCCGTTTGGCGTGGATGTTTCCAGCGGCGTGGAACAATCGCCCGGAAAAAAGGACCCGGAAAAAATGCGGGCTTTCATCGCCGCCGCGCGTTCCGCCTGACATGAACAAAGGCTGAGACTAAAGGGGGCCGTCCAGACAGTTGCGAACGATTTCCAGGAGTTTGGAGGGCCGATAGGGCTTGGCCAGAAATTGCCGCTCATCCACATGGGCCAGTTGGGTCCCCGGCACCCCGGCAATGTGCCCGCTGCTGTATATGACTCGCAGGTTCGGGGCATCGATCCTGAGCCGCTCGGCCAATTCGCACCCAGTCATGCCGTCGGGCATGGTCATGTCGGTCAGCAACAGGTCAATGTCGCAATCGCGTTGGGACCATTGTTCCAAGGCCTGCTTTCCAGAGCTCGCGCCCAGGACGGTGTAACCGCGCCCCTCAAGGACTTGGACGACCAACTCCAGCAAATCCGGTTCGTCTTCCACAACCATGATGGTTTCGGCGGCGGTTTTGCCGGTTTTGGACCTGCGCTCTTCCGTGAGCCGCGGTGATGCCTCAACTTCTTTAGTCATATTCATCTTCGTTTCTCCTGCGGACTCTCCGCCGTTGTTGCTTCCATGCTTCCAAAGACTTTTGTTCGGTTGTCTCTTTGCTTTACCGTTTATGTTTTAGCATCGGCAGGTATCCCCGCCCACTTAACAGCTTGCCAACGAAAACCGCCGCTTTCACAGATGGGCCGTGTCCGAATTATTGACAAATGCCTCTGCGACAAAGGGTTACAGCCGCTGTGGGCAGCGGGTGGGTGGGGAGAAGCTCTGACCATTATTGGTTGGGCGTGTCTGTTGATGGTGAAAATCAAATCTCGCCTCGTTTTATGAATTTCGCTTTACTCAGCGGCGGATGAATCCGGACGAAAACTCGTGGCTTGGGTTGCTGAAACGCTACTTTGGGTTTGCTTCGTTTCGTCCGCTTCAGCGCGAAATCATCCGCGCCACCATGGAAGGGCGCGATGTCTTCGCGCTCCTGCCCACCGGCGGCGGCAAATCGCTTTGTTTCCAATTGCCGGCGCTGATTCGACCGGGCTTGACCGTCGTCGTTTCGCCGCTCATTGCGCTGATGAAGGACCAGGTGGATGCGTTGCAGGCGGGCGGGATTGCCGCCACATTTCTCAATTCCTCCCTGGGCGCGGCCGAATCGCGCCAACGGCTGCGCGGATTGCATCAGCACGAATATCGCCTGCTCTACGCCGCCCCCGAGCGATTGGTGCTGGCCGGGCTTTTGAGCGATTTGCAAAAGTGGAACGTGAACTTGATCGCGGTCGATGAAGCCCATTGCATCTCCGAATGGGGCCACGATTTCCGTCCCGAATACAGGCAATTGGCGCAGTTGCGCGAAACATTTCCCAACACGCCGATGATGGCTTTGACCGCCACCGCGACGACGCGCGTGCGCGAGGACATCGTCAAGCTTTTGCAACTGCGCGAGCCGAAGTGTTTCGTGGCCAGTTTTAACCGGCCGAACCTGACCTACCGCGTCATCGCCAAAGCCAGGCCATCCGCCCAGGCGCTGGCTTTCCTGCGTTCCCGTCCGCGCGACAGCGGGATCATTTACTGCCAAAGCCGCAAGAGCACCGAGAGCCTCGCCGCGCAACTGACCCGGCACGGCATTTCCGCCCGGCCCTACCACGCCGGATTGACGGCAGGCGAGCGAAGCGAGAACCAGGAACTTTTTTTGCGGGATGAAGTCCGGGTGATTTGCGCGACGATCGCCTTCGGCCTGGGCATCAACAAACCCAATGTCCGCTTTGTCATACATTATGATCTTCCCAAGAACATTGAAGGCTACTACCAGGAAACCGGGCGGGCCGGCCGGGACGGTTTGCCGTCCGAATGCCTCCTGCTCTTCAGCGCCGGCGACGTGGTCAAGCAGCAGATCTTCATCAAGGAGAAATCGCCGGACGAACAGCGCATTGCCCGCGAACAATTGCGGCAAATCGTGCATTACGCCGATTCCGCCGGGTGCAGGCGCGTCGAATTGCTGCGCTATTTCGGGGAGACTTTCCAGGCGGCCAACTGCGGCGGCTGCGACAACTGCCTTAATCCGCGCGACACTTTCGACGGCACGGTCGCCGCGCAAAAGTTCCTTTCCTGCGTTTATCGCATCTGGCAGAAGAGCGGCTTTGGCTTCGGCTTGAATCATGTTGTCGGGGTGTTGACGGGTTCGGATTCGGACCAAATCCGGCACCGGCGGCACGAAGCACTTTCGACCTATGGCATCGGCCGCGAACACAGCCGTCCTCACTGGCAGGCCATCGGGCGGGAATTGGTGCGCCTGGGCTATTTGCGGGAGCAGGCGGACAAATTTAACGCCCTGGAACTGACCGAACAGGGGCGGGCGGCCTTGCGCGCGCGCACACAGATCACCCTGACCAAGCCAATGGCCGCGCCTTCCGCGCCGGAAAAAATGCCGCGCGCGGGTGAACCCATGGTCGCGCCGTCTGCGCCGAAAAAAATGCCGCGCGCGGGTGAAATCGCCTGCGACGAGGAATTGTTCGAGCGTCTGCGGCAACTGCGCAAGAAGCTGGCCGACGAAGGCAATGTCCCGGCCTACATCGTTTTTTCCGATGTTGCCTTGCGGCAAATGGCCCGTTATTACCCGGCGACCGACGATCAATTCACGCGCATCAGCGGGGTGGGCGAGAAGAAACTGCAGGAATTCGGCGCGGCGTTTCTGCGCGACATTGCGGCGCATTTGCAAACCAGCCCGCGCCAGATTTTTGCCGACGATTCCTTTGGCGGAGCGCCAAAAAAAGCCTGATGGCTGAATGCTAAAGGCTGAAGTTTTTAGCTGCGGTTTCCACATAAGCATCGTCCTTTTCCGCCAAATCCACCGTCTGCTGCAACTCTCGGGCCTCGGAATCCTCTTGCGGGGAGATGGGACTGATGGGAGGAATAGGACCGATGGGACCGATAGAACCCGAACCATCTGCCTGCATCAAATCGGTTTGACCCACTTTGACTGACTTTGACCCGTCCTGACTGGATTCCGCCGCCTCCACACCCTCCATCTTGTTTTGCTCCAATGGTTTAGCGGTGTTGTCCGGTTTGGTTTTCCTGGTGCGTTTGACAGGCTGCTCTTTTCGGGTCGGTTTGACTGGTTTTGCTTTCTTTTCCGCCACTTCTTCATGCTCGTACTTGTCGGTGGGCAAGAGATCAAAGTCGGCGTCCAGATTCCCTCTCCGAACCGCCAGGATGTATTGGGCGATTTTCCGCCCCGCCGTGCCGCCCCCGAACATCCTGGCCATCGCAGGCAATCTCAACATGTCAAAGCAAGGTTTTACCAATCTCTTCTTTAACACTTCCTCGTCGGCTGTCTCCTTTTCCTCCCACTTGCAGGTTAATTCAAAACCCTCCCGTTTGGACCGGTGCATGCCCCGCTGCAACTGCACCACGCTGCGGCACAGCCGGTTCAAGACCTTGGACTTGGCTTCGAACTTCTCGTCCACCTCGCCGTTCCAGTTGGCGATCAGGCTGCCAAAACGGGCGGCCAGCACCTGGGCCACGTCATCGGCCAGCACCATGTGCGAATCCTCGTCGTCCATCTCCTCCGCCAACTGTTTCACATCCCGGGCGTCCTCGCACAGATTGTGCCGGGCCAGCCACTCCTCGAAACCGCCCTGGCGCCATTCGCTCAGGTTTTGCTTGCTGATGGGGACGCCGGCGAAGTGGTCTTTGACGACATTCCGCGCCTCGGGCAGGGCGTTGAGCCATTCGAGCAGTTGGGGGCCTGGCTCGGAGCGTTCGAGGCGTTCATTCAATTGGTTGCGGACTTTGCGGGGCAGGCGGGCGATTTTGCCATTGCGGGCGTTCATAGTTTTGATGGGTTTGGCGTTGGTTTCAATATTTCAGTTTTTCGGCATGGCCTCATGGGGCCAATCATTACCAGACTATGATAGCATAAAGATGTGATTTTGCACACATATATTTTCAACTATTTTTGTAATCGGTGCTTTCAAGGCGCAACAGCTTGAGGGGGAAGGACTTGGGTGGGATTCTTAACCGCGAAATACGCTAAATAGGCGAAAATAGAGAAGAACATTTAACCAAAAAGATCCCAACGCGGCCAGCCGTACCCCAATTTTCACCGAAGGACACGAAAGCACGAAGCGACAACCGGCAGGGTGGGACTCTGTCGAACCCCATCTCGATCGAGTCACGGCTCGACAGAGTCTCGCCCTACCGTGTCAAAACTTCATGTTCGTGGCAAAAATTTTCCCAAAAAAGCAAGGCTTTGAACTATTGTGTCACACAGAACGCAAAGAATGAAACAGCCAGCCCTATGAGGGAACCATCCATCCCCACGGCAAGGCCAAATCGTGGACGTCGAGTGGACGCGCCTTGCCGGCGTGTAACACCACGCCGCGCACGAGCGATGCCTTGTGCTTCAACGAATCCCGGAACGCGCGGATCCCCGACGCATCGCTTGATGTCACCTGGCCGCTGGTCTTGATCTCCACCGCAACCAACTTGTGGTCCTGTTCCAGGATGAAATCCACTTCGTGCCCCGCGTGGTCGCGCCAAAAGTGCAGTTTTCGACGCTGCGGTTCCAAGGCGCGCCAGGTTTGCAAAGTCTGAAACAGGGTCTGCTCCAGCCAGAACCCGGCATCAATACGGTGTGCGAGGTCGGTCGAAGATTTGATCCCCGCGAGCGAGGCCGCCAGACCGCAGTCCGCCCAAAGCAGCTTCGGAGCTTTGACCAGTGTCGCCGACGGGTTTGTTGCCAGCGGCCTGAGGCGTGTAATCAAACAACCGGTTTCAAGCAGATTCAGGTGGCGATGTGTCGTTGCATGGCTCAAGGCGGCATCGCGGGCCAAATCAGCTTGATTGAGCAGTTTGCCTGTTCTCTGGGCGGCGAGAGCCATGACACGCTGAAAATCGGGGAGGCTGGAAACGGCGCTTAACTGCCGCAAATCACGTTCAAGATAGGTTTGGACGTATGCCGCAAACCACAAACTGCGGTCGGCTTCGGAGTCAATCTGCAAGGCTGGTGGGAATCCCCCGCGAAGCAGCCACGTTTGCCAGTCGCCAGGTTCGTCAGGCCATTGCCGCCAATCAAAATCCGTAGAAAACAATTGATCCAGCGGCGCCAGTGCATCCTTGCGCTCCTGCCACTCTGTTGGACAGAATGGCGGCAGTTCCATATAGATGGCGCGTCCCGCCAAGGTATCCGCCACTTTTTCCATCAGGAGCAGATTGGCGGAGCCGGTTAGAATGAAATCGCCTGGGCGACGGCGTTCGTCCACGGCGCGTTTGACCGCGAGCAAAAGCTGTGGAGCGCGTTGAACCTCATCCAGGATGACCGGCCGCGTGGCGAGCAGCGAGTCCGGATTACGCTCGGCCTGATCCAGCACGCCGACTTCGTCCAGGGTAAAATAGGCCCGCGACGGTTCGATTGATTTGGCGAGGGTGGTCTTGCCTGTCTGCCGTGAGCCTGTCAGCACACAAACCGGCAGCACCCGGAGGGCCGACCGCAGATTCCGCAAAAGCCATCGAGGCTTAATAGTGTCCATACCGTGCAATAAATCATTTCACGGCATGAAATACAAGCTTTTTTACAAACAAGCCCTGTCAGGGGACAGAGCGGGCGGGGCGCGGCAGACGAAATGTGGACATGCCCGGAGCTCTTTCAGGACGCGGCCACCTTGTAGTCTGGTTGCACCGTGCAATAAATCATTTCACGGCATGAAATAACTTTTTTTACAGACAAGCCCGCACTTGGTTTCAGATGCACATAGCCGTCAGACCGTTCGCAAATAAACGGCTCTCGACGACTAACGGGGAAGGGTGTATGATATGGAGCATGATAGTCACAGCGGAAGTTGGAACCAGACAGCTTGCCGACCTGATTAAACAGGTTCAGGCCGGAGACGAGGTGTTGCTCACGCAAGGCAACAAGCCCGTGGCTAAAATTGTGTCCACCCCTGAAAACGGGATTTCCTCCGGCGTCGCGTTGAAGATTCGTTCCATTAAAGGCCACCGGGTATTAACGCCCATCATTTCTCAAGGAGATTTGGCCGAGGAAATGTTCGGACGGCAATGATTGGCTTGGATTGCAATATCCTTGTCCAGCTTGCGTTTGCCGACCATGCGGCAAACTCGAAAACTGTCGCAGCCGTCCGAGCCGAGACCCAAAAGGGCGAAAAGCTGGTGTTTCCGTCCCTGGTCTTTGCTGAATTCTTGCACGTTTCCACGGATGCGCGTCGGTTTGCCCCGCCACTCACAATGGCTGAAGCGCTGGATTGGATTGAGGACTTTCTGAAAAACCCGGCGGTCACCATTTTGGAGCCGGGCCAAGCCAGCATGGATCAAACGCTGCGCTGGATGCGGGAGTTCAACTTGGGCCGCAAGCGCATCCTTGACACTCAATTGGCCGCCGTCCTGCATAGCAACGGAGTCCGCCGCCTGCTCACATCCAATCCTGCAGATTTCGCAGTCTTTGGCGTTTTGGAAACCGTCACTCCTTAATCTCGTTTAACGCCGCCGTCGCCGAAACTGCCATTGCGGACAAGATGGCAGGCGAGAAATGCATTTTCGTATTTCGTTCGCGGTTAATCTTTCTGGTCCTTGAGCCCATGGCGCCTGCGTTTCGTCTTCTTCCCGTATTTGTTGGTGGATGGAGGGGGCGGACCTGGCTAAAGATAAAGTGGCGTTGGCGCGCCGGTTGCGCCAAGGAAGGACCAAGACGTTGAACTGGTTTGCCGAACGATTGAACTTGGGTGCTGCGGGTCCGTTGGCGAACCTGCTGCGCGATACAGAAAGGAAACGATGATACCCTCGCTGTGGAAAGCCATCGCCCTTTGATGAATATGCTTTCCGACGCGGACCGCCGCCAGGTGCGTCACCGCGCCGCCGAACTCTTGAATTGAACGGCACCTTTCACCGGAAGCCGTTGCGGCGATAAACCAGAAACATCACGTCTCCGCTACGCTTCATGGACGCCAAACGGAAACGGGCCGCGTCCGCCAGTTTGGTCACGCCTGCGCCGTCGGCCAGGGTGGGGGCGTGGCGGCCGCCCAGAAGGATTGGACATAATGTGATGTGGACTTCGTCGGCCAGGCCGGCTTGGAAGAGCGCGGCGTTCAATTCGCCGCCGCCTTCGCAAAGCAAGCGCTTCACTTTCCATTTCTTGCGCAACCAACGAAGCGCTTCGGATAAATCGAGTTCCGCCGCCCCGCAGATTTTGACTTCGTCCGCCAGCGCGCGAAGCCGGGCCAGCCTGGATTTGGCAATCCGGCCCGTGGTCAGAATGATAATCGGCGAAAAGCGATGTTTGAAAATCTCCGCCTGCGGATCAATGGTTCCCGCGCCGCTGACAATGACGCGCAGATTGTACTCCGCCAAACCGCGCCGGAGCCGCAGTCGCCGATAGCGGGCGGGGCCGGGGCCAAGCTTGACACGATCCAGATCAATCGTGCGCGCGCCGGACATGACGGCGTCCGCCGTGGCCCGCAGTTCCAGCAGATGTTGCCGGTCACGGGGACCGCCGAACGGCTCAAAATGGCGGTTGGCCGGGGCGATCTTGCCATCGGCCGTCATCGCGACGTTGATGAGAACAAAGGGAAGGGCCGGGTTTTTCTTCATCTTGGCAAAAGCAGTTTAACCACGGATAAACCCAGATAAACACGGATGAAAGCAAAGTATGGAGTCCCGGCTTTAGCCGGTCCGGCGTCCACCGGCTGAAGCCGGGACTCCATGCCTTTTTATCCGTGTCCATCCGTGGTTTGCCTTCCCTCATCTGTCGTTTTTAGGTTCATCGCGGCGCGGCGCCGCCCGCCCAGGCGGGAGGGTTTTTAAGTTGAAAGAGCGTTTCACCGGCTTTGGGCACGAGCAATATCCCTTCGTCTTCGCGCCCGGCGAAATCCCCGGGGCGAATGGTCTTTGGATCGCGGTATCCGAGGTTGATTTTCCGGCAGACGGCCTCGGGGATGGAAGTCGCCAGGACAACGCGGGCGCGCGGGGTTTCGAGGCCGTTCTCGAATGTGCCGAGGCCGTACACATGAGTGCTGTGCGCCAGCACGCCCCACGGATATTGCTTGAAGCGGTCCCATTGCTTCAGGAAATAGTCCCGGCAATGGTAGCCCACTTCCAAAAGGATCCGGCCATGCGTGACGCTGACCTCGCGGATGTGCGGCGCGTAAATGATCAATTCGCCGCCGTCGGCCAGGACCGGTTCCAATTTGTACATGCACTTGCCGCCGGTCCATACGTCCTCATACATCGGCGGGCAGCAGGAGAGAATGGTTTTGAACGGATGGTCTTTGCGGGTGATGTGGAGCTGGCGGCTCAGATCGCTCGCGGCGTCCCACGCCGCTTCCGGTGTTCCGGCGTAAAGTCCGGCCAGGCGCGGGCCGTCGGTCACCAGGCAAAAGCACAGCTTGGGAACCTTGACCATCGCGCCGGCCCGATCGACCACCCGGCGCACGGGCGTCCATTTGTTGCCGATGATCATGGGATTGGTCACGACCGCCCCCAGCCAATGGAAGAAATTCAAAATGCGCGGCCCGGCCACTCCCGGAAACAGGTATTTGTTCCCGCCCGAGCATCCCACCACTTCATGCGGAAAAACCGGCCCAATGATGATCACCTCGTCGTACTGGAAGACCAGCCGGTTGATCTCCACCGGCACCTCCATGGCGAACAATCCGGCCGTCAACTGGCGGATTTCCTCCGCGCCGATCACGCCGATTTCCTGCAAAGCGGCCGGGTTGTCCCACGCGTGATTGTGGAAAACAACCCTGGCATACGGCCCCCGGCGTTCCTGCAACGAGATTTCAAGGCGCTGGCAAATGGCCGCTTCGCTCATGGGTTGATGCGTGCCCAGCGCGATCATGACGTCCAGTTGATCTGTCACGGCGCCGATTTGCGCGTGGAGCGCTTTGAAAATCAGGCCGATGGGCGCGCTGCGTGTTCCGTCCGGCACAATAAGCAACACCCGCTTGCGCCGGTAAGCATCAGGCGGGCAGGCCCGGGCCACGGCTTCGGCCGCCTCCGCCGCCGTGATGTGGCGGCCGGCGGGTTCGCATCTGACCGGCAGGGAAATCGAATGGCTCTCCGTCATGGCAGCAGGGCAATGATAGTGGAAGAATGACAAATGTCCAGCTAAGACTAAAAATGACTAATGACGAAATCCTAACGACCAATGAAAGACCGCCGCCGAAATGACTAATGTCGAAGCAGGAATGACTAATCAATGACGAAGCTCGAATGACGAAATTTCGTCATTAGGAATTAGAAATGAGCGAGCCATTCCCCGCCCAGGATGCCGCCCGCCATCTGTTCCTCTTCGTCATTCGGCCCGGCATCAGGGCGCACGACCACCGGTTCGCCGCTGTTTTTCTGGTTCGAATGATCGACAACCGTTGCCGCCTCTGGACCCCCGCCCGGCGCAAGGCCCGCCGCTGTCTTGCTCATCTTCGTCCAGAAGGAAGTCTCGATAATGGCGCCCATGCGTTTGGTTTCTTCCATCTCTCTCATCAACTCCTCGATGGCTCTGGTCAAATGCGCCGTCTTCGATTTGACTTCCAATTCCAATTCGGCCCGCAACTGTTTCTCGACGCGCTCCATGCGCGATCGTTCTTTCAGCATGGTTTCCAGGTGGAGCATGCCGATCAGCAACAGAAATGAAATGAGCACGTAGGTCACGCTGACCTTAAGCGTGGAGTTCGCGCCGGCATCGAACCACGTCGTGGATTGAATCAACTGGAGCAGCGCCAGAAGCGAGAAGGCCCAGAAGAGCGACCAGCCCACGCGGGCCGTGCCATAGCGCCGATTGAGCCGCAGGGCGTAGCCGGCCACGATAAATTGCAGCCCGCTGGCGATGCAGCCCATGACATGTGATTCATTCATACAGACCTCCAAGATTGAGGCAGGCAGTGTCCTGTTTCGGACAATTCTGCTTCCTATGGCCCCGTTGTCGTCTCATACCCCGACATAAGCAGGAACGGGGCCAATGGCGGATTATTCCATCTTCCCCAATCCGCGCTTGATGGTTTCGACGTCCCTGGTCGGCGGCTGGCAGGCGGCGCCGGTGCAGAGATAAACAATCGGCGCGTCCCTGGCCGGCAACGTCTTCACGAAGTCGTTGACGGCCCCGCTGTTGCCCAACACCACTTTGTTCGGCTGATAGACGCTGTGGATGGCATGGAGCAATGCCACCGTGTCCGGCTGGCGCGGGTCGCCCGCCACCACCACGCGTATCGGTTCATGCAAAAGAAAGTCCAGCCCCATCAACAAGTGCGGAACGGCCTGGGGCAACTCCTGCAGGCGCGCCGCAAAAAGCCGCAACGTTTTCTCCGCCGCCTCCTTGAATTCTTTCCGGTCCGTTATCGCTCCCAGCCGCAGCAGCGCCAGAACCGCCGTCGAGTTGCCCGACGGCTCCGCCCCGTCGTAATCATCCTTGACGCGCAGGATCAAATCCTTCGTTTCCGCCGCGCTGTCATAGAAACCGCCCTCTTTCGCATCGTGGAATCTGGCCAGCATCGTTTCCGCCAGCGCCACCGCGAAATCCAGGTGCTTCGGCTCCAGCGTCGCTTCATAGAGATCGAGGGTTCCCGACAGCAGATTGGCGTAAGCAGTCAATAATTGGACGGAATCGCGCCCGCCCTGCCGCCAGCGGTGATGGAGCGTTTTGCCCGGGGCGTCCCACAGTTTGTCCTGCAAAAAAGCTAGGTTCTTCTCCGCGGCGGCGCGGTATGTTTCATCGCCCAGAACGGCGCAGGCCCGGGCCAGCGCTCCCAGCATCATGCCGTTCCACGACGCCAGCACTTTGTCATCCAGATGGGGGCGGACCCGCTTGTTGCGCGCCTTGAGGATTTTCCTCTTCGCCGAAGCCAGGGTGGCCCGTTCGCCCTGCGACAATTGCGGATCGGCCACGCTCAGGACATTTTGCCCCGGCAGCGGATCGGGATCGCTCTGGTCCGCAAAGTTGCCCTGCGTGGTCACTCCAAAATACCGCGCCGCCACGTTGAATTCCCCGGTTGTCAACAACCCGGAAAGCTCCTCCTTCGTCCAGCAGTAAAATTTGCCCTCCTTGCCTTCGCTGTCCGCGTCTTCCGCCGAATAAAACCCGCCTGCCGGATCGGTCATGTCGCGCAAGACGTAGCGGAGGATGTCCCGGGCCGCTTCCGCGTGCTCCGGCCGGCCGGCCGCCAGCCAGGCGTCAAGATAAAGAGTCACCAACTGCGCGTTGTCATAGAGCATTTTCTCAAAATGCGGCACGAGCCATCTGGCATCGACCGAGTAGCGGGAAAAACCGCCGCCGATCTGGTCGTGGATGCCGCCCGCCGCCATCCGGTCGCAGGTGTGCAGGACCATCTTTACGGCCAGGGGATCGCTGGCCTCCAGCGCGTAACGCAGCAGGAAGGCCGGTTCGCCGGGCCGGGGGAATTTCGGCGCGCCGCCGAAGCCGCCGTTTTCCGGGTCATATTCCCGTTTGAAGATCGCGGCCGCGTTGCTCAACAAGGCGGGGGACAGAAACAGATCATTTGGCTGGCGCGCCGTGAAACCTTCCAGCTTTTGGTGAAAATCCCTGGCCGTATCCAGCACCTGGCCCCGGCGCGTTTCCCAGAGTTTGGCAATCTGCCGCAGCACCTGCCCGAAGCCCGCATGGCCGTATTTGTCCTCCGGCGGATAATAGGTCCCGCCATAAAACGGCTTCAAATCCGGCGTCAAAAAGCAATTCAGCGGCCATCCTCCCTGGCCCGACATGGCCTGCACGGCTGTCATGTAAATTTTATCCACGTCCGGCCGCTCCTCCCGGTCCACCTTGATGCTGACAAAATGGGCGTTGAGAAAATCGGCCGTCTGCCGGTTCTCGAACGATTCGCGCTCCATGACATGGCACCAATGGCAGGTCGAATAGCCGATGCTCAAAAAAATGGGCTTGTTTTCCCGGCGCGCCCTGCCGAACGCCTCCCCGCCCCACGGATACCAATCGACCGGATTATGCCGGTGTTGCAGCAAGTAAGGCGACTTCTCGCCGGCGAGGCGATTGGTCTGCGCGGTTGGATGGACTTTGCCGGGCACAATTAAATCCAAGCTTGGGACATTCCCCCGCCCCGCGCAACATCTTAATCCCAACCATCAATGGTGAAGAAGATTAAAATCGAAATCCGTGACCGCTTCGGCCGCGAGCGTGCCGACGGTGCGATAAAGTTCGAGGACATTGCCGCTGCCGTCGGGGTGAACCCGGTTGGAAAGAAAAATGAAAAACGTCTTGGAAAATGGATCAATCCAGAAGGCGATGCCGGTGAACCCGGTGTGGCCGTAGGAGCCAGCCGGAAAATGCCCGCCGCGCGCGCGGCTGTAGCCGGAATCAATGTCCCAGCCAAAACCGCGTCGGTCCTTCATGCCGGGCGGGGTCTGCACGCTGGTCATCATCCTGACAGTTTCCGGTTTGAAAATGCGCGCGCCGTCCAGCTCGCCCAGGTTGAGCATCATGCGGGCGTAGCGGGCCAGATCGGGCGCGGTGGTGAAGACGCCGGCGTGGCCGGCCACCCCGCCCATGAAACGGGCCGTCGGATCATGCACCACGCCCCGCAGCATCACTCCGTCGGTCATCTCGGTGGGCGCGATGCGCGGGAGTTTTTCCTTGTCGGGAAGATAGCCGGTATCAACCATCTTCAAGGGTTGGTAGATTTCCCTGGCGCAAAATTCATTCAAGGGCGTATGGGAAACACGGGCGACGATTTCGCCGAGCAGGATGAAATTAATGTCGCTGTAGAGAAATTCCCGGCCGGGAGGGGCCTTGAGTTTCACGGCGCAAGCCATGCGGATGGCGCTTTCCGTCCCCTGCCATTTGGGATGGGTGCTGACACCCTCCGGCAGGCCCGAAGTGTGGGTCAGAAGCTGGCGCACGGTGATTCGCTCTTTGCCATCACCGGTGAATTCGGGAATATAGGAGTGAACCGGCTCATCCAGTTTGATCTGGCCGCGCTCCCACAGAATCATCACCGCGGGCGTGGTGGCGAGAACTTTGGTGACGGAAGCAACATCGAAAATGGTGTCGCCCGTCATGGTTTCCCCGGCGGGGATGAGGGCGCGATGGCCGTAAGCCTTCCAATAATGGTCGGAGCCGTGTTCAACCCAGACGACGGCCCCGGGCAGGTGGTGCCCGGCGATGGCCTGGTCAATGGCGGCATCGATTTTCCCCAGTCTGGCGGGGTCCAAGGGCCGGACCGGGGTGACGCAGGCGGGGAGAAGAGCCAGGACGAGGCAAAGAGCGCTGCGCGACATAAATGACTAATGACGAAAGCCTGATGACCAATCAAGGGAAAATGTCCAATGACGAAATGTGTGTGGAGGAGAGGGAGAACACGCGGGAGGTTTCCCTTCATGAGCCAGTCGTGTGACTTGCGCCTCGCCCCCACTTTAATCTCCCCATTCCACCTTTCTTCAACGAAACTCGAACCATGCGGTCCACGTTCATTTTCGCCGTTCTGCTCCTGGCGCTGGCTTCCTGCCATTCCACCGGGCAGTATCCGGCGCATTGGTGGAAGCCAGTCCCGGCGGAGGGCGCGCCGGCCTGGGAAATTCTCCCGCAGGCGGCCGGGCCGGGCGAAGTCATCCTTTCCAAACGAAATGAACTGGGCTTGTTGTCCAATTTTGCCCCCGCGCCGTTCACCTTCCACGGAAAACGCTACGCCAGTCTCGAAGGTTTTTGGCAAATGATGAAGTATCCGGAGGACGCCCGGGATCCGCGCGCCACTTTTCCCGGCTTGCAGTGGGCCTTCACCCGGGAGCAAGTCGCGCAACTCACCGGCTTTGCCGCCAAAAGGGCCGGCGATCCCGCCAACACGAACATGGCCAAAATGGGCATCAACTGGGTCAGCTTCGAAGGCAAAAGAATGGAGTATCGCCCCGCCACACCGGGCGCGCATTATCAACTCATCGTCGAGGCGACTTGGGAAAAAGTGCGGCAGAACCCCGAGGTCCGCAAGGTTCTGCTCGCCACCGGCCACCTTGTCTTGAAGCCCGATCATCATCAGGAACCCGACGCGCCCGCCGCCTGGCGCTATTATGAAATCCTCACCCAAATCCGCAGGGAACTACAGAGTGCAGAATGCAGAGTGAAGAGTGCAGAGTGCGGAGCGCAGAATGCGCCATGACGGTCTCCGGTAGCGCCAATTTTAACAGGGTGGAAAACCTCCTCTCCCCGACCCTCTCCTCCAAAAGTGTGTGAAGGAGAGGGAGAACATGCGAGGGGTTTCCCTTCATGAGCCAGCCGTGTTGGATTTCCAGCGTTTTTTCGAATTTGGTCGGGTTTCGCGGGTTTTGGGGAGTTGTTTGGCGCTTGCCTCGTCGCGGCGGCGTGGCACTTTTAGGCCCGCGCATGAAAATTCTCTTTGTTGGCGGAACGGGGTTTATCAGCACTGCGGTGAGCCGGCTGGCGCTGGCCAGGGGTTGGGAATTGTTTCTGCTCAATCGCGGGCAGCATCATCCCAATCCGCCGGGTTGCCGGAGCCTGGTGGCGGACATCAACCGCGCCGACGAGGTTCGCGCCGCCCTGGGCGACACGCGGTTCGACGTGATCGTGGATTGGGTGGCTTACGCGCCGAACGACATTGAGCGCGACCTGGCGCTGTTCCGGGGACGCGCCGGGCAGTATGTTTTCATCAGTTCGGCTTCGGTTTATCAAAAGCCGCCGGCGCATTACCTCATCACGGAGTCCACGCCGTTGTGCAATCCGCACTGGGAATATTCGCGCAACAAGATCGCGTGCGAGGAGCGGCTGATGCGGGCGTTTCGGGAGGAAGGGTTTCCGGTGACGATTGTGCGTCCGTCGCTGACCTACGAACCGCAGCTTCCGATTGCGCTGGGGGGCTGGGGTTGCTACACGTTGTGCGACCGGCTGAAGAAAGGGCGTCCGATCATCATTCACGGGGACGGTTCGTCGTTGTGGGTGGTGACGCACGCGGAGGATTTTGGGCGGGGTTTGCTGGGGTTGTTCGGGAACCCGGCGGCGCTGGGCCACGCTTTTCATATCACGTCGGACGAGGTTCTGACGTGGAACCAGATTTACGGGACGATCGCGGAGGCGTTGGGCGTCGAGGCCCGCGTCGTCCATATTCCGAGCGATTTCATCGTGAAGGTGGCGCCGGACCTGACGGGCAGCCTGCTTGGGGACAAGACGTGGAGCGCGGTGTTTGACAACACGAAGATCAAGACGTGGGTGCCCGGGTATCAATGCGTCATTCCGTTCCGGGAGGGGGTTCGGCGCACGCTGGCGGGTTTTGAGGCTGAGGCGAGCCGGCGGCGGGTGGATGAGGCGGTGAACAAGGAGTTGGACATGATCCTGGAGGCGTGGCAGCGGTGACTGCGCCTTCGCGTCAAGTGCCGCCGGGGAAAGCGCCGCGCCGGAAGAACCCAGTTCTGGTGCTCGGCCTGGGCAATGACATTCTGAGCGACGATGCGGTGGGATTGCATGTGGCGCGTGAAATCAGACAACACCTCTCCGACGCGGACGGGATTGAGGTTCAGGAAACCAGTGAAATGGGGTTGTCACTGCTGGATTACATCGTGGGCTTCGATGATTTGGTTTTGGTGGATGCCGTGCAGACAGGACAGGCGCCACCCGGCTTTCTCCATGAATTCGACGTCAGCCAGCTCAACGTCCTGCCGATTTTGTCCCCGCATTTTGTTGGTGTCGGGGAAGTGGTGACACTGGGCAGGCAGTTGGGCTTGCGGGTTCCACGTCAAGTAAAGATATTCGCGATTGAAGTCAAAGACCCGTTCACCGTCGGAGTTTGCATGACCCCTCCGCTGCGCCAAGTTCTCCCGTCAATCGCATTGCGGATTCTGGCCGCCGCGCGGCGATTGGTTAGCCGGGCATGAGGGACGCGGGTTGGACCAATTGCCGGAGCAGGGTTCGCTCGCGGTTGTAGATGCTCACACGGAGCGGCAGGTGGCCGGGCAATGAGTGAGTGGCGCAGCCGAAACAGGGGTCGTAGGCGCGGAAGGCCATTTCCACCATGTTGAGCAGGCCCTCGCTCACGTTGCCTTTCTTGATGAGGCCCCTGGCGGCTTTCTCGACGCTCATCGCGATGCGGGCGGCGTTGTTTTGCGTGGCGACGATGAGGTTTGCCTTTGTGATGAGGCCCTGGGAGTCCGTCTCGAAATGATGGTAGAGCGTGCCGCGCGGCGCCTCGACCACGCCGACGCCGACGCCCGGCTTCGCAGTCGGAATGACGCGGAGGTTCGTGCTGGTAATCTCCGGGTCGTTGATCAACTCGACGATGCGTTCGGCGGCGGAAATCATTTCGACGACGCGCGCCCAATGGTTGGCGAGGGTGTGATGCACCGGCTTGCCGCCGAGCGTGTTGAAATACTCCTCGCAAGCCTTCTGGGCCTGCGGTGTGGCCATCCCGTCGGCCACGTTGAGACGCGCCAGCGGGGCCACCGCATAGACGCTGCTCTGCGGTCCTTCCTCGAATCCGTGCCAGCCCAGCGGCTTGAGAAAACAGAACTTCACGTAACTCCACGGCTCGACATGTTCGGCCACGAAGTCGCGATACTGCCGGGCGGGAAACTTCGCATACTCCTTCCCGTTCGGATCCACCACACGCACGAGGCCGTCGTAGAAGTTCGTTCGATTCTGCGCGTCCACAAGGCCCATGTAGTAAGTGCGGTGTGTATAGGGGTCCGACGTGATGAGCTTCACATAGTCGGGATTTTTCAAAACGATGTCCTTGAAGACCTGAAGCGTGAACAAGGCGAAGTCCAGCGTGTCTTTGGCCAGTTCCTTGAACGGCGGCAGGTCCTCCGGCTTGAGTCCCTTGGACACGCCGCCGGGCAGGCCAAACACAGGATGAATCACCTTGCCGCCGAAGTAAGCGATGAGTTCGCGCAAGCGGCGGCGCATGGAAATGACTTTTTTGCCGACTTCGACACCAACTTTCGCTATGACGCCCGCCACGTTGCGCTGTTCCGGCGGCGCTTGCGGCCCGACAATGAAATCCGGGCCGCCGAGGATGTAAACGTGGAGCGCATGGTCCTCCATCATAAACGCGTTATAGACCAGCTCGCGAATCTTGCGGGCGGCGGGCGGCGGTTCAACCTGGTAAAGGTCATCGAGCGCCTTGGTCGCGGCCATGTGGTGTGCCGTGGGACAAACGCCGCAGATGCGACTGGTGATCTGTGGCATCTCCTCCGCGGGCCGGCCAATGCTGAAGACCTCGAAACCGCGCAACTCGGGGATTTGCAGGTAAGCGCGCTCCACGTCGCCCTGGTCGTCGAGGAAAATGTCAATCTTGCCGTGGCCTTCGAGGCGGGTAATCGGGTCAATCCTCACGCGACGGCGTTGGGCTTGAGCGGCGGCGTTGGCGCGCGCGCCGGCCTCGTTCCAAACTGTGGCGGCGGCGGGGTTCATGGCGCCTCCTGGTCAGGTTCAACCGGCAGGCCCGCCTTGCGCCGCAATAAACTCCCGGCCAGTCCGTAGCGGTAGAACGTGCCCACGGGGTCAGGGATGCCGGCAAGGACGTCCCGGATTTCCTTCTCGTCCTTCGAGACAATGTTCGCGCACAAGGAGGAGAGGATTTTTGCGCCCTGGTCGCGCACACGGGACGTTGGCCCGAAACACCCGGTGCAGGGCATGTTGCCGGCGGGACAGACCGCTTCGCAGCCGCCGCGCGTGGCGGGACCCATGCAGACGATGCCTTGCGCGAGGAGGCAGAGATTGGGGTCGAGCACGACCTGATGCGGACGCTTGAACTCCTTGAAGCCCAAGTCGGCGGGTTTGCTGGCCTTGCGCGGGCACTGGTCGCACAGGGCCACGTCGGGCGCCAGCACGCTGCCTTTGGGCGGGAGCTTGCCTTCCAGCAAGGCACCGATGGCGGCTTTCGTGATTTTTGGCGTGGGCGGGCAGCCGGGGATATAGAAGTCCACGTCCACCACCTGGTCGAGCGCGCGGACGACGTTGCGAAATTCCGGCAATGTCACGGTATGACCGTTGTTCTGGAACGAAGTCCGGGGCCGCGTCTTCGCCTCGTTTACCACCGTCGGCGCTTCCTCGTACACGTAACGGAGCAGTTGCCCGCGCGAGAATTGATTGGCCAGACTGGGAATGCCGCCCAGTTGGGCGCAAGCGCCGTAGGCGATGAGGTACTGGCTCTTGCGCCGGAGCAACCGCGCCATTTCCTCCTGCTCGCTGGTGCGGATCGCGCCGTTGAGCAGCGTGGCGACGATGGACTTGTCCGGCATCGCCTCGACATCCTTCTTCTTGAAATCCATCGCCACGGGCCAGAAGACAATATCCACGGCCTCGAGCACGCCGAGGATGTCCTCGGCAAAATCCACGACGGCTTCTTCGCAACCACCGCACGAGGAGCACCAATAGAAGCTGATTTTGGGTTTGTCAGGCATGGGCCGCCTCCGGTTCAGCGCGTTGCTCCGCCAATTCGCTTTTGCCCGCCGACTCGGCCGGAGGTGTCATTTCGCGGTCCCAGTCCTGGCGGCGTTGCGGCAGGTTCAGCGGCCCGAGCGCGCGGACTTGCTCCACCATGTCGTTAATGACGGTTTTGACCCGTTCGCCCTCCGAGGCGGAAATCCATTCCAACCGCACACGCTGGTCTTCGATGCCCATGTCGCGCAACAGGCGGCGGAGCATTTGAAACCGGCGCAGGGTCTTGTAGTTGCCCTCGCCATAGTGGCAATCGCCCAAATGGCAGCCGCCAATCAGCACGCCGTCCGCGCCTTGGGCCAGCGCGTCCAGAATGAATTGCGGGTCCACGCGGCCGGAGCACATGAGCCGGATGACGCGGGCGTTGGACGCGTACTTGAGCCGCGACACGCCGGCCAGATCGGCGGCGGTGTAAGTACACCAGTTGCAGAAGAACGCCACGATGCGCGGTTGCCATTTCGGGTCAGACATAAGCCAGCACTCCTTCGATTTCGCTGAAGATTTCCTCGTCCTCAAACAGGTTCTGCCGGATGGAGCCGCTCGGACACGCGGCCACGCACGTGCCGCAGCCTTTGCACAGCGCCTCGTTGAGCAGCGCCTTCTGCGTTGCGTCGTCGAAGGCAATCGCGGTGTAGGGACAGAGCGGGATGCATGATTTGCATCCGGAACAATCGGCTTCGACGATGTAAGCCGTGTTCGGCTCCTGTTCGATATGGCCTTTGTCAATCAGCGCCATCGCTTCAGCGGCGGCCGCGCCGGCTTGCGCAACGCTGTCGGGGATGTCTTTTGGCCCCTGGCAGCAGCCAGCGATGAACACGCCGTCGGTGAACGTGCTGACGGGCGCGAGCTTCGGGTGCTTCTCCAGGAACCAGCCTTCGGTGCCGCAACTCATGTTGAAGAGCCGCCGCACGTCCTGCGCATCGGCCTGCGGCTCCATGCCCGTGGCGAGCACGATCATGTCCACCGGAATCCGGCGCACGAAACCCGCCAGGGTGTCTTCCACGCGGATAACGAGCTTGCCTTCTTCTTCCGGCGCCATCGCCCAGTCGGTGACCTCGGCCACGCGGCCGCGCACGAACTGGATGCCTTCCTTGAGCGACTTGTCGTAGAACTCCTCGTAGCCTTTGCCCGGCGCGCGGATGTCCATGTAGAACACGGTCACGTCCGCGTCGGTGTGTTCGCGGACCAGTTGGGCGAGTTTCATCGAGTGCATGCAGCAGGTGCGCGAACACCAGCGGTTGGTTTTCATGTCGCGGGAGCCGACGCAAAGGAGCATTCCGACGGACTTCGGAGGACGGCCGTCGCGCAGGACGATCTCACCCGCCGTCGGGCCGGAACTGTTGACCAGCCGTTCCAGTTCAATGGCCGTGACGACGTTCGGATAAAGGCCGTAGCCGTATTGGGGAATCCGCTTCGCATCGAAGAGTTTGAAGCCCGTGGCGACGATGATGTTGCCGACTTTGATTTCGACCAGTTCCTCCTTCTGCGTGAAGTCAATCGCGTTGCGGTCGGCGCAGGCTTCGAGGCACGTTTTCTTGCACTTGCCGGTCCGGACCTGAAGGCAGCGTTCCGGGTCAATCACCACGACCGGCGGCACGGCTTGCGGGAACGGGATGTAAATGGGCTTCCGCTTGCTGAGGCCGACGTTGAATTCGTCCGGAAACTTCGCCTCTTTGTAGATGCAGGCCTGGATGCACTCCAGGCAGCCGACGCACAAGTCCTCGTTCACATAACGCGGCCTGCGCTTCACGGTGACCGTGTAGTTGCCGACGTAGCCCGAAACCTTCACGACCTCCGAGTAACTCCACAGCGTGATATTTTCGTGCGAACGGACGGCGGACATCTTGGGGGTGAGAATGCAGGCGGCGCAATCCAGCGTGGGGAACGTCTTGTCGAACTGCGCCATGTGCCCGCCGATGCTCGGGTCGCGTTCGACGAGGAAAACTTTCTTGCCCGCGTTGCCCAGCGTGAGGGCCGCGTGAATGCCCGCGATGCCGCCGCCCACCACCAGCACGTCGGGGTGAATCGGAACCCGCGTCGTCTCCAGCGCCCGATGAAAACGAACGCGCGAAACCGCGGCGTGCGCGAGCGACTTGGCTTTCGCAGTGGCTTCCACGCGGTCCGAATGAACCCACGAATCGTGCTCGCGGATGTTGACCATCTGGAAAAAAAACGGGTTCAGTCCGCCCGCGGCGACGGCGTTGCGGAACGTGTGCTCGTGCAGCAAAGGCGAGCAGGACGCCACGACGACGCGGTTGAGCCGGTGCTCGCGGATGTCCTGCTGGATCAACTCCTGCCCCGGGTCAGAACACATGTATTTGTAGTCGCGCGACACCACCACGCCGGGAAGTTTGGCGATGTATTGCGCGACGGCGGGGCAATCCACCATCCCCGCGATGTTGTGCCCGCAGTGGCAGATGTAGAAGCCGATGCGCACTTCGCCGTTTTTGTGGTTCGTGTTCATGCCGTGCTGGGTTCCGCTTGCAAGGGTTTCATGGGAACAAAGTTGCGCTTCAGCCCGAGCTGCTCCGGCGACAGGCCGAAGGCCAGTCCCATCAATTGCGTGAAATAAACCGTCGGGATCCGCGCCGGCCCCCAGCGCCGGCTAATCTCGTTGTGATACGCGTCCAGGTTGAACTGGCAAAGCGGACAGGCCGTGGCGATCACGTCCGCGCCGCGGCGGACGGCTTCCTTGAGCAGGATGTAGGTCAGGCGCAGCCCGGCTTCCGGCACGGTGCCGGTCAAGCTCCCGCCGCAACACTTGGTCTTGAGCGGGAAAGGAACGACCTCCGCCCCCACCGTGGCCAGCAGCCTGTCCATCGTCGTGGGATTCCAGGCGTCGTCGAACGTCGCGTAAGGGCGCACAGTTTGGCAGCCGTAGTAGGGCGCCACTTTCAACCCCTTCAGGGGGCGGACGACCTTTTCCTTGATCACGTCCAGTCCCACGTCGTTAACCAGCACGTCGAGCGGATGACGCACCGGCACGTTGCCGCTGTAAGTGAGCTTTGCGTTCCCCAGCGCGCGCTGGACGGCCGCGTTGATTTCGGGAAAGTCGGCGATGTTGTGCTTGGTCTTGTTGAGCACCAGATAACAAGCGCTGCAGGGCGCCATCAGATCGTGCGGGCCGGCTTTTTCGGCGATGGCGAGATTGCGCACGGCGAGCACGGCGGCCTTGGCCTCGTCCACCGACATGTAGGCCGTGGCCCCGCAACAGTTCCAATCATCCAGTTCAACGAGTTCAACGCCAAGGTGCCGCATGACCGGCAGCAGGGATTCCTCATAAGCGCGGCCCAGCCCTTTGAGCGAGCAGCCGGGGAAGTAGGAGTATTTCATACCTTCTCCTTCGGTTTGCCATTACCACTGTCGGCGGTGGCCAGCATGGCGGCCAGTTCGGCGCGGCGTTCGATGTGTTCGGGCCGAAGCCCAAACCGCCCGGTGCGAATCATTCCCAGTCCCAGCCGCCACGACCCCAGCGCGGCGCCCCAATTCGTTTTGAGGAACAGTCTCATCACCAGGAGCGTCTCGGTGATGCGCCCCTGGCGGCGGACCATTTCGTAGAATTCTTTCGCCAGCACCGCAATCGGGAAGCGCTTCGGATAGATGCCGTCCTGGATGGCCCGCTGCTTTAACGCATACATGATATCGGTGATGCGAATCTGGCGCGGGCACTCGACGGTGCAGGCGTAACAGGAGGCGCAAAGCCAGACGGTGTGGCTGCGCAGAACTTCGTTTTTGAAATCGGCGCGCACCAACGCCACGACCTGGCGCGGCGAAAAATCCATGTAGATGCTCAACGGGCAGGTGCCCGAACAGGTGCCGCACTGGATGCAACTCTGTAGTTGCTCGCAGCCTGACACGCTCATGATCTCCTTCGCAAACCCCCTGACCCGGTCCCCCTCGTATTTGATCCTGCGTTCGATCCGCATCATAATATACCTTGGCCTCTGGCGGTGGCCCCCCCTCGGAACCACGCAATCAATAGTACCCCAAAAACTGTTTCAAGCTAAGGTGTTGCCCGGCCCAAAGTCTCACCCTGCGTTGGCAAAGACCGGCCATCTTTTGCGCGCGGCAGCGGCCAAAGGCCGAAGTGGAAGCCACACGCCTGCCTCATAAACTTCGCTTCTTCGCTTGCATTTCGCCGCCGTCGTGTTAGAAATGCTAATATGCGCTTGGATGAGAATAAGTGTGACTTAATCCTATGAAAGCAGATACAGCGGACATATCGGGCGCCAAAGGCAAATACGCCTGGCGCGAGTTGGACCGGGTTGAACCGCCGAAGCGTTCGGTGCCCGACCGGCTGTCCGATTTCAACCTCGTCTCCCGGCCCTACGACGAAACCACCGCCAGCGAGCAGGCCAGCCGCTGTGTGCAGTGCCCCAACCCCAACTGCGTGGCGGCCTGCCCCTTGGAAATTCCCATACCGGAATTGCTCGGGCTTACCGCGGGCGGGCGGTTCCGGGAAGCGGCGGAGTTGCTTTTCAACACCCAAAGCCTGCCGGAATTCATCGCGCATATATGCGTGGAGAAACGAATGTGCGAGGCGGCTTGTGTGCTCCAGAAACCATCCGATCCCGTCCCCATCGGCTCCATTTCCCGGTTCCTGCTGGATTATGGCTGGAAGCACGGGGTCGAAGAGCCGCCTCCGGCGCCCGCCAATGGCCAGCGGGTCATCCTCATTGGTTCAGGGCTGTGCGGTCTGGTGGCTGCTGATGCGCTTTCGCGCCTGGGCTACGCCGTCACCATCATGGACAGCTCGCACACCCCGGGCGGACGCCTGGTCAACGGGCTGGCCGGGTTCAAGGTGGACAAGGCGGTGATCAGCCGGCGGGTGCAATCTTTGAAGCAACGGGGTGTCCAATTCCGCATGGGAGTCCTTTGCGGGCGGGATGTGACGATGCGCGAACTGCGGGCCAACCATGACGCCATGCTCTTTGCGCTGGGCCGCACGGAAGCGGTGCCGTTGGATATTCCCGGCGCGAAGTTGCGTGGTGTTTGCCAGGCTTATCCTTTCATTCTGCACCACACCTCCGACGCCATCCTTCGCGCGCCATCGGCCGATGTGGAGGGCCTCCGCGTCGTGGTGCTCGGCGGGGGCGATACGGCGATGGACGCGTTGCGGATCGCGCTTCGCGCCGGAGCCAGCGATGCCTTGTGCATTTACCGCCGGGACCAGGAGTTCATGCCGGCTGATCCAAAAGAATTCGATAATGCGGTGGAAGAAGGCGCCCGGTTCCTGTTCCGGAGCCAGCCGGCGGAGATCCTCGGCAATCTGAGCGAGGAAGTGACGCGCGTGCGTTGCGTGCGAACGCAGCTTGACCCGCCCGACGCCTCCGGCCGGATCAATGCGCGGCCCCGGCCTGGGACCGAGTTTGAAATTCCGGCGGAAGTGGTGCTGGTGGCCTATGGCTTCGCGCCGCCACACCTGCCGGATTGCGACGAGTTCCGCGAGCTGGCTGTGGACGAACACGGCTGCCTGGTCGTGGATTCCGCCCAGATGACCAATCTGCCCGGCGTGTTTGCCGCGGGTTCGATCGCGCGCTGGCCGGTGTCGATGATCGAAGTGATGCAGGACGCGCGCAAGGCGGCCGCCGAAATGGACCGTTATCTGGCCGCCCGGCGGTCTGGAAAGTAAGAAGTATCCTTAGATCATCTACCTCATTTCCAGAGCACATGTCTGGCATAATGCCTGACTGTCGGCGGGCAGTTCGATATGATAGAAGCAGGCCATGAGCAAACTCTGTTCCTGTTGTGAGAAGTGGTCTCCCTGTCTCCTGAGCCTGATGCGCGTCGTCGTTGCCCTGATGCTGATGCAGCATGGCGGACAAAAGGTTTTCGGGTATCCGGAGACCCGGCACGTCCTGCCTCCTCTTTTCTCAGTGACCGGGATTGCGGGAATGGTGGAGTTGGCCGGCGGACTGCTCGTCCTGCTGGGGCTTTTCACCCGGCCCGCGGCGTTCATTCTTTGCCTGAAGATGGCGGCCACATACTTCGCGCAGTATGCGCGTGACGCATGGTGGCCCATCCACAACCAGGGGGAACTGGCCGTCATTTATTGTTTTGTCTTCCTTTATTTGTCCGCGGCAGGCCCAGGCCCCTTCAGTTTGGATCATTGCCGAAAGTGTTCCGCGGCCCCGCCCCCGGCCCCGCCCTCTTCCCCGCCGCAACCAGGATAACTTGAAAGGGTCCTCGAAAATTGGTAAACAACAGGATCGAATACCAATTTCCGAGGACTGATGCGTTTTTCCATAATCACCCCGAGTTTTAGAAGTTCCGCCTGGCTTAAACTTTGCATCGCCTCGGTGGCGGATCAAGGAATTGAGTTGGAACACATTGTTCAGGACAGCCTTTCCGATGACGGCACTTTGGACTGGCTCATGTCGGACCCGCGAGTCAAGGCCTACGTTGAGAAAGACGCGGGGATGTATGATGCCGTGAATCGTGGATTAAGGAGGTCCAGTGGCAACCTTTTGGCCTATTTGAACTGCGATGAACAGTATTTGCCCGGAGCCCTCCAAGCCGTGGCCAATCATTTCGACCGCCATCCTGAAATAGACGTGCTGTTTGGGGATTCTCTGGTGGTGGATGCAAAGGGCGAATGCCTCTGTTATCGAAAGGTTCAGGTCCCCTTCAAATATCACACCATGGTTTCGCATTTGCAAACCTTCACCTGTTCCATGTTTTTCCGCAGAACAATCATTGATGACCACGGTTTGTTTTTCAACACGCAGTGGCGCAGCTCGGGGGACGGCGATTGGGTGATGCATCTGCTCGAAAAAGGAATTGCGCTGGGCACGCTTCGTCAGTTCCTTTCCGCTTTTACCGACACGGGCGCGAACATGAATTTGAGCGCCGACGCGGAGAGGGAAAAGCAGGTTATGGCGAATTCGGCGCCGGCTTGGGCCCGGAAGCTGAAGTTTGCCCTGGTGTGGCAGCACCGGTTGCGCCGGCTTCTGGGCGGCATCTATCGCCAGAAACCATTTGATTACGCAATTTACACCCAGGCCAGTCCGGACCTGAGGGTTATGCATCATGTGGAGCATCCAACCTTCGCCTGGAAAGGCCGGCTGAAATCTCCTTTCATCTGAGTTTCTTCAAAACAGACTACGGCGACATGATAACCCGATAAAATTTCTGGCCGCTTGTCCCGATGCCGTCGGACGCGCCCATGATGGAATTGGTCGCGGTGACGGCGCCGCCAAAATTAGTCCAGCCGGCGGGACTCAGATTCGTGGCGCATTGCAGTTGATAAGCTTGCCCCGGCGTCGCGCTCCAGGTGAAAGCAATCATGCCGCCGATTTGAGCGGCTGTCTGGAAAGCCGGCGGCTCTTCGACCGTGAGAAGCGCGCCGCTGCTCGTCACCGATCCGAGGGCGTTGCTGACGATGACGGAGTAGGTTGCGGCATTGGCAGGGGTGATGTTGTTGAGAGTCAGGACGCGGGCCGCCGAGCCGGAGACATTGCCGCCATCGGCCAAATTGGCCCCGTTTTCCCGCCATTGATAAAACAATTGCGGCGCGCCGAAGACCGTCACGTTAAATGACGCGCTCATGCCCGCGACGTTGGTTTGACTGGCCGGCTGGGTGGTGATTCGCGGAGCGGACGTGAAAGTGATCCGGAAGATGGTGCCCTGTCCGTCCGGACCGCCGCTGGTTGTCGTGCCATAGAGACTGCCATCCGAACCCTCCACCAGCGCGGCTTCGGGATAGGCCCCGTCATCGGAGCCGTTCAATGCGGTCAGAGTGGCCAGTGTGCCGGCGGGTGTTATTTGGAAGACGGTGCCATTGCCGTTGTTGTAAGTGACGCCGTTGACGGTGATGTCGTACCCCTCCGAAGTCGTGCCATAGAAATTGCCGTCGCTGCCCTGAATCAGGCCGGCATAAGGATAGGCGCCATCGGTATAAACCACGAAGGGGTTCAGCGCATACAAGGTGGTCAGCGCGCCGCCGGGAGTTATTTTGAATATCGTGCCATAGAGGAAATTGCCTTGCAAGGCATTGCGCCTGGTCACGCCGTAAAAATTGCCATCCGTCCCTTGCACCAACTGTCCGGAAGGCACATATCCATCCGTGCCGCCGGTAAAGGAGTAAAGATTGGTCAGCAGGCCGCCGGGTGTCATCTTGAAGACATTGCCAACCGAATGGGCCCCGCCGTGTCCGGTCATGCCATAGAAGTTGCCGTCCGTGCCTTGCGCCAACTCGCCGGCCGGTGTAGTGCCATTCGAGCTGCCGATAAAGGAGTAAAGATTGGTCAGCAGACCGCCTGGAGTCATCTTGAATATAATGCCGTCGCCCGAACCGGAGCTGTTTTGTGCCGAGCCGTAGAAATTGCCATCGAGGCCCGGGGCCAGCGCGTTGGAAGGATTGATGCCGTTGATATTGCTGGCGAACGAGTAAATGCTGGTGAGCGCGCCATCGGAAGTCATGCTGAAAACAGTCCCCGCGGAATTGCTTCCCCCCAATTGTGTCGTGCCATAGAAACTGCCGTTCGTGCCCTGCGTCAGGCTGTCCCAAGGAGTGGCGCCATTAGTCCCATCAAACGAGACGAGGGTCGTGAGTATGCCATTGGTGGAAAGGCTGAAGATCGTGCCATCGCCGTACATGCCGCCGTTTTGCGTCGTGCCGTACAAAAGGCCGTTGGTTCCCTGGACCAGGCCGTTGGGGACGCCGCCATCGTTGCCGCCCGTGAACGAGTACAAAGCGGCCATCGTAGTACCGTATGTACTGATGGCAAAAACAGTCAGCACCGCTTCAGAACTGGTGGTCGGAGCAATGGCAATGGCATTGTTGACGATGACTGAATAGGCTCCGTCATTGGTTTCGACCAGGTTGCTGAGCGTCAAAGTGCTGGTGGCCGAGCCGGAGATTTGGCCGCCATCCATCAAATTGGTTCCATTCTCCTGCCATTGGTAGGACAGCGGAAGGTCTCCAATGGCCGTGACAGAAAACACAGCCGTTCCCCCCACCAACAAGCTTTGGCTGGCGGGTTGCACGATGATTTGCGGAGGTGAAAAACTCACGCCAAGAGTTGCATCCCCGCTCAAGACCGAACCCGCAGCGTTGCTGACCACAACGGAATAGACCCCGGCGTTGCCCAGCCCGACGTTGTGGATGGTCAGGACGCGGGCCTTCGAACCGGAAATGCCCGCGCCATCCGTTAAATTGATTCTGTCTTGCCTCCACTGATAAAACAGCGGCGGGTTGCCGATGACCGCGACGCTGAAGACCGCATCGGCTCCGAGATAGGCGTTTTGATTGGCGGGCTGGGTGCTGATTTGCAAGGCGGGGGAATTGATGTTGACACGGAAGATGACACCCGCGCCGTCCGCCCCGCCGTTTTCCGTCGTGCCATAAAGATTGCCGTCGGCCCCCGGCGTCAACGCAGCTTCTGGATTCGCGCCATCCCAGCCGTCGAATTGCACAAGAGAAACCAGGGCGCCATCGGGAGCCAGCCTGAAAACCGTGCCATCGTCGTAAGTGCCGCCGTAAGCCGTGGTGCCGTAGAAATTGCCGTCGCTGCCTTCAATCACGCTGGCGGCGGGGTGGCCGCCATCGCTTCCGCCGGTGAACGAGTAAACCGTCGTCACCGCACCCGCGGGCGAAACTTGAAACACCGTGCCGCAGCCGTAAGCCCCGCCTTCGTATGTCGTTCCCAGGAAATTGCCGTCGGGCGTTTGCACAAGGCCATCATAAGGAAGAGAACCGCCATTGGTGTAGTTGAACGAGGCCAGGCTGGTTAATGTGCCGTTGGAGGTGATTTGAAAGACGGTGCCATTGCCATTGATGCCGCCATCGAATGTTGTGCCATAGAAGCTGCCGTTGGCGGTTTGGATCAGCTTGGTTGGCTCGGCGCCATCCGAGAAATTGAACACGGCCAGGGTGGTGATCGTTCCGTTGGTGGTCATTCGGAACGCGGTGCCGTCGTCGTTGGCGCCGCCGTACGATGTCGTGCCGTATAGAGCGCCGTCCGCGCCTTGAATCATTGCGGCCGACGGGCCGCTGCCGTTGGTGGAGATACTGAAGTCAATCAACAGGGTCAGAGTGCCGTTGGTTGTTGTCTTGAAAGCGGTCCCCCAGCCTCTCGGGCCGCCGCCTTGTGTTGTGCCGTATAGTTCGCCATCCGGGCCTTGCACCAGCGCGGCGGCAGGCATGAATCCCTCCCCGCCAACGTCATTGAACCAATCCAACGTCGTCACCGTGCCTGCCGGCGTCATTTGAAATACTGTCCCCATGTTATTGGATCCGCCATCTTGCGTCGTGCCATAAAAATTGCCATTGGTTTCCTGCATCAACCCGTTCGGATTGCCGCCGTCCATTCCCCCGGTGAATGAGTAGAGAGTGGAGAGGGTGACACCCGGCGCGGTCGAAGAAACAACCGTCAGGCTGCCATTGGAACTGGGCGTCGATCCAAGGGTGGTGCTCACTATCACAGAATAAGTTCCGGCATTGGCGGGTGACAGATTCATAAGCGTCAACGCGTTTGAGGTGGAACCGGAAACATTGCCGCCATCGGTCAAATTCGTTTTGTCCCATTGCCATTGATAAAGCAACGGCGCGTTTCCAGCCGCCGCCACGGTGAAAGTCGCCGTCGCTCCCTGCGGCGCTGCCTGGCTGGCGGGTTGGCTGATGATCACCGGCGCGGACGATGTGATGGAAAGCAATGCGCCATCGCTGATGGCCACGTTCGCGGCGTTGCTTGCCACCACCTTATAGGTTCCGACATCAGCCGCGTTCACGTTGCTGATAATCAGCGTGCTGCTGGCGGAGCCGAAGATGTTGCTGCCATCGGTCAAGTTGGCGCCGTTGTCCTGCCACTGAAACAACAGCAACGCGTTGCTGGCGGTCCCCACCGTGAATGTCGCCGTTCCTCCCAACGGCACGCTCTGGCTGGCCGGTTGCTGGTTGATGATTGGCGGAACAACCACGTCCAGGGTCAACTTGCGGCTCTGGACAAAGCCGTCGTTCAAATTGGTGAACCATACGGTGGCAGCATGGCTTCCCGCCAGCAGATTGCTGGCGGCGGAGTTCAGGCTCAAGGTCACTGTGGCGGCAGACCCGCCGGATGTCAGCGTGCCGCTGCCGGGCGAGGCGTTGAGCCAGGACGAACCGCCGCCCAGCGCCCAACTGAGCGAACCCGGGCCGATATTTGTCAAGATGAAATTCTGGCCGGCCACACTGAATGGCCCGTCAAAAGGGCCGGAGGAGACAAAGCCCGCGGACGGGGTGATCTGCAGCGGCTCGGGTGAGAGGGCATTGATCAAATTGCTTCCCGCCGGACTGCCCCACCCTGTGCAAAGATCATAGCCCGGCACGGCAAAGAAGTTTGTCGGACTGGCTTTATTGGTGTTGTTGCCGGTCGTGATGTCGTGAAAGGCGGGGGTGTACCCGCTGCCCTGGCCAATGGCATAAATCGCCGGGTTGATAAAACCGATGCTGGGCCGCCCGTTGGCGGCGGCCTGCTGATTGGCCAGAGCGGCAAAACCCGCCCACAATGGCGTGGCCGCGCTGGACCCGCCGATGGCTCCTTGATCGCCATCGTACGCGATCAGCCAAATCAAAATATCCGCCAGGCAGGACACGTCCGGAATGTTGCGCATTGTCGTCGATCCATGGTTGGCGGACATGCTCACGCCCTGCTGCCAACTGGGAATCGGATACGTGGGGCTGATTCCCCCGCCGCTGCCAGACCACGCCGTTTCCGCCACCCACGCTCCGCCCGGGCCGCTCGTCGTCAAAGAGGTGCCTCCCACCACCGTAACGTTCGGGTCGTCACACGGTGTCCTGATCGCGTTCGCTCCTCCATAGGCCCCTTTGTCGCCGGAAGCTTGGAACATCGACTGACCCTGGGCGGCGAATTGCAGGAAGATCAGCTCCGTGCTGGCGTTAATGGGAAAGCTCCACGATGAACTGAGTTGTTTGGCCTGGTTGTCCGTCGCCATCCGGTTCAACACATCGTTCGGAGTCAAACCTTCATAGACCATTACCTGCAACAGACCGGGCGCCATGCAAATCGCCATGTCAATGTCCAGCGCCACCTCGATATTGTCGTTCCCTGGCATCCCGTTGAATCCGTCCAACAATATATTGGTCAGCGTCACGTTGGGCAACCTGGCCAAACTCTCGTAATCGGCAATGTCACTCGCGTAATAGCCGTCCAACTCGAAAAGCCCGACCGATTGTCCCGCGCCATTGAGCGCCACTCCCGGCGCGTAGGCCGCCCGGAAATCGCCCCCGATAAAATATCCGCCCGGTCCCGATCCGGTCACGAAGGCCGTCGCGTTCGTGTCCGTGTTCCAGCCGGCGGTTTTGAGATCCATGGGATGCGGCAAAGTGAAGTTGTCCAGACCGCTGATGCTCAAGACCGGCACATCGAGGTCAAGCGACGGTTCGGCGTCCGGGGCATGGAACGTGCGCGCTTCCGTGGGATGTTGATAGACGCGCATGCGCACATGCAACGTCCTCTCAATATCCGCCACCGCCCCGCTGACATCCAGCAGCGTCCGATTCGGATGCGTGCCGGTCACAGTCAAGCCGTGCGCCTGCGCGAACCGCGTGACCGCCTGATAATCCTGCTCCGTCGGGCCAAACTGCTCCGCGAACTGGCGCGCTGTCAAATACTGGTGAAACCGGGGACTCGCCGGGTCATAGAGATCGCGCAGCAAATTGGTCAACGTTCCCCGGTTGCGCAACGGAAGGCCAATCGCCAGATTCAAACGGCTCGAACCGTCGAGACGATTCACCGGCTGCAAACGCCCCGCGCCGGGGGGAATCTGGCCGCGCATCAATTGTCCTGCCGCTGCGTCCGGGGAGGGCGAGATGACCGTCAAAAAAAGCGACAAGACAACAATGCGTGGAATGGGGGCGAATTTCATAAATCCTTCATGCTCGTTCGCATCCTATCACAATTCGCGGATGGCCACAAGCCAGATAGGACAGAAAGGTGTCACCTTTCCGTCCTTTCCGGGTACTTATACGGTGATATGATGACGACACAGACGATGCCCGCAACGGAATACAATGATGCCGAACTGGTGACGGAAACCCTGGCCGGGAACCGTGACGCGTTTGGACGGATAGTGGCCCACCACCAGTCTCTGATCTGTTCGCTGGCTTACAGCGCCACCGGCAGCCTGACCCAGAGCGAAGACCTCGCGCAGGAGACATTCGTGACCGCATGGAAGCACCTGCCGGAACTTCGCGAACCGGCGAAATTGCGGGCCTGGTTGTGCGGCATCGCGCGGAATCTGATCGGCAAAACACTCCGGCGGGACAGCCGCGAACCGGTTCACGCCGCCGGGCCGTTGGAAGAAGCCAATGAATCTCTGGCGAGGGAACCGCTTCCTCCCGACCACATGATGAGCAAGGAGGAAGAAGCCATTCTTTGGCGTTCGTTGGAGCGGATTCCCGAAACGTATCGCGAGCCGCTCGTCTTGTTTTATCGCGAGCACCAGTCCGTTGAGCGTGTGGCTGAAGCGTTGGAGTTGACACAGGACGCGGTCAAGCAACGCCTTTCGCGCGGGCGCAAGCTCCTGCAAGAACAAGTGCTGGCGTTTGTGGAAGGGGCCTTGGAGCAAACCAGTCCGGGCAAAGCGTTCACTCTCGGTGTGCTGGCGGCCTTGCCGGTCATGACAACCTCGGCCAAGGCGGCAGCCGTCGGAGCGACCGCGGCCAAGGGCGGCGTTTTGGCGAAGTCGGCCGGTTTGGCCGGGCTGTGCAACGCGATCCTTGGACCTCTTTTCATTTTCTTCAGCCTTTACTTCGGCTACAGGCTGGACCGGGACGGTGCCAGATCACCAGAGCGACGCGAATTTATAACCAAATACTATCGTATCCTCGTCATGTGCATCGTGGTTTTTTTCGTGGCTGTTGTCTCGCTCGCACTGGCGGGCCAACTGCTGCTGAAGACTCGTCCGATCCTGTATATCGGGCTGATGATTGGGCTTGGGGTGACTTACCTCATCGTTGTTGCCGGGCTTACGGTTTGGATGCAACGGTGTGTGCGTAAAATCGGCCAACAGGAGATAACCGATGGCCGTCCAGCGCCGATGTTGGTGCCGTTATTCGAGTATCGCAGCAGGCACACCATGCTTGGCTTGCCGTTGGTTCACATCCGTTTTCGGGGCGGACTGGAACGAGGGCCGATCAGGGCGTGGATTGCTGTGGGTGATTCAGCCATTGGCATGATCTTCGCGTATGGCGCGTTGGCGATTGCACCGATCAGCTTCGGCGGCCTCGCGGTCGGTTTTTTGACGATTGGCGGTCTTGCGATTGGATTGGTGACTTTTGGAGGGTTCAGCTTGGGACCGTGGGCGATCGGCGGGATGGCCGCTGGCTTGCAGGCATTTGGCGGTTGCGCGATTGCCTGGTCGGGCGCGCAAGGGGGCGTGGCTGTCGCTCATGACTTCGCCATGGGCGGTGTAGCGTTGGCGCCACACGCGAATGATGCCGCTGCCGGGGCATTCTTCACGAACAGTGGTTTTTTCCGAACGGTGCAGGTTGCCGTGCGCTACGTTGGCTGGTTGAACTTGATCTTTTTATTCCCGTTGGTTCTGTGGTGGCGGCATAAAAAGATGCGGAAACCGTTGCAGACCAGCGGCAACTAATCGGAGCGCCAGGCTGAAGTTTTGACTTCTTAATTCTGCCTTCTTCCTTCTGCCTTTAGCCTTCCGCCTTCTGCGGCTTCCATTCCAGCGACGCGGCCACCACCCGGCGCATTTGGCCGAACCACCATTGCGCCCGCTGCTGCCGCCGTTGTTTTTGCGCCGCCGTGGCGCGCATTTGCCTGGCTTTCAGACTCAGTTCCATTTGATTTGTATTCATATTGCCAGCCACTTTAGCGGGGGCACCTGGACAAATGCTGTCCATGTGAAAATATTTTGAAAATTTCTGGAGTGCCGTTTTGGGCGTGCCAACCTCTGTTTTCGATGTTGATGGCCTTCCATAATTGGCAGGCCTGGCCCCGGGCCGCTGGCGCGTTCTCAATGAAAAGGAACGGGCGCTTGTTCAAGAACCAGGCCGCGAAAAGCTTTGCTTCAGGCAAACGCCGGGTTATCCTCCTCCTCTATGAAACAAAAATCTCATTCTGTTCCCGGCCTGATCGCGCTTATCGCTTTGGGCCTCGTCACTGCGGCGACTTGCGGCGCGCAAGGGTCGTATCACTTCTTGAAGGAAATTCCCATCACCGGCGAAGGCGGATGGGATTATCTGTCCGTGGATTCGTCGGCCCGCCGTCTTTACATGAGCCACAGCGCGGAAGTTGTCGTGGTCGATCTCGTCGCTGACACGGTGGTTGGCAGAATCACCAATACCCCGGGCGTTCATGGCTTGGCTCCGGCGCCGGAACTGGGGCGCGGCTTTGTCAGTGACGGCCGGGAAAACAAGGCCAGCATCGTCGATCTGAAAACCCTGCAAATCCTTTCCAAGGTGGACACCGGCCAGAATCCGGACGGAATGCTTTACGAGCCGGGCCGGCAGGAAGCTTATATGTTCAACGGCCGCGGCCAATCGGCCACGGTCATTGACGCCAAATCAGGCAAGGTTGTCGTGACCATTCCGCTCGGTGGCAGGCCGGAATTTGCCGCGGCCGATCCGGGGGCGGGCCGTGTTTACGACAATCTGGAAGATAAAAACGAAGTGGTCGTGATCGACACCGCGACGCACAAGGTCGTGAACCGCTGGCCGATCGCTCCCGGCGAGGAGGGTTCAGGCATGGCCATCGACGCGCCCCATCACCGGCTGTTCATTGGCTGCGGCGGGAGCAAAACAATGGTGATGATGGACAGCACGGATGGCAAAGTGATCGCTTCGGTGCCGATTGGCGACGGGGTTGATGCCTGCGCCTTCGATCCCGGAACGCAACTGGCCTTCAGCTCATGCCGCGATGGGACGACGACGATTGCGCATGAAGACGCGCCCGACAAGCTCACCGTGGTGCAGACGTTAAAGACGGAGCGCAGCGCGAGAACGATGACGCTGGATCCAACAACCCACAGGATTTATCTTCCGGCGGCCAAATTCGGTCCGCCCGTCGAGGGCCAAAGACGCCCCCCGATGATTCCCGGCACCTTGAGGATTCTCGTTTACGGTATGTGAAAAGAATGTGGCAATGGAACCCGGCATCGGCTAGTCTAACCACCATGATTCCGAGTCTGTCCAAACAGCAACATTTTATGATTCGCATTTTTGTCACGGTATTTTCCGCGCTCACCGTCCTTGTTTCCTGCGTTTCCCGCGATACCCGCGCTGGCAACGAGTCTTATCAGCCCGTCACCAAACCGGAGCAGATTGAATTTGCCCGCGACCGCCTGGACGTTTATCCTGACGACGTCCGCAAAGCCCCCGCCACCTATGTTGGCGCTGCGGTGGTGTGGGCCGGCATCATTCGCAGCACCGACGCGCGCGAGGCGGACGAGGGCGGCCAGTTCGTGGCGGACACCGTTTTCGAGCACCACTACTTCGATTGGGTCCAGAACAGAAGCGGGCGCGGTGTCGAACTGTTTGTTTCACCCCGCGGCGAAGGCCTCTTTCGCGCCAAATGGCGCCTGGACAAAAAAGGCCGGGACGCCACCGCCGGGAGCGCCGAAAAGTATGCCGGGCCAGGCAAGCTGGCCCTCGTCTATGGTGTGCCGGAGAGAGTCGATGCGGACGGGACTGTGGTTTTAAAATATCGGTATCTTCGGATTTTGGGCGCGGATCACTTCAGTATGAACAAATTTGATTACGGCCGTTTTGGCGAACCCTTTCGCGCGATCCATTCTGGAAGCAAAACCAATTCGCCGCCTCGTTGACCTGCGCTCAAAGAAACCGCAGATGAGATCTCATCGAAGCGGCGTCTTCCCTCAGCAACAGAACGAGCAGTCGGCGCAGTGATTCGCCGATTGGCAATTGCTTGGATACCACAATGCCCGCGTGCTCACGCCCTGCCTCAAGCCAGCGGTTGTGGAGTTGAACGAAGTCACCGACGTTGAACGTCACCAGGCAACGGTCTTCCCTGGCAGCGAACTCAAGCTGATCATTGTCGGGCTTGCCCGACCTCTGCTCCTCCCCGGTATGCACCGCATCATAGCCGCGCTTGCGGAGCGCGGCGGCCAGCGCGAAATGAACATCCTCGTCCAGGAAAAGCCTGAGCTTCATGCGGCTTTTGCTTCGACGGCGGAAGATCGTTTCACCTGTTTGCGCCAGTAGTCTGCGTCTGAATTGTTCTTCAAATCCCGGTCAATTTCTCTTTGGTGATCGAAGTAGAAAGCCAGCGCGGCATGCACTTGCGACTGGGTCAGATGCGGAAGACTCTGCAGAATTTCATCCACGCTCATACCCAGTTGGTAATAGCCGGCGATGGCCCGCACCGCAATGCGGGTGCCTTTAATAATGGGCGCTCCGCCCGCAATGCGCGCATCAGTGACAATGTGCGGATAGACTGTCGTTTTGATCTTCACCCCATCATGATACCACGTCAGCGGAATCAGGCGAGCAGTTCTTTGCCTGGCGTCCTCTCCGCCTCGTTGACACCCGGCCCGCGCAACCGTAGTCTCTTCGGGCATGTCGAGGTTGCCTTTTGAGGCCTTTTTAGCTCTCCGCTATTTGCGACCGCGCCGGACTTTTGTCTCGGTGATTACGCTCATTTCCATTGTCGCGGTTTTGTTGGGCGTGGCTGTCTTGATCGTGGTCATTTCGGTCATGAGCGGGTTCGACAAGGAATGGCGCGACAGCATTCTCGGCTTCAACGCCCATTTGACCGTCTTTCCAACCGACCGCAACGACCCTTTCACCAACTACCAGGCGGCCATGAAACTCATTTCCGCCAATGCAAACGTCGTCGGCACGTCCCCCTTTATCCACAGCCAGGTCCTGGTCAAAACCGAACCGGAAACCGGCAACCCCATCCCTTCCGCCCCCTATTTGGCCGGCGTGGACCCCGCCACCGTCGGCACAGTCAATGTCCTGCCCGGCAGCATCAAGAGCGGCGCTTTTGACCTCAGCGACAAAGGGTTGGTCATTGGCTGCGGTTACGCCGCCTTCAACGGCCTGGTCGTGGGCGACCGCGTTGCCATCTGGTCCTGGAAAAGCCTGCAAAAAATGGACCCCACCACCGGCAAGACCAATGCCGAGGTTACCGTGGGCGAAGATTTTACCGTGCGCGGACTTTTTGACGTCGGCTTTCCCGATTTCAACAATCAATTCATCGTCGCTTCGCTGAATGACGCGCGCGAACTCCTGTCCGTGCCGGAAAACTCCGTACAGGCCTTGCAGGTCAAGCTGCGCGATCCGTTCCTGGCGGATGAAGTCGCCGGGCAATTGCGGGCCGCCTCAAAAAACGCCTTGACCGTGCGCACCTGGCAGGAGGAAAGCCCGGACATTTTCAATGCCCTGGCCACGGAGAAAAACATGATGTTCTTCCTGCTGTTTTTCATCATGATCGCGGCCGCGTTCGGCATCGTGAGTTATCAAATTACTTTCGTCGTCCAGAAAACGCGCGAAATCGGCATCCTCAAAGCCCTCGGCGCCAACAACCGGCAGATACTGTGCCTGTTCCTCAGCCAAAGCATTGTTGTCGGAGTGCTGGGGGTGGGGTTGGGCTTTGCCGCCGGCATGTTGGCCTTGCATTATCGCAATCCGTTTCTCGCCCTCATGCGGCACGTGACACACTCGGACTTGCTGCCCTCATCCATTTATCATGTTTATGATTTGCCGGCCTCGATTCAAACCCCGGACGTTCTGGTCATCTGCGGCACCGCCTTTGCCGCCTGCGTGCTGGCCGGTTTGTTTCCCGCCTGGAAGGCCAGCCGCCTGCAACCCGTGGAGGCCCTGCGCCATGAATGACACGGCCAACGGCCCGGCCATGCTGGCCGCCCGCAACTTGCACAAGGCCTACGTCATGGGCGGCCGCAACCTGGAAGTCCTGCGCGGCATTGATCTGACCGTGCAACGCGGCGAATTCCTGGCCTTGCGCGGCGCTTCCGGCGCGGGCAAAAGCACCCTGCTCCATTTGTTGGGCGGCCTGGATTTGCCCAACCAGGGGGAAATTCTTTTTGACGGTGTCAATCTCCTCAGGCTCCCCGCCCCCGCCCTGGCCCGGCTGCGCAACAGCCGGGTCGGTTTCATTTTTCAGGCCTATCATCTCCTGCCCGAACTCAGCGCCCTCGAAAATGTCATGTTGCCCGCCCGCATGGCGCGCCTGTCCCCGGCTGCGGCGGAGGCGCGCGCCCGCGAGCTTTTGGACCGCGTCGGCCTGGCCCAACGCGCCGGCCACCGCCCCTATGAATTGTCCGGCGGCGAACAGCAACGCGTGGCCATCGCCCGCTCCCTCGTCAACCGGCCCGATTTGATCCTTGCCGACGAGCCGACCGGCAACCTGGATTCGCACACGGGCGGGGAAATCATCCAACTCCTTCACGATCTGCTCGCCGGGGGCCGGGCCACCCTCGTCATCGCGACGCACGACGCCAAAATCGCCGCCCGCGCCCCCCGCGTCCTGGAGCTGGCCGACGGCCAACTGTCAATCTAAAGCTTGTTCAGCGTTAGAACCTGGAGAAAGGTTTCCTAAACCGTCTCTCGAATACGTAACACGTACAACTCTTGCGAGCGGCGGCGCGAACATCTCTTGACTTCGAATCAGGGCGGTGTGCCTTGCCGGTGGGAAAAGCGCCGAATTAAATGTCCCAGCCAAACTCCGACTCCGCCAGCCACAAGGGCCGCCAGTGTTCCTCCTAACATCCACCTTGAGAAAATCTCTAAACTGGATTCGATTGGTCTCATGGTTGGTCTGGCTGGATCGCGAATTGTAACCACTGGGATTTCCACCATGGGGATCGATCGACGGGTGGAGTGCCCTTCCGCGATACTCAAGTCACGCTCTTGTTTCCACTTTTCCAGACAGGACTCCCGATAAGTATTGACGATGGCGTTGGCGATGTCGGCGGCCAGTTTGGGGTCAGGATTCTTCACCGAAATCTCGGTCAAACTTGTCATGCGCGTTCGCTGGACGGATATTTTATCGAACAAATTTAGATAAGTTTGATCCATCGTCCAAGGCCTATCACCCGTTTGCGCGGCCAGTTTCTCGTCCAAGTGGAGAGTGGCTATGACGTTGGTCAATATGGAGTAGGACTTAATAATCTTGAACTGGGTGGTCAGGAACCAAGGGTCCTGTTCGATGGGTACATCGCGAATGTCCTTTTGCAGCTCAACGCGAACGGTGCTTAAATAAACTTTGGGCGTCCAATAGGTCTCGCAGTCGCTCCAGACAAGCGCGCCGATGAATACCAACGCGAACACTCTGATAAACGTGGCCCGGAGCCGGGGATCAGCGTGGATCGCTCGGACCGTTTTCATAAACAAGGACTCCCTGCGGTGCAGGCTTGTGAGATGTTCCACAAGTGAGGTCTTCGCCAAATCCGGCAACACGCGCAGCCACAAGACGGCCAATCCCCGGCCCCGCGCCTCGCTCCAGGCATCGCGGCATTGGTCGCGGAACAGTTGTGTCATCGCCGGACCATATTCGCGGCGAAAGTCCGCCGGGCAAATTGCCAGAAGACGCTCATAAATCTTCACCGAAACGGTCACGCCTTTGCTGTCAGTTTTGTTGGGCATCATCAAATTCCTCCTGCGCGAACGGCCTTGGGCAACTTGCCGGGAAGCCGTTTGCGCCGCAGCAACTTCGCCAACTCGTTATAGCGACAGGCCTCCGCCTCCACCACCCGTTGACCCAATCCGGTCAAACAATAGTAGCGGCGGCGTTCGTCATCATTTTCCGCATCCGGGCGGCGGTCCGACTCTTCAATCCATCCGGCTTCCAACAGCCTCTTGATGGTTCCGTAGAGCGTGCCAGGCCCCATGTTGATTTGGCGGTTGGTGCTTTCGGCCACTTCCCGCATAATGGCATAGCCGTGCCGCTCCCCTTCGGTCAGCGCCAGCAGGATGTGAAATACCGCCGGGGTGAGCGGCAGCATGTCTTCCGGGTCGATGTCAATCGTTCTCATGGCAAATTATCATTCCATTGGATATATCTGTAACGGATATACATTTGCCCGTTGGCGCAAAATTGTCAAGGGGTTTTATTCACGGCGCAAAACGGTGCGCACGAAAACCCCGGTTTTGGGGGTGCATGTCAAGAATACATACTTGACAGAAAGGCCCCCGACACGCGTTCCAACCAATGTTTACAGGGTTTTCGTGTTTTAAAAAAAGTGGTCATCATGACCTGTACAATTTCCGCCTTTTGTGCTAAAATCATCCAATGAGCACGCTGTGTCGCGCCGAATGGAAGTGCCGGAATGTCCGGGGAGCGCGACCGTCCCGGTCGCTGTGCGGGGCGTCTCGCGCCGCACTTCCGGGCAAAGGCGTGTCTGGCGAGACGCACGCGATCCCTTGTCAAACTGTTGCTGCTAGTCAAGCTGGCAGCCGAATCCATGCAAATACTTTAACATGAATGACTTGCAGAACAATTGGCTTTCAGGCCAGTCAAACCCAGTCAAACTGGGTCAAACCGATATGACGTGCGTCCAGCCAACGCCAGTTCGACGAACGCCGCTTGAAACAGGGCGGCAAGTATGGGAGATTTGCGCCATGAAGTTTCTGGCCGGAATAATCATTGCCCTTCTGGCCTTGCCTGCCCTGGCTTCGGAGAAAATGACGGCGGTTAGCGTCGGCGGCACGTATTACGATCAAATTCAGGATGTCCATGTCGTCAGTGGCGGGCGCATCGTCATTCTTTATGGCAACGGCGGGACAACGGTGACGGCGGACAAACTCCCGAAATCGTTTCTGGATTCCTGGGGCATCAAGGTTCAGGATCTGGCCGCGTCGAAGGCCGCCGCGGAAAAACAGGCGGAACAGTCGCTCACCCAGGCGGTTCGCGCCGGCTATTTCAGGGAGGTGGACGGCGTCGTTTATGATCTGCGCAAACCCCAGCCCGGCTGGAAGCAATTCTCCGATGCCAAAATCCTGCAAGTGACCGAGGGTGGCGCATTGGTCGAGCCGGCGCCGAATCAAGCCGCCCCGTCCGAGGTTTATGTGCGCCATTTGCCCCATATCTTTGCCGACAATGAAAAGGCGTCGTTTATGGCGAAATTCACAGGGGATTTCAGTTACATTAGTTACATCAACAAATCCCCCTTTGAAAAAACGATTCGCGCTTATGATGTGGGCCGCGTCTGCCAAAAAAATGAAATCCCGGACGCCATTGTCAACGGCGGCCAGGCCGCGGCCAGTCTGCCGTTTGCGGACCGGCGCAAGGACAAGGAACGCCCGGCCCGGGTGTTGCCGGGCGGCAAAGGATTGCGCGGCATCGGTTCGGGATTTTTCATCACCAAAGACGGCTACCTCCTGACGAACTTTCATGTGGTCCAGGACGCGAATAAAGTGGAGGTCAAATACAAAATGCGCGTCTTGAAGGCGGAGGTGATCGAAGTGGACGAGGGGAATGATCTGGCCCTGCTCAAAGTCGCCGGCAAGGATTTCGCGCCGCTGGCCATTTCACACAAGGATTCGGCCGATTTGGGGGACGCGGTCTTTACCATTGGTTTTCCCAACATCGACATGCAAGGCATTGAACCCAAATACACTGATGGCAAAATCAGCAGCCTCGCCGGCATGAGGGATGATCCGGCCGAGTATCAAATCAGCGTGCCCGTGCAACCCGGAAACTCCGGCGGTCCGCTCTGCGACGCCAACGGGGAAGTGGTTGGAATCGTCGTGGCGCGCCTGAATGATTTGGCGGCCTTGCGCGAGTCGGGCGCCGTGCCGCAAAACGTCAATTACGCCGTCAAAGCCAAAAAAGCCCTGCGCCTGTTGCGGAGAGTGGAGGGATTGGATGCGCTGCTCCTGCCGGCCAGGACAGCCGCCAAGCCCGCCAAGCCCGTCCAAGCCGTTGAGGATGCCATTGCCATGATAATGGTTTATTGACCAGCGGCGCGGCATTGCCACAGGCCTGTGAACCAGCTATTCTCTCCCCGGTGCCGGCCAAAGAACCGGCGAAATCATCAATGGCTCTCATTGTTCAAAAATTTGGCGGAACCTCGGTGGCGAATCCCGAGCGCATCAAAAACGTCGCCCTGCGGGTGGCAAAACACCATGAAAAAGGCGATCAAATTGTCGTCGTCGTCTCCGCCATGAGCGGGGTGACGGACAACTTGATCAAGATGGCCAGGGAACTCATGCCGTTGCCCAGCGAGCGGGAAATGGACATGCTCCTGGCCACCGGCGAACAGACCACCATCGCCTTGACCGCCATGGCGCTGCACGCCATGAACGTGCCCGCCATCTCCATGACCGGCCCCCAGGCGGGCATTGTGACCGACGGCGTCCACACCAAGGCCAGGATCAAAAACATCACGCCCAAACAAATCCATGCCCTGCTCAACGAAGGCCAGGTCGTCATCGTTGCCGGATTCCAGGGCCAGACGATGGAAGGGCAGATAACGACCCTGGGGCGGGGCGGTTCGGATTTGACGGCGATTGCCCTGGCCGCCGCGCTCAAGGCCGATCTCTGCCAGATTTATACGGACGTCGATGGCGTTTACACGGCCGACCCGCGCATTGTGCCGGGCGCGCGCAAGCTGGCGGAAATTTCCTACGACGAAATGTTGGAACTGGCCGGCCTGGGCGCCAAAGTCATGCAATCGCGCTCGGTGGAATTCGCCAAAAAGTTCGGCGTCATTTTTGAAGTCCGCTCCAGCCTCAACGACAACCCAGGAACAATTGTGAAAGAAGAAACACGCAGTATGGAAGACGTCGTCATTCGCGGCGTCTCGCTCGACAAAAACCAGGCCAAGATCACGCTCGTCGCCGTGCCGGACCGGCCCGGCGTGGCCGCCCACATTTTCAAGGCCATCGCCGGGGCCAGCATCAACGTGGACATGATCGTGCAAAACATCAGCCACAACGCCGCCTCCCCCGCCACCGACCTTTCCTTCACCGTGGACAAGCCGGATTTGCTCAAGGCGAAAAAAATTATTGACGGATTGAAGGACCAGATTGGCTTCCGCGAAGTCATCGCCGACGAAAAGATCGGCAAACTTTCCATTGTGGGTGTGGGCATGCGCAGCCATCCCGGCGTGGCGGCTAAAATGTTTGAAACGCTGGCCGACGCCGGCGTCAACATCGACATGATCTCGACCAGCGAAATCAAAGTTTCGGTCATAGTCGATCTGGCCAGGGGCGAACAAGCCATGCGCCTGGTGCATCAGGCCTTTTTGGGCGGTAAAACTTAGCCGGGTGGTGCTCCTCATGGATCCCTGGCTGGAAACAGGAGGCGCCGTCCTGCTGGCACTGTGCGGCGTTGCGCTGGCTCTCCGGCTCGCGAAGCTGCCGCAACGCTGCTGGATTCCCGCATATCTGCTCTCGCTGGCTGTCGTCTGTATTTTTGGCCTGGAGCGTTATACCGTGGGATTGGAATTTGTTCCGCCCTTTTCCTGGGTGGTGGCCGGACGGACACTATATATCCTGGCGGCTTTTGCCGCGCCAATTCTTATCTTGACGCCTGCGGCAAAGTTGCCCCGTCTCCGGGAAAGAGTCTTTTTGCGCATCTTTACCGGATTGTGTCTGCTCAGTTTCGTCGTCATGCCGTTTTTTCTGCCGGCGCTGGTTCGGAGCAATCTCGCCGCCCTGACCACAAAGATCGACCCCGACGGCGTCTGCTTGCAACGGACCAGTTACACCTGCGGCTCGGCGGCGGCGGTGACAGGCTTGCGCAAGCTCGGCCTTCCCGCCGAGGAGGGACAATTGGCGATCTGGACCCACACCAGCCAATTCGGAACCACCCCGGATGCCATAGTCGATGCGCTCCGGTCGCATTACGGGGCCGATGGGCTTGAAGTCCGCTACCAGAGATTCCGGCAGGTGGCTGACCTGAAACAGCCAGGCGTCACGCTGGCGGTAGTCAAATATGATTTTATGGTGGACCATTTTGTCGCGGTTTTGGGTATCACCGATCAGGAGGTCATCGTCGGCGACCCGCTCTCTGGCAAGACGATCTATTCCTACAAGGATTTTGCGAAGCTGTGGCGGTTTTGCGGCATTTCCCTCACACTAAACTCCAACGCAAGGGGCCGATGACGGTTGGTGGCGGAATAAGAATTTGACATAAGGCGCACAGGCCAGTTTGTTCCATGTATGGCAACGGCAGTTCCATTCAAAGGGCGCGGCGCGGGGTCCAACCCGCCCAATCGCTTTGAAAAGATCCGTTTAGAGCGGGATGAGGATTGGAATCCCGAGCAGGACCCCTCGCCGAAAACCCGGTTCCTGCGCGATCTTTCCCAGAGCATCATCACTTTCAACGACAGTCCCGATATTCCGTTCCATGCCAGCCTGAACGCCTACAGAGGTTGCGAGCACGGGTGCTCGTATTGCTATGCCCGCAATACCCACGAGTATTTGGGTTTCTCAGCCGGTCTCGACTTCGAGACGAAAATCATGGTGAAGGAAAATGCGCCCGATCTGCTTCGGCGCGAGCTGTCGTCGCCCAAATGGAAACCACAAACGCTGGCCATGAGCAGCGCAACCGATTGCTACCAGCCCATTGAGCGCCGGCTGCAATTGACACGCAAATGCCTGGCCGTTTTGGCTGAATTCAGAAATCCGGTCAGCATCATCACCAAAAATCATCTGGTGACGCGGGATATTGATCTGCTGCGGGAATTGGCGGCGCATCGCGCCGTGACGGTTCATCTTTCCATCAACTCGCTCGATCCCGATCTGGCTCGCAAACTCGAGCCGCGGGCGGCATCACCCAAGATGCGGCTGGCGGCGGTGGAGGCTTTGGCCGGGGCGGGCGTGCCGGTGGGTGTGCTGGTGGCCCCGGTCATCCCGGCTTTGAACGATCACGAGATTCCGTCGGTCCTGTCCGCGGCCAAAGCCGCCGGCGCTGGTTGGGCGGACACGGAAACTCTGCGGTTGCCACTGACGGTCGCGCCGATTTTTGAACAGTGGCTGGAGCAAAATGTGCCGGGGAAAAAGGACAAAATCTTGGGCCGCATTCGTGCAATGCGGGGCGGCAAACTCAACGATCCGCGATTCGGGTCACGCATGCGCGGGGAAGGAATTTTCGCAGACCAGATTTCGCAAATGTTTCACGTCGCGCGACGCAAGGCGGGCCTGCCGGAAGATGGCCCTGAGTTGTCCACTGCCGCCTTTCGCAGGCCGGAGGGATTGCAGTTGGCGCTTGGACTCTGACTTGCAGAAGTTCTGTAACACCGTGTTTCTCCGGCGGCCTCACATCAACTCACGCGCCCGCGCCCTGGCTTCTTCCAGAAATGCCGCCAGCAAGGGCGTCGTCTTGCGGCGCCACAACGCGCCGATCAGCACCGGCGGAAATCCCGGCAGCGGCAGTGCGCGCACTTGCGGCGAAATCGCTTTCTTGGGGACCGCCACTGACAAGCCGACACCGAGTCCGCTCGCCACATAATTTTCAATCATATCCGTCGAACTGGCCTCGATGGCTGGAAACCACTCCACGCCGAGCTTGTTGAGTTGCGCTTGAAAATCCTTGGAGAGCGATTCGCCCGCCGGCAGGCAGATGAGCGCTTCGTCAATCTTGTCGCGCCGCCACAATTCCTCCGCCGACTTTATGCGGCTGTTTTTTTCCACCAGCAAAACCAGCGGCAGTTCCATCAACACCAGGGAATGAAATCCAGCCGGCGTCTTCCGCTCGATCAAGGTGATGACCAAATCCACTTCGTCCTTTTCCAACAGGGTCTCCAGTTGCGCCTGATAATCGTCGCGCAGCGAAACCTTCAGGCCGGGAAATTTTTTGCGCACATTTTGCAGCAACTGCGGCAGATGGTCGCGCAGCACAATCGTCGAGGCGCCCATCCGGAAATGCCGCGCCTGCCCGCCCTGAAATTCGGCCGCCATTTTATCGAGGTTGGAAAAAAACGGGCTGATGAATTCGTAGAGTTTTTCGCCGGGCGGCGTCAGCGCGAATGGCCGGCGTTGGAAAAGTGTCACCCCCAAAAATTCCTCCAGTTGCGCCACCTGCGCGCTCACTGCCGGCTGCTGGATGCCGTAGGGGATGTTCCGCACCGCCGGCATGATGCCGCCGTGCCGGGCGACGTAATAAAACAGTTCGAGGTGATGGACGTTCATTGAGCCAAACGATGTTGGTGAAAGTATTATCAATTAGCGCCGCTTCCGCAAGTGGTGTTAATCTGCGGACAAGATAACAATGGAAATATGAAACACATCAAATCGCAAAATACAGGAGCAACACCATGAAAAATCCAATCACAGCAATGAGTTCATTCCGCGCGGCGGCCATGCCGATGTCAATGGTCCTGTTCGCGGTGTGCATCAGTCGTTTCCCGGTTGCCGCCGCGCCACAAGCCGGCATGGCGCCGGAGCAGCAGAAGCGGCTGGAGTTGATGAAATCCAAAGGGCCGGACGCCTCGCTGACCATCCTCCCCGTGCGCCTGGCGGGAAAACCCTGGGATCGCGTGACCGAGGTGGTCGGCCTTCTTCTCGAACAGCAGGGATTGAGAAACATTGAGCTTGGAAAAACCCCGTTCACACCGGCTGAAACGAATATGGAAGGTTTGGCCGCCGCCGTTGGCGCCTTTGTGAAGACCAATCCGATCACAACCGGCTACGCGCTTTACGCCGAATACAATGGCAACCATCAAACCGGGTTGAATGAACTGCGCGCGGTCGTCGTGGATCAAACTGGCGCGGTAGTCTGGACGGACCGTCAGACGCCGCAGGATGAAGCGTTCAAGAAAATGGAACATCCGGAGCCGATGACGATGTCTGTTCTGCTCGTCGAAAGGCTGAGTCCGCAACTCGGCCTCAACGAAGAAACAGCCAAGGCGGCCAAACCGGGCAGGATGGCGGCCATCATGGATGAGCGGAGCGGCCTGCCTCCCGGGAATGAAAGGGACGCCCTTCCCGAACGCCAGAAGGCAATGAAACAAGCGCTGCCCGGCGCGACCCTGCTGGTTTATCCGGCGCGGGTTGGCGGGAACAAGAATAGCGTCCCCAGCGCGGCCAACGTCGTGCGGCTGCTCAATCAACTGGGCTTGTGCAAAGCCGTCCAGGCCGGGCAGACGATTCTCCTCAAAACTTCGATGGCCGACCCGAACGAGCTGAAGGGGCTGTGGAATCTGGCGCGCGAGTTCCGGGATTTTGTCCGGACCAATCCGCCCGCGGCCGACTACGCTCTTTATGCGGACTACGGTTTCAATCCGCAAAACGCGGAGCAGGGATTCGTGCATTTTGTCGTGTGCGACCGCAAGGGCGAATGGGTGATCGTGGACATGCAAAACTCGCATCATCCCGATTACCAGAGCATCGGGATCATTTCCAGCGACCGTTGCGACGAACTCCTGGTCAAACGTTTGGCAGGATACCTGAAATGAAAAGGCTCATGCCATGAACCGGCGGTAAATTTTGAAATCAAACCAAAATCATTGAAAGGAACATGACTATGAAAAACAAATTATGGCTGATGGCTGCATGCAGCACGCTGCTGGCTGCCGCCGCGTCGGGACAAAATGCTCCCGCAACGGGCACAAACGCGGATTCCGCGGAGACATGCGTCCGCAAAGGCACGGAATTTATTAACCACCAGAAGCCCGGTGAGGCCTTGAAAGCCTTCGAGCAGGCTTCCGCACTTCAGCCGGACAACGAACAGGCGGCGATCGGACAATACATCAGCCTCGTGCAATTGAACCGGGCGAATGACGGAGCGAAAGTCCTGGACAACTGGGTTGCAGCCAAAGCCGACGATCCCCGGCGCTGGTTGTGCAAGGCCATGGCTGAAGCTGAATCGGACCGGCCCGGGGAAGCGTTGAAGTCCTTTGAGAAACTCACCGAGCTTCAGCCGAACGAAGGTGCCAATTATGTTGGCAAAGGCGAGATGCTCGTGGCGCTGAAGCGGGACGACGAGGCATTGAAAGCTTTTGACAAGGCAATCGCGCTGAATCCGAAACACGAGGCAGCCTGGAGTGACCGCGGCGGCGTTCTGAACAGATCGGGGAAGTATGACGAGGCGATCAAGTCTTGTGACAAGGCCATCGAACTCGCTCCCAAGTGGGCCGATCCACTTTACAATCGTGCCTGTGCGTATGCCGGGAAAGGCGACAAAACCAACGCGCTCGCCGACCTTAAGAAAGCCATCGAACTGCAACCTTCGCTCAAGGCCGATGCCGTCAAGGAAGCCTGTTTCAAAAACCTGCTCGGCGACCCGGATTTCAAAAAGTTGACGGAATAAAGCGCAAACAGGTGGTGAAACTTCGCAACTAAACAGGCAATGAACGGAGCAGATTATGAAAAACAAACTATTGGTCTCCGCGTGTCGGTGGCTGGCACGGATCGTCGGCGCGTTCCTGGTCGTTTCCGTTGTGGTTATCGCCATTGGTGAAGGAATGCCGAATCTCTTCACACAGCCGGCAAAGGTCCAGCTTGGCTTCCTCGCGCTGGCCGTGATTATGATTGGCATTCTTGCCGGGTGGCGATGGGAACTTGCCGGAGGCATCCTGTCACTGGCTGGATGGTGTCTGTTTTGCGTTCCCATTGAGAATACCCGGAGAGGGCTGAATTGGTTCTGTTGGGCCTTGATGCTGCCTGGGGCGCTCTATTTGACCAGCGCGCTTTTGAGGCGCCATAACGAAAAACATCCATGAAACTGAATGCTGTTTGGTCTCGGGGAGCGCGACCGTCCCGGTCGCATTCGCCGGCGTCTCGCCGACGAAACATTCTACGGCTGCATCTTTATTTAAACTGCTCTATTTTGTCGCCGAAGGCACGGGCAATCCGACCGGCCAGCTCACGGTGCAGGCGGTCGTGCCCGCGTCCGGGCGCGCGAGCATCAGGCAAGTTTTTGTTGACGGAAAACCGTATGCCGGGGCCATGAAAGATTCCGCGGGCCGCCGCTAGCGCATTTTAAGGCGCGGCGCAGGGCGTTCTCACCTTGCGTCAAAGGAAACGAGGGCGTAAAACATTTTTGAAAGGAAAGCTCAAAAATGAAAAAGATGACTCCTGAATCTTATGTTTGGAAAACACCAGCAGCGATACCCTCACCAGCAAATCCGCGATTATCTCAACGAGGCCCAAGTCCTGACGTGGAGCATTCTCACAAACGGCAATGAATGGCGGCTTTACACGCGCGATGCCAAGCCAAGCCAATTCTTTGGCCTCAATTTTGAAATCGCGATCAAGTCACTTGCGGATTTCAAAGTGTTCCTGGTTCTTTTTAGCGCCGCGGCGTTCGCGCGGAACGCACAGGGCAGATGCCGGCGTGATCAGATTCGTGAAGTCGCATTGGCGACGCAGGCGGAGTTGGAAGCTGATTTACGCGCTCGAATTCTCACCATTGTTGAAATTCTCGCCAATGGATTTTTGGAGCGGCCGGAAAATAAAATCACTGATTCTGACCTGCCGCGCCTTTACGAAAACTGCCTCATTTTTCTCTATCGTCTGCTTTTTATTCTTTACGCGGAAGGCCGTTTGTTGCTGCCCGTCGAACCCAAGTCGCGCAAGTATTACAAACAGCTTTCGCTCGCGCGTTTGCTCACGCCACTGAAAAATTTCTCCGAGTACGACAGCCAAACCCAAACGCGGTTTTACCGCGACATCCAAGCGCTCTGTCTGGTCATCAATGGGACTGACTGAAGCCGAAATCGAAATCGTGAAAGGGACAACGTGAAAAAGAAGTGAAAGGATCAGTGAAAGTGAAGTATCCTGGGCGGACTGACGCAAAAACCTGAATTGTGCCGTCATGGCCGCTACTCAAAATAGGATTGCAGAAACCGCGCAATGCCAGCGCGGCCCCGGGGTTTTTGGCGTCGTGGCTGGGCTCTTTTTCTTCGTTGCGATTTTGAAGTTTGGCGATCCGGTCATTTTGGACAATGTCGTCCAGCCGCCGGAAAATGCCTGGGCCGCTGTTTTCGAGTCGTGGCAGGTGAAGTGGGGCTATTGGCTTATGTTGCCGCTGATCGTGGCGGGGCTGGCGGACATTTGTTGGCGGACGCTGGGGCGGACGCGCAGCAGCGCGTCCCTACCGGGGGCGCTACCGGGGGCGCTGCCTGGGACGGGGTTTAAATGGCGGCTGGCTCTTCCGGCGGCCTGGCTGGGATGGCAATTCGTTTCCGCGACTCAAAGCGTCAGTCCGAGGCTGACGTCCTTAACTCTGGAACATTTTTTGGCGTGCGTTATTTTGTTTTATCTGGGTTGCTTTGGCTTGAAGGGTGTCAGGAATCCCTGGCCGTTGTGGACGGGTTTGGCGCTGGCTTTGTGCTGGGTCATTCGGGCCGGCTTCGAGCAGCATTTTGGAGGATTGGAAGCGACCCGCCACTTCTTCTATTCGATGAAAAACGGCACGGGTTTGCCGCCAGGTCCGTTAAATGATGCCTACTTGAAAAGGATCGCCAGCCCCCGGATTTTTTCCACTTTCTCCAATCCCGACGCCCTGGCCGGCTGTATCGTGCTGCTGTTGCCGGTGACGCTGGTTTTCCTTTGGCAAATCACCCCAAAAGTTCGGACCGCCATTCGCTGGGGGTTCGTGGCCATACTCGGCGGATGCGGATTGGCTTGTTTGTATTGGTCGGGGTCCAAGGCGGGCTGGTTGGTTGCCCTTGTTGTGGGCATGGTTGCCTTGGGCCATTCCACCCTTTCCATGAAGTGGAAGCGAATCTTGATTTGCGGGGTGTTCATCCTCGGCGTGGCGGGCTTTGGGGTCCGATACGCGGCGTCCTTTCAGAAGCAAAAAGTCAGCGTCGTCACCCGTTTTGTCTATTGGCAGGCGGCACTCCAGATTGTCGCGAAACATCCAGTTCTGGGAACCGGTCCCGGAACCTTTTCGGTGCCTTATGGGCAAATCAAACGTCCGGCCGATGATTTTGCGCGCCTCTGCCATAACGATTACTTGGAACAGGCTTGCGATTCGGGTATGCCCGGCTTTGTTGCTTATACGGCGATGATTGCCGGTTGCCTGTCATGGCTGTATCGTTATCGCCTCGGACGCGCGGCAGCGCGTCCCTACCAGTCTGAGGGAATCGGGAATAATTGGGGATTTAGTTTTAACTATGTGGTTTGGCTTGGGATGATGGGCTTATGTTTGCACAGCATGGTTGAGTATCATCTTTATATCCCGGCTTTGGCATGGCCGATGTTCTTTTTGATGGGATGGGCCATGAATAATGAGGATTAACGTTAACGTTTAAACATTTTTGGGGTTTTTGGCGAAAAATGACTAATTTTTTGTCTCTGAAACGGGAATATTTAGGGCTTGACGGCATTCATTTATGTCCCTAAGTTCGGCTCAGTTGAAAGTAATGCAACATGCAGGGTCGATGAACGGCTACTGCCTTTTTTTTCTATGAGCATGTGGAAAAACGACGAATTTGAGAGAATTCTCACGGAGGCCTTATGGATTTGAAAGATATCAAGGCCATTATTGACCTGATGCGGAAGAACTCCCTATCGGAATTTGAGCTGGAACGCCAGGATTTCAAAATCAAGCTCAAGCGAGGGGTATCTGGCGCGGTTGTGCCCGTGGAGGAGCCGAATGTCATTCCGTACGTGGTGCCGCTGGCGGCGGTTCCGGCGCCTGGATTGCCAGCCGCGGCGCCTGAGCCGGCCGCCGCCGCCTCGCCGTCGCTGCTGGAAATCAAATCTCCGATGATCGGCACATTTTACCGCGCTCCATCGCCGGAGTCGCCGAATTATGTGGAAATCGGCGCGGAAGTGATGCCCGAAACGGTGGTTTGCCTGATCGAGGCGATGAAGGTGATGAATGAAATCAAAGCTGAGGTCAAAGGGGTTGTGACTCACATACTCGTCGAAAACGCCAAGCCGGTCGAGTTTGGCCAGCCATTGTTTCGCATCCGGCCAAACTAGCCGGGGCGATGCGGCAGGTGATTACCCATGTTTGAAAAACTTCTGGTGGCCAATCGCGGTGAAATCGCCGTGCGCATCATTCGCGCGTGCAAGGAGATGAATATCCGCACCGTGGCGGTGTATTCGGAAATCGATGCCAATTCGATGCATGTGCAGATGGCAGATGAAGCGATATGCATCGGCAAAGCAGCCAGCAGCGAGAGCTATTTGCGGATCGACCGCATCATCAGCGCGGCTGAAATTGCCGATGTGGATGCGATCCATCCCGGCTACGGGTTTTTGTCGGAAAACGCCCACTTTGCCGACGTGTGCGAGAGCTGCAATATCCGGTTCATCGGGCCTAATTCGCGCGCGATGAATGCATTGGAAAACAAGGCGTCCAGCCGCGCCCTGGCCAAAAAAGCAGGCGTTCAGACACCCCCCGGTTCCGAAGGGCCGGTCGAAAACGAGCAGGACGCCCTGGCCACCGCCAAACGGATCGGCTACCCCGTCATGATCAAGGCCATAGCGGGCGGCGGCGGACGCGGCATGAGGGCGGCGCACAACGATGTTTCACTGGTCAAGGGCTATCACGCCGCGCGCAACGAAGCCGAAAAGGCGTTTGCCAATTCCGCTGTTTACATCGAAAAGTACATCGAGAATTGCCACCATATCGAATTCCAGATCCTGGGCGATCAACGGGGCAACATCATCCATTTGGGCGAGCGCGATTGTTCGGTGCAGCGGCGCAATCAGAAGCTCGTTGAGGAAACGCCTTCGCCCCTCATCGACGGGAAATTCAAGGACCTGCGCAAAAAAATGGGCAAGGCGGCGGTGCGCATCGCGGAAACCGCCCATTACACCAACGCCGGGACGGTGGAGTTCCTGGTCGATGACCAGGGCAACTACTTCTTCCTCGAAGTCAACAAGCGCATCCAAGTTGAACATCCCATAACCGAAGAAGTCACCGGCATTGACATGGTCAAGCTGCAAATCACCATCGCCATGGGCGAACCCATGCGCATATCCCAGGGCGATGTCCGCCTCCGCGGCCACGCCATCGAATGCCGCATCAACGCCGAGGACCCTTTTGATGATTTCCGCCCCTGCCCGGGCCGTGTGGAAATGTATTACGCGCCGGGCGGACGCGGGACGCGTGTGGACAGCCACGTTTACGCCGGCTACACCATTCCCCCGAATTACGACTCCATGATCGGCAAACTCATCACGCATGGCAAAGACCGCCGCGAAGCCATGGACAAAATGAGCCGTGCTTTGGGCGAATACATGATTACCGGCGTCAAAACAACCATCGCCTTCGAGCAAGCCATCATGCAGGACCCGAATTTCCGCCGCGGCGTTTACACGACAAGTTTCCTGGAACAATTGCTCGGCGGCGCGCGCCGCGAATTGATCGAGGAACAGGTCTGATTGGATTGCCACCTTCCTGTTTATGAAGCCGCTGGCGCAATGCCGCCTCTACACGTTCATCGACACCGCCTGGCTCGGAGCGCGCCAGGCCTCCGCAGTCGCCCGGCAACTGTGTGATGGCGGCTCGGATTTGATCCAACTCCGCGCCAAAGGCGCAACCGCCGACGAAGTGTGCCGCCTGGCTGAAGAAATCCTGCCCGTGCTCCATCGGGCCGGCGTCGGACTGGTCATAAACGATCATTGGGACATCGCCTGCAAAATCGGCGCTGATCTGTGCCATTTGGGGCAGGAGGACTTCTTCGGCGCGGGCTGGACCGAATCCTCCCAACTTCTCCCGCCGGGTCAGAGATTAGGATTAGGATTAGGATTAGGAGCGGATGCGTCACCCATCCCTTTGCTGGGCCTCAGCACCCATGCGCCCGCGCAAGCGCTCCGCGCGCTGGCCGCCCGCCCGGCTTACATTGCCATAGGACCTGTCTATTCCACCCCGACCAAGCCAGGCGTCGCGCCCGTGACGTTGGACTACGTGCGTTGGGCGGCGGCGAACATCCGGATACCGTGGTTTGCCATAGGGGGAATCAACCTGCGCAACATAGGCGAAGTCCTCCAAGCCGGAGCGACGCGCCTCTGCGCCGTCTCCGCCATTCTCGACGCCCCCGACCCCGCCGAAGCCTGCCGGCAATTCAGGCAGCATCTTGCAGTTTAACATGCCTTGATTTTCTCAAGCAACTTGCGTTGAACAACTTGCGTTGAACAATATGGCCCTGAGAAAAACAGTGAAAACTTCGGCATTTTTAAAATAAGTAGTTGTCAGTGAGGGGCTTACACAATGGACAATGGATAATGGGCGGGTTTGATGCGAAGAATGGCAAGATTGTAGATAGAGGTCCGGAAAATCGGCAACACGGCAACAAGCCTTATTTTACAAGGGTTTCGTTGAGCTTTTCGACTGGCAACACAGCGGCAACAGGTGGCAACATGTTGCTGCTTTTCGTCTCGGTTTGGCTAAATTTGACCACGGATTTCACGGATTCCACGGATGGCCTGACAGATCATGGAAAACCGGGTGAACCGCGAAATATTTCGAAAGACGCGAACTCCGAACTGTTTTCGGTTGAATAAAACTGATTTGCCGCGAAGAGGCGCACAAGACGCAGAATTGATAGATAGGTATTCTGCCCCCCCCGCTACAGTGCTACAAACGTTGATTATCAATGACTTAGGGTGCTACAAGGGTGCTACAATTTGGCTTATTTGTAGCACCTGTAGCACCCTGGCATCACACCCACCGCGTCCGCGCATGGCAGGATTATATCTGACACTTGAGGTCGAAATTGACAACGGGCGCGTTTTGCCCAAAGGCTCTGAAGCCCTGCCGGAGAAGGCATCCGGCCTGCTCACCATTCTGAATCCGCCGCCACTTTCCCAGCCGCGTCCAATTGGTTTGGCCAAGGGCCAATTCACCGTGCCTGATGACTTCAACGCCCCCTTGCCCGACGACGTATTACAGACGTTTGAAGGCAAATGAGGATTCTGCTGGATACCTGCGAGTTTCTTTGGCTTGTGGCTGGCGATGCCCGGTTGTCCCTGCCTGTTGCATCCGCAGTGCGCGACCCGCGGAACGGGTTTTTTTTGAGCACCGTTTCGTTCCGGGAAATTTCCCTGAAACACAGTCTCGGCAAACTGCCGTTGCCGCAGCTGCCTTCGCAGTTTGTTCCTCTGCAACGCGAAAAACACCTGATCGCGCCGCCGGCTTTGGATGAAGCAGCCGTTGCGCAGTTGGGCGGATTACCGGGGCTGCATCGCGATCCCTTCGACCGCATGTTGGTCTGCCAGGCAATAGCTCATGGTCTGACGCTCGCCTCGTCCGACACTCTCGTAAGACAATATCCCGTCGCATTGCTTTGAACGGGCAAAAGCCTGGCGCGGTCACAGCCGGGAGGAGGAAAGGCTGGAATAACACGCGAGCGCCTCGTCTGCCAGACGGACTCAGGCGATCAAAGCCGCAGGGATCAGCCCGTGCTGGCGCCATTTTTCCGTCAAGAAAAAAACTTGAAAATCCCCTGGAATTGCCCAGAATTACCCACAAATAATGTCTGGCCACTATGGAGCACCGAAAGATGTGGGTCAAACGAACAGAAGCGGAGATTGCAGAGGAACGGAAGCAGCAACGCCGTCGTCGTTTACGGGCGGCGATGCTGTTCGGCGCTTTTATATTTGTGACGTTCACGTTCTACAGCGGTCGTCGTCACGGGCGCTTATTAGTTCATGCCAATGAGATCTTGTCACATCTTCCATTTGCCGTCATGGTCGGTTTCATCGGCACCCTCATGTGGTACAATTTGGAACGCAAACCAATGATGATTTGTCCGCAGTGTGAGGCATCGAAGTACGAGGATGGCGTGACTCAGTGTCCCTGCGGAGGTCATTTTGAGATGATGGAGTCGATGAAGTTTGTGGCTTAACAATGCGCGGAAGCCAACAGCCAAAATCCTTCGCGCTCGTTCGGGGGCGCGCCAAATATTGACATGAATCGAGGTGTCACATTGCCCGCCGGCTGCAAGAATTTGAGTGATCGCATCCGGGTGATTTCTGTGCAGGGCAGAGACTTGGGGTTTCTGACTGTCGCCGAAGCCCAGCGTCTTGCGACAGATCAGCAGGCCGAGTTGATTCAGATAGCTCGCGGTCACGGCATGCATATTTTCAGACTTGTTGACGGGGCGCTCAGGATCAAACTACGGAAGAAGAAGTAAGAGGCCACAAAGCACGCACCTCACCATCCGGAATTGAGAAACAGCCGGATCGGGGATTTAAACTCGTGGTTGACATCACCGCTCCGGCGAGTTTAAGTACAAAACAATGCGCATTGGAGTTGTCATCCTCCTCAATTTGATCCTCACAACCTTGACGGCATGGGCTGGCGAAATGCTGCCGGTGCTCAAAGCGGGTTCCGAGGTTTACAGCAATGTCACCATCATCGCCCTTACGCCCACGGATGTTTTATTTGCCTCCGACGGGGGCATGGCCGGCGCCAAATTGAAGGATCTCGACCCCGCGCTGCAAATGCATTTCAAGTACGATGCGGCAAAGGCGAATGCGGCGGAAAGGAAACTAAAGGCAATCAAAATCCAAAATCTGCTTCCAGCCGCCCTTGCCTTTCATCAAACCATTAACAGCGCAAACGCGAAGTCAATCATGGACGATGCCATAGCCCGGGTTAAGGCCATCGTCAATCAGCCCGCAAGGCAATTCGTCCTGACACCCGGGATATGGGCGTCAAAGTACGGCCCCGGCTGGTTCCATCCGGGCGCCATCAAGCCGGACTTCAACACCGTGGATGTTCGGGCCACCCAGGACACCCATTACAGCCAAAACCGCTACGTCACCTCGGACTTGAATCCGGGTGTGTTTTTCATTGGCGCCGAGCTGGAATTCAATTCCATGACCAAATACTTCTACGTGGACCGTTCGCTTCCCAAAATGAGGCTCACGGAAGTCGAGATGCTGGAAATCAACTTCCTCTATCGCATCATGGGAAAGTGCGAAGAGAAATTGAACCAATCTTAAAATCTCAAAATGAGGGCTTGCAAAGGGGCCGGCCAAAGTATATTGTCACCCTCCTTTTTGGGCGCCGTGTGAACGGCGGGCGGTTGAATTGAATATGTGGCTCGCCGCCGCCACAGGAAGATTTTATACTATGGCAGTCAGAATTCGTATGAAGCGGGTCGGCACAAAGAATGCGCCCTATTTCCGCATTGTGGTGGCTGATTCGCGCAGTCCGCGCGACGGCAAGTTCATCGAGGAAATCGGCACCTATCAACCGCGAAAAAAGGGCGAGAATTACAAGCTGGACCTGGAACGGGCCAAATACTGGATCAGCAAAGGAGCCCAGCCCAGCGAGACCGTCGCCAGTTTTTTGAAGAAGCTCGGCAAAGCCGCCGCGCCAGCTTAAATCTTTCGCCTCATGCAAGCCTTTCTGGAATATGTGGTCAAGGGGTTGGTCAATCATCCGGAGGCCGTCACGGTCACTCCGGTGGTCAAGGACGCCCTGACGATTTACGAACTGCGGTTGCATCCCGATGACGTGGGCAAGGTGATTGGACGGCAGGGCATGACGATCAATGCCCTGCGGTCGCTGTTGCTGGCGGGCAGCGCCAGGAAATCGTTGCGCTGCTCCCTGGAAATCGTCGAGGAGAAGCCTCCGGCATAGCTTGAAAATCGATGTGCTCACTTTGTTCCCGGAAATGTTCACGGGACCGATTGATGTGAGCATTGTCCAGCGGGCCCGCAAGAACGGCCTTTTGGAATTGCGGGTGCATAATCTTCGCGATTACACTCACGACAATTACAAGACGGTCGATGACCGGCCTTTCGGCGGCGGGCCGGGCATGGTGCTGAAACCGGAACCGATTTTTGAGGCGGTCGAGGCGCTGGCCGGGGAAAAGACCCGGGTCATTTTAATGAGCCCGGCGGGCCGGATGTTTCATCAGGGCGTCGCCCGGGAATTGTCGCGGCAGGAAGAGTTGCTCTTTATTTGCGGGGCCTACGAGGGCGTGGACGAACGGGTGCGCGAGGCGCTGGTGGATGACGAATTGTCGATTGGCGATTACGTGCTGACCAACGGTTCCCTGCCGGCCATGGTGGTGATCGACGCGGTGACGCGTTTGTTGCCTGGGGCGTTGGGCGATGACCAGAGTCCGGTGGACGAATCGTTCAGCCAGGGATCGCTCGAATATCCGCACTATACGCGGCCGGCGGAATTTCGCGCCATGAAAGTGCCGCCGGTGCTGTTGTCGGGCAATCACGCGGAAATTGAAAAGTGGCGGCGCGAACAGGCGCGGTTGCGGACGCAAGCGCGGCGGCCGGATTTGTTGGACGAAAAACCCGGCGCCGGGCAGTGAAAGAAAGATTTTATGAACCAGGCACTATTAGACAAAATTGAAACAGAACAGTATCGCAAGGAGACCGGCACTTTCGGCGTCGGCGACTCCGTGCGCGTCCACACCAAAGTGGTCGAAGGCGACAAGGAACGCATCCAGATATTCTCCGGCGTGGTCATTGGCCGCCGGGGGCACGGGCTGAATTGCACGTTTACCGTCCGCCGCATCAGTTACGGCGAAGGCGTCGAGCGCGTTTTTCCGCTGCACTCGCCGCGTATTGACAAGGTGGAGGTGGAGCGGAAAGGGTCCGTGCGCCGCGCCAAATTGACTTACTTGCGCCAGCGCATCGGCAAGGGCGCCACTTTGGTCAAGGAGAAGGAAGGACGCGCGCCGGCCAAAACACACGCCGCCGCTCCAGCCGCGCCCGTCGCCGAGGCCGCCGCCGCCAAATAGCGCGCGACAGCGGCTTGTGGGGGGATTGGTGCGGAAAATGTCTAATGACGAAATCCTAATGACCAATCAATGTCCAAATGACCCAATGACGAAACTTCGTCATTCGAGCTCCATCATTCATTGGTCATTGGTGCTTGGACATTCGTCATTTTCGTCGATCCTCGCCTTGCTCCTGGCGCTCTGCTTCCCGACGGCGGCCTTCGCCGCGCCCAAAACGCAAATCCGCCTTTTGCTTTCGGCGGAATCGGCGCGGCCTGGAGACGTCATCTGGGCCGGTCTGGAAATGGACATGCCCAAGGGATGGCATACGTATTGGCGCAATGGAGGCGATGCCGGCCAGGCCACTGAGATCAAATGGACCCTGCCCGAGGGCGTCACCGCCGGCGAAATCAACTGGCCGGTTCCCGCCAAGGAGATCGACACCGTCGGCGACACCTCTCTTGTCACTTATATTTACACGAATGAAGTGGTTTTGCCGGTCCCCATCAAGCTGGCCAACTCTTTGCGGGCCGGGCCGTTGACGCTCACAGCGTCGGCCAAATGGATGCAGTGCTCCGATATCTGCGTGATGGCCAGCAACGACGCCACCGCCACGCTGACCATCGGCGACGCCGCCAAACCCCCGCCCGACGCGACCATCATCGCGAATTGGCGCGACAAAATTCCCCGGGTGGATGCCCTCTCCACCGCCGCGGCTTATTGGGAAGGCGACCCGCCCAAGGACAATGCGCGCGGCCTGATTATCGAATGGAAGACCAACGCGGCCCCGGCCGATTTTTATCCCTACGCCAATACGAACTTCGAAGTGGAGGGAATGACGGACACCTTGCCCGGTCCGGCGGGGACGATTCGTCTTCACAAAATTGTCAAGAAGAGCGAAGGCGAATGGCCCAAACAGGTTGATGGAATCCTGGTGGGCAGGATTGGTTTTTCCGACCGCTTCGGGCTGGAGGAGCATCTGACCATCCAGTCGCCCGCCGCCGCCACAGCGCCGGTGCAGACCGGTTCCCTCCTGGTCATGCTGTTGCTCGCCTTTGTGGGCGGGCTGATTTTGAACGTGATGCCCTGCGTGCTGCCGGTGATCGCATTGAAGGTTTTGGGCTTCGTCAATCAGTCCAAGGAAGAAGCCCGGCGCGTGCGGCAGTTGGGCGCGGTCTATGGCCTGGGTGTGTTGGTTTCATTCCTGGTATTGGCGGGGCTGGCCATCGGGGCGCAACTCGCCGGAGGAGTGGCCAATTGGGGGGATGTCTTTCGCAACCCGCAATTCCAAATCATTATCACGATTTTGATGACGCTGATCGCGCTGAATCTGTTCGGCGTCTTTGAAATCACCCTCAGTGGAAAGGCGCTGGGCGCGGCGAGCGAATTGTCGGCCAAGCCAGGCTTCCCCGGCGCGTTCTTCAACGGAGTGCTGGCCACTCTTCTGGCGACGCCATGCACCGCGCCGTTTCTTGGAGGCGCGCTGGCCTTTGCCTTCACGCAATCGCCGCTGGTCACGGTGCTGGTTTTCCTCGCGGCCGGACTGGGGCTGGCCTTTCCCTTTGTCGTGCTGTGCTGGAATCCGCGTCTGCTCAAGCTGCTGCCGAAGCCGGGCGCGTGGATGGAAAAGTTCAAAAACGCCATGGGCTTTCCCATGCTGGCCACCGCCGTCTGGCTGATGTGGGTTTCTTCCAGCAGGGAGGACGACGCGCTCTGGCTCGGGCTTTTCCTGGTGGTTTTGGCGCTCGCGGCCTGGATTTGGGGCCAATTCGTGCAACGTGGCGCGCGAGGCCGGGTGCCGGCGGCCGTGATTTGCCTGCTGCTGCTTGGGGCCGATTACGGAGTCATTCTTGAAGGCCAGCTTCAATGGCGTTCGCCCCCCCAAACCAAAATGGCCGGGATCGATTGGAAAGCGTGGAGCGCTGAAGCGGTGAAGGAAGCGCGTCGCGCCGGCCACCCGGTCCTGGTGGACTTCACCGCCAAGAGTTGTCTCACCTGCAAGCTCAACCTGGCGAGCAGCCTTGAGATCGACCGCACTCGCGCCAAGCTCAAGCAAATTGGCGCGGTGGCCTTCAAAGCCGATTACACCCAGGAAGACCCGGTTATTGGGCAGGAACTCCGCCGTTTCAACACATCGGGCGTCCCGTTGGTGCTGGTCTATTCGAAGGATTTGGGCAAGGAACCGCAGGTCCTGCCGACTTTCCTGACGCCGGCCATCGTGCTCAACGCGCTGGATCAAGCCGCGAAATAACTTTGAGCTTTGCCTTCTGAACTTTAAACTCCGCCCATCATGGCAGAAGCAAATACACGACCGCTGGTTGGCATCATCATGGGCAGCCAATCCGATTGGGAAACGATGCAGCACGCCGCCAAACAGTTGGCCGACTTGCAGGTGCCGCACGAAGTCCAGGTGATTTCAGCCCATCGCACGCCCGATCTTCTGTCTGAGTATGCTTCGAGCGCGGCGGGGCGGGGCCTGGAGGTGATTATTGCCGCGGCCGGGGGCGCGGCGCATCTGGCCGGCGTGACCGCCGCGAAAACATGCCTGCCGGTCCTGGGCGTGCCGATGGAATCAAAATCGTTGCAAGGCCTGGATTCCCTGCTCTCGATGGTGCAGATGCCCGGCGGCGTTCCGGTTGGAACGCTGGCCATTGGCAAGGCCGGCGCGATCAACGCCGCCCTGCTGGCCACCGCCATTCTCGGCAACAAACATCCCGGTTATCGAAAGGCTTACGAAGACTTTCGCGCCAAACAAACCGAGCGCGGGACGGCGAACCGCCAAGTCAAGTAAAATGACTAATGTCCAAGCACGACCAATTAATGACGAAGCTCGAATGACGAAATTTCGTCATTCGTCATTTCTTGGGTGCTTCGCCCGGCGGCTTTCCGTCGAGGCATTCGCGCACGACCCGGGCCAGTTTGCTGGGGGCATAGGGCTTGGCCAGGAAGTTGAAGCCTTCGAGCAGGGCAATGTCTTTTCCCGCCATGCCGGGGCTGTAGCCGCTGGTGTAGATGACTTTCAGGCCCGGATCGTCCTGGTGCAGGCGCTCGGCCAGTTGCCGGCCGGACATCCCGCCGGGCATCATCATATCGGTCAATAATAATTTTATCTCGCCGCGGTGTTGCTCCCATGCCTTGACCGCGGCCGGGCCTGTTTCGGCCTGGTAAGTGCGATAGCCGCAAAATTCCAGGATGTTGACCACCAGTTCGCGCAGGACCGGTTCGTCTTCGGCCACCAGAATGGTTTCAGTGCCGGCCGGCATGTTTTGCCGGGTGACGGTTTGGGTGTCGTCCTGTGGCGGGGCAAGGGAGGGCGCCCCCTTGCCGGCGTCGGGCAGAAAGAGGGTGAAGGTGGAACCGACGCCGACCTGGCTTTCCACGACAATCCAGCCCTCGTGCTGTTTCATAATGCCGTAGACGGTGGCCAGGCCCAGGCCGGCGCCTTTGCCGATGTCCTTGGTCGTAAAAAAAGGCTCGAAGAGATGGCCCAGGGTCGCGCTGTCCATGCCGCAGCCGGTGTCGGTAACAGTCAAACATACGAAACGCCCGGGGCGGGCCTCCGGGTTGAGGACCAGGGCGACGGGATCGAGGGTTTGCCGGGAGGTGCTCAGGGTCAGGCGCCCGCCATTGGGCATGGCATCGCGGGAGTTGATGACCAGGTTGAGGAGGACCTGCTCGATCATGCCGACATCGACATAGAGGGCGGGAAGATTGGGAGCGGGAAAGAACTGAAGGGTGATGTTTTCGCCCAGAAGGTCCTGCAACATGGGGGTGAGGTTGCTGATGATTTCGTTCAAGTTGAGGTGGCGCGGCTGCATGACCTGCTTGCGGCTGAACATGAGCAATTGCTTGATGAGCTTGCCGGCCCGTTGGGCGGCGGCGGAGATTTGGCGGACGGATTTCTCACTGGCGGCCAGCAGGGTGCGGGATTGCAGCAGCAGATCGGCATGGCCCTGGATGATGGTGAGAATATTATTGAAATCATGGGCCACGCCGGCGGCCAGTTGGCCCACCGCCTCCATTTTCACCGTATGGCGCAATTGGGCTTCCAGGTTCAACCGATCGGTGATGTCGTTGACGTAACAATGGACGGTGTTGCTGACGGCAATGGGAATGAAAGACCAGGAAAGGGTGTGCCTCTGCATGGCCGTTTGCAGGTTCGTTTTGCTTTCACCCGTCAAAAGGCATTGCAGAACGATGGCCTTGCTGTCAGCGGGCAGGATGGAAGCGACGGCCTCCTGGCCGAGGGTCAAGGCCAGATGCCGCGCGGCATCGTTGTAATAAGCCAGCGCGCCGTCGGCCGAGAATTCCAGCAGCGGGTTGGGACTGTTGCGGGTGAAGGCGGCCAGTTTTTGAATGCGTTGCTCGGTGTTCATGGCGGGGCCTTGTCCTCGACCACCAGGACGGTTTCCCCGCCGCCGCGCGCCCGGGGCGCCCCGGTGTTTGGCGGGGATTTTTCGGGCGCATTTTCGGCGGCCGGAAAATCCTGCTTGCGGCTGAGGGCCAGCATTTGTTTGACCAGCGCTGCCGTGCGTTCAACACCGTCGGTGATATGAGTGATGGATTTAATGGCGTCCTCGTCCATGTTGGGATTGTCCAACAACAAGGAGGTGTGACCCTGGATGACGGTGAGAATATTGTTGAATTCATGGGCCAGGCCGGCGGCCAATCGGCCCGCCGCAGCCAGGGGCTCCTGGCGCAGGATCAATTCCTGGCTTTGTTGCAAGGCGCGTTGCGCCAGTTCGCGCTCCGCCACCTCCCGCTGCAGGTTTTTGGCGGACTGATCTGTCAACCGGCGTATTTCCTCGTCGCGCGCGCGCAAAATGCGCGCGCGCCACTGCTGCGCCCAGCGCCAGGCCCCGGCTGCGGCCAGCAGGAATGCCAGGCCGCACACGCCGTAAAATATCGACGCCTGGTAAACGTGCGGCGCCACGCCGTCATCGGCGGCTTGCAAAGAAGAACCTCCGCATCCGGCGACCAGCCAGGCTGCCCGGAAAAACAAGGGCCTTTTTAACCGGCCAAATTTTTTTTTCATCATGGAATCATCGCCGACGCGGGTGGCGACGAACGTTAGAAAACAACGGCGACATTCTACGGGAAACAGTGGATCGTTCAACCATAATCGAAAGAATCTGCAAGGCCAAATCGGCCCCGAAATGACGGATGGAAACAGGGCGTGCCGGCAATCCGCGGCAAATGATTTGCCGTTCTGAACCGGAAGCGTTATTAGGATACCATGCAGTCCAATTTGAACCGACGCTCGTTTATCAAACGCGCCGCGCTGGCGGCGGGCGCAACCCCTTTTCTCGCCTTTCCCAACATCGGCTCCGCCTCGACGCGCCAGCCAGCCGGCAAACTCGATTGCGTGCTGGTGGGTTGCGGCGTGCGCGCCATGACTCATCTGGAGCAAGTGTTCGTCAGGCACGGCCAGAATCTCGCCGCCATTGTGGACCCGGATGAAAAGAACCACAGCCGCGTCTTTAGCTATCTCAAGGACAATGGCATCGACCCCGGCAACATTCAGGCCTTCACCGATTACCGCGTGATGTTTGATAAAATGGGCAGGCATCTCGACGCGGTTTTTGTCGCGGCGCCGAACCATCATCACCTCAACGTGGCGATGATGGCCATGCAACGGGGCATCAATGTCTATTGCGAAAAGCCGCTGTGCCATGACATCGCCGGGACCCGCCGCTTGCGCGAGGCGGCCCGTCATTATAAGAAGCTCGCCACCCAGATGGGCAACCAGGGCCATTGCCAGGAGGGCTACCGCCGGCTTTGCGAATACATCCGGGCCGGGATGATTGGGAAGGTCACCGAAACGCATAGCTGGACCGATCGCTCCAACGGCGGCGTTGGCCCGCGTCCGCCTTCCCTGCCCGTTCCGGCGGGGTTGCATTGGGATTCGTGGATCGGCCCGGCGCCTCGCCGCGATTATCACACGGACCTCCACCCGCATGAATGGCACGGCTGGCACGATTTTGGCAATGGCTCCATCGGCAACATGGCTTGTCATGTATTGGATGGCGTTTTTTGGGCGCTCAAGATCGGACATCCTGACAGCATCGAAGCCGAGATGATCCGGGGCGGCACCGACGAACGCTATCCAACAGGCAGCCGCTTGCGCTGGGATGTTCCCGCCCGGGACGACATGCCGCCGCTCAAGGTTTATTGGTACGAAGGATTGAACGCGACGACCACCGACGACGCCACCGGGAAAAATCGCGCCGTCGTTGGCAAAGCCCGCAATTTGCCGCCGCTCCTGGCGGAGTTGCTGAAGCAGTACCCGGACGAAGAACTCGACAACGCCGACAGCGGAACGTTGTACGTTGGAGACAAAGGGATCATTTACACCGAAACTTATGGGAAGCGAATGCACATTATTCCAATGGAAAAAATGGACCAGCTTCCCCGGCCGCCCATAACCCTGCCGCGGCCCAAGGACGTTTTTGCGGATTTCATTGACGCCTGTCGCGCCGGCAAGAGCGAGACCTCCGTGCCGTTCGAATACGGCGCGCGGCTGACGGAATTTGCCATTCTCGGAAATTTGGCGCAACACGCGGGCGTCGGCCACAAAGTGCAGTGGGACGGACCCAACATGAAGGTGACCAATATTCCCGAACTAAACCAGTGGCTCAAACGCGCGGAGCGCCAGGGCTGGAAGGTTTGACCGCAGACAGTTTCCGGCAGCCCAATTTAGCCTTTAGCCTTGAGCCTTCTTCCGCTATTCTCCCCGCCGCATGAATGTGTTCTCCCACGGCGACCCGGATTTTGGCGATCAAATCAATCGCCTCCTCGCTCCTTCCAGCTTGTTCGACCCCGGCATCGAGCAACAGACCCAAAGCATCATCAACGCCGTGCGCGCCAGGGGCGATGACGCCATTGCCGAACTGACGGAACGCTTCCATGGCCCGAAGCTTGACCCGGACCAGTTCGCCGTGACCCAGGCCGAATGGCTCGCCGCCTCCGTCCAGGCCGATCCATCCCTGCGCAACGCCATCGCTGAAACCCGCAAAAATGTCGAAGCCTTTGCCAAACGCTCCCTGCGCAAGGATTGGTCCATGCGCAACAGCCACGGCGCGACCGTCGGAGAAAAATTTGATCCGCTGGCCCGGGTTGGAATCTACATCCCCGGCGGCATGGCTCCGCTCGTTTCAACCGCGCTCATGACCATTCCGCTGGCCCGCGCCGCCGGATGCCGCGACATTGTCGTCTGCACCCCGTGCAACCGCCAGGGCAGGGTCAATCCCGCGCTGCTCTACGCCGCCCGGATGGCGGGCGCCACGGAGATGTATCGCATTGGCGGCGCGCAAGCCATCGCGGCCCTGGCCCTGGGCACCCCGGCCATTCCCAAGGTCAACAAAATTTTCGGCCCCGGCAACGCTTATGTCGTCGCCGCCAAGCGGTTGTTGTTCGGCCATGCCGCCATCGACTTGCTCCCCGGCCCCAGCGAATTGCTCGTCCTGGCCGATGAATCCGCCGACGCCCCCTGCATTGCCGCCGACCTTCTGGCCCAGGCCGAACACGGTTCCGGCCACGAACGCGTCTGGCTGTTGACAACGTCCGCCAGGCTCCTGCGCGCCGTGCACAAGGAGATTTCCCGCCAACTCCCCAAGGCCGGCCGGCGCGAATTCATTTCCCGCGTCCTTGACCGCAACGCCTGGTTGATCCATGTGTCCGATCTGGACCAAGGCATCGAACTGGCCAACCGTCTCGCGCCCGAACACCTGGAAATCATGACGCGCCACGCCGCGCAAGTGGCGCGCCAGCTCACAACCGCCGGCGCGATTTTCCTGGGCGTCCAATCCCCGACGGTGCTGGGCGATTACGCAGCCGGGCCGAGTCACACCCTGCCGGCGGGCGGGACAGGCGCATCCTTCGCCGGCCTGACCGTAGATCAATTTCAGCGGCGGACCAGTCTGATAGCCTACACCAAGCCCGCCCTCAGAAGAGCCATGAAGACAGTCAAGAAGTTTGCCGAACTGGAAGGCCTGGACGCGCACGGCAGATCAGCGGAGATAAGGCTGAAGTGATTCATCATTTCCCGGCTGGCGGCGCGAAGGCTGCTTTCACGTTCCGGTCAGCCAGCACCGTCCCCTTCAGCCAGAGGATGTTTGTGGCGTTCCATCGCACGATCAAAATGTTTGATTTCATCGGCCCCGAAAAACCGTAAAACACGTCGCCGGTTTTGAGCCGTTGCGGGGAGGTCTCATCAACCCCGCGGATCGTCGAACGAAAGAGTTTGGCAATTCGCGCCGGCTCCCCGTCAAGCTTGACGATTTGACCGGCGGAAAGGCCGCCGGCTTCTTGAGGCGTCAACGGCTTCGCCGGCTCAACCGGCGCGCACAGAATCCAGTTCGCGGCATTGGAACTCATGCCGGATATGAGAAGGTAATTATTGTTGTCGTCATCGTTTAACTCGTATTCGTGGCGCGAGAAGCGGAGGCCGACTTCGGCAATTTCCACCAACGCATGACTGGCAATCCGATAGCGTCGGCCATCCAAAACGCCCGATTCCCCGGCAAACAGAGGCGATGGGCCTGCCTGGAAAACGACGATCGCAGGCGGGCGAGCCGGAGAAAGCGCGGCGGATTTCACGATGAGGATCAACGAGGCGATTAAGCCAATGATCAGGAGCGGCGCCAGCACACGCGCGTTCAGAAAACTTCGCCCCCCGGTCAACGCAAACGCAAGCCGCGCCGGGCCGCTCAGATTGAAAGCAGAGGCGACCGCGCCGCCGGTGATCGTTCTTCCCGAATAGAATTCCACCTCGTCGCCCGTCCAACTGACGACGATCATTTTGTCGCCGGCTTCGGCATTGAAGTACTTCGCGTGTTGGCCGACAACGACTCCTTCCGGCACCTTCCCCTCGACGGCATAAACGCACGAATGATCCACACGAGTGACAAGGACAGTCGTGCCGTCGAGGTTCACCGCGTCGCCGACGCACCTGTCTTTCGCTTCCTTGGGCGTCATCGGGACCTTCGGATCGAACATTTCAAAGAAACGCCATTTGCCGCCACGCGCGGTTTCTTCGAAGACAAGGGTCGCGTAGCAACCGCCGGAGGTTTCGAGGTTGAATTCGTTCCAGTACCAAGTCCCGCCTCCCTCCTGAACACCGAGCACGGAGCGTCCGATCACCCGATACGCCCGCCCAAAAAGGGTGGCGGCCATGCCGATGCGGATTTTCGTGGGATTGGCAAAGCTCATGTCAAACAAAAAAATGGGGAACAAACCGGCTCAGGTTCCCGGTGATGCGCCGCGTGTCTTCGCGAATCCCGAGGCCCGCCGCCTCGTGGTCCACGACCCAAACTCCGCAGATCGGATGCTGGCCGTCAAAATCGGCCATCGGAGCGGGCGCCTGATAAATGTGCCCCTCCCGGCCGTAACCGCCGCCGGTCTCCTCGACGACCACGCCCCCTTCGACCCAGGTGACGTTGCCGCCTTCGCGGCTCAATTTCGGCTTGCGCACATAACGGCCCTCCAGCGGCGCGGCCAATTCGTAGGCCGGCAGGAGATTCGGGTGGCCCGGAAACAATTCCCACAAAACCGGCAGCAGTCCCTTGTTGCTCAGCAGCATCTTCCAGGGCGGCTCGATCCACTGGACGGAATCATTATCCAGATGAACGCCGAACGCCTCGTTCCAGAGCCATTCCCACGGATAGAGCTTGAAACACCGCTCGATGGGGCGAAACCCAAGATCAACAAATATGTTCCGCCGCGAGTCCCAGCCGATGTCGTCGATAAAAACAGGCTGCGTGAACGCGCCCGCCTGTTCGCATGTGTCCCGGAGGTAGAGCACCGTCATTTCATCCTCGTCATGTTCGCGGACGCCGGTGAAGTGGATGGTTTTGCCGCGCCAGCGCCGCCAGGCGGCGATGAGGCGTTCGTGAATCGAGTTGAATTGGTCCGCGCGCGGATGGGTTTCCTGGAGCCAGAACCATTGCGCCACGGCCGCCTCGACCAGCGCGGTGGGCGTGTCGGCGTTGTACTCCAGGAGTTTCGGCGGCGACACGCCGTCAAAACTGAAATCGAACCGTCCGTAGAGGCTGAAATCATCGCGTTCCCACGAACGCAAAATGACCGGCATGGCGGCCGGGGGAATTTCCAGGCGCGCCCACCAGTCGTTCTTGATCACCGCTTCGGCGGCATCAATGCAGAGAAAATGCAGCGCGTTGGCGGCGGCTTCAAGGATGTCCACTTCGCGCGCGGTCAATTCGTAGCAGGCCGATTCATCCCAATAAGGCCCCGCCTCGTGAGAATGATAAGTCAGCCCGACACTCTCGACCCTGGCGGGCCAATCGGGACGACATTGGGCGTGGTGGCGTTTCATATCATGAATGCATCATGTAGCCGCCGCTGGTGCAGCCAAATCCGCCGCGCACAACGTCCGTCCGCATCATTTCGGCCTTCGCCGCCGTCTGCGCTGAGGGTGAGGAAATATTGGTGATGCTCTGCCAGGGCGACGGCCCCCATTGTCCGCCGTAAAAATACCGCCGTTTGGCGGGATCAAAATGATTATACGGCAACGGAAACCACGCGCAAAAAGGCGCGTGATAATAACCCGCGCCGGGAACGTAGTCATTGTTGGCATAGACATTGGCCGCGCTCAGCGGCGCCCTGGCCTCGGGCGCGCAACTGGCCAGCGCGCCGGCGGAAATGCCGCTGAGCAGAACAAGGCGGATGCGTTTGGTGCGTTTGATCCGTTTGGTCATTATCTGTCAACCCATTCTGCGCCGGTCGGTCCCCGGTATCAATTACAATGCCTCGCGGTTTTTGGAGTCGGGGGCAATCGTGATTGGATGGCAGGCTGCCGGCCGGCGCGCCGTTATGGGGTTCTGGTTCGCACTGCGGCCCGCAATCCGCCATCCGGCGGTTTGAGACAAAGCGAAAATGAAGCCGCGCTTCTGCGAAACGGATTGCGCGGCGGCTCCCGGAGAATTACCCTTTGGCCAACATGCAACATTCGCCCCGCTTTTTGAAACTGGTTGAGGCCGTCCGGCCCCGCATCCGCGAAGTCATGCTGGCACAGGCGCGCGAACGCTTGAGGAGCAATCCACGCGCGGTCCTGGTGGACGTGCGCGAAGACGGTGAATGGAACGACGGCCACGCCGCCGAAGCCGTTCGTTTGGGCAAAGGCGTTTTCGAGCGCGATCTTGAAAAAGCGGTTCCTGATCCCGCCACCGAAATCATCCTGTATTGCGGCGGGGGTTATCGTTCCGCGCTGGCGGCCGAGGCGGCCCAACGCATGGGCTATAACAATGTCTTTTCACTCATCGGCGGCTACAAGGCGATGGCGGCGGCGGATTGGCCGATGCAGTAATGATATTGCAATGCCATTGTTGACATCCTGCGCTGCTTGGGACAGATTACAGGTATAGAGTTGAATGGGTTCTTGCCATGAAAAAACGGTTGCTCACACTTGTCGCGGTTGCCGGTCTTGCCTTCCTGGCCCTGGTCGGCTGCTCAAATCCAAACATTGACACGGCCAAAGTCCGGGCCGGCTTGCAAGGCATTGGCCCTGACCAAAAGGTCCAATTGGAGATGGCTCTTTCCGCCATCGACGCCGGCAAATACAAGGAGGCTCTCCTGCCGTTGCGCAAGATCGGCTTCGGCGCCAAGCTCGACAAAGATCAGAGCAAAATCCTCAAGGAAACCCTGGCCATGGTCCAGGCCAAAATCGCCAGGGGACGATGAATGTCAAACTCCTCATTCCCGCTTCATTTTTCTGGCCAATTTCGCGGTTTTGGGTTATGTTGGGTCAGGAAGCAAAGGTGTTGTGAAAGCAAGAAAAGGAGCATTTACACTGATTGAACTGCTGGTCGTGATGGCCATTATCTCGATCCTGGCCAGCATGCTCCTGCCCGCGTTGGGCAAGGCGAAGGAAAAAGGCATCACGATTTACTGCGTCAACAATCTTCGCGAAATGGGCTTCGCCATGCAGATGTATGGGGACGACAGCGAGGACCGGCTGCCACTTTCCACTAACAACATAACGATTCCGGGCCAGGGCGCTTTCACCAACGGTGCGTGGACCGCCGCCCTCCAGCCCTATTACCAAAACACCAATGTCCTCCGCTGTCCCGCCCTCAGCTCGCGCTATAATCAATCCGGCTTCAGCTATTTTATGGGGTCGGTGGCTTTTTCGGTCCTCGCTTCCGACACGAACATGGTTCAACCGGCCAGCGTCAATTTGCGCAGCATTAACACCGTGTCCTTTTACCCTCTTTCCGGCGACTGCAATTATCCTTCGGCCCCCATCAACGCGGACCTGAATAATGATGAAGTGGATACATTGTTTAACCAGACCAACCTGCCTTCACCCATCCACAACAACCGCGTTAATATTTTGTTTGCCGACTGGCACGTCAAGAGTTACAAGAAATTCAACGCTGCGGACATCACCTTTTCGCTCGTCAATCCCGGCTATCCCTACTATTAGGCGGCCGGCTGAACGGCGGCGGCGCTTTCCACCGGTTCCAGCGTCATCAGGCCATCGTGATCCAGATGCCTGGCGCAGGTCCCAAAAAAACCGGCCCGCGTCGTCACGCGCCTGATTTCGTATAAAAACCGTTCCGCCGGGACCGCGCCTTCGCCGATGAAGTTCATGAATTTTTTCAGCCGTTGCACTTGCGCGGCTTCGGGCACGCCCGGCGTGACTTCCGCCTCCCACAGTTCGTGGATGTAGGCCAGCACTTCCCGTCCCGTGGGCAGCGTGGCCGGCTCCCCGCGTTGCCGCTGCCGGATCTGGCCGAAAAGCCACGGGTTGCGAATGGCCCCGCGCCCAATCATCAGCCCGCGCGCGCCCGTCCGGGCCAGCAAGGCCACGGCTTGATCCGGCCCATGCACGTTGCCGTTGGCCAGCACCGGAAAAGGCAATTCGCGCGCCGCCTGCGCGATGAGATCACAGCGGATCCCGGGACGGTACATTTGCGCCACCGTCCGGCCATGCACCGTCAGCAAGTCAATGGAATGTTTGGCGAACAGCGCCAGCAACCCGCCAAACGGCGCCGGCGAATCAAAACCGATCCGCGTCTTGACAGTAAACGGAATGGACACCGCCTCGCGCAACGCTCCCAGGATGGCTTCGATCTTCGCCGGATCGCGCAACAGGCCGCCGCCCGCGCATTTGCGATAGACCACCGGCGCGGGACAGCCCAGGTTCAAATCGATGGCGGCGACGGGATAGTGCTGGAGTTCCCTGGCGGTGCGCACGAGGGAAGGAACATCGTTGCCGATCATTTGTGCAATGACCGGACGCCCGGTCGGGTTTTGCGTGATGGAATCCAGTATCCATCTTTCCAGCCGTGAATCGGCATGGACGCGAAAGTATTCCGTCCAATACACATCGGCCCCGCCGTAACGCGCCATGACCCGCCAAAAGGCCAGGTCGGTCACATCCTGCATCGGGGCCAGGGCGAGCACGGGCTCCGGGCCGCGCAACAGCGCCAAAAATGTTTCAGACGGAGGCATTATTGTTTGAGTGGCGCGGCGCAGGCATTCCCCTGCCGCTTCATTTCGCCGCTGTGAAAGAAAAAGCTCGTTCCATTTTCTGGATCAAAAACTTCGCGCCCGGCTTCTCGTATTCCTTTTTGTGGTGAAGGAAGAGCAGAAAAACCTTCAGCTTCGGTTTGTTCACCGCATAATAAACCCGCCATGCGCTGGACGAGCCGATGCGATGGCAGGTGTCTTTGCATCTTGTTTTGAAAATGGGAAGCGCGAGGCCGCCAAGTTCGGGAACATGGTCGCCCATCAATTCGGGCGCTTCTGCGAGCCGTCCAATCAGCCATGCAAGATCATCCTCCAGTTTTGGATGCTTATCGCCGTAATCATCAGCCAACAAATCAAAAGCCGGCGTGCGAATGACAGTGAATACTCCCACGCGAAAAAATCAAGCCAGCGCGGCGACATAGTCCGCGAACTTTTTGGAACGCGCCAGCGAGTTGTCCAATGGTTCAAAGCCGATGGCGCGGCGGTATTCGGCCATCTCGTAATCAATCTTTTTGCCGTCCTGTGTGCCGGCCCACGGCGCTTCCCGATGCGTGGCGGCTTCAATCTGCGCCGCGGTGGCATCCGCCCAACCGGCGGCGACGCGTTCCAGTGTCTGGAGTTCCGCGCCCGTAAACTTCGCCGGATCGAACTTGCCGTTGAGCGTAATGAGCCGGTGTTGCGCGTAGCCTTTGTGATTGGTTTTCACCTCGCGCACCAACCCCGTTTTTTCCATCTTCTCGATAAGCTTTTCCACCTTGTCGGGATACGGCCCATGCGGCAGCTTTCGATACGTTGCGCCCGTGACGGACTTCCCGTGAGTCTCGTAGTGGTTGAAATCCACGAAATAAAGCAACTTCATCAGTTTCGTCCGCCCCAGATGCACGTTGTTAATGTGCTCCAGAAAATACAAGATCGTCTGCTGAAGTTTTTCTTCGGAATAATTGGTGATGGCCATGCTCACAGCATCTAAATTAAAACCCACAAACCGCCGTTCGTCAACCGCAATGCAGCCCGTGGGGGCCATCTGCGCGGTTGACACTTTGGGGCGGAGGGCTATCTTTTCACGCTCTGATTAGCGGATGGACCGCGAAAGGGGGTTGTTGCTTTCTGAAAAACATGGCAACGTCAATTAAAGATCATTAAAGATCAACATGAAACGCCAGTATCAACCGTCAAAAATCCGGCGCAAACGGCAGCACGGCTTTTTAAACCGCAATGACAGCAAGAGCGGACGCGCCATTTTGCGCAACCGCCGCCGGACCGGCCGCAAACGCCTCACCCCGGTCTAAGACGATCATGGCCGGCTCGCTTTCCGCCCGTTTGCGTTTTCCCCGTTCCAGCCGCATGAAATTGCCCGGCGATTTCGCGCGCGCCAAGGCACAGGGACAGCGCTGGGTCAGCGGTTGCCTCATTGCCAATGTGCTGGCGCGGCCGGGGTTCGGCCAGCCGGCTGGGGGTGGTGACGAGCAAGAAGATCGGGGACGCCGTGGCGCGCAGCCGGGCGCGGCGATTGTTGCGCGAGAGCTTCCGGTTGCATCAGCACGATTTGACTGGCGCGGTGGACCTGGTTTTGGTGGCCCGGCCCTCCATCGCGGGCCGGAAGTTCGCGGAGGTGGAGCGGGATTTTTTGCGGGTGTTGCGCCAGGCCCGGCTGGAGAAGGAGCGGCCATGAACATCGCCCAACAGAGTTTGATTTTTATCATCCGAGTTTATCAGCTCACGCTTTCGCCGGTGCTGGCGGCGGCTTTGGGGCCGTCGGGCCGCTGCCGCTTTACGCCGAGTTGCTCGCAGTACGCGCGCGAGGCCATCCGCCTCCACGGCGTGATGAGGGGCGGATTCCTGGCCGGACGGCGGCTTTGCCGCTGCCATCCCTGGGGCGATTCCGGGGAAGACCTTCCGCCGCCGGCGGGAAGTCTCAAGGGCGGGAGGCACAGGTTGAAGGTGTGGAAGCCGGGACATTGTCATGGATCGTAAATCCCTCATCGTTTTGGCCGCCGCCGTGTTGCTGCTGTTGGGTTTGTCGCCCATTGTGGATCACTTTTTTCCGCCGAAACCGGTCCCTGTCAGTCCGCCAGGCCTGACCAACCAGCCGCCTGAGAATGTGCCGGCCCCTGCCACGGGTTCCAATGCGGCCAGCCCAACAACCGCGGTCGATTCCGCGCCGCTGGTTTTGCCTTCGGGGCCGGAACAGACGTTGACGCTGACGAACGGGGATTTGATTTTGCATTTCACCTCGCACGGCGGCGGGTTGAAAACGGTCTCGTTGAGAAAGTATCCGGCAATCATCAGCCGCACCAGCGACACCTCCATGGAAACCAACATGGCGGCGCTGAACACCAAAGCGCCCGCGCCGGTCCTGGCCCTGCTGGGCAATGACGCGCAGGGCGACAATTATTTCAACTTGACGCAAAACGGCCAGGTGGTGAGCGCCGAAAAAACCCTGGCCAATGGATTGCGGCTGGTGAAGGAATTCGATATTGGGAGCAATTACCTTTTCACCGCCCGCCTGCGCCTGGAAAACACCTCGGCGCAACCGCTGAAAATATCCGCGCGCGAGGTCGTGGTCGGAACGGCGACGCCGATTGGACCGCTGGATGATCCGACGACCCTGGGGACATATTGGTACAACGGGATAAAGGCGCAGGACATCAAACAGGCGTGGTTTGCCAATCGGACCCTGGGCTGCATCCCTGGAACGCCGCGCACCGTCTATGAGGAAGGGACGAACAACGTCATTTGGGCGGCGGTCCACAACCAATTCTTCACCTTCGCCGCCGTTCCAAGCAACCCCGCGCCGCGGATTATCATTCATCCCATCTCCATCGCCCCGCCGGAAATGGTGGGTTTGACCAACGCCACCAGCGCGTTGCTGACCAACGGACTGGAAGTGGTCTTGTGGTATCCTGAGACCGTCCTGCCACCCCATCAAACGCTTGCGAACGACTTCACTTTTTACGCCGGCCCCAAGGAATATAATCGCCTGGCCCAAATCGGCCAGAGGATGAACAACAATCTGGACCTGATCATGGATTTCAGCGGGTTCACCGGCTTTTTCTCCAAGGCGCTGTTGATTTCCTTGAACGGACTGCATGCCCTGGGACCAAAAAATTGGGGCTATGGCTGGACCATTATCGCCATCACGCTCATTATCAAAGGCATTTTCTGGCCGCTGACCAAAGCGAGCACAAAATCCCAAAAGCGCATGCAGGCCCTTCAACCGCAACTCAAAGCCATCGCCGAAAAATACAAGGACGACGCGGTCAAGAAGAACCAAAAGACGATGGAATTCATGAAGGAGCACAAAGTCAGCCCGCTGGGCAGTTGCCTGCCCACTGTGATCCAAATCCCCGTCTTCTTTGGTTTTTATTATATGTTGCGCAGCGCCATCGAATTGCGCGGCGATCATTTCCTTTGGGCCCGCGACCTTTCCCAGCCCGACACCGTGGGGTATCTCCCTTTTCTGGGCGGTTTTCCGATCAATCCCCTCCCGATCATCATGGGCGCGACGCAGTTGTGGCAGTCGCACATTCTCCCGCCATCCCCGGGCATGGACCCCGGCCAGGCGAAAATGATGCGCTACATGCCCCTCCTGTTCGTCGCCATGTTTTACAGGATGTCGTCGGGGCTGGTCCTGTATTGGACGGTGTCGAATTTGTTGAGCATCCTCCAAACCAACATAACCAAGACGACGGATGAGACCGCCGCCAAATCGGCCGCGGTCGTTCCCAAGAAAAAGATGTAGCCATGAATTGACAGGATGGTTATGCTTGGCCCGACGCAACAAACTATAAATAATATATGCCAGCGCAACCCAAAGCCATACTCGAGCAACTCCTGAAACATTTGGGGTTTGAAGCCACGGTCGAAGAACATGCCCTGGAAGACGGCGTCTTTCTGGATGTCAAGACAGACGATTCCGGACGCCTCATCGGCCGGCAAGGCCAGACCCTTTCGGATTTGCAATACGTGACCAATCGCATGCTGTTCCAGCAGGACCAGTCCAACCCCAAGGTCCTGATCGACGTGGGCGGTTATCGCGCCAAAGCCCGCGAAGTCCTCGTGCAAAAAGCCCAGGCCGCCGCCGAAAAAGTCCGGCGCTGGGGCGACGTCGTCGAATTGGAGCCGATGAGCGCATTTGACCGGCGCATCATTTACAACGCGCTCAAAGACGCTCCCGGCATCGAAGCCGCCAGTGTGGAAGCCGAAGGCACCGTCAAAAAGGCCATCCTGCTGCGTCCCAAGCAGTGACCCGTCCCGGCAGCATGGAAGCCCGCCTCCGGGATGTTCTCCTCCCGGCCGGCGTTCTGGATGCTTTTCTCACCACGATCCGCTTGTAATCTGGAAAGTCATCTGATCAAACGGAAAAAGGTTGCGTTGTTTGTCGCCGGCAACGTCAGTTGCCATTGATTGCCGCCGAGCGTTGGCAAACCACTGACCGGGGACCACAAAGCGTTCGCACCCAAAGTCGGGCTGGATTCAGCGGTAAAGCCGACAGCATAAGAGGGCCATGTCAGCGTAATGTTCGAGGCGACAGCGGACACGGCAACACTGACCGGCAAGGCGGTAACATTCGGCCCGAACTGGTCATCCGCGGCAATTTCCGCGGGCGTGAGGCGGCCGTCGTAAATGCGAAACTCGTCAATCGTCGCGTTGAGCCAGGCGTCGGCGCCAAACAGGGAGCGGCCAATGAAAGACCACGCCGCGCTGACGCCGTTTAACGGCGGGGTCGCGTTTGTGACCGCACAGAGAAGGACGCCGTTCGTGTAAATCGCGCTGTAGCCATTCGCAGGATCAACAATGCAAACGACATGCAATGAAAGGTTGTCAAAAATTTCCGGCGAAGCGAGGGTCAGCGTGCCATTGGTCGTGGCAAGTCCCAACTGGATTGTGTTGGAAGAAGCGTGGGGGCTGAAGGACAGGTAGTTTTGGCCAGCCGAACCGGAGATGTCCCCAAAGTCAAAGACGCGCGCCCAGTTTCCATTTGTGGCAAAGGCGGCCCAGAATTCAATCGTGGCCGCGGAAGAGCCGGAAACCAATCCACCGGGAAGGTTGACGTAATTACCGGAGGCGCCGGGAAGGTTGAGGGCCTCGTTCGTGATCGTCGCATTGCCCGTGAGCATCCCATGCGCCAGGCCGATGGAATCCCATACATTTGAGATGTTTGAGGTGAAGCTGTAGCGATGCGCCAACGGAGGCTGGGCATAAGCGAGGCTCTGGATTTCCGCGCCGCTCAAGGCCCGGCCGAAAATGCGGAACGAACTCATCCTGCCACCGAACAATGGATCGGCGGGAAACTGGCTGTGGCCGATGTAATTGGTGCGCGCAAGCGTCTGCCAGGGACGGATGGTCAGGTTGTTGTTTGTAGCAACGGGAATTCCGTTCAGGTAAAGCAATCCCTTTGAGCCATCCAGTGTGACGGCGACGTGACACCAGGAATTTGTGGGCAGCGCGGCGGGCGCTTCAATGATCTGTTCCGCGCCGTTGCCGTTGATGGTGATGGCGAAGCGCATATGACCGGAACTGGCCCGCGGCGTGAGGAACAAGTATGCGCTCGTGTTGGTGCCAAAATCGAAAATGCGCTGCCAGGTTGCGCCGCCGTTCCATTTGACCCAGGTGGCAAAGGTGCTTGCGTTGGCAACGGGGTCCGGCAACAGCACATATTGGGAAACGCCGTCGAGACTGAGCACGTTGCCGAGGCCGGGATCGTTGGTGATGACCGCGCCGTTTTCCAAAGTGCCGTCGTAAAGCCCGAGGTGTTCGCGAGCGTCAACACTGAATGGGTAGAACGCGCTCCAGTCGTTGGTGAAAACGGGCCAGCCGTCGGCGCTCCAAGTGAGCAGGCCGACCCCCAGCGTGGCTGTGCCGCCATTGTTGCCATCGTAATAGTGATAGGTGAACCAATTCGTGCCGTTGGAATTCAGGATGGCGGCGTGGCCAGGACCGATGAAGCGGCCGGAGCTTTCGAGAAACATCGTGCCGCTGCCGCCCAACATTTTGTCGCCGTTCTGGTAGAGATAAGGCCCGGTGACATTGGTGCTGCGGCCCACACGGATATTGTAGGTGCTGCTAATTCCGCTGCAACAGCCGCCCCAGTTCAGAAACAGGTAGTAATAGCCGCCCCTCTGGTAGAGGCACGAACCTTCGGTGCTGTTGCTGAAAAAATTCGTGCTGCTATCGGCAATTTTCGTCGGCGGCGAGTTCGGATAGTTGCGTTTGCCGGTCGCCGGGTTCAGTTGCGTGACAAAAATGCCGTCAGAGTAAGAGCCGAAAGACATCCATACCGTGCCGTTGGTGTCCACAAGAATGCTGGGATCAATGCAATTGAAGGTGATTCCGTTCGTATACTGAATAACCGAGCCCTGATCCGTCCACGTCGGCAAGAGGAGCGACGGTGTGGTGACGAGTCCAATGGCGGAATCAATCGTGCCCCAATCGGAGCATGCGTAGTAGATATTATATCTGCCGTTGAAATAGGCCTCGTCCGGCGCCCAGAAGTATCCGGTGAAGCCTGACACCACATTTGTCGTCCAGGCCGGTGGATTTCCAGGAAACACCGGGTTGGCGGAATTCCAATCCCGCATGTTGGTGGAATAGCTGACATTGATGCCCTGGCCGTCTCCAAAAATGTAATAGCCGCTGCCGTCATAGATCATCGTGCCCGGATCATGCACATAGGTGTATCCAAAAACAGGTTGTTCTTCAGGCAGACGGGGGACAGAATTTGTATTGGGCGTCACGGTGATGATGATCGAGTTGGTGCTGGAGAACGCTCCGAGCGTGGCCGTCAGGGTCGCACTCCCTGCGGTGATTGGTGTTACAAGGCCGTTGGTGGAAACCACGGCAACACCCGGAGCGCTCGATTGGTAAGCTATCGTCCCCGGCAGCGTGGCTGGATCCAACGCGGTTAGCACTACATTCCGGACATTTGGGTAATCGCCCAAGAGCGTCAACGATTGGGACACACCCAACGTCATGTTGGTGGGGAACGATTGGAGGTGTATGTCTTGCAGGGAGCCGCCGAGGGGAACGGTGGTTACGAGTGTCCTGCCCGGCATGGTGACCCCGTTAATAACGATGTCCGGCGTGTCCTGCGCCTTTCCGTAGGCCAGAAGAATGCCTCTCGAAATCCAGTTGGTTACTGTGGCCGCGAAAGCACCCGGCAAGATCAGTTCGCCGCCAGCAAGATTCATCGACCTTGTGGCGTCAGATACTGAACCAACTGTCTCCACAGTAAGACCATTGGTGATGCTCAAGATGCCTCCATACATATTCAAGTGGCCGCCCCAATACATATAATTAATGCCGGCAAAAGCGCTGCCGTACATATTCATCGTCACATACGGCCCGCCCCAGTACCACCAGGTGTCACCGAGCGCCATCCCATAGCCGGACACGGAGGAGCCATTGAACAAATTGAGAATGCTGGGCTGCGCCGCATCGTCCTGCACCGGGACAAGGTAAGAGTTCCAGTTTAGCGTGCCGTAAATATTGAGACCGGCTCCAAACTCCGGGCCATAAATCATCCCGCCCGCGTCAGAGGTGGTGCAGTTTTCAACTTCACCCGCGAGGATCGTTATCACCGACCAGCCATTTGCGGAATCAAGATTCACGGTGGCCGCATTGGTCGGCGGCACCGTCTCACCATTGTCCCAGTTGGCCGGCGAGGCCCACAGCCCATTATTGGCAAGACCGGTCCAGTGCCAGTTTTGGGCGGAAGCGCTATGAATCAAGCATGCAGCCACAACACAAGCTGCGGGGCACAGCTTTTTTAATTTCATACTTACAGTTGGATTATCCCATAATCGGGACTAATTTCAAGGACGTTCGCCGGTTTTCTTCGTTTCATTTGCAATTGCGCTTGCCATGCCCGAAGCGATGGGCGTTAATCATGGCCTGATTTATGAATAAAACTCCCATTCGTATTGCGGTGACGGGCGCGGCGGGCGCCATCGGCTATTCCATTTTGTTCCGCATCATTTCCGGCAATTTCTTCGGCCATGATCAACCCGTGATTCTGAACCTGGTGGACATTCCCGAGGCGCTGCCCGTCCTGCAAGGCGTCGTCATGGAACTGGAGGATTGCGCCCCGGCCGTCGTGCAGCAACTGGTGGCCACGGCGGATTTGGAGGAGGGCTTTCGCGGCATTCATTGGGCGTTGCTCATCGGCAGCGTTTCGCGCAAGCCGGGGATGGAGCGCAAGGATTTGCTGGCCATCAATGGCAAAATTTTCACCGGCCAGGGCCGCGCCTTGCAGAAAAACGCCGCGCCGGATGTCCGCATCCTGGTCGTGGGCAATCCTTGCAATACCAATTGCCTCATCGCCATGCAGAGCGCGCCGGAGATTCCGCGCGACCGCTGGTTTGCCATGACGCGCCTGGACGAAAATCGCGCCAAGGCGCAGTTGGCCAAAAAAGCCGGCGTCGGCGTCGGCGCCGTTTCCAACCTCGCCATCTGGGGCAATCACAGCCCGACGATGTTTCCCGATTTTTATCACGCCAAAATCAACGGCCAGCCGGTCACCTCCGTAATCCAGGACGAGAACTGGCTGAAGACCGAATTTGTGACAACCGTGGCGCAGCGGGGCACCTCTGTTTTGAACGCCCGCAAAGCCGGCAGCGCGGCCAGCGCCTCCAATGCCGCCATCGACACCGTCAAGTCGATTATCATGCCGACGCCGCCCAATGACGGGTGCTGCTGCCGCACGATGTTGCGCGCGATCAAGTCCATCGTGACGCCGCCGCCGAACGACTGGCACAGCGTGTCTGTTTGTTCGGACGGCAGTTATGGGATTGACGCGGGACTCATTTGTTCCTTCCCCGTTCGCAGCGACGGCAAAAAACTCGAAATTGTCCAGGGCTTGGAGCTGAACGAATTCAGCCGGGGCAAAATCACCGCCTCGGTCAACGAGTTGAAAAGCGAAAAGGCGATGGCGGTGGAATTGGGGCTGGCGAAATAGTGCCGAAATACCGGCCTTGGGCACCATGTGAAGCGCCGTAGGCGCGGCATCTTTGTAGAAATCGGGTTCTACAACTATGTCGCGCCTACGGCGCTGTTTTCAAAATTGCGGCGCTCCTTGGTTCGTGCCTGGACATTAGTCATTTTCCATTCCTCCGCCTTTCTTCCAGTTCCGCCGCCGGATAGGTCCAAATTTCCGCCAGGGTCGGGTGATAATGCGGCATCGCCGCCAATTCCCCAACCGTCATCCGCCCGCGCATGGCCGCGATGATTTCATGGATCAATTCCCCGGCCATCGGCCCGACGCAGGCCCCGCCCAGAATCCCGCCCGTGCCCGGGTCGGCCAGCAACTTTACAAAACCGTGTGTGGTCCCCATGATCATCGCCTTGCCGTGATCGTTGAACGGGTGGCTCGCCGCCAGATACGGAATGTTCCGTTGGGCCGCCCGCCCCTCCGTCAACCCAACGACCGCGACCTGCGGGTCCGTGAACACCACGCTGCAGAGGAGCCTGTAGTCAATACTTTGTTTTTTGCCCGGATGGATGATGTTGCGGGCGGCGATCTCGCCTTGTTCGACCCCGATATGGACGATTTGATGAGGGCCTGTGCAATCACCGGCCGCATAAATGTGGGGCGCGCTCGTTTGCATCCAGGCATTGGTCACAATCCGCCCGTTTTCAGTCCTGACACCAATCTCTTCCAGGCCCAGCGCGGCCGTGGCGGGGATCCGTCCCAGAGCCAGCAGAATTTCCCCGGCCGCCACCCGTTTGATTTGGTTGCGGAACTGGAAGATGATTCCCTTGTCCCGTCCCTTGCGGAACGCCCCCAACAACTTCGTGTTCGTGAAAAGCCGGATACCCTCCCGCCGAAACGCATTTTCCAGCGCCCTGGCCGCGTCGGCATCGCAATCGCGCAACAAATGTTCGCCGCGCTGGATCAGGGTGACCTCGACATCGAACCGGCAAAAAAACTGCGCCAATTCCACCGCGACCGGCCCGCCTCCCAAAACAATCAACGACTTCGGCAGCCGTGGCAGAGACAGGGCCTCATCGCTGGTCAGGAACCCGGCGTCCACCAAATCCGGCAGCGGCGGAGGCGCGACCACCGAGCCTGTGCTGATGACAAAATGTTTTGCCGTCAAGCATTTTGGCGGGCGCCCGCCGGCCCCGCTCAAGGCCAGAGTGTGCGCGTCCAGGAAACGGGCGCGCGCCCGCAACAGTTTAAATTTTCCACTCCTCAACTCCTGGCGGCGATAATGGGCAAACTCCTCCACCATGGCCTTTTTGCGGGCCATGACCGCCCTGAAATTGAAGCCCGCCTTTGGAATCCTGAGGCCCCAGGTATTGGCGGCGCGCGCCAGATGCAGGACCTCCGCCGCGTAAAGCAACGCCTTGCTCGGCATGCAGCCCCGCAGAATGCAAAGGCCGCCCAGTGCGCGGGCGCCCTCGATGACCACGGTCTTCAAACCCGCCGCCGCGGTCGTGCGCACCGCCGCGCACCCCGCGCTGCCGCCGCCCAACACGGCAACATCATAGGTCGTTTTTGCATCGCGCATGAAGACGAAACCAGTAAAGCGCGAAAAAGCCAAACGTTCAACAGGATTCAGTTTTAAAGCTGTGATTGCAGCTTGCTCTTAACAAGAATTTTTGTGGAAAATTTGGAACATGAGCGCACAGGACATTATTGAGCAGATTAAAGCCCTGCCATCGGACCAGCGGGCGCAGGCGACTAAATTCGTAGTCGAATCCGATGATTCCTGGATTCCAGAAGAGTTCAAACAAGGCATGGCTGACATCGCCGCCGGTCGCTTGGTGGATTTGGACACCGCGTTGAACGAGCCGTATCCGGGCGGCCAATGAATTATCGCTGTCGCGCCGCAAAATCCTTTTGGCGCAGTTGGAGCAGGCTGTCAGAAGTCCGGCAGCGTGCGGCGCGGCAGGCGTTTCCGATTTTCAACGCCAACCCATTCGATCCGCGTTTGCGGGCGCACAAGATTCACAGGCTTTCCGCTCGATATGTTGGATGAAAAACGACGACGCCAAATCTCTGTCAATAATAAGGACTGACACGAACGGCCCTTGCGATGCGCCCGTGCGATTCATCTGCATTTTCAAACCGGCGCTGACAGGCGGTTCGCTGGAGCGCACGGGCCGGGCGAGCGGTCCCTTCTACCGTTTCCTGAACTCAAACTGACGGGCGCCAGGCGCATCGAAACCCGATGGCACATCGGGATTGCCAGGCTCATTTGCCGTTAGTTTGAGCGCGCCAACCTCGATCCGGTATATGGCGAAAACTGTTTGCCCAATACACGGAGCATAGGAACATGCGGTGGTCAGGCAGACAATCTGCCTCGGATTAGTGTCTTCCCGAAGGGAGAAGGTTCCCTTGTACCACTCGTTGGTGTCCGCACCACGGAACTCCACATTATTCCCTGAGACGACCAAGTAACACGCACCCTCTGTTTTGCCTCCAATTTCCGTACCCGGCCATGTCCCCTGAAGGGTGGCCAGGTCTGATTTGTGCAGAGTTGAGCATCCCGATGCCCCAAGCAGCACTGCGATGGATGCCAAACCGAGCACACCTGCTGTTCTTCTCATCATATTACCTTTCGTTTTTAGTTTGTCCTGTGTTGACTAATACAACCGCCGGTTCGTTTATTAAAACACAATTTTTCTAAAGTCCCGATTAATTCCATCCGATGCCAGAGGTGCGAAACCCTGAACAGATCGATGAACACATGAGCGCGAAGTCCCGGGAGAACTTGAAGGTGATTTGCTTTGAAGGACAGTTGCTGCCGGATTGGGCGCAGTTGCTCTTTCTGGCAGCGCGACTTTGCCCGGTTGCGCACGATGCAAGTCTTTGGTTTTCGCGGCTCACGAGTTGTTCCGGAGCGGACGACGCACGCACGGTGATAGAGCAGTGTGGACTTCTCCGGGCGAGCATTCAACAACATCGCGGGTCGATTGCGGCCGAGCTTCAGCGGAGTCGTGATGATGACCAGTCAAAGCAGATTCTTGCAGCATGGATGTATTCCCTGGATACGATGATTCTGGAGGCGCGGAGCAAGAAGACTTGCTCGTGGATTGTCGAGGGAACGGAAGACGCGCCCTTGAACGATCTGGACGACGGAGACGTCACATTAAAACGCGTATGAGGAGTCTCCAACTGCCATACCCTTATGTTGACTGACAGGGAAATGTTTTCAAGGCTGCCAGACGGCGCGGAAAAATTGTTGCGGGGAATTCGTTGAAATCGGGTTGGTTATGTTCAAAGTGCTCCCGACGAGGATATTGGTGGAGACGGGGGGCCACGCAGTCGTCAAATTCGACGAACTCTGAATGACATAAGGTGTGCCGGGCTGGCCTCGAAGGAGAAGCTTCACCTGTCCGGACTGGACGCCCAACACGGAAAGCGTCGAAGGTCCTGGCGCAAACGTAAAGAGCGTCAGCGATAAAGGTGGAAACGTATAGTCGAAGTTCGTGCTGGCCGTTGCAAAGTTGGTCGTCGCGATGTCTTGCAGTGACGCAGCGGCATTGGCCTGCGCCGCCTGATCCTGCGGGATGCCGTAGGATTGAATCGTTGCGTTCGTCCACGGCACAAAATTAGTGAGCGCGATTTGCGCAGCAAGGTTCGTGGTCATGTCTTTGTTTATGACGAGCAGAGTGAGAGCGCCGTTGGTGCGATGCACGGCGTAGGCGGAAAGCAAAAGAGAGTCGCTGGCGGCATTGAGGACCGAATCAGCGGGCCGCGCAAAATATTGAAGCAATTTTTCAGCGTAAAAGGTGGGATACGGAATGTCTGACCCGGTCAAAATCCCATAATCACCATTCGCCCGCCAGCCATAGATCGTCGGGTCAAAATCGCCGTCCATCTCCGTGTCATCATTTTGGAAATCCCAAAAGAGATAGGATCTGAATTCGGTTTTCATGAGCTGGCCTGTGCTGTCGGCGAGGTAAAGAGCGTTGACCAGACTGGTGGATTGCCGGCCCATGGCCCCGGCGTCGCTGTTGTTTTCAGTCACGCACAACTCAATGTTGGCGCCCGCGGATCCAATATAATCGGTGATTTGCTGGCGCAAATCGGCGGCGGCGCTGGCCCAGTCGCTCCAAACCAGGGGACACGGATTGCCTGCCACCTGCAACAGCAGAGGGTCGCTGTCTGGAGACTCAGAATAAGGACTCCAGCCAGAGGCGGTCCATTGCCAGTAAAAATGATAAATGAGGAAATCGGGCAGAACCCCGAGGCTTTTCAACTCGGACAACACGATGGGCGTCCACCCATAGTTTGTGGCGCCGGTGCGCGGATTGATGGCAAAATGCGTCGCGTTGTTGGAATAGCTTCCCTCGCCCGGCGCGACGACGATGCCCACTTTGATGGGCACAGCCGGGTAAGCCGCCTTCATTTGCTGGATGCAAGCCGCCGCATTGGTGGCATAAGTGTAAGGATCATGAGGAACTGCATTGGAATCGGTTTCCCACGTGCCGTAGCATTCATTGCCAATTTCCCAATACTTGAAACCGCAATTATTGGTTTTGTTGGCCGAGAGCACCCAGGCGGCGGCCTCACCGGCAGTGCCGGTGCCGTAATTGACGGTGGTGAAAACTTGAGCGCCCAGATTGGTGGCGATGTAGCGAAAGGTGGAATTCCCGGCCGGGTCACTGGCCCAATGATATTGGTCAGAAGTCGAGCCACCGGGCCAGCGCAAGGCCGAGCAACCGATTGCTTCAAGCAGTGGCAGCGTTTGGGCCTTGCCCAGACTGCCGTCCCAAGTTGCGGTATTGAGTCCAAACTGGCGCGCATCTACTGTGCGCAAGGCTTGCCCCGCATCCACTCCCAAGTGAACCAGGGCTGGCGCAGGCGCGGCCACCAGTTGGACGTCGTCCACGTAAAATGTGGGTTGTGCCGCGCCGCCATCGTTGCCCTGAATCTCAAAGCCGCTGCAATTTGGCTTGTTGGACACGCCCAAGGTGGAAAGCGGAATAGTCACTTGCTGCCAGACATTTGTCGGCAAAGGTCCCAATGAATGGGCCGTCTGGTTGGTGCCATCCAGCACTCCCCACACCTGCAGTTTTTGTCCGCCAGCACTGCCGCCGTTGACCCAAAAACTCAGACTGCCGTAGAGGCTGGTATTAAAATCCGAACGCGCAAAAACAAGCGCCTGCCAGTTGCCGCCATCGGTAACACTGATGGAATAACTGCCCGAATGAACCGGCAAAGTGTTCTCCAGATTTACCGTCGCCCAACTCCAATTCTGAAAACCATTCACCAGATTATCGGTGTAAATCGGGAGATTGGCTTGCGCAATGCCTGGGGCGGTGGCGACGATTTGGTTGAGCGTATTGGCGCTGCCCGGATAGTTGCCGCCGGAATACACGGCGGTGATCAGGTCCGTGCCCGCCGGCAGATTGGTAATTGAAAAACTGGTGGCGCTGCCGCCAGTCACCGTGTTGGTGCTGAACGGGCCGCTGGCGGAAGAAAAAACCACCTGGCCTGTGGCGTTGCCGGCGGTGACCCCATTGGTCCGCACCGTGGCGGTAAAGGTGACACTGCCGCCGCAGGAGGAGGGGTTGAACGACGAGGCAAGCCCAATGGGATTACCAATATTCACCAGCTTGATATTGTCGATTGTCAGGGTGTCGGTGAAGCCGGGGCCACCCCACTGCCAGGAATTGAGCTGGAAGATCAACTGCCAGGTTGCACCGATCGGCATGGCCGCCGTGATGCTGCCCAAGTTTACGCTGAAAGTCTGCCAGATATTGGCGGCAGCCAACACGTCGTTAGCCGTCGCGTCTATGACCGGCCCCGAGCCGCCGTAATAATTGTACGGCCAGGTTTGAATACCAAACTCGATGTTGGCCGCCTGGCTGCCGTAAGCGTCGAAGGACAACACGTAGTCCGACGGGGTCGGATCCGTGTTCCCGGAAACCGTCATCAACTGCACCATCCCGGCGTAATAGTCACTCCAGGTTGTTGTCGTCATGGTTTCCCGCCAGGCACCGTTTGGATTTCCGCCACTCGCTATCACAGCATTGCCGGTGGCGGTGGGGCTGCCACCCGAATACGAACCGGTGCCGAAATAGCCCGTATATCCGCCGTCAAAGTTCTCGTCGAAAATTGTCGTCTGGGCAGTGGCAGTCAAGCCACCGAGCAAGATTGCCAGGGCTGCCATGCAACATCGGGATTTCATAAGTCGAATCGAATGGGCAAGGTCATGCAAGGATTAGAGGGTTTTTGGTCACTGCTCAAAGTTTGACAGATGCTGGCAGCTTTCAATTGAACTGCGCCTTCGGCCGGATCGGGAAAAGACCACCCATTCATTGCTGGTAAAATAGCATGTTTCATTGATGTATCAAACATTAATCGGCCTGATTTGGCACTTTCTTCAAAACCCTGTCAGCGCTTTCACTCCGAGCCTGTCATAAAACTCAGAGGAACCCGGCTTTAACGTTAACTCTTGCTTTGCTGCCCCGTGCGAGCCATTGCCGGACGCGGGCTTCTTTCAAGGCAAGAGCGGCGGGTGGATTTCAACGCAAAGACGCCAAGGCGCAACAACGCAAAGAAGATTTGGCCCATGCGAGTCCGGGTCACCAAATGGTGAGCGTCGGTCCGGGAGCCAATTTCGTTTCCTGACCTTGCGCCTGATACGCTTTGCGCTAAAACCTTACTGCATGGTTACGGCAAAAGGCTAAAGTTGAAACCGGCGGCCAAAAGGCCGAACTTGATTCGCGCCGACTTCGATGCGGGACTGAAGTCCACGCTTTACGTTTAGGCGTCTAATCGTAAACGGCAGAGGCCGACATCAAACCTGACTCCGACACAATCAAGTGTTAACCTCCCCCATTTTGACGCGGAGTCTTGACTTGTTGTTCCGCGCTGAGGCAGGTTATGGCATGGCTCCTAAGACGTTCGTTGAGTATTCCAACCCGGTTTGGCCCGCCTTAAATCGGGTCGGCCGCCGTGCGCGTTTTGGCACGGGGAAACTAACAAATGCTCTTCGGCATTTTTGGCTGGGCGGCCTGGTTCTATTGGCTGGAATCGAAGGTTCGTCACTGGTTCGCGCCGGAGACGCGGGTGTTGAGCAGCCCTCCCAAGTCCTGACAAATGTTGGTCAATTCCGCGTGTTGCCCATTCGGGATTTTCTTCGCGGTTGTTCCTTTCATCTGGTCGGGACTGTGACACTGGTGGACACGAATCGCAGTCTGTTGGTTTTGCAGGATGGGACCGGGGCTGTGGCGGTGAACCTGGATATGAAAGGCGTCGCTTTCAGGCCCGGCCAGCTTGTTTCAGTGGAAGGCGAGAAGAGCTCGCCGTATGTGGCCAGTTTCCCGGATTATCCGCGCAAGCCTTCAGGATGGGATGTGCGGAATTCGTTTGAGGCTCCATCGAATTGGGGGGACTACCATTTGACCCGGATGAGGGGGCATTTGCATCCGTCTGTGACGGGCGATTACACATTCTGGATAGCAAGTGATAACACGGGGGAGTTGTGGCTGAGTCCGGATGATGATCCCACCAAGATCAGGAGAATTGCCTTCGTGAGGGAGTGGGTTGACCCACATGACTGGTCTCATGAACCTTCGCAGCGTTCCGAAACTTTTCTTCTCCGCGCGGACCAAGCCTATTACATAGAGGCGTTTGAGGAACAACAAACGTTGGACGACCATCTCTCGGTCGCCTGGCAGGGGCCGGGGCTGAAGCAAGGGGTGATTGACGGGCGCTATCTCACCCCATGGATTGAGAACCTGGATCAGGCGCCGTTTGCCGGGACCAAAGGGGTGCTGCGGGAATACTGGACCAATTATTTCAGCGGCACTCTCGTGCGAATAAGCGGCCCCAGGCCCTTTGACTCGGCTCTGGGAGCGGAGAAAGTGCGCGCCACCATCCTGGGTCAGGGAACGTTCCCTGAACCCAAGCGCATCGCTCTTAATCAGCAACTGCCGCCGGAGGACGAATATCGCTGGGTGGAGACGGAGGGCACAATCAGTTTCGCCGGAAAGCATGGAGAGTCAGCCATTTTGGAAATGACCGACGGCCAGGGGCGGGCGCAGGTGCGTTTGTCGAATTGGAAAGGGAGTTGGCCGACGAACGTTCAGAGCTGGCTGGTTCGAGTCCAAGGTGTTTGCGAAGGGGCGCGCAATCTGAACGGGCTGCTCACGCCGGATTTGATCTGGGCGTCCACAGAAAGCGGCCTCTCCTTTATCGAACCTCCCACAACGCATCGGGATTCGCTCACGAGTTCTGCGTCCAACACTTTTTCTCCGACCAACAGCACTCCCGTCCAGGGCGGGTTTTATTTCACTCGCGGGGTTGTTACCTTCAATGATCGGGTTTTTGGCAAGGACTGTCTGTTCGTCCAGGAAAATACCGCGTCCAGTTTCATTTCACAGGAGGGTCGCGAGTGGGGCAGGTTGCTTCGAGTAGGGCAGTCGGTGGAGCTGGGGGGCAACTTGTTGCTGCCCGGCAAATATGCTCCCGTGATCCGCCCCGAGGCTCTTACAGTGTTCGGCTGGGGCTCAATGCCTGAGCCGGTGGAGGCTTCGATGGAGGGAAACAAGGACGGTCGCTGGACTGAATTGGAAGGAGTGGTGCGTTCGGTAAATCCAGATGGCTCCTTGAGCTTGATGGGAAGGAGAGGCGCCACTTCCGTCTGGATCGGTCAGGTTTCAACAAATGAATTAAGTGGTTATGTGGATTCGACGCTGCGCGTTCGAGGTGTCATGTCACTGGCGCTGCTGGATGGCCCACTGCTGCTGAGCCCTTCCTCCGACTTCGTTCAAGTGGAAGATGAGCCGCCTGCAAATCCCTTTAAGACTCCGTCACGCTCCATCGCCAGCCTGGCAGCCTCCGACTCGGATATTCAGTGGGTGCACAGGGTAAGGATAGCCGGTGTGGTTTCTTACAAGAATGCACGAACGTTATTTGTGCAGGATGCCTCCGGAGCCGCGCGCGTGCAATGTCTCGTTGATCCGGCACTGCGGATTGGCCAGGCGGTCGAAATAGTGGGTTTTCCGGAAACAGACACCCCTGCTCCGACATTGACTGAGGCGCTGGCGCGCCCGGCGGGCGCCAGCCAGGCGTTATCGCCGCGAAAGCTGGATTTGAATGCAATTGCCGGGGGCGGGCACGATGGCGTGTTGATCAGCATGAAGGCCAACTTGCTGTCGCAAAAAACCACAGACATCTGCCAGGTCTTGGAGTTGCAGGAAGGGGAGCGTGTTTTCGAGGCCCTGCTTGCGACCAATCAGGGCCGCCTGCGGTTTTATGCCTTGGGCAGCCGTCTGGAGATCACCGGGATTTGCGACAGCGGGTCCGTTGCGCCGCCGCTCGACGGGAAGGCCGGCGTCAAAAGTTCTCCAGTCAGGTCATTGCGCATCTGGCTGCGCAGTCCGACGGATGTGACGCTGCTGAAAGGGCCGCCTTGGTGGACCTTGAAAGGTCTGCTTGTATTGGCAGGAGTTCTCACCACGCTGTTGTCCGCGATCCTGGTTTGGAACAACCAACTCCGCCGTCAGGTCGGAGAACGCACCGCACAGCTTGAAATGGAAATCCGCAGCCGCGAACAGGCCGAACTCCAGCGGGCAGCCGAAGCAGAGCGCTTGCGCATTGCGCGGGACCTGCACGATGACTTGGGGTCGGGCCTGACCGAGGTCAGTTTGCTGGCCGATGCGGGATTGGGGGAACATCCGGGCATTGCGAAGCAGACCGAGCGATTTCGTGTGATCGCAGACAAGGCTCGAGGACTGGTTGCCGCACTCGATGTGATTGTCTGGGCGGTAAACCCCAAGGAAAACTCACTGCAATCTTTCGCCGATTACCTGAGCGGCGCTGCGAAGGAGTTCCTCGCGGCTTCCGGTGTGACTTGTCGATTTAAAATCCCCATCGAGTTTGATGAAGTCACGCTGTCTGGACAAACCCGGCACCATCTCTTTCTCGCTGCCAGGGAGGCCTTGAACAACGTGGTCCGTCATGCCCGCGCCACTGAAGTCGAGTTGCGAATCACCCGGACGGATGGCCAGTTGGAAATCGCCATTGCTGACAACGGTTGCGGGTTTGACGCCATGACGGTTTGTTGCGGCAATGGACTGGCCAACCTCCGGGAGCGTCTCAAGGGGGTGGGTGGGCGGTGCGACGTTGAAACACAACCCGGGAAGGGAACAACGGTCAAACTGGTCCTGCCAGTGCAGGTCCACCCCCTTGGAGCAATTGCATGACGACGGTTGCCATAGTCGAAGACAACAATATCATGCGCAAGACCTTGACGGAACTCGTCGATGGCGCAGCCGGGTATCGCTGTGTGTGCGCGTGTTCGACTTCGAAGGAAGCACAAGTTCAAATTCCGAAGCACGGTCCGGATGTGGTGTTGATGGACATCCATCTGCCTGACGCGTCCGGGATTGAATGCACCGCGCGGCTCACAGAGAAGATGCCGGATTTGCAGGTGATCATGGTGACGGTTTACAAGGATATCGATCTCATTTTTCAAGCGCTGAAAGCCGGCGCCTGCGGGTACATCCTCAAACGCTTCAGGGCTGACGAGATCCTTCAAGCCATCGCCGAGGCGCGGGCGGGCGGCGCGCCCATGACGAGCGAAATCGCACGGATGGTGGTGCGTTCGTTTCGGTCCGCGCCCTCCGGCGCTTCGGAAAGGGACGGTTTGTCCACGCGCGAAACTGAAATTCTCGCGTTGCTTGCGGAAGGCCTTTCCAACAAGGAAATCGCGGATAGCTTGAGCATCAGCACCGGCACCGTGCGCACACACTTGATGCACATTTTTAAAAAACTCCATGTTCGCTGCCGAACCGAGGCGGCCGCGAAGTTCTTTCGCGCCCAACAGACCGGGGCTTCCGGCGCCCCAACCGCGTGAGCCAGAACCTTCATTCGGCCTTCCCTTGCTCTGATTGGATGTCATCCGCGTCGTTGACAGATGCATCGAGCACGACTCGCCTGTGATGGTTTCGACCATCTTTATGGTCCACCTTTTCCGGCAGAAAAGGCTCAATCCACTTTGATTCCGAGCAACTGAATCATCATCCAACGCGGCAACGCCGAGTCGTCTTTGGCCGCCTGATCCCAAGAATACGACATTTAGCCGATGGCACGAAGGACAATCATCGGCGAAGATTATCAGAATATATATGCCGACAATCCCGAAGGTCCTCCTTTTAGTCGAGTCGTCGCGTGGATCCGGGCGGTCGTTGCTGGAGGGCATAGCGCGTTACGCACAGCTCCGGGGTCCTTGGTCCATCTATTGGGAGCCAGGCGGGCTTGAGGAGGTGGGGCCGAAGCTAAAAACCCTGGACCTTGATGGCATTATCCTGCGCGACGCCGATAAGCTGAAGGAGGTGCTGGCCTTCGACCTCCCTGCGGTGGTCATTGGACACGGGCGAGCCGAGATAGCGTGTTTATTGAACGTAGTGACAGACTCCGAGAGAATCGGACAGATGGCGGCAGAGCATCTTCTGGCCTGCGGCTTTAAGAAATTCGCCTATTGCGGATGTCTGACTTCAATGGGCAAAGATGCTCCCTGGTCCGAACTACGCCGCCAATCATTCGTCGAGCGCATCCGCCAAGCCGGCTACTCTTGTGAGAATTTCCAGGTTCCACTGTTGGCCCGCCGTTCATCCTGGCTGCGGGAACGCGGTATGATGTCGCGCTGGCTGCAATCACTGTCCAAGCCGCTGGGTTTGATGGCCGCCAATGATGATCAGGCCAGGCGGGTTGCCGAAGTCTGCAAGCTTGCGGAAATATCGGTTCCGTCAGAAGTGGGAATCATAGGCGTGGATAATGACGATGTGGTCTGTGGACTCTCCGACCCGCCACTTTCCAGTATTGCCGTCAATTTCGAGCTTGCTGGCTATGAAGCGGCATCCGCCTTGGATTGCTTGATGAAGGGGAAAAGGCCCGTTCCAACTCGAATCGTCGTTTGTCCGACGGGTATCGTCATTCGGCGCTCCACCGAAGCCAAATCGCCCACACCCTCGTTCATTGACCAGAGACCGATAAACTCTTGACCGGTTCATCCAGAAAGCGCGCTGTGTGCTTTGAATTAAGCACGCCAGCGACGTTGCCGCATTGCCATTTCCCGCGCCCTGTTTTGGTCGCGATGCCGTCGGCGTTGAGCTGGTCGGCGATCTGTTTGCAACTGCAGCCAACCGCGCGCTGTCTGGCGATGCGGCGGATGATGGGTGGAGGTGTTCGCCCTCTCTGGACACCCAAAAGCCAAGAAAACCTATGCTCGGAGCCAGCTACAGGGAGGAGACGAGACGGGAAAACGCTTTGTAGTCGTGCTTGGGATTCACCCGTTTGAATCCCCTGTAACCGCCGTGCGGGCATCCATCGTAGCCGATTTCCAACCACCAACTCCAATGGATGGATCAACCCAAGAATACGACATTTGGCGGATACCGGGGCGCCCGACTTTGTGACATGCTCTTGATATGACCACTACGCCTTGGCCAGACAGAAAATGCGAGCTTCGCCAGTTCACCGTCGGCGCCGACGCGCAGGGTCGTTTCCAATTCAAAACAAAAACCGCAAAAAGCATGTTGAAAACATTCCCCATGAAAGAAATGCCCCCTGTGAATCAACCGCCAGTTCCATCCGGGAAAAGGACGACCGATGCCTTTACGTTGATTGAATTACTGGTGGTCATCGCCATCATTGCCATTTTGGCGGCCATGCTCCTGCCCGCTTTGTCCAAGGCGAAGTTCTCCGCCCAGGTGACCTCTTGCGCGTCCAATTACAAGCAGTGGGGCTACGCCTGCAACATTTATGCCACGGATAACCGACAGGGATGCTACCCTTCATTCACGGTAGGGGCCCAGCCCGGGGAGAACGTGACCGACGTTTCCGCCGATTTTATCAACAACATGTTTCCGTACGGAATGACTGTGCCGCTGTATTTTTGCCCGGCCAGGAACAAGGGACCCCACTGCTTTAACGCCGACGATGCAAACTATTTTGGAGGGCTGGAAAACACCCACCACCATATTATGAATACGGCCGATCTTAGTAAGTTTTATACTAATGCTGCGGAAAATAAGTACGGGGATTACATTATTCTGGATAATGTTCTCATTTGGGTGCCGCGCGCCGCGGCTTCACCAAATGATAATAACTATTTTCCGTGGAGGACTGGACTATCGGACCCGAACAACATGTACGATCCGGAAACCTGCTACAATCCAATGGATATCACCAATGGCGGCTGGCCGCTGAAAACGAGCGACCAGGCGGCATCCAAGCAACCCGTGGTCAGCGACTATTGCTTCGCCGATGGCGTCAACACCAACGTCTCCGCCATAGACTCAAGCACGGGCCACAGCTATAACAATAAGCTGGTTTCCGTCAACGTCGGCTTTGCCGACGGCCACGTCGAGACGCACCCGCCGGCGCAAATGAGGTGGCACATGGAAGGGAATCAAGGCGAGGTAACATATTTTTATTGAAAGCACAGAAACAGCAGAGCAAAAACCCGATGAAAGGACAAATAAATCAGTCAATATGTCAAATCACCAAACGAGCGCCGGTGTGTGCCGGGCGGCTCTTTCAACAACAGCTGAATTAATGGCACAAAATAACGCAAAAACCCCTGATAACAAACAAGACCCCTATGAAAAACATGTATAAAATCTCATTAAGCCTGGCCATGCTCGCTCTGAGCGCAGCCAGTTCTCCAGCCCAGGTTGTGCTTGGCAGCTTTCAAGGCCCTGGCGACCCCACCGATGCGGGATGGGTTGATCCTGCCAACGGCGATCCGATTACAACGGATCCCAATGCCAGCTTCCCGGCCGCCGGGGTGTCTGGTTATTCTTTAAGTCTGGAAATCAATGGTGCCGGTGGCTTCGGGACTCCAAGTCTCGAACTTCAGTTTAGCCCCGCCCAAAGAGCGGCTTTTAACACCAACGCCTATATCACGTTTACGTTCTCTGTCCCGGCCTGGACGAGCGGCGGGTATTCACAGATTTACAATCTGGCGCTCAATGCCCCGGGTTATGGATATCAAAACCAATCCTGGGCGAATTCGCAAACGAGCGGCAACAACGGCGGCACCACCGCCGGGTCAGACCCCAACTTCTACCTCTGGAACGGCAGCCCGCTGCAGACGCAAGTTGTCACAATCAGCTATACAAATGTTCTGGCTGCAATTTCAAGCGGTGGGGAAAGCTATCTCCAGATGACTTTTCAGGGCAACAATGGCGGCGGCGCCCCCACTTACATCTATATGAATAATGTGGTGCTATCGACCGGGCCCTTTGGGGTGGATGCCGGGCCCGCTGTTAACCTTCTCGGCGGTTTTCAAGGCGCCAGCGATCCCACGGATGCAGGATGGATCAATGCCTACACGACAAACTCGATTACAAATGACGCCTACTACAGCTTTGTGACCGCCGGTGTGCCCGGCTATACTCAAAGTCTCGAAGCCTATGTGGGACAATCCTATGGATCAAACAACCTCCAACTTGCCTTCAGCCCCGCCCAAATTGCGGCTTTTAACACCAATTCATGGATCACGTTTACGTACTCCGTCCCGGCTTGGACGAATGGCGGGTATGCACAGATTGCCGAACTTGACCTCAATGCCCCGGGTTATGGATATAACGCGCTGTCTTGGGCGAATGCGCTGGAGAAAGGCGTCACCTCCTGGGATGCTCCCGGAGCAGAGCCCCTCTTCTACTTCTGGAACGGGAGCCCGTTTGAAACTCAACAGGTTTCAGTGAACTATGCGAGTGCTCTGCCTGCAATTATTGCTGGCGGCGAGAGCTATCTCCAGATGACGTTTCAGGCCAACAATGGAGGCGGCGGTCCTCCTTACTATTACCTGAATAATGTCGAGCTATCGACCGGTTCCTTCGGGACGACTGCTGCGCCGGCGCCGCCGGCGTTGAGCATCCAGGCGGCCAAGCCGGGATTGCGGATCTTCGCCGCTTCCGCGGCCAACACCTGGGACCGCGCAGAGGTGGACACCTATCCTGATGGGGATGAAGGCTGGATTAACCACGGTACGGTGAGCTATTCGTTCACGCTGCAGGACTTCCCGGTGGCGCCTGGGATGCAATGCCATATCTTCCTTATCCCGGAAAACACCGAGGCTGGCGGGGCTGGTAATGTGATCAACAACGAATATGCGGATTGGAACGCCACCAACATTGTCTGGATGACTATCGTTGGCGGCGGAGCCAATGCGGATGGTTCGTCTAGTTACACGTGCCAAGTTGCGTGGAAGACAAATGATGTGGCTGCCAATCCGACCAACCTGGCGCTTACCATTCCCGGTGGAATCTATACCAACACAGGCGTCCAGAGCCCCGTGGGCACTTGGACGCTGACTTTCAACAACAATTCGTCTGGCACGCTGACTCCGCCAGGTGTCTCCCCTCTGCCCTTCACCATCGCAGACACGTCCGTGGCGACCGACTTCGCCGGGCCGGTGATGGCCGTCTTTGGACTGCAACCCAACTCCTCAGGCGGTGAAGGGACATGGATCGACTACGCCAGCATCAGCATCAGCGGCACTGCGAACCCCATTAGCGAGAACTTCACCACCGAACCCGCGGCAAACACCATCGCCACCTCGGGGTATTGGGACACCAGCGATTCGGTGGTGCCAGCCGGCGTTCAACTGGTCACCAGCGGCACCCCGCTGTGGCTCACATGGCCGATGACGGCCGTTGGCTACGCCGTGGTCGAAAGCCCATTCCTGCCCGTCACCCATGCGCCGGGCTATCTTTACTATGGCGGCGGCCCCTTTACCAGTGGCGGTAGTTTTGTGCTGCCTCAACAGTTTAATTATTATAATGATGTGCCGGTTACGATCAGTGTGGCTGGCGCCACGAATTGGATGTTGCTGCCAAACACTTGTTTGCCTTCGGCTGATCCGTCTGATTTCCCCGGGGTGACGAGTGCCTACTTCGAACTTATAAACCCTGCGCCGGTTAATTAATTTGGCCGGAACGACAGAATTCACGAAGGCGCCGGATAACCCGGCGCCTTCTTTTTGCGCCTGTGTGATATTACCAATTCTGCGGCATCCCTCGCTGCCGGGCCTTTGCCTTGGTTGGAATGGGCTATTTTTTTGATTCTTTTTCGGTGAGCCAGGCGATGGCGCGCAAGAGTTGGGCGTCGCCTGAGGCGCGGAGTTCCGCAGCGGTCAATTCGCGTTCGGTCGCGGGCCGCAAAATCGTCGCTTCCAACGGCTGGGCGACACGGACGTCCGGTTCGATGCCTTTGTGCCAGAAGGAGTGCTTGTTCGGCGTGAGCCATTCTTCGACGGCCAGGAGCAATGCCGAACCGTCGGCCAGCGGAAATTCGCTCAGAACGGTGCCGGTGCCAAATGTCCTTTCGCCGATCAGGACCGCCCGCCGCGTGTCATGCAGCGCGCCGGCCACGATCTCGGAATCACTGGCCGAACCGCCGTTGATCAGGACGGCCATGGGAAGATCGGGCGCGGCCCCGCCGGGTTGGACCGGAATGGGCGTGAGTTTTCCCGCGCCGTCTTTTTCCCAAAGAACGTTGCCGGAGGCCAGGAACTGGCTGGCCGTGCCGATGGCTTCATCGAGCGCCCCGCCCGGGTTGCCGCGAATGTCAAGTATAATGCTCCGGATTCCCTGCCGCTTGATTTCGAGCAAAGCCCTGCGCAGGTCGCCGGCCTCTCCGTCGCTGAACAGGGCAATGCGCACATGGGCAATGTCCGTGCCGGGCAGGCGCTGCCAACTGACGTTGTTGAGCTTGATCGAAGCCCGCGCAATGTTGATGTTGCGTTTCCGTTTGTCGCGCGGGTTCATCACTGTCAACGCGACCGACTGGCCGGCCTCGCCGGAAATCCGCGATGAAATCTGGCCCAGCGACAACCCGGACACAGCCTGTCCGTTGACTTGCAAAATGACATCGCCCGGGCGCACTCCGGCCTGTTGGGCGGGAGAACCGTCAATCGGCGCCACGACCACGGCTTGATGGTTCTTCGCCTGTATCTCAATGCCGATGCCGATCAATTTGCCCTGCATGGCCGAGCCTGCCTTTTTGGCCTGCGAACGGCTCAGGAAAGCGCTGTGGTTGGTGTCTCCCAAAGAATCGAGCATGGCGCTGATGGCGGCGTGGGTCATGGCCGTGTGCCGGACGGAAGAGCGATCCACATAGAAATGGTCAATCAGATTCCACGCCTGGGCCATCAAGCGAAAATCGTCCCCTGCGTCCGGGGGGATGCCGTTGAGCAACAGGCGCCGGTCGAGCATCACGCCCGCGCCCAAGGCCAGCACCAGGCCCAGCGCCAGGAGAAAGCCTCGCCTCGGCCATCGCAACGACAGCAGAGACAATTTATCCTGGTCGTTCGCGCTCATTTAGTACGGGATTTTTGGGAAACGCCGGTCCGCCGGATCGGCCCAGCGGTTGTTAGGGATGGTGGGCGACCATCCGGGCCGCAACGGGTCCTGATCGTAGGGATAGCCGCCGAGTCGTTTATAAAGTTCGCTGTACTCGGCCAGCTTGGCGCGATTGAGGCGGACGCCCAGGCCCGGACCCGTCGGCACGCGGATGGCCCCGTTTTCGTAGCGCATCTTGCCCCCTTCGATGATGTCATCCGTCAAATGATGATAATGGGCGTCGGCGGCGAAGGTCAGGTTGGGCAGGACGGCGCCCAAATGGAGCATGGTGGCCAATTGGATGCCCAGCTCGCCGGAGGAGTGGACCGCCACCCCAAACTGGAAGGTCTCGCAGACGCCGGCCGCCTTGAGGCAGGGCCGGATGCCGCCCCAGAACGTAGTGTCAAGAAGAATCACATCCACGGCCGTGTCCAGCGCGTTGGCCGCCAGTTGCTCGAAGTTCACCACCACCGTGTTGGTCGCCAGCGGCACGCGGATCATTTGCCGCGCGCGCCGCATTCCGTTCAGGCCGAAGACCGGGTCTTCCAGGTAATCATTGTTCAAACCAAAAATGGCCTGTGCGAATCGAATGGCCTGCTCGACGGAAAAAACGCCGTTGGGATCGAACCGAAAACGGTCCCCTTTGAACGACTCGGCCAGGGCGCGGTAGCATTCCAATTCGTAGTCGGGCGGGAAAACGCCGCCCTTCAATTTATGGGACGTGAAGCCGAAGCGCTTTTTCAGGTCCGCGGCGGCGCCCAGCAATTGGTCCGGGGTGCGCACTTCGCCGTAGCCGGTTTTGGGATTGGTGTAGCTGAAGAACAAATACGAGGCGAAGGGCACCCGGTCCTGCAATTTGCCGCCCAAAATGTCATAAACCGGCACGCCCCATTTCTGGCCCAGGATGTCCAGGCAGGCGAACTCCAGCGCGGCGGCCATCTGCGTGCGGTTATTGTAAAGGGAAGCGGTGGGATTGCTGATGCGAAAACGCATCTCTTCGAGGCGCGCCGGATCGTGTCCCAGCAGATACGATTTCAGCGCGATAAACGCCGCCTCGGCCGATTCACCGCCGCCGCCCATTTCGCCGAGGCCGGTGATGCCCTCGTCGGTTTCCACTTCGATAATCGTGCGAACGAATCGTCCCCAATGACAACCGTTGGCATGGCGCAGAGGGGCATCCAGCGGAACGGTCACCGTGGTTGCCTTGATGTCAGTGATCTTCATAGGTCTTAATCTTGGACAACAATAAGGATTAAGGTTCAAGAATTAAAGATTTTGTTTACAGCAAAAAACTCGCGCCCATCCGGCTAAATTCATCGTCTTAACTATTTTTTGCCGGTGTTGGTGGCGCGTTCGATGGCCCACGCCGCCGCATCCGGATCCAGAGCGCGGGCTTGCCGCTCGAGCGCGCCGGCCTGCCCGGCATCGCCGCGCTGTCGCGCCATAACCGAGCGAATGGCCAGAACCACCGCATTCGGACCCTTCTCCAGTTTCTCAAGCTGATCCAATATGCCTGCGGCGTCATGGAGGCGGCCCGATCTGATTTGAAGGAACGCCAATCCGAGAAAGGCGCTTTGGCTGGGCGGATGGCATTCCGTGGCGCGACGAAACGCCTGGAGGGCCTCGTTCGTCCGGCCCAGCCCGTCCAGTGCGATTCCGTAATTGTTCCATATCCCCGCATCCTCGGAATTGATTTTCAATGTCCGTTCGTACTCCTGCCGCGCTTCCTCCAATCGGTTGAGCGCCAGCAATACGTTGCCGCGATGATGCAGCGCGGTCACGTCCCCGGGATCCAACGCGACACTGCGATCAATGTCGCTCAAGGCTTCCGGGAAATGCCCCTTTTCGTACCAGGCGATCGAACGAAAGAGATAATCGCGCGCAAAGGACGGAAGCTTTGCCCCGAACCAGTTGGGCAGGGAAATCGAGGCCATCAAAGCCATGCTTGCCGCCAGGCAAAGCGCCCCGCGCCAGCGGCGGCGGCGGATCGTTTCAACGAAAGCCGGCAAGCCGCCGCCGGCGATGGACGCCATGACCGGCCAGATCGGATAGCGGTAGCGATCGCAGATGAAGAAGGCGACATTGGCCGCGGAATAAAGAGAGGCGTAAAACAGCAGAATAAAAAGCGCGTTGCGATTGCCCCATTTGGCGGCGGCCCGGATTCCGGCGGGGGCCAGCATGAGCAGCACGAACCAGCGCACCGGCAGCAGGCGCAGCCAGACATATTCCGTTTGCAAAAAGGCGAAGGCTTTGTTGTTGGGTATTTCGGCGTTCCATAGCATCAGCCAGCACTTCCTGGCCATCAACCGGAGCCAGGCGTCCGGAGCCGCCCTGATTTCCCCAATGGCCCGCCCGGTCCAGTATTGGGAAATGGCCATGGGATTTGTTTCAGGCTGGCGGCCCTGCGCGCGCATGGCCGCCGCGTATTCCTCGCGCGCCCATATTTCCACTGAATCCTCATAGCGCTCGCCGTAAGTGACGCGGCGTTCCTGTTCAGGAACCATCCCATCCGCCGTGCGCTTGTTGCCCAGATAAAGGTTCACGCCGCCTTCAGACGGCATGACCATGAAATGGTCCGATTGCATCTTATTGACAAAGCCCCACGGAATGGCCATGACCGCCCCGCCGATCAACCCCAACAAAGGCAACAGCGCGACGCGTTGACGCGAGCGCCACCAACTCCAGCCCGCCAGGAGCGGATACACCGCCATGAAAATGAAAAAGTTCGGGCGCTCCTGCGCGGCGAGCACCGTCAAGCCGCCGCACAGCACCCAAAGCAGGCCGCCCTTCCATCCCGCGACGCCATCTGCGCGGAGAAGCAACAGCAGTCCCAGACAGATCAAAAACGTGTAGCTGGATTCGACCAACAACTCGCCCTCGAAATAAAGCGGCACGGGCGCGAGCAAGTACAACACCCCGCCCGCCAATCCGCTGAGTCGATGCCGGAAGAGCCGCGCCCCCAACAATGCCGCCAGCACACCCGTGAACACCCCGAGAAGATGCTGCATCGCCACCACGAGATCGATTCCGTGCGAGCCGCCCAGCTTGTACAATACCGCCAGGAACATCGGGTAGAGCAGCGGCCTGTTTCCGTGAAGCGGATGAAGGTCCTCACCCGCCAGGAGCATTCTGGCCGCGGTGTCGTAATACTTCTGATCCAACGTCAGCGCGCCAAACGACGCCGTCCGCGCGTGCTCGACCATGAAGCCCAACCGCACGATCAATCCCAACAAAAAGAGGCAAACCAGACACTTTTTGAAAACCCCGGACGAAATGTCCTTCCCGAAGGCTTCGTCATTTGTCATTTTCTTTGGCCTTTGTTGGTGGCGCGTTCGATGGCCCATGCGGCGGCCTCCGGATCCAGAGCGCGGGCTTGCCGTTCGAGCGCGCCGGCCTGAGCCGCATCGCCACGCTGTCGCGCCAGAACCGAGCGGATGCCCAGGACGACCGCATTCGGGCGCTTCTCCTGTTTCTCAAACTGATCCAATATGTCCGCGGCATCATCGAGGCGGCCGAATCGGATTTGCTCGAACGCCAATCCGAGAAAGGCGCTTTCGCTGGGCGGCTTGCATTCCGTGGCGCGACGAAATGCCTGGAGCGCCTCGTTCGTCCGGCCCAGTCCGTCCAGTGCGATTCCGTAATTGTTCCATAACCCCCCATCCTCGGAAATGATTTTCAATGTCCGCTCGTAATCCTGCCTGGCTTCCTCCAATCGGTTGAGCGCCAGCAATACGTTGCCGCGATGATGCAGCGCGGCCGTGTCCCCGGGATCCAACGCGACGCTGCGGTCAATGTCGCTCAAGGCTTCCGGGAAATGCCCCTTTTCGTACCAGGCGATCGAACGCAACCGATAATCGCGCGCAAAGGAGGGAAGCTCTGCCCCGAACCAGTTGGGCAGGGAAATCGAGGCCATCAAAGCCATGCTTGCCGCCAGGCAAAGCGCCCCGCGCCAGCGGCGGCGGCGGATTGTTTCAACGAAAGCCAGCAAGCCGCCGCCGCTGATAGCCGCCATGACCGGCCAGACCGGATAACGGTAGCGATCAATGATGAAGAAGGCGATATTGGCCGCGGAGTAAATGGAGGCATAAAACAGCAGAATGAAAAGCGCGTTGCGATTTCCCCATTTGGCGGCGGCCCAGATTCCGGCGGGAGCCAGCATGAGCAAGACGACCCAGCGCACCGGCAACAGGCGCAGCCAGACATATTCCGTTTGCAGAAAGGCGAAAGATTTGTTGTTGGGCACCTCAGCGTTCCACAGCATCAACCAGGATTTTTTGGCCATCAACCGGAGCCAGGCGGCTGGAGCCGCCCTGATTTCGCCGATGGTCCGCCCGGTCCAGTATTGGGAGACGGCCATGGGATTTGTGTCAGGCTGGCGGCCTTGTGCGCGCATGGCCGCCGCGTATTCCTCGCGCGCCCATACTTCCCCCGGATCGTCATAGCGCTCGTTGTAATTGACGAAGCGGTTCAGTCCCGTCTTGATCCCGTCTGTCGCGCGCTGGTTGCCCAGATAAAGGTTCACGCCGCCTTCAGACGGCATGACCATGAAATGGTCCGATTGCATCTTATTGACAAAACCCCACGGAATGGCCATTGCCGCCCCGCCGATCAATCCCAACAAAGGCAACAGCGCGCCGCGTTGACGCGAGCGCCACCAATGCCAGCCCGCCAAAAGCGGATACACCGCCATAAAAACGAAAATGTTTGAGCGTTCCTGCGCGGCGAGCACCGTCAAGCCGCCGCACAGCAGCCAAAGCAGGCCGGCCTTCCATCCCGCGGCGTCGGCTGCGCGGAGGAGCAACAGCAATCCCAGACAGATCAAAAACGTGTAACTGGATTCGACCAACAACTCGCCCTCGAAGCAAAGCGGAACGGGCGCGAGCAAGTACAACACCCCGCCCGCCAGGCCGCTGAGCCGGTGCCGGAAGAGCCGCGCCCCCAACAAAGCCGCCAGCACACCTGTCAATACTCCGAGGAGATGCTGCACCGCCACCGCAAGATCGATTCCGTGCGAGCCGCCCAGCTTGTACAAAACCGCCAGGAACATCGGATAGAGCAGCGGCCTCAAACCATGAAGAAGATGAAGATCTTCGCCCCCCAGGAGCATTCTGGCCGCGGTGTCGTAATACTTCTGATCCAACGTCGGCACGCCAAACGACGGCGTCCGCGCGTGCTCGACCATGAAGCCCACCCGCACGATCAATCCCAACAAAAAGAGGTAAACCAGAAAATCTTTGAAAACCCTGGCCGAAATGTCCTTCCCGAAGGCTTCGTCGTTTGTCATTTTCTTTGGCCTTCGTTGGTGGCGCGTCCAATGGCCCACGCCGCCGCATCCGGGTCCAGAGTGCGGGCTTGCCGTTCGAGCGCGCCGGCCTGCCCGGCATCGCCATGCTGTCGCGCCAGAACCGAACGGATGGCCAGGACCACCGCATTGGACCCTTCTCCAGTTTCTCAAACCGATCCAATATGTCCGCGGCATCATCAAGGCGGCCGAATCGGATTTGCTCGAACGCCAAGCCGAGAAAGGCGCTTTTGCTGGGAGGATTGCATTCCGTGGCGCGACGGAACGCCTGAAGCGCCTCGTTCGTCCGGCCCAGTCCGTCCAGTGCGACTCCGTAATTGTTCCATACCCCCGCGTCCTCGGAAGTGAATTTGAATGTCCTTTCATACTGCTGCCTGGCTTCCTCGAATCGGTTCAGCGCCAGCAATACATTGCCGCGATGTTGCAGCGCGGCCATGTCCCCGGCATCCAACGCGATGCTGCGATCAATGTCGCTCAAGGCTTCCGGAAAACGCCCCTTTTCGTACCAGGCGATCGAACGCAACCGATAATCGATCGCAAAGGACGGAAGTTTTACCCCATACCAGTTGGGCAGGGAAATCGAGGCCATAACAGCCATGCTTGCCGCAAGGCAAAACGCCCCGCGCCAACGGCGGCGGCGGATCGTTTCAACGAAAGCCAGCAAGCCGCCGCCGCCGATGGCCGCCATGACCGGCCAGAGCGGATAACGGAAACGATCGCTGACGAAGAACGCGATATCGGCTGCGAAATAAAGGGAGGCATAAACCAGCAAAATAAAAAGCGCGTCGCGATTCCCACGTTTGGCGGCCGCCCGGATTCCGGCTGGAGCCAGCATGAGCAACACGACCCAGCGCACGGGCAGCAGACGCAGCCAGACATATTCCGTTTGCAGAAAAGCCAAAGATTTCAGGTGGGGCACTTCGGCGTTCCAAAGCATCAACCAGGATTTTTTGACCATCAACCGGACCCAGGAGGCCGGGGCGGCCTTGATTTCGCCGATGGTCCGCTGAGTCCAGTATTGGGAGATGGCCATGGGATTTGTGTCAGGCTGGCGGCCCTGCGCGCGCATCGCCGCCACGTATTCCTCGCGCGCCCACACTTCCGCCGGCTCCTCGCGGCCCTCGTTGTAATTGACGTAGCGGTCCAGCGCCACCTTTATCCCGTCCGCCCCGCGTTCGTTGCCCAGATAAAGATTCACGCCGCCGGCAGACGGCATGACTTGGAAGTGGTCCGATTGCATCTTGTTGACAAAGCCCCACGGAATGCCCATGACCACCCCGCCGATCAACCCCACCAAAGGCAACAGCGCGCCGCCTTGACGCGAACGCCGCCAACGCCAGACCGCCAAAAGCGGGTACACCGCCATGAAAACGAGAATATTCGCGCGCGCCTGCGCGGTGAGCGCCGTCAAGCCGCCGCAGAGCAGCCAGAGCAGGCCGGCTTTCCGTCCCGCGGCATCGGCTGCGTGAAGCAGCAACAGCAGCCCCAGACAAATTAAAAAAATGTAACTGGATTCGATCAACAACTCGCCCTCGAAGTAAAGCGGAATGGGCGCGAGCAAGTACAACACCCCGCCCGCCAGGCCGCTGAGCCGGTGCCGGAAGAGCCGCGCCCCCAACAAAGCCGCCAGCACACCCGTCAACACGCCGAGAAGATGTTGCGCCGCCACCGTGAGATCGATTCCGTGCGAGCCGCCCAGTTTGTACAAAACCGCCACGAACATCGGGTAAAGCAACGGCCTTAATCCGCGAAGCTGATGAAGGTCTTCACCCGCCAGGAGCATTCTGGCCGCCGTGTCGTAATACTTCTGATCCATTGTCAACACGCCAAACGACGGCGTCCGCGCGTGCTCGACCATGAAGCCCAACCGCACGATCAATCCCAACAAAAAGAGGCAGACCAGACACTTTTTGAAAACCCCGGACGAAATGTCCTTCCCGAAGGCTTCGTCATTTGTCATTTTCTTTGGCCTTTGTTGGTGGCGCGTCCAATGGCCCACGCGGCCGCATCCGGGTCCAGAGCGCGGGCTTGCCGCTCGAGCGCGTCGGCCTGCGCGGCATCGCCACGCTGTCGCGCCAGAACCGAGCGGATGGCCAGGACCACCGCATTGGGCCCCTTCACCTGTTTTTCAAACTGATCCAATATGTCCGCGGCATCATCGAGGCGGCCGAATCGGATTTGCTCGAACGCCAAGCCGAGAAAGGCGCTTTCGCTGGGCGGTTTGCACTCTATGGCGCGACGGAACGCCTGAAGCGCCTCGTTCGTCCGGCCCAGTCCGTCCAGCGCGATTCCGTAATTGTTCCATACCCCCGCATCCTCGGAACTGATTTTCAATGTCCGCTCGTAATCCTGCCTGGCTTCCTCCAATCGGTTGAGCGCCAACAAAACGTTGCCGCGATGATGCAGCGCGGCCATGTCCCCGGAATCCAACGCGATGCTGCGATCAATGTCCCTCAAGGCTTCCGGGAAATGCCCCTTTTCGTACCAGGCGGTCGAACGCAAGCGATAATCGAGCGCAAAGGACGGAAGTTGTGCCCCATACCAGTTGGGCAGGGAAATCGAGGCCATCAAAGCCATGCTTGCCGCCAGGCAAAGCGCCCCGCGCCAGCGGCGGCGGCGGATCGTTTCGACGAAGGCCAGCAAGCCGCCGCCGCCGATGGCCGCCATGACCGGCCAGACCGGATAACGGTAGCGATCGACGATGAAGAAGGCGACGTTGGCCGCGGAGTAAATGGAGGCATAAAACAGCAGAACAAAAAGCGCGTCGCGATTGCCCCATTTGGCGGCGGCCCAGATTCCGGCGGGAGCCAGCATGAGCAACACGACCCAGCGCACCGGCAACAGGCGCAGCCAGACATAATCTGTTTGCAAAAAGGCGAAGGATTTCAAGGTGGGCACTTCGGCGTTCCACAGCGTCAGCCAGCATTTCCTGGCCATCAACCGGAGCCAGGAGGCCGGGGCCGCCTTGATTTCGCCGATGGCGCGCCGGGTCCAGTATTGGGAGATGGCCTTGGGATCTGTTTCAGGCTGGCGGCCCTGCGCGCGCATGGCCGCCTCATATCCCTCGCGCGCCCACACTTCCACCGGGTCCTCATGGCGCTCGTTGTAATTGACACGGCGGTCCAGTTCCATCTTTATCCCGTCTGCCGTGCGCCTGTTACCCAGATAAAGGTTCACGCCGCCCGTGGATGGTATGACTTGGAAATGGCCCGATTGCATCTTGTTGACGAACCCCCATGGAATGCCCATGACCATCCCGCCGATCAACCCCAGTAAGGGCAACAGCGCGGCGCCTTGACGCGAGCGCCACCAACTCCAGCCCGCAAAGAGCGGATACACCGCCATGAAAACGAGAATATTCGGGCGCGCCTGCGCGGTGAGCACCGTCAAGCCGCCGCACAGCAGCCAAAGCAGGGCGCCCTTCCATCCCGCGACGCCGGCTGTATGGAGGATGAGCAGCAGCCCCAGACAAATCAAAAAAATGTAACTGGATTCGATCAACAACTCGCCCTCGAAGTAAAGCGGCACGGGCGCCAGCAAGTACAGCACCCCGCCCGCCAGGCCGCAGAGCCGGTGCCGGAAAAGCCGCGCCCCCAACAAGGCCGCCAGCACACCTGTCAATACTCCGAGAAGATGCTGCACCGCCACCGTGAGATCAATTCCGTGCGCGCCGCCCAGCTTGTAAAAAACCGCCACGAACATCGGGTAAAGCAGCGGCCTGAATCCATGAAGCTGATGAAGGTCTTCGCCCGCCAGGAGCATTCTGGCCACGCCGTCGTAATACTTCTGATCCAATGTCGGCACCCCAAACGACGGCGTGCGCGCGTGCTCGACCAGGAAGCCCAACCGCACGATCAATCCCAACAAAAACAGGTAAACGAGATAATTTTTGAAAACGCCGGCCGGGATGTCCTTCCCGAAGGCGGAGCCGGCATTATCCTTTGCGCTGTCCATCGGTGCATTCACTTACTGGCCGGCTGGCTTTTGGGCAATCGCCCGATCCAAATGCCGCCGCCCGCGTTGACCCACTGCAACGGAGGCAAAACAGGCTGCGCGCCGCTGGAGATTTCCAGCCGGTCCTGGGGCCGCATTTTCCGCACCCACGGCTCGTAGGCTTCCCAGGCGAATTGGTTCCATTGAATGTTGCGAAAGATTTTCAGGTCTTCCGGCGGCATCCAGGCAGGCTCGAATCCGACGATGTAACGCCAGTCGCCGTCAGGGTTCTTATAAAACGTGTTGTAAAAGAATGTCATGTCCGCGCCATAGAAAATGCCGCCCTTTTCCGGCATCCACCCTTTGAGCGAGGGATTGGCGGCATCGACGAAAGGTTCGCGCAGGCTGTTGGTGTAACGGCCATCCAGGTCGCTGGTGGTGACGCGGAAAAGGGAGAGCGCCAGCAGGGTGCCGACGACCACGCGCCTGCCCGGCAGGGCGGCCCACGAAGCCAGGATCACCTCCTCGAATTGCAGGGCCAGCCAGACCAGGGCGGCGGGCAATCCCCAATCGTCCCAGAAGCGCGCGGCGTTCAAACCCAGAAGCCAGCAGACCGCCATCATCCAAAACAGCGGCGAGCGGAACAGTTGGCCGCTCTTTCCCTGACGCCAGATGAACATGATGGCCAGGATCAGCAGCGCGACAAATGCGCTGGCGCTGGATTGCACTTCGCCCACTGTCAACGTCTCCGGAACCTGTTCCCGGCAGACGGTCATGGCGATCAAAACGGACTGGCGCAAAAACTCGAACGGCCGGCCCGTCAACAGTGCGCCAAAGAGTGTCCCCGACACCCAACAGAGAGCCAGCGATGTTCCGGCGCGCCATTGCCCGGCCAGAAAAAATGCGGCTGGCAGGAGTACCCATAAAAACCACGTCCCGTGCATCCACACCGCCAGGGCGATTCCCGCGCAGGTCAGAATAATCTTCGCCCACGACGGATTTCCCCCTTTGCCCCAGGCCACAAGCAGGGCAATCAAAACTCCTTCCGGCAGCAGAAAGGCGCGGCCTTGTGTGAACCGGATCATCATACCGGGCATGGCCAGGCTGAACGCGAGCAAAGCCGCCAGCCAGGCCTCCGCACAACGCAACCATGGCAGCGGGGCGCAGAGCAGCCAAAACAACAGCGCCGCAATCGAAAAGGCAACCAGCATGTCCTCTGTCATGCCGGCTTTGGCGTGCAACTGGCGAAGGAACCACTCCCAGCCCGGGTTGTGGTCCATTGTATATCCCGGAAAGAGCACGAGAACATCAGTGAAGGGCTTGCCGGAAATTGCCTGGGCCGCATCGCGTCGAACGTCGCCGGCCGGAAGGTAGCCGTAACGAATAATCTTCAAGCCCATGAAGAGAAAGGTGACCAGGACTAAAATGCGAATGCCGAACGAAACCTGCGCAAAGCAGGAAGACTGTCGCTCCTCCGGTGCGGTTTCGTTGTGCATCATCGCTCGCGTTGTGCCGCCATTGTGGCAAGGCAGGGCAAAAGCGCCAGCACAAACACCTCCGCGGTTCTCCGGCCCCTCCTGATCTTAATCGCAATTCTAATGGCAGGGCGCTGTAAGGGATTCCCCTGCATGAATATTTTCACAAAAGCATTGCTCTTGGCATGGCCATTGCTAATATGTTCCTGCGGTTCGCAAAAGGCAATCAGTGAACCCGAATGTATTCATATTAACCCGCCTTTTGCATGGTTCACGCCGCATGTGGAAAGAAAGAAAGTCTTATGAAAAATAAAGTCAGCCGCAAGGCAGGTTTCACCCTCGTGGAAATCATGATCGTCGTCGCGATTATCGGTCTGTTGGCCGCCATCGCCATTCCTAACTTCGTGCGCGCGCGCACGACCTCGCAAATGAATGCGTGCATTAACAACCTGCGCTTGATTGATTCAGCCAAGCAGCAATGGGCGCTGGAGCAGCGTCAGAACAGCACCTCCCAGCCGGCAGGCTCGGACCTGCAGCCCTACCTCGGCCACGGCTCGGCTGGCGAACTGCCGGCGTGCCCCGCGGATCCCTCGCAAACCTGGGCCTCCAGCTATGCCACCGCTCTGGGTAATGTCAGTGTCAAACCCCAGTGCAGTATCGTTGCTTCGACCCACATTCTGCCCTGACGGGAACTTTGCCATGATCCTGTGAGGTCATGGACGACAAAAAGGCTTGGAAGAAATTCCAGGCCTTTTTTGTTTTCTTCTTCAGGCCGGGTTTGACGATTCCGGGCTTGCCCAAAGAAAAACTCCTCTGATAGTCTTCTCCGGCTTTGGCAGGCCGACGTGGCGGAATTGGCAGACGCGCTAGACTCAAAATCTAGTAGCCGTGAGGCTGTGTGGGTTCGACCCCCTCCGTCGGCACCAATAAGAGGACTCGACCGGGATGGCTGGCAGGTTCATTGTCGGACAGGCATTGTCCTGTTTCAAGACAACGTTCTAAAGATGAAGTTTTTACTGGTCATCCGGCCGCCTTTCTTCCGACAATCAGCATTATGAAAACGCAGCTAATCCTTGCCTTGGCCGGCATCGCGGCGCTGCTGGGCGCTTTCTTGCTGGCCGGTTGCGCTCAGGCTCAGGCGGGCCATTCCAACGGCGTGCGGATTTCGCAGGATGACGGCAAACTCCGTGTCGAAATCAACGGAAAGCTCTTTACCGAGTATTGCTACAAAAACGTGCCGCGGCCCTGTTTCTATCCGCTGCTCGGCCCGGATGAACTTCCCATGACCCGGCGCTGGCCCCTGGAGAGCACCACGGACGAACAACACGACCACCCGCATCATCGTTCGCTTTGGTACGCCCACTCCAGCGTGAACGGCCTCGATTTTTGGACCGAGGGATCCAATGCCTGCAAGATTGTCCATGAAAAATTCCTGGGCATCCAATCCGGGAGGGAATCGGGAACGATCCAATCCGCGGATAATTGGATGGCGCGTGACGGAACCCTCGTCTGCACGGACCTCCGCACCATGCGCATTTACAATCGGCCCGATGACCAGCGGTTGTTTGATTTCGAAATCACCCTCCAGGCCCCGCCGGACAAGCCGGTCATTTTCGGCGACGACAAGGACGGCACGATGGCCACGCGGATCGCCGAGACGATGCGTTTAAAGCATGGGGACAAGCCGGGCGATGGACATATTGTCCTGTCCTCAGGCGCGCGGGACGAAGAGACATGGGGCAAGCGGGCGGATTGGTGCGATTATTACGGGCCTGTGGATGGAAAAATTGTCGGGATCGCCCTCTTCGATCATCCGGATAATCCACGGCATCCGACCTGGTGGCATGTGCGGGATTACGGACTTCTGGCGGCCAATCCATTCGGCATTCATCATTTTGAAAAAAAGCCAAAAGGGACGGGCGATTTCACGATCCCGGCCGGCCAAAGCGTCACTTTCCGCTATCGCTTCTACCTCCACAAGGGGGATGAACAGCAAGCGCGCGTCGCCGAACAATATCAAGAATACAGCCGAACGCGGAAGCCATGAAACCTGTCAAAAGAAAAACACGCCTGATGCGTTATTTCCGGGAACTCCATTTATGAAGAAATTCACCCGCCGCAGCTTCCTTAAACAAGCCGCCTTCGCCGCCGGCGCTTTCACTCTGCCCCCGCGTTCCTGGTCCCAAGTGCCCGGGGCCAATCAGGACATTCGCGTGGCGGTGATCGGATTCAACGGGCGCGGTAAGAACCACATTAAAGAATGGGGTGAAATCGCCGGCGTGCGCCTGACGGCCTTGTGCGACGTTGACCGCGCCGTGCTCGATGCCGGGGTCAAGCGGTGCGCGGAGAACGGCGCAACGGTGGCGGCTTACACCGATGTTCGCAAGCTGCTGGAGAGCAAAAATGTCGATGCGATTTCCATTGCCACGCCCAATCATTGGCACGCCCTGGCCGCCGTATGGGGAATGCAAAGCGGCAGGGATGTTTACGTCGAAAAACCTGTTTCTTACGACATTTGGGAAGGGGAACAAATGGTTGCGGCGGCCCTCCGCTACGGAAAAATTGTCCAGGCTGGAACACAGTCGCGCTCCAGCCACGGCATCCAGGAAGCGGTGGAATGGGTCAACAACGGGAACCTGGGAAACATTCTGGTGGCCCGGGGTCTTTGTTACAAGCGGCGCCCCGGCATTGGCAAAACAGAAGGGCCGCAACCCGTGCCGGCCAGCGTTGATTACGATCTCTGGTGCGGCCCCGCGCCGCTGACGCCGCCGCGCCGCGCGAAATTTCATTATGATTGGCACTGGTTTTGGGACTACGGGGCCGGGGACCTGGGAAACCAGGGCGTTCATGAACTGGATGTGGCGCGTTGGTTCCTGGGTGAAAAAGCGGTTTCATACAAGGCGCTCTCCATTGGCGGCCGACTCGGTTGCGCGGACGACGCGGAAACCCCCAATACATTGATAGCCTTTCACGATTACAGGCGGGCGCCTCTTATCATGGAGGTGCGCGGGTTGCCCGAAAAAACCGGTTCCACGCAAATGGACAAATACAAAGGCGCGGACATCGGCGTCGTCATCGAATGCGAGGGCGGCCATGTTCTGGTGCCAAATTACACCGGCGCAAAGGCCTTTGACAAAGACGGCAGGGAAATCAAGAGCTTCCAGGGCGCGACCAGCCATTTCGAGAATTTCATCCGGGCCGTGCGCAGCCGCCGTGAGAGCGACTTGCGCGCCAGCATTGACGAAGGCCATCATTCCACCGCCCTTTGTCACATCTCCAATATCTCGTATCGCCTGGGGCTCGGGCAATCGCCCGACGAGATGCGCGAACAGATCAAAGGCGACAAGGACGCGGTGCCCACTTTCAATCGCATGGCGGAACACCTGGCCGCCAACGGGGTTGACCTGGAAAAGACCCAGGCAACGCTCGGAGCGGTTTTGAAAATCAACCCGGTCAACACGAAGTTCGTCCAGAACAAAAACGCCAACCGTCTCTTGAAGCGCGTTCCCCGTCCGGGTTATGCGATCAAGGTCGCGTAACCCTCCGCGCGTCAAATTCTCTTCTCATCGGCGTCGATGAAATCGACGAAGGTTTGAATATCGTCCCGTTGGGCGAAACCCGCTTCCTCCTTGCGCATTTTCAAACGGGCTTTGCCGGATTCGTCATCACGCCCGCGATTGAAAACAAAATCGCGGAAGGCGGCCCTGTCGGCCTCCGGCTTCCGGACATTTTTGGCGACCCAATCGGCCACCTCGCCATCAGTCACGGAATTTTTGACGACCTCGAGGAATTTTTCGGCGGAAAGGCCCGCGGCCTTGAGCCAGGCGCCGTCGAAGCCCTTGGTGAAATTTTCCTGATAATCGGCATGAAGTTTGCCGGCCTGATGCAGCCGGATTTTATCGACGAACCGGGGCAGATAAACCCAGCCCGACATCATTTCGCGCGGACTGCGCGGATAAATAATTTTTTCCATGCGCGCATCATCCCGCAAGACGAATCTCCTGTCAATTGCGCGAATGGGACAAGAGCAATCTGCCCCGGAAAAAACCGTGAAATTTTCACGGTTTTTTCCGGGGCAATATGGTTCAACGCAAGTTGCTTGAGAAAATCAAAGCATTGCAATTTGAAAGCTTTTCTTGAGAAATTAAGGGGTGGCTCAAAAGCTAAAAAATGGCAAGGCTTTGCCAATGGACGGTGAGCGGAGAAGTTGGAAAACGAGAAGATGAACAATAAATGACTCAGGATTTGATTATTGGCATTGCGGGCGCAGGCGGGGACGGCGTGATTTCAGCGGGTGAATCTTTAATCACCGCAGCGGCGTTGGAGGGCTACCACGGCATCATGACCAAGAGTTTCGGGTCGCAAATCCGCGGGGGCGAGGCCTCGTGCCGGCTGCGGCTGGCGACCCGGCCGGTGCTGAACCCGAACGGGCCGCTCGACGTGGCGGTGGCGCTCAATTGGGAGGATTTCCAGCGGTTTGGCTGGGAACTCCCGGTCGAATCCGCCACGATCGTGATTTACGAAAGCAACACCGGGGTCGCTCCCGACAATCTGCCCTTGGAAGGGGTGACGCCGGCGGTGGTGTTCAGCGTGCCGATCACCGGGATGGCTGAGAAGAACGCCGGCACAGACAAGGCCAAGAACATCGTGGTGATCGGGTTGCTGGCAGGGTGGTTTGGGATCGGGCGGGAGAGTATGCTGGCGGGGATTCGCAAGGAGTTTGCCAGAAAAGGGGCTGCGGTGATGGAGGGGAACGCGCGGGCGTTTCAGGCGGGATTGGAGTTTGCCCAGGCGCATCCGCTCGAAGAGGACCGCAAGCTGGCGGCCCCGCAAGCGGGCCGGAAAGCGAAGCTGCTGGCGGACGGCAACGACATGTGCGCGGCGGCGGCGATTTTTGCCGGATGCACCTTTTACGCCGGCTACCCCATCACGCCCTCGACGGAGATCATGCAGTTTCTCGACCGCGAGATTTGGAAGTATGGCGGGACGGTCCTGCAGGCGGAGGATGAAATCGCCGGCATCGGCGCGGCGGTGGGGGCGTCGTTCGCCGGCAGGAAAGCGATGACGGCCACCTCCGGCCCCGGCATGTCCCTGATGACCGAGATGCTTGGGCTGGCGAGTATCGTCGAGCTGCCACTGGTGTGCGTGAATGTGCAGCGGGGCGGCCCGTCCACCGGCATGCCAACCAAGGCGGAGCAGTCGGATCTGTTCCAGGCGGCGTTTTCCGCTCATGGCGATTGCCTGCGGCCCGTGCTTGCGCCGACGAGCGTTGGCGACATGTTCGGCATCACCGTGGAAGCATTCAACCTGGCGGAGTACTACCAGACCCCGGTGATCATTTTGTCCGACCAGGAAATTTCGCAGCGCAAGGAGATTGTGGAACCGATTGACACCTCGACGTTCCGGCTGGTCGAGCGCCGGCGTCCAACCGATGCGGAGATGGCGAAATATGCGCGGTTCAAGCTGACGGAGTCTGGCATCAGCCCAATCAGCCATCCGGGGATGGCCGGGGGCAACTATCTGGCGTCGGGGATCGAGCACAATGAATTGGGACGGCCCACGGCCAGCGGCGAGATGCATGCGCGGATGAATGAAAAGCGATTTCGCAAGTTTAACCCGCTCAAGAACCGCCGCGATTTGTTCGTGGTGGAAGGCGATCCGGACGCGCCGATCGGGCTGGTGAGCTGGGGAAGTGTGGCCGGCGTGGCGAGGGAAGCGCTTCGGCTGGCCCAGGCGGAAGGGTTGCACGCGAAATTGCTCGTGCCCAAACTGCTCTACCCGGTGGCCGAACCGGTGTACCAGGACTTCTTCGCATCGGTGAGCCGGGGGTTGTTCATCGAGCAATCATTCCAGGGGCAACTCTACCGGCTGGTAAGAATGTACGTGGATCTTCCGGCCCTGGTCAAACCGCTGGCCAGGAGCGGCTCCAACCCAATTCAGCCGAAGGAAGTGCTCGAACGGCTGCGCGAAATGGTCGTCGCGCTCCAAGGCAACCGCAACCACCGCCAACCCGATCCGGTCGCAGACTGACCCGGCCAACCTTTTAACAGGAGAATCAATCATGACCACCCTCGAACCCATTCCGGCCGGCAAGTTCCAGGCCGGAGATTTCAAGAGCGATCTCAAACCGATATGGTGCCCGGGCTGCGGCGATTTCGGCGTTGTGACGGCCATCACACGGGCGCTGGCGGAGATCGGACGACCGCCGCACGAGATCGCATTCATCTCGGGCATCGGTTGTTCGAGCCGCATCCCGGGTTACACGAAGGCCTACGGGTTCAACACCGTGCATGGGCGTTCGCTGCCCATCGCGCAAGGGATCAAGCTGGCCAACCCGGAGTTGCTGGTGCTGGTGGCCAGCGGCGACGGCGACGGTTTCTCCATCGGCGGCGGGCACGTGCCGCATGTCATCCGGCGCAACATCGACCTGACCTATATCGTGATGGACAACCATATCTACGGCCTGACCAAGGGGCAGTTGTCACCCACCTCCCGGCGCGGGCGCAAGACAGCCACGTCGAGCTTTGGGAGCCTGGAGGAGCCGGTGAACCCGCTGCTCTATGTCATGGGCTACGGCGCCTCGTTCGTGGCTCAAGGCACGCCGGCGGACATGGCGGGCCTGGCCCGGATCATCGAAGAAGGCCTCCGCTTTCCGGGATTCGCCTTTATCAACGTTCAGTCACCTTGCGTGACATACGGGGAGGAAGAACAGCAGCTCAAAGCGCAAAAGGCCAGGATGCAAAGCCTGGAATCGATCGGTCACGATCCGGCGGACCGGGCCTTGGCAACCGAACGGGCGCGCGAATACGGGACCAAGCTTTACACGGGAATCCTGTATCGCAGCCCCAACCCGCCGCCGACCTACGGCCAGGGAGTGATCGAGCGTCAACAATCGCTCAAGAAACAAGCCGTGCCGCGGCATGAGATTCTCAACCGGTTCATGCCAAATATTTCCATTTAAACGAGATCACCAAACTCGGCCTTGCCACAGTTTGATTATAGACGTCGCTGCCCGGACCTTGCAGTTTGACATGCCGAAGCAATTTGGCCACAAAAGATCGCAAAGATCGCAAAGAGAGAGGTCTGAAGAATCGGCAACACGGCAACCCCGAACCCCGAACTACTTCGGGGGAACAGCTTTCGGGGTTGATACGGCGCGACAAGATCGCGCGACAAGTTGGCGTGATAAAAAGAGCATTTTGGCGAAGTTCGAGCGAAATTTGCGAATCAAGAAGCTTTTTAATCTTCCGAACATTCCGATTTGAATCCTAAAATGCTGATGCACAATGCTTTACATAATTATAAAATAATATCATTAAATCTATTGACATAATAGAGATGGCTGCTATAGTGGCGTCGTTCGATTGAACAACAAAAAAGAATTGTTATGAGGAATATTTCAAGTGTGGCCCGGCCTGAGGCCGGGGTAAACGTTGGAAACCGGGTCGCGCCCAGCCGCCGCTCCATTGCCGATCTGCTGGCGCCACTGGACCAATTGGTCAAGGATTCGCCCAACCTGGTCGTCAATCGGGAGGCCCGGTTTGAGGTGGAGGGTCAATCCTATGTTCTGCCGCGCTATATGTTCATCGGCCCAAAGAGCGGGGATGCGCCAATTCGGATCGGAATTTTTGCGGGGATACACGGGGATGAACCGGAAGGGGCTCATGCCGCGGTGCGGTTTCTCAGGTTTTTGGAGACTTACGCTGATTTGGCCGCAGGGTATTGCCTGTCCGTTTATCCGGTTTGCAATCCCACCGGCTTTGAAGATAATACGCGCCACTCGCGGCGGGGAAAGGATTTGAACCGCGAATTCTGGAACAAGTCCGCCGAGCCGGAGGTGGGGTTGTTGCAGGCGGAGTTGGTCTCGCATTCCTTTCACGGAATCATTTCGTTGCACGTTGATGACACCGGCTATGGGTTTTACGGTTTCGTGGGCGGGGCCACCCTGACCAAGCATCTGATTGAACCGGCGTTACAGGCGGCGGACAAGTTCCTGCCACTGGACAAGCGGGCGCTGATAGATGGTTTTCCGGCGCGGAATTCAGTCGTGCGCAGTACTTTTCCCGGCGTGCTCAGTGCGCCGCCGGTTGTCCGGCCGCGCCCGTTTGAAATCACACTGGAGGCGCCCAAAGGGCATCCGGCCTACTTGACAGAGTGGGCATTTGTCGCCGCGTTGCAGTCGATTCTTGCCGGATACCGCAAGTTCATCGCCTACGCCCAAAATCTGTAAGTTGGATCATGGGCGCGAAGGATTGGTCGCGAGTGGAACAGCGGGTTGCGGTGTTGCCAGCGCGGCCGGCGTCCCCGGCGGTTTGGTCAACATCGCCAGCAAGGCTCCCAGCACCAGCATCCCCGCCGAAATGACATAGGCCCAGAGATACGATTTGAATTGATCGTTAATCCGCGCGCCCAGAAGGGGGCCGACCACACCCGCGACGCCGAACGAGGTGAACACCAAACCATAGTTGACGCCGAGATTGCGGAGGCCGTAGAAATCCGCCGTCGCCGCGGGCATCAGCGTAAAGATGGTTCCATAGCAAAGCCCGGTGAAGGCGGAACCGAAAACCACCAGCTCCGGGGTGGTGTAATAATTGAAGGCCAGCATGTTCGCCGCCTGCAACAGAAACGCCAGCGTCATCGTCCGGGTCCGCCCGATTCTGTCTGAGAGCACACCGCTGAGAAGGCGGCCAAAGGTGTTGAAGATGGCGAGGATCGCGATGGGCACAAATCCCCACTTCCAGTTCGCCTGCTCCTTGGCGATCATGGCCACCTGCGTAATGATCATCAGGCCCGCCGAGACGGAGAGCATCATCATCAACCAGAGTTGGTAGAACTGTCCGGTGCGCAGCATGTCCTGCCAATCCGTCTCGCGCCGGGGAGCGGACGGCGTTTGAGTGGCGGAGGCCGGCGCAACGGGCTGTTCCGGCGGGTTTCGCAGAAGCTGCGCGAGGAGCGGCACCAGAACCAGCGTGCCGGCGCCAAGCCAGACAAATGTCATGGGAATGGTGTTTTTCCCCAGAAGGTACTGGGTGAGCGGGGAGATATAAACCGCCGCAAGGCCGACGCCACTGACCACAATCCCGGTGATAACCCCCTTGCGCGCGGGCGGAAACCATTTGATGGAGGGGGGGGTCGTTGCCGAGTAACCGAGGCCAATCCCCAACCCGGCGCCGACGCCAAAGGTCAACGCCATCGCGATGGGCGAATGAACCAGCCCTGAAGCGACCAAGCCGAGACCCAGCATAATGCCACCGGCCGTGGCAACAAGCCGGGGGCCGAATTTGTCCTGGCATCGGCCGGCAAACACCATCATGCCGGCAAAACAAACTGTGGCCACAGTGAACGGCAGGGTGGCGTCAGTCTTCGTCCAATGCCAATCGCTGACGAGCGCCTTGGCCACGACCCCCCAGGCGTACAAGACGCCGAGGATGAGGTTGATGGCCAGGGCGGCAATGACAACCGTCCAGCCTTTGGTCGCATGCGAACTTGTTTCATTCATGGGTGTCTCCTTGATCAGGTTTGACTAAATTGCCAGCGTCTCCTTTTGTGTCAGAACGTGAAGCCCGTGTTTTTTCAGGACCTCGCCGGCTTGGGCGGGATCTTCGACTTCCAGGACCAGGATGGCGCGGTTGTTGGCCGCGAAACCCGAAGTGTTGCAGAGGTTGATATTTTGGGTGGCCAGGCATTGTGCGACCGAGTGCAGCGCGCCCGGCTTGTCCGGCATTTCCACGGCGATGACGTCCGTCAACGTGGCGGCAAAGCCCTCTTTTTTAAGGGCTTGACAGGCCAGATCAGGGTCGTTGACGAGGACTTTCATGATGCCGCAATTGCCGGTGCTGGCCACGATGATGCAACGGATGTTGATGTTCGCGCGCGCGAGAACTTCGGTGATGCGGGCGACCTGGCCCGGCCGATTCTCAGCGAACACCGCCACCAGTTTTATCGTATTCATAAAGTTGATGATTTGGGTCAGTTCAAAGGGATCGCTTGTCGATGACACGTTTGGCTTTGCCTTCCGCGACGGGCAGCGAACCGCAGGCAACCAGTTCCACCTTCGGCCGGACCGAGAGTTCGGCCCGCAGTTGTTCCACCACCTGGTTTTGCAGTTCCGTCAGGTGCCCGACCTGCCCGTCGAAAGCGGAGGGCGACAATTCCACCTTCACCGTCATCTCGTCCAGACCCTCCAGTTGTATCAGGTAGTTGCGCCCCACCTGCGGAATCGACATCAGCACCCGCTCAATTTGTTGCGGGAAGATATTCACGCCGCGCACGATTAACATGTCGTCCGATCGCCCGGTGATGCGATGGATGCGGCGATGAGTGCGCCCGCAAGCGCAGGGTCCGGGGATGATTGCAGTCAGGTCGCGCGTTCGATAGCGCAACAAAGGCATCGCTTCGCGGTTGATGCTGGACAAGACCAATTCGCCGGTTTCCCCGTCGCCCACCGGTTCGCCTGTCGCGGGGTTGACGATCTCCAGCACGAAATTGTCCTCCCATACGTGCATGCCGCATTTGCCTTCGCACTCGAACGCCACGCCGGGTCCGTTCATTTCGGTCAAGCCGTAGGAGTTATAGACATCAATGCCCAGCGCGGCTTCGATCTTGCGCTTGGTTTCCTCGGTGTAAGGCTCGGCGCCCACGAACGCCTTCCGCAAGGCCAGGTTCTTTCGCGGATCAATCCCCTTTTTCTCCAGAAAATCCGCAAAGTAAAACGCGTAGCTGGGCGTGACATGGATCACCGTTGTTCCAAAGTCCTGCATGAGCAGCAACTGGCGTTCAGAGGTGCCCGGTCCGGCCGGGATCACCATGCAGCCCACTTTCTCCGCCCCGTAGTGCATCACCAAACCCCCCGTGAAAAGTCCGTAGGTCATCATATTCTGGAACACGTCGCGCCGGGTCACCCCCGTCATGCAAAGCGCGCGGGCGATCAATTCCGCCGCGTTGTCCACATCGCGCCTTGAGAAAAACAAGGCCTTTGGTTTTCCGGTTGTCCCGCTCGACGTGTGCAGCCTCAGCACCTTCTCCTTCGAAACCGCCAGCAATCCATCCGGGTAATTCTCCCGCAAATCCGCCGCGGTGGTGAAAGGGAGCCGCCGCAGGTCGGCCGCCGAATTGATCTCCTTCGGCTTGAAACCTGTTTCGAGGAATTTCCCGCGATAAAACGGCACCCGCTCCAGCCTGCGCACCGTTTTCCGCAGCCGTTTGAGTTGCAGAGCATCGAGCGCCGGGCGGTCCAGAGTTTCTATTTCCTGTTGCCAAAACATGTGATTAGCCAAAGTGATATAACTTGCCTTTATTTTATGCAAGCCCTATTGTTCATTTTTTAAAAGGCGTGATATGGATGATGGAAACAGGCTTTTGTTGAGCGGGGACGAAGCCATTGCCCTGGCTGGCTGGCACGCGGGCGTTGCCCTCGGCACCGGCTATCCCGGCACGCCCTCAACCGAAATTCTCGAGAATTTTTCAAGGCTTGGCGGCCGCGCCCAATGGTCCCCCAACGAAAAGGTTGCGCTGGAGGTCGTCATCGGCGCTGCGTTTGGCGGAGCGCGCGCCATGGCCGCCATGAAACATGTCGGCCTTAACGTTGCCTCCGACCCGTTGTTCACGGTGGCCTACACCGGAGTGGCAGGGGCCTTGGTGATCATTTCCGCCGATGATCCCGGAATGCACTCCAGCCAAAACGAACAGGACAACCGCCGCTACGCAGTCGCCGCGGGATTGCCCATGCTGGAGCCGTCCGACTCCCAGGAGGCTTACGATTTCATGCGCGCCGCAATCGAAATTTCCGAGCGTTGGAAGATTCCCGTCCTGCTTCGCGCCACGACGCGGGTTTGTCACAGTTCCACGGTGGTGCGGCCGCGGGCGGAGCGCGACACTCCCAAAGCCACAAACTTCGTCCGCGATTTGAAAGCGCGCGTGATGGTTCCCGGCCATGCGCGGCCCGCGCACCGGCGGTTGCGCCAGAAGCTTTCGGAAATGGCGGAATGGAACGAGGATTGCGCGTTGAACAGAGTTGTGCCGGGCGGCAAATCTTTGGGCATCATCACCTCCGGGATTTCCTTTATGCACGCGCGGGAAGCCGCGCCGGACGCCAGCGTGCTGAAACTCGGTTTCACGCATCCCCTGCCGATGCGCAAGATCGCGGCATTCGCCGCCAGCGTCGAGCGTTGCGTGGTGATCGAGGAAGGCGATCCATACCTTGTCGAAGCCATCCGCGCAGCGGGAATCCCGGTCAGCGGGAAGGCGGAGATGTATCGCTTTGGTGAATTGGACGTGGCGCGAGTGCGGCGCATCCTTCGCGCCGACACGAGTCCCGAAGCCGCTCCGCCGCCGGGAAAGCCGCCTCAACTCTGTGACGCCTGTTCTTACCGGATCGTGTTCGATGCGCTGCGCCGTCACAACTGCATCGTGGCTGGCGACATTGGTTGCTACACGCTCGGGGTGTTGCAACCATTCGAAGCGATGGATTCGTGCGTCTGCATGGGAGCGAGCCTGGGGGTGGGGTTGGGTTTGCGCCACGTGCTGCCGCCCGATCAAGCCTGCCGGGTCGTCAGCGTAATCGGAGACAGCACTTTCGTCCATAGCGGCATCAGCGGGTTGATCGAAATGGCCTACAATCCCCCGCCCAACGGCCACGTGGTGATTATTCTTGACAACGGAACCACCGCCATGACCGGCCACCAGGAACACCCGGGCACCGGCCGCAATCTCAAACATGAACCCACGGGAAAGGTCGTGCTCGAGGACATGGCGCGTTCGTGCGGGATTCGCCGCGTCCAGGTCGTCGAACCCCGCGTCGGATCGGACGCGTTTGAACACGCTCTGGTGGAAGCCCTCAAGAGCCGCGAACTGGCCGTCATCATCGCGCGGAGGCCGTGCATTCTGATTGCAAAAGAACTCAAGGAATATGAAAAACGCCGCCAATGCGATGAAAACGAAGAACCCTGCGCCTGCCCCGTGTAACATCGTCGTTGCCGGCCTTGGCGGCCAGGGCGTCCTGACCGCCACGGACATCATTGCGGATGTTGCGCTGCGCGCCGGCCTGGATGTCAAGAAGAGCGAAATCAAGGGCATGAGCCAGCGGGGCGGATCGGTGACTTGTGATGTCCGGTTTGGCGCCCAAATTTACAGCCCCATGGTGCCGGCGGGCGAGGCGGATTTTCTCCTGGCGCTCGAACCGGCGCAATTGGAGCCAAACCGGCATCTGTTGCGTTCGGGCGGCGTGACGATTGACCCCTCGGTGATTGATGCGGACAAGCTGCCGCAGAAGAAGATGTTGAACGTCGCGCTCCTCGGCGCGTTGAGCGCGCACCTGTCGCTGGCTGAACAAGAATGGCTCGATTCTGTCGGCTCGGCCTTTGCGCCCAAGTTTCTGGAAGAAAACCGGCAGGCATTCCTGCTGGGCCGCGCCAGCCAAAACAAGAGCGTCCATGAAAGGTGAAGAAAACGAAAATATGCGATTATGCGGGACTGACCCGTTTAATGGTGAGAATTTGCGCCGGCACCAATTTAGGCGTAAACATCCAACCCTGAGTTAATTTGATATGATCGAATCGCTTTCAAAAGTTCTTGTCGAAAATGGTCTGAGTCCTGACTTGTTTTTCGCATCTGTAGATGATGAGAAGATCTATCGCGGCGAATTGCCGGCCGGTCGCGTCGTGGAGACCTGGATGAAATTGGCTGGGGCAGCTTCGGAAACCAAATATTGGCCGATAATCCGAGGGGCGCTTGATGACGATCTTGAGCCTGTTGAATGCGACACTGATGCGGTTCTGGCAACGGTGCCAACCGGCAGTATTCGCGAAATTCTCAAACCGCGAATGGAGGAGCGCCGGGAAGTGCTTTCGGAAATCATGCCTGAATTTGCCCGAGCAACTGATATGGATGAATTAGGCAAGTTGGCAGATATTAATGGAATCAACCTGTTTGGTAAAAATGTTGAGGAACCTTGGCCGACGGAGGCTCCTGAACGGGTTAGCTTTCACACCGTAAGAGAATTAAAGGGACGGCCCGCGGCAGTACTGCTCGTCAGGGTGGAACATTCCTACGAAGTGCCGGCTCATCTTGGGTTTGGCGGATGGAACGATTGTCCGGCACCGGAATTGCAAGTCGCGGTGCTGCGCGAGTGGCACAAAGAATACAACGCAGTTCCCGCCTGTATCACCGGTGATGTGCTGGAATGTGCAGTCGTGAAGCGTCCTCAGACTGTGGGGGAGGCTATGAAGCTCGCTGCGGAGCAGTGGATATTCTGCGATGATATCGTCAGCCAAGGCACACAAACTGTTCGAAAGTTAGCGATGGAAATTTGGCGAGCGCCGAATTGGTTTTTCTGGTGGGACTAGCTAGTGAAAGGGTCAGTCCTCGGAATCGAGTATTTTGCGTTGTTCATAAAGGAGTCTAAAGTTAACATGGGGTCGTCAGGTGAGGGAAAATCCGCTACACCTGACGCCCTATGATTATATCTAACAAGAAAGTTAATAGCAAAAAGCAACCGCAACCGCAACCCCAAACACCAGCTCGTGGCCCCATAAAAGCCGCTCCGTGCAAAGCCAAGACGATCAAACTGGGCGTGGACGTGCATCTGGGCCTTTACGTGGTCGTGCGCGTGATCGACGGTGGCACGCCCCAGCCGCCGCAACGTTTCAAGCCCGCGGATTTCCTGCTGTGGTGCGCCAGGCAACTGACCCTGGCCGAGAAAGTCTTCACCTGTTATGAGGCCGGTCCCTTCGGTTACACCTTGCATCGCCGGCTGGAGAAGATGGGAGTGACCAATTACGTCATCCGGCCACGGGACTGGGACGAATACAGCAAGAAGGTCAAGACGGACAAGCGCGACGCCCTGGCCATGGCCTTGTGTCTGGATCGCTACGTCAGCGGCAATCGCGAGGCGTTTTGTGTCGTGCGCGTTCCCACCGAGGCGCAGGAGCAGAAACGCAGTTTGTCGCGGCAGCGGGAGAGTCTGCAACAGGCCAGGCAACGGCTGGCCGCGCAGGGGCGCAGTCATGCCCTCTATTACGGCGGACATCTGCAAGGGGAGTGGTGGCGGGAAGCGGCCTGGCAAAGGACGCTGCTGGAGATGCCGGCCATCGTGGTCAATTTGCTGGAACCCTTGCGCCGGTTGCTGGCGGCAGTGGAAGTGGAGTTGCACACCCGGACCAGGGAACTGGAGACAGCCGCGCCGGCCGGGTTGCCGGTGGGACTGGGCCAGATGACGAGCGAAATCCTGGAGCGCGAAGTGGCCGATTGGAACCGGTTCAAGAACCGGCGACAAGTGGCCAGCTACACCGGGCTGTGTCCCCGGGAGGACACCTCCAGCCAGCGGCGCTTTCAAGGCGCCATCAACAAGCACGGCAACCGGCGCTTGCGGCCGGTGCTGGTGGAAGGCGCCTGGCGTCTGATGGTTTTCCAGCCCGGCTATCGCCCCGTCCAGAAGTGGCGGACGGCCCTGCTGGACCACAAGACCAGCCCGTCGCGGCGCAAGAAGCTCATCATCGCCCTGGCGCGGACCTTTGCGGTGGACTGGTGGCGGGTGCGCACCGGACGCTGTCAAGCCGAAGACCTGGGACTGAAACTCCAGCCGTTGCCCAGCGCCTGAGGAATGACTGAACGAATGATTTTGCCGCCACACATTTTGGAGCGTAGCGGAACCGAACTGACCCCTGGGCCTTTGATGGCCCGTTTTAAAGTATGGTGTCCACGCGCTCCTCTGGACTTGGAAACGATAAAGTGTACGCCTCGCGGTTGTACGGATAGCAGGTTAAGCCAGGTCAATTGACCGGTGCTCCACCAGAGGAGACGATCCAACAAAAAAGCGGCAGAAAGACAAAGAGAAAGAAGAAAAAAGAGAAGAAGCTTTTAATAAAAAGACGGGGTTTTCGGACGCGCTTGACAATTCTCCCCATAAAGGGGTCATAAAGTTAACATGGGGTCGTCAGGTGAGGGAAAATCCGCTACACCTGACGCCCTATGATTATATCTAACAAGAAAGTTAATAGCAAAAAGCAACCGCAACCGCAACCCCAAACACCCGCTCGTGGCCCCATAAAAGCCGCTCCGTGCAAAGCCAAGACGATCAAACTGGGCGTGGACGTGCATCTGGGCCTTTACGTGGTCGTGCGCGTGATCGACGGTGGCACGCCCCAGCCGCCGCAACGTTTCAAGCCCGCGGATTTCCTGCTGTGGTGCGCCAGGCAACTGACCCTGGCCGAGAAAGTCTTCACCTGTTATGAGGCCGGTCCCTTCGGTTACACCTTGCATCGCCGGCTGGAGAAGATGGGAGTGACCAATTACGTCATCCGGCCACGGGACTGGGACGAATACAGCAAGAAGGTCAAGACGGACAAGCGCGACGCCCTGGCCATGGCCTTGTGTCTGGATCGCTACGTCAGCGGCAATCGCGAGGCGTTTTGTGTCGTGCGCGTTCCCACCGAGGCGCAGGAGCAGAAACGCAGTTTGTCGCGGCAGCGGGAGAGTCTGCAACAGGCCAGGCAACGGCTGGCCGCGCAGGGGCGCAGTCATGCCCTCTATTACGGCGGACATCTGCAAGGGGAGTGGTGGCGGGAAGCGGCCTGGCAAAGGACGCTGCTGGAGATGCCGGCCATCGTGGTCAATTTGCTGGAACCCTTGCGCCGGTTGCTGGCGGCAGTGGAAGTGGAGTTGCACACCCGGACCAGGGAACTGGAGACAGCCGCGCCGGCCGGGTTGCCGGTGGGACTGGGCCAGATGACGAGCGAAATCCTGGAGCGCGAAGTGGCCGATTGGAACCGGTTCAAGAACCGGCGACAAGTGGCCAGCTACACCGGGCTGTGTCCCCGGGAGGACACCTCCAGCCAGCGGCGCTTTCAAGGCGCCATCAACAAGCACGGCAACCGGCGCTTGCGGCCGGTGCTGGTGGAAGGCGCCTGGCGTCTGATGGTTTTCCAGCCCGGCTATCGCCCCGTCCAGAAGTGGCGGACGGCCCTGCTGGACCACAAGACCAGCCCGTCGCGGCGCAAGAAGCTCATCATCGCCCTGGCGCGGACCTTTGCGGTGGACTGGTGGCGGGTGCGCACCGGACGCTGTCAAGCCGAAGACCTGGGACTGAAACTCCAGCCGTTGCCCAGCGCCTGAGGAATGACTGAACGAATGATTTTGCCGCCACACATTTTGGAGCGTAGCGGAACCGAACTGACCCCTGGGCCTTTGATGGCCCGTTTTAAAGTATGGTGTCCGCGCGCTCCTCTGGACTTGGAAACGATAAAGTGTACGCCTCGCGGTTGTACGGATAGCAGGTTAAGCCAGGTCAATTGACCGGTGCTCCACCAGAGGAGACGATCCAACAAAAAAGCGGCAGAAAGACAAAGAGAAAGAAGAAAAAAGAGAAGAAGCTTTTAATAAAAAGACGGGGTTTTCGGACGCGCTTGACAATTCTCCCCATAGCAGGGGTCATAAAGGGGTCAAGCCCGCATGACAACATAATTGCGGGCATCGACAAAGCGCGGCAATTTGTTAAGATGAAAAATGGCTGGCGGATGGCGAGGGCGCCGTGCAAGCAAAATGAAAACGAATAACATGTGGTTATGCGGGCTTGACCCCTTTACCTTTATTTACGGCGTGTTTAAGGTGCATAAAATCAATTGGCAAAAACCCCTATATTCTTTCTGTTCGATGGGTATTTGAACATTGCACGCTGGTTAGAAAAGGTCATGTCGTAAAGAATATTTGTCATTATTTTGTCAGCGGTCACTCAAAACCAGCCACGAAGGGTCGAATGAAAACCAGCCACTTTGAGGGAAGCATTGCGTATTGGGCAGCCAGGGCTGCTCTTGTGCGCAATGAACGAACTCAACGTGAACTTGCAGCATTCGATATTAACTTTGGCGGGCAATGGCTGGTCCAACCGGCGGATTGCGCGTGAACTGAGCGTCAACCGGGAGACGGTGGGCAAGTATCTGTTGCTGGCGCGTTCAAAACCGGCCATTTCGACCCCCGGCTCCGATTCTGACCCAGGACCAAAACCAGCCATTTCGACCCTCGGCTCAACAGCGGGTCGCCAGAGTCTATGCCAGCCGCATTCGCCTCAGATTGAAGCGGCGGTGGCCGTGGGGTTGAGTGCCCAACGCATTTATCAGGACTTGGTTTGCGACCACGGATTCGTTGGCAGTTATCAGGCAGTAAAGCGATTCGTGCGGCATTTGCGTGAGACCCAGCCGATCCCTTTTGTGCGGATGGAGGTGGAGCCAGGAGCCGAGGCGCAGGTGGATTTTGGCCAGGGTGCGTGGGTCATGGTGGATGGCAAACGGAAGCGGCCCCATCTGTTTCGGATTGTTTTGAGCCATTCGCGCAAAGGATACAGTGAAGTGGTGTGGCGGCAGACGACCGAGAGCTTCATCCGGTGTCTGGAAAATGCGTTCCGTTACTTTGGGGGTGTTCCCCGCACTCTGGTCATCGACAACCTGCGTGCCGCAGTGACACGGGCCGACTGGTTTGATCCCGAACTGAACCCGAAAGTGGAAGAGTTCTGCCGCCATTACGGCACGGTGATGTTGCCGACGCGCCCCGCCATGCCGCAGCACAAGGGCAAGATTGAGGCGGGAGTGAAGTTTGCCCAGAACAACGCGCTCAAAGGCCGCTGCTTTGAAAGTCTGACAGCGCAAAACCTTTTCCTTTTGGATTGGGAAAGCGGCGTGGCCGACACCCGCATCCACGGCACGACCCGGCAACAGGTCGGCAAGGTATTCAATGAAGTGGAGCGGTCCAAACTATTGCCATTGCCGTCCAGTTTGTTTCCCGTCTTTGAAGAAGCGCCACGCAGTGTCCACCGGGATGGTTACGTTGAGTTCCAGCGGGCGTATTATTCGGTGCCCCCGGAGTATGTGGGACGACAGGTTTGGGTGCGCTGGGAGTCCCGATTGATCCGCGTCTTCAATCAGCGCCGGGAACAAATCGCACTGCACGCATTGGCCGAACCGGGCAAATTTACCACGGACCCGCAGCACCTCCATTCACCGTATCGGCGCGTCATTCAACACAATCTGGATTACCTGTTGGATCGGGCCAGGCTGATTGGCAAACACACCGGCACTTGGGCTGAAGCGATGGTTCAACAACGCGGTCCCATTGGCATACGAGTGTTGCATGGCCTGTTGTCCCTGGCCGGCAAACATCCCGTGGTCGCGCTGGAAGCCGCTGCCGAGAAGGCCCTGCATCACGGCACATGGCGTTTAAAGGATTTGCGCACATTGCTGGAACGAGCCGGGCCATCGCCGCAACTGGACTTTCTGGAGACCCACCCCTTGATCCGGTCGTTGGATGCTTATGAGGCATTGACGCCGGATTGTTTTAACCCTCAACCCAAATCTGTATATGAGCACACTTGAAAACACACTGAAACAACTCCGCCTCTCCGGTCTGCTGCAAACCCTGGACGTGCGCCTGCAAGAAGCGGTCGCCAATCGGCTTGGCCATGCCGAGTTCCTCGAACTGATCTGCCAGGACGAAATCAATGTCCGCCAACAGCGACTGATGGAACGCCGCACCAAGGCCGCTGATTTTCGCGGCCTGAAAACGCTGGAAGACTTCGACTGGAGCTTTAATCCGGCCATCCATCGCAAAGACATTTATGATCTGGCCACTGGCAACTTCATCCGCCAGGCCAAGGATGTCCTTTTCTTGGGCCGCCCGGCGTGGGAAAAACGCATTTGGCCCAGGCGGTGGGTTATGAAGCCATCAAAATGAACTTTCAGGTGCTTTATCGTTCCATCTTCGACCTGGTGCGCGACTTCATGAAAGACGAAGCCTTCAACCAGCAGGACAGAACCCTGCGTTGCTACCTCAAGCCGGAGCTTTTAATAATTGACGATTTTGGCCTCAAGCAACTGCCGAAGAACTCCGGCGAACATCTTTTTGAAGTGATCATGCGCCGGTATGAAAACCGCTCCACCATCATGACCAGCAACCGGCCACTGGAGGAATGGGGCAAACTTCTGGGCGACGTGCCCACGGCTGGGGCGATCCTGGATCGTTTTCTGCACCACGCCCAGACCATTGCCATTACCGGGCGGAGTTACCGGCTTAAAGACCATGCCGCCATCGCCGGAAAGGAAGACAAAAACAAAAAGGCCAAATCCAAGTCCAACGGACCTTCGACCGCAGAACCGGCGAGCTGAATGGCTCGCTTTCTGGTTCTGCTCGCTTTACTTTGCTGTTTACGATTATGGAAAACGCTCGATTTTCAATCTCGGTCGGAGGTTGGTTTCGATATACGAACCAGCCGTTGCATAATAAAAGTTGGACCCTTTAGCCGGACAATGAATAAGCGTGCGTTTTTTCTGGGTGCCCTCGGGT